>CAZTBW010000004.1:0-246747 GCA_964612555.1 uncultured Bdellovibrionales bacterium | reverse complement strand
CGGGACAAACACGTTTATTTCAGATTTGACTTTTCACATAACAGTATCACCAAAAGAGGATATGTATCTTTGGTCAGAGAAGATTTAGAAATCTGGGAATTTAAGTGGGCGGATTTTTGCTATTGAAACGAAGTCTTTATCGTTATGTAAGAGAACCCCTTTGTTTTCAAGTACCATTTGAGCAATCAAACAATCGTTAGCACTTCTGATGGTTAGACCTTTTTTCCGACAATCATAAAATATTCGGGCAGCTTCCTGAAAAGAAGAAACAAGGTTCTTCGGTGAAATTATAATTTGAGAAGATAAATAATTTTTTAAAATTTTCCAGGATTTATCATCCCTAGCTCCCTGAAGAACTTCCTGAAGGCAAATGTTGGGAATAGCAAAAGGGATTTTTCTGGATTCTGTTTCGAGGAGGTATCTGGATTGATTATTGTTTGATGCCTGTAGGTAAGAAATCAGAACGGATGTATCAACTATCAACATTATTAGTTTATTTGCCAGATCGTACTGATTTATAGTTGTAATCAGGTGAGAAACTGACTTTACCCCTTATTTCACTTAAAGGTTTTCTTTTTGAAAAGGCAATCAGGGCTCTCAATGCCTCATGTATTAATTCTTTTTTAACGTGAATATTAGTAAGCTTCTTCGCTTCTTCAAGAAGTTCGTTGTCTATGTCAATATTTGTTCTCATATACACATTGTATACACATACGGCACCTGTGTCAATGAAAAGTCCATTCTTGGCAGTGTCAGGGAATCACCAAAAAAAAGGAAAGGTTTTATAAGCGCCTGTATTTTTTAGATTTAACCGCAGATGGACGCGGATAAACGCAGATTCTTATCTCCCCCTGCAACTTCCTTTTTAAAAAAGCGATAACCAGAAGAAGCAAGAGTGAGTGCTGTGAAATGTATAGCATTCATAAGAAGAGATTTTTACTATCAAAGAAAGAAATAGGGGATGTTTGGGTTATGAACGTACAAATTAATATTAATAAAAACGAGACCACATATTCTGCACCTCAAACAAATAAAACGCAGACTGAAGAACAAAAAGTTCTTACGCAGGATTCTACCGTGTCAGAGTCCTCGCAACGTAAAGAAGATTGCGGAGTATTGACTCACGGAAAACCGCTTGAAGCCTCCATATGCAGTATGCCTGCGGTGAATACTGAACCGACAGATTCCAGCCTTTCGGAGAATAATAAATTCTCTTTTGAAAAAGGGATGGTTGATATGTTTACTTCATTTATGAACTCCTTTAAGGAAATGATGCAGCAGTATATGAGCCAGATCAAGGAAATGGTTTCATCAATAGTGGAATCATTCAAAGGCTTACTACCTCAGGCTTCTGCCAAACCACAAACCCCGGTAAACTCAAGCCCTCCCGTGGCAACACGCACAATGGAAAGCTTTGCAGAGAGAATGCCAAAAATTTTATCAGGGCATACCAGTATCGGGCATATTAATGAAGCAGATTTACAGGCGGGTGTTATTGCGTATCAATTGTATCAAAAGAGTGAAGATGCAGAGCAGTATTTTCTCAGTAAGCTTGGCGAACAAGACCGATCTAAAATGACTCCCACACAAGCGCTGAAAGCGGCACTGATCGCCACTCAGGAAGCAGGCAAAATCAGCAAACTGGAAGCAGAGTTTCTCTATAAGCTTTCACACAGAGCTTCTCAGTTAGATCAGAATCATGCTGAAGTCTCAGAAGCAAAACACGGTGCAGGAACCATGGACATTGGAAATGCAATCAAAGGCGCTGAAATAGTTTTAGCTCATGTAATAGGCGGAAGTATAATACTTGAGCCTCGTCCATTGTATTAGGGGTGTGTTAATTATCCTGACTTCTCTTCCAAAAACCGGACGGTTAGTCCTGCTATTAGTGCGGCGAGGATGTGGGCGGAGAGGTAGACCGGGACTAGTGAGGTCGGGATGATTCTGAATACCATATATGAAAAGCCCAGTACGGGATTTAGTATTGCTTTTGAGATATCTCCTACGAGGACAATTGGAATGGCGTATGCCATTCCAATCACCAGACCAAGAAAAGGTTTTTCTTCTTTTTTCTCTGAAGAAGAAAACAAAAGAAATGCCATGCAAAGAAAAATAGTGAAGAGGAACTCAGCAAGAAAGATTTGTGGAGTGTGAGTAAAGCCAAGAGGCATTGACTGGTTTAGAGTCAGGAATGAAATAGGGAAGAACGCAAGGCTTGCTCCGAGAAATTGTGCCAGTATGTAGTTAGGGAGATGTAAAAGAGGGAGTTTCCCACGAACACATGCAGCCAGTGAAATTGCAGGGTTAAAATGTCCACCAGAAATTCTGTGTCCCATGTAGGTGAGAACCATGACTGTTCCACCAATACATAAAGGTGCATAGCTGTTATTTCTGATCATGAGATATGAAAGCCCCGCTGCAAGAGTAAGGTAAAATGCCCCAAGTGATTCAATGAGTAATTTTCTCATAATTGATTTTTCTTTCGAATCTGTTTTAAGTTAATTATGTGATTACCAAAATATTGCGGCAATAGAGTGGCTCACGTAGAGTTGTACAAATAATTATAATACCCTTACCATAGCGCATGAAGAAGATTCAGTCACAAATAAAAATCACATCCAAAGAGTATCAGGAAAGAAGAAAAAAATATCTTGAGCTGATAGAAACTCTGAAACAATATCAGCTTCAGGCAAGGAATCCTGAAACTCCCCAGGCATTAAAGAGGCTGGGGGAATCAGGTAAATACTCACTTGCAGAGAGAATCACCCGTATCATTGATCCTGATAGCAGCATGCTTGAAATCGGGCTTCTTGCAGGGCTTGAGTGTTATGACGGAGTCCCTCCGGGAGCTGGTGTATATGCTACTATAGCAAAGGTTTCTGGTCAGCTTTGCATGGTCATTGCAAATATCCCATCAGTGAAGGGAGGATCGTATCTTCCCCTGTCTGTTAAGAAACATATTCGAGCCCTGGAAGTAGCACTTGAAAACAGGCTACCAGTTATCTGTCTCGTGGATAGTGGAGGAGCATTTCTTCCCTTACAATCCCAGATATTCCCTGACAGAAATCATTTTGGCAGGATTTTTTATTTACAGGCACAACTGAGCGCAAGAAGGATTCCTCAAATTGCGTGCGTGCTTGGTTCCTGCACAGCCGGAGGTGCATACCTTCCCGCAATGAGTGAGCAAGTGATAATGGTACGAGGAAACAGTACTATTTTTCTTGGCGGACCTCCCTTAGTGAAAGCTGCGACCGGGGAAGTAGTAACGGCAGAAGAATTGGGTGGAGCAGATGTTCATGCCAGGATAAGTGGTGTAGCAGACTATCTGGAAAACTCGGAAGAAGATGCACTGATTCGAGTACGCTCACTTATCGCCTGTCTTGATAATCCGTCTCAGCAAAAAAGAATCCCTCTTAGCCCTTTTCAAAAAAGCACTCAACCGCTCTGTGACCCACACGAGTTATACGGAATACTTGACCTGGATCTGAAAAAACCTCTTCCAGTCAAGGAAGTAATTGCAAGAATCGTGGATGAATCCCGCTTTGAAGAATTTAAGGAAACATATGCTCAAACTATTGTATGTGGCTTTGCATACATATCAGGATTTCTTGTAGGAATTATAGCAAGTAATGGAATCCTCTTTAGCGAATCCGCTTTAAAAGCCACCCATTTTATTTCACTCTGCGAGCAAAGAAGAATCCCGCTTTTATTTCTCCAGAACATCGCAGGGTTTATGGTTGGAAAGGAATATGAACATGGAGGGATTGCAAAAGACGGAGCAAAAATGGTGACGGCAGTTGCAAGTTGTTCTGTTCCCAAGTTTACCTTGTTTATCGGTGGCTCATTTGGTGCCGGTAATTATGGCATGTGTGGTCGTGCTTATGACCCAAAATTTCTGTTCACCTGGCCTCACTCAAAAATCTCTGTAATGGGAGGCTCGCAGGCAGCTCATGTGCTTGCCGAAATAAAACGTTCCGGAAAACAAAAGGTTTCAAAAACTGAACTGGATACTCTTATGAAAGAGACTGAAGCCCGTTATGATGCCGAAGGTAGTGCCTGGTATGCAACAAGTCAGCTCTGGGATGATGGAGTAATTGACCCTGCCGGAACTCGTGCACAATTGGCACTTTCTTTTGCAGCTACGCATTTCGATTCTGATAGTTCCACTCAGTTTGGTGTATTCAGGATGTAGGAAGGGGGAAACTCAGTACCAATGAAAAAACGTCTTCTTATAGCGAATCGGGGAGAGATTGCAATCCGGATTGCCCGTACTGCTCGTGAGTACGGGTATTTTTGTATCGGGATGGCACGAGAAAAGGATGCACAGGATTTGTACCTTTCTTCTATGGATGAGGTTGCTTTTTTTGATGAAGAAACAGTTCAGGAAACATTTCTTTCCGAAAAAGCAATTATTTCACTTGCAAAAAAACATGCAGCAGATCTTTTACATCCAGGGTATGGATTTTTAAGTGAATCTTCCAGATTTGCCAAAGCTCTGGCATCTGCCGGAATCACATTTATAGGACCTTCTCCAAAAGCACTTGATCTTTTGGGTAATAAAGTAAAGGCAAAAGAACTTGCTGAGAAATTATCTGTTCCGGTAGTTCCCGGATATCGAGGGGAACTTTCAGAGCTGGATGCTAAGACAAAGAAGCTTTTTGAAGAAATTGAATACCCCATTTTGATTAAAGCTGGTGCAGGTGGTGGGGGAAGAGGAATGAGAATAGTACATAAGAAAGAGGAACTCCCCAGTGCTCTTTCTTCTTCCCGTGATGAAGCGCTTCGGGCTTTTGGTGATGGAACCTTGTTCATTGAAAAATTTATAGAACCAGCCCGGCATATAGAAGTTCAAGTGTGTGGTGACACTTATGGTGCGGTAATTCATCTTTTTGAAAGAGATTGTTCGCTTCAGAGAAGATTTCAAAAAATTATAGAAGTAGCCCCTGCAGAAGGAGTTCCCGCTTCAGTGCTTCAGGATATGCGGGAAGCTGCTGTAGTACTTGCTAAAGGAGCAAATCTTGTCAGTCTTGCAACTGTAGAATTTCTGTATTACCCAAAAGAAAAAACATTCTATTTTATGGAGTGTAATCCCCGACTCCAGGTAGAGCATACCATAACAGAAGAAATTACCGGGGTAGATTTGGTCAGACTGCAACTTGATGTAATTGAAGGAAAACATCTTCCCTCACAGGATAGTATTGTCTGTAATGGAGTTGCAATTCAGGCACGGGTCTGTGCCGAAGTTCCTGAAGATGATGGAAGACCAGCCACAGGATCTATTACTCATTATGCCACTCCCGAAGATGTTCGGGTTGATAGTGGAATTGATGTATCCAGTAAAGTAACAAATGATTTTGACTCCCTTCTTTGTAAAGTGATAGTTAAAGGGGATACGTTTGAAGACACAAAAATAAAGTTGATACGAGCTCTTAGAACGATGAAATTAGCTGGAGTTCCCGCATCAACTGGTTTTCTTATCCGTCTGCTTGCTTCTTTTAAATCTTTCAGTACTTGCTACATATCCAGCGTCGGGGAATTTCAGAAAAAATGGACAATCTCTCAGCATGAAGAAATGCTTGGTTCTCTTGCTGCCTTTTTTTATGCGTATGTATATTCTGGTATTCTACAACCAACTTCCGATCCTTACTCTAAAGGAATTCGACCCAGAGAGTTCCAGTTTCTTCCGCTTCTTGAAATAGTCATACCTCAGTTTGATACCAGGGAACGTGTTCAGGCTTCGGCGTATATTCCGTTTTCCAAGGAATACGCCATAGTACGAGTTACAAATGATCTTTTCAGAGCTAGGTCTGATGGTCAGGAAGCATATATCCAGTTACTTTCAGCTACTGAGGGAATCCATCAAGGAATTGAGGCAATCATTGAAGGGTATCAGGTGTCAATTGTACCTGCAAAACCGGAAGTGAAGGATGATCTTGTTTCAGGAAATCAGGGAGATCTTATCGCTCCGCTTCCCGGAACTGTAATTTCTGTATCAGCCATTGAAGGTAAAAAAGTTGAGAAAGGAGATGCTCTCCTTTCATTTGATTCTATGAAAACAGAGCATGTCCTTAGTGCTCCTTCTTCCGGTATAGTAAAAGAAATAAGAGTTGCACCAGGAGATACCATTGAGCGAGGACAGTTATTGATACATCTTGCAAATGTAGAAGAGAAGTAACAGAGATGCCTATGAATACAAAAACGAATGTGAAAAACGAGCAGCTCAGTCTTGAGAGCGAAATATTCAAGTTTGGTTCTGAGCTGATCACTGCTATGCGTGAACAGCAGGGAGCCTCTTTTTCCATGCGTGCCGCAGAAGACAAGATTCTAAACTGGGCGATGGAGCATGAGGCTTTAAAGGTCAATCTTTTTCGTTTTGTAGATGTTCTGCCCGCTCTAAGAAGTGCCTCTGATGTGGTGAAGCATGTCCATGAATATTTTCATGAAGTTAAGGACATGATACCGCTTTTTAAATACGCACTTAAAGTATCTCCTGACTCTGTTCTTTCGCAAGGAGCAGCCTATGCAACTCGTCAGCAAGTCAAAAAAATGTCCAGGCGTTTTATTGTGGGAGAAGACCCTAAGGATGCGCTGCCGTATCTGAAACAGTTGAGAAAGAAAGGGCTGACATTCACTGTTGATCTTCTGGGGGAAGCGGCTCTGAGTGAGTATGAATCGAATATATACAGTGAGCGTTATCTGGCAATTATCAGATCTCTGAAAGAAAAGGATGTTTCCTGGAGACATAAATATCCTTTAAAAACCCCTCATCCAAAAGACAGTACCATAGTCAATGTGTCTATTAAACTGAGTGCACTCTACTCTCAGACAAAGCCGATTAATTTTAAAGACAGTGTTACAGTACTTTCTGAGCGACTTTCAAGAATTTTAAGGGAAGTAAGGGCAGCAGAAGGTATTGCCTATATAGATATGGAAGATTGTGCCTGTACTGATATTACGCTTGAAGTGGTAAAGAAAGCATTCACTTCGGATGAGTTTAGAGATTATCCTGGTCTTGGGGTAGTGTTGCAGGCGTATCTGAGACGATCTGATAATGATGTGAGCGATATTCTGGATTGGGCAAAAACACGAGATGCACACTTGCAAATACGACTCGTTAAAGGTGCCTACTGGGATACCGAAATTCTTCTTGCACGACAAAATAATTGGGCTATTCCCGTATTTTTGAAAAAAGAAGAGTCTGATAGTTCTTATGAGCACTTAACACGACGTCTTCTCGATGCGAGTGAGATTATTTATCCGGCATTTGCCTCACATAATATTCGTTCAATTTCTCATGCGGTCTCATATGCAAAGCAAATTGGAGTCGCCAGCAGTGAATTTGAGATTCAGGCGCTCTACGGTATGGGTGATGAATTTAAGTCTGGACTAGTTAATGCAGGATACCTTGTTCGTGATTATGCCCCGATTGGAGAACTGATTCCCGGTATGGCGTATCTGGTAAGACGTCTTCTTGAAAATACCGCAAATGAAGGATTTCTTAGA
This sequence comes from uncultured Bdellovibrionales bacterium, assembly GCA_964612555.1. Lineage (GTDB taxonomy): Bacteria > Bdellovibrionota_C > UBA2361 > SZUA-149 > DAOLCO01 > DAOLCO01. Next base: position 239,244 of record CAZTBW010000004.1, on the reverse strand, counting down.
AAAACTAACTACGAAAAAGTAGATGTGAACGAGCTTTTGAAAGCTCCACCACCACTGGATTCGGAAAAATTTAAACCAACTTTTGTTTCACTAATGGAGGCATCCGTGAATTATTTTCAGAATACCCCGTTTATTGATTTCACAATCAAGGGTGAGCGAGACAGCATGCAACAGGCGGTGGATGAAGTGCATGCCGAAATTGCAAAAGCACCTTTTTTAGTACTTCCTGAGTTTCAGAGTGATTCATATTCTACCCTTGAGTCTAAAGAGAAGATTAAGGAAAAGTTTTCATCTGTAAAGGTAGCTCTTCCTGAAGACGTATCTAAAATCTATAGCGAAACCTTTGAAGCTACTGCTGAAGTTTGCGATAAAGTGCTTAGTGCACTTACAGAGTCTTTTGAGTCCTGGAGTAGAACAGAGGTCGGAGTTCGGGCAAAAATTCTTCGTGAAGCGGGACGAATTATGACCGAGCGTCGGCATAAGCTCGCTGCAATGGTTTCTTTGGAAGCTGGCAAGCCCTGGATTGAGGCAGATGCTGATGTTGCTGAGGCAATTGATTTTTGTCTTTACTATGCTGATGAAGCAGAGCGAATTTTTGCAAAAAGAAGAATGGGGAATGTTCAGGGAGAGTATAATGCTTATTTTTATGAACCTCGGGGTATTTCAGCAGTTATTACTCCCTGGAATTTTGCTCTTGCAATTCCTACGGGAATGTTTGCATCTTCACTGGTGTGTGGAAACTGTGTAGTACTGAAACCCGCTGAACAAACCCCGGTCATTGCTCAGGAGCTGTACAGAATTTTTCTTGAAGCGGGAATGCCGAAGGATGTTGCAGCATTTCTTCCGGGTAAGGGTGAAGAGATAGGAGCATATCTGGGTAAAGATCCACGTGTTTCTACTGTGGTCTTTACCGGCTCAAGAGAGGTGGGTTTTCAACTTATTCGTTCAGGTGGAGATACGCATCCTGATGCCGTGCATGTAAAGCGGGTAGTCTCTGAGATGGGAGGTAAGAATGCAATTGTTATTGATTCTGATGCTGATCTTGATGAAGCAGTAAAAGGGATTGTTCATTCAGCATTTTCCTTTCAGGGTCAAAAGTGCAGTGCGTGTTCCAGAGTATATATTGTTTCCGGGGAAGCATATGAACGATGCAAGGAGCGACTTTCTGAGACAATTCAGAGCATAAAAATTGGTGCTGCAAGTGACCCGGGTTCTTTTATGGGTCCGGTTATCAGTGCCGAGTCGAGAGATCGGCTATATGCAAAAATCAGGCAGGCAAGTGAAGAGGGGACTTTGGTTGCAAAGGGAGTCATGGATGATAAACTTATGAAAAAGGGCTATTATGTGCTTCCGCATATATTTGAAGGACTTTCTGAAGACAGTGAAATTGTAAAGGATGAGCTGTTTGGACCAGTGCTTGTAATTTCTCCGGTGAAGACTTTTGAAGAAGGCATTAAAAAAGCCCTTGATTCAAAGTATCGGCTTACGGGAGGAGTCTTCAGCAGGAGTCCTGCCAATATCGAGTATGCAATGAAAGAATTTAAGGTTGGAAATTTATATATCAACCGAAATTGCACCGGCGCCCTTGTATATCGCCAGCCTTTTGGCGGTGCTCATTTTTCAGGAGTAGGTGCAAAAGCCGGCGGTCCTGATTACCTGCTACAATTCGTAGTTCCAAGAACAGTTACAGAGAACACCATGAGAAGAGGCTTTGCGCCTGAGGTGAGGTAGCTACAGCTTATTATTAATTATATGGGAGTAATATTTGTTGTTAAGTAGCTGTAATTTAAAATAAACCCCCGCCACTGGCATTCCAGATGATTTGCTTACTTTTGTAATATCGTTATAATTACCCGCCTTGAGTTCTTTCAAAAAAATATTCTTGCGATCAACAATCGGGTAGAAGTGATCGTCGTTCCATATATCAGACTACTGATATATGGAGCCGTTAATATTGTAAGGTTTGTTCTAAATCCTTTTATCGCATCAACGCTATTTTTATTACCTCGACTAAACCCCTGACGCTCATTTTTTCGGATGAGTTTCAGGGGTTTAGTCAGGTGCTGTATGCCTGATGCCCGAATATTTTTTAAACGGTGCATACAGATGGTGCACACGAAAGGAAGAGGTTTTTAATATGTCAAAACCGTTATTAGATCTTGTGATAAGAGCAGAGAGCCCTTCGCTCTGTGGTGAAAAGCGGGTGGCTTGTATTCCTGAAAATCTGAGGGGCTACGATTATGCAATCGAGCCATCTCTTCAGAGAATCCTGCCTCTGATGGCTTATCCTGCAATTAGGTGGGATGACGCTTTTATCAAAGAACCGACTTTGATTGTGGGAGTAAAGCCCTTTGAGCCTGAACTGGTTTTTCTAGGACAAACACATGCATGCTTTGCGCATGTCATTAAGGGGCAGCGAGAGAACATGCCGCTTCTTCGTGCCTTCATTGATCAGGGTGCTAGCCTTTTTGATTATGAGTGCATCAGAAGTCCAGTAACAGGTAAACGCCTTTTGGGCTTTGGTTTTTTTGCTGGTGTGGCAGGTACAGTGGAAGGACTTCTCGGACTTAATCAACTGCGTTCTTTAAGAGGAGAACCTGAAGCAGTTCCCGGGCTTAAGAAACGTATAAATTTCAAATCTTCTCTTGATGCAATTCTTGAGAACTCCAGCCCTAACGACCTCAAAGTTCTCATCATTGGAACTGGAAAAGTTGCTAATGGGGCAAGGGACGTGTGCGAGCTTTTAGGGCTTGAAGAAATTTCAGCTTTTGAGCTTGGAAATGCAAATGTTCCTTCTTTTTCTCAGGTGAGCGTACAGGACGTTATTAAGCGTACTCAGGGGGGAGAAGTGGATTATGAAGAATATAAGGAGTATGGAGCAGAATGTTATAAAGGAAATCTGCTTCCACTTTTAAAAGGTGTAAGTCTTGTTGTTTACGGAGCCTATTGGGATGAAAAATATCCCAAACTCCTGACACGTGAAGATATCGCCAAGCTTATAGAAGCTGGCTCAGCTCCTGAAATGATTGCAGATGTTACCTGTGACCCGGGAGGCTCTTTCGAGTGCACTACTCATGAGAGCACGCTTGATAATCCTTTCTATACATATTTCCCTAAAAGTGAAATATGTGAGCAAGGCGTATCTGAACGAAAAGATGGGCTCCCTGTAATGGCAGTGAGTAACCTCCCCACTGTTTTTCCTCTTGATGCTTCAAGGGGATTTTCTATGGATTTGGCACCTTTCCTTCCTGAGCTAGTTGAGTTTGGTAAGGGATTAGTCAGTCCTGATAATCTGAGCCCGGAACTCCTTGGAGCTCTGATCGTTTACAAGGGAGAGCTTATGGAAAAGTACAAGTATCTGGAGAAGTACTTGTAAGTTAAACATTCAAAGAGAGAAAGAACGTCTTTTTCTCTTTGAAATCATGTTATAGAGTAGGTTTGTTATTAACGGCTCTATAACATTTTTACAGTAATCGGGATGACTCATCAGTGAATAATAATATTGGGAATAATAAAATTGGAATACGACGAGAGTACAAAAACAATTGGGAAAGACGTACTCCGCTTACTCCACAAGCAGTCAGATTTTTGTGTCAGAAAGGTTTTAATGTAGCCGTTCAAAAAAGTCCTGTTCGAATTTTTAAGGACTCTGATTATCTTGCTGCGGGAGCTGAATTAGTTGATTCTGTCGACCAGTGTGATGTTGTCCTTGGTATTAAAGAGCCAAAGATAGATGAGGTAAAACCTTCTCAAACCCATCTTGCTTTTTCTCACACTATTAAGGGGCAGTCTTATAATATGCCACTGCTGCGTCATTTCCTTGATGTAGATGCTACGCTAATAGATTATGAACTTTTAACTAATGACCAAGGTCTTAGAACACTGGCATTTGGACGTTTTGCTGGTATTGCGGGGGCAGTAGATACATTTTGGGTGTATGCACGAAAGAAAGAACTTGAAGGTGCCCCAGTATCTTTTTCTAACATTAAGCAGACATATCAATATGAAAAATTAGATGCGCTGTTTAAATCTTTACATACGTTTTCCCCGCTAAAAGACTCGCTTCGGGTGTGTGTCACCGGAGGTGGAAATGTTTCAAAGGGTGCAGAGGAGGTATGTAAGGCTTTAGGGCTTCAGCGAAAGACTCCGGAAGAAGTGCTTGAGTCACCTGTTGCTGAAGGGAGCTGGTACTTTGTGGTTGATATACCTGACTTTATGAAACACAAAGAAGGTCATGTGTTCAGAATTGAAGAGTATTTTCAGAACGGTGCAAATAGTTTTGAAAGTATTTTTTACACTTATCTTGGTTCTTTTGATATATTGTTACATGGTGCGTACTGGGATCCCAGATACCCCAGAATACTTCCAAAAGAAGTATTAAAATCCTGCGATGAATCAAAAAGACCATTAGTGATTGGTGATATAAGCTGTGATATTCATGGTTCTATTGAATCTACTGATCGGGCAACTACGATTGATAATCCTTCATGTACATATTTTCCAGATACTGATACGTACGAATCGGGGACTTTTCCTGATGGTGTAACGTTTATGTCTATTGATAACCTTCCTTGTGAACTTTCTGTGGACTCATCTGAGCATTTTTCAAAAATCCTCGTAGACCTCGTTCCATATCTGGTAACAATGAATAAAGAAGATTCACTTGATGCCCTTGATATCCCCCCGATACTAAAACGAGCCATCATCACACACCAAGGCTCCCTTGTGCCTTCTTATGCCCATTTGAATCCTTGATTTAGTTAAAGTCTTGAATGTGCAAAGTCTTGAATTTGGGAGTTGTTATTTTTATATAGATTAAAATATCAACTGATAATACGTTCCTTTCCCTTTTCCCATTTTGGAAATGAAACCACGTTCAAGTAGTTGTGATATACAATCGTTAACAGTTCTTCTTGGGAGTTTTGAGGTTTCTGTGAGATCAGATGCGGTGAGTCGAATTTCAGCACGTTCTTTGAAGCATTCAAGAACTTTTAAGGAAGAAAAGTTTAGATTTCTCAGTTTACGATATTGTTCCCTATAGAAATCGAAATCATCAATAGCTGCATGAATGGCTTTCAACATGAAATTAAAAAATGGCATGTAGTTATACTTCCTGGAATTTTCATTAAACTTACCCCCTGAACACTGCCTAAGTGCGAGATAGTATTCTTCTCTGCGTTTTTCAATTTGCCTGTCAATGTTTAAGTAGGGAGTCAGGCTGGATAAGACTGCATCATTTGATTGAAGTAGGGTCAATAAAAAGAGTCCTCTTCCAAGTCTGCCATTTCCATCTTGAAAAGGGTGAATGGCAAGAAAACGAAAAACAAATTCACAGGCGATTGCAATAGCCCAGGGATTTATGGAAATAACAGAATTATACCATCTTAAAAGATCTGTCATTGCAACTTCAGTAATAGAGCCAGGAGATGTGGTTTCAAGAACAGTTGTTTCTTCTCCGGTTATTGAATTTTTTTGAACTACGCTGTTAGGAACTATCTTGTATTTACCAGCATAGTGCTCAGCGGGTTTGAAAAATTCCATTAAGTGAGAGTGAAGACCTCTAATTGCAGTTTCAGTTAAAGGGAGAAGGTCTTTTCCCTGTTCATAGATTACCTGAAGCATGGACCGACATCCCGCAACTTCGTCGATACTTCTTTCTTTATCTTTTGATAATTTGTTTTGAATTTTTTCTTTGTTATCAGTAAACGCTGTAGGTTTTGCATCATTTGAAATGACTGTATCCAGCCAGTCAATTTCCACATCTGTGAGCACTGCGTTTTCAATACGTGTTGAAGATCCTATAGTTGAAATTCTTACGGATCTTTCGATGAAATATTTTTCTTCCTGACTGAGCTGCTCAAGCTGAAAAGCACATTTTGAATATTTCAGTGCGACATCCCTAAGAGAGCTTAAAGCCCTGGTATCAGGCGTAAAAGACAGGTCTATTGCTTTTTGCGGATTCATGCGGATATTTTACATTATATCCGCATGAATCCGCAAGAAGCATAATCCATTCACCCCTCACACTATAAGACATATTGATTAACCTACTATAAATATTGAATAATCGTATTATTTGATGATGGAAGCTTTGATTAGTATAAAAAACTATAGTTTATCTCTATAATACTTATTTTCTTTAATCATTGCGGTGTTATCTTATGGCGAATTCTAAATCCTTATCAGCTTACTCTCTGAAATTTCGATTAAAATTAGCGTATGCAAAAGTTCTTGGTATTCAGAGAAGTAGTTATAAAGAGGTTTGGAATAAGATAAGTCGAAGTAGAGACCTCGCAATGATCGGAGTTGCGGGGAATGCGGATGATAATGATTTCCTTATCTCTGGTCAGTCTACTGCAAACTCTTTGACAGAGATTCTTGAAATTGATTCTTCTCATAAAGTACTGGAAATAGGGTGTGGTGTTGGCAGGATAGGAAAGTTTCTTTCCTCGAGATGCAAGGAGTGGATTGGTTGTGATATTTCAAGTGAGATGATCAAGCATGCTAAAAGAAATCTAAGCGATTGTCCTAATGTTTCACTGTTTGAGTTGAAGAATTCTACTTTGGAAATGTTCGGTAATGAAACTTTAGATAGAGTTTATTGTACAGCCGTCTTTATGCATCTGGATGAGTGGGATAGATTTAAATATGTAGAAGAAGCATACAGGGTATTAAAGCCGGGGGGCTCCTGTTATTTTGATAATATCAATCTGGCTGGCGATACCGGTTGGTCGATCTTTCTGGACATGGCATCTCACGACCCAGCTCTCAGACCACCTAATATCAGTAAAGCATCTACTCCCGAAGAATTAAAAATTTATCTGAACAGAGCAGGATTTACTGATATAAAATTGTATCCGGGTTCTCATTGGTTAGGGGCAAAAGGGGTTAAGTAAGCTTCTAAATCAAAGGCTGAGGGTTTTTTAGAAACAGTCTTTTTCAAATTCCCACTTCAAACTGCCAATCCATTGGAATTAACGTAAAATTAAGAGGGTGAGGGAATCCCGAACTCGATTTCCAGGCTTTAAGACCGGCTTTCATGTTGTCAAACAATTCAGCACGGTTAGAAATCTTACTCGCGCTCATTCTTACGAATATCTCGATGGGGGCTACAGCGACTTTGATTTCTGCGGTGTTGGTGTAGGCAAAAACTTCTTTAATGCCGCTTGCCTCAGAGACAATATGGCAAACAGCCTCAGATAAGGAACGTGCTTCCTCCGGAAGAATCTTTAAATTATCATACTCAATGTTGATAAGAGGCATGTTCTCTCAGGTTTTTAAAATTACATAACGTAAAAACCTTGCGGTGTAGTTGGTGCATCCGCATAGGAGTATTGTTGCCATTCTAACAAGTTATACGAGTAAACTCAAATAAAATAAGGAGAGTGCTATTAGAGAGAGAATATTTTTTGGTTGGTCACAAGGGAGGTAGATTGTACTACCTCACTCTATTCATTTTCAGCTATTTTTTCTTACAAATGAAGCTTTTTTCGCTCATCAAGAACCAAAAGCCCCGCAGCTAAAATTGAAAAAAATAAGCAAAACAAGATGCCAACCAGAGATAGTTTTGCATCTTCAGGAAACAACAGATTACCAAAAGTAAAAACTACTACCAGTCCTCCCAGATACATTAATGTATCGTGTACGATCGGCGTCACTTTTCTATCATAGACACATTGACGCAAAAAAGTAATTACTGGTGTAATGATAAAAATGAACAAAAAACCAAGCCACTCCTGAGGATCAGGAATATGCCAGTCTTGTATAAAGACTGCTATCCCTAGAAACATAGGAAGGCAGAGATAACCAGAAAATCTCATAGCATCAGCATGAGATAGTCCCTCCTTGCATTTTCTGCCAGCGATCCTTTTAATCCCCAAACAAACAGCCATGAGTAACGTCAGAACAACCCATAATGGTTGTTCACTTACACTACTAAGACCTTCGTCAGTTTCTCTCAGAACAAGAAGTGCCGGAAGCAGACTCAATGTTACAGCTAAAACCTGTAATACACTGCTTCTTTCAGCAAATACTATTCTGGCACCAAAGAAAAGAACTATAAGTATTACCAAACGTGAAAGGAGATCTCGTTCAGCAATTGGAGCCTGAAGTGCAAAGCTCCATACGTTAAATACCTCTACAAGGAATAAGCTCACCGCAGATACAAAAAGCCATATAAGCGTAGAACTGGAAATTTTTGCTCTTTCTACCTTACAAACAACCATTTTGTTCTTTTGCCGCTGAAGAGCTCTCACTATTTCTCCAGTAAAAATTAAAGCAAGAGAAATAGCGGTACCAATGAAGAATGCAAATTGATAGTCTTTTTGTCCCGTGCTAAGAAATTTGACCACAAAGATAAAAATAGAACAGAAGATTAACTCTAAACCAAGGGCTATCCACGTCGAACTCCAGGAAGGAGTACGTAATACCACAAACATCTCTCAATCTCCTCATAGAAACCACATATAAAACTAAAACCACTAGTACAATCTACCCATTAAGAATATATCAACTAATTTTACGGATAATACACTTATCACGTGATATTTTTTGATGATTCGTTTAGATAGATTACGTTCTGTGTAACTACTTTAGTTATTACTTTTTTCATTCATGTACAAAGACCCTGCAAAAGCAAGGCTGAGTACCAGTTCTTTTTCATCTTTGGTGCGTAGGGTGATGGTGCCTTTACGTTTATCATTGTCTTCACAGATAATAGTGCTTCCGGGTTTGATGTTGTGGTCGGAAAGGATTTTTAAGAAATCAGGATCCTGTTTTGCTACTCGGGAAAGGGTATATGCTTCACCTTTGGAAAGTTCACTTGCGGGGATGCTTTTGGTATTATGGACTGTCCCGCTTGAAGATGGAATAGGATCTCCATGCGGGTCTGCTTCGGGATGTCCAAGGAGAGCATCAATTTTTGAAATAAACTTTTCAGAAACAACGTGCTCAAGCATTTCCGCTTCATCATGCACTTCTGACCAGTCATAGCCCAGAACTTCGACAAGGAATAGTTCAATGAGTCGGTGCGAGCGCAGCACATGAAGCGCAAGCTTCCTTCCACCTTTTGTAAGACGAACTCCCTGCCTTGGTTCATACTGAACCAAACCGGCTTCAAGAAGGGTTTTCATCATACTGGTAGCAGTACCCGGCTGAACCCCCATACGAGATGAAATCTCACCCATGGATACAAGAGAATCTTTGGGGAGACTCTGCTCAGCTACATATAACTGCTTAATATAGTCTTCAACGGTAGTACTTGGCATATTGTTAAATTATCCTATTGACTTTCATTTGTCAAAAGTATTATTTTGAGTACTCAAAATAGAAAATCATATAATATAAATCTGTTAAAACACTCAAAATTGTTACTATGAATGTATTATACACTCTTTTATCTTTTTTACTGCTCACCCTTTTTAGCAGTACATATGTTTTTTCCGACACTACAGACCTTGATAGTAGAGAAGATGAACCGGAAGAAAATTCTCCACGAATACAGATCACCATAACCTCCAAACCAGGAGCACCTTCTCTGCTTGAATATGGTCAGGCAGCAACGGTTCTTGAGAAAAATGATCTTACAAGAAAATCTGAAACGACACTTGGAGAGACTCTTAGAAATGAAGTAGGGGTGAGCTCTTCCTATTCAGGACCTGGAACGAGTCGCCCAATTATTCGTGGTAACGCTGGTGAGCGGGTACGGATATTAAGAAATGGTGTTGGAAATCTTGATGTATCAAATACAGCAGAAGATCATCAGGTGAGCATAAACCCTCTAAGTGCGGATTCGATTGAGGTGTTGCGTGGACCTGAGACACTGTTATACGGAAGTTCTGCTATTGGTGGCGTGGTGAATGTCATTGATGGAAATATTCCATCAAAAGAAATAGGTGCTTCCGCTCAGGGTGAATATAATGTCAGGACTCAGACGGTAAATGATGAACTTACTGGCGCCCTGAAACTGGAAGGACAGGCAGGGAGTATTAACTGGAGATTTTCTGGTCTTGTTCAGGATTCTCAAAATACTGATATACCTGGCTATGCAAAAAGCGATCGTTTGCGTTCAATTGAAGTTGGAGCAGATGATTCGCGATTAATTCGGAATAGACTTCCAAATAGTAACACAGAAACAACAAGCGGTACCTTCGGTCTCTCTCATGTGTGGGATGATGGTTTTATTGGTACTGCTATCAGTGGATATACTTCTCAATATGGAGTCCCTGCAGACCTGGATCCGTTTTTGGATGATCCTCAAATGATCGAGCCTCAATATCTTGATATAGAACAATGGAGAATGGATATCCGGGGAGAACTTCGTAATGTCAGTAGTGCAATAGATAAAATCAGGTTTTCTTCAGCAGTATCAAATTATGACCATAAGGAAGTTAGCGGCGATATAGTGTTGGCACGATTTGCTAATGATGCAATGGAAACGAGAGTAGAATTGGTTCACGCTCCTGTGTACGGTCTTAGTGGTACACTTGGGTCACAGCTTGAATATAGTGAATTTTCTGCAATTGGTGATGTGGTATTTGTACCTGGTTCAAAACGGTTTGTGCCGGGAGTATTCATATTTGAAGAAATGCCATTGGGGGCAGATGATACGTTAAAATTTCTTTTTGGTGGACGAATTGAAATGGCTCATATTTCGGCAGATGAAGGTTTCAGGAGCAGGTCTTTTATTCCTTTTTCTCTTTCAAGTGGTTTTTCATGGGATATAACGGGCCGTTCTGTATATATAGCAGGAATATCTCTTGCATATACTGAACGTGCTCCTGCTGCTACAGAGTTATATGCAGATGGAATACACTTTGGAAGAACCATTGCTGAACTTGGTGATGATTCACTCTCAAATGAAAGTTCAATAGGTCTTGATCTTACCCTGAAAAAAAATTCAGGAGTAGTTACTGGTGGTCTTGCTCTGTTTGCTCAGGAATATGGAAATTATATTAATCTTGCATCAAGTGGCAGGGTGATAGATGGTTTTAATGAGTTTGCCTATAATGAGACAAGAGCCCGTTTTCTTGGATTTGAAGTCGAGTCTCGTTTACATGTAGATCGTTTGTTAAAAATATATACGCATGAGTTTAGCCTTGGTGCGCAAGTCGATTATGTGCACGCCCGTGATATTAGAGAGCACAGGTACCTTCCACGTATTCCTCCTCTTAAAACAATACTGAGTGCACACTATGGCTGGAAAGATATATTTAGTTCCCGTATAGAAGGGGTCTTGGTTGCTGCTCAGAGAAATATTGGAGAAGGGGAGTTAGTTACTGATGCTTATCAGATGCTTAATGCAAATGTTGATTTTACAATTCCGTATCTTAAAGAAAAAAACAGTATGATATATGCCCGTGCAATTAATCTTACCAATGAAGATGCACGAGTGCATAGCTCATTTATTAAAGATTTTGCTCCACTTCCAGGAAGGTCATTTTTACTTGGTGTAAGAGGGACGTTTTAGATATCCCACTACTAAACTATAATGTTTATACTATCTACCAGTTCTATGGTATGAGACACTCTATTTTCTATTTAAAAACTTAGTAATTAGATAAAAATTACAGCTATCTTAATGGGTGTTTTCCGTAAGGCTTTGCCACTACTGTTTATGCTTTTTCTCGGACTTGTTCTGAGTGTTTATCTTGCGGTGCCGGGTATTGCCGGGCAATTGGTGGTAAAAGTTTTTGAAGATGGTACCGGATGCAAAGTCTCTCTTAAGAATCCAAAAATTCGCTTTCGTGCTTTTCTTGCTTCTATTGAATCTGTTTCAATTATTTGTCCGGGCGAAGAGCACGGCGTCCGAGCTGAAAAAGTACTTATTGGCAGTTCCTGGAGTGAACTTTTAAAAAAGAAAGTTATTCTTTCTCCTTTGGAAGTGCAGGGGGTTCGGGCTGAGAGCTATTCGATGGATTCTTCTTTTCTAAAAATGCTTCACTTTATACTTAAAAAACCAAAAAAAGAAGAAAAAGAAGTTTCTTGGATTATGAAAAAACTTGAGCCATTCACTTCAGGATGGAAAGTCTGGGTTCCGGAGGTATTGGTTTTCGGCAGTGAAGATCAGGAGGGGGGTAGTCTTGTTTTTGGTTTTGAAGATGCCTGGTTACGTGCTTTTAATGTTACATTTAGTTCACATGATCTGCTGGATCTTCCTGATGGTGTTGTCGTACTTGAAGCAGAAAGTTCAAATGTCTTTCTTGAAGGTAAAAACATTCTTTCACGAGAACTCGGAAGCCTCAAATTTACCGCTGATATTTCTGATGGGGTTTTCTCATTAAGGAATGCCGTTATTGGATATACTCCTGAAGAAACATCCGCAGTGGTTACAGAGGGGAATACAAAAGGACATTTTGAATTACGGGGAAGTGGGGGAATTCTTCTTCGTCAGGATACACTTGATTTACATATTTCACTTCGGGCACAAGATGAAAGCATCGTGCGTTCATTCCTTCCGGAGATACCTGATATTGTCAAAGGACAACTTGAGATATCTGCTCTCGTACAAGGAACATATGATGCTCCGGTAATATCGGGTTCATGTAACGCTACGCAGATTAAAACTGAACCGACATCGAGTTTATCCGGGATACTTCCCCAGTCAGTCTCCTTTGCATCAAAATACAGTACCCGGGATGCTGCTCTTGAGATTTCCGGGCTTCACGTTGATACATATCTTTCAGATGCTGCCCTTGAAGTCAGCATGGAAGCACTGCCCGATATTTCTTTTAGTGCAGGTGGCAAGATTGGTGATATTCGGGAAAAAGTATCCGGTCAATTTATATCTCAGGGTTCGTATCATACAGATCGGGAAGAACTTTCTGTTACAAAAGTATCTTTGACACCTATGTCTCTTGTAGAGTTTTTGAGAGTGCTGAAACCTTTTACCGGACAAGTAGTGACTCAATTATTTCCGGTAGAAGTTCTTAACAGAAACTATCAGATTGCGCTTGATGGAAATTTTGATCTTCGTACGAGTGATATGGCACTTCTTAAAACGGAGCTTGAACTTTCTGCCCGGGCAAGCGGGTATCAGGAGTCTTTTTTATTTCGTGCTTCGGGTAAGGATTCCGTGCTTTCTGTAGAAAGTTTTCTTCGAAGCGTTCAGGATGCTCCCCTTCTGCAGCTGACCCTTGCCAAAGACTCCCTGAAAGGAGAGTACCGACTTGATGATCTTGAGTTACGACGTATTCCTCTTTTTACTTCAGTGTTTCAGCAGGGGCATCATGTTGCCGGCTTGAAAGGAACTATTGGCGGAACTATCCATGCTCCTGAGATATCAGGTGCGATAGATCTTGCTTCAAGACGCACGGGAGCTAGGCAAAATCGGGAATTACCCCCTCTGAAAAGTTCAGTAGTCTTTTCATATGCTGCTTCAGATCTTACTTTTTCCGGAGAGTTTATGGACTCAAGCGGGATAGCTTCCTGCGCTCCTTCAGTAAGAAAGCGGGAAAATACGATATATGACTGCAAGGCATCAATTGATGAACTTCCACTTCGATTTTTCATGCCTCAGGATTCCGGGAAATTTGAACTTGCAACTCTTACCGGTGAGCTTTCCTATCAGGGACCTTTTGATGATTTTCTATCCGGTAGTGGGTTTGTGTTAATTAATGAAATAACGGTTCCCGCTGAACTTTCTGTTCCTGCCTTGACCAGTGCTATTGAAGCCCGGCTAGAGAATCGGCAGTTTGTTCTGACTCCCGTGGTCATTAAAGGTTCAGAATTTCCTTTGGTGATTCAGGCAGAAGTGAGTAGAGAAGAGGGGTGGAATGTAACGGCACATGGTGAATATCTGCTTGGGGGGTTGATTCAGCAGTTACGTGTACTTGAAAGTATTTCAGGTATCCTTGATGTTGATTTTTCATTACGTGGTGCTCTTGATAATCCTCGTATGAGTGGAGTACTTACTATTAAGGATGCCGAGTTCGCATTTCCTTTGGGAGATGGCATAGTGGGTGGTGATTCGATTGAGGGGAGTATTTCTCTTCGTGATTCGAGCGTGCTGATAGATGAAATAAAAGGGACATTTGGTGATGGAGCATTTACTATACGAGGTGGGATGGAAGGACTTTTCTCTTCAGAATCCCGCTCGGGAGATTTCAGTTTCAGCGCTCAGGAGGTGAGACTTGAACCTGCCAGTGGCTTGAGTTTTCTTGCAAATATAGAGACTGATTTTATGATTTCGCCGTATGAAAAACCCTTACTAAGAGGCTCAGTGTTACTGGATGATGCGGTATATGAAAGTACGCTCAGTATTGAAACCGTAATTTCTACTTTAACGTCACTGGTACTTGGAGGGTTTAAAGTACGTGGTAAAACTGATGACCCCCTTTCTGATTCGGGTGTTGAGGTTGATCTTGAGATTCGTGCTCCGGCAGGATTGTATCTTGATACAAGTGTCCTTACGGCTGAATTTCTTGGTGGAGTTCGTCTTACTGAAGATCTTTTTTCTCCTATAGTTAGTGGTGAGATTCTTGTTCTTGATGGAGAGTTTTCCATCAATCAGACTGATTTTAGAATTATTTCCGGTCGGGCGGTATTTGATAGTTCGAGAGGTTCCTTAAATCCAACTCTCTCATTGACGAGTGAAGGGGAACTGCGTGCCTTGACGGGAGAAACGCAACGTATTTATCTGACCCTTGGTGGAACACTTCGAACACCTCGGGTAAGTCTTAGCTCCGATGGGTATGCAACCCAGCGTGAACTTGCTCAGCAGTTGGGTATGGGAGGTGGGGGAGGTAGTCAGATGAAGCTTGTTGATGGGCAGAGCTCAAGAAAGGCGGGTTTTCGGGAAGTACTCAGCCCTACTTCAGAGTTGAGTCTGACTGAACGCTTTGTAGGTTTGACCGGTATTGATGATGTACGACTTGAAACGGTACTTTCGGTCAGAACCGGTGAATTGGTGCCTCAAGTGGTAGCAGGAAGACCTCTCCCTTTTGATCTCAGAGGAGTGTTGTCGTCTGAACTTGCAGGTGATCGGACGAACGCGGCACGAGTTGAGTATCAACTTAATGAAGTGCTTACGGCTTTTGGTGGATGGAGATCTCAATCGGTTCTTAATCCGGGTACCACCAGTGCCGCAAACTTCCTTTTTGGTATTCGCTTTGATGAAACTTTTAAAGGCTTTTCCTTTTTTGATGAAAGAATCAAGGAGGAACGCTGATGAGATTTTTTTATTTTGTTTTTATTTTAGCAGTATGTTGTTTCGGGAATGTGGGTTACGTAGTTGCGTGTGAAACAGAAAAGGAAATTTCCCGGATAACATTTATTACCGATGTCAGTCTCGGTTATAAAGATCTCTCACGTGAACTTTCACTTAAAAAAGGTATGGTATGTACCGGGGCGGCAATGGAGGAGAGTATTTCCCGTTTACGGGAGAGAAATATATTTGAAGTTATTGAGTTCGATGAGATACCGGAAGGAGAGAAGGTACATATTCAGTTTCATCTGATTCCCTATTTGAAACTTTCACAGGTAAGGTTTAGAGGAAATACCGCGATACGTTCTTTGGAGCTTAGAAGGTCTCTGGGAATCAGATCCGGAGAAACGCTTGGGAGTGCTCAGCTACGTCAGATTAAAGAACGGGTTGTTAAGGCGTATTCTGATGCCGGGTATGCCAATGCGGATGTCACCACGGAGCTTATTGCAGAAAGTACTGCCCCTCTTACTCGTGTCGAAGTCCGGATACAGGAAGGTCAACCACGGAGTATTCATTCGGTAATTATACAGGAAGGAGATGAAGAGCGGTTCCGGGCAATTTTTGATGAGATACGTGGGTATGCGATAGGAAAGATCGTTACCAGAGAGAGTCTTAGGGAAATAAGAAAATTCGCTTTGAAGGTGTTTAGAGAGAGGGAGTTTTTTCAGGCACGAATATCGGTACAGGTGGGTGAAGTTGAAGAAGGAGAAAAGCAGGCACTGATAATTCAGCTAAATCCCAGAAACAGAGTTCGTTTTGCGATAGAAGGAAACAGATTTCTTTCCAGAGAAGAAATTCTTTCCCCTCTCAGGTTGGAACAGAGAAATGTACCTCTGGGTACTACCGCACTGGACTCTCTTTGTCGGGAAGTCGAACATATGTATAAGGAAGCGGGTTATGTTCGGGTAAGCGTTACTTGTGAGAAAAAAACGGAAGAAGATAAGCAGTATAATGGCATCCGGGATATTTTTTCGGTAGTAATTACGGAAGGGAACTACTACCGGGTGAGGACTGTAGTGTTCAGGGGGAGTAGTACTATTTCAGATAAGGCACTTGGTAAAATGGTTAATGTTGTTCCAAGGACATTTCCCGGGATTCTCTTTGGAAGCCAGCGGGCTCCTACTGATGAGCTTATATCCTCGGATGTTGCAAGGATTAAGGAAGCATACCAGAGACTTGGGCTGGACTCTGTTCGTGTGCGAGGCTTGGTAGATATTGACGATAAAGAACAAACGGTTCGTGTTACGTATCGTATCAGGGAGAAGGGGTCTAATAAAATTGAAAAAGTTGCCTTTGTTATTGACTATCCGGAAGATCGTGATGAGGCGGTAGTCAAGCTTTTAACGGATTGGGAGAAGGATTTTCCGGTTTCATATTTTGAATCTTCCAGAATTGATACGGAACTTGATATTCTGCGCGAAAAGATTTTTGCTTTGGGATATCCTGAGCCAAGAATTTCCTATCAGTTTGTAAAAGATGAATCAGCGCTACTTGTCTCAGTCGATCTTGGTGCAAAGATAAGGGTAGGCAGGATTATACTTGAAGGTAATTTCTATACACATGATCGAATAATTTTTCGGGAACTACTCCTTAAAGCCGGTGACCCCTGGAATCCGCTTAAGATAGATGAGTCGAAGCAGGCACTTTTTAGTCTGGGTATTTTCCGTTCGGTGATAATTGCGCCTGATGGTGAAACATTTAAAGGTCCGGTGCAGGATATGAGGGTACGTGTACTGGAACGGGAGACTGGGAGTCTGCATGGGGCGCTTGAGCTTAGTACGCAGGACGGATTACGTGTTCAAATGCAGGCGGGACAGCGAAATCTGTTTGGAGATGCCCGTGCACTTGTTCTTGCTCTTGATGGGTACTTCAGGGGCACGGATAGTCCACTAGAGGCGGCACGTACCCGACTTGCATACGGAAGCCCCCGATTTCTGGGAACTGTTCTGGATTATGGATTGGAACTCTTCTATCAGACAACATTACAACAGAATGATTCTTTTAAACTGGATAGAATGGGAATTAGTAACAGTGTTCGCTACCCCTTCATGCAGAAGTTTCGTTTTAATGTATCTCACACGGGGTATTCGGAACGTCTTTTTGATGTTGCACCTAATAATGTTCTCGGTTCCAGAGATACAGGAACCACTTTTTATTCTGCATTCAGAACCGCGGTGGAACTGGATGAAAGAGATGACCCTTTTAATCCGGCAAACGGGTATCGTGCAGAGCTTGGTGCCGGGTATTTCCCTGAATGGGCTGGAAGTGAAGTCGGCATGTTTGAACTTACCGGACAGGAAACAACCTATATTCCGATCAATAGTCGATTGACATATGTATTTAATCTCAGAGGTGCACTAAGGGAAACTATTTCCGGTGAAGAAGTGGTTCCACTGGGCAGTAGATATTTTATTGGTGGAAGAGATACTCTCAGGGGACATACCCGATTCCAGGTTGGACCTCGGGCACTTGATGATGGTCTGGTAGTGGGTGGTGATACTTTTGCGGTGTTCTCTCAGGAGTTTAGATATTTACTTACAGATGCAGTGGTGGGTCTCCTGTTTGTAGATATTGGTCAGGCATTTTTACGAAATGATGTTGGTGAGAATATTGATAGAAAAAATCGACTTAAGGATTTCAGGATTTCACCAGGGTTTGGTTTGCAATACATTACTCCTATTGGACCTCTGAGTGCAGAGTTCGGATTTGCAACTGATCGTGAATTTGGCGAGCGATTTGGAAGGTTCCTGCTTTCTATTGGGTCAGCATTTTAGTGTCTATTAGTGTTTAAGATCGAGTTTCCAATTAAAGTATCAACTGGTATATTACGTTAGTACATTGGTGCTCTATAATTTTTGAATTTTTTAACTTTTACGAGGAGTGGATATGGCAAAGCCTTCAGATGTGAATGATGCGAATTTTGATCAGGAAGTATTACAGTCTTCAGTGCCGGTTCTGGTTGATTTCTGGGCGCCTTGGTGTGGACCATGTAAAGCTATCGCTCCCGTGGTTGAGGAACTTGCAGGCGAATTTGATGGCAAAATAAAAGTTGTTAAAGTCAATGTTGATGATAACAAAGAGGCTGCGCACCGTTACAATGTCAGAGGGATTCCCAATCTCATACTTTTCAAAAATGGTGAGATGGTAGATCAAATGATTGGTGCTCGTTCCAAACAGGAATTGGTAGACCTCGTTAGTAAAGCAGTTTAGTTTTTTCTATCCCATGAATCTTGTTGTTAATGGTGAAAAGTACACACTTGGGAGTACTTCTCCCACTGTTAAGGATTTACTGGAATCACTTGGAGTTCTGGAAAAAAAACTTGCGGTTGAACATAATCGTGAAGTGGTTTCTCGTGAGGGATACGAGACAAGGTTCCTTAATGAAGGTGATTCAATAGAAATAGTTCATTTTATTGGAGGTGGTTAGTATGACCTCACATGATACTGGGTTTATTGATGCTCTGGTAATCGGAGGAAAGGAGTTTTCTTCTCGCCTGATTGTAGGCTCAGGTAAGTATGCCGACTTTAAACAAACCAGGGAAGCTACTATGGCGTCCGGATCGGGGATGATCACGGTTGCAGTTAGAAGGGTTAATATCACTGATCCTTCAAAAGAGTCTCTAATGGATTATATTGGAGATTTGTCTCTTACTATTCTTCCTAATACTGCGGGATGTTACACTCTGGATGATTGCCTTAGAACCGCTCGCCTTGCTCGTGAGGCAGGGGTTGGGGATTTTGTTAAAGTTGAGATTATCGGAGATAAGAAAACACTTTATCCTGATAATGAACTTACCGTAGAAGCAGTAAAGATTCTTTCTAATGAAGGGTTTTTGTGTATGCCCTATATTACTGATGACCCTATTACTGCAAGAAAGTGTGAGGAAGCAGGTGCCGTTGCAGTGATGCCACTTGTTGCTCCGATTGGCAGTGGGCTTGGGGTTCAGAACAGATACAATCTTCAGTTCATCATCGAGCAATCAAAAGTACCGGTAGTGGTTGATGCCGGTATTGGTTCACCTGCTGATGCCGCACTTTGTATGGAAATGGGGGCTGATGCGGTGCTTACTAACTCTGCAATTGCAGGAGCTAAAGATCCTGTTAAAATGGCTCAGGCAATGAAGCTTGCAGTGATTGCCGGTCGTATGTCTTTTCTTTCCGGAAGGATGGCCCGTTCCACATATGCGCATGCATCAAGTCCTTCAGATGGGGTTATTTCCTGATTCAGTGAAACCTTTTCCTTCCAGCTTTGGAGTATATCTCATAACGGATGGAGGAAAACTCCGGACTGAAGGAAGGCTTGAAGGCATACTTGTTGATCTTGTCTCTTCTTTTTCTTCAATTATCGGAGTGCAAATCCGTGAGCGACTGCCGGATTCGGAATTTGAACCCGCAACAATCGAATATCTTAGCAGACTTTGCAGTGTTTTAAAGTCAAGCGCAGTCAGAGCTGATTTTATCGTTACTATTAATTCTGAAGTGGAATTGGTAAAAGAAACAGGAGCGGATGGAGTACATCTTGCTTCAAGGAGCGTTTCTCCAAAAGAGGCACGCGATGTACTTGGTTCTGATTGTATCATCGGATATTCTGCTCATAGCGCGGAGGAGGTAGTAAAGCAGGAACCTCATATTATTGACTATGTATATCTTTCTCCAATCTTTCAGCCAGGGTCAAAGCAATATGAAGGGGGGGTAATAGGTTTGGATTTATTAAAGGAAGCTACAAGTAATTCCCGGGTGCCGGTATTTGCCCTTGGTGGTATAAGACCTGAGCAGGTAGAAAGTTTATATCATTCGGGAGCTTCAGGGGTGAGCCTTATATCCTCAGTTCTTAAAGCGGATGACCCGGTTTTTGTGATGTCAGAATTTGATAATAAAATAAATTTCTTACACAAAAAATTTTAATCAAACATAAAAATATGCTACATTGATAAACGCGAATGCATTTGAGGTAATTATGTATTTTCAATATATTTCCGCGAGTATTTCTAAAATGATGCCCGGCGTCGTGATACTGATTGCACTTCTTGGTGCTGAAGTTCTTGCTCAGGCTACCGGACCTGGTCCAACGGGGTCTTTTTCTGAGGCTGCTCTTGATGATAGCCTTATACGAAACGCAGTTGGTAATCTTTTTCAGCTGATAGAAGGTGCTTTTGGTGCACTGATAATGGTGGTTGCGGGTATTCTTGCCATAGTTGCGGCTGCAATGGGGGGCTATCGTGCTGCACTTGGTATGCTTATAGTGGCGCTTGGTGCATTTATCCTCAGAGCCCTTGTTTCTCTCTTTTTCGGCGCTGATTTTGATGCGTATCAGGCGTTCTAGATTTTAATATGCAAAAGCGCTTCACCCAGAGCCTTTCCTTGTGCATCGCTTCTCAGAGAAACTGAGCCACCTTTTCCAAGGGCACCTTTGAGGATGAAATTCAGGGCGTTCAGGTTGGGGAGTTCATAACGTATGACGTCACCTGTGCAAATCTCGGAGAAGAAGTTTTTCAGGATATCGGCAGTAAGACGATTTTTTATTATTTCATAAGAGTCCTTGTCATATGCAATGACGCCAATGTTGGCATCGCTTCCCTTGTCTCCGGAACGGGCATGTGCAATGTCTCGTAAAAGAATACTCATGATATAAACTCCCACTCAGGATTAATATAAGAGCGATCTATCAAAGTTGGAAAATATGCATACACTTCTCGTACCGACTGTTTGCCCCCGGCATAACCGGTAATACCCGAAGGACCGCTGAGAACCAGAGGGGTGATCTCTCTTGAAAAGCGCTCCGCGTCTTTCTTTTCTGAAGTATGTATTGCTGCCCGAAACACAATTTCAGCAGGTTCGGGATATAAATTTTTTTCTCTCATACCGGGTATGCATGAAAGTGCACCAAGGTATTCAAAGTGCAAATCTTTATATGAAATGCCGGCAGCATCAATACGATGTCTTAGAGTCCGTTCACAAATCTCTGCTTTTTTTAACACCTGAGGACCAATAAGTACTAAGGTTCCTTCAGTTGAATATCCATCAAAGTATGAGGCAGAGATTTTTAAAGTTTTGGGTTTGTGCCTACCTTTTGCGGGACTTACCTGCACCCGATTTTCTGAAAGTTCCTTGAGAGATATGGAAGTAAAATCAGCTATTACATCAGGGGTGTAGTATGAGCTCGGGTCTCCGATCTCATAGAGAAGCTGTTCAGAGACAGTTGAAGAATTTACTATTCCTCCTGTGGTATCTGCCTTTGTCACGATGAAACTTCCGTCAGAATAACATTCCACTATGGGAAATCCGATATTCCAGGGCTCCTGAACGCTGTCCCATCCCGCAGAAAAGTTACCACCACTTGCATGTGCCCCACACTCTATAACGTGACCGGCAATTACTCCAGATGCGAGCTTGTCCCAATCAGAGTAGTTCCAGGAAAATTCATGGGCAAGGATTGCTGATGTAAGACAAGGGTCAGCTACCCTTCCTGTGATTACAATATCTGCACCTGCACCAAGTGCTTCAGTTATACACGCTCCACCGATATAAGCATTCATGCTTTTTATATGAGACGAAACTGATTCAATTGAACTGCCAGTTTCGAAATGATTAAAAGAGCAGCCTTTTGCTTTCAGGTCTTCCCGAACAGGAAAAATATTATCACCTTTGACGATAGCTATTTTTGGTGAAAAGTCATCAGAAGAGGATTGTAAAACCTCAAGACATTTTCGTGCACAGGCTTCAGGGTGCAAGCCGCCGGAGTTTGCAACTATTTTCAGTTTTTTATTTTTCAGATACGGAGCAAGTTTTTGTACCAATAAAGGAAAGTCTTTTGCATAGCCAAGAGAAGAGTCTCTATCCATCTGTTTTGCCAGTATCGACATGGTGACTTCTGCAAGATAATCAAGCACCAGATAATCAACCGCGCCCTTTTCTGCAAGCTGAAGCGGGGCATCGAGCCAATCTCCCCAGAACCCTTGTCCACCGCCGATTCTTACGTGTTTATTATTCATGAGCGAATATCTCTTTCTGATCTTTTTTCAAGATTAGCCAGTACTTCCTTTGATCTCGGGATGGATTGTTTTATCCATTTGTCTCTTAATGCGCCCTTTTCAGTTTCTGAAAGAGGGGGAGTTCTTCTTTCAGGAGAAGTCTTTTTTATTACAGAACAGAACAAGGTAATGGCACAGGCTACTGAAACATTAAAGCTTTCAACAAAACCATACATTGGTATATAGGCACTGATATCAGCTTCATGTTCAAGTGCAGGGTCAACCCCTTCAAGCTCACTTCCAAAAAGGAGGCAGAGTTTTTTCTCAAACGGTAATTCAGTAATAGAGATACAGTCTTTTGAACTGCCGTTAGAGGTAAGATTGTCAGTGGGGGGATTAATCGGGGGAGGATTAAGTGTAACTATTGTGAAGCCCTCAGTCTTCAGAGACTGTATTGCCTCTCTACCAGAGGAGTGTCTGACTATTTCGACCCATTTTTCCGTTCCCATGCTTATGCCGGGAGATTTCTGTGCTTCAGAAATATGTTTTTCATCAAGTGATTTGTCATTGTTTTTTGATGATTCAATAAGGTGTACACTGCGTATTCCGAATGCATCGGCACTTCTCAGTATTGCGGCAATGTTGTGAGGGTGATGAATCCTGTCCAAAAGAATAGTAAGTGAAGAGGTTCTGTTTTCAAGAACATGATCTATACGCTCCAGCCGCTCAGGGCTCAACATTCCAATAACTATATCGGTGATCGCATCGTTCATTGGGGTATATTAAAGGGTTTCCCTTGGAAGCACAACTATCGCCGATGGCACTTCATCTCCCCCTGATAAGGAAATTTCTTTGGTTTTTTCCTGATTCTCATAGAAAAAAAGCTGAGAAGAGCCGCCCCCATCAAGATTAAGGGCATTGGTGATGCCGAGGTCTGAATGTAAAAGAGTTGAGCGCAGTTCTTCAAGAGTTGCGCCGGGGAAACGAAGTTGGGTTGCAAAGAGAATGATATCGCCCTTTTCCGTTATTGCGATACCGGAGCGTCTGCTTCTCTGATCCTGAGAACTTACTCTTGTTTTTTTTGAGTTTACAATCAGCAGGGGACCGGACTGTACCGCCAGTTCTACCATTTCAGGTGTGAACTCGTTTCTATTTATTATGGATGGAATGTTTTGTTTAATCTGAAAGATACCGCTTAATAATTTCCCTCCTTCGTGGAGAGAGGAAAGCATTTCAGTGTCTACTATAAGTACCCCGAGAGTATCGTTTTTGGTATCAAAGAAATTTGCATTGATACCTGCTAGGGCATTTTTTATCCGTACCATGGATTTTACACTCCCCCTTTTTTCCCCAAGATGTGTTGGGGCATGAACTCCTGAAATAGTGAGAAGTTTGAGATCTATTTTGAGTATATATAACTCTGATCTGACAAAAGAACCGGAGGCAGGAAGAAGCATTTTGCTGAACTCAAGCCCATGAGTTATCTGTTTCCATTTGGGATAGGTTGGTCCAAGACCGTCTTTATCTCCCGGGGCATTCTCTCCATAAGAGGGTGAAGAGAGGATGCAGAAGTGGAGGAGTAGTAGAAAAATAAATCGTGTATATTTCATCATGCTGATACGTGAATTTTAGGAATTGTAGCACAGATCTGCAACAAAAATGAAATAAAAAAAGGCACAAAAAAAGGACGCAGTATATGCGCCCTTTTTTATTACTAATATAAACAAAGAAACGGTATCAGTTTACTAAAGACTACCATTTCTTGATGTCGGGTTAATTGGACCAATACACTTTCCTCCCCCTGCCTGAACATATACGTTTCTGTTTCCGGCTGAGTTGGTGGCTGCCTGAGCAATATGAGAAGCATATTTGTGGTCACCACATCCCCAACCTGAATACCAGCGTGCACCATAATGTCCACCGGTGGCATATCTACCGAATCTGGAAACCTCTCCACCGTTGCTGGAGTAGATTCTTAAACAGGACATACCGGATGGAGGTGAAGCTTCCCACGCTATCATAGGTCTTCCTTCTCTTGGGGCACCTGAGTGATCTGATGCAGGTTTCCACAGGAAGCCTCTAAAAGGTGCCTGAATAGTCTGACAAACTGAACCAAGACCTTCTCCCACTATCGGGGGCTGGTCGTCGTTTCCACCGCCGGGAGGGTTAACTTGTGCACCGGGGAATCGTCCGTCTTCATTAGGTTGTACGACAGTTCCGTCCGGGCGAATGATAGCATTAGTGGATATCCCGTGCTGGAAAAGATTCAAGTTTCCATTCGCATGTCTTATTGCTGCCCATCCGGTATCTCTTTGCTGCCATGCAAAATCAGATACTACTCTCTGAGAACTGAATTTACCAACTACCGGTATGGAGTCTGCCATTCCAAGTTGTCTCTTCTGGAATGAACCATTTGAGAACCGGATATAGGCGAATTGTACTGCTCCTTCCCTTCTGCTGATAATGTAGTCGGGCATCTCATCTCCATCAAGATCCTGAGGCAGGAGTGGAAGATCACCAGGTAGTCCCCACTGTTGTGCATGAATATGAGAAGCATCAGTTGCGTATATGCTGGCACTGAACCATTCGTAGGTAGTAGGTCTTAAAGCTACCATTTCAGCTATCCCATCACCATTTACATCTGCACCGAACACTCTGTCACCACTCATACCAAATACCGTCTGATGGACTGTGCCGGTAGAGCTAAGAGCGATGAACCATATTTTAAATCCGGGATAAAAAGCCGATGTTCCGTCACGAACAACATAAATGTCGGATATTCCGTCGCCATCAAAGTCAGGTCCATGATTCGGAACGGTGTCTCCCGGAAGACCGTATTGAAGAGTCAGATCGGAACCATCAGGTTTTTTAAAATACCATTGAAGTGGTTGGGATGCGCTGATTACCCGAACAATAGCAGGAAATATTCTGTCGTCATTGCTGTAATATCTTCCGGGGGCAAAAGCATCTGCTGCTACTCCCCATTCCCAGAAGTAAGGATTAGTAGGTGCGCTGCTTCTGCGGGTCAGGTACGCAGTATAGTTACGTCCACGGTCAACAAGCCCCAAAGAAAGATCTGAAGTGCCGTCCCCATCGTAATCCCCAATAACCTGCGCATGCAAATTAAGAGGTATCACTAGTGTGAAAGCGAGTAATAATGATAAAAAAGATATCTTATTCATGTTAAGCATCTGGTCCTGATATAAGTTTGCTTACAAGGAAAAGCTTACATATCTTGTGTAATCTTTCCCTTGTAATCTTAATAGTACAATCGGCTCAAAGTTACTTTGCACTAAAGAGCCCATAAAAATATTATTGTAGTTTATCCTAAATTTGTGAGCTTGGGATCAGGTAAACTTTTACTTAAACCTTAATAAAGTTTGATTAGGGACAAAAAAGATAGAAAAGTCTGAGGAGTCCAAAACACCCGTTCTAGTGCCACACCAAATCACAAAACATCTGCAAAGTGAGGTTTCAGTTTGCGAAAGAGTAATCCGCCCAGAGCAAGTATTACCCCGGTAATAATCCAGAAACGAAGAGTCTCTGCGGGGTGGTTCCAGAACGGAACAGAATAAATAAAGGATTCCCGATACCCCCGCACTACATAGTACATGGGGTTAAGCCGAAGGAGGTCACGAATCAGGGGAGAGTCCATTATGCTGATATCCCAAAAGATGGGAGTACTCCAAAAACCAATCTGCATGAAAACAGAAACGATTTTACTTATGTCTCTTATAAATACCGTAAGTGAGGATACGAGCCAGGCAAGCCCAAGAGCAAGCATCATGGTGCAAAAAAGGTAGTAAAGGGCTTGAAAGTAGTACCAAGAGAAAGGAAGTCCTTGAGATAAAATCAGAAATATTAAAATCAGTACAAAGATGGCATGAGTCACAAGGCTGCTTAGAACTTTAACCAGAGGCAGGATTTGAGGTTTAAAAAGAGTTTTTTTGATCAGTTGAGAATTATGAATGATAACCTCGGAACTACTTAGAATGGACTCGGAAAAAAACATCCAGATTGAAAGACCTGCGGTGAGCCATACTACAAAGGGGACATCGTTCATGGGCTGACTTTTAAAGCCCACACTGAAAACAAACCAGAATACGGTGATCATTATTGCAGGGGTAATGATAGTCCATATGATGCCCAGGAAGGAGCCCTGGTACTGGGAGGCAATTTCACGTTTTGTTAATGAAAAAATCAGCTCTTTTTGTTGAAACGTAGTAGTAAGCAGGTTTTTAATTAATCTTATGACATTCATTTTGCGACACTCCCGTTCTTGGTGTACAGAGTTGATGGTAAATGCGCAAGTGGACGAAATAAGAAGAAACGACAGGCTGGGGAAATGTCAGAAGAAGCAATGATATTTGATCAATATAGTAGATATTTTGGGACAAGCTCAATTCTTGAAAAGTCCTCAATTGAGTTCTCAAGTGTGCTTGATATCGGTTCCGGTCCTTATTGTCTGTTGGGTAATTTCCTGAGAGGTAAAGATATTACATACCTTGACCCTCTTCTTAAGGAGGTATCTCTTCCCGATAAAAGAGTGATTACTGATTCGATTTTTGATCTGGATGTTAATGCAGTTGAAAATAAAAAGGATGTAGTTGTTTCCATAGATACGTATGAACATATTCCTCTTGAAAAAAGAAATGAATTTGTAGAACGATGTGTGCATCTTTCAAGGGGTGTTCTGCTTTTTGCCTTTCCCTGTGGCGATACTTCTCACGCCAGAGAACTTGATCAGATTATTCACTCCCAGTACCAATCCGTTTACGGCGAAAAATATTCCTGGCTCAAGGAGCATGATGAATATGGTTTACCTTCAAGTGCTGAGTTGCAGGAGTTTTTAAAAAAGAAAGGGTGGCATGTAAAAAGTTTCAAACATGGAAAAATTGAGTGGCTGAAAGACTTGCTTCCCAAAATAATTTTACTTCATGGGTTTCCTGAAATGTATTCGTTTATTATTAGAATATCGGATTATTTTAACAGGCACTTTGCTGAAAATGACTGGGTTGAAAATGATGGGGCGGGGGATGGTTACCGAAGGATAGTGCTGGCTTCAAAAGACCCTTTTTCCATGGAAGACGGAGCCGGAAAAAGCGTCAGGCAGGTTGAAAGGCGTGAGTGGGAAGAGTTTATGACACGGTTTTTTATCGAACTCACAAAAGAAATCAGAGTTCTTCCCGGAACGAGTTCCTCCGGTGATATCCTTGAGAGAGATAAAGAAATCAGCAGACTTTCAAAAATAGTTTCAGAGACCAGTGAGACTATAAAAAATATGTATAATGACATTTTGACAAGAGATGATGAAATAAGAAGACTTGCCAGCGTACTAGAGTCAAGTAGTGAAGAAATCAGGAGATTAAGGGCAGAGCTGGCACCAGGATATGAGAAAATTCAGCAACTTAAAAAATAATTGCGGTCCCCTGACTTGATGAAACGCTCTTAATTTGCTACTAAGCCCCTACGAAAACCCCCTGTGAAATGTACTGAAAATTTACTAAATTCTTTGTGATAGAATCGTGAGCAATCTCAAAAAAATAGTTAAAAAGACTAAGCGTTTGTATTCTCCCAGATATTATCGATATCTCGGGAAAAAGTCTGCGGTGGAGTCTCGCTACGGAGGTCTTCCCGTGCCTGATGGTACCTATGAAGGTTTTCCCGGTGCCATCTCTGAAGGTGCTATGGTGCTTACCCCTTTTGGATATATCTCAGAAAAGGGGAATGCCTCAATTTCTATTTCCCTACCCCCTCCTTCTTCCACTAAAAACCTTTGCAAGATAGAAATTTCATTTACAAGTTTTCCTGAGCCGATCATCCCCAAGGTGGAATTTCTCAACTCTTCCGGAAAAAGTGTTTCTACTGAAAAACCTATGCGGATTACCAGTGCAAACACTGCGGAGCTTCTTTTAGCTGCACCTCTTGAAGCTTCCGAGGTGCGTTTCAGGTTGTGCGAGAAACCCTCTCTTTTTGCCATTCACTCTGTTTCACTGGAGCTTGTATCAAATGAGAGTCTGGTGCAGGCAGACCTGGATGATTCTCACGCAAGGCATAGAGCGGTAATTTGTTTTCCCGTTATTGAGTGGGAGTATCGGGAACAACGTCCCCAGCATCTTCTTCGGGAACTTGCACGGCATGGAGATCATGTCTGTTATGTGTCAACGTGTCTTCATGGGTATGGAACAGAGAAAATTATTACTGTTCCTCTTGAAGAACGGGTTACGAAATTATTGCTTCCCGGTAATCCCAGACTGAATCTTTATAAGCACACTCCGTCTTACCGCAGTGTTGAAATTGGCTGTCGTGCTATTACTTCCTTTCTTCTGGAGCGTGCTTTTGAGGATGTTGTCTTGTTTGTACACCTTCCGTTCTGGCTGCCATATGCTCTTAAATTAAAAGAAGAACGAGGATATCCGATTATATATGACTGCATGGATGATCACAGTGGTTTTGAGAATAACAGCACGGAAATGCTCCGTGCAGAAGATGAGCTGAAAAAAAATTCAGATCTTCTCGTTACCTCATCTCAGAAACTGTACGAACAGGCACGTGAAAGTGACAACCACTGTGTGTTGATTCGTAATGCGGGAGATGTTGAGCACTTTTCCAAGTCCCTTGTTCCTTCCAAGGTATCAAAGGAGGGTATCTCCCCGGGTTCTTACAAAAAGCCGGTGATTGGATATTTCGGAGCAATTGCGGAGTGGTTTGATGTAGAGGCGGTAAAACACGCCGCAGAGGTTCATCCCGACTGGACATTTGTTCTTATTGGACGTTATCCGGATGAGATCAGAGAGGAACTTGATAAGAAGAATATAAAGTTTTTAGGTGAAATCAGCTACTCGGATTTGCCTTCGTATCTTTCGATTTTTGATGTATGTACGATTCCTTTTAAACATCTGCCACTTACAGAAGCTACTAACCCGGTAAAGTTGTACGAGTACTTTGCAAGTGGAAAGCCTGTAGTTGCCCGCTCTCTTCCGGAGACAGAGCGTTATGATAATCTTACGTATCTGTATGAATCTCCTGAAGAGTTCGTGGAAAATCTTGAATGTGCTCTGAAAGAAGATGTGTCTGATCAGAAGAGGGAGCAAAGAAGGGAAGTTGCCTTGAATGAAACCTGGGAACACAGAGGGCAGGTACTTCGGGAAGAAATCAAAAAAATTCAGAAAAAAGTATCAATTATTATTCTTTCTTACGAGGCGTTTCCTTATCTCAGGGAGTGTCTTGGAAGTATTCTTCAGAATACCAGTTATGAGAATTATGAAATAGTTATTGTTGACAATGCTTCTTCCCCCGAAGTTCGCCAATATTTAAAAGCGGCAGCAGCGATATGTCCCAAAATAAAACTTATTCAAAACGATGAAAACAAGGGTTTTGCCGCTGGAAACAATCAGGGGCTTAGCTATGCAAAAGACTCGGACTTTTTTGTTCTTTTAAATAATGATGTGGTGGTGCCAAGCGGGTGGCTGGAGCGTCTTCTTTATTATGCAAGTCAGGAAGAGCTTGGTATAGTTGGACCGGTTACGAACTGTATAGGGAATGAAGCAAAAATAGAGACCACGTATCGATCAATCCCTGAGATGACGGGTTTTAGCTGGGGTTTGAGGAATCAGTATCAGGGAGAGTTTTTTGATATTGATGTTGCGGCGATGTTCTGTGTGGCATTTCGTAAGGAAGTGCTTGATAAGGTCGGCTATCTTGATGAGAGTTTTGGTATTGGTATGTTTGAGGATGATGATTATGCCGAGCGTGTCAGAGCGGCAGGGTATCGGGTGGTTTGTGTGGAGGATGTTTTTATTCATCATTATGGCTCTATTTCTTTCAGCCAGCTTCCAAAGCAGACGTATGATCAGATATTTTCTGATAACAAGAAGAAATATGAGAAGAAATGGGGAAGCTGGGTTCCTCATTCGTACCGCTAAGGTGGAGAGTGTTTTTTGATGAAAAAGCTTGCGCTTGTATTTGGAACCAGACCTGAGGCGGTGAAGCTGGCGCCTGTATATGCTTCGCTTAAGAAATCAAAAGTACTTAATCCCTGTATCTGGGTTACGGGGCAGCACCATGAGATGCTTCTTCAGACTTTGTCTTCATTTTCTTTGACCCCGGACAGAAACCTTGCTCTTATGACTCCCGGTCAGTCTCTCTCCGAGATTACTTCCCGGGTGGTTGAAAAAATCTCTGAAGTTTTCAAGGAAGAAAAACCTTCTTTAGTGATTGTGCAAGGGGATACTACCTCAGCTTTTGCCGTTTCTCTTGCTGCTTTTTATCACAAGATTCCTGTAGCGCACGTTGAAGCGGGTCTAAGGACTCCTACGAAATATAGTCCGTTCCCTGAAGAAATGAATCGGCGTCTTGTTTCCCGAATTGCAGAATATCATTTTGCGCCGACCAGGTGGTCGGAAGAAAATTTACTTGGGGAGGGGATACCTTCTGAAAAGGTCTTTTGTACCGGAAATACAGTCATTGATGCATTGCAGTATATTCTTGATAAGGTACGAAAGAAAAAACCTGATGCCATATCAGATGATATAATATCCTTTTTAGGTACTGATAAAGCTACCATACTTATTACGGGGCATCGTCGTGAGAATTTTGGTGCGGGGTTTGAATCGCTTTGCAGAGCCATTAGAACTCTTGCGGAGAAATATCCTGAGGTTAATTTTCTTTACCCTGTGCACTTGAATCCGGAAGTTCAGGAGCCGGTGCACCGAATCCTTGGAGGGGTATCCAATATCCTTCTTACGCAACCACTGCCGTATGAGGCATTTGTCTGGCTTATGGATAAGGCATACTTACTTCTTTCAGATTCAGGGGGAATTCAGGAAGAGGCACCTCATCTTGGAAAGCCTGTTCTTGTAATGCGAGAAAGTACCGAACGCCCGGAAGCGATTGAAGCAGGCACTTCTCTACTTGTAGGGACAGAGGAGGAGTCGATCATTACACACGTAAGCAGACTCCTGGATAACCCATCTGAATATCAAAAAATGAGCACCGCCACTAACCCCTATGGAGATGGAAAGAGTGCGGAAAGGATTTGCAAGATACTGGAAGAGAAAATGTAGTTTTTCTTATGCCCAGGATTCAAAAGAAGTTCTTTTAACCAATGCCCTCAGAATATCGCTTCTGGTTATGATTCCCGTAAGGGAATGAGAAGAGTCGAGTATGGGCATAGCGCCGATTTTTTCTTCAAACATGATACGGGCAATTTCGCTGATTCTGGTATCGGGGCTTGCGGTCAGTACCCGGGATTTAATAAGATCGGTGATATTTTCAAGCGCTTCCTGTTCATTAGTATCTTTTTCGTAGTAATACCTGAAAAAATCACGATCTGAGATGATTCCAACAAGAACACCTTCTGAGTTGGTTATAGGTACGTGTCTGAAGCGTTCGTTTTTGATAAACAAGAGAGCATCGGTAAGACTTGCCGTGGTGCCAAGTGTTTTTACCGGGCTACTCATGATATCTTCAGCATACAGAGGTTTCCCGAAACCATCCTTTTTTTCAGCCGCCTGTTTGTAAGCAAGGTGAGCTGCTGCTTCCTGATATTCCTCGCTCAGAGTAAAAGTATCTACCGCATCCCCAATAGCTTCCCCGGAAGTCGCATGTTCAACTTTATCCACCCGTTTGTTACGAGCTTTCACCTCATAGGGCGACCTTACCTTCGATGCACTATCAACCCAGATAAATGCCATAATGCCTGTAGTTAAAGAGTTACAAACACCATTATACCCTAAATCACAGCTCTTATTCTATGATAAATTTTACAAATGAATTTTGAGTACAGGAAGTGAGTGAGTCCATTCAAACCTTCCTGAAATTAATACGTTTACCGCATGTAGTTAGTTACGGTATGCGGCAGAGACTGTGTCTCTGTCGTAGATCAAGCCCCGACTTATCCATGACAGTTGATACTCCGGCTTATCCACAAGCTGTTCGATTGTTTGGTAAGCCACTCCTAGAACGTCATAGAAGTTAGTGCTTCCACTCAATTGTCTTTTGAGTTGTGCTACCAGGTGTTCCTCCAAATCACATGGCTTCCATAGTTTGCGTATCATTTTTTTTGATACATATGGAATCATGACTCTTGCAATTACTTGTTTAACAAGCTTGATTCTCGGAGAAAGATGGTCTACGTCCAGATAATTCTCAAAGACAGAATTTGCCATGTTGTGCATGTCTATGATGTGATTTTGTCTGTCGATATACCAAGCTCTGTTCTTCTTGACATAAATATATTTTTCCATATCAAGCAGATTCAAGACCGATTCTGCTGCATTCACAAGGTAGTCTCCTTCTCCATTATCCATAGCCGTACGTATGACTCTTAATTGAAGGACACAGGAGATGTAGGACAGAATGGTTTCATCATAATCAGAACTTTGCATAAGAGCCCTTTTGATTACGAAATGCAGAAGAGAGTAGTCGAATCTGTTTCGATCTTTCTTCAGCATCTCTGAATCGTACACAAGGGTATTACTTTGAGGAATTACCCCGAAAGTAATTGTTTCGTCCATTGCGCCTTGACTATCATCAAAAATGAACTCTACATCCAGAAAATTTTCGAAGCCGTTAGGTTCCCGAAAAAATTGGAACGGATAAGAAGGATTCGCGTCTAAATATTCCTTAATAAATCTGAAGACACGACCAAGCGACTCTTTGATCAAAACAGTTTTGTTCATTGTTAACCTCCATAAAATCCTTAAAAACTTTTGAACTCACCCACCACAACCCTCTACCTGTTGCTGCACATGCACCGGCTGTGGCGAGTTAGAGAATAGATTCTACAAAAGGATATAATGAGAAAGAAGATTAGGCACTATATTACTAGGATAAGGCACTAAACACAATAGTCTATATAAGGTTCTGTAACTAATTAAGTAAATATTGGAAACTTATTTAATTTGTTCAACAAGATCTTTCAGATAGGCTTTCAGTTGTGGACCTATGTCTCTTCTTTTAAGCGCATAGGAGATATTTGCCTGTAAAAACCCTAACTTATCGCCAGCATCAAATCGCTGTCCTGTAAACTCATACCCCATAAACCCTTCAACTTTCATCATGCGCGCCATGGCATCTGTAAGTTGAATTTCTCCACCTTTACCGGGGGTAGTTTCTTCAAGGTATTTAAAAATTGATGGTTTGAGAACATAGCGTCCCACTATAGCGAGATTAGATGGAGCGTCTTCAAAGCTCGGTTTTTCAACCATGGTATCAAGATTATACACTCTTTCAGAAGTAGTGTGTCCCCCGCAGATACCAAACTTGGGAACATCACTACTCGGAACTCTCATTAGAGCAACCACTGATTTATTGTGTTTGTTATAAACCTCAATCATTTGTTTGGAGCAGGGGGTTGATGCATCTACAAGATCATCTCCAAGAAGAACGACAAATGGTTCATCTCCAACTATATCCTTTGCACACAACACGGCATGCCCAAGCCCTTTAGGTTCAGATTGTCGCACCGAAACAAATTTCGCCATTCTTGAAGTTTCTTTCAGCGCATTTAAAAGATCAATTTTCCCTTCTCTTTCAAGTTTCTGTTCCATCTCCGGATACGTATCAAAATGATCAAGGATAGCGTCCTTACCCTTACTGGTGATGAAAATTATTTCCTCTATGCCGGATTCGACAACTTCCTTTACGATGTACTGTATGGTGGGTATATCAATGATAGGTAACATCTCCTTTGGAACAGCTTTTGTTGCAGGAAGAAATCGAGTCCCCAGACCAGCCGCAGGAATTACCGCTTTTTTAATCGACATACCAAAAATCCTAATTAAATTAATAACTATTTTTAATCCAGGCGCAGGATACTATTTAAGGCTTTTTTATGCAAAATATACAGAATGAGAGGCTCAATCTTATTTTCTAAATTCCATCCTTTTACACCCATCAGGTACTACAACAGAAACCCCATCCGGACTGGAAACGGGTATCTGTTGATTCTGGGCATTAAAGAAGGTTACCCGGATATTTGAACCATAACTGCACCCTGGTCTTGTACCGCGAGCTGTCGTCCCTCTCCCATTAGTTTCACCAACATTGGTTAATGTCTCAGTGACTGAACCTTGAACCACCACTCTTACATTAAGAGGGTTTACAAGTACCACAACTCTACCACTGCTGTCTGAAGAAGGTTTCCATAAAAAGTTCCTGATTAAATTTTCATAATATCCGTCCTGAGGTGGAAAGCCTGTATCTTCATGGTGCCCACCGCCTGAAGGATTTGAAGTGGGCGGAGGGGGTGGAGGCGCTTCTTCAATAACCGGAGCCTGGGATTGCAGATTTGCGTAGCAGGCTTCTATGAGTGATGAATTGCAGGGTGCATCAGTGCTACTTCGGGCAAAACCACGTTTAATGAGCTCTTCATTTATAGAGGTACCATCTTTAGTATAAATTTGCCCCATGGTAGCCATTCCTAGGGACTCCAGCTCAATCTCGCAGTTATGAGAAGAACGTACAAAATACGCCTCAGGTGCAGCATGTGCTGAAATAAAGTTAACACCAGCCCTGTTCGCTGTGCCGGAAAGACCTGAAGAGCTAAGACCTTGGAGCTGTACCATGATTTGCTCCCCCTGGCTCAGCCCCAGAAGAGGAGTAACAATGCCATGAGTGGATGAGAGGGGAATGACTCTCACAAGTTCGGCTTTGGTAACAGGGTTTAGAAGTGCGGAGTCTTTTACTGCACCGCACTCAGAAGAAAAATTCACACTCTGTACATCAAGCTCAATATCACTAAGCGGACGATTAGCTATTTCGATACCTCTATAACATTCAGAAAGCAGGTCTCCCCCGCAGATATCGGAAAAAGGAAGAGCGGAACCCTGAGTAAGCATAAGTTCACTCATGTTCTCACCTGAAAGTGAATATATTTGTCCTGTTACTCCCAAGCCACCTCCATCAAGGGCAATCCCGCAGTTGTTACCCGCACTGATGAAATATCCTCCTTCCAGCAGGCGTTCTTTCAGAAGAGAAATACCATGAAGTATCCGATAGCTTGATACTCCTTTAGAGGTGATTCCATGAAGTTTTACCAGTTGTGAGTTTCCCGTTTCTCGTCCTTCAAGTCTGGTAATGATCACCGCATCAGAACCAATAACTTCAACGGATACGGTTTCAGCTCTAAGGGGTTGTTCAAGAAAAGTCCCGTTATCATAAAGACCACAACGTGAGAGAAAACCGGATGCCGCTTCAGAATCCAGAGTCACCCCTGAGCCTGAATCACCGCCACTACCACCACTGTCGCATGCAGTAAATAGAAACAAGAGTAAGAGCAGAGAAAGAGGGTGAAATTGAAGGGGATAAAATTGTTTTATTTTACTTAAAGAAGTCATATCCGTCAGGGGTTCTATAAACAGGGTTTTATAAAATTGAAGGTCTTATTTTAATAAGAAGCACTTATCTCGACAATAGAAAGTTTTCCCGTAATGTGTTATTGTGTCTCGAATTAGACGAATTTTATTCTGAATTTATTCTGAGACCGCTTAGAGTTTAAGGGGGTAGTTTTTATAGATATGGCAGGAGAAATGCCAAAAAAGCCAAATGAATTCCACAGGATTCCCGGTGCAAGGGTCGCAATCCTGGGTAGTATGTGGCACCCTCATTGTGTTGAAGGGATGATAGACTGTGCGTATTCAGAGCTTATCGCATGTGAGGTGAACCCTGAGCAGATTCAGATTCATCGGGTTCCGGGTTCACTGGAGCTTCCTTTTGCTGCAAGAGTGTTATTTGAGAACGATTCCAGGCTGGATGCGATACTTGCTTTCGGGGTGGTACTTCAGGGGGCAACTACTCATAATGAAAGTGTTCTTACTAATGTGGTACATGGGTTTTCTCTTGTTTCAGATCGTTTTGGAAAGCCTGTCATTAATGAAGTCATCGGTGTTTCTTCTATCCGTGATGCAGAGGAGCGTTCTTTAAGTGATGATAAAAACAAGGGGCTTGAAGCCGTATTTGCTCTTACGGAACTTCTGCACTGGAAAAATTCTTTAGCCGGTCAAAAATGAGTATGAAAAAAAATGCCTTGATTGGGGGAAGTGGTACGATTGATGATTCTGCGAAGGCGTTGTCCAGAGCTTTATTCAGGGGCGATCTTCTGGATGCCCAGATTAGGCAACTCCCACCCCAGAACCTTTATCTTGCGCTAAAACATGCAGGGCTTGAATCCTGTCAGGAAGTTTTATCTACCATTACTCAAAAGCAGTATCGAACACTACTGGATTTTGAGTTATGGACTAAGGACTCATTCAGGGAAGAGCGTTTCTGGGCGTGGCTTTCGGTAGTTGAAGACCCAAATGATCTGGTACCGCTTCAGAAGTGTATCAACTCGCTTGACCCGGAACTTCTTGCACTTTTGGTAAAGCGTTATGTTGAAGTGGAGTATCACGAAGAAAGGGATGACTCGCCCCCGGGACCAAATTTTTACAGCCCTGATCGGGGCAGAACCTGGATTGCATTTAAGACTCACGACCCTGAACGGCATCGGCTTTTAGGAAAATTACTTGCTTTTTTGTTTCAGACCAATCCGGATTCGTTCTATCAAACTCTTCTCTCTGCTCATGAGGGAACGACTCTGGAATTTGAGGAAAGCGCATATCAGGGAAGGTCGGGGAGGTTGTTATCAGAGTATATACCGATGCAATCAGAAGCTGCGCAACTTCACGTTCAGGGGTCGCTCCAGGATATTAAAAAAATGGTATCGGAAATTGTTTCAAAGAAAGATAGAGGTGTTATTGATGCAGGGGGATATCCGATAGTGCCTCTTTTTGTTCGTGGGGTGAGTTATCAGCCTTTGAGATCAATGCTTGAACAGTACCCTGATGAAAAACTTTATGAAGTACAGTCCGAGTTGAGTAAGATACTTAATGCGGCGGTAGTATTTTTCCTTGGAGACTTTGCTGAAGTTGAGTCTTTGACTTTACTCACTGAGCAGGTATTTGGGGTTATAAACATAGGAATGCAGGTACTTCAGGAAGATATACCGGAGCATTTTTCAAGTGACGTGATTTCTGCAATTCCACTTTCTGAGTTTTATCGAGTGGGTTTGGGTGAGTTGTATTCTCTAAGAAAGAGGTCTCAAAAGATACCGTCTGATATTGTTCAGACCCTTTCTCATATGAACCCACCTTTGTCGGTTCTTGTGGAATTTTTAGCACGACCTTTGCCGCTTATCCCTGCATTTTTCAGAGAAGATGGTACTTTTGAGATAGAGGACGAAAAGGTTTCATTGGAGACAAAGGCGATTTCCTCGATTGAAGAGGTTACCTCCTTATTCAAGATTATTGAAGAGCAGATAGAGCAGAAGTTTCTTGAAATACGATCATATGAAAAGCAGTCCGGGAGGCATCAGGCGGTAAAACAGTCTGCTACAAAAGATCTTCAGTAGCATGGTGTTTGTTACAGCCAGTGTTGTCCTTTGGGGATGTACTTTGAAGGAAGTTCCTTGGTGAAACACTGATCCCATTTTTTAAAATAGTTGAATTGCAGGACGTGCCATAAAGCTGCGATGCCGTCTTTCCAGGTGATTTTTTTTCCTTCTATGTAATTTCTGGGAAAGTAGCTGATAGGGACTTCTGCGAGTCGCAGTTTAAGCCTCGCAACTTTTGCAGTTACTTCGGGCTCGAATCCAAATCTGTTTGATTCGAGAATAATATTTTTTATCACTTCTGCCTTAAAAAATTTGTAGCAGGTTTCCATGTCGCTCAGGTATAGACCACTTGCGAGGTTACTACAGACGGTAAGGAATTTATTTACCAGATAGTGAAATGTTCTGTGTACGAGGGGACTGTTTTTGTATCGGGAGCCAAACACCACATCTGCCGTGTCCTGGAGGAGGGGTTCGAGTACTTTTGAGATGTCTTTAATATCATACTCAAAGTCTGCATCCTGAATTCCAATAATGGTACCACGGGCTTTACTGATACCGTCACGAAGCGCAGCACCTTTTCCTTCATTGGTGGGTTTATTTATCAGTATGACTTCAGAGGTGAATGAAAAGTTCGAAAGGATGTCCCGGGAGGAGTCAGTAGAACAGTCATCAATAATAACCAGTTCTTTTGGAATTTCCAGTTGAAGGAGGTCAATCTTTTGTAGAAACTCAAGAAGATGATCTTCTTCATTGAATACAGGTATGATGAATGATACGAGATGCGTATTTTGGTTCATGAATATGAAGGAGTTGATTTTAAATTGTACGTTACAGTGCTATTAACATCTATCAATAAGAATAAAAAGCATTTACGATAAATCTTATAGATTTTTAATCAAAATAGTGTATTGGAGTGAATTGATTATGTCCAGCAGTCCGTCCAGAAACCTTGAGACTTTTCCTAACCCTAATCCTGAAAGGGATTATGAGATTGAGTTTTCATGTCCTGAATTTACCTGTTTGTGTCCCAAAACAGGGCAGCCTGATTTTGCATCGTTTGAGATAACTTATGTTCCGGATGAACTCTGCGTGGAGTTAAAATCCCTGAAGTTGTATCTGTGGTCTTTTCGTGATGAGGGGCATTTCCATGAGGCGGTTACCAACATGATTGCAAATGATATTATCAAGGCAGTTAATCCAAGAAGGCTTGAGATAACAGGTACTTTTAATGTTCGGGGTGGTATTTATACCTCGGTGCATGTTGCTCACAGCAAATAGAATGAGCTTTCAGTTTGCAGTATTTCTTTTATACCGGGAATATTCCTGAAAAAAATTCTTGCCCTTATCATCTAAATTAGTAGGATAGATTCAGATGAATGATAGTTGGAGGGCATATGCAAGGACTCGACTACATAGATATCTCTATCGAGCTCGATCAAAAGGGTTTGATATGGAATCCCGAGATTGGTGACGAAATATCTCTAAGAGGGAATGATCGTCACATTTCCATTCTTGTAGACCCTCAAGGTCTGACCCCTTCAGAATTACGCGAATCTTTCGTCTGGCTTCCAACTGTTGAGCAGTTAGTAAATCAGATCGAATCCAGAAACGGTCTTATCTTCCATGCAGGTGTCACCGATCTTCTTGAATATGAAGCAGTCATTCGCATTGACGAAGGTCTGGTAGAAGCCCGTGCTCCGTCACTTAGAGAAGCTTTCGGTAAAGCACTTACCGCAATGATGAGTAGCGAGATTACCTTTTCGTTGCATTAAATATAATATGCCCCACCATATTTGCGGAGGAGCTGTAAAAGTTACAATAAGTAGGGTGCTTTTGTGTAATATTAAATTTGTATTTTAATATTACATGTTATTTTAAAATGGAGTTTTTAAGGGTATTTACACTTCTTGTATATTTCCTGGGGCATGTACTCAGTTTAATCTATTAATTTCAGTGAAATTGTGCTAGAATTGTTTATAACAACTACCGATTCATCTGGCAGGTTCTATTCTGGAATGGCTGTCAGGGTTGTTGGTAGGAAATGATGCTTATAAACGGGAAAGCTGATATGTCCATTGAACTACCATTAAATGATATGTCCGTTGCCGAGAAAGTTCGGTTACTGGAGATGATTTGGGACAACTTGTGTAGCAAGCACGGAGATCCGCAATCACCTGAATGGCACCGTGAAGTTCTCCAGGAGCGCAAGCGGCGTTTGGAATCTGGTGAGACCACTGTTTCACCATGGGATGATGTAAAAACACGATTGCTCAAGCTTGGGCAATGATTGTTACTGTTTCTTCAGATGCTGAAGCGGATTTGAGTGAAGGCTTTTGGTTTTACGAGCACCAGTTGTCAGGGCTTGGGAATTATTTTCGCAGTTGTCTCATCTCAGATATTGAATCTCTTATCTATTTTGCTGGTATCCACGAACGAGTTGATGGTTTTCACAGGGCAATATCCAAGCGATTTCCTTATATGATCTACTATCATGTAGTTGATGAGGTAGTGACGGTAATCGCAGTTCTTGATGCCAGACGCAATCCACAATGGATTCGCAAACGACTTGCCTAGTCGCTATCACTGATAGAAAATAAATGTAAACCATCTAAAAAGACTTTGAGAAGATCATTGGTAAACCAGCGCCATTAAAACAGCGGGAAATTAAAAGGCTTAATTTATATATTTATATCAGTATGTTAGTTTGTATGAAATTTCATTTCGCTTTATCCGCAAAGAAGAGAGATTTTGTTATCTTTGCGGATAAGGCTATCCTTTGTGAAGTCTCTACCTGAAAGCTACAGATTACCCTCCCGTTTTTTTCGCTTTTTTCTAAGGTATTTCAGGATGAAAATAAGGATGACAAGGATTGTGGTCAGACCTCCGTACCAGTGAATTTCTTTTCCTATGTGTTTAAGAACTTCGGGCGTGAGGTTTTCTCCGAGGAAGTATCCGATGCTGACCATGATGGCAACGCTTATCAGGGCTGCGATGAGGTCACTTATTAGAAACTCAAGGAAGGGGATTCGTAAGGCGCCTGCGGTCAGGAATGTTACACTCCTTAGGGGAAAGAGATGTCGACCAAGGAAGATATATAGAAATCTTTTTCTTCTAAGCCCCTCGCGCACTTTTTCAACCCGCTCCTGGGTGACAGAAGGAAGAAAGGGGGATCTGGTGCCATATGCAAGAAGCCTTGGACCAAATTTATATCCAACTCCGTAAATCATTAAATCAGCTAATACCACACCCAGATAACACACCGCTGCGATGCTGGTCAGGGGTACTGCTCCATTTGCGGCAACTACACCGGCAATAATCAGGGGGACATCTTCAGGGATGGGAAAGCCGAAGCCTCCGAGTATGAGAGAGATGAAAATTATCCAGTGCAGTAAAATGCTATTTTCTGAGCTGATGAGGCTCGTTAAATCTGTTATCACGAGTTAAAAAATCCTCTTCGCGAATCACTTGTAAATATCTGCTAGTATTATATTGAGAAACCTTAATCTACCGCAACATATCGGTTTAAGACACCCTTTTGTCCTTCTGATAACTGATTCTGCGGAATCAGGCTACCGGAAGAGTTACTCACCGGATTTGGAAACATAAGATTTCTAACCAGAGAGTCCTTGTTTACACATTCAGTGAAGAAAGAGCATGTCTCAGTGTCATCCAGTGGGTCAGTTGCAGCTACCACCGAACCCGAAAAATCAACCGGATGAAATAAACCCATCTGGTGAGCGCTCTCATGAGCAATCGTTTCCCCAAGAAGTCGTATGTCTTCAGCATCAAATCTTCCACTGCTTCCCGCTGAAGCAAATATACTGACCGCAACAGCACTTTTTCTGGAAGGCATTGGAGGACCGGGGATACCCGCGGCAATACCAAGAACCGCCCCGGGGGATTCACTGCCTATATCACCACCAATAAATACATTTACAGAAGGACTGGGAGCCTTTCTTGATGCGTCCAGATACAGTCGGTCTCCATCAGAGGGGAGAGGAAGAGAGATGGGTCCTGAAATATCAAACTCCTCTATCTTTAAAGAAATTCCCGCAGCGGAAGAAAAAATTCGTCTTGTTTCCTGAAGCGCTTCCTGTACGGCGCTTCTTGTGTTCTCCTCGACTGCCACTTCACCAACATGAAAAATATTCATTTGAAGAGAACCGGATCGGAGACTGTTATCATTACGAGAGGTAATACTAAAAACAACAGGTCTGCTGTTTCCCCCCTCACTTTTCACTTCTACTCCAATCTCAAATCTGCTGTGCGCTTCAGGGACAGGGTCGGATATTCGGGAAGGAATGGATACGGTATTACCGGATCTGAAAAACTGGTTTGAAAGAGAAACGGATTGACCACCTGAGGTAAGATAATTGTTTGAGCCGGACTGTGCTCTGGTAAAACGTATGGTCGAATTATCATCAGTGTTTGCAGTAACGGCTATTTTATTAACTTCACCGGAGAGAAAAGAAATAGTGGCGCGTCCCTGAGAATCAGTACTCGCTTCAATCTCAATATTCATGTCCGCAGTGGAACCACCCGAACCGTCCGAATCTTTGTCCTTTTCAGCACAGGCAAAAAAAGTCGAACACATAAAAACTAAAAACAGGGCTTTTGATATATTGAAAATCATATAAAATTTATATTTATTGAGTTTAGACGTTTACTATGGATATCATTAAATCGGAACAATCATATACGATTTTTTTGTATCGCTCTATCCATAATGTCTGCAAGTAGAGAAAGTGCAATAGTTTCACTTGTTTCAAGGGGTCCTTTTTCAGTATCGACCTGATCTGCATAGATCACCCCCAATATTCTGTTCTCATATCCGATAGGCATTGCAACAAAGGGCCATCCATCATCGAATAAAGGTATTCCAGAGGTTTCAACTGATTTATTCTTGTATGATTTGATATGAACTTCTTCAGAAAAAGGATTGTCCGGCAGTGCCTGAGTCAGGTTTTCGTATGAATCAAGTTTTTCCCCAAGACCGAGTTTCCCGGAAAGATGTTTTCCCTCCATGTCCGCTTCAAGATAGACTATGCGCTCAAACTCAAGAGCAAATGCAAGCGCCTCCATCACAGTTGCAATCACAGAAGCCAGTGTCTCACTCTCCTGTATCGCCTGTTCCAATTGTTCCAGATAAGGGGTAAGGGGGTTATTCTCGTCCTGTCCGGGAAGAGTATCGGAGTTCTGAATTTTTTCTCCTTTAATATACTTCATCAGCGTCGTTGGAAGTTCAATAGTATGAATTCCAAGCAGACTTGATTGTTGTTCAGCAATTACAGGAAGGTTCTTTAAGCCTTTCTGAACCAATTCCAGGTCGTAATCAAAATCATTTGTAATTTCTGCAATTCCGGCTTGAAGTGTCGAGAGATCAGGATTATCAAGGATTAATTCAGCAAGGAGAGTTGCTGCACAAACAGAACGTGAAGAGGCTCTGCCGGAAAAACTTTTTCTGGCTTCCTTACTGGTATAAAGCATGAATGCGTCGGAGAGAATATCCTTGTAGAACAAAGGAATGGCAAGAGAATCAACCACTTCAATACTGACCCTCACCGCAGGAACTCCCAATAACTCTTCTATGCTTTTATAAAGAGATATTCTCTTTCGTTCCGCCCTTTTTTCCGCATCGGTAAACAGTTTTGGAAAATAATATCCCAAAAGTAAAGGACCTATGGTGAACAGGCTTCCGGATAAATATCCCTCTTCTTCCTTGTCATTTTTTTTGGAAGCTCCATCCAGAAATGATGCCATATATGAACTTATCATTGAGAGCATAAACGAATTATAAAAGGCTCCTCCCTTTTTCACCAGCGGGGTGAATCGTTGAAGTACCACAAAATTCGCACATAAGTTGTATATACT
The DNA here is from genome assembly GCA_964612555.1 of uncultured Bdellovibrionales bacterium. Taxonomy (GTDB): domain Bacteria; phylum Bdellovibrionota_C; class UBA2361; order SZUA-149; family DAOLCO01; genus DAOLCO01. Next base: position 195,827 of record CAZTBW010000004.1, on the reverse strand, counting down.
CTTAAGCCCAATATGAACCACTGCCTGTGAAAGACTTTCTATCGGTTGCGCTCGTGAGTAGTAAACCGAGTTAACAATATGAAGAATTCTCGTTGCCAGAGAAGGTTCGGAGAGAATGGTGTCAACTACCCGGTCTAATGGTGTAAGTGGATTTTCTGTAAGCTCTCGTATCTCGGTAATTACCTTTGCCCGGGTTGGGAAATCTCCATCAGCATTAAGTGCCGCCTGTAGTCTTGATAGAATGGGGTCTGAAGTGCTCATGATGTGCGCAGTACCTGTTCGATTGTTTCTTCTCGTATTCTGTTAATAAGTTCATGTGGGCTGAAGGGTTTTCCCAGAAAGAAATTGGCACCACATTCTATCGCCAGTTTTTTATCATTATCAAACACACAACCGCTTACCACCAGTACCGGGATGTCTTCATTGAATTCTCGTAGCTTTGATATGAAGTCCGCTCCTGATTCACCTCGTAAGGCGAGGTCTACCAGTACCGCATCAAAATGCCGCTCTGTGATCAAATCCAGTGCCTGCGCATTTGATTCAGAAAGCACTACATCCGCCCCGACCTTTTGCAGCAATGACCCGATCAGGTTCCTTGTAGCTTCATCATCTTCAAGGACAAGTATTGAGAGTCCGTCGAGCTTTACAAAAGCAGTATTCTTTTCCGGAGCCGTAGTCGCCTCATAGTCTATTACCACAGCCTCTTTTGATTCAGAAAACAGAGGTATCATAAAGAAAAAAGTGGTACCCTTGCCAACCTCACTTGTAAAATCAATGCTGCCACCATTAAGTTCGATTAGACGTTTGGTCAGGTTTAAACCCAGCCCGGTTCCAACTTGTTGTGTGGAGTATTCATCATCAAGCCTTGAAAACTCCTGAAAAACCTTGCTTCGATCATTTGTGGGAATTCCCACCCCGGTATCTGAAACAGAAATTTTTATTTTATCGGCAAGAGGTTCGGTTGAAATACTGATAGTACCACCGGGTGGAGTGTATTTGATGCCGTTTGATATTATGTTAATGAGAATCTGTCTGATGTGTCTGCTGTCAGCCCAGATAAAAGTCTCTTTAGTATCACCAAGAGTCGGTGTTTCAATTTTTATGTTTTTCCCCGCAGCAGTTTGCATCATCAGTTTTTGAATTTGAGAGATAACCTCATACAGAGCAATTTTGCTTGGTTTTGCCTCTTCCTTGCCGGACTCTACCCGAGCCATATCAAGTACGTCATTAATCAAATCCTTCAGGTGCTCTGTAGCATTCATAACGGATTGCAGTGCGTCGAGTTGTTCTTGATTCAGTTCACCAAATAATCCTTCCGAAAGTGCACTTGAAAATCCAACAATTGCAGTAAGGGGGCTTCTCAGTTCGTGACTCATGTTTGCAACGAACTGGCTTTTTGCCTGATTTGCCTCATCTGCACGTGCCGTCTGAATCGCAAGATCGGCGGTTCGTTCCTGTACGAGAGATTCCAGTTTGTGTGTGTAGTTGGAAAGGGCATCTCGCGCGAGTGCTCCCGCAATTGCAATAGAGCCACCTTGTACCATGTCCAGAAGGAGCTGCATCTTTTCAGGTGAGAGGTCGGTTGCATTTTTATAAAGAAGAAGGAGCGCACCGTAATTTTCATCTCGTAAACTAAGTGGTGCAATATGAACTGATTGCATACCGAGTGAGCTTAAAAATTCAAGTGAGCTGTCTTTTGATGTTTTGAGGTCGGGAACGGAAATGGTGGTACCGAGGGCAATTGCACGAACTATTTGAGAGTCTTTTCCGGAAATTTCTCCGGGGAGTTTTTGTTTTGGAAGACCAAAAACTCCCTGTATTAAAAAAGTATCTTCGTTTTCACATGAGCGAAGGGTGATTGCCCCTTGTGCTCCGGTTCTGAACCCCGCATCCTTTGCCAGAACTTCAAATATTCTCTGGGTGGAGGCGTTAGATGCACTGAGTCGTGTCAGCTCCTGAAACACGGCAATACGCTGACCACTGGTGTCGTTTGAAGCCGATGTGTTGGAGTCAGAATTTCTATTCATTTTGGTGACTTTAGAGATTATCAGGTTACCAATATGAATCGTCATTGAGGATAGGGTACTTGAGGAGAAAGGAGGGGTGAGTATCAAGTTGTTTTTATTGGGGTTTTTTCTTACTCCTGATACCATTCACTCTACCCACCAAGAAGAGGGGCAGGGAGTGCCTTTTGTCGAATGGCTCCCTCACGCTGCATAAGTCAGGTTCGCGTGTTAATACCCATGCGTTCAGTCCGCTTGAGTTCGACAAAAGCCACTCCCTGCCCCTCTTCTTTTCCCCGCCACTCCACTCCTGGCATATCAGACCTGAAGCTGAAATAAGTATGTATGACAGGCGTAAAAAACAAGCTTGTGAATATTTTAAATAAAGAAAGAGGGTTGGTTTATGTAAATAGGTACAACCCTCAAAAAAAACAATTAGTGATTTACCACACGGGATTCACAGAAAGTGACATGTTTCACGTGCCCATCCTTTTTCAACCTCAGTTTTTAAGTAACGCCAAGTGTCGTCCTCTAAGGTTAAGCCGAGTCCCTTTCCTGTGAAATGATCGACGACCTTCCCATTTTCCATCAGAAAGACAATGAGATGTTCATCTTCGTCCATCCTGTAGTATTCGTTGTATTCAACTCCTTTGCATGGATATATGTATATCCCCCCGCCATCAATAAAATGATACGAACAATTATATCCTTTTTTTGCGTTGTTCGTAGGTCGTCCTAATTGTCTCTTTACGTTGCTCATCGCAAAAAAGGGATAAGCAAAGAATGCGAGCAGTGCCCAGGTCAGACAGATGCCCGTTATAAGATAAAATGTCATGTCAGCCCTTTCAAAAAAAAACAAAAAACCCCCACCATAAACCAACCAGATAACCACACTGCAAAAAGAGTGCACTTAACAGGTTGATTTACGCTCTTTCTCTACCCGACCAGGAATTTGAAAAGGTTCGTTTGGACTACTCAGGAATTATTACATGAAATTTTAAGAAATGACTTAAAAAAGAAAAATGTAATTAAGTTTCAATGAGTTAGTGTTTAAACTCGGCTCCTCCAAGAAGGTATAAACCGATTGCTCCAAGAAGAACATTAGCAGACCAGGCACCGAGTAGAATTGGTATGAAGCCGGCAGCGGCAAAGGATGAAAAAATCGCATGGGTGACGTAATAACCAAATCCGATACTTACTCCTCCAATAAAACTGATAGTGAGGGAGCCTGAACGTGCGGGAGTAAAGGCAAAGGGTAGTCCAACCAGAGTTGCTATGACACAAACAAATGGAAAGGAGATTTTTGATGCAAGATCAACTTTGTATTTACTTACCGGGACTCCCTCTTCTTCGAGTTTTTTGATGTAGCGTTTTAATTCCTTGTAGGTGAAAGTTTCAGCGGAGCGTTGCAGATCATACAGGTCGTTGGGAGATTTTGATGTTACAAAAGGAATTCTTCCAAAATGAATCAAGGTATTGTACTCGGAATGAATAGGTCCCGACTCTATTGCTTCATCAAGAGTCCATCCAAGGAGATGCCCATGCCAGTGACCCCTTTGAGCGTCAATCCTTCTGTCCAGTTTGAACTCTTTATCAAAGGAGAGAGTGGTAACACTTTCGATTTTCTGCTGAGGAGCATCATAAAAGCCTACATTTATGAATGTATTGTCCTCCCGATACCAGAAGTTTGTTCTGTTAAAAGAACCGGATAAATGTTTCTGTTTTATGTCAAACTGAAGAATTTCTTCCACTCGTTCAGTGGCAACGGGAAGCAGGAATTCTCCATTCAGAAACATCACTCCGGAAAGAAGCAGTGAAGAGAGCAGGATGGGACGTGCAATGCTGGTGATACTCATGCCGCATGAACGCATCGCGGTTATTTCACTTTTTTGAGAAAGCCTTCCTATACTGATCAAGGTGGCAACGAGCGCAGCAATTGGAATCATTAATTGTAAAATGAGGGGTATTTTAAATAAAAGGTAGCTTGCTGCCGTGAAAAAAGAAACATTATGGGAAAGGAAGGTTTTAAAGCGCTCAAATGTGTCAAATACGAGAAAAAGCCCGCTTGATGCAAGGAGACAAAGAAAAAGCACGGAAAAGAACTCCCCAAGCAGGTACGACTCAAGGGTGTTTATCCAAGGTCCCCGCAGCAGTCGGATAAGGAAGATTCTTGCTCTTGTGATAATTCTTTTTTTAAGTGCCACTGTTCATTCCGAGTTTAGATTTTGAAAAGCGTTTACCCAGAGAAGTAAAAAACTGAAGAATGGTATCAGTTACGGCAGACCAGCGTTCTGTTCCAACTTGTCTGAAAAGTACGGCTCCCAGGATAAAAAAGAAGAAATTGGGAGTCCACATAAGTAGTTCGACGGAGAATTTTCCGGTTTCACTGATAGCAGAAACAAGCGCAAAGAAAATGTAGTACGCAAGTATAAAGAAAATGCCGGCAATAAAACTGATAGTCATTCCCCAGCGATTACCCCCTCTGCTTGGCTGGATCCCAAGCGAAAGAGCCAGCAGTGCCACACTGAAGCAGCATGCGGGAAGCACAAGTCTCTTATGAAGCTCAACTTTCATGCGGGGAACGCTGTGACCATCTATTTCAGTCTCATTTCTTGCAAGTGTTACGTTAATGTTATCCCTGAGTTCTCCGGTTGACATTTCACTTATTTTCTTTTTTTTGATCGCTTCATCAGAATCGGTCATTTCTGATTCAGAAATTCTGATCGAGTTCAGTGCATACTCGGTCTGGGAAAGACTTGAGCCTGTTCCTTCATGCATGCTGCCATCAAACAGCTGGATGAGTACCGTTCTTGTTTCATCATTTGATTGGATTCTTGCCCGATTCGCAAAGAATATCCTTTGAGAGTCAGGATTTCTACGGTCAGATATTATCACATCCTTAAGTAAGGCACCCTGATCAATCACCTCTCTTGCATATATGGTTAGTGGTCCAATTTCGTTAAATGACCCTGCAATCAGTCCGCTGCTTGCCTGAGCGGTGGCGAGCCTGAAAAGTCCAAGTCCAAGCTGATAGTTCGCCCAGGGTCTTACCAGAAGTGAGATGCCGGCTGAGAATACGCTTACGCTGATGGCAAACAGTGCTACTGGCAGAATAAGTTTGGAGAGGCTAAGCCCGACTGAACGCATGACCACAAGCTCGCTATCAGCAGAGAGTCTTCCAAAGGCGATGATAATTGAGAGCAGAAACGCCATCGGTATAGCCATTTCAAGGAACTGGGGAATGATATAACTGAAGAGGATTATGATATCACTTAAAGAAGCGGTCTTGTTTACAATCAACTCTACAAGTCTGAGGCTTCGGGCTAAAAAAAGGAGACCGGTAAAGACAAACAGTATTACCCCAAAAGGAGTAAGCAGTTCTTTTAAAATATAACGGTAAAGAATGGGAGGTAGAATGCGCATTTAATCAGAGGACAAGCCTGCAATGGGTTCGTGCACATTCATACGCAAAAATATTTTAGAAAATCTAAACCAATTGGAGATAGATTAAGGAAGAATCCTTCTGGAACGCTCTACTTCTTTTCTACGTTTTTTTACGGATTCTTTGTCTTTACGTTTTTTCTTCTCAGAGGGTTTTTCATAGAAACGACGAGCTTTTAATTCCTTGAAAACTCCTTCTCTGATGAGTTTTCTTTTGAGAACCCGCATCGCTTTTTCAAGATTGTTTCCCCCAACTATTATCTCAATCATTCAAATCACATCCTTCCTTCTTGAGTGCCAATAAAAATTTGATAGAGGTTTACTAAATCATTAAGAAATATGCAAAAAAATCACAAAAAAAAATCACAAAACACCCATCTGCTACTTACCTAATATAGAGAAATACCGTATATACCCTGTAGCCCACTTCGGTAGTAATACAAAACAATACTTATATTGTGTAGGAATATGAAAAGCGAGAAATCTCTAAAAAGAGCAATAGAACTGCTTGAAATGATAGAATATATTTTATTATCTAAAAAATCAGTAGATATGGCGGATAAGGGTGAAAAGAGCAGGGAATCTCTTCCCGGACTTCCTTTTTCCGGTATTACCCATTCCCTTTCAGAGTCTATCAACCTGTTGCGGGGAGTTCTGTTGGAAACTGATACATTTTCTAAAGATTACGTCTCCCAAGATTTTACTTCCCTAGGTGGTTCACATGATGAGACAATAATGAGCGCTGTGGGAGCGAGTGCTGTTGGAATTGGCGTTGGGGGAGTGAACGCTGCCGGTGCAAGTGTCAAGGCAAATGGCAAGTCGAAACAGGAATCTGCTGCGTCGGGGCTTGCCGGCAGGATCAGACCTGTGCCTGAAGAGGTGAGGGGCAGGGTAAGAGAATTGGTTGATATGATAGAGAATGAAGAATACATCAGATGATTTGTTGCCCGTGCAGGCTTAGTCCGTTCTGTGGTGTTATTCTGTGGTATTATTCTGGGGTACTACTACTGAAATGAGAATTTTAAATTTACTTTGTATCGCGTTATTCTGTTTTTTTATAGCTGCCTGTAGTTCACGAAAATCTCCTGAGCCTCCCCGTCTTGATTCTTCTCACGATGTCGAATTCGATCAGGATGATGCTGAGGCTCGTTTTTTATTTCTTAAATCTGAACTGCTTCTTAAAAAAGAGCGATTTGAAGAGGCGCTCAGTGCGCTTGAGGATGCAAACGAAAAACAAAAGAACTCTTCTCCTGTAATTTTAAAGCGACTCACTCAACACTACATCAGGAAGGGTGATATGGATGAAGCCCTCCGTGCTACTGATCGTATTCTGGAGCTTGAACCGGATTCAGTTGAAGCCCTACAGCTTAAAGCGGGTACTCTTTCTGCCATGGGACAGGTAGATGAAGCAGCAAGCGTCTATTATGAAGTTTTTTCAAAGCTTAAGGAGGTAGACGAAGAACCTTACTTGCTACTTTCGGGGCTGCTTATTCAAAATGGCAAAAAAGAAGAAGCCGGCTCAGTGCTTCGGGAGCTTGTCTCAAAGAAACCGGATAGTTTTATCGGTACGTATTATCTGGCAAAGCTTTATTTTACGCTTGGTGATAATTTACTGGCAATAAAAAATTATGAGCGTGCGCTTGAGATAAACCCTTCGGCTGATCAGGTTGCTTTGGAGTTAATCCAGGTTCTTGCTATGGATCGTCAGATCACCAAAGCCATAGATCGTTGTCAGAAACTTATTGCAGAAAGCCCCGGAAATGCAAAAGCAAAATCCTTTCTTGCCGAACTGCTTCTGGGTGAGCAGAAAATAGAAGAAGCGTTAAAGGCATTTGAAGAAGCGAAAAAAGTAGATGAGAGTCCAAATGAGCTTCAGTTTAAAGTTGCACTTATAAAGCTGCAAAGAAAAGATTATGAAGGTGCTGAAGCGGAGTTAAATCTTCTGCTTTTAAGAAATCCCAAATATCATCAGGCAAGGTATTATCTTGCAACTGCATATGCTTCACAAGAACGTACGGACGATGCGGTAAGAGAGCTTGGGAAAATCCCTCATAGTGATAAACTCTACAATAAGGCGGTAGGTTTTGCTTCCTTTTTACTTCGGTCGGCTTCTGATTTTTCAAGGGCGGTTGAAGTGGTTGATACCGCATTGAAGCATCATCCTTCTGATATTGAACTATTGGGATATAAAGCCGCGGCACTTAAAGAATCCGGGAACGTCCCTTCTGCTATAGTCGTACTTGAAAAGATATGCGAGCTTGAGCCGGAGAATGAGCAGCATTTGTTCAACCTTGGAGTGGCATATGATGATGCGGGGCAGAAAGGAAAAACGCTTGAAATCATGGAGCAGGTAATTCGAAAGAATCCTCTGCATGCAAATGCTCTTAATTATCTTGGCTATTCGCTTGCCGAAGCGAATAAAGACCTGGCACGGGCTGAGGAGCTTATCAAGAGGGCTATCAAGATTGAACAGGATAATGGATATTTTATAGATAGTCTTGGATGGGTGTATTTTCAGCTTGGAAGGTATCGGGAAGCGCTCCAGCAACTTGAACGTGCAGGTGCTCTGGTACATTCCGATCCTGTTATTTTGGAACATCTGGGTAAGACCTATCTTAAGTTGGAAATGAAAGAAAAAGCAAAAACGGTACTGGAAAAAGCCTTTGAGCTTCTTGAGGGAGATACGTCACAGAAAGATCTGCAAAATGAGATCAGGGAGATTCTTAAGGGTTTGGAGTAACGCGTCTCTGTTATGAGAACACTAATCCTTTTTATTGTACCTTTTTTTCTCTTTTCCACTTCATGTACTACTCATCGCTATTCTCTCGTGCCGGATGAAAGCAAGTTCTCTCTCTTGCCATCTGAACAAAGTGATGAAGTGCAAAAAAAAATTAAGATAGATGAAGGAAGGACTCAAGGGACGAGTGTTCATTCGGTAGAATTTCGAACGACACTTAAAACTACCAGTTTTGAACATGCAATGATTTTTACAGATGAATTTACAAGAATCTCTCTCTACACTCCCAATTTCAGCAAACTCCTTTTTTATGCCGTAAGTGGACCGGTCAGCAGTATTTCCTCTGACATGGGGCGAAGAGAAGCCGTAATAGAGTACGTTCCTGATAAAATATATCTTCCTGAATTACCATCTTCTTTACTCTCCATGGAAAATTACAAAGCGATTATCTTCGGATATCTTCCCGCAGCCATTTGGAGTGCCAGAGAGGAACCTGTGATGTTAAGAAGTATCTCAAACGGTTCAGAACCCCCTTATGAATATATGATTAAGGGTAGGAGCACAGGTGGAAAATATGAGGCACTTTTGAAAGACGTTTTAACAGATATCCCGGGGATTAGATTAGAGCGCACGCTATTTCGTCCGGATGATTCAAAAGATGTTCTGGAGATAACGTATGAGTACTCTGATGAATTTAAGAACATACCTCAAAAAATTACTCTGGAGATCAAAAAGCAATCAATTCGTATTCATTATACTCTCAAAAAGTTTAATCCGGAACTTACAGGAGATTTCCAAACCCTCTTTTCCTTCAGACCTCCTGATGGTTTTAAGGTATATGTGGTGGAAGAAGATCATTCGAGCAGAGAGGAATAGGGAAAGTTAGATATAAAAAATGTGGTGTAAGCGATTGAAACCGGACACCACGATTTAGTACGTATGTGTTATTCCCTAACAAGAAGGACTATAGCACAGCTATCTCATTTTCAATTCTGAGTGGGAGATTTCTGTGGCTCTTTTGCCATTTTTGAGCAATACTCTGAACCAGCTGTTTATGGAAGAAGAGATTTAGCGTTCCAAATAGGATCACAGTGATCATCTCCTCACCATGTTCTACCGTTATTCCGATAGAATTCGCGAAGTTGTAACCTACTTGTTCGCTCTGTAGAGTTTTGGTCAAATCTCTTTTTAAATGCTCAGAGAGATTTTCTTTTGAGATTTTCGCAGCAGGCTTTTCAGCTTCTCGCGAGCCACCTTTCTTATCGCTTTTTTTACTTAGAATTTTGTCCATCTAAAAACCTTTCGTGTTAAAAAAACCTTGTAACGCTTACACTCAATAGTTAGTTAATAACCATAACTACTTAGCGTAATGCCTGACTCATCTACCCTTGATTCAATTTTGCTGCGCTTTCTAGTAAAAAAGCAGAAAATTGTCAAGGGTACCGCTTTGAATTGTCTCTGCTTTATTGTGTTATTCTGAATTTTATGTAATAACCAGCACAAATTTTTCAGTTTTTAATCTTCTCAAGCTATTATGTTACTTTTCGCTATAGGTTTCCTTTCTGCTGGTCTGTCCAGTATGTTGGGCGTTGGAGGGGGAGCGCTTATGGTGCCTCTGATACTCTTTTGTACGGGCTTTTCTTATAAGCAGGCGGTTACTATATGTTTGGGTTCTTTATTAGTGCCTTTTCTGATTTCTATTTTTCGTAACCCTGCAACACTTACCGTTCCTGTAAACGTATATGTTCTTATGACTGTAGGGGGCTGCCTTGGGGCTTTGGTTGGTACTTATCTTGGAGGAGTGCTGCCGGTAGAGATGCTTAAAAAGGGACTTGCGTTTTTACTGGTGATAATAGCGTTCAGGCTTTTTTATAGCTAAAAGGCAGCCGGGCTCTGAATACTTGGTACCAGGTTTCGTTTATCAATTTCTGTTTTCAGTAGTGAAAGTTCTATGAGTTTATTTGCCCAGTAGGATTTGCTTGTTGCCTGCTCTGAGTGGATGGCTTGAAATCTGATTTTTTCCATGAACATGTCCCAAAATAAAGGAAGTGCAGGTTCTTTTTCCAGAGAATTTACTAGCTGAATGAGCCTGGAGGAGGATTCTAAAGAACCCGTTTCTGCTTCAAAAACAAAATCAATCTTTGAACTAAGCTCGGATAAAGTGTTTAAAAGGTTAAGCACCGTCTCTTTACCTTTATCCGGGTCAGATAAAGTGAGAGTTCTTTCGTTTATGAGAGCAGACAAGTCTAAAAGAGCAAGTGAACCCTGGGTGTGTCTGGAAAGCTCGTGGAGTTTTGATGAGTCTATATGGTCATTAAAGAGCTGCTTTAAAATTAAAGAAATGTCTTCTTTACTAAGAGGAGCTGAGGAAAAGTGATGACATCTTGAAAGAATAGTATCCGGAAGAAGGTGAGGGCGGTCGCTTATCAGGATAATATATTTATTTGCTTCAGGCTCTTCAAGAGTTTTCAGGAGCGAATTTGCCGCAGATATGTTCATGGTGTGGGCGTCGTCAATAACAGCCACCATGCCGGTGTTATAGTATGGGCTAAGGGATAAGCTCTCTTTAAGTGAACGAATCTGTTCAACCTTGATTTGCTTGCTGCCTTCTTCCCGATTCAGGAGAAGCATATCCGGGTGCTGTCCCATATCTATTAATGCAGCTTGTTTATTTCTTGTAGCTTCATCACTGATTGAACTGCTGAGTAATCGTTTTGCGAGCTCCCTTGCAAGCTTCCTTTTTCCAATAGATTTTTTGCCGCTTAAAAGTATTCCATGAGGGACTGTCTTTTTTAGAAACAGAGTGTCAAATATTTCCAGAGTCTGGGAGTGCCCATAGAGAACTGTAGACATGTATTATCCTTCGGGATTTGAAAGTTTATGGGTAATAAACTGAAAACTGAGGTTAGCCAGAGTCTTAGGAGATTTGGTGCCATCAAGGACAAGGAATCTTTCCTTGTTTTCTTTGGCGAGGTCAAGAAAACCTTTTCTGATTCGTTCGTGAAATTGGGTATCTTCCTTTTCAAATCGATCTAAAGCAGAGCGTTTTGATGCACGTTCAAGTCCTGTCATCACCGGAAGGTCGACAAGGATTATGCCATCCGGTTTGAAAGAATCCAGGGAAATTTCAATCAAAGAGTCTACGACGTTTCTTGAAAGTCCTCTTCCAAAGCACTGATATGCAATTGTAGAGTAGTAAAAACGATCTGAAAGTACTACCTGTTTTTCTTGAACAGCAGGAAGGATTTTTTCATTGAGATGCTGCGCACGGTCTGCAAAAAACAATAATAACTCGGTTATGGGTGCAATGTGAGTGTCCGTACTTTGCAGCAGAATTTCCCTGATTTTCTTACCAAGTTCGGTTCCCCCGGGTTCGCGGGTCAGGATACTTGGAATATTGGAATCTCTTAACAGGTTTGCGACAAGAGAAATAAGAGTACTTTTCCCGGCTCCCTCTATCCCTTCAAAACAAAAAAAAGCACCGGTCTGTTTTAATGAAGATTTTTCTGAGATCATGGGAATAGATTTCTTAGCTATTATCAGAAGTGCTACTTAATACAAGTTCCACTCCGTTAATCAACTCTTTGGGGGTGAAAGGTTTTGTGATGTAATATTCCACCGCATAGTCCTGATATCCGGTCAGGATATCTTCACTTTCAGCTTTTGCAGAAAGCATGATTACCGGAATGTCCTGCGTGTCAGGTTTCATCTTCAGTCGTGCCATAACATCATATCCGGACATTTCAGGCATCATGATGTCAAGAAGGATAAGTCCCGGTTTAAATGATGCAATATAAAAAAGAGCCTCCTTGCCACTGGCAGCTTCCTGTGTGGTGTAGCCTTTTGCAGCGAGGATGGTTTTGATGATGGTGCGGGTGTCTTTGTCATCATCTACGATCAGGATAGTTTTATTACTCATATTGGGTCAAAATTATAAATTAGAATAATCACGATATTATGACAGAACATAGCGGGCAGCCGCAAGGGCTGCCCCTACAGATATAAATCAAAAATCAGATACTATCTATGGTTCTATTCTTAAATATCCAATTATCTTCCTCTCCGGGAACCAAAGAGGCAAGATATTTCTGATGCACGCACCATACTGGGATACATCGGCGTTTTTACCGTTAATCTGAACAAATGGAGCAGAGATAAAAAAAGATAAGGTATTATATTTATTCAGACAGTCTCCATGTTTAGGTGTTTTGTTAATGTTAATAGAGGTGCTGGAGTAAAAGATAAATTGGATTGTATTCTGGCTTAGTGTTTCATCAAGTATTATTTCTTCTATCATGAGTTCATCAAATACTGCAAAAAGTATGGTGATTGCAGAATCTTCGGGAAGTGTTGGGGCTTTTTTAAGGAACAAATGTTTTTTAACTTCAAGTGAGCCAGTAAATGCAAGATACCTTGAGGTGTCATCAAGGATAAGATGGAGTGAATCGGTGCTGAGTTTTTTATGAATGAACCTTGAGTTTTTGTTGATAACAGTTTCATTCTGTATGCACTCTGTATTAGAGCAGGGTGAAATTTCTTCAGTGTGTTTTAAGAATTTTCTCCAGAGTATCGGAGTGTAAGGGGTTTTAGAATATACCATCAAGGGTTGAAATGTTTGGATAAAGGTGTCGCTTTCAAAGTGCACTAAAGAGCTATTCCGATGAGTAATGTTTCTTGTGGGTATATTCTCTCCATATTCTGTAAGTGAGCTTATGATTTTTATATTTTCCCTTTCGTTTTCTTTTAAGAATATATTTTTAAAATGCAATATACGTGAAGATTCGATAAGCAAATTCCCAATTTGTGTATGAAGGCTTGTAAGTAAGAATATAGCAAATATGAATATTATATTTGCAGTTCCAGAACTGGAAGCGTAAGGTGATATTTCTTTTCCCATGAGGTATTACAAATCCAGAAAATCAAAATAAAGAAAAGGCTCAAAGCTGGTATTTTTGCAGGGGAATTTGTGTTCTATTTGTACGCTGCGCAGTGAGCCTTTGATGATACAATGTGTGGCAGTACGATAAATGCCGGATATATGTTCAGACACGGGTTGATTGTCATAAGTAAAAAGAGAGTAGCGTCTTAACTCGTTTTGAAGATTGAGATAAAGGATTACATGATCTTGTATCGGGTTAAGCAGTATGAAGTTTTCACTATCGGGAATTTCTTTTGTCGCATCCAGTAGGGGAGTCAGTGTACTACTTGAGGGTAAGCTGATTTTCCAGATGTTTTCTGTGGGCAGAAATGTATTGTTTGATTTTTGCCGTATTCGATAGAGCCCCGAAGCTGAGAAAAGAATCCATCTGTCTTCTCGTATGAGTTGTACATATTTAGGTGGAATATCCCCCAGAAAGACTTTTTCAGTGTCTGAATGATGCCTTGAGAGGAAAACAGGTGAGGAGTCTATTGTTTCAAGAAATATGCTGCCTGTTTTTATGCGGTTATTGTTTTTGAGTCTTTCAATTCCTTCTTGCAAGTAGTTTGGGTGAGTCTCGTGCTCATTTCGCCATTGATACATCGGCAGTCCCCAAATGTTTGAGGGTCTATGGTTCATGGAGTAGAACGTCGCAAGTGTTTTTGAAATATTATTTTCCACTTTTTGCTGAGTGATATGAAATAGAGTTTCTTTTGAAACCGAGTGGATAAGACGTAGAGTGAGAGACGCTACAATGGCAAACAGTAAAAGCTCAAAAAGAGCTCCCGCAATTAGTGCACCTTTATCGTTATTCATGGTCTGTGATGAGAGCAAATTTCTTTTTCAGGTGCCCTGTTTGATCGGTACATAAAAGCTCTTTTATGTACTCACCGGATGTATTTGTGATTTTACACTCACTGGAATCGGACGGGATATTTTTCAAGGCATGCAATTGGTATTTCTTCGCCTCTTCTTCCAGAAACCATGGAATGTGAGTTTTGTGGATGCTTTTTACAAGGTGTTTTTTTGCTTTTACGATATTCCAGAATGACATGCTTGAAGTTAAAAGAATCATGGAAAACATCAGTGCAGAGATGATATGGATTGAAGCAAACCCCGCATGCTCTCTTGTTTTTGTGTTTTTGATTTTTACAGTTATTTTTTTGAACATTCTTTACGAACTCTCCCTCGCATGGAAATTTTTAAGGTGCAAAGATACTGTTTTGAGTGAAGCTCTATTCTACCCGGAGAGCTGTATCCGTTTGGATAGAATTGAATGGATTCAAGGTTTTGTACTGAGGAATGGACAGAGTGTTGAATAACATGTTTTTGATTAATGGGGATTTGATACCACAGGCGCTGAGGATTTCTTATCTGAAAATTGCCGTGTATATCTTTATTGAATGAGAAGATACTGCCGTAGTACTGGCTTGTCTCATAGGTGCCCTGGAGGAGTGTCTCGACAGAGCTTGCAAGATGGTAGAGGGTGCGCCTTTCAAGCACTTCCTTGAAATAGAGGTGTGAGCCGGTAACTAAAATACCGCTCAGCATCAGTAAAAACAGTAATTCCAAAAGAGAACTTCCTTTCACGGTTTTGTAAACAATACGTTATATGCGGAGGTATCTCAGGTGGCATGTTGTTATCGCGTAAAAGAAAGTTTTGACCCGAAGATTTTCGGGATTTTTTAAGAAATTTGTATTCGGGAGTGTTTTTTAACACTCCCGAAGCTGGAAACGTCTATTCCAGGTCTGAAAGTGATGCTCCAAAATTGATATGGAACACCTTATCATCAAGTACCAGTGCCGGTACTGACTTAACACCTTGTTTTTTTGCATTGGCAAGTAGCTCTTTTTGTTCTCCAAGATGAATTATCTCGACCTTATAGTTGTTCTGGTCAATGGCATGCGCCACGTTCTGTTCGGCATCAACGCATACAGGGCATCCGGCATGATAAAATACTGCATTTTTCATAATGTTTTCTCCTTATATGAAGTTTAATAGTATCGAGTCGATACCATTAAGGTAGCAAGACAGATCGGGTTTGTCAAATCAGTATCGAGTCGATATAATATAGATATGAAACAAGTGTCTAATATTTTGCGGCTGGTTCAGGCGCTGGATCATTTACTCAAATCCCAGATGCGTGAATTTGCCTATTCTCAGGGTCTTAATGTGCGCCAACTGGAATGTTTGTTGTATCTGGCAAGATGTAACCGTTACAGTAATACTCCTTTGGGTTTGACCGAGTACCTTAAACTTACCAAAGGTACCGTGTCCCAGACTCTGATATCTCTTGAAAGAAAAAAACTTATCAGGAAAACCGGGCATGAGCATGATAAGCGGGTTGTCCATATTCATCTCCTTCCCAAAGCAAAAAATATTCTTAACTCATTCGAAAAAAAATCTTTACTTCACAGGTCTATACACAATAACCCGGAAGCGGGTGACCTGCTTGAAGAAAATCTTAGAAATTTCCTGATCGTTTTGCAAAGGGAAAATAATTCAAAAACATTCGGGGTGTGCCACACGTGCACGTATTTTATAAAAAACGGATTGGGAAAATCTCATCAGTGCGGTCTTACCAAAGAGCCTCTTGATGTAGAAGATAGTACCTTGTTGTGTAGAGAACATGGGGAGGGTGAGAAAGTATGAAAGAACACTCAATTACAGAAGAAAATATAAAAACTTTGGTAGATACTTTTTACGACGAGGTTCGCCGGGATGAACAATTGGGACCCGTTTTTGATAACGCGATAGGTGCCCACTGGTCGGAGCATTTGCAAAAGATGTATGATTTTTGGTCTTCCATAATGCTCCGGACACGGAGGTTCCATGGTAACCCTATGGAGAAGCATCGTCGTCTGCCATATTTCGAACCGGAGTTGTTTGATACCTGGTTACGCATATTCTATGAAACTTCAGATTCCATTTTTGAACCTGAGATTTCTGAACTCTTCAAGTTGCGAAGCACAAATATCGCTCGTACTCTAAAAGCCGGAATATTCGCCTCCTTACCGGAGACGGCAGTAGTGCAGGTGCAAAAGAATAGTCAAAAAGAATAATCAGTTGAGGGGAATTGCTCTGTGTCCGTCACTGTCAAATTCAGGAAGAGATTTATTTAAGAGGGCAACTACCAGCCTGAACATTTTTCTTGCCTCAAGAGGGAGGGGCTTGTGTTCCCCGCAGTCTACATAAAGAACAAAAGTATTGTTTGAGCTGAGCTTGATAGGAGATATGGCGTAGGATGATATTCCAAATGGGGCGACAATATCTTTTATACCTCTTGTGGTGTATGAATTAAAAGAGCTTACACGAGTTGCAAATGTAGAGAGAGGACTCAAAGGATCTTCAACGAATAATTCTGTCGGAGGAGAGATGTTTGAAAACTCTTCCCCAATCGCTTTTTGAATCAAGACATTTTCATTCGAATTATTGATTTGTATCAGGGCTGCGCGATTAAAAGGTCCCTGATCTGTTATGGTAGACATTAATTCATCCAGCAGGGATTTGCTGGATTCTGCGCCTTTACAAATGAACTCAATCATTTCCAGTACTTCAAGTGAACGGGAACTGAGATTTCTTTTTTCCAGTTCGAGATTATCGCTGGTTTTTTCAATGAATACGGCGGAGCCACTTGAAGCGATAAGATCCATTAACTCATCACGATCAACTATAACAGTAGGTGCCTTAAGCTCTTCTTCATCAAGGGAAAGGCTGAGAGTCGAAATTGGAGCCTCTTCACCAAGGTCATTATTGAGTGAGGCGAGTTTTGATGCAATGAGGTGTTTTGTCTTACTTTCAGAGTCAGAGGTTTCATCCTCTTCATCGCTTCTTGCTTCAGTGGTTGAGTAGTTGGTCTCTCCAATTTCAACTTTGGGCTTGGATATGCCAAGGCTGTATTCTATTTCTTCAAAGATGGTGGCATATTGTGTGTCAGATATTTTCAGGAGTCTGATATTGCTTTTAGGCGGAAGCGTTGCTCCCGGACCGTATCTCATCCATTTGCCATCTTCCAGTGCTTCTACCAGCTCGATAGCGGATTCTATAATAAACCGAAGTGATGATTGTGCACTGGTGATACATTTAAGCTCTTTATCAAATGCATAGAAAATATCTTTTGGAAGATTTCTATCCTTAAGATAGCGAAGAAACATTTCATTGTAGTTGATGCCGTATTTGGATTGAAGACGATAGGCAAGGGCATTTCTTTTTCTTAAGTGTGCAAGTTCCAGATATTCTCTATCAAGATATTGACAAAGTATCATTGGTCCAAGATAGCTGAGAAGTGCACAGGTTTGGGTAATCTCTATTATATCTCTTTGTATGTGAGAACTTAAAATCTCTGAAACGATGCTTGCCCGTTCGCTCAGTCTTCTAAGTGATGCATACTCTACCGCTACATCCGGGTCTGAGTTTTTATTGATTCGGGTCTTGAGTTCTTTTAGCATTGAGAGAAGTTGGGTAGAACCAATTCTGATTACTCCTGTTTGAACTGCGGCAATGCTCGCCTTTTCATTTGAAAGGGAATTTGCATGTGCCAGTATTTCCAGGGTAATCACGGGGTCTTTGAGAACCATTTCTGAAAGCTTTGATATTCTGATGTTTTTATCAGAGGCAAGGGACAAAGCGGCATCAAGTATTTCTTCATCAGGTTGAAGTTTAAGATTCATCAATCGTGATAATCTTGCTTTTGATGTCACGTGATCTTTAGAGACATTTTCAAGGTTCTGAGGTGTTGAGTTTTCACCCAAAGAGTAATCTTCCTGCCCGGCTTCCTGATTTGAATTTTCGTCAACCATTTTACTCATAGATGCTCTCGAATAAATATACCGCTACAAATGTTTGTAGTAAGCCATGTTCGGGCTTTGTCCCTATAAAAGTCGACCGTCTTTGTGGGTATCTTTAGTAATATCTTGATTTTATACAGAATAAGAGGGTAATTATAGTATGCACTATAACTTCTTGAATTTGTTTGTATAATCAACTATTTAAGTACTGAGTAATAGCTAAGCAATATTCGTAAATTTTTAATGGAGGTATCTTGATGGGCACTGTTGATTACAGAATAGAAAAAGATTCTATGGGGGAGATGAAGGTACCGAAGGATGCTCTTTATGCTGCCCAGACACAACGTGCGGTGGAAAATTTTACCATAAGCGGGTCGGGCATTCCTGAAGGAATGGTGAAAGCGCTTGGTCTTGTAAAGTCTGCTGCGGCAAAAGCGAATAATCAACTGGGACTTCTTGATGATGCACGCACAAAGGCAATTCAGGATGCTGCCGAGGAGGTAATCTCAGGCGCACTCCTCTCGCAGTTTGTAGTTGATGTATATCAAACGGGTTCCGGAACATCTTCTAATATGAATGCAAATGAGGTCATTGCAACCCGGGCAAGACAGATCGCTCAGGGAGGACTTGATATTCACCCTAATGACCATGTCAACATGGGACAGTCTTCAAACGATGTATTTCCCACTGCCATGCACATTGCCCTGGCTCAGGCGCTCGCCTCAGAATTGATTCCTTCGTTAGAGGAACTTCGAGCAGCACTTGCAGACAAGAGGGACGCCTTTAATGGTCTTATCAAGACCGGAAGAACCCATCTACAGGATGCCACTCCCATGACGCTCGGGCAGGAGTTTAGCGGGTATGAAAGACAAATAGAACAAAGTATATGGAGAATTCAACGCTCACTTACTTCCATTTTTGAACTTCCTCTTGGGGGTACGGCAGTTGGAACGGGTTTGAATACTCATCCTGATTTTCCTCGTCTGGCGATAGCGGAAATTTCAAGGAGAACCGGGTTGCCTTTTTTTGAAGCAATTAACCATTTTGAAGCACAGGCTTCAAAGGATGGGTATGTGGAGATGAGCGGGCAATTAAAAGCGGTTGCGTGTAGTCTTTCCAAGGTGGCTAATGATATCAGGTGGCTTGCCTCAGGTCCTCGTTGTGGAATCGGAGAGCTTGCTTTACCTTCCGTGCAGCCGGGTTCATCCATTATGCCCGGGAAAGTAAATCCTGTTATTGCAGAGTCCACATTGATGGTGTGTGCACGGGTGATTGCAAATGATGGGGTGATGACTATCGGGAGCCTCATGGGTAGTACTTTTGAACTGAATGTTATGATGCCAGTAATGGCACATTCTATGATTGAATCTGTAAAGCTGCTTTCGAGTGCAAGTAGGAATTTTAGTCGAAAGTGTGTGGAAGGTATTGAACCTGAGAAGGAAAGGCTGCACGATCTGGCAGAAGCAAGCATTGCGACTTGTACTGCGCTTGCGCCGAAAATCGGGTATGACAAGGCAGCAGAGCTTGCAAAAAAAGCATTTACCAGTGGAAAACCTCTTCGACAGGTTGCAGAAGAGGCAGAAGTACTTCCTAAAGAAGAGCTTGATCAGGTATTGGATTTGATGAGTATGACAAAACCGGGAGTATAGTTATGAATATGAAGGAAGCCACCCTGGCTGAAATGCTTTTTGCCTGCGAAGCCATCAAGGTGGCTCCTGCGGATACTCCTTTTTTATATACCTCCGGTTTGATTGGACCATACTACGTTAATACTCATTATCTGTGTGGTGGGGCTAAAAAAGCGGAAGACTTGCTAAAGAAAATTACCGAACTGGGAGATGCTCCGGATAGAGTTTCTCGTGAATTGCCCATACTGTTTGCAGAAACGATAAAAGAATTTCCTGTCTACGGGGAGATAATGGATCGTCTGAGTGAAGTGGCGCGTTTACTGGTGTCAGCTCATGGTATCTCCTACATCAGTGGTGGGCAAAGAAGGGATTGGTTTTTTTCGGTTCCACTGGCAGAAGCGCTTAAACTTCCTCACATATATTTATATAACGATCTATCAGCATATGACGATCAGGGAGAGGTTTTCAGCAACACGGGACTTAAAAAATCTCTTCACGTAGCTGATCTTCTTTCAGTAGGCTCAAGCTATCTTTCTAAATGGATACCGGCTCTGGAATCTGTTGATGTCAGTATTGCAGCGTCATTAAATTGTGTTGATAGAAATCAGGGTGGAATAGATAATCTTCTTGAAGGGGGTATCCCGGAAGTAAAAGCGCTTTGTACGATTAATGAAGAGCTTTTTACCGAAGCGTTTGAAAAAGGAATTTTAACAAAAGAGCAGCTGTATCAGATTCTGGACTTTATAAAAGACCCATTTTCAACCATGCGTTCATTTATAACTTCAAATCCTGAATTTATTAAACAAACACTTAATTCCGACACCAAGTCCCGTGAACGAATCAAAAAGATGCTGCACAACGATCTCTATAAATTAGGAGAAACCTTTCTTGGGCAGTTTTCTTTTTAGGGGAGTTAATTCAAAGATTTTGTAGCACTCCTTCTTTTCTGTGTGTCCTGTTTGTTCCTACATGTGATTTTTTGCGATAACTATTGGTAGAGACCCTACTGTTGTCGTTTTTCTGAATAATTCTGTTAGGGGTCAATACTTATAAGTTGCTATTTTTAAAACAGATTTGTGAGAAGTGAGGGTGTCGTAAATATGATAAAAAATAACTTGTTTTATGCTAAAAAATATCATATACTTTCTATACAGGCGATATGAGCTGGACTGTGCATTTATCAAAACGCCTACTGAAAAAGATTAAGAAGTTACCTTCTTCTATTCAGAGTAATCTTGAAGCATTGATTGATGATATTGAAGTGAATGGACCTGTGCGAGGGGATTGGCAGAATTATTCAAAGCTTAGTGACGGGAGTCATCATTGCCATCTGAGTTATAGTTATGTTGCTGTATGGTGTGTAGTGGACAAGAAAATTAAAATTGTGGAGATAACATATGTCGGTAGTCGCGAAGATGCCCCTTATTGAGATTGTTATTCGGGATGGAGCGAAAAGAAAAAGTTTTCTGGTGCCACTCGATAAAGCAAAAGCAATTGAAGTTTTGATTAAGAATTCTCTTCAAGATGAGGATACTCTTATTGATGCAAGTGAGGTTTTTCCTGATCTTCGAAATCCCGAAAAACGTCCTTTCATTACATTTCGAGGGATTCGGGCAAAGACAGGTCTTACTCAGGAAGCACTGGCACAAAAGCTTGGTATTTCTCAGACAGATGTTTCAAAGATAGAAAGAGGTAAGCGTACTATTGGAAAAGCACTTGCAAAAAAGATTGAAAAGGAGTTCAAGATTGATTATCGAAGATTTCTTTGAGCTTATGTTAAGGCAGTAAGTACGTCGTTGGCAATAAAAGTGGGGTGTATTCCAAGGCGTGTAATGTCTTCTTCTGTGCCTACTCCGGATAGTACGTACACTGAGCCCAGGTTTCTTTGTTGCCCCCAGAGGATGTCCATGTCGAGGATGTCACCAAAGACTACTGCTTTTTCGGGAGGAAGATTGAGTTTGGAGAGTGCTATGTCCAGGAGTGGGGTATGGGGTTTCCCGATTACGAGGTCTGGTGTTCTTCCTATTGCATAGGAAAGAGCAGCTACGCTGGGTCCCACTCCCGGGTGAAAGGACGAGGATGCGGGGTATATGGGGTTTTCGTTACAGGCTACAAAGAGGCACTGTCTGTTATATAGATTCTGAAAAGCACAATCGAGTTTTTGATAGTTAAAACCCCTGTCAAAACCAACCGCTACAATTTCCGCATCTTTTTCAACAAGGAGAAGTCCCGCTTCCCGCATTTCCTGTGCAAGTTCCTCGGTGCCCATGACATATACCTGAGATCCGGGTTTGTGCGCTCCAAGATATTGTGCAGTGCCGTATCCGGCAGTAAGAAACTCTTCAACCTCAGCTTCAATGCCTAAGTGTTGCAGTTTCTTGTGCTGATTAGCTCTGGATTCACTTGCGTTGTTGGTAACGAAAAGGATTTTTTTTCCTTCCGATCGAAGAAGTGAGATAGCTTCTTTTGCACCGGGAATGATTTCTTTTCCTCGCCAGATGACCCCGTCCATATCGAAAATGAATCCATCATATGAGCTTAAAAGAAGTTCCCGTTTTGCGAGAGGAGGTTTCATTTTATTGTCCTCTTAATTTTTTTATTTTTGAAATTATTTTTTCAGAAGCGGTGGTAATTTCAGCTTCCGTATTCATGGTGCTTATACCGATTCTTATTACTGATTTTGCTTCAGACTCAGAAAGCCCGATTGCAGCAAGAACATGAGAGCTTTGTGATGATGAGCTGAGGCAGGCAGAACTTGTAGAAAATGCGACTGAGGCTGAAAGATCATTACAAAGTTTGCCGCCGTTTATTCCGGGAATGTACATATTAAGATTTCCGGGAAGTCTCTTTCCGGAATCAAGAGAAGGTCCCAGGAGTCGAATATTCGGGTCAAAGCTTAGAAGAGAAGTGAGCATGTTATGAGAAAGTTTTTGAAGATATGAGCGCATGGTATCTGTTTCTGTTCGTGCGAGCTTTGCCGCAGCTCCTATACTTGCAATCATTGGGACTGCAAGCGTCCCCGGTCGAAGTCCTTTTTCATGCAGACCTCCGAAATAGACAGAAGTAACTTTATCCATTGCCTCTTCATCCCTGAACGCAAGAACACCGATACCCTTTGGTGCATGAAATTTGTGTCCGGAGAGGCTTACTGCATGAATATTGGTATCTTTAAATGAAAAAGAAGTTTTTCCAATCATTTGAGTAATGTCACTGTGGAAAAAGTGTGGTGTGTGGCGGGCAGCTTCAGAGAGTGCTGAAATATCCTGAAGTGTTCCAATTTCATTATTTGCAAGTTGTATGCTGATAAGGAGAGGAGCCTTAATTGAACTGATACCGGAAGAAAGGGTTTGTGGGGCAATTATCCCTTCTTTATCATTATCAAGTAAGGTGTAGTTACCGTCTCCTCTCTCTTCTATCGCAAAAACAGTTCTGAGTATGGAACTGTGTTCTATTTTTGAACTTACTATATGAGGAGTCTGCTCTGGATGAAGTGTGCGAGATTTTGTGCAGAAGCCCTGGAGAATAATGTTGTTAGCCTCCGTTGCTCCTGAAGTGAAGATGATACAAGGGGTGCTCGTACCCAACAGTTCAGCAAGCTCTTCTCGTGCTTTTTCCAGAACTTCTTTTGCCTGCCAGCCGTAAAAATGTGGGGAAGAGGGGTTCCCAAAGCATTTTGAAAGGACTTCTGTGGTGTAGCTTATTACTTCCGGAGCGATGGGAGTGGTTGAATTGTTATCAAGATATATCATGTGTTTCATAATAAGTTTTTTACTTGATCAAGAGGCGCTGATTTCAAACATCCTTTCAAGTGGAAGCACCGCTCGCTTACGTATGTCTTCGTCTATATGAATCTGTGGTGTGAGGTCTCGTAGTGCGTCTCTGATCTTTTCAAGTGTATTTTTTCTCATATGAGGGCACTCGGCACAGTTGCAATGTGCGGCATTGGGAACCGCAAAGAATTTTTTGTGAGGCGATTTTTTCTCCATTTGATGGATGATGCCGGACTCGGTTGCAACAATGAACTCTTTAGCCTCAGAGCTGATACTGAAGTTTAACAGCGCACTTGTTGACCCTATGTGGTCAGCCAGGTCAAGCACCGGTTCAGGGCACTCGGGGTGGGCAAGTACCAGGGCATCAGGGTGCTGCATCTTCAGTCTGGTAAGCGTTTCTGCTTTAAAATTTTCATGCACTATGCACGCCCCGTCCCAGAGTATCATATCTTCCCTTCCGGATTGTTTCTTGAGATATGCGCCAAGATGTTTATCCGGTGCAAAGAGAATTGGTGTATCTTTGGGGATGGAGTTTATTATTTTTAATGCATTGGAAGAAGTGCAGAGGATGTCGGTGAGTGCTTTTACTTCAGCACTGCAATTGACATACGTTACTACGATGTGGTTGGGATATTGCGCTTTAAATTTTTTAAATTCTTCAGCAGGGCAGTTATCTGCAAGTGAACATCCCGCATCAAGATCGGGAACAAGTACCGTTTTTTCAGGTGAAAGAATCTTTGCGGTTTCTCCCATGAAGAGTACTCCTGCAACAAGTAAGACCTCCGCATCAGAGTCCCTTCCGTAGTACGCCATGCCAAGACTGTCCGCGATGTGATCGGCAATATCCTGAATCACAGCCTCTTGATAATAATGCGCAAGGATAGAAGCCTTTCTCTCTTTTTTTAATTCGTTTATTTCTTCTATCAAGTTATTTTTCATGGCACTACTTATACGGTACTATTAAATCGAGAGCAGGGATTTCGATTCGAGTAGATATCGATATAAATGCTTTTCGGCTCCAAGGGGTTCGATGTCATTTGCGCTTAAGAGTTTATCTTTGGGGAGTTTCCATCGTGCAAGGTCTTCGTCCGTGCATGCAAGGTGTGTTTTTACGCTTGCAGCGTCCATGGGATATGAAATGACATTTACTCCAATTGCAAGCAGCCTTCCCAGTGCCTCCAGGAGATTCCCGGACTCGGCATCGTAAACTTCATCGCTGAATAATTTCATTAAAGTGCTGACCCCCATAATAAAAGCGATTTTTTCCTCAGTATGTCTTCTGAGGTATTGGGATACGGAATAGTACCATGAAAAATTTGATATCATAACGTGGCAATTGTTATTCAGGAGTTTGGGGAGGAGTTCTGCGATTTCTTTGGTTGAAAGTATCTGTTGATGGTGTACTGAACGGATTGAGACTTCATTGATGATAATTGGTGTTTTATCTGAATCTTTAAGTCCCTCGGTAAAAACTTTCAGGGTATTGGAGTAGGCGTCGGGAAGCAGTTCATTTATTACGCGGTATGTTCCCCGCTCTACAAGTACCGGTCTTTTTCTGATTTCGCTGGATGGTTGAATTAATCTTCCATCGGGAGAAAACAGTACTGCATCGGAAAGACCATCTTCAATCAAGTGAACTCCAACCAGAGGATCGTCCCATCCCTCAAAACAGGAACCTCGAAAGTAGGCAACATCAACTTCGATTCTTCCGGGTGCAAGATCATCCATCAGGGAAGTACAAAAGACCTCAAGATTATCTTTGAGAAAAAAAGCGGCGTACAGAAGGTTAACTCCAAGGATTCCTATGGCTTGTTGTTGAAGAAAATTATCCGGGTCATGCATGTTCACATGCAGGATAATGTCAGAGGGCTCATCGTCGGGTTGATTCTGGAATCGAACCCCAAGCCATCCATGCCATTCGTTTGTACCCGCATAACTTTTTGCTGCCATCGTGTTTGCGAGTGCAAAAAATGTTCGATCGTTTTCCTGAGATTTTCCGAGACGTTCGTTCAGTAATGAGTATTCGTGATCGAGCATGGAAATAAGTCTCGCTTCAGACACATATCGAGTCGCCTTTCCATATATGTCATCACTTACTTTCATGTCGTAGGCGGACATGGTTTTTGCAATGGTTCCTGCGGCTCCGCCTACTCGAAAGAACCATGCAGCGATTTCCTGTCCTGCCCCAATTTCAGCTATCGTGCCGTAAATCCTTTGATCTTGATTCAAGGTCACTGCCTTGGTTCGTGTATCAAGAGAGGAAGCTCTTGATATTTCATCATGATTTGGCACAATCTGAGTCACAAGATCCCTGAATGGCAAGATGCTTGTAACAGGCAGGGGCTTAATTCCCCCAACCTACTACCTGATATCCCTTTTGCTGTAAGCAGTGTTCAACAAATCGGTCGTATGATGGATTTCGTTCGCCCATTTTTGAAAGACTGCTCGCAACTCCAACAATACCACCAATTGCAGCACCGGCAGCGGTAGCTCTACCAACTTTACCTTTCATTATGGTTCCTCCAAGTGCACCCGCACCCGCACCAACTGCGGCACCACCAACTCCACCTATTGCTGCGTCCTGCCACGCAGAAGGGTTCTCCACATATTGGTCAGCAAGAGCCATGCACTGTGCAGCATCCGCATCTGCAACAGATGGACCTACTCTTCTATAATGGTCATTTGGGAAAAAACGAGGTGTTTTAGGTCCGGTACTACATCCGGCAGTGAGTAAAACGCTAATCACCAAGACACCGAAGATCGCATTAATTTTCATAGGTATTCCCCTAATAATTATCCACTAAAAAAATAGTTTGTAAAAGTGAGTCATTATAAATCAGACATATTCATAAAGTAAAATATTCTGATGTATGTAATATACTATCAATTAATCAGCAAACTTTTGATTTCATGTTCAATTTGATCAAGAATTTGCTCTGAATTTTCATTGCCTTCGAAAAATACCGGCTTGTGAATATAAAGTTCTATTTCCACCCCGAGAGGCAGGGGACCATATTTTCTTGCCTGTAGTTTCCATGAATTTTGTATTGAGACAGGAATAATCCAGACCGGGGCGGTTTCTTTTATGAGGGTAATAGTTCCTTTTTTCTTGAATGCTTTGGGAGTATGAAATCTTGCCCGGGTTCCTTCAGGAAAAATTACGGCGGATGTTTTGGATTGTTTTATAAAATCAGAAAATCGTTTTAGTTCTTTAAGCGCTTGTGGGGCATCTGATCTGTCAATCAGTGCGGCGTTTGAAATTCTGAGACAAGCCGATACTCCCGGAATGCCTCTTCCGAGTTCTATTTTTGCAACAAACCTGGGGAGCAGTTTTTTGCAGGCAACATGGATACTGGGAATATCAAACATTGATTGATGATTTGATACAATAACGCAAGGTCCGGATTCCGGCAGATGTTCCTGACCCCTGATTTTTACTTTTGTGCCAACAACTTTAAGCGAATAGAGAACCCATTTGTTAAAGTGGTACGCTCCCCATTCCCTGGCTTTAGGGTAAACGAAGGAGATAGTTTTCAAGACGAAATCATAGAACACCAGAGTCCCAAAAAAAGCGAGAAGGAAAAAAGGGAAGAGGATATATTCAAGCACAGTAGGAGGAGGCAGCTGAGTATCTTTTGATACTTCTTCAGAATTTTCTTTATTTACTGTTGATACCGTGGCTTTCATGATTTGAATATCTCTTCATCCAGTGGGCAATAAATGGTTTGTAATAATGAAAATGTTTTTCAGATAGATCATGGTAATATTTTGCCTCACCATACGTTTCACCTATGAGTTTTGTTTTATCTGATTCACACAAATGTATATGTCTCATTTTATCTATAAAAAGTGAAATAAAAATTTTTGCATGTTCAGGCTTTATATCCGGAGGATGACCTGCTAACTGTGTATATTCAGAGTGCATATCTCTGAATTTCTCAAAAGATATTTCTTTACTATCTATAGTGTCTTCCATTCTTTTAAGAGAATCAGGATATATGAGGATACTTGAGAGGATACCAAGATACAGTGTTTCAATTGCCACAGCCTCAGAACTACCCACACCTTCAATCAAAATAACCCCTACCCTTGCAGCCCTGGGATTAAACGACACCCCTTCTTCCCTCGTAAACCAGATTTCACTATTCCCACCATGTTCTCTTGCAAAGTCATAGGCAATTTTACAAGGTTCGGGTACGGATCCATACATACGCAAAATCTTTCCGTAAAGATTCGGAGATTCTTTTTTTAGTAGTGAAGTGTCTATTGAAGTCGTCAAAAACTTTATCTTTACCTTCCGTCGTATCTCCCGACGGCTTTTCCATCAATGCCGATCAGTACATCACCGGTAAAGCCATAAGTACTTGGGAAGAGGCTTTCTCCTATTGAATCCCAGAACTGAGAAAATTGTAAACCGTCATTCCAAAAATAATTGCTTGGTCGCCAGACACTTAGATGTCCATACGGAAGCCCCAATCGGTACGCTACATGGAGATGATCCCCCGGAAGACCAAAAAGTTTCTGAACATCGGTATAGACATTATAATTTTCTCTAAGTGGTGAGTTATGGAATGTATTCAGGAAACCATTAATTGGTCTTGCCACAAGATATTGCGCCCTGCCACTTCCATCAAAATCAGTCGGAGGCATAAGAAGGTCTCCTCGTAGTCCCCAGGGGTAGGGACCGAGCACTTCCTGACTGTTTATAAAAAGTGCATACCAGACAACCTGTCCACTACTCAGTGTTCTCGAAACTATCAGTTCGGATATTCCATCCCCATCCATATCCGCAGTAAAAGGAGTATCACCAGTGAGCCCAAACTGATACATCGAATGTACCGAATGACTTTCCCCATCCGTGTTGATCAACCACAATAAACCTCCCAGATGATCTCTCACTACAACACGATCAAGAGTTTTATCAGCATTGAAGTACCCGCTAAGGGGCGTATCATTTCTCAAGCCATAAGAAATCACAGCGGTAGAATCATCAGATTTCAGCCAGTACCAGTCCAGATAATCACCATTTTTACGTATCACCCCCGGACTGATTTTTCCCTGACCATTAAAATCTCCGGCAAGAAGTGTATCACCGGCAAGCCCAAATGGAATGTTGGTGGTCGGAGAAGTGACATATGTAAATGAATCAGGTGAGATTAACCATAAAAGCTGCCCTGAATAGTTTCTAACAACTACCCGATCACCTTTTCTATCTCCATTAAAGTCACCCGGAACCGTCCGTTCACAAATATCCGGAATATAGTTTGCATCAAGATCAGCTTCCAGTGCCGGAGTAAGAGGATATGTTGTTCCATTAAAACCAATAAGCATTTTTCCTTCTTCTTTTGCTTTAAAAAGAATATCAGGTTTTCCGTCATTATCGAAATCAAACACTGTGATTGCCTGCTTTGCTGATGGCGGCATAAAAATGTTCAGGCGATTTGAAAAATCATTAGGCTCTTCATTCAGGAGTATTTGTATTCCGCTTTTTGAATGAATATCTCCCGCACCAAAAAACACTACATCAGAAGCCCCGTCACCATTGAAATCCGCTATGAAAAGCTCTTGAACACTGCCAACACCTGCCGGAAATGTTTTTCTTCCTCCTCCGGAAAATGGCTGAGTCATAATGGTGCTGTATCCCTTGTTACCGGGATTTGCCGGCGTTCCTTTCATCAGGTGTGCTGCTGTATAGTTTTCAGGAGATACTACTTGTTTAATATCACTAAAACCAATATCCTCTCCATGAGTGAATCTCTGTAGAGAGCCATCACCCGGACCCATAAGAAACCCTTCATCGGAAGTTGAGCTAAAAATTCTTGTCTGAGACATATTAACACTCCCCGGAAAGCGTTCGGGAAAAAACCCCAGATTATCAGCCTGACCACTTGCACCCATGTCAAAATGAACAAATTCCAGATTTCCGATGTTATACAATGCATACACCCTGCCTTCATGTATCATTGCAAGGTCTTTTGAATTAACGTGTGCAAAACTTGTCGCCACAAGTTTTGATGGCAGTGTTGAAGTTGCTGATCGGGGAGGGAGTAGTGATGGAATATTGGTTTCTTTACGTGTGAAATTTCCTTCACCATCATTTTCCAATACTGAAACAAGAAACCCCGCAGATGGCGGGTTATGTCTCCATGCCACGGTATCATGACGAAATACGATATCCAGATCACCATCCGAATCAATGTCTATAGCGACAGGGTCGGATATCGATATATTTATAAAACCGGTGGTGCCTGTAAATGGAATCTCAATTGGTGCAGTAAAGGTGTTATCACCTTGATTCAGATAAATAAATATTATGTAATGTCCTCCAAAGGTAGTATAACTGAACATCCCCCAAAGATCAGGATGTCCATCTCCATTAAAGTCCGCAACTTTTGTCGGCACCAGTTGATTTGGAAACCCGCTAAGCATAACACTTTTTAATTCAAGTTCCTTGAACTCTCTAAAAGTAAAACCGGAAGCACTTACGTCACATTCATCGGGAATGCCGTTTCCATTACAGTCTTCACTTGTGCCAAGTTCGATATCGGTGGCGTCATCAATGCCATTATTGTTGCAATCAAAAGGAGCTGCTACTGCGGCGTCTGACAGGATAAAGAGGGATAGAAAGAAAAGAAGGAAATAACGAAGAAGATACATGAGAGACCCCTTGATTAGCAGCTAATCTATTTTAAAAGAAATAAAGATCCTTTAAGAAAGCCCTATATCATAAAGAGCCCCTACCTTAAAACACAAGCACCACCCTTTTCTGATTTTTCCCATTTCTGATAGTGATTTCTTAACTTGTTGTTACAAATACGTTTTTTTTTATTTTTATCAAAAAAACAGATTTAAAATCGCCCGCAACTGCCCTTACTCAATGTTTTTAATGATTCGCGATTTATGCTAGGATTAGGGAGACCTTGCTTAATGCTTAACCGGAACTGAGCGGAACCTATGTCGAAAAAATTATTCATTCTTGTGTTGCTAACAGGTGCTCTGATTTTTTGTATCAGTGGTGCAGTCAGTTCTGAATATATTGATCCAGCCTCTGTCCGTGTTCAAACAGAACACTACACACCTCACACCACTGAATTTAACAAGGGTGTTTTTGAGTATGAAGTAAGCTGGCAAGGTATCCCGGTTGCGTCGGCTTCAATTAATGTTCAGGATAAAGAAGTCGATTCGGCAGATGCCTATTTTGTAGAAGCAAACGCCAAAACAAATAAGGTTATCGGGATATTTTACAAGCTTCGTCATACAAGTCACAGCTTGTTTTATAAAGACAATCTTAAGCCAATTCGCTTTTCCTTTAACCAGACCGAGAACTCAAGAAAGAAAAGCAGTGAAATCACTTTTGGCGATGATGGTCATATACGTTCTGTTCTTGAGAAAAATGGCAAGCTCGAAGAAGAGAGGGAGTTTGTTACCAATAATCAAACTCTGGACCCTATCTCAGCAGCGTTTCTTGCCAGAAGTATTCCCATAAAGATTGGGCAGAAGGCTTCGTTTGATGTCTATAATGCAAAAAACCGCTATCTTATTTCGTTTGAAGTGACGTCTATAGAGGATATTTCCCTCCCTGGTCAAAAACT
This sequence comes from uncultured Bdellovibrionales bacterium, assembly GCA_964612555.1. Classification (GTDB taxonomy): domain Bacteria; phylum Bdellovibrionota_C; class UBA2361; order SZUA-149; family DAOLCO01; genus DAOLCO01. The sequence goes on along the minus strand of CAZTBW010000004.1, from coordinate 164,950 downwards.
GAAGAGAAAAGCATATAAAGTGATTCCCTCACTTAAAAAACTTACTGACACTGAAGGAGAAAAACGCTTCAGGAAAGCAGAAATATGGATAGCTGCTGATGAGAGCAGGGACGTTCTTAAAATTGAAACCGAAGTATTTGTCGGCACTGTGAGTGCTTATTTAAAAGGCTTTTCTTCCACTGGGAATACCCATGATGGGGATACCCAGAAAGAAGAAAACGTGAAGCTCCACGTTGCAAGTGCGAGCAAGAGATAAACAATATGCAAATCAAGAATTGCTCTTGCTGAGAGTCTTCCCCTTCTGTTTTTCCATTCCGGGGTTTTTTGCGGATGCATCTGTGAAGATGCGTCCGCAATTCTTTTGTTAACTAAAAGGCGTGTGCAGTAATTAAAGCCTGTCTACAATTGCAGAATATTCTGTAACGCAAGAGCCGCCTCCTGAGCAGTTTACGGAAGCAGTCAGTGAACCTTTGTCATCGCCATTGTACGCCATCTGGACTGAGGATATGCAGCCTTCTTCTGATTCATTGGATGAAGCAATCCAGCCATTTCCCACGGTTGTTCCTTCAAGAACAGCTCCGGATACAAGATTAGTAACCACTATTCGGTCTCCGTCCTGATCTACCCTGATCAGCACTTCTCTGTATATTCCAACATTGAGTCGGCAACCATCCCACTCAAGATTTGTTTTGAAAATATAATCCCCGGAAAAAGAACTACCACCGCCCCCACCACCACAAGCAACTGCCGAAGCCAATAACAGCACTAAAAATAAATGCTTAATTATGCTCATAAATCCTCTCTCCCTTTGTTTTTACCCACGGTTATTATAATCCTTACACGTACATGGAGGCAAGTTAAAGAAGCTTTCTTGTGCTTGCAAGCCCTACTGCGGTTGTAAAAGCTTCCATAGCCATCCTGATTTGCTTAATTTCCGGAAAACTGGGAGCAAGACGGATATTCGTATTGTGCGGGTCTTTTCTGTAAGGATACGTTGCTCCCGCCGGAGTAATTTTGACCCCCATCTCATCACAAAGAGACACCACTTCACTTGCAAGTCCGGGGAGGGTGTCTACAGAAATAAAATATCCCCCCTCAGGAGTAGTCCATTTCAGGAAGGGGTATTCAGAAAACTCAGATTCCAGTGCGGACAGTACCGCTTCAAATTTTGGTTTAAGAATTTCTGAATGCTTTTTCATATGCTGCTTCAGATTCTCAAAATTTTTGAAAAAAGCGACGTGCCGAAGCTGATTTATTTTGTCAGGTCCAATGGTTTGGTAGGAGATGTAGTTGGTAAAGGTAGAGCGATTTTTCATGCTCATGGCACAGAAAGCCACTCCCGCACCTGCAAAGGTAATTTTAGAAGTTGACCCAAAGAGAACTACTTTGTCTTCAACACCATATTTCTTTGCGAGTGCTAAGACCGGGGAAAGCTCCTTTGGATGTTCCGGGAGATCGTGAACCGCATAGGCGTTGTCCCACATCAGTCTGAACTCGGGACGGGCAAGTTTCAGGATTTCACAAAGTCCTTCAATGTTTTCATGGCTGTACACTACTCCACCGGGATTGGAATATTTTGGTACCGACCACATACCGCAAATTGATTTATCAGACTTCAAAAGTGACTGAATAACGCCAAGATCTACACCATCCTCAAGCAAAGGAACGGGAATCATTTTTATTCCAAGAAATTCGCAAATGGAAAAGTGACGATCATAACCGGGAACAGGACAGAGGAAGCTTGCTTCAGGAATATTTTTCCAGGCAGATTCCTTTCCTGATGTCCCATGATTAAAAGCCCCATGATTAAAAACACAGTCGATATATTGGTACATCAAGGTAAGACTGCTGTTACCGGCTACTATCATTTCTTCCTTATCAACCCCAAGAACAGGAGCAAAAAGTTCCTTTGCTTCAGGAAGCCCGTCCAGTCCCCCATAATTTCTCGTGTCCATGTTTGAAGAACTGAAGTACTCACCTCGGAGAATTCCATCAAGTTCATTCGTAAGATTAAGTTGTTCGGTGCCGGGTTTACCCCTTGTCATGTCAAGAGAGAGGTTTCTTTTTTTTAATTCTTCAAATTGAAGAGAATATTTTTTCTCCAGGTTTTTTAGAGTTTCCTGAGGGAGCTGCACTTCGTTCATTGTTGAAATTATTATTTAAATTGTTTTAGATTATAACAGGGTTTTTGATGATACTCTTTTACAGCGTAGTTCTTTCAACTGCAATAGCAACTGCAACAGGAAGGGGCGGCTTTCCTATAAATCATCATCCCGGATTTGTATGAAAAAGAAGCCCGTGAAGAAGTCAAGAATCTCCACAGGGTCAACACCAACATCTACCCCTACTAACAATAATTGGGTTTCCACCCCTATTTCACTAAAAGAATGTCTGGCTGAAGTGTCCGCAGCAATAACTCCATCAATGAGACTAAGCCGACCCCCCGCAACCGTTTCTGCGCCTATTGGAAGAGGAATACTCGGACTCTGTCTTGGACCGGGAAGCCCTGCATAGATCGTGGCATGAGACCCGGCATAGAAGCTCAGGGGCTCAGTCGCCCGAACTCCAAGACCAATCCCTGGACCCACCCGAACCCGTAACCTGAAAATGTCCAGAAAATCGAAAATTCGATTTGGTACATATAATACTACTTTTGAGAGGATTGATGAGGATTTCTTTTTCTTTTTTTCTTCAGGGGCTTTGGTTTTGCTGTGGTCTTCATAATGATGACCCAGTTCTACTCCCTTTTCTCCAGCATGAGATTCCTCGGCATGAGACTCGGAATTGTAAGCGAAAATAAACAAGACAAGAAGAGCGAGCAGTGATGTTATTTTTTTTGTATTAAAGGAATTCATGTCCCCAAACTAGAACGCCGTAAAAAATTAGGCAATAAAAAAAAGGTGACACCGGAGGGTGTCACCCTTAAATTTTCACACAGAGAAAAAATATTCAGTGTAAAAATTATTCAGCAGAATCGTTATCCTTTTTTTCATGGTTACAGCACTCACACTGACAATTTTCACAAGTACATTCACCACCTTCTTCCTTCTTCTCGCAACTGCTTTCGCAGGTACATTTCTCATTGTGACAGCTTTTTTCACAATGAGAGCCCGCAAATGCCGAAGGTGCTCCAAAAAGGAAAGCAAGTGATAGTAATATTGCACGTTTCATAAATATATCTCCTAACTAACTATTAATTTAATTATAACCATAACTATTCTCAAGAAATCTTTAGAGAACAGTCAGTGGAGGAGATCTTCCCTGCTGAGGCGATGATTTAACAGGGTTTCCAGAGCTGATTTTAAAATCACTGAAGTGGAAATACCCGGCAAGTATTTCAAGTTCGGTAGGTATAGTAACCGAAAGAGCTAAAAACTTGTTTCCATCACTTGAATCTCCTGACTGGAGGAGAAGAGACTCATTTTTTGTTTTGGACGAGGTAAGGAGGGCATTTGTCTCTCTTGAGATACCTTGAAGCAGGCAGTCTCCGTAACAGGAAGATCCGGAATCAGATGAAGCGCCGTGAGTTTCTACTTCATCATGGCAGCAGTGATCTTTACTGCTTTCAGCATGAGAGACCTCACAACAAACACAGCTTATTGCAGGAACAAGCATAAAGCTAAGAAGCGAGGTGAAAACTTTGTTCGTCAATTCTCTCATACCATTATTATGCCACGTTTGTTCCCCGGTGTTAAGAACAAAGAGGAAAAAGAGGTAATTTAGTTATTCAAGGGCTCTGTATGACTCTATTGTACCTTTTCTCAGGGTACCAATCGCACCAAGTGAGCCAAGGATGATAACCACCAGAATTATCGTTAAAAAAGTTAGAAAACTGGGTATAAAGGGAATAAATAAAGGCGTTTCAAGAAAATACGTGGAAAAAACAGCTCCCGCACCAAAAGCTATTATGGCACCGGCAAAGCTGCCAAGTACTCCCAGTGCGAAATATTCGTAAAAGAGCATTGAGATGAGAGTGTTTCTTTGAGCACCAAGGGTTCTCAGGAGTACGCTCTCTTCAGTTCTGCTTGCTCTGCTTGCCCAGATAATACCGGAAAGAATTACCAGGGCACTTGAGATAATGATCAGGCTCAGAAATAAAACGGTGTTTTTCAACTGGGATGAAATAGATCGGGCAGTGGCTATTACAAGTTCAAGATCTATTGCCGAGATGTTACCAAATTTTTGTACGAGTTCATTTTGAAAAATCGCATTCTGTTCCTGGGAATCATATCTTGTGGATATGATGCTTGTCTGAGGCGCTCCTTCGAGAGCTCCTTCGGGAAACAGTATGAAAAAGTTTGGTTTAAACTGTTGCCAGTTTACTTTTCGTATGCTGGAAACAAAAGTTTCTATTTCAACTCCCTGGACGGAGAAACGTATTTTATCACCTAAAGATAGTTCGAGTTTGTCAACAATCCCTTTTTCAACGGAAATTGGTATGGGGTTTGTTTCTGAAGTATCCCAGCGTCCAATATAATTTCCTTCTGTGACTATTTCGCTTTCATCAAGTTGGGGTTTGTAACTGGAGCGATATTCTCTTGTGAGAACCCAGGTGGGGATTTTCTTTTCTATTTCATTTTTCTTTCTGATTTCTTCTATGCGATTTCCTTTTACCTCTGTCATTCGCATGGTAATGACGGGTACGTGTGAAACTGCCGGGAGCTTGTGCTCTTTCAGGAATGAAAATAGCTCCTCAACCTGATCATCCTGAATATCGAACAGCAGAAGGTTAGAAATACCTTCTGTCTCGAGTAATTCAAGTTTTTTTATGGCACTACTTTGAGTGATAAGTATAAATAGTGCAGAAAAAGAGACTATGCCTATCGAAATCAGTAATGTTAGGGTCTGGTTATAAGGACGATAGAGATTTTTAATGCCCTGTGAAAGGGGGAAGTGAAGCAAGTGAGAAGATACTTTTCGGGCAAGTTTTCTGAGTACATATGAAATCCCGAATAGAATTCCAAAAAATATGATACTAAATCCGGTATATATGATCGAAGTAAGAACACTCCCGGTTATAAGTAAAAGCCAGAGTAAGGTAGTGCCTGCAAGCAGCAGTACAGGAATGAGGAATTTATGTCTATTAGTATGTGATCTCTGCTGAAGAGTATAGAATGCAAGGTAGGAGGAGATCAATAGAATCCAGATACTGCTTGTTACGGTCAACAAGAGAGAACTCCAGGAAATAAAGAAAGGAATCTCTACCGGGGTGAAGTTTGAGATAATTTTTGGGAGAATATACTGAACAAGTATGCCGAGCCCGCACCCGATAATGGTACTTACTGCGCCAAAGGTGAAAATTTGAAAACCGAGTATTGTCAGAATTTGTTTTCTGTTAAGACCAAGGAGATATAGTGTCTCAAGAAAATTTCTTTTTTTCCTTAAATATACAAGGGCTCCGCTCCATATTCCAATCCCACCAAGGAGAAAGCTGAGAATGGTGCTGCTATCAAAAAAACGGTACACTATTGATATATTTCGTTCCAGGCTTTCAGCCCGATCTTCGTACGTTTCAAGAGAAAGATTTAGTGCTGTGATTTTTTCCTGTAGTTGATTCTTGACCCGGCTGATTGGGGTGTGTACGGGAAGTTTATATAAATATTTATAACGTACGATACTCCCTTTTTGTATCAAATTTGTTGATTCCAGCTGTGATAATGGAATCAATATTCGTGGTGCCAGTGTCGCCCCTGCTTCGGTGCCTCCCGGGAGTTGAGCGATAAAACCGCTGATGATAAATTCTGTGTTTCCAAGTTGAATAGTCTGTCCGGTGCTCAGGTTGAACTGACTTTTTAGTGAAAGATCAACAAGGGCATGTCGGTTTTCGCTTTCAAGGAAGGTACTCTCCGGCGGTTCAATCTTAAGAGTGCCATACAAGGGAAAGGGAGCTGAGATAGCGCTGATCTGAACCAGACGACTGCGCATGCTTTCCTTGAATAGTGCCATTGAAGCAAAGGCTATTTCTTTTGATAGAAGCGGTTTTGAGTTTGTATGTTTTTCAATCTCCGATAAGAACACTTCGGTTTCAGGCAGAGGTGCATGTCTGCTGGATATAACAAAGTCTGCCCCCAGAAGAGATTTGGAGTTTTCTTCAATGGCACTGCTGATGTTTGCCTTCAGAGAAAGGATCGCAAGCAGAGCGGCGGTGGCGAGGATGCAGCAGGAAGAAAGAATTGAGAGTGAGACTTTCTGTCTAATTCCATCCTTTAGGGATAGTTTCAGGATAAAGGATTTCATCGTGTGTTTTACTCTTTATGAAGCATTCCGGCTCTGATTCTTATGGAAGTATCTGTCCGGGCGGCAAATTCAAGATCATGGGTTACAAGAAGTATTGATGAGGAGTATTCTTTTTGAAGCTCAAAGATTAAACTTTTAACAGCTTCTGAAGTTTCATAGTCAAGGTTCCCCGTTGGTTCATCAGCAAGGAGCAGAGTTGGTTTACTTATAAAAGCACGTGCAATCGCAACTCTTTGCTGCTCTCCTCCGGAGAGCTCGTTTGGATAGTGGGAAAGGCGATGTGAGAGCCCAACTTGAGATAAAAGCTCATACGCCTGTGCCCTGCTGTTTTTCATTCCCTGCAATTGAGCAGGTACTTCAACATTTTCAATCGCAGTAAGGCTTCCAAGTAAACGAAAGGATTGAAAGATAAAACCGATCTTTGTACTTCTGAGACGAGCCAGCTCTTCCTCGGTTTGTTCATTCAGGGGGGTGCCCTCAAGGGATATCAGTCCTGATGAGGGTTTGTCGATACCGGCTGCAAGATTGAGCAGGGTTGACTTCCCGCTCCCCGAAGGACCGGTCAGTGCAAGGCTTTTACCCCTTTCAAGCTGGAAGGAGATGTTTTTAAGTGCATGCACTTCGCCCTCGCTTGTAACAAACGATTTTGATACATCTTTAAATACCAGTATGCTGTCGCTAGAATAATTCATGTAAGTTTTAGATAATAAAATAATGTAGTTAACTTTTCAGATAGTAGGATGATTTTCCGTATAATGGCAAAATATTTATTTTTTATTTTTTTACTGTTGAGTTCCGCTGGTATATCTGCTGATGATAGCAGGAATGAACACGGGAGTGGAGGGTCTCTGCGGAAAAAAATTCTTTTTCTTGGTGACAGCCTTACCGCAGGCTATGGGCTTGATGTTTCCCAGTCGTATCCTTCTGTTATTCAAAACTACATTAATGAGATGGATTTATCTTATGAAGTTATTAATGCAGGAGTCAGTGGTGATACCACGGCAGGAGGTTTACGGAGACTTGAGTGGCTCTTACGCCAGGAAGTTTCAGTTCTTGTTGTTGCGCTTGGTGCGAATGATGGTTTAAGAGGTTTTGATACCACTGTTACAAAGTCCAATCTTGAAAAAATCATAGATAAAGCAAGGTCACACAATGAAGATATGGTGATTTTACTTGCAGGGATGTATGCGCCTCCAAACATGGGAGAGGAGTATGGTAAGAGTTACGATGGTATATTTAAAGAAGTAGCTCATAGCAAGAACGTATTTTTCCTGCCATTTCTGCTTGAAGGAGTTGCAGGAGAGGCGTCATATAATCTTTCTGACGGGATACATCCGAATGAAGAAGGGTATAAGAAAGTTGCCCGCACGGTATGGGATCATCTCAAAACACTTCTTGTTGAACGGGAGAAAAATCAGAAAAATATCTGAAATTTACGACATCTTTAGTAAGGATGACGATTTCCCATCAAGCGTCTCTTTGTAGTATAGACTTCAAGCACCACATGGCGCTTAGAAATATACTTAATGGGTTCTTATGAAAATCTTGTTTAAAATTCTTATTTCTCTTCTGGTAATACTGCTTCTTTTCTTTGGTATCCTGCTGGTATTTGCAAATCCGATTCTTGAGCGGGTAAAACCCCAGATTCTTGCCCAGGTTTCTTCTGCGATTGATGCTCAGGTTGAAGCAAAGGAGATTCGTGCGAAGGTATTTCCTTTCCCCGGCTTTTCTTTACTTGGGCTTGTAGTGGATAATAAAGACGGTGAGAATCTTGAACTTCAGGAACTTTCGCTTGAGATTGCGCTTTCCCCCTTGTTTTCAAAAAAAGTTGAAATAACTTCTGTTACTGTTAAGGGAGTAAAGGTTCCCGTAGTGCGCCTTGGAAATGGCGAGATTGAAGTGGCAGGAATAAATTTTGCAAAAAAGGCTAAAGAAGCCGAAGAGAAGAAATCGAAAGAGGGGAAAGCGTCTCCGGCAGAAATACCGACAGAAACACCTGCCGGAGATTCTGAAGAAGCCCCTCCTTTAGAGATCAAAATTGCTCGTGCAAATATTTCCGATGTTTCCTTGTCATATAAAGATGTTGCAACAGGTGCATCGTATGAAGTTGACGATGTGGTAGTTACTTTAAACAGAAGTGGAAACGATACGAATTTTACTGCAAAGATTACCGCGGGTAAGGATTTTATTTCGGGTTCCGGAAGTTTTTCTGATGAGATGGGGCAGAAAAATATTCCGTTGTTCAAGGCGGATTTGTCATTCGGGATAGATTCACTTGTGCCCTATCTTGCGTTTGCACCTGATGTTGATTCAAAGGGTTTGGCTGAAGCTGGCTCTATTCCTGGTGCTGTTTCCTTAAAACACTCAAAAGGGAGTGAGGGAGCAAGTGTTATGGATATTGTTTTTGGGCTTACGTTTGCAGGTCAGGAGCTGAAAACAAAATCAATTATTACCAACATTGAAAAGCCTTCTGTGAAATCGGAAATACGTTTTCCTTCATTGGTGCTTCAACCTCTTCTTGATATTTTTGTTCCCAAGGACACTCCTCAGTACAGTGGAGGATTAAAAGAACTGAAATGTGAGATTGATTCTCCTGATCTGGAAAAGAAAATAGACTTTTCCTGTGGTTCTGAACCCTCAGAAATTGAAACGGTTCCTTTCCAGTTTGCTGCTCTTCAGGGTGGGCTTGTTAAGGGAAATACACAGGAGTTCGTTCTTAATGAGGGAAAGATTGTCATTGGTCAAGGTGAGGTCTCGGTTCAGGCTTCCAGTAAGAGTGCTGCATCGGGTGGTGATAACAGGTTTTCCTCAAAGCTTGGTATTTCAAAAATTCAGATTGCTGATTTGATCAAGCTTGCACCTAAAGAGCATAGAGGTGTGCCAGTAAGTGGGCTTCTTTCCAGTATTACTGCCACGGTTGAAGGAATTGCCGGGAAAAAAGAGACAACTTCCGGAACTTTTTCTGCGGAAATAAATAATTTTATGATCAGGGGTTATAACTTTATGAAAGACCTTTTTTCCACGCTTGATGCCGTACCCGCACTTGGGCTGAAAATTGATGAAGCGATACCGGGGGCATACAGAAAGCTCATTACGAGTGAAGAGACCAGGCTTGAAAAGCTTTCTGCAAAGGGTAGCATTAATGGGGAAACCATTAAACTTGCATCTTTCCTGGCTGATGGAGAGGGATTTAAGGTGAAAGGGGAGGGAGTGCTTGCTCCGAAGGATATTGAGCTTGACGTGGATGCCATTCTGGAAAGGGAACTGGTGAGTGCAATTCAGGAAAAGAAACCGAAAATCGAGCGTTTTAAGGAACAGGATGGAACTGTGGTTTTCCCTGCGACTATTAGAAAGAAGGGAGACTCTAAACCCGTGGTGATTCCTGATGTGAATCGTATATTGAAGCAGCAGGCAGGAGAGGAGATCAAGAGAAAAGCCGAGAAGGCGCTTGATAAAATTAAACCGGGTCTTGGTGGTTTATTCAAGAGATAGAGGATAGTGCTACACTGTTTTATTAATGAAAAAATTAATTTGGTGTAGCACTAATATATCGTCAGTGTGTGATCTTGTAATGTGCCGTCTTTATATTTGAAGGTTCCGGAAAAGAATTTTCCTTCATATACCAGGGGGAGAAAATGTTTGTCTCCGTCCCACAAGGGGAGAGTAAGAACTTCCTCATCAGGTGTCCAGGAAAGTGACCCCTCACGGCTTTCAATTAGAGACCCAATAAAGGTATCTGCGGTAAAAACGAATACGTACCAATCCTTACCATGAGAGAAATCAGGAAATGTTAAGATCCCGCAAAGTTTAGGTGCATAAATTTCCAAGCCGCTTTCTTCTAGAACTTCTCGTTTTACGCATGCCTCCGGAGATTCTCCGGGATTAAATTTCCCTCCTAAACCATTCCATTTGCCGTAATGTACATCCCGGGTAGAGGTGTTTCTGTGTAGAAAAAGCGTTTTTCCGTTATTTCTTACGTAGCAGAGAGTCGCCAGTTGGGAAGTCCCCTGGGAAGATTGAGTGGATTGAGTCATTTTCCTTGAAATTTTTCATAACAAATAATAAGACCTTATGCATACTCTATAATCTGGTATTAGTAAAAAACAATGAAATACAAAACGGCTATACTTGCGATACTGTCTTTATTTTTTCTAACGATCTCAAGCTGTATTCGTCCTGCTCCCGGGACGTACACCTCTGACCCTTCAAGTCGTGAGGAAAAAATTGAGGGAAAAAAATTACGACTTGAGATATATGTACTGGAGCATGCGACTCATCCGGTTACGGACATGGAAGTGAAAGTGGAAACCCGGGAATCTTCTGTTAAAGGGGCTACAAATTTCAGGGGAAGATGTCGTGCAAGTGTTACACGAATAGAATCGGAGCCCATCAAGTTTGTTTTCAGGAAAGATGGGTTTACTTCAATTGAAATAGTACATCATATTCCATCGGGAGTGTCTGATGCGGGGCTGGTGTTTTCTTTTGATAAGCTTGGAAAAGTAAAGTTTGCAAACTATACAGTGAAGGGTTTGTATAGATAGCTGTTAGTCTATAAGTCCTTATCGGGAAATCCAGTCTTTTAGTTCTTTCATCCCGCTACTGCTTATTTTATGACCCACTTCGTCACTGTGAAAGTGCAGGTTTGCACCTTTGGAGAGCAGGTAATCTCTGGTTTTGAGCGCCATATCAAATGAGATGATTTTGTCTTTTGTCCCGTGTGAAATAAAGAGTTCCGGAAGATGAGAGAGCTCCCCGCTTGAAAAATAGTCCTGCACACTTGAAGGAATAAATCCGGCAAGCATCGCTACTTTTGAAAATATGTGTGGTTCAAACAGAGAAAGACTGCCCAGGAGTGCCGCTCCCTGACTAAAGCCGATGCCTATTAATTTTGATGGATGTACCCCCTTACTGTTAATCATTTGATGAGCTATTTGTGAAATGGCGGTGAGTCCTGTTTCGAGATGATCAAGGGTGGTTTTTTGTGGGGCAGGGCTTTCTACTCCTTCAACCCGATTTTCAAAATTCCACCAGCTGTAGCCCCCGATAGGATCTTCTTCTATGGCTCGTGGTGCAATTACAAGAGGGTCAATTTCCTGGATGACTTTGGAAAACACCCACATGAGCGTTTCATCTCCCGCCCTTCCATGGACAAGAATAACACCGCTGCGCTCTCCTTCAGGTACTGTAGAGCTTTCATGAATACGCCCAAATATACCGTACTGTTTTGATTCTTCCGGGCTGAACTCTCTGTTGGAAAGCATTAATTATTACCTAAATAATGATAAATGAAAGGTTTTCCTGTCACTGTTTATACGTTAACTTGCCATATTACACATGGCTTGGCATGATTTTATTTTTCAGGCACTTGACCAAAACTTCCCAATTTCATACATAGTGCCTTCCTCTGAATGAAACTTTATGTCCCTATCGTCTAGAGGCCCAGGACACCGCCCTTTCACGGCGGCAACGGGGGTTCGAATCCCCCTGGGGACGCCATTATTTTCGGCTGGCATTTTCAGTTAATATTGTTATCTGCTATGACGGCATGATGCAAAACTCTGCAATAAATTCAGATAAAGTGATTCAAGCTTCCCCTTCAATTATTTGTAAGAACGTCAGTAAGGCGTACAAGCTTTATCCGGATAGGGCATCCCGGGTAAAAGAAGCGATTCATCCTCTCAGAAAAAAACTTCACCTTGATTTTTATGCGGTTAAGGATGTCAGTTTCGAGGTCGCTAAGGGTGAAACTTTTGGTATCATTGGAAAGAACGGGAGTGGAAAGTCTACTCTGCTTCAACTGATTTGCGGGATACTGCACCCTACAAGCGGAAGTGTTTCGGTGCACGGACGTGTCTCAGCTCTTTTAGAGCTAGGAGCGGGTTTTAATACCGAGTTTACCGGCATTGAAAATGTGTATCTCAATGGTGCCATTTTGGGGTTATCAAGAGAGGAGATCGACGCCAGGCTGGACAGCATCCTTGCTTTTGCCGATATAGGAGATTTTGTCTATCAGCCTGTTAAGACGTATTCGAGTGGTATGTACGTTCGTCTTGCATTTTCCGTGATGGCAAATATTGACCCGGAAGTTTTTATCATTGATGAAGCACTTGCGGTTGGAGATGTTCACTTTGTTCATCGGTGTATGAACAGATTCAGAGAGCTTCAGGAGCGAGGAACTACTATCCTTTTTGTAAGTCACGATACCAGTTCAATTAAACGCCTGTGTAAAAGAGCACTATGGCTTCACGAAGGTCATGTAAAAGGTCTTGGTGATGCTCGTGAAGTTGCTGATTTATATCTGGAGCATCTTTTTGGTATTCAGGAAAATGGTAGTGCGAGCGACATCGATACTGAAGCTGTTTCATCTCAGTCTTCATCTGCGGTGACATATTCTGAGACCGAGTCACCATTTTCTCTGCGAGAAACAACTTTTCCGAACTTTGACAAAAGATATGGCTCTGGTGAAGTGATTTGTATTGGTGCAAATCTTTATGATGAGAAAGGTGAGATAGTTCATGAGGTTGATCAGGACTCAAAAGTAGTTTTTCGACTTACCATTAAAAATATTTCACATCACAATAAATCCTCCTGGTCTGTTGGGTATATACTTCGTGATTCTAAAGGTCTCGATATTGCGAGCACGCATACAATGATAGAAAATTGTGTTCTGCCCCGTCGTAACCCTGGTGACACTCTGACTCTCAGATTTATAATCTCCATTCCCACTTTATATCCGGGGTCATATTCTCTAAGTACCTCAGTCAGTATATTTGAAAACGGGGAGCATAAAATTACCGATCGAATTGTTAATGCGGTAGTTTTCAAGATATCGTCCCAAAGAGAAATGCACGTATTCATGCGACTGCCTACTGAAGTTGTGGTGGAAGAATAGTTGTTTATCTGTAAGTAATCCCAGTAAATACAGCCGCTTACAAAACCTCACCAAATCCTTAAGTCTTAAGCTGAAAAGGTCGATCTTTAAGTCGTAAGTGTTTGTTTACGCTTACGTATTTAAAATCACAAAACCACGGAAATGGTTTTGTACATGGAAGTATGCAGTACAAGGATGAGTAGTAGTAATTCATTCTTCATTCTATTTTTTCAAAAGGATACGTGCGTCCTGTGGTGTCCGCGCGTCTTGAGTTTGGTAGTAGCTGCTTGGGAGAGGAATGTTTTTGTCTGTTTTGCTCAAATGGCTCCCTTCGGTCCGCTTGAGTTTTCGCAAAACAGACAAAAACATTCCTCTCCCCCCCGTTCGTGCCTTCTGTGTTTTGTTTGGTAGGAATGGGGGCTTATGAGTAGATTATCCCTCACTACCAACATCGCATCTATGAACGCTCAGAGAAATTTTACTCGGGCTAGCAAAGACCTTGAAACTTCTTTTAGCAGATTATCAAGTGGGATGAGGATTAATCGTGCATCGGATGATGCGGCGGGGCTTTCTGTTTCTTCGCTTCTTAATGCAGATCGAGCAGTACTGGCTCAGGGTATTCGTAACTTGAATGATGGTATCAGTTATCTGAATATTGCAGAAGGTGCGATTACAGAGCTTACAAATATTATGTTCCGTATTCAGGAGATAGCGGAGCAGAGTGCTAATGGGACTTTGAATAGTGCTCAGAGAAAGCCGCTTCAGGATGAGGTGACTGCTTTGCAGAATGAGTATAATCGGATTATTCGTAGTACTAAGTTTAATGACATGCAGTTGTTGACGGGCGTTAATACGCTAGTGAATTTGCAGGGTGGTTATGGGGTGGCTGGGGGGTTGGCAGTGCAAGTGGGAAATGCGCTTACTACTGATGCTTTTGGGACACTGTCTGCGGGGGAGACGACGTTATTAAGTGTAAATGGCAGTGGCGCAATGGGGAACTCAATGAGTATAATTCAATCGGTGAGTGCGGATGGTCGTTATATTGCATTTCATTCAGATTCTACAAATTTGATTTCCGGAGTGAGTGGAGATCAGATTTACATCAAGGATACGGTAACAGGTGAATTGAGATTGGGGAGTAGCACTGCGGATGGAGTGCAGGCAAATTCTATTTCTAATTATGCCAGCCTGAGTGCGGACGGTCGTTATCTTGCATTCAGGTCGGATTCCACAAACCTTATTCCTGGGGTGAGTGGAGTTCAGATTTATATCAAAGATCTAGTTACAGGAGAGCTAAGGTTGGGAAGTGGCGATCTCTATGGGACACATGGTAATGGCTCAAGTGATTGGGCTAGTTTAAGTGCAGATGGGCGTTACCTTGCGTTTCATTCAAATTCCACTAATCTCATTTCCGGGGTGGGTGGATGGCAGGTTTACATCAAAGATTTAGTTACAGGTGAGCTGAAGTTAGGTAGTAGCGCAGTAAATGGAATACAGGGAAATGGCAGTAGTACTGGAGCTCATTTCAGCGCGGATGGTCGTTATTTTGCATTTCGGTCAAATTCTACAAACCTCATTTCTGGAGTAAGTGGGTGGCAAATTTATATCAAAGATCTAGTTACAGGCGAGCTAAAACTAGGTAGTAGCACCGCAGATGGAGTGCAAGGAAATGCTAGTAGTTATAATGCAAAACTAAGTGCAGATGGTCGTTCTCTTGCGTTTCAGTCAAATTCCACAAACCTCATTTCTGGAGTAAGTGGAAATCAGATTTATGTTAAAGATTTAGTTACAGGAGAGCTAAGACTTGCTAGCAGCACCGCAGATGGAGTGCAAGGAAATAATTATAGTCACAATGCAAATTTAAGCGCAGATGGTCGTTATGTGTCATTTTATTCATTTTCTTCAAATATAATTAATGGAGTTGGTGGTTTGCAAGTATATAGAAAAGATATGCAGACTGGGGAAGTAGAAGTTGCTTCCATTGATATTTATAATGAAAATATAAATAGTATGTTAGATGATGGCTTTGCCTATGGTCCCTTTATTAGCGCTGATGGTCAGAAGGTGTTTTTTAGTTTAGACTTTGATGGTAATGAATATACTCAAGTCTATTCTCGAAGCATGTTAAAAACCGGAGTAGACGAACTTGCTGGTATGGTAGTCTCAAATCAGGCTAGCGCACGTGTAACCCTTTCGCTTTCAAAACAACGCCTAGAAACCTTAAACCTAGCCCGTGCCGGAATCGGTGCTTCTACTTCACGAATCGACACCGCCATTTCAAACCTCTCCACGATGACCCAAAACTACGCAAGCGCAGCATCTCAAATCACTGACACCGATGTTGCAGAAGAGTCTGCAAAACTTGCAGCAAGCCAGATTCTTCAACAAGCAGGTGCTGCCGTACTTTCGCAGGCGAACATACAACCACAGCTAGTACTCACACTATTAAAAGATATATAGAATAAGGACAAGTTCCACTAAGCAACTAAAGGGGCGCAGGGGAGAAATTATACCCGAGGTGCACCCTTGATACTTTCCACCTTACTATCGCTATACATTCCATTCCCATTTCGCTCCTCGACCTTTTCCTGTTTTTCTGACTATTTTCTTTTCATAAGCCTCTTCTAACCATTTTCTTGCGGTGTTCCTGTTTACCTTGAGCAGTTCTGCTACTTCGCCAGTCTGGAAGCTGAGCTTTTGCTCCCGTAGGGACTCAAGAGCTTGTAAATGATCTGGTAGAATTTGTTCTTTTGTTACCCTGTTTCTGAACAAAGTTACGTACACACCTAAGCCTTTTTCTTCAATTAAGGGGGCGGGGTTACCATTTGCTTTCAGGCTACTGAAAAGAATCTGAAATCCTAATCCTCTTTTTTCTACAAGACCTTTTCTTCTTGCAAGTTGCCGTAAATGAGGGTTTCTTGCGTAGGAAACACCTGAGAGAAAGTCCGTGATAGGTCCAGGGAAGTTACCAGGACTGAACACGACTATTCGATCGGAAAATATATTAACTTTTATATTGTCTTTTATGTCATAACTTCGGTGAATAAGAGCATTCAGCAAAACCTCTCTTAGGGCATTGCCCGGAATTTCAAGTTTTTGCGTTTCAAGCGTAAGCCCTTTAACACTTTGCTCAACAACAAGTTCTTTCTCTATTTCAGTCATTGTAAACTCAAGCATTGCCTCAAGAGTGCCTGAAAAATCTTTCGTCTTGAATTTAGTTCCAATCTCATTACCCGAATGAACGGTAAGTAAAATTTCAGAATGTGGAATATAAAAAAGAGGATTTTTTGCAAAGAACAGCACCCCGGAAACAGAAACCTTTAGCTCCGAAGTAATTCTATCTACGACTAAGACTTTATCTGCTAATAGCTGTTCGTTCTTGGGCGAAGTCGTATGATATAGTTCTTTTAAAAGCTCTACATCAAATTCTACCTGCTCTGAGGGGGCTACAGGTTCTTCATCATAAGACCTGCCAAGACCTTGTCTTGCCAGCTCCTCAATAAAGCTGCTATCAGCGAGTTTTGTATGAGCACCAACTCTAATATAAGTACCCTTCTGTAATCCCAAAGAGTTGACATAAAAAGGTCTGGAATACCCTTGAGAAACAACTATTTCGACCAACTGTTTACCAAGATAAGAAAAGACTCTGACTAAAGGTCTGCACGTCGGAGTGATGGCATCAAAAATAGCTTGGGGAATCCGCTCAAGATAAATATCTATTTCAGCCTCGCTTAGACCAATAACCTCATTTGTCTTATTTTCAATCCTAATAAGTATCTTTCCACCAATGTCATTAGAAAACGCAACAACTGTTTTTATAAGGTTAGAATACGATTCCAGTGTTTCCTTAAATTCAAGCTGGCGACCCTCTCTTCCTGGATATTTCATATTTTTACCCCTAATCAATTAGGCGATTTATGCAATTTTTATTATCGATTATAAAATAATCGCCTAAATCGCCTAATTGCACAAGACGATTTTCTATAAACAAAATCTTTATTGAATTCAAGTAGTTATAGATATTATTGTAATATATGACGGAAAAATTACAGCTATAAATGTAATTTTTGTTATTAACCGCAGATGGACGCAGATAAACGCAGATGGGAAAAAAAGGGGGGATTGATTTAATGTGCGTGTTTGCAGGGGTGTGCAGCTTGTTAGATATTCTTTTATTCTTATCCGCATTTATCTGCGTCCATCTGCGGTTAACTAAATAATTTTCGTTAGTTAGCTGTATTGAATTTATTTTCTGGAGAATTTTTGATATATTTGCGGGAGATTGAACCATAACGGTGTTAAGGTATCGTATATATAAATTACGTGATGGACTACGTGAGATTAACAGGATTTATATTTTCTTTTGTCTTTTTTGGGATTTCTGTTCCTGTGGCGGTGGGTCAGGAAGCTTTTCATGGTGGTCCTGTTGATAAACGGCTTCTTCCCAGAGAGTATCGTCAGGAGAGGTATCAGAATGATCTTCCTTCCTATATGCCCAGACACGATCCTTCGTGGCAGGGTATGAGGGTTCGGGGTAAGTATGTGAAGAAGTATGATACCCCGATGGGTAATGTTGGATATTCAATAGGTCGTCCCCCATCAAAGTCAATCTCCAAGCAGTTCCAGCCCAAGCGAAGGAGTCGCAGTGCGGGATTTGGAAGTGTGGGGATGTTTTAGATTAGTGTAGCTCGATGTCCATATAAGGAATTTCATCAGGAAGCCCATCGCTCGCAACGACTTTATTCCACCCGTCCAGTGCGGCGGTTTTATATACCTGGCTTAAAGTTGGGTAGTTAAATACGGCATTTACCAGATAATCGATTCCCCCTTGAAATCCCATAATGGTTTGACCAATGTGAATCATTTCTGTTGCACCATCGCCAATGATATGGACGCCAAGGAGCTGAAGCGTATTTCTGTGGAACAGGAGTTTTAGAACCCCCTGCCTGTCACCTATGATCTTTCCTCTTTCGAGCTCATTGAAACGGGCAATCCCGATTTCGTAGGGTATCTTTTTAGCTTTTAATTCGTCTTCAGTAGAGCCTACCATCCCGATTTCCGGAATGGAATATATTCCATATGGTAACGGAATATTAAAATAGTGTTCGTTAAGATCAAATGCATGGCACGCTGCTTTTCTTCCTTGCTCCATGCTGGTTGATGCAAGTGCCGGAACTCCGATAACGTCACCCACGGCATAGATATGAGGTTGGGAAGTCTGGAAGTGGGTATTTACGGAAATAAGCCCCCGTGCGTTTGCTTCGACGCCAATAGCATCGAGGTTTAAGCCTTCCACATTACCTATACGACCTGCTGAAACCAGTAATACCTGGCTTACTATTCTTCTGCCACTCTCAAGATACGTTACCGCCCGACCATCAGGAGAGATACAGCACTTAAGCACTTTATCTCCGGTTATGATTACTGCCTTTTGCTGTCGCAGGGTATAGGTCAGTGAATCTACGATCTCTTTATCGAGGAAACTTAGAATGGAATCGCGTTGTTCAAGAATGGAAACCTTTACCCCAAGTGCTGAAAACATGGAGCCATATTCGCACCCAATAACTCCACCACCAACTACGGTGAGTGAGCCCGGTATCCTTTTCATCCTGAGAATATCGTTACTGTCGAGTATTATTTTTCCATCAAATTCAAAAGAGTCGGGTCTCCATGGACTTGTGCCGGTAGCGATTACTATTTTTTCACTTTCAACTATTCTTTCGGTATTCTCATGTGCTACACGCACGGTGTTTGGATCAATAAAAGAAGCAAGACCGGTAATGAGTTCAGATTTGTTTCTGAGTAATTGAGATCTGATAGTTTGTTCTATGTCCTTACTGATGGATTCAGTTCTGTCAGTAAGGTCTTTCATTTCTATATTTTGTTTTACCCGATACGCCTGTCCGTAATGGCTTCTCTCCCGATATCCCGAAAGGTGCATGATCGCTTCTCTGAAAGACTTGCTTGGAATGGTACCATCATGAAGACAGTTTCCACCAAGTGCGGGATTTTTATCGATAACGGCAACACGTTTTCCAAGCTTTAAAGCCTGTATCGCTGCTTTCTGTCCCCCGGGACCACTCCCGATAACCAATAAGTCAAAAGAATTATATTTCCCCATGAGTTATTGATCGTCAGGTGGGAAGTTTATATAAAATGATAATTTATATAGGGTAATGAGATGTGAGACAAAGATAGCCAAAAACAGACGATTACTTTGATGAGTGAGGCGTACTGGATTCGAACCAGTGACCCGCAACTTAAAAGGCTGCTGCTCTACCGACTGAGCTAACGCCCCAAAAAAGTAAAAAAATCAATCATTTACGATCAAAAAAGACCTGAAGAGGTTCCTTTATATTGATTTTTTGACCCTGTGTCCAGTTAGCTACTGGAATTTTTATAAAAATTTATTAAAAACCCCTATATTCGGGGAGAGGCTTCAGAGGGTATCTGCTAATCTCCTACGGCTGGAACCCCAATTTTGGAAGTCATTAAGCGCCTGGACTCAAAGGTGCTGTCCAGTTCTCTTTCGATATTGGAAAGAGTGTTCTCATATTCATTACTGTGATTAGTATTACTGTGATCGGTATCCTCAGAGGTTGCATATTTTGCCAGGGTGCTTCTGAAATCCTTTAGGAGTTTTCCGAGCCTTTCTTTGATAGTACTATCAAGGGATGTTCCATTTTTCAGTAAGCAGTCGTACCAGTACCGAAGACGTTTTTCTCTTCTGGCAAGTGAAAGTGAAAGATCAGAGGTTTTTTTTGACATAGTTATTATGATGACTGAAGATTGGATTTATGGAGAATTATCTACATGAAGTGCTGATATATGGCAAACAAATTAATCAGTATGCAGGAGCGTATTTCTTGAGCCTTGAGAGACTATGAGAATAACAGGTGGTGTATTTAAAGGAAGGAAAATTACTCCTCCCCCCAAAGGCATTCCCGGTCTTCGACCCAGTATGGATATGGTGCGTGAAGCCGTTTTTTCTATCTTGCAGAGTCAGACAGATTTTGAAGGACTTGCGGTTCTTGATCTGTATTCAGGTTCCGGTTCATATGGTTTTGAATCTGTTTCAAGAGGTGCCTCTTCGGTATGTTTTGTGGAAAAGCGTAAAAATTGTATTGACGTAATCAATGCTACTTCGCAAGATCTGGATATAAGTGATCTGGTTCTGGCTGTTCATGGTACGGTAGAGTCGTTTCTGGGGAAAAATGAGAAAAAATTTGATATTATATTTGCAGATCCCCCCTATACTACGGTTAGTTTATCCAGGCTGGTATCTTCGATAGTTGATTCTTGTATATTGGCTGCCTCTGGAATGCTGGTCTATGAGTGTGATATAAAGGAGTCTGAATTGATATCTCGGGACATGGGTGAAATAAATCAAAAGGGTATGTCCCTTCATACAATCAGAAATTATTCTCAAACCGCTATAGTGATACTTAAAAATGAATAAGAAAAATAAATTCGAAGCGATATATGCGGGGACTTTTGACCCGGTCACCAATGGTCATATCGACGTGATAGAACGAGCGTGCAGGGTGTTTGAAAGTGTGTGTGTTGCGGTTGCCACGGGTGGTCCGAGAACGAGTATGAAAAATCCCTACTTCTCAACTGAAGAGAGAGTTGATCTGATAAAAGAAGCGCTCCATGAAGTATCCAATCCTGCCGTAATTTCGCAAGTGGCGGTTGAATCGTTTTCGGGGATGTTGGTGGACTTTGTGCGGCACTGTGGCAGCAAGGTCATAATCAGGGGGCTTCGTGCGGTATCGGATTATGAATATGAGACTCAGCTTGCGCATACTAACCGAATGCTCTCGTCTGATGTGGAAACGATTTTCCTTGTTACTTCAGAAAAAACCTCATTCATCAGTTCAAGCGTGGTGAGAAATGTCGCCCTTAATGGCGGTGATATTTCCGGTATGGTGCCACCTGTTGTTGCAAGACGGTTTTCAGAGAAAATCAGGATGCAGGATGCTTAAGATACGAGTCATATTTTTCTGTATATTTCTTCTTTTTGTCTTCCCGGCTGGTGCTGAAGAGGAAGTTCCCCTTGATGCCTGGATTGTAAAGAAACCCCTTAAGCAGGAACAATCGGCAACAGAATCTGAACAGGATTTGGAATCGGATGATCTTTCAAACGAAGAAAGAGAGCAAAGAGAGTTACGGAGGAGGGAGCTGATTGAAGAGGAACGGGAGGTGTATAAAGCGCTTCTTGAGGATTTTGATGATAGTGATGAGAGTGCGGTTGAGAAAAGAGTATCGACTGCGGGCAGAGTGTTTAAAAAATCGGTACTTTCAAGGATAGAGCTGAAAAGAATAGAAAAAGCCAGGATTGTACAAAAACGGGTACGTCGTGAGCAGGATGAAAAAGCAAGAAGAATGATTGGGACAAAAGAGCGTGTGCCAATTACTGCGCGTCTCTGTATGGGGTCTTTTAGCAGCCTGGGATTTCCCTCGGATGTGGCAAGGGTTTCAAAGGAGCCCGGAGATTCTGTAAGCAGAGTATGGAAAAATTTTGTGCGTGAAGTCGGGGTGGTGAATTGTGATTTTGTGGCAATGACCGGTCTGGTTTCGAGAACCAAAACAAAGGCGCATGAATTTATGACCAAGACGGCGTCTCTCATAAAACGCTTTGATGAAAAAAACTGGAAGTACGGGGTCAGTACTTCAGAGGGTATGGGGTTTTTTGCTTACATGTATAACCCCGCAGTGTTCCAACTTAAAGAAGTGGAAGAAATGCAGTCGGTGATTTTACGAAGAGGCGGCATTTTTGAAGAGCAGCATCTTGTAAATGCCCCGATTGAGATGGTTTTTGAAGATTTGAGAGCCACCACTCCTCAGCAGATGCGATTTTTTATATTTGATTTCAGAAATTTCAGGAAGCTTGCTTCTTTACCTTCCCATCCTTACCTTCTTCAAATGACATCGGCACTGAACGAACTTTCAGCTAAGAGATCAAAGAATGAACCGGATGAGCGTATCCTCCTTTTTGGTTCGATCTGGGAATCCAGAAATTCTCCGGCGTACCAGGTATTTTCCGGGCAACTGCAAATGGAAGATTTTCTTTCTGATGCTGCGTGCAGGTTTTATACCAGTGATGAGATGAAAGAAGAGGAAGGAGTTTTTACCTGTGATAATGATAAACTTGAACGAAAACCACAAACCCTGTTCGGGATAGTATATGATTTTGCCTCAAAAACATCCACCGGGAAGTCCTCTGCGGGACAGAGTTTAAAGAGTCAAAAAGGAAGTCAAAAGAAAAATCTTGCAAAAACTGAGATTACGTCTGATATTTTCATCCATATCTCAAGTCTGGGTATGCAAAAGCCGCAGGAAAAGAATGGAGAACCTCCAATAGGAATCAGTGAGATTGGGACGAGCCAGTATCCGGCTTCATTTAAATGGGTTGATGTTATTACTGAAAATCTGGAATAGGAAATTATGCAGAAAGAGTCATATCGATTTTTAGAAGAGCTACTTGAAACCCCTTCACCTTCGGGGTTTGAACAAAAAATTCAAAAGAAGATAAAAAAGAGAATGGCTCCGTTTGCGGATGATATCAGGATTGATGTGCACGGGAACCTTGTTGCCTCGTTTAACCCTGAGGCTCGGGTCAGGGTTATGCTTGCGGGGCATTGTGATCAGATTGGTATGATGGTGCATCATATTGATGATAGTGGATATATCTACGTTAATCAGATCGGTGGTATTGACCCGGTAGTGCTTCCCGGAAGCCCTGTGGTGGTTCATTCCTCGGATGGTCCTGTTACGGGAGTAATCGGACATAAGCCTGTGCACCTCACCACGGCAGCCGAGCGGGGAAAGCCGGTTGATTTTTCAAAAGTATGGATTGATATAGGTGCAAAAAACGGGGCTGAGGTAAGGAAACGTATTTCAAATGGTGATGCGGTCACTTTTGATCTTCAGGTTAGAAAGTTGGGTTCATCCCTTATTGCCGCACCGGGTTGTGATAATAAGGTGGGTGCATTTGTGGTAATGGAGGCGCTTCGTCTTCTTGCATCTAAAGTAAAAGGTAAGGAGAAGAAGAAATTCCCTGTAGGGGTATTTTCTGTCAGCACGGTGCAGGAAGAGATCGGGCTTCGTGGGGCGCAGACCTCGGCTTTTGGCATAGACCCTCATGTGGGGATAGCAGTCGATGTTACTCATGCAACCGATAATCCGGGTGCAGACGCGAAATCTATAGGAACGATGAAACTTGGTGAAGGACCGGGGATTGCTCGTGGACCCAATATCAACCCCATTCTTGAACATATCGTGCGGGATACGGCGAAGAAAAAGAAAATACCGGTTCAGTTATATGCAGCGCCAAGAGGCACTGGTACAGATGCCAATGTCATTCAGGTTACCAGAGCCGGAGTGGCAACCGGACTGATTTCAATACCAAACCGCTATATGCACACTTCTGTCGAAGTAGTTGATCTTAAAGACCTCGAAATGGCTTCCAGATTGATTGCCGAAACAATAATGAAAATCAGTTCTCGTACTGATTTTACACCTAAGTAGTTGATAATATTTGTAGACATTAATCTGTCGTAAGCCTTTAAATTCATTTTTAGTGGCGCCGCGTGGCACACGTATGGGCGCCCTGCGAAAGACCCCCTCAGGGGGTCTCTTTTGGGGGTGAATATATGTAAGCGTTCAAAATAACTGCATTTTCACGATTAGTGAAAATGGCAATTTGCCTACCAGATGTGTATATTTTTACTAAGAGATTTTTCGTGTACTTTAATCCACCCTATTGAACGCTTACAATTTGCTAGAATGTGCTTTTAAATCGTAGTATCAATAAAGGGATTATTTGCGATAATCTTGGTTTAATTCCGATTTAATAGAAGGATTGTATAATTATGAGTGAGTCAGCTGAAAATCTGGTTGTTGTGTCAAAGCTTAAGAGTTACGTGAAGAATACCGCAGGGCTGAGTACTTCTGCTGATGTTCCAATGGTGCTTTCTCAGGCGATAAAGAATCTTATTGATGAAGCAGCACAAAACGCAAAAAAAGATGGTCGTAAGACGTTAATGGAACGTGATTTTAAATCCGTTGCGTTAAATGTAATGCAAAAGGCGGCATAAGCAAGGGCGTTCTGATTAAGGGAGTGCTGGGCACTCCCTTGTTGTTTAGAGCGATTCTTTTTCAGGATAGCTCATATAGGCAATACCGATACAAATCAGATATATGATGCACAGTGGTAGTGCCAGCAGAAGTTGAGAGACGACGTCTGGTGGGGTCAGGATCGCTGCAACTATAAAGATAATCAGTATTGCATATCTTCCGTTCTTATAGAGCCAGGTGTGAGTGACAAGTCTCATACGAGCCATAAAAAAGCACACCACAGGCAGTTCAAACACAATTCCAAATACAAATACCAGACTAAGAACAAAACTGATGTATTCATCTACCTTGATGTTGGGTTGTATGCCCATTTGTTGATAGTCTTCCGAAAAATATTGAAATGCAAAGGGGAACATGACAAAAAAACAAAATGTTGCTCCTGACAGGAATAGTGCGGAAGAAATGAATACAAAAGGGATTGCAATCCTTTTTTCATTTTCGTGCATGGCAGGAGAAATGAAGCGCCAGAGTTGATAAAAACTGTTCGGTGATGAGAGGAACATGCCGGCAATCAGGGCGGTTTTAAGTTTTATTATGAAAGCTTCCGCCGGACCTGTGCCGATCATTTCAAGAGCACCAAAATTATCCCTGATGGGTCTTGTTAGAAAAGAAAATATTTCAGGAGCCCAGAAAAGACAGACGATAGTAGTCAGTAAAATACCGATAGATGCGTACAGTAAAGAGCTTCTCAGTTCTCTCAGGTGACCCAGAAATGGCATTGATGATTCATCAAGTGTTGGGTTTGACATTTTGTTAGGATTTACTCGTTTGGTTTTTCGCCAGTTGGATGTTCATCGCTTGAATGTTCATCAGTGCCTTTATCAATATCGCCTTTATCAATATCAATGTAGTCCTTATCAACGGAGCCTATCCTTTTGAACTCTTCGAGTTCATTTCCAAGCTTGTTTTTCAGTTCATTCTCCAGGGACTTTTTTAATTGAGATCCTCTGAGGTCAAGTTCGGATAGTCCGATCTCTTTTCTGAACTCTTCTGAGGTGTGTCGAACCTGCCAGATCATTCGCCCCAGCTTCTGAGCAAGCTCAGGCAGCTTGTCGGGACCAACCACAACAAGGGCAATGCAAAGAATAACCAATATTTCCGAGAAACCAAGACCAAACATAATGTCAGGTCTAATTACCAGAAATGGTGAAAGATGCAAAAAGTAAAAGCAGTTTTATGGGAGCGCTGTTTTTGAATAGAGGCTTTACGCGTTCTGAATAATTTCCTCACCATCTTCATCAAATACACGTTCTTTTTTCAGACGTTTGCGCAGTCGTCCAAGTCTGGTTGCCGCATCTTTTGCACGATTAAGGCAGCCTTCAATGATTTTTTCCCGAAGTTCGTCCTCTCCTCCTTCACAAAAGAGCTGTGCAAGTTCTACAGATTCACGAAGGGAGTAATTGTATATCTTGACTTCACGCTCTGCGGTTGGAAACTCATGTGCTTGTCTCATTGCGACGGTGAGTCGATACAGGTTGTTTAATATAACTGAAGTAAATGCTCCGTTTCTGTCAGGGGAGTTTAGCACCGCATCGCTGAGAGGTGGTCCTTCTGTTGATTGATGCACTACGCTCTCAAGAACTTCTATAGTAAAAGGTGGAACGACAAATCCTTTGGCACCAAGTCGAAGTAAGCCAAAAACGTCATCAATTTTTGGTTGTTCAGATATGGCGATAAGAGCACACTTTTCATCGAGCTCGAGCATTTGTTGGACAAAATCGAATGTCGGCATATCGGTTGGTTTTGCATCAAAGATGACATGAGAAAAATTTCTTAAACGTGTTTTATTGATTCCTTGCAGATGTGATGGCGCAGATACTACATGAGCATAGCCAATTGATTTTAATGCTTGTCTAACCTGACCGGAAGTTGATCCTTGGGCGCATACCACTAAAATATGCGAATGTGATCGATCAACATTTGATTTTTTTTTCATGTAACCAGGTTTTGTTTCATTTTGAGATATTTTCATAAGAAAATCTGTAATTATCCACTCTTAAGGTATTTCGACCTACTTCTCTCTGGTCTTGAGGTATTTTTAATTAACGGAAAAATTCAATACTTATGAGGACTTTTATAAAACCTTTGCTTTTTTAGTTACTTAGGGCAGAATATGAATTGGGAGAGTTTCGGATAATCGCCGTCAACAGGATGGAGGAAAGTCGGGACACCATAGAGCAGGTTGGCTGCTAACGGCAGCCTGGGGTGACCCAGAGATAGTGCCACAGAAAACAAACCGCCGGGTAACCGGTAAGGGTGAAACGGTGAGGTAAGAGCTCACCAGCAGCAGGAGTAATCTTGCTGGCTTGGTAAACCTCAACCGGTGCAAGACCAAACAGGGAATAATGCTCTGCCTTAGGCGTGAGCTCATGGCTGCTCGTCATGTGTATTTCCGGGTAGTGTCGCATAGATGAATGATTGTCGCTCGAAAGAGTACAGAATCCCGCTTATAGAGCTCTCCCCCTTAAAACAAGAAACAAAAACAGGAAAAATTTGCTTACTCAGACTTCAGATATTCTGATGCTGAAGTGTATGGAATCAAGGACTTGTTTAAGTTCTTATCGGGAATGGATTTTGCATTTATTGTTTTCTTGTGTGTGGAGGAATTTCTCGGGTTTTTTGGAGG
Organism: uncultured Bdellovibrionales bacterium; assembly: GCA_964612555.1. Lineage (GTDB taxonomy): Bacteria > Bdellovibrionota_C > UBA2361 > SZUA-149 > DAOLCO01 > DAOLCO01. The sequence continues at coordinate 138,077 of CAZTBW010000004.1, read as the reverse complement.
AGTTAGAGTGAGTGTTCGGTCGTATGATAATTTAATCGAGAGAATGTGGAGGATGAGGATGATGGAAATAAGTAAGAAATTAAACAGTGATTCTGCAATATCAAGAGCAGAATTTTATAGCAGACCAAGACCGCAGGAAAAGCTTAAGCCGGAATTGGCAGCGGCTGATGTTTCAGATGCCTGCAAAATAGCGATATGCTATGCACCGGAGGAGAGTAATTGCATAACCTATTCGAGTAGTGGAGCAGTTCGTCCCTATTATGATTGTTTTAAGCCGCGACCAGTGCCTTTCCCGGTAAAAGAGGCATTTGTTAGTGCAGCAGATCAGCCTCATTTAACATCAGCCAGTGTCGATGCCAAGCTTGAAGCACAAGATACCGCCATAAGTGAGAAGGTTCTTTATTTGCGTAAAGACAGGGTTGCCATGAAAGAGCATCTTAAAAAAATCGTTGACGATTATCGGGGTTTTGTCTTGAAACACTCAGAGGCTGCCGGGGAAAAACCGCAAATTACAAGATCGTCACTCATGAAGTACTTTGACGAGAACCCCAGAGCTCATAAAATAGCGACTATGTTTCCGGCAGCGTTCCATCGTATGCTAGGTCAGATTGAGTTTTAGCGACATCTGTTTGTAACCCATTTGCAGCTGATGCAATTTGCATCAGCTGCTGTAATCTGAAACAAATCAGTTTTTCATAAGAGGCTGTTTTTCTTCATCCTTGTGCAATTTCTGCAAGTTGGCACGCCTTGCAATAGGGTATGCTGAGCTTTGGCTCATGAATTAGCCACGTAAGTACAAACACAAGGATGTAAGGTATGGAGCAAAATCAGTTAGCGGATGTTATTGACCTGAATGTAAATGACATAGTTGAAGATAATCTTGAATATGCAAAACGCCTCGCGTGTCGTTTTTATTCCAAACGATCTCACAGCCAGGCAGAAATGGATGATATTATTTCATCAGCGTACCTGGGGCTGTGTCAGGCAGGGGCAAGATACAAAACAGAAAAAGGTAATCACTTTCATAGTTACAGCTATTTCAGAATAGTTGGCTCGATGTATGAGTATCTCCAGAGTAATGGAGGTTTTTCAAGACTGGAATATAAGAGACTGGCTGGTGATGATTATGAAAAAAAGAAGGAACGACTATACCTTGCTGAAACACTGCCGCAACTGTCTCATGTAAAATCTCAAATAGAAGAAGCGGGAATTTCTGTAAATATTAACTCTGAGAACAATACGGTAGAGATTTCATATACCGATCAGGAGCTTCAGGATTATACCTACTACAGAAAGCAGGTTGTCTGGAAACTTCGAATCGCCCTTGAAGAGTTATCGGAAGAGATGCAGAAAATAATAGTAGGAAAGTATTTTGAAGGAAAATCACTTACTGAAATAGCCGCAGAGTTTCCCGCCATGACTAAAAGCAGGATCAGCAGGTTGCATGGTCGGGCTTTGTTGATTCTCAGAGCCAGACTAGGCGAATTGCTGTAGGTGCTTTATGGTACGACTGTTATTATTGCTCATGGTAGCGGTGCTATGCTCGGGGTGCAGAGAGGAGTTGATTCATGTTTCAAGCGAGCTTGAGGCTAACAAGGTTATGCTTGGACTCAGGACTGAGGGTATTGATGCAAGGAAGATATATCTTTCTAAAGAATGGGTGATTGACGTTCCTCGCTCCAGGTTTACTGATGCTCTTAGGATTCTTGAAAGTAAAAGAGTCCTTAAGGAGAGTAGTGGCTCTGAATCAATTGGAAATGGAAGCGATCTGTTTTCCAGCCGTCAGGAAAAAGAAGCCCGGGCAAATAAACTGATAGCTTCAAATTTATCTGCGACTTTGCGGGTACTTCCGGAAGTTCTCGATGCGCGGGTTCATATTTATCAGAATACATCAGAACCGTATTCACTTGAGCAATCAAAAGACAGAACCGCTTCGGTACTTTTGGTGGTTCAATCTGCTTCCTCATTGGAGGTAGAACAGGTTAAGGAGCTGGTCTCTCAAGGAGGTGGTGTGCCTCCGTCAAAGGTTTCGGTAGTGGTGGTGTCTGATGATCACCCGGATATCTCTGGAAAGAAAGAAGAAGTGGTAGATGAAACGGTCAGTAGGGAGGCAACTTCCTTTGTGGAAGTTGTTCGGGATATTCCTCTGGAACGAAAGATATATGTGATTGGAGGAGTGGTGTGTCTTGTTTTATCCGGAATCCTTATTTCAGGACGGCGCAGAAAAAAAAGAGATATGACGGTTCACAATGACTTATCTTCCTTTCTGGATGAGAAGCATGAGGACTAGTTTTAAAGAGTTCAGTGAAGGAATAAGCCTTCCTTATTTTGTCACTCTTCATGTGTATGTCACCTCTATTCAAGACTTGTCCATGATTTTTGAGGAAGGGGTTATGCATCTTCCATGTAATGAGAATCTGAAGATATCGTTAGAAAGAAAAACAGGAGAACATAAGATGAATGTTAAATTGCATGAGGAAAGTAGTGCATCTTTGGATAGTTTGTTTCTTCCCCTTCATGTTGTTGTGGGGGAGTTGGAGATGAGTGTGAGAGAGCTTCTGGATTTGGAAGAGGGAAGGGAGATCTCACTTGCACTGCCCGGAGAAAGGCAGGTGCAATTATATCTTGGAGGTGAGTTAATAGCGGACGCCGTTTTATTGACCGAAGATAATTCCTCATCTCTTAAAATTTTATCAGTCCATCTGCAACTCGAAGATGAAATCAGCGATAACAGAATGAGTGCTGAAAAAGAGCACGTTTTGGAACAATAAACAGGAGAATACAGACTATGTCCATGTTGAATACATCAGGAATAGGTTCCGGGGTACGGTCAATGATCGAGGCTTCAGCGAGATTTCTTCCCGAGCCGGTTTCTTCGGGAGTAGGGTTTGCGAGTACCTTTGCAGGCTTGGGTAACACCCAGTACATTGATATATCGCCGTCATATCAGGCGCTGATAGAGCGGCAGATTCAGGTGCAGCTTGAGCAGCAGCAGGTTACGTTCACCTCAAATATAGAGCGATCTCAACATGAGTCAAGAATGGCTGCGGTGAGAAACTTAAGATTAGGATAACAAAAAATAAGGAGAATAATTATGTCAATCGGTGCAACAAATGGTCATTCAGTAGGGGCGAGTCTGACCCAGAAAAAGGATGATTTTATTAATGAAGCAAGAGATGTCGTGTTAAACCTGGGTACTACTGATAATGAACTGGTAGATTTTTTCAGAAGGTTTCTTATGAGTGATGTAGTGGGTGAAGATACGCTACAGGTTCTTAATACGTTTATGAACATGCGAAATCAAAGAGCAATGCTTCTTTCAAACCTGGAAGAGAAAAGGCATCAGGCGGCTTCAAGCATTATTGGTAACATGAGATAAAAACGAGAACTGAATATGGGTTTTGCTCACGCCCGTTCCAGTATTAGGGAAATAATATTGCCACTATGCGCGGTGACGGTAGTGGCAATGATTATTTTTCCGATTCCCGCCTGGATACTTGATATCCTTCTTGCGGCTAATATTGCATTTTGCATTATTTTACTTCTTTCTTCTCTGTTTATTTCCGAGCCTGATCGATTTACTTCACTTCCTTCACTCTTGTTGCTCTCTACTCTTTTTAGACTGGGACTTAGTGTGTCAAGTACCAGGCTGATTCTAAGTGGAGTACAGGTTCCGGACGTGATTATTGCGTTTGGGAATTTTGTAGTTGCGGGGAGTACGATTGTGGGACTCGTAATTTTCATAATTATTTCCATTATTCAGTTTATCGTTATTGCCAAGGGGTCTGAGCGGGTTGCTGAGGTGGCTGCCCGTTTTGCTCTTGATGCGCTTCCGGGTAAGCAAATGTCCATTGATGCGGATATGCGTGCCGGGCTTTTGAGTATGGCAGAAGCACGTGAAAAGAGAAGAGAGCTTCATCGTGAATCGAAACTGTATGGGGCGCTTGATGGTGCCATGAAGTTTGTCAAAGGTGATGCAATAGTGGGGCTTTGTATTACCGTTATAAATATTGTTGCGGGTTTTATTGTTGGGGTAACTCGTGATGGGCTTTCATTTGGTGATGCGGTAACTCAGTACACGCTTTTAACAATTGGTGATGGCTTGGTGTCACAAATTCCCGCAGTTCTTGTTTCGGTTGCCGCAGGTGTGGTGGTGACAAGGGTGAGTGAGCATGAAGGAGGAGCCTTATCTGATGAGATAGGGGGGCAGCTTTGCAGAGAACCAAAGGTGCTTTTGATAAGTGGTACGGTGTTATTCCTCCTTGCACTTGTTCCGGGGCTTCCGTTTATTCCCTTTATGGGGATTAGCGGAGTTTCTATTTTATATTGGTTTCAAACGAGAAAAAGCTTGACGCAGGGGAGTGTGGATAAGCGGGTTGAATATCAATTTTCCCCGAAAATACTTCCCTCACTGGTGTTGAATCTAAGTCCACAGGGAGCTTTGCTGCTTCAGAAGGAAGAGGCTATTTCTGAATACATTGAAGCTATCAGGGCGGAACTGTTTGATATGACCGGTGTGTTACTACCCGATGTTTCATTTGATATTGACCCTCATCGAGGTGATATTTCGGCAGAACTTCTTGTTCACTCTCAGTCCAGGGGAATGGTTCTTTTTGATTTGTTACCTCCCGGAGATCAAAAAGAAAAAGATCCATGGAGCAGAATAGTTGGACATTTACTTAAATCTCAACTTGCATCCGGTATTTCCGAATTTGTAAATGATGCACATACACGAAAGCTGCTTGATTTATATGAACCGTATCATCTGGATATTATCAATACGTTGCTCCCTGAAAAAATGAATGTGACTTTTTTAACTTTAGTGCTTCGTGATCTGGTTCAGGAGGGAGTGTCCGTAAGAGATTTTTTAAGCGTGCTTCAAGCGTTGTCCGAGCATTTTTATTTTGTTGAGCATAGAGACACTCCCCTACTTGTTTCCGGCTCCTTAAGTGAAGCGGTGCGCTCTGTGAGGAGAAATCTGATTCCAAAATGGATAATGCGACATTATCCAAAGGATGAAGCTCTGGAAGTGCTGGTGTTGGGGCAGGAGATGGAAGAGAAGGTACTATCGTACTGTGAAGCAGATATCAAAATACATCCGGAGGTGGTAGAATGTATTATTTCTGACCTTGATATTTTGTTACAAAAAGAGGAGAGCAGCAAAAAAATCCTTCTTCTTCATTCTGTTATCAGGGAGCCATTCAGGAATGTTCTTCACCCATACGCTTCAAAACTGAATATCTTTTCTTATGATGAGATACCGAATGGCTATAAGGTGTCTGTCAAATCAATGATAGGTAATGGAAAGGAGGAGTCTTTTGAAGAGTCTTTTGAGTATGCGGCATAAGAGAAAAAAAGTGTTATTGTTTTGTATGCTATGTGGCTTCGTTTTTTTAACGTCATGTGGCATAGCGAAGGAAGTGTCTCCGTCTTCACCTGAAAACCCGGCAGCGTTTGTTGCAAAAGGAGTTTTGTATCTGCGTGAGTTCGATGCGGGTAGTTATGATGTACTCAAAAAAGCAGCGGCTGCATTTGAAATAGCGGCACAGATGAACTCTGATTTACCTGAAGTGCAGGATGGTTTGGGTTGTGTGGCGCTTCGTGAAGGGAGAGTGGATGCTTCTGAAAGTTTTTTTAATCGGGCAATTCTTATAGACCCTTCTTATGCCAGAGCCTGGGTTAATAAGGCATATGTTGCAGAGTTACGGGGTGAGAAAGAGCAGGCAAATGAATTTCTGAGGACCGCTCTTGAGGTGAATCCATTTGAAGTGCATGGGCTTACAAATCTGGCAGGTATCCTCATAGATCAGAAGCCCCGGGAGGAAGCGGTTAAAAAAGAAATTCAAAGTCTGATATATCGGGCGCATGAACTAAGTGGAGGGCAGTCTGATATTGTGGAGAGAAATGTGAATCTATCCGCCGAAAATCATTAGATTTTTAATTGACTGAAAAGTCCGAAACAGGACAAAAAACTTCAAGAAATCCTTCTTTTTGATGCGAAATGCTTTTTTGCAAGGTAGAATACTAAGTTCGAACTAATCAGTAGTGAAATATTTTATGTCTATTCAGGATGAATATAGAAGAGCAGCGGAAGCACTTGTTGATGCTGCTACTGTGGGTCTCTGTTTTGATGGGACGGTGTCTCTTCACCCGGCGTTAAGAAATTTTTTAATTGATGAGGTGGTGGATAATCCTTCTCTGGTGCCACATCTCTTTAAGGATAATTTCATAGAAGAGTTCTTGAAAGAAATAGCAGTACATTCCAATTAATCCCTGAAATAATCTTTTAAACAGTTTTTAAAAATGAAAAATTTTATTGTCCCAAAATCTGCCGATGGACTCTCTTCGGTTCTTGAATATCTTTCTTCGAACTTGCGAGCTCATCCTCCGCTCATTGGTGTGTGTGGGGGAACCAGCATTGCTCCTGTACTTGAAGCATTACGACTGGATGTGCTTAAGGAAGAGAGTGTATTTAGAGATTCCAACCTTTTTATGATTGATGAACGGCTTGTTCCCTCAGATCATGCTGATAGTAATATCAGAATAGTGAGAGAAGGTCTTGGTTTGGCTACAAGGGATCTCCCTCTGAAGTTACATGAATTTAACACAAATGAACCAGAAAAAGGGATAGTAGAATATACTTCTCTTTTGCAGTCTCTGGGTGGAGTGTTTGATGTTATATTTCTTGGAGTAGGTGAGGATGCGCATGTTGCGGGGCTTTTCCCTGGCTTATCTTGGGAAGAAAATCCCGATAAACTTTTCTTTACTTTCTCAAACTCACCAAAACCACCACCTATACGTATGAGCGGAGCTCCGCACGTAATTAAAACCGCAAAGACCGTTGTTCTGTTATTCTTTGGAGAAAATAAAAAGGATGCGTATGACAGATTTGTTAAAAATGAAGAATCAGAAAACGCTTGTCCGGTATTACTGGCACGTGAAGCAGGGAGCCTTGTTGTTGTTAAAGACTATGAATAAATTTACATTTATTCTTTTACTGTGCCTTATCAACCTTCTCTCAGTGACTAACCAAACTCAAGTAATTGTTTAATCCAAAGCCTGTTCGGGGCGAGCTGTGTTTTGTTGCTCATTCTCCTCCTCGCTAAACGCTCGTCGTCCGAGGTAAAACAATTTTTACATATATATTTATCTAAGGAATAAAAATTGTTTTAGATCCGCAACAAAACACAGCTCACCCCAAACAGGCTTACCCCCGATGGTATTTGATGTGTGGAAATGTTTTTCAAATGTATCCCCGCGAGTGTATTGGAATGGTAATAGACAATAACTTTACCGTATGTAATATCTGTTCGAGTGTAAACGAGAATTACTAAATCATAATAGAAATTTTGAAAGTTATCAGTTATTTGTCCATTTTTTTGAAATTTATTTTCTGTATAGTGTGTGCTCCATTTTCAGTTCATGCTGAGGTAGAGAAGGGAGATAGTATTCCAGTTGGTGTGGTTGTTGCGCTTACTGGTGATCAGAGTCTTGTAGGGGTGGCGTTACGGAATGCGTTTGTATTGGCAAATGAGAAAATAGATCAAGGTAGGAAGTACAGGCTTGTTTTTGAAGATGATGAATGGAAACCTGTAAAGACTGTTTCTGCGGTAAGGAAACTAATTACTTTTGATAGGGTTAAGTTCATTTTTGTATTTGGGACAAATCAGGGAGCTGCGGTTACTGACATTATTGAAAAAGCCGGGATACCTTTTTTCTCACTGAATATTAATCCTTCTGTTGCAAAAGGGAAAAATCAAACCTTTATTGTGTTTCCAAATATCCGTGCCTTGACTCAGCTGAATATTGAGGAATCTGTAAGGCGAGGGTATGAGAAAATTGTTAGTGTTTCTACACTTCAAGATTCTTGTTTGCTTCAGCAAGAGGTTTTTGATGCCTCAGGAAAGTTTTCTATTTTAAAATCTTTTGAACTTCCTCCTGAAGATGTTCAGATGAAGGATGTTGCTATTCGTATCAAGCAATTAAATCCCGATGCAGTGTTTTTATCGACCATACCCCCACAAGGTGCAAATCTTGCCAGAAGATTAAGGGAAATCGGTTATAAAGGTGATTTTTTTGGTGGTATTCAGGAGTATAGAAAAGAGGGCTTGATAAACTCTCAAGGTGCATTGTCGAATGCCTGGTTTGTTTCCGGAGACGATTCGCGAGCTGAAAATTTCTATGCTGAATATCAAAAGAGATTTGGAACTGATGCACGTGATTTTTCAAGACTTGCTATTTATGCATATGATAGTTTTATGATTTTTAATAGTGGGATTGACTCTGGTGATCTGCTTTCTCATCTTCGATCTCTTAAGGATTTTAAAGGAGTTTCTGGTGATATCTCTTATGATGGTGAGAGTGGGTTTACTTTTCCGGTGAGAGTTGGAGAGCTTAAATAGAATATTATCTGAAAAGCACCTTGTACGTATCCATTATAATTCCCAGTACCATATCCAGGCTTTTTTTGGATTGTCCTGATTTCTTAATAGTGACGGGTACCTCTTCAAAGTGAATGTGTCCCGCTCGTTTGGCTTCTATGAAGGTTTCGATTTCAAATCCGAAGCCATCTATTGAACACTTGGGGAGTATTTTTTTTATTACTTCATTTTTATAAAGCTTGGCACCGGTTTGGGTGTCTTTGACGTTTATTTGAAAAAGAAGTGATATGAGAGATGTGTACAGGATGCTCATTGTTCTTCTTGAAAATCTGGTCGAGAGATGGGAGTTTTTGTGATATTTGTTTGCATATATAATATCTGCGCCTGTGTTTTTTGCGGTGTTTAACATAGATTGGATGACGCCAAAATCAATGTCAAAATCCGCATCAACATAACTGATAAATATACCCTTGGCGATTTTCCATCCGTGTCGTACTGCATGACCTTTGCCTTTGTGGATGTCATATCCTGTAATGATTAGATGCGGGTCTGATAATTCAGAAAGGGTATTCTTTAAGGAGCTGAAATCCCCATCAGCAACGACAATCAGTTCAAAGCTCAGTTCCCCCTCCAACTTGTAAAGAAGATCAAGCTTTTCCCGTACTGATTTAAGAATAAAATGTTGAGCGTTATATACAGGTAGTATAACACTTAATTCAGGAACGTGCATAAATCTAGAAATTATAAATCTCCTTTTTTACTCTATGGTATCCCCATATTAGATATAAAAGTAAACATCCATGGATGAAACTGTATTTACTGAGTGTATGTGTCTGAAAGTGAATATCTGGAAGGGGAAGATCAAGCTGGAATATGAGGATGATAATCATTCCAGGCATAAGTTCAAAGTGTCTGTTGTGTTTATAAAGAGTAAGCATTGAGAGGATGAGGGGTGGGGCAAGAATACTGAGATCATAATCTAAAATGTGAATTGAGAAAAAAAGTGAGGCTACCAGAGAGATGCAAAATGAAAAAGTGAATAAATCCTGGTTTTCAGTGGGAGTGTGTTTCAGGAATTTAGAGAGAGAGTATATGGTCATAAAAACACTTAGTACTAAAAAAAATCTTAAATAAAAAACTGATATCCCGGATATACTCGTGAGTATTGCATATATTCCAGCCCCTTTATGAGGGACGGATAGTTTCTCTTCATAATGGAAGCTGCCATAAGAATAGTTTAAAGAAGCTTGGAAATATTCAATTGTTGTTTCAAGTGGGATGATTAGTATTGATGCCAGTAATAAAATAAATCCTGTAATAATAAATCCAAGAATGAATTTTGATGATCTGGTGAATAAAGACCATACTAACAGTATGAAAAACATCGGTGGTTTATAATAGAATAGTGAAACAATTATACCACTGGAAAAATTCCATCCCTTTCGTAAAAATAAAAATAAAACTGAGCATAATAAAACCCCGATAGCTCCTGTTTGCCCTCCCATAAGTGTTCTTAAGAAGAAACAAGGATATCCAATTGATATGATGAGTGCAGATATAAATATAACTTTATCCGTGATTGTTTCTGGGCGCAGAGTTTTGAGACATATGAAGATACCCGTTATATACATGATAAACGAAATCGCTGACCAGATCAGATAAGAATCAATAAATGAATTTATGGTAATAAAGGAGAAAAAAGCAGCAACCAGAGGTGGATAAACAAATGGCAGAAATCCGCTTGTATGAGAATGATTATTTACCGTGTTTTCCTGGAATTTGAATTGGGTTTTGTGTGAATACAGATTTTCTTTTTCGGTTTTAAAGAGAGTACCTCCAGTGAAAAATGCAAGATAATCTCCCCCGATGACCTTGGTGTTAGGAAACACTAATCCATCCAAGCCAGTATAGTTTTTGTAGAACTCGTTGCTGATAAATGAAATATTCAGTAGTGAGAGAGCTACCAGGAACGTGAACAGAAATGTGTTAATGGTTTTGATATTACGCATACCATGAAACTTTACTATGGTATGCGTATATGTAGAAGACTATTTTTGTGCAGGAGGAAGTTTTGCTTCTTCCGGGGTTGCATTTAGAGAATTTGCATCTTCTTTTGGGGGTTCCTGCATCAGTTTTTTTGCGAACTCTTCACTTTTCATATCATGGGATGTGTTAAAAAAAGGATTTCCGGACAAGTAGTAGGGCGTAGGAGCTTTTTGATAGCTCAAATGTCGTACCGGGATTCTTTCCAGGCTTGAGGGAAATGAGTTACCTCGTAGAAGTTGAGAGATCTCCTTACTTTTACTCATTTCAACCGAGCCTACTGAAATTATGTTTGAGCTTCTTGGGTCGATAAGTCTTGCATTAATATAGACCCGCTCATTAGATACCGCATAGGTTCCCACAACCAGCCCACTTAAACTTTGTTGAGGTCTTAGTACGTCAATTTGCCTTGAGAGTCCCAGCTCCCCTTCGCTTTCCATGATCTGTACTGCATCAGAGAGTCTGATTTCAGTTACGTTGTAGCCCTTCATGCTTAGTTCACTGATGAGCTGTTCAGCAAGGATTCTCCCAAATGTAGAGGACTGATACAGATTATCTATTTCAACAAAGGTGGTCACTGCAATTGGACCAGCCATATTACCTCTAAAATAAGCGTGAATCTGATCAGCCAGATAACTCGTCTTAAACCTACCAACGGAACCATTTTCTGAATCAGGAATAGAAAAATTCGTAAAAACAGGAAGATTCTGGTATCGTTTACTACAGCTGGCTGTGCAGAATAGACTTACTGAAATTAACAGAATGCGAAACAAGTGAGAAAATGAATATGAGCTACTCCAGTTTTTCATGGTTCAGAACCTTAAATTTATTAGCTTTTTTTGTAATATTTACGTTGTTCCTCTCTGGTTGCCCCCTTAGGAAGCTTCCCGTCCAGTCCGAGTCATGCAAAATCCAAGCCTATGTAGATCAATCATTCATTGATTACGTAAGTACCCGATATCAAAAGGGAGGCACTCCAAGAGTGGCAATAATTCCATTTGATGCTCAGGAAAATTTTTCCCCTCCCATGAATCCCACGCTCAGGTTTGGTAACAGGCTTGCACAAGGGTTTCAGCAGCAGTTTCTTGCAAGAAATGAGAATATTATAGCTGAAGTCTTTCTCAGAGACTGGCCGGGAAAGCGTCTCGATTTTACTGCCGGAAATTTTCAGGCAATAAATTATGCCAGAGATGCGGGGTATGATTTTGTAGTGGTTGGTTTTGCCGAGGACATTGTTAATGATCTAAAAATCAGAGTTCACACTAAAGTGATTGATGTCAATGATAGTATAACCGTGTGGTATGGTACTACCGATGTTAAATCCAATGCTCGTTCAGCCCGAGGCTTTATGCGGGCGGCAACCCGCGGCTCTTACCCCGCACGAGATGACCTGTTCGAGTTTGAAGAACGGATTGATAAGCTCGCAAAGTGCACCGCAGAGAGGATATTCAAGGTCGATTGGAAGTAGCAGGTAAAGTGTCTGCCTACTTTACTGACTTAAGCGCCTGATCAATGTCCTCAAGTATGTCATCAATGTGCTCTATCCCGATAGAGAAACGGACCAGTCCATCCGCAAGACCGTTTGCTCTTCGCACTTCAGCCGGGATTTTTTGATTACTCATGGCAGCAGGTATTTGCACGAGCGACTCAACCGCTCCAAGGCTTTCAGCTAAAGTGATAACATTAAATCGTGAAACAACTTTATGGGTGTCAGACTCAGACAAGTTAAACTCCGCACTGACCATCCCACTGAATCCTTTCATTTGTTTTTTAGCAATTTCATGCTGAGGGTGGCTTTCCAGTCCGGGATATAAAACTTTTGAAATCAGAGGATGAGTCTCAAGATAACGGGCAAAGGCAAAGGCGTTTTCCTGATGTCGCTCCATACGAAGTGGTAATGTTTTTAAACCTCTTCTGAGAAGAAACATACTGAGTGGATCGGGATGTACCCCGATTGATTTTCTTGCAAAATCCGTCCTTTCCCTTATTGCAAGGTTGTTTGTCATGACGACACCACCAACAATGTCGGAATGACCACCAAGATATTTTGATGCACTGTGCAACACCGCATCAAATCCAAGTGCAATGGGATTTTGGAAAACGGGAGTCGCAAAGGTGTTATCCATAATGCTAAGCGCATTGTACTTTTTAGCAAGTGAGCTGAGTGCTTCAAGGTCGTATATTTGAAGTAGCGGATTTGTTGGCGACTCTGCATAAAGCATGGCAGCGCCTTGTTTTAGTGCTTCTTCCACTTTGCCTAGATCACTCATGTCTACCTGAGTGAAGTTTACCCCATAGGTTCCAAACAATTGAACAAAAATACGATATGTACCGCCGTATAAATCAGTAGGTATGATTACGGTGTCTCCCGCTTTTACCAGTGTGGTAATCAAGGTGATTGCTCCGACCCCTGATGATGCTACTGTTGCGTATTTGGCATCTTCAAGGGCGGCAAGTGCGTCTTCCAGAGGGTAGTAATTCGGGTTCATGGAACGTCCATAGTCATAGGAGAATTCACCCGGAGACTTTTGGGCATAGACAGAACACTGCGCAATAGGCTCAACAATGGCACCCGTGATTTCATTTGGGGATGTTCCTGCGTGGATGGCAAGCGTCTGGAGGTTCCTGCTTTTATGTTTCATGTTGTTTTACTACCTTATGTATTGAAGATTTTGCGTGTTAACATCTTGAGAATTTACTTACGTACGATCTTAAGACAAAACCAATTGCTATTCCAGAAAAAAGAATAGCGATAAATAATAAAAATGACCACAAGTCAGGCATTGTCAAATCAGGCACCGTGAGTTCCGGTTTTTTGGGCAAGTTCTTTTAAAAATGAAAATGTATATATCCCTGAGTCGTGTCCGTCTGCCCATTTCATGCCAATGGCGTAATTGCCCAAGAGCCAGATTTTTTCAAGATTACATTCTTCCTCAGAAGTTGCTTTGATCACTTTGAGAAGGCTTGATTTACCGGAAAGTGGAGTGTTATGGCTGGTGTCCCCTCTTTGCTGCTGACAGGAAGCGCAGGGACATTCTCGCCTGAGGATTTCACTTTTAAGCTCAAAGCTCCGGAGGGAGCCATCGGAATTTTCAAATGTTATGGAAATACCCTTTCCGATCTGTTGCTCGTCATTTTCAGATTTTATTCTGCTGATCTTTTTAACTTCCATTACATTACATACAGGACTAAAGGCAACGCTCAAGAGTGTAATCAAGAAGTGAAAACAACTGCGCCCTTACTTTGGTGTTAATACTTTCCTCGGGTATGGATAACAAGGCATTGGTGGCTCTTCCCGCATAATCTTTTGCAAGGAGTCTTGCTTTATCAATCACAGGTGAGCGGGAGATATATATCAGAGTGTCCTTAATCTCCTTTTCTGAAGAATCTCGTCTGAAAAAATCTTTTGCTTTTTCAGGCTCTTCTTCAATCCAGATAAGGTTAACCAGGGTAGGAGTCTTCTGTCTAAGATCTGTTCCCGCAGGCTTTCCGAGCAGGTCTTCATCTGCGGTAATATCGAGAATATCATCTATCATTTGAAAAGCGATGCCCGCATATTTACCAAATACACGTAGTTTTAAAATATCCTCCTGAGATGCTCCTGCCAAATAAGCTCCAACAACCGTAGAAAGCGCAAATAATGAGGCAGTCTTCTTTTCAACTACGTTAAGATAGGCATCCAGAGTCGGAATCGCAGCACCTGTGAGTAAGCCCTCTGTTACTTCCCCCTCAGTGAGTGCAATACATGCTTTTTCGGTTTCCTTAATAACGAAATCATCAAGAAGGGCACAGAGTCCAAAAGCTTTTACCAGTAGAAAATCCCCGGTGAGAAGAGTTGAGGTAAGTCCAAATTGAGAATATGCCGATGGTTTACTTCTTCTAAGTGGAGACTGATCAATGATATCATCGTGGAGAAGAGTAGCCATATGAATAAGCTCTATTCCGGCAGCGGCTTCAATAAGTGCTTGAGAGGGCTTCTTCATTTTAAATAGCTGAGAGACGAGGATAGTCAGAAGTGGGCGCATGCGTTTACCACCCAGCTCAAGAAGATACGTACTGATATCGGTCAGCACTTGAGCTTCAGATGAAAGTGTGGAGCGAATTTTGTTTTCCACATCCCGAAGCGCAGGAGCACCCCCCAGAAATGCAGCCTTCACAGATAATTTCAGTAGACCGAGCCGATCCTGCTTGAGAATCGAAATCGGAGCATCTTGAGTAATTTGATCAATAACTTCTTTGTTCATACCAAATAATGCAGAAGAATAAATTAATTATGTTTGTTTATTACATTCTTTATCAAACTTTGAAAATTGCTTGGGCAATTTACCAATCAGTAAGACAAATTCACCTTTCACTGAGGTCTCGTGTTCCAGGTGGTTTTTAACCTCAGAAGCAGTCCCCGTATAAATGTCTTCATATAACTTGCTGATTTCTCTTGCACAACATACCGGATTGTATGGTGCAATTTTTTCAAGTAGCTGAAGTGTTTTCAGAATTCGATGCGGAGATTCATAACATATTACTGTACAATTATGAGTAAGGACATCCTGAAGAACCTTTGTTTTTTTACCTTCTTTTACCGGCAGAAATCCAAGAAACATAAACTGATCTGTCTCAAGCCCTGAAGCACAGAGCGCCGCAATCGCAGCGCAGGGACCGGGGATAGGGGATACCGGAAAGCCCGCATTTTTTGCTGCATGGACAATTCTGTACCCGGGGTCACTGATAAGGGGAGTTCCTGCGTCGCTTACCAGTGCTATTGAATTCCCATCCTTCAGGAGTTCCAGTATCCTCTTTGTTCGTGCATTCTCATTATGCTCGTGATAACTTTCGCATGGTGTTTCAATTTCATAATGGTTCCTGATGCGGGCAAAAGATCGGGTATCTTCCGCAAAGATCAGTGAAACAGATTTGAGAGTACTTATGGCTCTGAAGCTGATATCGGCAAGGTTTCCGATGGGAGTTGCTACGATATAGAGCGTGGGTGAATTTTTAGCTGTAGTATTCATTACATTTGATAAATTAGCAGGATTTGGGAAACTTATCCAATGATTGATAAAGAAGTAAATGATAAAATCTTCAAAGTCTTGAAGGAAATGTCTTTACATGAGCATGTGAAGGAAATTTCACTTGTGCATGGTGATTTGTCACCACGTCGGTATTTTCGAGTTTCGTTGACGGATGGCGCTCCTCTTCGGACTGAAACTCAGACCGTAATTATTATGTATTTTGATTCCGTAGTGCCCCCCGAAGTTGGAGCAAAGATAGTCAAATCAAGCTATGAGTCGTATCTGGAAGTAGGAGAGTTCTTTCAAAAAGGAGGAGTTTCCGTGCCAGAGGTGTATTATGCTTCAGAGAGTCTCCATATAATTGTGATTGAAGACCTGGGTTCCTGTCCGATTATTTTACTGGCAGAGGGGAAAGATGAGGCGGTTCCTTCTGTGTATGGTGCCGCTATTGAAGGGATTCATAAAATCCAGAACCTCAAGCACTCGCAGGGATTTTTTATTTTTGAACGGGGTTTTGATGCCGCGCTCTATTTTAAGGAGATGCATGAATTGTCTGATTACTACCTTCCGGAGAAACTCAGCGTAACGGAGAAAAAAGTTATCTCTAAAACATTTGAAACTCTTGCTTTCGAGCTTGAAGCATTCCCCAGAGTGCTTGTTCATAGAGATTATCATTCCTGGAATCTGATGCGTGATACGAATGGAGTTTTACGTGTAATAGATTTTCAGGATGCGCTTATGGGAACTCGCCCGTACGACCTGGTAGCCCTGGTACATGAGCGTGATATTGATTCGGTTCTTGGTGATCAGCTTGTGAATCGTCTGGAAAATCAGTTTTTCAGCAAATGGGATGACCCGGTAGTCTGTGAATATGAATACCCACGAGTGTTATTGCAACGTGATATGAAAGTTGCCGGAAGGTTTGCAAAAGTAGTGCGCACCCGTGGCTTGAAAAGATATGGTGCATGGATTCCCGGAACGGTTAAAAGAATTATGAATACTCTTGATCAACCCTCGGACGATAAGAAAATTTATAAAGAGTTCAAAGATGTTATGACACCTTATTTGACTTCCGAGTATGTTGTGGAGAAAGAATTGTTATAGGGATATTTTTTGGGGGAGTTTTTGTATTTGTAATGGATGCGTTCTTGCTTGCAGCGGGGTATGGTACTCGCTTACGACCACTGACTGACTCACTTCCCAAGCCGATGGTATCCCTTTGCGGTAAACCACTGATCGGATGGAACCTTGAGCTTATCTCAAAACTTGGGGTGAAAAGAGTGGTGGTCAATACTCACTACCTGAAAGATTTATTAGAAGAATATCTTGGAGATGGAAGCACCTGGGGGCTTGAAATTGTTCTCAGTAGTGAGAGTGAGCTTCTTGACACCGGTGGTGGTTTAAAAAAAGCATGGAATCTTTTTTCTTCTTCAAAGATTTTAAGTTGGAATAGTGATGTGTTTATTGACCCTCAGTTTGGAGTATCTCCCGCTTCAGGTTCTTCTGATTATGAATCACTTTTGGAAATATCTTCAGATCTGAACAAGTCTCCTCTGATAACTATTCTTGTACGGAGTGATTCCGATGCTACGATCAGACGCTATGGAAGCATAGGACTCAGTGCAGAGGGCAGGGTAGTTGAGTTTCTGGGAACCCGTTATGTTGATAAGCCTGTTATGCGTCGTGTTATGTTTACGGGAATAAGTGTTATTTCTAAAGGAATTGATACTTATCTTGAAAAAAACAAGTCAATATTCAGTTTGACCAGAGACCTGTTTCCTCAAATTCTCCACGATAGTGCCGATACAGAGAAGGGAGGTATATGGGCTTCTTTTTGTAATTGTTACTGGAACGATATTGGTACAATCGATCGACTCTCGGAAGCATCTAAACAAATAGAGGCTAATTTTACATCTACAACAAAAGCATAAAATAGGTTAATAAATATAGTAGGTGATTGCAAAACAGGATTTTTATTAATGCGTAATATTTTTAATATGTTAGCATCGTTCAAGTACTTACCGAGTGTGTGCTCCGGGGTGCTGATGTTGTGTCTTGCTCTCATTTTTGGAAACGGAACCGATGTTTTTGCTGAAAAAAACAAGAATGCTCATTCCAGAGTGAGCTACAATAAGGTCTATCTTGAGGGAAACAGACCGAGTATTCAGAGAGAAAGGGGTATTCCGAGAGAAAGGGGCACTCAGGGTAAACGTGGGGGCGTTCAGGGCAAAAAATACGGGAGTGCCCAGAATAAAAAGTACACGGGTGTCCAGAAGAAGTACGTAACCAAAAGTAGTTCCCCGAGTAGTTTGCCGAATAGTTTGCCGAGTAGTTTTTCTGGGGTTTCAAATCGATATGCTCCTCCCAAAAAGAAATTTACCAGAAGCAGTGGTGCTTCTACAGGGAAGGGTACTGCTACTTTGCGTGATCTGGAGAGTGGGGGTGTTTCTGAGAGTTACTTAGCTGAGCCCGCACTGAATACGGTAGCGCATCCTGAAGTTTATCCTGAAGTTCCGATGGCTCGTCTTTCGAGTAGTCGACAAGCTCTCTCATCTGATGATTATCAATATCTCGATCATGTGGGACCTTTTTTGAAGAAAGAAGGTGATTCTTATTATGAGATTGGTGCTCAGGGTGATAAAATGTACCTTACCTTGAATCCACGTTTGCAGGAGTTTGCCACCGATTTACTTGCAAGGCACAAGGTGCCATGGGGAACCATTGTTGCAATTGAGCCTGCTTCGGGAAAAGTGCGTGCTCTTGCCGGACATTCTGAGGTTTCTCCTATGCGGGGGCATGAGCTTGTGTCTCAGAGTACCTTCCCCGCGGCATCCTTGTTTAAGATAATTACGGCAGCAGCAGCGGTAGAGACTTCAGGGGTAACTGCTGATACCAATGTACGCTACAGGGGAGGGATGTACACCCTCAATAAGCATAACTATCTTCCAAATCCAAAAACAGACAAAACCCAGATGAAGCTTAGTACCGCACTGGGTAAGTCCTGTAACCCTGCCTTTGCTCGTATTGCGCTTAATAATTTAAGTGTTGAGGTTCTGACCCAGTACGCAGCTAATTTTGGTTTTATGAAAAATATCACTGCTGATTTTCCCGTGTCTCCCAGTACTATATCCTTGAAACAGGACAGGTACGAACTTGCAAGAACTGCTGCCGGATTTGGCAGTGCCTATATGAGCCCTGTGCATGCGGCTGCAATGACAGCGGCTTTGGGTAATAAAGGTTTGATGATGCAACCGTATATCGTTGATATGGTTGTCGATAAAAGTGGACGTATCAAGGTTCATAAGGGGATACAAGTGCTTGATCAGATTGTACTTGAAAGTACTGCTGATGAAGTGATTCGGATGATGAAAGCTACCACAACGGAAGGCACCGGAGTAAAACAGTTTAAAACTGCTTCACCTCAGCTTAAGAAGATATCGATTGCAAGTAAGACCGGTACTCTTAGCGGGAGCAATCCCAAGGGAAGATATTACTGGTTTGTTGCCGCAGCTCCTGCTCACAACCCCACCCTGGCGATTGCTTCTCTTGTAATTGATAACGGTTCTGCTCGAATCAATGGGGTTGGTCTTGGGAGATTATTTTTAGAACACTATTTTCAATCAGAATCCTTATTGACAAATGTTGCGACGCCATCCCAGGAGCAGGCTCCTCCTGAAAAAGTAGATGAGGCATCAGTTGATACGGTTGCGGCGACTGATTTTTCTTCTTTACCTTCTTAAAATATTTTCATCTGATGAAATCCGGATTAATATGTCAACGTAGCGGTAAGGAGTTTTCCTTAAGCAGTGTTGAGAAAAAAGCTTACAGTCGCTCTGATATTCCTCTGCCCGGGTTGTCCCCGTTTGAACAGTTGAGAAACTTGCTTGCGTGTGTTCCCTCACTTGAAGTTTTTTCTCTGGAAGAAGGAATGAGTTTTTCTACTGATGACGGCATGTGTAGTATGAAAATCCCGTCTTTTAGAGTATCAGAGTCTGGTAACTGGATTCCCGTTCTTGAAGCTTCTTCTGGGGATACTTTAATGAGGGAAAGCAGTTCCGAACCACACGAGTTTATGAATCAGTTTGTTGGTCTGTTCAAGGAATATCTTTCAGAACAGGATACCAAACCAAAAGAGCGATATCCTGCGCACTATTTCTGTAGATCAATGGTGCATAGTCTGGATTGTTTTTCATGTGAGAATTTAAAGAACTCTTTTGAATGTGTTTCGTGTACAAATTCTGAGAACATATTTTTTTCGAGGAATTCTCATTTCTGTTCTCATTCTTATTTTCTTGATTCGTGTCAGAATTGTACTCATTGCATTTTTTGTTTTGGATTAAAGGATGCCGAGTATCAGGTTTTTAACTCTCCTGTTAGTAAGGAAGAGTATGAGCGCATGTTACAGGAAGTTGCCCTATATTCCCCCGTACGTCTTGAATCAGCTCGGGAACGGTTTTCAAATTTTCTTCTTGCTCAGCCAGTGCCCGCCGTCTTTGAGTTGGGCTCCTCTGAGGCATCGGGGAATTATATCTATTTCAGTAAAAACATAGACCCGGGGCTTCTCGTTTTTAATAGTAGGGATAGTAGCCTGTTATTAGGTGCTTTTGAAGCTGAAAACCTCGTTGCAGGAGCTTTTACAGGTCCCGGAGTTTCTGACAGTATCTTTTCGATGCTTATGGGAGGTGACGTAAAAAAATCACATATGGTGTATGCCTCCGGGGGGGTGCTGAATGCTTGTGAATATTGTATTGCATGTGAAAATTGTGAATACCTGTTTGGTTGTGTTGGGCTGAAGGGCAAAAGTTATTGTATCCTTAACAGACAGTATGAAGAGAAAGAATATTTCAGGTTACGAAATGGCATACTTGAGTATTTAAAAAATGGTGGAGGATGGGGAAATATAGATATTTTCAGAACGATGATACTTCCCTATAATCTTTCTCTTGCAAATATTTTTATGCCTCTTGGTCGTATACAGGCGCATTTATTTGGGCATATCTGGAAGGAAGAGACTTCTAATGTCAGCGCGCTGCGTTTTGCAAGTGCGAATGATGATTTTCTCGTATGTGAAATCAGCGGAGTGCCTTTTCAGTTCAGTGATTATGAAAGGGAGTTTTCTTCCGAATTCAAGATTGCTATTCCTGAGCGCTCTCCGGTGCAAAGATTCAAGGAGCGATTGGAGTCCTGTAATTTTTCCGCACCGGGAGAACATTCCTGCCCTTTTTCCAGTACAAAAATCAACTCCTGGTATGGCGGTAGCAGGACGGTGATTGGAAATAAGGGTTTTGAGAGCTATCGACAGTCTAAATAAGCAGCTAGTGTCTGATTTTGAATTATCTCTGTAGGGGCAGGGCTTGCCCCTACCCGATTTTTCTTTTTTGAAAAGATTAGCTATTATCACATTTTCCAAATATTTTCTAACATAAAAGAATATTAATCTTGATTCCTTATACCGTTCTTAAATTTCTACCTCTCAAGTGTATAAGCAAAATAGCTGGTGTTCTCTCACGTGTTTATCTGCCCCTATTTTTTAGAAAAGTACTGTATGGGAGTTTTTCCCGGGTATATGGGGTTAATCTGAGTGAGTCTGAAAATGAAGTAGAGGAGTTTGAGCGCTTTTCAGATTTTTTTACTCGAAGTTTAAAAGCCGGGATAAGACCTCTTGGTGAAGGTTTGGTAAGCCCGGTTGATGGCAGGATACTGGAATTTGGAGATATTAAGGATAATCTCCTGTTTCAGGCAAAAGGTTTGTATTACACGCTTGAAGATCTTTTTGTCCCAGAAGAGTATAATCCAGAAGAATATAAACTTTCTTATCCGGATGTTTTTAGAAACGGGTCTTTTTCTTGTTTTTATCTTGCACCGGGTGACTATCATCATATTCACGCACCACTTGATGGTACGGTCATTGAAAGGATATATGTTCCGGGTGCCTTGCTTCCGGTTAGTCTCTCTGCGGTGAGGTCTGTTCCCGCACTGTATTGTACTAATGAAAGAGTTATCTCGATTCTTGCTACAAGTCTTGGTTTGTTAGCGGTGATCAAGGTTGGGGCAACTAATGTTGGTTCGATTGGGCTTGAATACGAAAATGATTTTCGTACAAATCTTGATGCATGCAAGCCCCAGGAAAAAATCAGGAAATTTAATTCGGAAATACAAGTAAAGAAAGGGGATAGGCTCGGAACTTTTTATCTGGGTTCGACTGTGATTGTAGTAAGCGAGAAGAAAGTTTCCTATATGAGTGATATATATCCTCATATGAAGGTGAAGTACGGTCAAAGCATCTCCGGGCAGAATATATTTTAGGTGGAATATGAAAAAAATTATCAAAATCGGCTCTCGTCCAAGTGATCTTGCAATAACGCAGGTACAGCTTGTAATTTCAAAACTACAACCACTCTATCCCGAATTTTCATTTGTTGTTGTGCCGGTTAAAACCACCGGGGATATTAGAAGGGATGCGCATCAGCTTAATGTCAGGGACAAAAAAGAGTGGGTGATAGAATTGGAGAACAAGATTCTTTCAGGTGATATAGACTTTGCTATCCACTGCGCGAAAGATGTTCCACTTGCTATTGAAAATGGCACGAGTATTTGCACTGTTCTTCCCCGGGCGGGGTGTTTTGATGTACTTCTTTATAATACCTCGGGGGAGTCTGGTGCTTTTGGAGGAGCTCTCTCCATTTTGCATCCCGGAGCTACTGTGGGAACTTCCAGTAAAAGACGAAAAGCGCAGTTGCTTCGATTACGACCCGATCTTTGTGTGGTTCAATGCAGGGGTAACGTGCCCACCAGAGTCTCCAAATTAAGAGATCAGAAATTATATGACGGTCTTGTGCTTGCCGTGGCTGGTCTTGAGCGATTAAATTTACATGACCACCCTCTCAGCTATGTGTTCTCAACTGAAGAGATGCTTCCTGCTGTTGGGCAGGGTGTTCTTCTTGCTCAATTTGCTTCATCAAATGAAAGCATTAAAGAAATGTTGTCTTCCATAACTGACAGGAATACGCAGTGTGTGTATGAAGCAGAGCGTGCATTTGTGGATGTGCTTGGGGCGGACTGTCATTCCAGTGTGGGAATATATGCCGATCTCAGTAATTCAAGTATTACTCTTACAGGGCGAGTGCTTTCAGATGATGGATTTGAGTGTATAGAGGATTCTGTTACCGGAGATAGTGCGCACCCGGAGAAGCTTGGTGAGTCACTGGGTAAATCTCTGGTTGAGAAAGGTGCGGCAGCACTCCTGTAGGGGTTAGGGGCTTTGTTGCCCTGAGCTTGCTGAAGGTGCCCCCTATAGGAAAATGTCAGGATACAGCGAAATACCGCATGATTTCATTTCCTATTAATTTATGATATAACATGCCTCGAAGTTCACATATCTTACTGTGCTATGAATAATACCGCGTCTGTTCTTAAATATTCGGGAGTGGAAATTGAAGGGATAAGGGCTTGTTTTCCTTATCTCGATCGCTATCCTGATCTTGCCTATCTTGATAGTGCAGCTACGACTCAGAAGCCGGCGTCTGTTATCAGAGTGCTTGAGAGTTTTTATTCAAATTCCAATGCCAATATCCATCGGGGGGTATATCGCCTGAGTCAACAGGCAAGTGAGGCATATGAGACTGCTCGTTCAGTGGTGGCAGATTTTATTTCTGCCAGGTCTGATCGTGAAATTATTTTTCTAAAAGGAGCGACAGAGGGATTTAATCTTCTTGCACAGAGTTTTCTAAGACCCAGGCTTGAAGAGGGAGATGAAATTATTCTCAGCATTGCAGAACACCATGCGAATATTGTTCCCTGGCAGATTGTCTGTAGGGAAAAAAATGCAAAAATCCTCGCCCTTCCTCTTGATGATGAGTACTGTGTGGATGTACGTGCTTTGGAGCAAATGATCTCACCTCGTACGAAACTGATTTCACTTACTCATCTCTCGAACACTCTTGGCACTTTGA
The DNA here is from genome assembly GCA_964612555.1 of uncultured Bdellovibrionales bacterium. Lineage (GTDB taxonomy): Bacteria > Bdellovibrionota_C > UBA2361 > SZUA-149 > DAOLCO01 > DAOLCO01. The sequence continues at coordinate 114,692 of CAZTBW010000004.1, read as the reverse complement.
CTAATGTTCATGCTGCATGTTCAATTGCAGGAAAACATGGAATACCTATTGTCATAGATGGTGCGCAAGCGGTTTCTCACGTGCCGGTAAATGTTCAGGAACTCGGTTGTGATTTTTATCTTTTCTCCGGTCATAAGCTTTATGCTCCGACCGGTATTGGAGTTTTATATGGTAGAGAAGCGCATTTACATGAGATGCCACCGTACCAGGGGGGAGGAGGTATGATAGAAACGGTTGAACTGTCTACCTCTACGTATAAGGAATCACCTGAGAAGTTTGAAGCGGGTACCCCTCCAATTGCTTCCGCTATTGGTCTTGGCGAGGCAATTTCTTTTGTTAACTCAATTGGGTTGGATGTGATACAGACACATGAAAGATATCTTCAGGAACAAGTTGATGTGGTACTTTCTTCTGTCCCGGGTGTTTCTTTCTTTGGAACATCTGATAATCGAGCAGGACCAATCTCATTTATAGCAGATTGGGGTCATTCGCATGATATAGGTACCATATTAGATCAGCATCAGGTTGCAGTCCGTACCGGACATCATTGCACCATGCCATTAATGAATAGTCTTGGAGTAAGTTCTACCGCGAGAATTTCTTTTGGGGTGTATTCAGAGAAACGAGATCTGGAAAAATTATATGAGGGCTTACAACATGCTCGAAAACTTCTCTCTTGAAGAAGATACTGATACTCTCAATGAACTTTATCAGGAAGTGATACTGGATCACTCAAAACACCCGCGAGGTGAAGGGGAGTTACAGGAATATACCTGCAAGGCGCATGGTCATAATGCCATGTGTGGAGATAAAATAACTCTTTATCTTTTGATTGAAGATGAGATAATCAAGGATATTTCCTTTACGGCAAGTGGATGTGCTATTTCGGTTGCTTCAGCTTCTTTGATGAGTGAGGCGGTAAAGGGTAAAAGTTGTTCGGAAGCCGAAGAGATTTTTGAGTCCTTTCATGCACTCATCACCAGAAAAGAAAATTCTCAAACGGAAAAACTTGGAGAACTCAGACTCCTTTCCGGTGTGCAGAGATTTCCCACTCGTATCAAATGTGCAACTTTAAGCTGGCACGCTCTGAAAAATGGGATAAATACCCTACCCTAATTTACCACTGCCCCAGAGTCCTCCCATAAAAATCAGAAGGCATACCAGTGATATGAAGGAGTTGGTCTTAAAAAAATAGATCGCGCCCCCCAAAAATATCAGTGAAAACAAAGCAAAGCCTTTCATAGTATGTTCTCCAAATGTAATGACTTAAACCTAAGTATTAATACTATAAAATTAAATACTTGCCTGAATTAAGGCAAGCAACTTTTCGTTCCCTTTGGTAATGATATGAAAGGTATCTTTAAAATGTGTATCATCTTTGCCAAAAGGGTCATCTACCGTCCATGAAGAGAGTTCTTCTCTTATCAGGGCGCTGAAAAGAAAGATTTTGTTTTTAGCCATAGGATAAGTGCGGTGCATGAAGAATAACTGTGCCGGTTCCATGACTAAAATGAGATCTGATTCTGAAATCAGATCCGGGTGTAGTACTCTTGTAGTGTGGGTGTTGAGGTCGACGGTATGGAGTTCGGCAATCCTTATGGCGTCGGTATTGGCTGGAAGACCATTTCGGGTGGATATTCCGGCAGAGCTTGTTCTTGCGACGGGTGATGAAAGAATTTTTTTTAAATGATGTTCGGCAAAGGCGCTTCTACAGATATTTCCTTTGCAGATAAAGGTGATATGTGAGCTTTTACCAAGAAGGGGGCTAAGTTGTTTTTGCATGCGCTTTGCGAACAAGGCAGGCACAAAAAGGTCATATAATTTATTGATGATTCTGCCTTTATAGTAACTCTTATAGTCGCTCATGGAGACAGTGTATCAAATTCTATACATACGGAAAATGTTTTTAATTTGGCAAGCTACGCTTCAGATATCCCTTCAGACGAAGCAGTCCCCGAGAACGAATCTGGGAGGCTCTGGACTCGGTTACTCCTATGATCTCGCCGATTTCTTTTAAGTTAAGTTCTTCGTAGAAATAAAGAGTGATGACCAGTCGTTCTTTTTCAGGAAGTCGATCTAGGGCTCGGGCAACTACTTCCACTTTTTCTGATTCAAGAAGTTTTTGTAAAGGGTCCGGGCGTGAACTGGGTAGTGATTCATCTGCATTAAACCTCTCTTCACCATGCCCATATCCGAGTTCTTCAAGACTTAAGAGCACTACTCCTGTGACTTCCCCAAGCATTTTTTGAAATGTTTCAAGATCTACTCCCAGATTTTCGGCAACTTCATGTTCCTCGGCGGTTCTTCCCAATTCCTGTTCGAGTTTATGATAGGTGCTTTCTATCTTGTGCGCTTTGTGACGTAGAGACCTGGGTACCCAGTCCTGAACTCTGAAGCTGTCAAGGATAGTTCCACGAATACGGAACTGTGCATAGGTGGAGAAATTGGTTTCATGGCGAGGGTCATACTTTTCCAGTGCATCAACAAGACCGATGATACCGGAATTCAACATTTCTTTTATATCCACTTCGGCTGGTAAACGACCTGCAAGTCTGTGTACTACTCTTTTTACTAATGGAAGAAATACACGGATTAACTCTTCACGCTCATCTTCTCCAATTGTACGAAAAGAAGTATCAGGTTCTTTTTTCTTCAATTTTGTTTTCACGTGCTATCCTTCCAGGCTAAATATAATTGAGTTTAGTCTTTTATGTTCTCCCATGAAGCCCATAACTTGACTACCACATGCATGCTCAGACCTATCACTATGAGAAGAAGGGAAGACTTATACAATATTGTTTTGGCAGAAACCCCGTGTACAAGTTGTCCACATACAAATACTGTAAAACATATTAACATAAGTGCGCAGGCAGCTTTAAATAGCAGTGCATACTTTGCCTTTTTGCCCATTCTTGCCATGGTTCACCTCTTCCTTTAGATTCCAATTTCAAGGAATTGGATGCAGTAATTAATTGGGATCCCTCGAAAAACACTTATTCCTGATATGAGTAATATAAATATAGTAAAATCAGCATCTTGTCCTTGTTCCCTATGGTTGCTATGAAGCCTGTTGCAGTACCAGCGACTCAAAAAAGAACTGTAACCCTCCTCTGACTTTAGCCGTTCTGGGCAGGGATTCTATTTTCTTTGCAACTCGTACGTAGTCTCTGCTTGCCCGGGTTGAGGGGTAGAGATTTAAAAGTGGTGACTGTCTCATTATTGATTCAACTACGGAACTATCATCCTGAATGCTGCCAAGAAAGTTCACCTGAACATTAAGGAATCTGTCTGTGGCGGTAAGTAATTTTTTGAAAACTTCTCTTCCGTCACTTCCAAGCGGTGCCCGATTCACAAGAACTTCAAAGTTTGTTACTCCCTCTTGAGAAAGTACCTTTATGAGGGCATATGCGTCAGTTATTGATGTTGGCTCAGGGTCAAGAACCACAAGAACTTTTTCTGATGCAATATTGAAGTAAAGTACATTGCTTCCGATACCGGCTGACGTATCGATAAGGAGATAATCATAGGCACCGTAGAGTCCTTCAAACGCCTCAAGTAATGCCCTTTTTGCATCATCTTCAAGATTTGTTACTTCATATACTCCGCTTGTTGCCGGTATGATGTCAATTCCCGAGTGGTGTGAAACGATGATATCTTCCAGTGTAGCCGTACCTTTTATAATATCATCAATGGTTTTCTGTGGCTTGAATCCAAGCATGATATTTATATTTGCAAGCCCCAGGTCGGCATCCAGTAGTAAGACCCGGTGACCGCTTTGTACAAGAGCGAGTCCAAGATTTATGGTTGAGGTGGTTTTTCCAACCCCACCTTTACCTGAGGTTACTGATATTACTTGAGTAGATCGTTGACTGGTATTCATGAGTTTCCTTCTTTTTGTCCATTTATAATTCTGAGATTCTATAAGTTGCATATGTATGTTTCCTGTTTCATATTTTAATCAAGTGCAAGTGTGCCCAGTGCCTGTACTTTGGTTGAGGGACTGATTTCCTGATGAGAGAGCACAGTAAAGCCCGGAACAAATCTTTCAATAAAAGAGAAAAGAGCTGAGCGCAATTGAGTAGGCGCAAGAAGTACCGGGGTGGTTCCCGCCATTGCAAATTTTTCTGCCAGAGGAGATAGTTTTCCAATCAAGGTGTGTGCAAAGCTTGGTTCGAGGGCAAGATAGGAGCCTTGTTCGGTTGCCTGTAAACTTTCATTCAGGATTCTTTCAAGAGCAGGGTTGATATTGATCAGGCGAAGAGTTCCGTCTTCTGAAAGGTGTTTCGATGTTATTGATCGACCGAGTGCTTTTCTTACGTTTTCTATTAATCTTTCAGTGGACTTGGTGCTCGGTGCCCAGTCTGCGAGTGTTTCAAGAATAGTTCTAAGGTCTCGTATGCTTATTCCTTCTCTCAGGAGACCTGCAAGAACCTGTTGAACTGTTCCAAGGGGGATAATGGCGGGAACTACTTCTTCAACCAGTTTAGGATAGTCGTTAGATATGGTATCTAGTAGTACTTGTACTTCTTGTCTTCCAAGGATTTCATGAGCATGGGTACGAATGACCTCTGTCAGATGTGTGGTGATTACGGTTGCCGGGTCTACCACCGTATAACCTGAAAACTGCGCTCTTTCCTTGTCTGATTCTGAAATCCACATAGCGTCAAGACCAAAGGCGGATTCTTTGGTCGGTATGCCGGGAAGATCAATTTCAGCACCACCGGGATCCATCGCCAGATAGTGGTTTTTCATAACGGTTCCTGAAGCTATCTGTACTCCCTTGAGCATGAGTCGGTACTGTGATGATTCCAATCGAACATTATCACGGATATGAATTGGTGGTACGATGAATCCCAGATCAATGGCAAATTGTCTGCGAAGTCCTCGTATGCGTTCGATCAAGTCCCCACCGCTACTTGCATCAACCATTGAGACCAGCTCGTATCCAACTTCAAGTTCGAGTAAGTCAACTCCGAGAAGAGATTTCACCTCTTCTGTACTTCCGGGAGGTGGAGGAGGAGGGGTACCTGAGTCTGCGCCCGCGAACATTTGAGGATCCATTTTTGAAAGTGTACGTGATGTTTTCTCTTCTTCTTCGTTTGTAGCGAAGGCAAGTGCTCCAATCGTAACTGCAAGAGTCATAAATGGAAGGAATGGTAGTCCTGGAACTATTGCAAATAGTGAGCAAACTCCTGAGGAGAGAAGTAATGGTTTTTTGTAGGCAAATAATTGTGAAGTAACTTCATTTCCAAGATCAGAACCGCCTGAGCCGGCTCGTGCTACAATGATACCGGCGCTGACAGAAACAATAAGTGCCGGGATTTGACTCACCAGACCATCACCCACTGTTAAAAGTGTATAGTTGGTAGCCGCATCAAGCCAGGTCATATTGCCAAGAAAAACACCAATGAAAAGTCCACCAACAATGTTAATTCCGGTGGTGATAATACTTGCTATTGCATCCCCCCGGACGAATTTGGAAGTACCGTCCATAGCTCCGTAGAACTCTGCTTCCTGGGAAAGTTCCTGTCTTCTTGTTTTTGCTTCATTTTCCGAGATGAGACCACTGTTTAAGTCCGAATCAATTGCCATTTGTTTTCCGGGCATGGCGTCGAGAGTGAATCGTGCGGCAACTTCGGCTATTCTTCCGGAACCTTTTGTAACAACCATCAGGTTTACGATCATTATAATAATAAAGATCACGACTCCGATGATGAAGTTACCACCAAGTACCAGTGCACCAAATGCCTGAATCACGTGTCCCGCAGCATCAAGACCCTGATTACCATTCATTAGAATTAAACGTGTAGATGAGATATTCAGGGCAAGTCTGAACAGGGTGGTCATAAGTACCAGTGCCGGATAGCTGGTAAAGTCTAGTGGTCGACTAAGAAAGAGTGAGACAAAGAGAATCACCACTGAAACGGAAATATTTAGGGCAAGAAGAATATCCAGCAAAAAAGCAGGAATCGGTATTATCATCATTACTATGATAGATATCAGCAGTATCGGAACACCGAATGACGCTATGTTTTTTGAATTTCCTTCTTGTTCTTTCATGCGCTAGGATCTTTTATTACCTGTTTTGATTTTTGGGCGTTTACCTTTAATTTTATAAACGTATGCAAGTACCTCTGCTACGGCTTTAAAAAGTTCGTAAGGAATTTCTTTACCAATTTCAACTGAAGCAAAGAGTGCTCGGGCAAGAGGTTTTCTTTCCAGTACTGGAATATTGTTTTGTTTTGCTATTTCTCGAATCCTTTGAGCGACAAATCCTCTGCCTTTTGCTAGTACTACCGGAGCCTTCCCATCTTCTCCCGTGTAAGAAAGAGCAACTGCAATATGAGTCGGGTTGGTTACTACCACATCGGCTTTTGGTACATCCTGCATCATTTTCTGTCGGATTCTCTGCATCCCTTGAGCTATGATTTTTCTTTTAACAGACTCATCACCCATGGTAGCTTTGTTTTCATCTTTAACTTCCTGTTTGCTCATTTTGAGCTTTTTATAGGTACGCCACTTTTCCCAAAGAAAATCTATTATTCCTATAATAAGGAGGAGTCCGACAATTCTGACGAAAGAATCAACTATTGCCACTGATCCGATTGAAAGGTGTTGATGTATGGGTACATCCATCAGTCCCAGGAGTGTGGGGAAAAAATCAAGGAAAGTAAAATATCCTATAGGACCAATTACCATTATTTTAATTATGGACTTACCAAGATTAAACCAGTTTTGAGCCCCAAATATTTTTTTAATCCCATTGATGGGGTTCAGTTTTGAGAGCTTCGGTTTTAAAGGTTTCATGGTGAAAAGAAATTTCGTCTGAGAAAGAGTACATATTGCCCCGCAGCAGGCGGCAGCAAGCATAACCAGAAGTAGTAAAGGGGCGAGTTTTTTAATTGGATTGGAAATCGCAAGAAATATTCTTAAGTCGTTAACGTCAGATGGGGTGTTTGCAAAATTCAGCGCTGATCTTGTCAGTAACAGGAGTCCATCCCAGACTTGGGGACCAACAATGTAAAATGTTAAAAATGCAGCAGTAATGCTGAATACGTTACTGAGGTCACCGGACTGACCCACCTGCCCTTCTGTACGAGCTTCCTGCCTCTTTTTATCCGTGGGCTCTTCGGTTTTATCTGCGGTATCCTGTTCTGCCACAATGTCCTTTCTGAATAATCCTGACGTACTTCTGGAGAAATCAAAAAAGCAATACTCGTGCCAGGAACGACAGGAAGAAAATATTTTTTGAATATGTAATATGTTGTTTTTATTATGAAAATATGCCCACTAAAAACACGTTTTAAAGTGTGTTTTTAGAATAGATACTTATGAAAACAATAATTTTGGCAGCGAGTGTCAAAATAAGAGGTCATGCTTCTCTCCTCAGAGGAAATTGTTTGGAGGGCTATTTTCTTCCTTTTTAAGAAAGCCCATTATATTAGCCGAGAAAATACGTATCGAAATGCGTATAAAAATTTCTGTTTTTGTTGCCAATTGCGCTATGGCACCAGAAAATATTTTCCGGAATATTCTCTTCGTTAATTTCTTCAGAGTCCATAAATACATCCAGATCTTCCAGAACGGACACTTCGGCATAGCCTGAATCAGATAGTGCGAACATCATCATGTATGGAATCATGTTACTGATTGATGAAGCTGTTTCATACATCCCCTCATGATAGTAGAAGCCTTTTTCTTTAGCAAAGGCTTGTAGCTTTTTGTCATCAATATCAAAGGCTTCTTTACTGGATATGCCATTCATTTTTGTTTTTTCCAAGGGAAGTATAAAACTCTCTACCAGAGGAAAAGTTGAATACTGCTTTCTTATCTCTTCATAATCATAGAAACATTCTATTTCTGGTTTTTGTTCCTCTGATTTAAACGTGCGAGATTCGAATGACACGCAGACTCTATTCTTGTTGCCATCATTTCGAAAATCGACCATGTTTCCTTCTGCCAGATTGATCCACGAAACAGTAAGTTCTTCAATAGAAGGGGCGTTATCTACAAATAAGGACAATTCCTCATAACGGGCATCATTATGAATCAGGGTAGAAACAGGTTTCATGGCATCTCCTTAATAATTATTACAACATTATCTTCTACCTGTTATCGTAAAAACTAACGCCTCGTCCCACATGACGGAAAGAAATTTTAAAATTTCTTCCTTTAAATTTCTCTCAGAGATGTACCAAACTAAAATATCTGAGAATTTTCCCTATATTTTCTCTCTATTCCCCGAGTCAGAAGTCCAAATCGGGCGATAACCATAAGCCATACTAACTTATTATTAATTAAGAGAGCATATCCCTATGGGCTACCATCCCCGTATAGAATCAAAAGACTACGCAGGCTTTCTCACCAGCCGTAGCAAGTTCTCTGAACTATGGTTTATAAATAACAAAGCCTTAGAGGAAAAGATCCTCGCCCACCTCGCCAAATACGCAAGACGCTACAAAGTAATACTCTATGCCATAGCCATAGAAGGCAGCCACATACACATCCTGGCAGATTTCCCCGAATGTAACTGCTCTGACTTTAAAAGAGATTTCAACTCAATTGTGGCAAAACTGGTTCCCTTCTATTGCCCTGAGTATCACGGGTACAAGTTCTGGGAGAGAAGATACTCAAAAGAGCTGGTTCCGCACCATCTTGAGGACATAGAAGACAAGTTTTTCTATACCGTTCTTCAGTCAGTTAAGGATGGGTTGGTAGAAAGGATATCAGATTACCCCGGATATAACTGTTTCTCAGATGCGATAAGAGGGATAAAGAGGGAGTTCAAGCTGGTAAACTGGACTGCGTATAACAGAGCGAACAGGGGTAAGAAGCATATTAATATAAAAGACTATACGGATACGTATAGTCTTAAGTTCTCAAGAATCCCCGGGTATGGGCACTTAAGTGGTAAGGAATATGTAAAGTTACTCTCAGAGAGATTGGAAGAGAAGAGATCGAGACTGGTAAGGGAGAGAAGAGAGGAAGGAAAAGGCTTTGTAGGAAGGCTGAATCTCCTTAAAACCAGACCTGGAACCAGAGCAAAAAACCCGAAGCTCTCTACGAGATACAGTTTTAGACCGAGGGTACACTCTGTCTGTCCTGAAAGAAGGAAAGAAGCAAAGACCTTTTATTTTGTGATGCTGGATACATTTAAGAAGGCTTCAGCCAGATACCGCAAGGGATTTCTGGATACGGAGTTCCCCCAAGGTATGTACCAACCACACCTGACAACCCAGACCACCCATCCACCACCCCTGACAGCGGCTCATTAGAAGCTCCTTCTTTCTGAATTAGATCAAAATACTACACAGGCGATAATGCCAAGGGAGTTCTACATACAAAGCCTAATTTTTCTCTGGTTTTAACCTTAAAAGAGTCTCTCAAAATCACCGAGTTATCACTCCATGCAATAAAAACGTACTTTAAAATGCAATTTGCAATGTTAAAATCAATGTTTCCCTTCAGTATATTGGAAACTCACTGAGGATTTCTTGAGGGGGCTCAGTGAGTTGGAACGTCATTGAGAATATTTTTGGTATTGATATCGAATATACTGGAGCAACTCGTCTTGAAACATCAAATCCTTACTGGGTAAAAGTGGTTAATGAAACTTCCGGAGATAATAAATATAGTAATCGTTTAGTCCAAAGCCTGTTTGGGGTTTGTTTTTTCGTCGCACTTGCATTTGGTTTTGCATGAGTGTGAGGAGGTGCTTTTTTTGATCAGGAAGTAGAGGGCTCCTGTTATCAGGAGGGTGACCAGTAGTATGTCCAGAAGTTCCATTAGTATCCCCATGAAGTTAAAAGAGTGTAGGTTATATAGGATATCATATATGCAAGAATTGTCATGTAAGTAAACATGAGAAGCACCCACGACCAGGAACCGGTTTCTTTTTTGCATATTGCAAGGGTGGACATGCATTGGCAGGCGAAGACGTAGAATACCATGAGAGAGATTGCACTTGCAGTGGTGAAGGTGCCGGAGGCGTTTTTGGTGGCAAGGGTGTTAATCAGGCTTGAGGTGCTTTCGGTGTCTTCCAGGCTGTATATGGTAGCCAGAGTTGAGACGAATACTTCCCGTGCGGCAAATGAACCGATAATGGCAATTCCGATTTCCCAGTTGAATCCGAGGGGTTTTATGAGTGGCTCGATTACACGACCCATGTAACCGGCAAAACTGTAGCGAACAGGAGACTCGTGTTCGGGGATGTTTTCAGGAGGAGCGGGAAATGTTGCCAGAAACCAGAGTATGATGGAACAGGCAAGAATGATGGTTCCGGCAGTTTTAAGAAAAGTGCGGACTCTGTCAAAGGTATCAAGTAATACGGTTCTTAAGACAGGAAGACGGATGTTTGGCATCTCCATAAGGAATAATGATGGAGCACCTTTTAGAATTGTCAGTTTCAGGATGAGCGCTACTATAGCAGCTCCGATTATACCAAGGAGATACATTCCGAAAAATATAAGCCCCTGAAGAGAAAAGAAACCAAAGACGGTTTTGTTTGGGACGCAAGCCGATATTAGTACGGTATAGACAGGAAGTCTTGCACTGCAACTCATCAGAGGGGCTATCAGGATTGTGGTCAGTCGGTCTGATCGGGATGTAATGGTGCGGGCAGACATGATGCCGGGGATAGCACATGCAAAAGAACTAAGGAGAGGAATGAATGATCTTCCCTGTAGTCCAAAAGGACGCATGACTCTGTCCATTACAAATGCTGCGCGTGAGAGGTATCCCGTATCTTCCAGAATGCCAAGCAGGAAAAAAAGAATGGCGATTTGGGGAATGAAAATAATTACATTACCTACGCCCGAAATGATACCGTCTACTACCAGACTCTGAAACATGCTTTCAGGAATTATGCCATGAAGGGTTTCAGCTGTGAGCCCGACTAAACCTTCAATCCACTCCATGGGCAGTTCTGCCCATAAAAAGATTGACTGAAAGATTCCCGCCATAATGGTAAAGAAAATCAAGGGACCGGAAATCCGATGTGTAAGCAGAGAATCAATTTTTTCGTGGATTCTTGAAACAGGTTGTGTGTTTTTTGTAGTCTTTTTTACTATTTCAGAGATCCAGAGATATCTCGCTGAAGGTTCTTTACTTACTTCGTCGCTTTCTTCATTTGAGAGATTTTCAGGGATGAACCCTTGCCAGAAATGTGCTTTTGCAGAAGTTTGCTTGTCCTTCAGATTCTTCCGGATGCTGTGCAGGAGGTTCGAAATTCCTTCTTTTGATCTTGAGTTAACTACGACTACGTCTATGTCAAGCGCTTTGGCAAGAAGTTCTGAATGCACGGTAATACCGTTTTTTTCAGCAAGATCATTCATCGTAAGTACGGCAATGATCGGAATCTTCAAATCAAGAAGTTGGGTTAGAAGATACAGATTTCTTTCAAGATTACCGGAATCAAGTACATTTATTAACAATTCCGGAGCCGTTTCGTTTTTTAATTCACCTTCGAATTCTCCCAGTATGGATTTTGTGGCTACCAGTTCGTCCTCAGATAAGCCCCCAAGGCTATAGATGCCCGGAACATCAATCAGTCGAATGGTTTTGTCAGGAGCGATTTTTAAAACCGCTTCTTTTCGTTCTACGGTAACTCCCGGATAATTTGCAACTTTATACCGAAGCCCTGTGAGTGCATTAAACAGGGAGGTTTTACCGCAGTTGGGATTTCCGGTGATAATTATTGACATGCCAGTATGATAGCTTCAGCTTCTGACTTACGTAGCGATAAGCAATATCCCTTTAAGAGTATGCTTACAGGGTCACCCAAAGGTGCAACTGTTTTGAATTCAATTTCGGTACCGGAGACAATGCCCAGAGCAAGCAAACGCTGCTTCAGTTCAGGGTGTGAGGTGTCTATTCGGGACACTATTCCTTTTTCACCGGGTAAAAGAGTGGGTAGAGACCTTTCCTTGTTCATGCGCATTTTATACTATATACTGAGATATTTGCAAAAATTACACTAAGATTCTTAATAATGAGATTTCTAGAATGGCGGAAAAATGTTTTTGTACTCTCTGTTTACATTTCTGTTTACTGTATTTGTTATAATCTGGGGAGCACTTGTTCGTGCTACCCATTCCGGTGCCGGTTGCGGCAAGCACTGGCCTCTCTGCAATGGGGAAGTTCTTCCGCTTTCTGCTGAAATAGAGACCATCATAGAGTTTACTCACAGAACTACCAGCGGGTTTTCAGTGATTCTTGTGCTGATTTTACTCGTGTTAACTTTTAGAGAATACCCAAAGGGGTCTTTCAGCAGAAGTGCAGCTCTCCATGCGATGTTTTTCATGTTAATTGAAGTTGCAATTGGTGCAAGTATTGTACTTTTTGGCTGGGTTAAAGATAATACTTCCGTGGTTCGTGCGGGTATGATCGCCTTTCACTTGATCAACAGCTTTCTTTTGATTGCTGCTCTGGGCGCTCATGTATTGTCCGTATATTATCCGAGAGTAATTTATCTCAAAAAACCATTACTGTGTGCCGGAGATACATTCAGCAGGCTTCTGTTAATTGGTTTTCTCCTGACCGGGAGCGCCGGTGCCATTACTGCACTTGGGGATACTTTATTTCCTCCCGAATCAGTTCGTGGTGATTTTTATATGTACCTCTCACCGGCTAATCATTTTCTGATACAGTTACGAGTGATTCACCCGGTACTGGCAGTACTCTTGAGTTTGTTTATTCTTTTATATGCTTTTCGTGTTAGTGAGACTTCGCAGTTATTTTCCTGGGGAGTTATCTGCTTGCTTCTGGCACAACTTATAGTTGGACCTCTTACTATATTTTTCCTTGCGCCACTTGGGCTGCAACTCTTGCACCTTGGAATCAGCGTCTTCTTATGGGCGATGCTGATTATGCTTGTTTTGGAAGATGAGTTTCAGCACCATTAGATTTTCCTTCGGTCTTTACTAAAAGCGACTTCTGAAAGCTTCGATAACAGGGACGATTTGTTTACTCTTGTTCAGAGTGTAGAGGTGCACCCCGGGAGCTCCCCCTTCAAGAAGTTTCTCTATCTGGGAAATGGCATAAGAAATGCCGAACTCAATTACTGCTTCCGGTTCATTTTTTATTAACTTAAGTTCTTCATAAAGATTGGCAGGGATACTTGCTCCACACATACTGGTAAAGCGCTCAAGCTGAGCTACGTCCTGAATTGGCATGATGCCGGGAATAATAGGGGTTTCAATTCCGATTGATCTTGCGTTTTCACAAAAGGTAAAATAGAGCTCAGGGTCAAAGAAGAGTTGGGTTATAATGATTTCTGCACCCGCATCAACTTTTGATTTTAAATACATGAGGTCTTCTTCTGGAGAGCCGGCATCAGGATGAGTTTCCGGATACCCGGCAACAGCAATACTGAAATCCCCGAGTTTGTTAAGATGATTTGTAAGGTCTCTTGCACAATTAAACCCTTGCGGATGCATGGAGAATGAGGTTTCGCCCTGAGGGGGGTCTCCACGAAGTGCGAGGATATGCCGAATCCCTTCGGCTTTAAGAGATGATGCGATCTCATTAATTTCCTGAGTAGAGTGACCTACGCACGTCAGATGTGCTACTGAAGGGAGCCCCAGTGTGTTCGTGATATAGCTTACAAGACGTTTTGAAAACCCTCTTGTCCCTCCTCCGGCACCATAAGTGACTGTCATAAAATCAGGAGAAAAGTAAGAAAGCTCTCTCATAAGAGCTTCGGTACCGGTTAGAGATTCTTCTTTCTTAGGGGGAAAAAACTCAAGGGAAAGAGTCTTTTTTCCCTGTTTGAAAATTTCTTTAAAAGATTTCATTTCGTGTTGAAGTTATTCAAGGCAAAAATTTTATACCGCCAGAGAGTATCCCTAAAGTGTGGTATTGTAAATATGAAGGATTTCAGGAAGGTGTTGTGCTACTTTCTGGCGCCAAAGAGAGTATCAAGAAGCTTTCTCCAGAAGCCTTTACCTGAAACTTGAGAGGAAGCTGAAGTTCCAGTACCAGAGAGAGCTCCCCGACTTCCAGGGTTACTTGCTGGTGAGGTAATTGTGGCTGAACTTCCACCTTGCTGTTTTTGAGAAGCCAATTCCATTTGACGAGCTTTTTTACGTTGCTCATATTCATGTTTTTTCCTCAGGCGGGCAATCTCTTTAGCTTTTCTTTTTTGTTCCTTTTCAGCAAGTTTTCGCTGTTTTTCACGCTGTTTTTTTGCGGCGCGGGATTTGTTGTTCTCCCACTTCTCAACTCGTTGTTCGTACTTGTAGTAAGTTCGTATCAGACGAGTCTGATCTTCGACCGTGCCAATCGGTCTGGAAGATATGGGTCCGGAAGTTCTTCGCAGCGCAACGGTGCTCTTATCCACCCGATAGTTTTGTTGTTGAAACTGTGGAGCGGTGGTTCTGATAACCTGTCTTCGGTTTCTGAACAAAACACCGGCTTCAGCACTAGAGATAAATGCACAGTCAAACAGGCAAAAGCATATATATGCCGCTAATAGTGTAAATACCGATTTTGAAGATATACTTTGCATCAATCCTCTAATGCCCAGTTCCTGTTCCCTGAAAGCAGGGTAAAATTCCCGCTTTATTGATTCTACTATACATTATGATGGAATTCAAAAAAATGTTACAATATATATGCAAATGATTGAAATTATAGAGAGTCTCTATAAAGTCTGGCTTTTAAGAGAGACCCTCTATAGAAGGAGATGCTGAGAAATCAGCTACTTATCAGGCTCGTTCCTGATTTTCTTCTCGAAGAAGTTTCGTAACTGCGCCAAAGCTCAGGTTGTGAGCTCCCATTGCATCCTTCGGATTAAACTGAATTTCTCTACTGGTATCTTTTGCAATTTCGCTTGCCTGTTTGAGGTCTTCAACGCTTGAGCTTGAAGCTTCGCGGTTTGCGATCGTTATGTTACTTTGATCAGCTTTTTCTTTCAGAGCAACAAAAAGATTCTTGAGGTTACTTTTCAGAGCTTGAAGGTCGTCAGCTATTTCACCAACCGGGGTTCTGTCAGTACCAAACTTTATTGATGTGTTTTCTCCCTCTTTTTTAGCAGGGTCTTCTGAAAGTAATTTAGATACTGAAGCAGAATTGAGATTCCCTGCTGTTACCTGCTCAAGGGCACTAAGAGCCTCTTTTGAATAACGCACCGCATCATTCAAAGAAGAGAGTTTCGATTCAGATTCAGATTTTATGGACTTATCTACAGGCTTGGCTTCAGCCTTCAGATGTTTTTTCTCTTCTACACCACTGTGTTCTTTTACCGATACGGCGGTGCTGAGATTTTGAAAGGCTTGTTTCAAGCCCTCATTTGAGCTCGCAGAACGCATTGTGTCAGGAGCACCCTGATCTTTGTTATTAATTTTAAGCTGGCTTTGCTGAAAAGGTGACGGCGATTTGATTTTGTCTACCATGACGCTACTTCCTTACTACTAAAGTAGGTAAACTACTTTGTTACTACAATAGTGCATCAGAGCCCGGAATTTCCTTTCCGATGCAGTGTTATACAACACACAGGGGTTATATCGTCATAATCCGTGTAAACTTAAGTATTTTTTTATTAATTTATTTTTTTATTGATTATAAGTACTTGGCATTGTGAAATAGTGAGTGTAAGGCAGCTTCAAGGGAGGCGGGTACAAAAGGTTTTTGGATAAAACCTGAAAAAAGATCATTAGAGAAGCTTTGGGAGAAATGATTTTCGTCATGTCCACTGGTTATCAAGATGGGAATTTTCTTATTGAGACTCCTTATTCTTTTGAAGACCTCACTTCCATCAAGTTTGGGCATGGTCCAGTCAAGGATGATGGCAGAGATTGAATCCATATGCTGTTTGAATAATATGACGCCTTCCTCTCCATTTCGGGCAGTGATCACCTTATATCCGTAGCTTTCCAGCATGTACATGCACACTTCCCTTGGAATTATATCGTCTTCTATGAGGAGGACACGTACATTATGATTTGTTGTCGGTCTTACCAATGGATTCGGGCTGAACTTCTCCGTGATATATTTATCCGGTGATTTTGAGAGAGGCAGATATATTCGAAAATTAGATCCCTGACCGGGAGAGGAGGTAAGACACAACATTCCTTTATGAGATCTTACTATTCCCAGTACAGAGGCAAGACCAAGACCTCTGCCGGTACTCTTGGTGGTGAAAAACGGGTCAAATATGTTTCTCTTGACTTCATCACTCATTCCGCAGCCGTTATCCTGAACCTCAAGCACCGCATAGGTTCCTTTGGATACTCTGAAGTCTTCGCTTACCACATCAGGAGGAAGGGAGTCCAGATACTGGGTGTCTGTCTTTATAACAATTTCTCCATTTGTGGTTTCAATAGCATCTGCGGCATTGGTGATCAGGTTGAGAATGACCTGGCGAAGTTGTCCCATATCCGCATCAATGATGATGTCTTCTGTTGGAACTGAAAAAATAACATTTCCCTTTTTTTCCGTGATTCTTTCTACGAGCATGGATGTTTCCCGAACTGCCGTGGTGAGCTCCACCGGGGTTATAAAGAATGTGCCTTTACCGGAATAAGATAAAAGCTGTGAAGTAAGCTCTGTCGCATTTTCTGCTGCGGCAACCGTTTTTTCAATAAAGCTTTTTGCAGGACTGCCTTCCTCAATATATTTCAGGGACAGGGCAGAGTTTCCAATGATTCCAAGTAGCAGATTGTTGAAATCGTGTGCAATGCCACTTGCCAATACTCCGAGACTTTCAAGTTTTTGTGTGTGTTCAAGCTTTCTAAGTAGCTCCTGTTTTTTCTCTTCAGACTTTTTTCTTTCAGTAATGTCAGTTGATACACCAAGTACGTATATCGGCACCCCGTTTTTATCAAAGATGGGGGATTTGACCGTTTGGAGATAGCGAGTGGCGCCCTTGGAGTCAGTTATCACTTCTTCGATTTCGTTAAGAATTTTCCCTTCACGAAGCACGTACAGATCATCTTCCCGATAGCCGTTTACCTGCTCCTGATTTGAATTAAAATCGGAATCGGTTTTACCTAAAATCCCCTCTACTGTGGTGCCATATGCTTCTGCTACCGCTTTATTTGCAAGAGTAAAGACTCCGTTTTTATCTTTGGCAAAGATAAAGTTCGGGTCGGTGTCAATTACAGTCCGGAAAAATGTTCTTTGTTCTGAAAGTGCAATCAGGGCTTTTTTCCTTTGAGTAATGTCGAGTGCCTGTAAGAGAAAGTAACCTTCGGAACGATTTTTTACATCTTTGGTGCCCGGTACAAAAGATATGTTAAAGAGTCCCCACTTTTTGTCCGTGGAGGAATTCAGCATTTCCTCGAATTGGTAGCTGGAGCCATCAGTTGCATTTTTAATGGTCTCCAGATGCAGGAAGTGGTCCAGTAATGAAGGTACCGCCTTCCAGATGCTCATCCTGTGGTAGTGTTCAGGCTGTCCGCCAATCATCTTGGTAAATGATTTGTTAATCTTTAAAATTTTCCCCACTGAATTAAAAAGAACCATGCCTACTGATGAGTGTTCAAAAGCGGCACGGGCAATGTCCAGACTTTCCCTGTACAGTGCTTTTGTGTGGGCATGTTGTGCAAGGATTGAAAATGCTTCAGTGGCGCAAAGGAGTACTTCTTTAAGGGTATCGTTCCAGGGGGGTGCGGGTGGTCTGAACTCTATACAGAGTACCCCATGGGTATTTGTTTTTTCATCATGGAAACGGTGCTCGTTACTTGTTCCAAAAGGAGCGATAAGTACTGCCGAGTGATCTTTGAACCCCAGTTTCTTTATTATTTGTGTTGTGTACTGATGTGATTGGGAGATGTCCGGTATCCATATGACTTTTGAATTGGTGGCAAGTAGAAATATTTTTTTTGAGAGGTCGATCGGGACAGGTTTTATTTCTTCTGTGGCACTTGAGAGAAAATAGCTGTCTCTGTTTTCTATTACAATCGCTCTTGTTCTGTGTGCGTGTACAATCTTGTTGATGGAGGTAAGTGAGGTTTGAGTTGCTTCCTTGAAGCCTACAAAACTTCCCCGTGAGCAGAGAATTGAGAGTTCTTTTACCAGTTTACGCAGTGAAATTCTTTGTTCGGTGTTTTCTGATGAGTCAGATGTCGACTCTATTATCCATTTGGAGACCAGGTCTCCAAGTGATGCAAAATACAGCCTTTCCTGTAGCGACCAGCTATGGTTTCTGCCAACCGTACTTCCGGATATTACTCCGATAAGGTCGCCTTTATGCCATATACTGCTACTGATAAGAGATCGGATATCAAATTTTTTAAAATATTCCAGAAGAAGATCTGAGGGTACGTTTGATTCGTTTATGACTGGAATGGAGTGAGCTCTTACAGTGCGCAAGACCTCTACATATAGTGGATAGTCAGATATACCTACCCGCACTCCGGAGATATGCTTTCGAAATCTCGTATCATATACATTTTCTGCGGTAAGTACTTTTTTTTCTTCATCAAAGAACCAGAGACCTACCCGGTCATATCTGAAGATGGAAGCTGTTTTTTCGGTAAGAAGTTTGACGGCTTCCTTGAATCGGGAGGGCAGGTCAACTTCAAGATTACCAAGGAGAAAAAGAGTCTCTTCAATTACGGACTCTATTGAATGTTGCTGCTCGGGAAGTGCCATGTAGTTTTATAGAGACTCCAGACTCAACAGATATAAACCATGGTACCTGCTGGGGTTCCCTTAAGATAGAAAATCTTTATGAAAAAACACAAAAAAATATAGCAAAATTAAAACTTATAATAATACTAAATAATTAGGCTTGTCATTTTACCCAATTAATGGCAATTTAGCGCACCTCGGGCTGACGTAGCTCAATTGGTAGAGCAGCTGACTTGTAATCAGCAGGTTGCGGGTTCAAGTCCCATCGTCAGCTCCATTCTACCCTTTTTGCAGAGAGCGTACTTGATTATTGTTAATGAGCATTTTACATGCTTGTGAAGGAGTGGTACGGGCTGTCTTTGCAAAAAGGGTAGAATCCATTCTCATAAAATGAACAATACTCTGAAAGACTATCTATTTATTCTCATCGCGCTGATCTTCCTGAAAGCGGGGCTTTTTGTTTGGGGGGTGTATCAGTTTGATTTTGAAAAGTATCCCGATGAAACTGTTTTTACGATCTGGAACCACTGGGATGCTTTGCATTATCAGAAAATAGCCGAGCATGGATATGGAAAGGCGTATGAGGAAGATGATAATCGTTTTATGATTTTCTTTCCCCCAATGTTCCCCTTTGCTACTTCTGTTACAGAATATCTTACGGGATTTTCTTATTCTACTTCATCTTTCATTGTTTCAAATGTATTTTCGGTATTTGTATCTTTTATTCTTTTTTCTTTGGTGAAGTTTGAATTTAAATCCAGAGAGAAGGCATATTTTGCTACTTTGCTTCTGAATATTTTTCCAACTGCATATTTCCTTTTTGCGCCGTACTCTGAGTCGATATTTTTATTTTTTACTTTGCTTTTCTTTTATTTCTTGAGAGTTAGAGAGAGCCTCTTGTTAGCTTCACTCTCGCTTGCAGGATCTATGTTAAGCAGATCTGTGGGTTTTGTTTTGATTCCGGTTTTCCTGTTTTATATTCTGACTAATAAGAAGTTTCGATTTTATCAAATTCTGTATTTTCTTATACCTGCAATTGCTTTCTGTTTTCAAAACATTATAGGCTACCTCTATCATGACGATTTTATGTTTTTGTATACGTATAGACCTGATTATACAATCAAGTTCGGCTCTTTCCCATTTCAGGAATCGTTTGATACCTTTATTTCACTCTGGAGAAATCCTTATCTTTTGATAGATAAAGATTTCTCCATGATTCGTACGTGGAGTTCCATCTTTTTGATTGGTGGATGTATCATCTCTGTATATGGTCTGAAGAAAATTCCAGAGGTATATTCCCTGTTTAGTCTGATATATCTGCTTTTTCTTTCATCCTGCACTCATCTGATAGCGATGCCCAGATATGTGCTTTGCTGTTTTCCCTTGTTTTTGATTTTATCTCTGGTAAATAAGCGTTTATTGTTTGCCATGATTATTTTATCTTCCTTTTCTCTGATGTTATATTTTTCTTCCATGTATGTGAACGGTTTGTGGGCGTTTTGATGTTTGTTTGCTTGAATTCATTATAATGTGATCTTTATAATGTGATCTTTTATGTCAGATGGTCTTTTTTCAAATTCTTTTGTGACTCCTCTTGCAGAGCGCATGCGTCCACGAACACTTGATGAAGTGGTGGGGCATCTGAATGTGATAGGAAGAGATGCTCCTCTTGGCAAGATTCTGCGTGATCAGGGTGCCTTGATTCCTTCAATGATTTTCTGGGGACCACCGGGAACCGGAAAGACTACACTTGCTAAAGTAATAGCAGAACAGAGTGGATATGATTTTGTACGACTATCGGGAGTCCTTGATGGGGTTAAGGAGCTTCGTGAAGTGGTTGTTGGTGCTGAGAATAACATGAGACTCAGTGGTAAACGTACTCTTGCTCTTGTTGATGAGATACATCGTTTTAATCGAAGTCAGCAGGATGCGTTTCTGCCCCATGTAGAGTCTGGTATTTTGACTGTTATTGGTATGACTACCGATAATGTCAGTTTCAGATTACGTTCTGCTCTCTTAAGTAGAATGCGTGTAGTGTCACTTTCTCTTTTATCTGAAGATGATATTAAAATTCTCGTTACCCGCGCTCTTTTAGATTCTAAAAGAGGGCTTGGTAAGTACGGGCTTCAAATTGAAGAAAATGCCAGGGAGTGCATTGCAAAACTGGCTGGTGGTGATGCAAGAAGAGCGCTGAATGCTCTTGAGTGGACTGCTTTGTACGTTCATACTGATAAGCGAGATAAAATTACCAGAAATGACGTTGAGGAATCATTTGGTACTCAACCAAAGCCTTTTGATCAGTCAGGTGACTATCATTATGACTGCATATCTGCATTTATAAAATCCATGCGGGGTTCTGACCCTGATGCGGCTTTATATTACATGATTCGTGCTATTGAATCGGGTGAAGACCCTCTTTTTATTTCACGAAGAATGATTATCTTTGCATCAGAAGATGCAAACTGTGACCCCAGAGCACTGCAAATTGCACTCAATGCAGATCAGGCACTTGAACGGGTGGGGCTCCCCGAAGGTATGATACCGCTGGCACATGCCGCATGTTACCTTGCCTCTTGCCCAAAATCCAATGCGACCTATATGGCACTGAGAAAGATGCAGAAGATCGTTTCAGAAAATCAGGGGATTGAGATTCCCAAACACCTCAGAAACGCTCCAACTGAACTGATGAAGGAGATGGGGAACTCAATTGGATATAAATATCCCCATGACTACCCTGATGCCTTTGTACCGGAGCGGTATTTACCTGAAGAGTTGGGAGATGTCGTTGTGTATGAACCAGGCACTCAAGGAATTGACCCCCAAATCAAGGAACGCTTGAAGCGACTACGAGGCATGATAAAATAGGGGTAAGAAGAAAATGCACCCAGGACGACTCGAACGTCCGACCTACTGATTAGAAGTCAGTTGCTCTATCCAACTGAGCTATGGGTGCATGGATTTTCGGGGTTATACTATATATGCGAATCCATTGCCAGCCCTTACAACTGATTTCTAATCAGAATATGAAATTTATAGGTTTTCTAGTGCCTCGACTGGAAAGTTTTTTCACTTTGAGGTATCGCTCGGCACTAGTCCTGAGCTATGTTTAGTGTTTTTGCATGTGCAAAAACTTATTGGTCGAAGGACTATCCTGTTGTTCTGAGCCCTCCTGCGATGGCGTTTGTTACCAGGAGGAGTTGTGTGAGGGTGTCTTCGTTTTGGGTTTTTCTCCATTCTTTTAGGAGATGAATCTGGGTGTTGTGGAGGATTTCTAGTGGTTTGTCTCTGTATTCAAGGGTGCGGAAAAGTCTGGGTCGTCTGGACTCGAAATGTTTTTTGAAAAGTTCTGTGATCATACGAGTGCTTAATTCATATTCTGAAAGAATCAGGTTCAGGATTTCATCACGAATGTTTTTATCTTCAACCAGTGATGCATATGCCTTCATAAAATGTGAACTGGCTGAAAAGATACTCGATTCAATATTGGTAAAAATGTATCTGGAAGGAGCCCATGTATTGATTTCAGAAGCAAGCGCTTCCCATTTTTCAGGGTCCTCGTTTTTTAAAGTCAGAAGCGCAGTCCCAACCCCGTACCAGCTGCTTAGGAAAAAACGTGATTGATTCCAGCTAAAGACCCAAGGGATGGCTCGTAAGTCTTCCAGAGTTTCCGCGCCGGTTCGTTTTGGAGGACGGGAACCAAATCGACTGTGTTCAATAACATCAATAGGGGTAGCCTGACGAAAGAAACGAACAAAATGCTTATGAGTGAGAAGATTTTGATACGCACTCTGGCTTATGTCCGAAAGTATGGCGTTTCCACTGATGAGGGTATCAGATACGTTTTGATGAGTGCTGTGTAATCCATGAATGATGGTACCTGCGTGTAGTAGTTCGAGGTTGTAAGAGGCAGTGAGAAGGTTTGCGTATTTTTGAGAAATGGTTTCTCCCTGTTCTGTCATTCTGAGACCACTTGCAAATGAACCGGGTGGGAGTGCTGCGAGAAATCTTCCGGTTGGACCTGCTCCACGACTGACTGTGCCACCTCTTCCATGAAAAAAACGAAAATGCACTCCTTCCTCTTGTCCTATTTTTGTAAGAGTGTCCTGAGTGTGATACAGATTCCAATAGCTTGAAAGAACTCCCCCGTCTTTACTGCTGTCACTGTACCCGATCATGATCTGATATGTTGTGGCGTGTCCGGAAGTGACCGGGTGTCTGATAAAATCTTTTACTACAGAAAAACTTCTTTTCAGGTCATCTATGGTTTCAAAAAGCGGTACTACCGGCACCGGACAGTGAAGATTTTCTGTTTCAAATGTGGCAAGCTCCGATTCCTTTGCAAGGACATACACACTGAGCAGATCTGAGAGGTCTCTTGTCATACTGACAATAAGTGAACCTATGCCGTCAAATCCATAAGTGCTTCCATGTTCTGCAATCACCCTTAAAGTTTTTCTTATTTCATCACCTTCTTGCCCGACAGAAACGGAAGCCTGAACAAACGGTCTTCTACTTTGGAGTTCATTATTCAGAAAGGAAATTCGTTTTTCCACACCCCATTCACTAAAAGCATAATCCTCGTGCCCTGCGGCATGGATGAGCTGGGAGATTGCCCGATCATGAAATCCACTGTTTTGTCGAATATCAAGAGTTGCAAGGTGAAATCCGAATGCTTTTGCTATTACTATAACCGGCTCCACTTCATTAAAAGCAAGGCGTTTTGCACCAATCTCAATGAGGGCGTCTCTGATTATCTCAAGATCAGAGATCAACTCTGAAGGTTTTTTATAATGAATATTTTCAGGATGTCCTTCAGGAGGGGGAACTCTTGAAATGATGAGGTTTATATATTGTCGCCAGGGTTCCCCCGGATTACGTTTAAGACAAAGGTCTGCCTTGTCTCTGCCGATGATTTCAGCTAATTCCCTGCTTCTCTTCTCCAGTGAATGAGGGATTTTTTGTAGTCGGTCATTCAGGCTGAGAACTCGTACAAGCTCAATAAGTGATTCGGAAATATTTTGAATCGCCAGACTCCTGAGCGTAAGCAGGGTTTTTCTGGTCACCTCACTGTTTACAAAAGGATGCCCGTCACGATCTCCTCCTACCCAGGTGCCAAAACTCAGTTTGGGAAATACCGGATAATTTCCGTTTTTTGCTTCTTCCGAATAGTGAAGTTCCCAGGATTGACGAAATCTTCTGTTTAATACCTGTAGTGCTGAAGGGAAGGTGCTCTTAAGATAGTAGGTGATATTTCTCAGTTCATCTGCTACCTCGGGTCGCTCAAGATAGAGGTCACCGGTTCTGAGGAGACACTCCAGCAAGGATTGGATATCTTCCCGAATCCCTTCCCGCTCAAGATCAGACCACATTTTGTTCTCTGCCTTGACAAGAAGAAGATACAATCGTCTGTGATGTTCAAGTACGGTTGCTCGCTTTGCTTCTGTGGGGTGTGCCGTAAGGACCGGCTCAAGATGTATATTTGAAAAAAAATGATTGAGCTCTGCAAATGACAGAGAATGTTTTTTGCAATGCTCAAAGGCATCTTCCCAAAGCCCCTCACCTGAATACCCTTTATCCCGCCTGATCTGATTTGCGGTATTTTCTTCAACCATATTGAGAAGCTGAAAACAGAGAGAGAAGACTTGAATAGCACGTTCAGATAAGGGTAGAGTCACTGATTTAACCGCAAGCTCAGCGGTGCCCCAGGGTAGCAGACGCGCAACCTCCGACATTCCCAACTCAAGGAGAGTTTCGTGGAGCGTGTCTCTGAGAAATCGGAGATCTTCATCCCATTTTGAAAATTCATATTTTTTTAATGAGCTTGTTGGGTTTTCTGTATTCATGCTAGTACTGTATCCGTCATCGGTACATAATTCAAATGCTAATATTCCTTAGGTAATTATTGTTGAACCTGATAGTATTTTTAATTTTTTTATTTTTACCCCCTCTGTTTTATCGAGTGTACGGGGAAGTTTCCTTTCGCTGTGTGTTTAAGTTTTTTTCATCTGATAAAAATAATAATATTTCATGCGTGAATGATACTTATAAGGTTTTTTTCTGGACACTTGGATTGTTGCTTCATCTTTTACTGTCCTGGGTACTTGTGTTTTTCGGTCTGACACTTTCTAGCGGATTTGTTCTTTCTTTTATTTTACTCACATCCCTGTCTTTTAAGGAAATAAAGAAACACACCGCAGTGAAAAAAATATCACTTCTGAGTACTATAGACTTTTCTTTTGTCAGTTTTTTTACTGTTGTCCTTGCACTTGGAGTCTCAATTTTTGATGCAGATAAAGGCATAAGGACTCTATGGGTGAATAATTATGGTGATCTTCCTTTTCATCTTGGGATGATTGCCAATATGGTTTTTTCAAACGGAATGCTTCAGGAGTATCATATATTCCCCGGGAAGGAGCTTTCCTATCCATTTTTAATTAACTTCTGGTCTGCACTCCTCTGGTCTTTTTCTCCGGACTGGAAATCGCTTTCTTTTGTTTTTTTATTTCAATGGGTGCTTGTATGGATGGGGGTGTTCTTTCTTTTCAGGAAAAGGGTGTATGGAATATTACCCTGGGTGCTGCTTTTTTCAGGTGGAAGTATGCCTGTGTTTTTATCTCAGATTGGTGTTTCTGTTCCCGGTCTTGAAGGGCAGTTATCTCATAATTATCTTGGCAGGGGGTATCCTGTTACGGTTTTTTTAAGTACGATCTGGGTTACTCAAAGGAGCAGTTTGTTGGGTCTTCTTGTTTCAGCTTCCAGTCTTTGTCTTTTTTTTGAAATGCTTGCAGCCGGAAAACTTGTTTCAGGAGATAGCAGAGAGCAGAAAATTACTTACTCTTTATTGCTGTTAATCGCTTTTTCTCTTGCCGTTGGATTATTGTGTCATTTTCATATTGTTGGAGTCGGTATTGCTTATCTTGGAGCGGTATTGTTTCTGCTTGCCTTAAAAAATTATGGTGAGTTGCAATATAAGAAAACTTTTTTTGTGTTTTCTCTGTCAGTTCTGTGTTTCTCGCTTCCGGTTTTAATTTTATACGGCTCAAAATCGGGTATGATAGAGTTTCCCTCGGTCTGGATGGCATCTACCTTAAGAGGCTCTACTCTGGGCTGGTCTTACTCTTTTCTCCCTGAGTGGTTTCAGGTGTCATTTATGAAGCATCTGATGATGTGGGTTTTGAATCTTGGTATATGGATTGTAATAATTCCTTTTATATTATGGGCTTCAGGTGTGGTCTTTGCAATTCCGCTGGTTCTTTTTTTTCTGCTCTTTAATTTTTTACAACTAAGTGTATGGGAGTGGGATACTCTTAAAGCTTTTATCGGGCTTTTTGTCATTTTAATTTCTTTGCAGCGCCATTTTGGATACTCTTCGTTGCCCTTATTTTTCTGTTTCTTGATAAGCCTTGCACCTTCGGGGTTTGAAACTTTGATGATCTGGTCTAAGGGAAACTACTCAGTGATCTATAGTGAGAGTGAACTCAAAAAAGTTTCAGAAATAAGAAATGAAACTCCTCCTGATACTATCATTGCAAGTGCACCCCTGCACAAGAGTGTGGTTACTGTCGCCGGTAGAAGACAGTATGTGGGGTATGATGGCTGGCTGCACAGTCATGCGATAGAGTATTCAGAAAGGAGGGCTCTGAATAGTAATCTGAAATCTTTACTTGCATGCAGAAAACCTGATGTTTGTCCCGACTATGTGTATAAAGACCCTCATGATGCTACGTTCTTTAATGATCTCCCCGGGTTTTTAAAAATGGGGCAGCTTTCTTCAACAAAAGTAGAAGGTCTTTACAAGCTAAAGAGTAGTGAACTAGGTGAGTAGAGCTGCAATAAACATTGTGATTCCCAAAGCAAGCCCCAGATTTGCAAGATGAATGGCTTGGGATGGGTGGTTATCCGGTGAATCCTGGATTTTCTGGGCGATTTTGGGAAGGTAGATAAAGGCAAGGGAGGCAAGTAGAAAGCTGTCGGGAATGAGGTTGAAGGGAAGTTGCAGTGCAGGAAAAGCAGGACCAAGAATCATTGTTATTACTACGAGTCTGGTAAAACTTCCCGGACGACTGACAGGCTCACCTTTTTTATTCATTGTCTGTACTGATAGTGTCCAGCGGGCTTTTTGAAAAATCGGATATTGTAACAGTAATTCCCGGGCAGCAAGAACACTGCCTGGTATAATGCCAAGGATGCTGTACCCTATGTATGCTTTGTTAATATCCGGATTTTCAATGGTATGCATTTGTGAAAGTACTCCAATCTCAGCAAGCAAGCCCGGGAACATGAAACAGAGGAGGCTCTGCGTTATAGATTGGGTGGTGGTAGTAGGGGGTCTATGTTTTATGTAGAGATAGAACAGATTTGCCAGACCACTGGAAATTGGGAGTAGTAAATTTCCATATCTGTTAAAAATAAACAGGGGAACTGCTACTGCCAGTACTACCAGAAGTATTTCAAGTTCTTTTCTGAAAGGAACTTCCCTGATTTCTTTCAGGTGGGCGCTGAGGTGAATCAGGATTAAGGGGGTTGTGCAAAGAGAAAGGAGTAAAAGATTTTTTAAGACCACTCCTGAAACAAGCCATGCTCCGGCAAAGAGAGGAAACCATAACCCGACTGTTGCCATGCCATGTGCCTTGTCCCGATACAGCCTTTGAATAATATTTCCTGATTTTGAAATCCTGATTTCACTGTTACTGCCGAGGAGGCTGCCATTTTTTTCAGGTACGAGAACCTGTTTTTTCGGTGAAGCGTCGGGAGGGTCGACTTTTTTATTGTTCTTCTTTTTCTTGAGGATTCTTCTGAAAGCCATGAAGAGAAAATCTTTGATAATTTGAGTTAGGGACATTTCATGCTAATACTGGGCTCTATAACATACGTTTTTAATTTATAACAGGATTCAATGAGTAAAGCAGTCCATGATATGTTTGCCTCGATTTCCCGATCATATGATCGGGGAAATGATGTGCTCAGTTTCGGAGTGCATCGCCTGTGGAGGCGTGCTTCTCTGGTGTTTGCGGGACTTCATGGAAAATATCCTGCAAATGTGCTGGATATCTGTTGTGGAACCGGTGATTTCTGTGTTGCGCTCAGGAGAAAACTCCATAGGGACAGTGTGATCATCGGGCTGGATTTTGTTCATTCGATGTTGCGTCTTGCAAATCTCAAGAAAAGTAAAGTAGCCGACTATAGCGAGCAGTATAGAGGGGAAGGGAAGGAACCATTTTATGTGCTACAGGGAGATGCGCTCAGTCTTCCGTTTAAGGAACGGACATTTGATGCATGTACCATAGGGTTCGGAATAAGAAATGTGGATGATTATGAACTTTGCCTGGAGAAAATAAGAGAGGTACTTAAAGATGGTGGCACACTTCTGGTGCTCGAGTTTGGTACTCCTGAGTCTCCCTTGATTAGACCTTTTTTCTCATTTTATTCAAAATACATCATGCCTTTTCTCGGAGGACTGGTGTCGGGTAATAAGGATGCCTATACGTATTTACCTGAAACATCTCTCAGGTTCCCCTGTGGGAGGGTTTTTTGTGAACATATGAGAAAAAAAGGATTTAAAGATGTTAATTACCGATCTTTTTTTGGTGGTATAGCTTACGCATATGTAGGTAAAAAATAATACGGCGTATCTTTAATTGCGTTGTTTTAATCTACAAATTGTAATAAAAACCTATCTGTAAATTTAAAAAGATATTGGGGCACCGGTAATGAATATGACACCAATGAATATGAGATTAAAAAGCGTTCTTGTATTACTTTATCTGGTTTTTTCAGTTTTTGCCTGTAGTAGTGACAGTGATAAAGATGGTGATTCTTCATCCGGTAATGTGTCCCAGCAGAATGCCTGTGCTGCATTTAATTTTGCCCGGGAAAAAATTGCAAATGGTGAGGTCTGTACGGTTGCCTCTGAGAACAGCCCCCTTGTGCGTCTTTTGATAAATTCCTTGCGCGGAACCAGTATCTGTTCAGGTGCTATCATTGATAATGACAAGGTGCTTACCGCAGCTCATTGTGTGGAGGGTACTATTCTTGGTATCACTATTCAGACAACTGCCGGTAATGTGTCTGCTTCCCGTTATGTGTTTCCCTCTACCTATCGTGACGAAGTAGTGGGTGGTGGGGTTGTTGGTTTTGATGATATTGCGATCGTTTTCAGCGCGGAGGCAATGGGGATTTCTCCTATGCCCATTTTGATTTCAGAAAGTCCTCGGGTGGGTGAAGAGGCGTCTGTTGGTGGTTTTGGTGAAACCTCCCCGGGTTCTCTGGATGCCCGACCCAGGGCGGGAAATGTCATAGTTGCGGGAGTTGATCAGAATCATATTACTGTGCGATTTGAGGGTAATCAGTCACATCCTTGTCAGGGTGATTCGGGAGGTCCGCTTGTGGTTGGGCGTTCAGGGTCGAGAGTTGTTACGGGAGTTGTTTCACAAAGTGCTCCCGGGGTCAGACCTGATCAAATCTGCCGTCCGGGTGACATTACTTTATACACCAATGTGAGAGCTCAAACGGTGCTTGATTTTCTTGGAAGATACGCTCCGGATGCACCTGCCTTATAGGTAGTAATCAGTGTACTGTGTATCAGGCTGGGGTTCTGGAACTGTGTTTCTGGATCTGGGGGTTCTGCCGCAGTTTAAATCTGATGAAGGGGTTTTAGCAGGGTGTATGCCTGTAATCTTCTTGATTTGAATTCTTTTTCAGTTATGGAATCATCCTCGTCCACGTACTCAGCAGAAAGGACAGGTAACACCATGAAGTCACCCTGTTGACCGCTCTTTTCGTCCTTTAGCCCGTGATTTTTAATTCTTAGTGCTTTCAGGCTTTCTTTGGGGATGGTGATTTTTATTTCGGCGCTCGCAGTAAAAATGAGTGCCGTTTCCTCCTGACGTGTTTCTTTTTTGTGAAATGGCACAAGTAAAGTAAGATCAAGTTCGTCCCGTTTTAAATAGGGGTGGTCAACGATTGAGATATGTACTCTGGGTTTGGTTTCAATTGTGGTTTGAACCGGGATTTGAAGAGTGCTGTTATTTTTTATTC
This sequence comes from uncultured Bdellovibrionales bacterium, assembly GCA_964612555.1. Classification (GTDB taxonomy): domain Bacteria; phylum Bdellovibrionota_C; class UBA2361; order SZUA-149; family DAOLCO01; genus DAOLCO01. The sequence continues at coordinate 85,082 of CAZTBW010000004.1, read as the reverse complement.
CCTTTGGAATTTTAACAATGATTTTTTTTTCTTTATTGCCCTCATCCTTGATAATCAATTGACGTTCTGTGCCCAGTATGGACTCAAGTGCATCAATGCTGAAATTATATTTCCTTTCACCAAAGAGCTCATCTTTACTGAGTTTTTTTACTCTGTTTGGTTTTGCTGCAAAACTTCCGGAAGAAAAATCCTGGGAGGTTCCTTCCTGTGAGGAGTCTTTAGATTTGAAAAGATTAAAGATGGTGCTGATTCCGGATGTCTGTCTCCTTCTCCTGTTACTTAGAGTCTCATGTATGGGAGTGTTGTCAAAATACTCTTCATCAGACTCTTCTTCCTCGGTGCCGTGAGTTATTTCCTTGCGGATAGATTCGGATGCGGCAGCGAACTCTTTAAAGGCTGAATTTTTGTCGAGAATCCCGATTGAGCAATCATATTCTGCTCTTTTTTCCGGATTGCTTAAGGTCTCATAGGCTTTATGCAGTTCCATGAAATCTTTTTCCGCGTTGAGACTCTTATTGACATCGGGATGAAGTACTCTGATTCTGGCTCTGTAGGCATTCAGAATTTCTCTTTCAGTGGCGTCACTCTCTACGCCGAGGATAGAATAGTAGTTTTGGGAAAGTTTCATTTCTGATTGTAATAATATGCCAATTTGACCATTCTTTTTATTCTGAAGTCTGGATTATGTAACTATTTGGATTAGAGTGCATCATTAAAGTATCCTCATTAGTGTGATTTAAAGTCATAATTTATTGCAGGACTGATTTTTTAGCCATATAGTATTGTTAAAGGCATTATGGTGCTTAAAATAATACTTTTAGAGGGATTTTTAGAAGAGATTTCGCATGAAAAAAATATTAGTTCCGATCAAGAGAGTTCCTGACTGGCAGATCAAGGTTAAACCCGGCAGTGACAGTACCGCTATCGACCAGTCAAACCTTAAGTGGATCATTAACACCTTTGATGAGATTGCGGTTGAAGAGGCAGTAAGGATAAAAGAGGCAAAGGGAGATTTTTCTGAAGTAGTGATCGTGTGTATCGGGGTTCCTGCCGCGACTGAACAGATTAGAAGTGCTCTTGCTATTGGAGCAGATCGTGCCATTCATGTAGTAACTGATCAGGAGCTGGACTCGGAACAAGTTGCTAAAATTCTCGTTCAGTTATTTAAAAAAGATACCTTTGATCTGATAATCATGGGCAAGCAAGCTATTGATTCTGACTCTAATCAAACCGCACAAAGGATAGCAGCGGAGCTTTCTTTGTCACAGGCAACTTTTGCTTCCAAAATTGAGATAGAAAGTGGCTCGACTCATATCAAGGTTACAAGAGAAGTTGATGGAGGTCTGGAAACCCTTCGTTTGCAACTTCCTGCGGTAGTCAGTACTGATCTCAGACTTAATGAACCACGTCTGAGGTCTTTACCTAATATCGTTGCTGCAAAGAAAAAACCTCTTGAGGAAATTGCGCTCGACAGTCTTGGAGAACTTCCACCGAAAAGAGTCCATGTGAAGAAACTTCAATTACCTCCGGCACGTTCGGCAGGAAAAAAAGTCTCATCAGTTGATGAGCTGGTTACCCTCTTGAAAGAAGAAGCTAAGGTATTATAAAGGAATACTCTATGAGTACAGTTCTGGTTTATATTGAATCAACAAAAGACAGTGTTACCAAGTCATCTTTGTCGGTTATCAGTGCAGCCCTTGAAGCGAAGTCCCGTCATGGGTACGCTAAAGCCGTCGGGGTGCTTCTTGGTGGTTCAGAGGTTGAGTCTTTAAGTGGGGAGGTGTCAGGCTATGGTCTTGATGAAGTACTTTATGTTTCTTCAGATGGACTCTCTCAGTACCTTGCCCCGGTATATTCTGCTGTTCTTCTTAAAGTAGCTGAAGAAACTCAGGCAAATCTGGTGCTTGCGGGGGCAAGCTCCAGGGGGAAAGATTTCATGCCTCAGGTGGCATTTTCGCTTGATGCTGCTCAGGCGAGTGATGTTATCGGTTTTCAGGAAGGGGCGGTGTTTGTTCGTCCCATGTATGCCGGAAATATAATAGCTGAAGTAACACTTGATTCTGAGAAGAAAGTAGCTACGGTGCGACAAAGTGCATTTGATGTTCCTGTGGGAGGGCAAGGTGCTGCTCCTGTAAGGAAACTTTCTGTTGATGTACCTGCGGTTAACCATACTGAGTTTGTTTCTTTTGATACGGTCGAGAGTGAGCGCCCGGAATTGGGTGATGCTGATGTAGTGGTCAGTGGAGGGAGAGCGCTTGGTTCTACTGAGAATTTTGAAAAGGTATTGTATCCACTGGCAGACTATTTGGGTGCCGCTCTTGGGGCAAGTCGTGCCGCGGTTGATGCAGGGTATGTGCCTAATGACTGGCAGGTTGGACAAACCGGAAAGATAGTTGCGCCCAAGCTGTATTTTGCGATCGGAATTTCGGGGGCGGTGCAGCACCTTGCGGGGATGAAGGATTCTAAAGTGATTGTTGCAATTAACAAGGATGAAGAAGCACCCATCTTTGAAGTGGCAGATTATGGTATTGTTGGTGATCTTTTTACCATAGTTCCGGAACTTCTTGAAAAGCTTAAAGCAGCATCCTGATTGATCGTCATGTATCCGGTGCATAGAAGATTTGTTTCAAGGGGCAGTATCTTGTTTCTGTTTTGGGTGATTTCTTTTTGCAGTGCATGTCACAGTGATGAATTACGAAAAGACGCTACGCTTCAGTTTGTTTCTTCTGATGATACCGTTTCTGAAGTATTTCATGTTCAGGTAGCAAAAACACCTGATGAGACAAGACGTGGCTTGATGCGTAGAAGGTCTATGCCTCAAAATCAGGGCATGCTGTTTGTCTTTGAGGGAATGTCAGAACGCTCTTTCTGGATGAAAAATACTTACATCTCTCTTGATATGATTTTTATTGATGCTGAGGGGAAAGTCGTTCATATCATACCCAATGTGCCACCTCTAAGTCATACTTCCAGAAAGAGCATCTACCCTTGCACCTATGTACTGGAGCTTAACGGGGGTCGTGCAAAATCAGGGGGGGTTGTGGTTGGCAGTGTGATGAAGGTCAGTCCTGAGAGCGTCTTATCTCGATCCAAATAAGCCTATGTTTCTGGGTGAAATGCGGGAATCGAATATTTCTCCCATGGTAACCTTGAAGTTGTTTTCATCAAGAAAAATAGCGCGATCAAGTGCGATAGTAAGTTCCAGGACCCTGCTGAATTGTGATCGGATATAATTACACATTCTCATGTAGTGTGCTTTGTGTTGTATGGATTGGTCGGTTTGAAATGACAAGATGGTTTTATCAACAGGCATTTCCCTGATGATTCCTTCTGAGAGAAGATAATGTAACCTTTCTTTTGCATAGTATATAAAGTCATTTTCATACATGGATTCAGGGACACTGCCGACGGCTTCAAATTGCAGTCCAAATTCTGTCTGTAAGAAAAGATGGAGTAAATAGCGGTACCGTTTTACTCTTTGAGAAAACTTGAAGTCTCTCAGGTTTACCTCGTGTCCTCTTGCGGCAAGAAACAAGGAGTAGCCGGTATATGGTATGGGGTGCGCCTTTGCCAGAGTTGATGTGTGGTATGTGTGGTTGTCTGTTTTGAAATAACAGCACCCTACGTTGAAAGTCCAGGGAGATTCAAGGTCTCTACTTAGGGATAATTGTATATCTGAGAGGTGCCCGCAGGTGTGAACACCAATAATGGGTGAGTGATGAGGAAGTTCTTTCTTGATAGTTGTGTAATCGGACAAGAGATCAAGGGGTATGAAGGTAATATCCTTTGCGGCAGGTGGAACAAATCTTTTATGTTTTTCTTTACCCCGTTTTTGGAGCGCGCAGTCAATATCAAGAGAGATTGATGGAGTGTTGCAGTAATGTGCCAGGGTTCGGGCGATATACCCGGCACCCCCGCAGAAGTCTATAACTGAATTTTTGTAGGGGAGGTGGGTGTTGGTAAGCAGATGGTTGAAAATCCTTTCAAGTTCATACTTTTTTTTGGGAGTAAGGTTTTGATATGCAGGGAGGGGGAATGGGGGAGCGCTTTTTTCATTATCGAACAGGGGAATATCGGTCAGTCTTTTTATTGTATTCAGGAACGAATAAAAGTTTCCAGGGATTTCATCCCAAGCTCCTTGGGGTGTACTTAGTTTAAATAGCTCTTCATCTGAAAGTTTTTCTATGAATTTTACCCATTGCTCCGGATATTTTGTCAGGGTAATAGAAGGTTCATGAATTACCTCAATACTCCAAATGTCCTTGTAAGATAAAAGAAAATCATATAATTGAAGGTATCTTTCTTTCCTTTCTGAAGAAGAGGTTAGGCTGGGTATCTTGGGACAGGGTATTCTGGCGCTGGGCATCTTTTAGAAAATACTATGTTACTGGATAAAACCTACTTAGTGTATCGTGAACTTGATGGTATTTCAAGGAAGACCTTCCTTTTAGAAATTATGAGATCATTTCTGGTGGGTGTTATAGAGACTGCCGGAAATACTTTTTTTCTGCTTTATCTTGAACGAGTGTTGTTTGCCGGGGTGTGGAGTAAAGCTTTTATTGCAGGGGGACCGGCAATAGGGCTTTTGCTGAGTCCTGTAATAGTTCAGATAGTTGCGGGTTTTGGTTTTCTTTCAAGTAGGGCGGCTTCACTTTCTTTTGCGGTATCCGGAATATCCTGTCTGATGGTACTCAGTACCAGTGATGTTTCCATAATTACTTTCTTCCTTGTAATTGCGCTTGCATCCTGGAACACTACTGTTCCACTGATTACTCAAATATATGCCGATAATTACCCCGGGAGAAGAAGGGGAGCCTTATTTTCAGTTAATACCATGTTCCGAATTATTGGTGCGGGCTTGGGTGCGTATTTTTTTGGAATATTTCTTGATATTGATAGTTCTTTTTTTAGTCTGCTTATAGTTCTTTATGCAGGGGTTTTTATTGGTGCCTCATATCTGCTTTTGAAGATTCCAAGTCGACCTATTGTACGAAAAACTTCCAATGCACTGATTGATGGCTTTAAGGCGCTCCAGTTTGACAGGGTGTTCAGATTTACACTTATGACCTGGATGTTTATGGGTTTTGGAAATCTGATGATATTTCCCCTTCGGGTTGAATATCTTGCAAATCCCGCCTACGGTTTAAGACTGACCGAGTTTGAGATTGCGCTTCTGGTGTCTGTGATACCAAATATTTCCAGATTTTTCTGTTCAATGATCTGGGGAGTGCTGTTTGATAAAATTAACTTTTTTACTCTCAGGGTTATATTAAATTTTGGATTTATTATTGGTATGTCATCCTTTTTTCTTTCAGGGAGCTGGTTTTTTCTTGTCATTGGAGCTTGCATATATGGAGTGTCCATTGCGGGTGGTGATGTTGCCTGGAATTTATGGGTTACGAAGTTCGCCCCTGAAGGGAAGAGCAGGGCGTATATGTCGGTACATACATTTTTAACTGGTGTTCGGGGAGTCTTTGCACCCATAGTGGGTTTTCAGGTTATTACCAGATATGGTTTTACGGCACTTCTTGTAAGCAGTACGGCATTGGTGATTTTGGCTTCTTTGTTGCTTCTTTTTGAGAGGAGTAAGGGGACTGATCTTGGTCATAGAGAGGGGGCTTCGGAATAAGAGGGGCTGGGGGCTTTATTTAATACTATTATTCTGCTATATTTGTGAGGTCGGGATGGATTCGTTGTCTGTTCCATAGTTCATTCATACCCTTGAAAGGGCAGAGACATGAAAAAGGTTCTGTTTACTGTAGCCGTTTCGGCTATCTTCGGTTTTAATTCTTTACTGGCGCAGGAAGTGCAACTTACCCAAGTTGCAAATGTGGCCAAACCAGTTGGAGCTGAGACTCAGCTTTGGAAATGGACGGAGGCAGCTCCTCACCATGGTGCGGTTGCGAAAATCGAGGTGGCAAACCTCGGAAACGGTAGCGCCGTGGTGGTGCACAAGTTTGAGGCAAAGCACAAAGGTGGCAGTTATGGCTTGGTTGCAACTGCTCGTCATATCCTGGTCTCCTCTAATAAAGAGGAAGATCCTTCTGCAAAATGGAACTCGATAAACACAATCAGAATTGTTTACGCAAATGGAAAGGCGGGAACGAAGTCTGATTGCGTATGGAGTGACGCAAAAAATGATGTCGCATTGATCTATGCGTGGATTCCAGATGAGATCACCCCAGCTCCTATTGCTGCAAATTGTAGTGAAGTGAGCGATCTAGTCGAGTTCGCAGGATTTGGTGGTAGTTCTAAAGTTCTCAGGAGTTTTACAGCCCCTGTTTTGAGCGTTAGTACTCGAGACAAGATTTACGCAGACGCTTTTCTAATCGTTGGAGACTCGGGTTGCCCCGTCTTTAACGAGAGTAAGGAAGTGGTCGGCGTTGCTTCCGGGGGATGGTTCTGGGATGTCGAAAGAAGAGTTATTTCTTCTGAAGGAATTAGTCTTCCGACGACCTGGCCTGCAAGAGCTACCAACTCAGAAGCTCTTAGAAATGGTCTTCCCAAGGCGAAGGAGGAGGTCGCCAAGAAGTACAATGTCAGATAGTTTTTTCACAAGAACAAGTGCAGCGCTATACGATATGCGCTCGCACTTGTTCTTGTGATTTTATGTTTTTTATGTCTCTGCTCTTCTTTTTTTCGCTACTTTTTGATACGTAACTCTACTCGTCGATTTTTATATCTGCCCTCGGGAGTGTCGTTACTTTCAAGGGGTTCGCTTGAGCCCATGCCTTTTACTACAAGAGAACCGGAAGGTATTCCATTGGAAATAAATTCATCACGGACGGTGTTTGCCCGTTCAAGAGATATTTTTATGTTTGCCCATTCCTGCCCGGTGGCATCGGTGTGTCCTACTACCTGAATTAATTTTGGGTTCAGTGTTTTCAGGATAAGTGAAAGACCTGAAAGGAGCTTCATGTCGTTTTCATTTAACTCTGTGGCTTTAAATCCAAAGCGTAAAGAGTCAACAGGAAGTGTCAGTTCCTGAAGATTATCGTTTAATGAAAAACTAATCAGCCTTGATTCTGTTAAAGATATGTCTTCATCCAGTCTCAAATCGCTCAGAATTTTCTTTTGATCTTTTCCAAGAACCACCTCTCCTGATTTGATATTTTCTCCGGATTCAGTTTTTGGCTCACTGCTGATCTTTGGACTCTCTGTGACAAGAGATGGGGTTTCTTTCTTGTCGTTCGTTTTGGTAGTTTTTCCATCCGGATTAGTTCCACCTGGATTAAGGGTCGGATTGTTTTCAGACCCTGTGGTGCTAAGGGCTTCAAGGTGAAGAGGCTTATTTTCGAGAGAAGCCTGAATGTCCGGAGAAGGTAATCCGGATTCGAGTTTGCTATTCAGCCCACTTAAAAAGCTCAAGACAGGTTTTTTAACGCGTATGTTAAATCGTTCTGTAAGACTTAGCTTTGAATGCTCTGAAACTGCTATGTTTTCTTGTTTAGAGTTAATGCCTGGGGTTAAGGAAAATAACATTAAAAAACCTAACAACAAGAGGGCGCCCAATAAGAGGAAGGGTAAGAGCCATGAAGTTTGTTCTTTCGTTTCTGTCTCACTTTGCTCATCAAGAAATACCGGGGGAGCTGCGAAAAGTTCTGAAGAGGTTTTGGCATGCAGTGGAGTGCTGATATCTTTCAGACAAGTTAATAAATCATATGCCGAGTAGTGAGAGTCTTTAAAATAGTGAGGTATGTTTTCGAGAATATAAGTGGTCAGTATGCTTATAAGAGTGAAATCAGATTCGTCCTTTAATTCAGAAAAAGAGGATAATGAAATAAATTCACTATTCAGGTCTTTTTTGAAAACAGCGTCAAGTGTCAGGTACCCCTGATCTGTTCTAAAATCGAGCTCTCTTAAAAGGACAATCTTGCTGTCTTTGTATGACTCTTTATCCGATTCATATCTTCTGATTTCACTGATCATGTCAGATAGTGCGGTCTTTGATGAGAGGCACTTTTTATAAAAAGATTTTATAAGTCGGGGAAGAAGTGCTGAAACAGAAGCCTCGACTTTTTCCGGGTCTTCATTGATGTACTGTGAGATTTCTTTTTCTCTGCTTTTGGAGCGCAGTCTTTCAAGTATCAGTTCAGATAAGGGATAACTCGATTCTGAAATGTAGTCGGTTTTTTCAAGAACATTATCTGCCATATTACAACCCCAGCGTTTTTTGGTGAGCTTTCTTTCAATGATTTCACCCAAAAGTAGCCAAGACACAAAAAAATAGCAAATGCATGATAAATTGCTTAGTTTTTAAGTGTTTAGAGGCTTTACTGTATGGATTGTTTGATCGGACTGGTATAGGTTTTGGAGGTCACAATATAATAGCATGAGGTGATTATGAAAAAAGAATTTATTGCTGAATTTTTTGGAACATCCTGGCTGGTTCTCGGTGGGTGCGGGAGTGCTGTGTTAGCTGCTGCTTTTCCCTCTGTGGGAATTGGTCTTTTAGGGGTGTCACTTGCCTTTGGTCTGACTGTGGTAACAATGGCGTATGCTATTGGTTCGATTTCCGGTTGTCATTTAAACCCTGCGGTTACTTTGGGGCTTTGGGCTGGAGGCAGGTTCGATGGGAGGCTTCTTCCGGGGTACATTATAAGTCAGGTTCTGGGTGCTCTTTTTGGAGCGGGTCTCTTGTATGTGATCGCCTCAGGAAGTGCGGGTTTCAGTCTTGCCGGCGGCTTTGCAGCTAATGGCTTTGGAGAACACTCTCCGGGGGGATATGGGCTTGTTTCGGCTTTTACCTGTGAAGTGGTTATGACCTTCTTTTTTCTTTTTGTTATCCTCAGAGTGACTTCAAGAAAATCAGACCCGCAAATGGCTGGACTGGTCATTGGTTTGTGTCTGGTGTTGATTCATCTGATTTCAATTCCTGTTACCAACACTTCTGTAAATCCGGCTCGAAGTATATCACAGGCGGTATTTGTTGGAGACTGGGCAATGGCTCAATTGTGGTTGTTCATTGTGGCTCCATCTCTTGGTGCTTTAGTTGCAGGATTTTTCGATAAGTATATTTTTATTGAGTAGTGTTAATTGCTGTCGGTTGTAATGAAAAATGATGTTCGGGGTGAGATTTCTGGACAGGTTGTTGGCGGGCTATATGCCTCTGTGTCTGATCTCCTTGGTTCTGCAAGCGAGCTTGTAAAATTAAAGGTTTCAGAGCGTTTTGGAAGAGAGCTGAAGAAAGATCAGAGTTTTGTTACGGACGTGGACTTTGCGGTTGAGGACTTGATTCGTGACCATGTCCTGAAACACTACCCCGAGCATGGAATTGTTGGAGAAGAACGGGATGATGTAAATCCCGGTGCCGATTTTCAATGGATCACCGATCCTGTTGACGGTACGCAGAATCTTGTACACGGTATTCCGACCTATGGAGTTGTCATCGGAGTACATTATAAGGGGAGACCGATTGCGGGTGGTATTTCTCATCCCCTGCTTGAGCTTGAGTACACTGCCGGATTTGGAAGAGGTACGTTTTGTGGAAAGCGAGAGATTATCATTGATGATAGTGAGCTTTTGAGTAATTCAAAAATCGACCCTCAGGAAATTATCGCGCTAAGTACACGATCTTGTTTTCAAAGAAGCAGGGATGAGCACTTGTTTGACCTGATAATGAGAGAGTATCCTTCTACGCGAGTGTATTACGATATCTTTTCTACTACCCGGGCAGTTGAAGGGCAGGCAGCTGCGGTGATCGAATTTGGTATGAAAATCTGGGATATTGCCGCTACCGAGATTCTTGTTACCGAAGCGGGGGGTGCCTATGAGGTGGTAAGGAAAGTCACAAATTCAGAAGGTCAATTGCTTTTGGGTATTGTTGCCGGAAAGCCTTCCGTTGTGTCTGTTCTGAAAGAACAGCTAGGGGGTTTTAAAGAATTTTCCTTGTAATGGGACTGCTTGGAAACACTCTCATAATAAAAAAAATGAAAAGAGATTAGTCATCAAAGATAATTCTTAAAGACAATCCTTTGTCTTTTGGTGTGACACCCTTTGTATCGGTAAATCCTTCTACCGTCTTGTGAATAATCCCTTTTCACCTTTAGTACTGCCGCGCGGATAAGTTTTTCGTGCCTGGAGCAAATCTACCCACTTGGGATATGATATCGGTCAGAATGACTTAAATCTGAATGTTTTTTGGCGTAAGGCGGGGCTGTAATAGATTATTATGCAAGTCTTTGCATTTATTGATGTTTATATTAACCGTCAAGATGATTTTTAATTCTTTCCTTGATGAATCTTTGTACTTTTGTGTGGAGATGTTCGTATGTCCCTATTCTGTTTACGTGAGTGAGATTTGAAAGGTACTGTACCAGGTTGCTTGACAGGTTTTTATCTCCAAGCTCTTTAAAATACTGCTTTGTTTCATCCGGTATCTTATGAACCATAGAAGGGGTTTCAGATTCGTCAACGCTATCCTGAATCATCATCCTGACTGCTATTTTGAGTCTTGTCTGAGACGCTTCATCAGGAGGGATTTTTTGAGAAAAGTCACAGGCTTCTGCAAGAGTGCTATGGGTAAACGGTGCAACTACAAACGCATTAGCTCCGGCAATCAGGCTTCTGATAAGTTTTCTTCTGGGGATATGTTCCTTTAAGGAGTACAGGATAATCTTTGGCTTGGTTAAAATAGTATAATTGGATTTTATCTTAGTTTTTATTTCACCGAGGAGAGTCTCGGAAAGCTCATCAGAAAAGAAAATATGATCGACGGTATCAAAAAGACCACTCCGAGAAGCTATCTCTGAATGGTGGACGTGTTGCAGTACCGCAAAAAATGAAGAGCTTCTCAGAAAAGACTTGAAGTAGGTGTCTTTCTTAAGATTCTCTGATAGTATTACCGCACTGTAGATTCGTTCGTTACTCATACGCTTTGTGCGGTATACGGCATTATTGTTTGTTTGCTGAATATATTTGAGCTTTGGGGAAATATTTTCAGAATAATTCTTACTGTATAATTCTTACTGTGGTGTTTATATGAAAGAATTTGAGTTGATATCATCTTTGGAAAGGATTCTGGATCAGAAATTTGATTCAGGCATGCGGGGACCCGGGGATGATGCTGCTTGTGTTGACCTTTCTACCGTCTGCTCGAAGCAGCTTTTACTTTCAAGTGATATGCTTGTAGAGGGGGTTCACTTCAGGTTTGATTGGTCATCCATGAAAGATATTGCCTGGAAAGCACTTGCGGTAAATGAAAGTGATATTGCCGCTATGGGTGGGGTGCCTTTGGGGTTTCTGGTTTCTCTTGGAGTGCCGGAGTCGGGAGATGATATAGTCCTTCAGCTTTATGAAGGGTTTAAAGAATATCTTGAGTCAAGGAAGCTTAAAATATTTGGTGGGGATATCGTCAGGGCAGGAACTCTTAGCATTTCGGTTTCCGTTTTTGGTTTTTCAGATGCGCCGATTCTGCGATGTGGTGCACAGGTTGGAGATACCGTGTACCTTTCAAGAGAGGTTGGATGGGCGGGTATGGGGCTTCGTGTATTGAAGGGGGACTGTGTTCTTCCTGAGAGTCTGAAGTTGAAGGCGCTTGAGGCGCACCGAAGACCCGTCCCTGAAACAGAACTGGCACGGGAGTTGTCACTACAGGGAATCGCGACATCAATGATAGATGTAAGTGACGGCTTTCTTCAGGATGCCCGGCATATCTGCCAGGCAAGTAATGTGAATTTTCTGCTTTCAGAGAAAGCTTTAGCGATTTGTGATTTTGAAGGACTTTCCGGAAAAGATCGCCTTGAAGGACTAACTTCCGGGGATGATTATGCCCTTATTGTGACCTCGGGAGTGCCGCCGGAGAAAATGAGTAGCCACGGACTTCCCTCAAGGATGATAGCTGTTGGGGAAGTAGTTCCCCCTGAGGGCGATCAGTTGATACGCATAGTCCCTTCTAATTCCCCGACCCAAAACCCTCAAACCCTGTCAGGCTTTCTTGAGAGAAACGGATTAGATTCAAAAAAACTCGGTTATTCTCATTAGCTGTACTTTCATACTTGAATGCAAGGTTTTTTATGGATAGTCTTGTCTGGCGGGATTTTTGTTGAGTGTGTGCTGTGATCTTAGTGTTACTTTGGTATTACTTTCAAATGGAATATGAGGCTGAAAAATGAAACTGTTCTTTTCTGATCTGAGTGGAGTATCGGCAAAAAATATTATTTTTGCTTTTGCTGTTTTTTTTATGACAGTAAATATGTTTTTTCCTGCTTCTGGTATTTGTGAGGGGACTGAAGAGGCGGGGGTGGTGGAAACAGCTACAGGTACAGATAAAGGGGAAGTGGAACCTGATTCTACTGACCCATGTGCTGATTCTGAGAAAAATGAGCGAGTGCCGACTGGAGCCATTGCAAGCATTGGTACATTTGGGCTTATGGCTGGGATTGATGTTGATCTTGGTGACGAAGCGCCGGGTGGTAAGTCTTCTGTGATTAGTGCCTCTATCAGAAAAACAGGGACAAGCAGTTGTCGTTCCGTTGTTGAGAACAGCAGCAAGTGTAATGCCTATTCACTGGGCTTGCGTATCAGTGAAAGTGGTACGAGAGGTACAAAAAATATTACTTCTGATACGTTTACCATCAAGGCAGGGGGAAAACGTGAATTTAACTTCTCCTGTACCCCCGGTAGGAATTATCAGGTTTCTATCACCTCATCCAAAATTCTAAAAAGGAATTAATACATGAATGTTTCTTCGAACCCGGTTCGTGTGAAAGAGGGGGTGCGTACAGAGTATGCCTTCTCTCTTTCCGGAGTTAGTAAGATATATCCTCCCGATCATCGTGCTTTGAATGATCTGAGTATTTCAGTACAGCAAGGGGAGTTTATGTTTGTGGCTGGAGCAAGTGGAGCGGGAAAATCAACTTTTTTAAAAATATTAATGGGGGCAGAGACAGTCACGAACGGAGAAGGGGTGATTCTCGGTAGAAATATTCGAACTATTACCAGGGCACAACTGCCTGAACTGAGAAGTGAGCTTGGTGTGATTTTTCAGGATTACAAGTTGTTAAGCTCCCGAACGGTTCTTGATAATGTGGCTTTTTCGCTTGAAATGCAGGGAGTGGCTCGTGATGTTCGGGAGGAGCTCGCAGCGAAACTTCTTACGGCACTAGGGCTTGGGTCTAAAATAGGGATGCTTCCTCAGGTGCTTTCGGGTGGAGAGCAGCAAAGGGTTGCGGTTGCTCGTGCCCTGATTACCCGACCGCGTTTAATTCTTGCGGATGAGCCAACCGGTAATCTTGACCCCGACATGACTTATGCGGTGATCAGTCTTCTGCTTGAGGCGCAGCGCTGTGGTGCTACGGTAGTGGTGGCGTCGCATGATATTCCTTTAATTGAGGAACTGAATCGAAGGACTATCGTGTTAGATCAGGGTGCCCTGGTTGGGGATTTTATGAAGGTGAGGGAGTAGGATGGGACAGAGATCAATACCGATTCGGGAAGTTGAAGTGCCTTTTAACTCTACATTTTTGACGGAGTATTGGGAGGAAGAGCAGGAGCTTCCACTTGAATCCAATTTTTCATTTTATTTTAATATTATTTCAAGAACCTGGAATGTTCTTGCTTCCGAGCCTTTAAGTACGCTCTCTTCTTATATTATTGTGTCTTCTTCCTTGTTTATGCTGACTCTCTTTCTTCTTTTTGACTATAACATCGGACGACTTCTTTCACAGGTTGGTCCTTCCAATGAAGGGATGGTCTACTTCAAGAAAAGTGCTGAGCCGGAAAAGATGCATGAAGTACATAAGGTGCTTGCAGAAAGCGGACTTACGGGTGTTACCAGATTTATTTCAAAAGAAGAAGCGCTTGATCTCTTCAGGCAGGACTTCGGTTCTGATGCCATGATTCTTAAAGGTCTTGATGAGAACCCCCTTCCTCATGCTATTGAGTTCAGCATCAGGGAAGAGCTTGATACAAAAGAAAGTCTTTCTCTTGTCCAGGAGACGCTAAGAAAATTTGAAACGGTTGATGAAGTCACCCTGGGTGCTCCCTGGGCTGATGCTGCGGAGCGATTTCGTGAAGGGCTTCAGAGAATGTCTCTTGTGGTGTTTCTCATTGTACTTTCTGTGATGGTGTTTATTGTGGCAAATACGGTCAAGCTGATGCTTCTATCTCAAAAAGAAGAAATTGATATTATGCAGCTTGTGGGAGCTCCCAGAAATTTGGTTATAGTGCCCTATGTGATCAGTGGAATGTTGCAGGGATTGTTGGGTGGAGTGACTGCTCTTGCTATCTGTTATGTTTTGTTTAGTACTTTTCTTGTGCCTTTGAATTCGTTTCTGGTGGTTGGGGTTGCCTATGAAGTGTTTTCGTTTTTGGGCGTCTGGTACTCGGTTCTTGTGATAGGGCTTGGGGGGCTTCTTGGTGTTGTTGGCAGTTACTTTGCAATGTTAAAGTGGACTGAGTAGCTAGCATGAAGATAGTTTTTCCCAGTGTTTTTTTTGCGGTAATCATATTTCTGTTTTGTGGTATATCCGGGTTCTCTTCGCTCTTTGCTCAGGACGCTGCTGATATGTCTTCTACCGGAAAATACGCTGGTGAGTTGAAGGAGCTTAAAAAGAAAATATCCCGAATCGAGCATGAGATGCGTAGTATTAAAAAAGATTCAGAGCAGGCACAGGCTAAATTGACCGTGGTTGAAGGTGAGCTTGCCAAATTAAAGAAAGATGAGGGAATGAGCGTACAATCGCTCGCATCGCTTCTTACGCAGATTGATTCACTTGAACTACAGATTCAGGATATCACTTCACAGATAAGCCTGAAAAAAGACTCATTTTCCAATAGAATAACTCAAATGTATAAATCAAGGAGAAAGCTTACATCGATAAGTTTTCTTTTGATCTCATCTGAGCTTAATTCTTTTTACAAACGGGCAGATTACCTGAAACGACTTGTAGAAAATGATAATGAGCAACTTCAGGAATACAAGATCTTGCTTGAAACTCTTTCTCTTACCTCTTTTGATCTCGATAAATTGAAACTGGAGGAGGAAGAGACCCAGAAGCGTATCGCAAATATAAGAAAAGACCTTCTTCCGAGACAGCTTGAGGCGGCTCGTTTTGTAAAAGAACTTTCGGAAACGATCAAAAAAAAGGAAAGCGTTCTTCTTTCTTATCGTAAGGAAGAGCGTAATCTGGAGGAGGTAATTCAAAAAATCACAGGTGGAGTCAGAAAGGCAGAGAAGAAAACTCAGGGTGTGCCGGCATCCCCCGGATTTACTTCAGGCTCCCTTCCTTTTCCGGTCGAGAAAGGAACCGTGGTGCAACATTTTGGGAAGCAGAAGCATGATGAGTTTTCTGATATAATTTTTGTAAAAGGAATTGAAGTTGCCACAATTGAAGGAAGCAGCGTCAGGGCGGTTTCAAATGGAACTGTAGTATTTAACTCGGAATTACCTGGTTTCGGAAATGTTTTAATTATTGAGCATCCTGCTGAATTTTATACTCTCTATGGGAGAATAGTGCCGGAAAAGTTTATAGATGAGAGGGTTGAAGCGGGAGATATTGTGGGCAGGACTTCTGTGCCGGACATAAAGGGCAGAAATTTTTATTTTGAAATCAGAAAAGAAGGTAAACCCCTGAATCCTGAGAAATATCTTGTGAAATATCAATAGTAAGCGTTTATTTACAATAACTTGTATCTTTTGCTAATCCCAAGTAATCTTAAACACAATAATCATATTCATTAGTGTCAGGCTAAAATAATTAAGTGCATAAGATGAGACACATAAATAGTACATTTAAATCCTTTGTTTTTCTCCTGTTTACTTTTCTTCTCGGTTTTGCTTTTGCAAAGACCATAGAGCTGGCTGAAGCTGTCCAGAATGATTCCAAGGACGAATATAGAATTTTAAAAACATTTTCAGATGTTTTAGGGCTTGTTGAGAAGAACTACGTTGAGATGGTGGATATTGAAAGTCTTGTTGAAGGTGCCATCAAGGGGATGCTCTCCACTCTTGATCCTCATACCGGATACATGAACAAGCAACATTATGATTCACTGAGAGAAGAAACCTCGGGTGAATTTGGTGGTCTTGGTATTGAGATAACAGTTAAAGAGGGAGTACTTACTGTAGTAGCTCCTATTGAAGATTCCCCCGCATTCAGAGCCGGTGTGAAAGCAGGAGATCAGATTATCAAGATCGAGGATGAGTTTACGAAGAATCTTTCTCTTGAGGATGCGGTAAAAAGAATGCGAGGTCCAAAAGGGACTTCCGTTATGATTTCCATTAATAGAAAAGGAAGAAAAGACTTACTGCCAATTGCGGTAGTGCGGGATATTATCAAGGTAAAGAGTGTGCGGTACCGTTCGCTCGGAAAGGAGTATGGATATATTCGTCTTGCGCAGTTTCAGGAGGGTTCTTCAGATGAGTTCCGTCAGGCACTGAAGGATCTTGATGGTTTAAATGGCAAGATCGGTTTAAAAGGGCTTATCATTGATGTTCGAAATAACCCCGGTGGACTTTTAAATCAGGCGATTCGTATTGCTGATCTTTTTCTTAAGGAAGGTGTGGTGGTGTACACCGAGGGGCGTCTGGAAAGTCAGAAGCAGAAATTTTTTGCTCATAATGATGCTATGGAGCCTGAATATCCAATAATAGTACTTGTTAATGAGGGTTCTGCCTCTGCCTCTGAAATCATTGCCGGGGCTTTGCAGGACCATGGTCGTGCGTTGATCATGGGTAAACAGACATTTGGTAAGGGGAGTGTGCAGACAGTACTCCCTATGGAGTCGGGAGATGCGCTGCGACTTACCACTGCGCTTTATTATACCAAGAGTGGAAGGTCTATTCAGGCTGAAGGAATCAAGCCTGATATTGAAGTCGAGTTAAAAGTGGTATCTCCGGAAGATAGAACTCAGGCTGAGCAGTCTCTTCCGCTGGCACAGCCTCGGGTTAAGGAAAAAGACCTTCCCGGTGCGATAAAAAATCCATCAGTGAAACCTGATCAGGGAAAGTCCGGGAGTGGGGAAACTCTGAATGCCGATGAGAGAGAGCCTATTACGGTTCGCTCTCTTATGAAAATGGATTTGGCTAATCTGCTTTCACTGGATTCTCAGCTTGATGAAGCGTATAAGCTGCTTGTTGCCTGGGATCGTTTCGGGAAAACCGGTTTGTCATTACCTGCTGCCGGGAATGAAAGAGGGGATTCTGAAGAGGAAGAGGATGAAGCTGATATTATGAGTATCGTTGAGTAGTGTCTCTGTCTGAGTGAGTAAACAGCGATTAGATAAGCTTTTACTGGAAAGAAAGCTTGTACCGACACGTGAGAAGGGGCAGGCATTGATTCTTGCCGGCGAAGTGTTGGTTCATAACGTCCCCATTACAAAATCCGGAACAATGGTGCCTCTTGATGCTGATATTCGAATCAGAGGTGGAAATTCTCGCTACGTAGGTCGTGGTGGGGAAAAACTTGAGGGTGCACTTGAGGAGTTTTTGCTGAGCCCTGAAGGAAGGGTGTGTCTTGATCTGGGTTCATCAACGGGGGGGTTTACTGATTGTCTGCTTCAGCATGGAGCGTCTCTGGTGTATGCAGTTGATGTCGGGACTAATCAGCTTGACCATAAGCTCAGAATTGATTCTCGGGTAAGGGTCTACGAAAAAACTCATGCAAATGCATTATCCACTATAGGGTTCGAGCCTGTTCCTGATTTTGTCGTTGTGGATGTCAGTTTTATTAGTCTTTCAAAAGTCATTCCTTTTCTTGCAGAGGTGATTTCAAATGGAGCTGATCTTTTGATGCTTATCAAGCCTCAATTCGAGCTTGAACCACATTATATTGCCGATGGAGGGATATTAAAAAACCCTTCGGATGCTGAAATTGCGTTTTCCAGGGTAAGAGAAGTTCTGGGTACTCATCATATGAAGGAGAAAGGTCTCCTTCCTTCCAGACTTAAGGGCAAGAAGAGTGAGAATCAGGAGTATTTTATCTGGTGCAGTTATATGGGAGCGCCATAATGAAAGGTCATTCTAGAGTAAAATAAAAGGATAAAATTGGTATCTTCAGGAATCTAAAAATAAGGTATACTGGGAGTAGAGAGGTGAGCATCTTCTCATGAGACAGGGAACGAAGTGGATAAAGATAAAAACATAGCAGGTTCAAATTTAGGGATTGTTCTTTCAGGAGGTGGCTCACGGGCTGCGTATCAGGTCGGGGCTTTAAAGGCTATTTACGATCACACGAGTGTGTCTCAGGAGAAGATCAAGGTGGTGGTCGGCACAAGTATCGGTGCGGTTAATTCGCTTATTCTCAGTGCAGGTCTTAGACACCCCTTGAGTCATTCATTGAATCTCCTTGAAGAGCTATGGATTAAAAGAACATATCGCAATACTTTTTCAGGACATATGTCCAAAACCTTTCTTCGTGCGATTCAGGTTGCAATGCTTCGTTATCGCTCTCCCGGTCCTGTTGCAAGTACCGTTTCTATTTTTGACCCTACCCCTCTTAAAAATGAGGTAAATGAAGCAATCCGCGCACTTGGGGGTTTAACTGCGGGTTCCTTGCCTTCTGATCTTTCTTCTGTTGCCGTGATGACTACGATGGAAGGGGTGGAGAGAAAGGCACTTTTACTTGCGGTATGTAAAGAGGTTCCCGGAGAGGAGTCTCTTGCAGGGGCAAATTTTGAACTACTCTGTCTTGATGAACTTACTGCCTCTCATGGTTTTGCTTCTGCTGCGCTCCCCTCCGTTCTTCCGGCAGTTGATCTTAATCTTGAGAAGCATGAGGTTCGACTTGTTGATGGCGGTATTTGTGATAACATCCCTGTCGACCCCGCGCTTCGTTTAGGGGCAGATGCGATACTTCTTCTTGATTCGTCCGGCAGACGGTGGTGGTTTGATCATTATGGAGAACCACACGATACAAGACCGGACTGGGAAATACTCGCCCGGGAATCCAGTTTTTGTGTGATGCCTTCAAGAATGTTCGAGGTGGTGAACACGTCTCCATTTGGAACTCTGCTGAAACAGGCAGTTGGTAAATCCACAAAGAATTTTATTGATGCGCTTGGACCAACGTGGCCTATTTTCAGGATTCTTAAACACAAAATGGGTGAAGAGCTTGCCTATGAAGTACTTTCTTATGCCGCACTACACCCGGAGTACATCAGCGCCCTTATTGAACTCGGGTACAATGAAACAGTCGAGCTTTTGATGAAGGCAGATAATCTGAAATCAGAAAACAGTCCTTTTCTTTATCAGCCCAAAGATGAAAATTGATCTTTAGCGGGCTAATCTACTGAAGTCTTCTATTGGGTCGGTCTGATTGTTTTGCGTCCTGGGCGAGGATGTATCCTGTTTGTCCGGCGTTGGAGCGGATTTCTAGCCATACTCCGATTCTTGCAGTGACTTCAATAAGGCTTTGTGCCTGGAGGCGGACAATGCTTGGAGAAAAGAAGGTGGGGGCTGAGAGTACGTTGGTGGCTGAAATTGTTTCAAAAACAAGGGGTGGGTTGAATTTTTCTACATCGTTTTCGTTCAGTACCGGGTATTGAGGTCTGTTTGGAAGTTCATTTGGTTCTGAGGAGTTTGATTGTCTTGCCGGAGTTCCCTGATTTTGCGCTTGCTGGTTGCGTGTATGGGGAGGAAGTGAGGGAGGGGGTGCCTTTCCGGATATGTCCTGAACTTTTTCAGTGCCACCAAGATTTTCAGTGCTCTGGGAATGTATGGAAGATGCGGAGGGAGTTCCTTTAAATGTGGGTATTGGTTTTGCCTCGGGAATGTTCCCTTCCGGAATGACGCCGCCGTTTTCAGGAATATTGTTCAGTGGCTCTAGATCCTCAAGCTCGGAATAGGTTCCGGAAACAGGTGGGGTGGAGTCGCTTCTGCTTGTTTCACCACTTCCGGAAGAAATATTTTTCAGACGCTCATTGATCTTTTCAAGTGAACTGTTTGCAGAAATAGACAGGGAATAAAATGGAGGAAGCGGATTTATCCGGGGGGCATTGGTTTTATTCTGATTCAGCGACAAGAGCAGTCTCTCTTCAAGAGGAATTTTTGCAGGAAAGAGTGATGAAGTAAAGGCGGCTATGCTTTCCCTGTTATAAAATAAGGCAAAAACCAGAATGAAAAAAGAAAGAGGATAAAAATAAGCTTTGAGTGAAGAGGAGTGTGCTGTGTGAGTAACCGTACCGTCCGGTAAAGGTGGGAGTTCTGATTTTTTAAAGGCTTCCGTAGGTTCGCCAAGGGTATAGTCTTCAGACATCCCGGGTTTATATGTCGGGGCTGAATGTTGATCGAGTGGGTGAGAGTCGGTATCTGAAATAGAAATGTTTGAGCCGGAAATGTTTAAGTTGTTTTTGGTGAGGGCTTTAGCGAGATTGTCTGAGACTGAAGCGATAAAGTCAAAATAATTTTTTGCTTCCTTGCGCTCGATTGCAAGAGTTTTCTCTTCCTGTATAAACCAGTCTATAAGCTCAAAGAAGGCGTGTCGCTCTTCTTCTGTCATGAAAAAATGCGGGGTATGAGATGAAAGTATATGACCGAGGATAAGTAAGCCAATGCGATACTCTTTATGGGTGCCAAGTTGAAGTGCCAGAGGCGCCACTACGAGAAACGTCAGGCGAGGAGCTTTTTCCAGAATTTCGTTTTTCAGGAGCACTTCATATACCGATGAAGCGATAAAAGAGAGAGGCAGAATGTCTTTACTGATTTGAGCGTGTGCCCATAACAAGCGAAGCACATCATCATCAGAGTGCTCCTCCAGAAGTGTTTCAATATGCTCACTTGCAAGGGCAATATTTTTCGGGGTGTATAATGATAATAATTCTTGACGCTGGCAATCCTTCAGGGCTTTTTCCAGCTCATTCCCTTCCTTGATCTTTTCTAGTGCCGATATGTTAGAAGGAGATAGTTTCATTATCGAGGTTCAGAAAAATGATAATCCGGGTTATTGATTAAAAATACACCAATCAGGATATCGGTCTTAAATTCATAAAAAAATAGCCTAAAATTGACATGTATAAGGTAATATATTGACTCACCCTCAATACGTTATGCTAAAAGCTGTTAATAATGAATACACCAAAAAACAAGGCTGATCCAGTAATAGATCTGGACGGTATTTCTCCAGATCAACTTATTATTATTGCCCTGCTCTGTGAAGGAGTTTTACTCCTGATTTACCTGGTAACTTCTTTTTTTCTCGGGAGATTAGAATACCCCAGATACCCTTACGTCAAAGAGCTTGTTTTTGGCGTGCTTTTAGCGGTTCTTCTTTTTGTATGTAATACTGCTCTTGTACGGGTGAGTTATCAGAGAGAGTGGAGGTGGATGACCGGTTTTATCGATGAGATGATCGTTCCTCTTGTCTCAAGGCTTGGTATCTGGCATGCAGTAGTCATTTCTCTTGCGGCGGGTATAGGAGAAGAATTTTTTTTCAGAGGGTTATTACAGCCTTATCTTGGTGTGATTTTTACAAGTGTCCTGTTCTCCCTTGCCCACTTTGCTTTTGAGTTGAGGAGGTTTTATCAACTTTTAATTCTCTATTTTTTGATAGGGATTGTGTTTGGTTTGGTATATGAATTATTTGGCTCTTTGTGGGCACCAATTATCTTTCATGTTATTTATGACTTCCTGGCAATTTTATATTTTAGATTTTTCTTTAAATCAGGCAGTAGGTAATTTTTAAATATCCGGAAAAAAGTGATGAGAATACACAAAGCAACTATATTTTTATTGTTCTTACTATTTATCTTTTCAGGAGCCTGCTCCAAAAAGGAGGATGCTTCTTCAGAAAAGAAATCGGTGAAATTGTCCGGTAGTGCTCCCGAGACAGTCTTTGATGATTTTCTGAGCGCAATTGATGGTTCAGTGGTGTCGATGTTACCCAAGCGTACTTATGGGTTTCTTCTTTTTTTAAATACTGATGGTGTTGCCAGGAAGCAGAAAGAATATTGGGAAAAGAGCCTTCCGGATGAAATAAAGGAGCGTATCGATTCTTCTCTCAGTGGATTTGAATCAATACTTGAAGAGGCAGGTTTATTAAATGGAAAGAAAGTTTCCGATGTGTACACCATGGAGTCGGCTCAGTTTATCTCTCGTGCTGAGTCTGTACATTCAGAATCTGATGTGCAAAGTGAAAATGATGAAGACCATGCGGGGTTTATTACCCGATTAAAACTGGAAAATCTGGGAAGTAAGGCAAAAGAAATAGCGGATGCCGTCAGTAAAAAGGGGACTCCCGTCAAGGTGATACAAAGCGGGGAGTTAAGTGTGTTGGAGTTTGAGGATAAAGGGGCGATCATTCCTGCCTTCAGGTACCTTGGACTGAAAGATTCTTATATTGTTTCAGCTTCCAGTAAGGAAGTTATCGAAGAAGTGTTTCTGGAACGACAAGGGAAGTTACCCGAAATATTTTCCGATCGGGAGTTTATTTCTCTTGCAGGTAAGTTGGAATATCTTAAAAAGAGTGTGATCTTTGGTGGTCTTAAGGGTGCTCCGGAAACGGCATTTCCTTTTGCTTTTGGTATGCATCAGGAAGCTTTTGGTGGGGGACTTTTAAAGCAGGAATCAGACAAGTCTTCTTCTGAAGAAGTGTTGATGGCGTTTAACCAGAGTTTTGAGAGTACGTATGGTGCCGAGTTAAGAGTGAAGGCATCGGAGAAAATCAGGAAATTTTTAAAGTCTGAAGATCAGGAGGGCACCCTTACATCTTCTGTTAAGAGAAGAGAGACGATACCTCAAAATACCATTCTTTCTTTGGAGTTGTCAGAGCTGTTCACTGAAAAGCTTTTGCAGGAAAATCGGGATATTATTTTAAATTATGAACCGAGACTTTTAAGTATTCTTTCAGATGTTAGCTCTATTGGTTTTTTTCTGTCCGCAGTTGATACGCAGCGTCTGCTCCCCGTACCTGCAATATCTTTCCTGCTTGAAGTGGAAAATAAGGAGAGGGTTTTGGAGGCGCTAAAAGAGATAGTAAAAACCGCCTTACAGTCAAACAGCATGGTTCCCCCGGGTGCGGACTGGATAGCAATGAGTGATGATACAAGTACTATTCTTACTGCACTTGGAGAAGAGGTCTCGATTATCTCTAGAGGAGATGCTACACTTGCCGTTACCTCTTCCAGAGATATTGTGCAGATGCTCTTGTCTCCCTCGGCTTCAGGTACCGTACCTTTGGTTTCGCTTAAGAAACTTTTTTCTGCCGAGAGCGGTGCGAAAACTGATCTGGGTTCATTGTTTATAAATTTCAGTACCCTTACAAAGGCACTGGATAAGGTGTTTGCAATGAGTGGAGCCTTTGGTGCTCAAACGGATATTTCTTCAACTGAATTCAGCCCCGAACTCTTCATAAAAGCACTTTCGGCAGTTGGTATTTCCGGGGCGAGGATATATCTTGATGGGGAAGAGGAAATGGTAGTGAATGTGAAAACCTCCAATCCCTGAACCAAAATTATCATTAGAATGAATATCTGATCTTTTTTAAATGATAACAGGAAGTTAATTCATTTTATTTTTATTCGGCTTCACTTCCTTTATTAAGATCTGAAAATAGTATATGTTCGCACCTCTGAATATTTCAGGAAGTCTTATGAGTCATTCTGTCCGTTATTCTCATAGCAATTTTTCTGTGTTGTCTCGGATGGGGCAGTCCTGCGTGGGGCGACCTTGTGTGGACACCTTGTCTGCGGGTTTCTTTGCTTTTTCTTCTCTTTTACTTTTTCAAATACTGGATGCGGTATTAACGTATATCGGGGTGTTGAGTTTTGGTGTCGAGATGGAGGGGAATCCTTTGATTCGTTTTCTGATGAATCTTGTTGGTCCTTTAGTGGCAATTTTTGTTGTTAAGTCTTTTGCGGTCCTTTGTGTGGTTTATCTTTGGAACTTGAGAACGAAAGTCCAATGGATTCCCAGAGCAGCAAAATTTCTCAGTTTGTACTATCTTTTCTTTGCAATCCTGCCGTGGTCCTTTGTTTTTAGTGTGGGGGTCTTTTGTTTTTAGTATGGGATAGGCGGGATAAAACGAGATAAGCATCGGGGGAGGGGAAGAGCGGGGGTCGTGAAAATACCCCGAATTTCTTTTTGAGCCATATCTTGCTATGGTATATCTTGTTATGGTGGGCGTACTAGGAATGGCATTTTTGAGGTCATATGCAAAGAATTACTCAATGGGGAGAATATGGGGTTCATATCTGTCTCTATATTGCTCGTAGGCATCAGGAGGGGCTGAGCATAGTTGGTGCCTCTGATATTTCTGAGGCACAGTCCCTGGCACTTAATTATACGCAGCAGATTCTGGTCAAGCTTCGTTCCGGTGGGATTGTAGAGAGTGAGCGTGGTCCTCATGGTGGGTACAGACTGTCTCGTGAGCCTTCCGAGATTAATCTGAGAGAGATACTTCTGTCCTGCGAAGGAGAAACAATGGATTTAATTTGCGATACGAAGCCGATTGATACTGAGAGGTGCTCGCTGGAAGCCCGCTGTTATCTCAGGACGGTATGGTCGGGGCTTAAGGAGACTATAGATTCTTACCTTGAGACTTTTTCACTTGCCAAACTTCTTTCCGAGATGAAAGATGTTGACCCGGGAAAAGATTCAATTATTCCAATGCCACAATTTAAACAAGTTGCTCGCTGAATTACGAGCAGTATTTTCTAATGAACGAATCTGTTTTTTTATCAATTCTCCATGCTGCCTGGGACACGGTCGTAGAGGCTGCACCGTGGTTGCTTTTTGGTTTTTTTCTTGCCGGGGTGATTCATGTTTTTCTTCCGGCTACCCTGATTAATAAGTTCTTGAAGAAGCCGGGTTTTAGTTCAATATTCAGTGCAACCATGATGGGAATACCCTTCCCCTTGTGTTCCTGTGGTATTATTCCGGTTATGAAATCTCTCAGACAAAGGGGAGTGAGTAAGGGTGCAGCGGCAAGTTTTATGACCAGTGTGCCTGAGATTGGAGTGGGCGCGTTTTTTCTTACCCAGGGGCTTTTGGGTATTGTGTTTGCTGTCTTTCGGGTTATTGCGGCGGTGGTGTCAGGGATTCTGGTGGGTACTCTGGTTGAGTCGATTAAGGAATCAAATGATTCTGCCGGGAAGAAAAGTAAATCTGAAGATACAGAAACTCCTCATGCTGCCTCGTGCTGCCATGATCATACTCATCATGGGCTCAGTAGTGCAGAAACACAGTCTTCTGAAAAGAAGAGTTTTTTTCAGGTGTTTCGTGAAGCAATGATTTTTGCCTTTTATGTTCTTCCAAAGGATCTTTCAGTGGTGCTTTTAATCGGATTTCTTGTGTCGGGGATTTTTGTTGCGCTCCTGCCGGCTGAGTTCCTGACTGAGACCGTTTCCGACCCATTGCTTCAAATGGGTCTTGCTCTGGTGGTGTCCTTTCCTTTGTATATATGCGCTACCTCTTCTACCCCCATTGCGGCAGTACTTTATGCAAAGGGGCTTAGCGTTGGTGCGGTTCTGGTTTTCCTGCTTGCAGGAGCTGCAACAAATGTCAGTACCGTGCTTGCCGCAAAAAAAGAATTTGGTTTAAGGGGTGCGGTTTATTATGTAGGTTCGATTATTTTTGTTTCACTTTCTTTCGGGCTTTTGATTGAATACGGTATCCCACGTGATGGAGGAATTATTCCACACCCAGGGGCACATCAGAGTCTTTCACATCATGATCATCACCATCATCACTCAGGAATGTTTTCCCAGATAGCCGCAGGGCTGACTCTTGTACTTCTGGTTTTTCCGTTTATTTTTAAAAATAAGAGACCTGGAAAATAAGTATAAGCAGGTGTCTGTCATCTGAATATGCGCAATAACTATGTGCAGTGCAAAATTTCTAAGTATTTGAAATCTGGTTGGGCACGATCTTTTTAAAAAAAGACAGGCGGGGATGGCTATTTTTTGACAAATATACTACTATTATCCTTTTTCACTTCGGTTTTTCTTTTAGTTTAAATACCTGATTCTTATAGATGAGACAGTTCTGAATATATTGCGATAATGAGGTGCGTATTCAGAAAAAGCAGTAATTGGAGAGTCTTTTGATTAGGGACAGTGAGGAAAATGGCAATGTGGCGTTCTATGTACTTTTTGTACTGCCTGTTGCTATTGCATTATTGATGATCATTGTGGACATCAGTTCCTGGCAGTCACTTCGTGAAGAAGCACAGAGTGAAGCAGATCGAATCTCACTCCAGATCGCGGGGCATCTTCCTTTTGCAAGTGCTGCAAGGAGTGCATTTGCACAGTCTGCTTCTGAATTTAACGCCCGTGCTGCCTCAAAAGGTAGTTCTCTTCGAGTTCTGG
Organism: uncultured Bdellovibrionales bacterium; assembly: GCA_964612555.1. Taxonomy (GTDB): domain Bacteria; phylum Bdellovibrionota_C; class UBA2361; order SZUA-149; family DAOLCO01; genus DAOLCO01. The sequence goes on along the minus strand of CAZTBW010000004.1, from coordinate 58,841 downwards.
AAGAGGACCCTGATGCTTTTGCAGGCGGTGCTTTTGTAGGGGAATCTCGGGTCAGGGTCGTTATTACAGGTGCTCATGCATCTATGATCGATTTTTTTCTCAGAGCTTTTACAAATCAGGAGATGGTGCTTCAGGTGAGGCAGGAATCAGAAGCAAGGCTTGTTCCACTCGACTCAGTGCTTATTCTTTCTGATGGGATTTCTCTTCGACCGTCCGTTCCACCAAACCTTGCAGATTTTTCATCCGGAGATATCGGCTATGCCTCCTTTGGAGGTGAATTCGATTGGGCACCAAGTGAATATTTTACTCTTGCACCACCACCTTTAATCAAGCCATCACCAGAGCCGGCTCCTCCCTTTGGCTGGACTGATTGGTGGAAGCCCGCTCAGTTTTCATTACCCGAATTTAGAAGGTGGGTAACCCAAACCTGTTATAATCCGGCAAATATGCCCCTTAAGCTTTCAGGTATTATGATTGCTGATACCATTCAGGCTTCACCACTTAACAGGATAGCGGTGATGGGAACCCCGGGTGATCAGCCGGGGGTGGCTCCCTATAGTTTTATCAAAGGGATTTCCGCTAATGATCTCCCTTTCTGGTCAAACTATTTTGAATCTCCTTCGGGAATATGTGATGAAGCCTGTGTGTACTACTCACACTTTTCAAGTCGATATGCACTGCCGGAATCTTTTTCAGAACATTCAAGGGAGTGTGATGAACTTTTCAGCACGAACCCTCTTACCGACCCAAATGGACACTACCCCAACCCCTTTCAGAGTAAACTCTCTGATTGTTTTCTTCAGAGAAATATTTCTCTTCGGGAAGCCTTGTATTATCGCGCGGTGCGGGGAAACTCTCATGAGCCGGATTTTTCAAATATTTCCCGGACTGCACGTGCGGGAGCTTCTCTCCTTATTGAAGAGGAGAAACTTTCTGTTGAAACAAGTGCCGTCTCCAGAGGGAATCTGGCTGGAAGTGCCTCACGTATTGTTTTTCTTCTGGTAGATGCCTTACCCGATATTGCCGAGACCGAAATGCAGGAGGTGCTTGAGATTTTAGAGCATGATGAGCGTTTAAGGATGTATGTTCTTGCCTATGTTCATCCGGGTCTTACTGAAGATGCAGGTGCCTTGTTGCAGGCACGTTCACTTCAGTATGATCTCATACCGGGTATATCCTCTTTTTTTGTGGATGAAAGCAGTATTTTTCAGGTGGTACAGAGTATTCTGGCAAAGGAACGAAAGGTGGTACTTGCATCATGAGAATTTCATACTTGAGTATATCTGAATTGGGAAATGGTATGCTTGAAATGCTTTTGTTTATGCCGCTTGCACTTGGGCTGCTCTTTGTTGGTACTGATATCGGGATATTGATGCTTGATCGTGCAATGTTACGGGATGTGGTGCGGGAGGGGGGACATTTTCAGGTTATAGATGAAGCAGTCCAGCCATTTCAAATTTCTTCTGAGGGACGAGTGCTTGATCGGGAGCGGGTAGTGACTTTGACTACCCGGATTGGGGAAAGGATGCAGATGGTAATTAACGAAAGGAGGATTCGTTTTGCTACCGGGGATGCACCTTTTTTAGTGGAAGTGCGCCCGGTCGTGCTTGCTGTTAATCCTGAAATGGGTACGGTTGATTCCTTTCAGTTACTTGATTTTAAATATTCCAGCCCTACCGCTTTCAACATAGAGGAGTATGTGCCGGGACTGCCTCTTGTTTCAGCAGAAGCGTATCTGGAATCAAGATTTCCCGGGAACTCAAATGATACTCAATATGGAGTTTTATCACCGGGTTTTAATCCTCTGCTTCGGTATCTTCCTGAATCGCTGATATTTTTAATTACGATTGAAGCCGTGTCTCCTGCGATTTCGCCCGGGTGGCAGCAGATGCTGCTTGGTTCTCGTACCGGGGCACAGGTGCATCAGATTAAATCATTTAGAAACTAGAGGTGCGTTGTATGAGATTTGGATTGTTTTCTTGTGATAATGAAAAAGGCAGCAGTGGGATGTTGCCCCTTATGTTTTCAACAGTAGGGGGAGCACTGTTTCTTTTCAGTTTTTATAATCTGACGCAGTTTACGGCTGCGAAATCAGCCGCAGACCAGGCAGCAAGAAGAGTTGCCCGTTGTCTGACCGCAAGTGACGCTGCGGAGTCTTGCAGGAGTGTTCTGGTGGATACGGAGCAGACTTTTTCCGAAGCTGAGTGGTTTGGCTATCCTTTGGTGGATGGTCCTTCTGAGGTGCAACTTGATACGTATCAATATCAGGGGCAGGTGTATCGTGATGTATATGGGGCGAGTTATAATTCATATGAGGTAAGTACTGCCAATCATAATGTCGAGTGGGCTGAGAAGTCAGTTCGTCCCAGCAGGTTTATCGGATTACTTAATAGCTATGCGGTGCTGAGGGCGGATGTTCGGGGGAATTTTGAAAGACCGCTTCCGGGAGGTGGTTTTGAGACGAGGTCTTGTACGGTTTATAACAGAGTTGAGGTTCCTTTTGGGGCTGATTTTAATTTAAGTACGACGTATATTGATACTGCCTGGTGTGAGGGAGTGAACTTCAGGGCAGAAGACCCTGCGTGTGCCGATATGGATGCAAGTTGGGTTCCCTCTACTGATTTTGCAAGAGCCTTTCCCTGTCATATGGTTTTACCTGAACGGGCTACTCCGGAGCCGTGGCTTCTTTTGGGGGGTAGTCCGGTGTGTCACACTGATGCGAATGATTTGGCAACGTATGGAGTGCCCTCGGAAGTAGGGCTGAGCTATACGGAGCTGGATAATCACTATAGAAATTTTTTTGGTAGCGGGGCGGTGCCGGGTGGAGTCGGAAGACCCTTTGCGGTTACTAATTCTCGTCAATTTGTTGTGATTACCGTCTACAGTTGCAACCCTGAGGCGTTTTTATCACGGGTGCGAAGTGCAATTCGGAATTCTGATGATCTGATTAATTATTTTACTTCCTATCCTTCTATTGATCTTCCTCCGTTTCAGTCCAATCAGTGGGGAGATTTCGCTGCGAATGCCGACCCAAACTATCAAAACGCATTTTTGTATAACAGCGCAGGGGGTATGTCGTATATTGCCTCTCAGGACTGGACGTATCTTGCCTGGCATCGTCAGACCGGTAATCAATGGAGATCACTTACGAGAAAGGTCTGTGAATGGCTTCCCTTTGATCAGGCAAGGAATACGTGGGAGGAATTTTTACCTTTAGGTGACCCGAGAAATCCTTTTTCGCATGCGCCTAATCCCTCGGGTCTTGATCTGATGCAGCTTCCGGAACTTGTTTTTGTTGATGTTCCATCTTGTCTTTCAAGTGAAGGGGTGCCACTGGAACAGACGCGACATATGTGTGGTAATATGACGATCGCGGGTCAGCCCGGTTCTTTTTCTTCATGTGAGGGCTGGAATGCAAAAGAAGCTCAGCGGAGGAGTTTATTTAATCAGAATCTGGCATCTGTGATTGCTGTAAATTCCAATCCTTCATGGACGGCATTTGAGAGTTTGCCTACTGGGGGGTTTGTTACGGTACCACTTCCCCGCTGGTCATCTGTGCTCAGTAATGGTTCACGACATTTCTCATGGACGGCAGACAGGTTTATGGGGGTTCCTATAGTAAATCCTTCAGCAGTGCAGCCAAGGTTTGGTTATAACCCTAAAGAGCTTTCTTCGGAGCATTACGTAAGGCAGTACAGAAAAAACGAGGGGTTTGATGGGGGAGATGAGAGAAGGGATTTGCTGCTTCAGGCTGTTATTGCTCAGGAGGGGGCTGGGTATGGAAATATCCATGAGGTGCCGGATGTCTCACTTCTTTTTCAGGAAAATAAAATTCAGGAAGAAATTGTACCTGTAGAGGGGGTTTGGCCATTTATTCAAGACGGGATGGGAGGGGCACTGCCTCAGCCAAGACCTTATGTAGTTTCCCAGTTTCCCTTTGACTATAATCTTGATTGTAACCCCACAAGTGGGTGTTACAGTGGAGGAACTCCTCAATTTCAGAATCTTGATCAGGCGTTGAGGTTTTATGCTAATAACGCATTTGGTGATGTGGATTTAACTAATCCTGAATATATTTTCGATTTTACTGAGCTAAGAGACAGAACTATTACCATGCCGATGAGTGAGGTTTCCTCTGGTGCATATCCGGCATGTACCCAGTTTCGTTCTAACTGCGCAGCTTCCACAAATCGGGGAGAGCTTATCTCATTGGGTATGTACCAATCCATGCCCGCAATATGTCAAAGTGGGGAATATGTTGATTGTTTTCCCAGATATATATCGTCGCCTGAAACTCAACAATATACCAGTCAAATTAATCATGAATCTGCCCGATTACTTGCTCTTGCTGAAGTGAGGCGGATAATGCCTGGCTCGGTCTTTTGTACTGATAGTATTTCTGCCGGATGTGTAATGGTTAATATTGAGGAGTTTGGCTCTGAAGCTAAGGTTGATGTCTCTTTTATTGCACCACTGACCTCACCCTTTACCGAGATCCTCTCAGCAGACACCATCACAGTGAATGCTACCAAAAGAGAGCTTGTTGAAGTTGAGAGACTCAAGCGATAAGGGTAATTTATTTAATAAATTCAAACTCTTATCTTTATATCAGGTTCTTTTTTGTGTCTGAATAAGACTTTCATTAAAAAAAATGAACAAAAAAGCGTGGATACACTGGATTTAATTAGCTGATATTGCTATAAGCTCGTGCCCACGGTGGAAATTTTGCGTAACGTGTAATTAGTTAGGAATTTTAATATGATAGGGAGTCAGCGGATACGGATACGACTTTGTGGTTATGATCACAAGGTATTGGATGCCGCAGTTCAGGAAATTGTTCAGGCGGTTAAGAGAACTGGTGGTAAAGTTGCAGGTCCTATTCCCCTTCCTACTAAAATCGAAAGATTTACCGTCAACAGATCGCCTCACGTGGATAAAAAATCTCGTGATCAGTTTGAGATACGTTCTCATAAGCGCTTGATTGATATTTTGGAACCAACTCAGCAGACCATTGATGATTTGATGAAGTTGGAACTCTCTGCCGGTATTGAGGTGGAAATTAGATAGTCTCTTGTTGGATATGCCTTAGCGGTTTCCCTTTGAGTTTTGTTACTTAAGAGGGGGGCAATGAGCCGGGTGATATCAAAAAGAAGATTTTAAATTTTAGAATGTGTTTTGTTTGTAGGTGAGTCCTATGAAAGCTATGTATGGCAAAAAAATTGGAATGACTCAGATATTTGCAGAGGATGGTACCCGTGTGCCTGTTACTGCTATTGAGTTACCTCCTAATGTTGTGTTTCAGGTTAAGACTTCTGGTAAAGAGGGGTATCGTGCTCTTCAGGTAGGTATCGGAGCTCAAAAAGTTCAGAGAGTGAACAAGCCCCTGTCCGGTCATGTGGCAAAAGCTGCAAAGGGTATGCCTCGTGAATTGAAAGAGATTCGACAGGACTCATATTACACTGAGCAGGAGTTCTCAGTAGGAGACGAGATTACCTGTGAAGGGCTTTTTGAAAAGGGTGCGAAGATAGATGTGGTTGGAACTTCTATTGGTAAGGGGTATCAGGGAGTTATCAAGCGTCACGGAATGAAGGGTGCGCAAACCCAGACGCATGGTACGCATGAATATTTCAGACATGCCGGTTCTATCGGATGTAGAAAGTTCCCAGGTAGAGTTTTCAAAAATAAAAGAATGCCGGGTCATATGGGTGTAGACCGTGTCATGGTTCAGGGTGTGGAAGTTGTGGATATGATTCCTGAGAAGAATCTTTTGTTGGTTAAGGGAGGTATCCCCGGACCAAAGAATGGAACAATATTTGTTCGTACTGCAATTAAGGCGAAGAAATAAGAACGTAAGTTTTGGAGTTGTCTCATAAGTCCCTCAGCAGACAGTTTTTTTGCGTGAGGTATGTGGAATGGAGTTTAGTATGAGTGAAAAGCTTGAGATTAAATTGTTTGATGCTTCCGGTGCTGAAGTGGGAAGCCGACCTGTGCATGTGTCGATTTTCGGGGTGCGTGTTCGTTCAGGTCTTATCCATGAAGTTATCAGATGGCAGCGTGCCAAGTGGAGAGCGGGGACTCACAAGGTGAAGACCCGTGCAGAAGCCAGTGGTGGTGGTAAGAAGCCATGGAGGCAGAAAGGGCTTGGTAAGGCACGTTCCGGTTCTAACACTTCCCCGGTGTGGGTTGGTGGTGGAGTTGCTCATGGTCCAAAGCCAAGAAGTTATGAGTTCTCCTTAAACAAGAAGCTTAAAAAGAAAGTTCTTTGTGGTGCGCTCTCCAGCAGAGTAAGCGAAGGAAAGTGCTATGCTCTGACTGAATTTGGTTTTAGTGAGCCAAAGACAAAAGCGGCAGCAACAACACTTGGAAAAATCGGTCTTGAAGGGAAAAAGACTCTTCTTGTAGTTGGTGAGAATGATGTTGTCGGAATAAAAAGCACCAGAAACATTGATAGAGTTAAGCCTCTTTCTGCAAACGGAGTTACTACCTACGATGTGGTTAATTCCGAGTATATACTTTTTACAGAAGCCGGTCTTAAAGAATTCGAAAGCAGGATGGAAGGATAAAAGCGAGGATTTATGGGAAGTATCAAGGACAGAGCGCATAAGATTTTGTTGACTCCGAGAGTTACCGAGAAGTCTGCTACGGTTGGCAGCACTGGTTCTGCGATGGTGTTTAATGTGCACCCGAAAGCTAACAAGATTGAAATCAAGAGCGCAGTTGAGCAAGTGTTTGATGTAAAGGTTGCAAAGGTGAGGACACTTGTGGCTCCTCGCGCGGGCAAGCAGAAAAGAGGTTCACTTCTTTCAAGTAAAGGAGCGCACAAAAAAGCATACGTTACCCTTAAAGAGGGTAATTCATTAGATATTATTGAAGGATTGTAGTTTACGGTAGGTAGATAACTTTATGGGACTTAAGCAATATCGACCCATGACACCTGGGCAGAGAGGGAAGATAGCACTGGATAACAGTGATATTACTAAATCTACGCCCGAAAAGTCGCTTCTTGTTAAGAAAAACAGGATTGATGGACGTAATGCGAATGGAAGAATTACGGTTCGTCGTCGTGGAGGGGGTCACAAGAAGAAGTATCGAATAATTGATTTTAAACGAGAGAAGTTCGGAATACCTGCTCGTGTGGTAGGGGTGGAATATGACCCGAATCGAAGTGCCCGAATTGCACTTCTTCAGTACGCGGACGGTGAAAAGAGATACATTATTTCTCCACAGGGGCTTGAAGTGGGTGTGGTGGTTTCATCAGGTCCTGGTGCGGAGATTAAACCGGGAAATGCGCTTGCGCTTTCTGATATTCCGGTTGGTGAGGTTCTGCACAATATCGAGCTCCGTCCCGGAGGAGGTGCGAAGCTTGTACGAAGTGCGGGAAATGCTGCTCAGCTCATGGCGAAGATTGGGAAATATGCTCAGCTTCGTATGCCCTCTGGTGAGCAAAGAATGGTTCTTCTTACTTGTATGGCGACGATCGGTACCGTTGGTAATTCCGATCATGCAAACGTGAGTCTTGGTAAAGCCGGGGTGAATCGTTGGAGAGGAAAACGTCCAAAGGTACGTGGTGTTGCGATGAACCCGGTAGATCACCCGCATGGTGGTGGTGAGGGTAAAACATCCGGTGGTAGACATCCGGTGAGCCCATGGGGAACTCCTACAAAGGGTAAGAAAACCAGAAAAAACAAGCGTACTACCAAGTTTATTGTTCGAAGAAGGAAATAGGATAGCGTTATGCCTCGTTCAGTTAAAAAGGGTCCATTCGTTGATAATAGTTTGCTCAAGTGGGTAAAGAGAGCAAAAGAAGGGGCGCACAAGGGTCCCATTAAGACATGGTCAAGGCGTTCTACCGTTACTCCTGAAATGGTTGGACTTACTTTTGCGGTACATAATGGCAAAAAGTTTTTACCGGTATTTGTTAGTGAAAATATGGTGGGTCACAAACTTGGTGAGTTTGCTCCGACCAGATTGTTTACCAAACATGCAGGTGGTGGAAAATAATTAGGTGATTTATGGCAGAGCAGCAGTTACAAAATGGATGTGTTTCAAAGGCGATTCTTAGAAACTTCAAAGTTTCTCCTCAGAAGGCACGTCTTGTTATTGATTTGGTTCGTGGAAAGTCTGTTTCGGACGCGCTTCAGTTGCTTGCTACGTGCGACAAAAAGACGGCACCGATAGTTGAGAAGTTGTTACTTTCAGCTGTTGCCAACGCGCAGTCACAACATAGTGATATAGATGTTGATGATTTGATGGTTAAATCGGCATGGGTGAATGAAGCTCCCGGGTTTAAGCGTTCCATGCCAAGAGCGAGAGGTTCAGCCTCCCCAATTATTAAAAGAAGAAGTCACATAACCATTATGCTTGATGAGGCGTAGGGTTTTTATTTTTTAGAGAAGGCAGTTTAATAAAGTTAATAGGAATATACTAAATGGGTCAGAAAGTTCATCCATACGGGTTTCGATTAGGAGTTACAGAAACCTGGAAGTCGAAATGGTATCGAGGAAAGGGGTATGCCGAGCAACTTAAGCAGGATTTTGAGTTGCGAAAGTATCTTTTAAAGAAACTTTCAGGTGCGGGTATATCTGATATCGAGATCAAGAGGGCTGCGAGTAGGGTTACTATTAATATTCGAACTGCTCGTCCGGGGCTTTTAATCGGGAGAGATGGTAAGAACATTGAAGATTTGAGAGCAGATCTTAAAAAGATCGTGGGTCGTGATGTTACCATTAATCCGATTGAAATAAGAAAGCCTGATATTGATGCTCAGCTTATTGCTGAGAACATTGCAAATCAGTTGGTGAGGCGGGTTGCGTTTCGTCGTGCGATGAAAGATTCAATTGGAAAGGCAATGAGAATGGGTGCCGAGGGTATCAAGGTTTCTGTTGCGGGTCGATTGGGTGGAACTGATATTGCCCGAACTGAGTGGTCAAGAGATGGGCGGGTTCCGCTTCATACTCTTCGTGCAAAGATTCATTATGGTTTTTCAGAAGCGCTTACTACCTATGGAATCATAGGAGTGAAAGTGTGGGTGTTTCTTGGGGAAGAGTCTGAGGAGCTGGATGCTGCGTAGGCAGTCTGGTTAGAGAAGAATTACGTGATGGTAGTTTAGTTATAGTATAGGCAGGCGGATATGTTATCACCAAAAAGAGTAAGACATAGAAAACAGATGAAACAGGCTAACCATCTGTATGGTGTTGAAACAAGAGGGACGGGAGTTGCCTTTGGTGATTATGGTCTGATGGCGCTTGAGGGTGAGTGGATTACGAACAGGCAGATTGAGTCTGCTCGTATTGCCATTAACAGACGCCTTAAAAGGGGTGGTCGTATCTGGATAAGGGTATTTCCGGATAAACCGCTTACCAAGAAACCTGCTGAGGTTCGTATGGGTAAAGGTAAGGGTTCACCTGAGAAGTGGGTTGCTGAGGTGAGAGCGGGAAGAATCATTTATGAGATCAAGGGTGTTGATGAGAAGACTGCGCATGAAGCGCTCACACTTGCCGGAGCCAAGTTACCGGTAAAGACGAGAGTGGTTACTCGTCGTCAGAATACTATTTTATAGTAAGTTTATAGCAAGGTATTGTTGAGGAACGTATGAAATCCAGAGATGAATTAAAAAGTTTGAGAGATAAGGATGCTTCAGATCTTCTTGAGGAGAGAGGTGCTGCGGAAAAGGAGCTTTTGAATCTCAGGTTTCGTAAGTCGGTTAATCAGATACCTGATACTTCCCGGATTGGAAAATTAAGGAAGAAGATCGCAAGAATCGAAACAATTATTAAGGAAAAAGCTATTACTGAAGCGATAGCGCGATAATTTATTTATATAGGCACAAATTAGTATGGGACAGGAAGCTGCACAGGAATCATCAAAGAACTCACCCGGGGGGAACAGAAAGGTTCAGGAAGGGGTTGTAGTAAGTAACAAAATGCAGAAATCCATAGTGGTGGCGGTGCAGACCTACAAGAAACACCCGGAGTATGGGAAATTTGTCAGGACTACTACCAAGTTTATGGCGCATGATGAGAATGAAGAGTGCAACATTGGTGACAAGGTTCTTATTAAGGAAAGTCGTCCTTTGAGTAAGAACAAGAGATGGAGACTTCAGAAAATTGTAGAGCGTGCAGTATAGTTTAGGCGGTGTTTTAGTTTTTAGAGGCAAGTAGTTTTTAAGGTGACGGTATGATTCAGCAGCAGACAATATTAGACGTTGCAGATAACTCAGGTGCGAAGCGGGTTATGTGTATTAAGGTGCTTGGTGGTTCCAAGAGAAGGTATGCAAGTGTTGGTGATATGATCGTTGTTTCCATTAAGGACGCTATGCCTAACTCAAAAGTTAAAAAGGGAGATGTTCATAAGGCGGTAGTGGTCAGAACATCCAAGGAGATCGCAAGACCTGATGGTTCACTTATCAGGTTCGACACAAATTCAGCGGTGCTTCTCAATAACCAGAAAGAGCCGATTGGAAATAGAATTTTTGGACCTGTAGCCAGAGAGCTTCGGGGTAAGGACTTTATGAAAATTATTTCACTTGCGCCGGAGGTGCTATAGCAAATGAAAGCTTTGGTTGAAAGTTCCAATATCAGTAAAGACAGAGTGCCTTTCAAGACTGACCTTAAGGTTGGTGACAGGGTTATGATTCTTGCCGGTGGTAACAAGATTAAAGGGAAGACCCTGAAAGGTCAGGTGGGAACCTTGAAATCGATTTTCCCCAAGAAGGGTCGTGTGATTGTTGAGGGCTTGAACTTTATTAAAAGACATAAGAGAGCATCCAACAGTCAGGAAGAAAGTGGTATTGTGGTGAAGGAAGGTTCGATCGCGATCTCCAATGTTATGTACTACAGCGAGACGCACAAAAGACCGTTTCGTTTGAAAGTGCAAGTTGAAGGTGATGGAAAAAAAGTTCGGGGTTTTGTTAATCCTGAGGATAAGAAATTTGTAGCTATTGATTAGTGAAGCATTGATTTAAGGCTGATTCGTAAAAGAGGCGATTATGGAAGTTCGATTTCAAGAAATGTACAAGAACGAAATTGTGGGAAAGCTTAAGGAAAGGTTTTCCTATTCAAATCCTTTTCAGGTGCCCAAGCTTGAAAAAGTGGTTTTGAACATGGGTCTTGGAGCGGCAACCGTAAATCCAAAGTTGATTGACACTGCGGTGGCTGACCTTACGGCTATTTCCGGACAGAAACCCGTAATTCGAAAAGCGAAAAAATCAATTGCAAACTTCAAACTTCGTGAAGGAGTTCCTATCGGAGTGAGCGTTACTTTGAGAAAAAAGCGTATGTACGAGTTTGTAGATCGCTTGATTACTATTGCGCTTCCACGGGTTAGAGACTTTAGAGGTATCCCCGCGAACAGTTTTGACGGAAATGGAAATTATTCGTTGGGTATTTCAGAACAGATTATTTTTCCTGAGATTGATCTTGAAAAGACTCAATTGAGGGGATTAAGTGTGACTTTTGTTACTTCTGCAAAGACGGATGAAGAGGGGAAAGCTCTACTTGAAGAGATGGGATTTCCTTTTAGAAAAAAACAGAACGTGCAGTAGTGGAATAAACTGGTTAAGGAATTAATACGAGGTATTTGTGGTTACTGATCAAATTGCTGACTTACTAACAAGAATCAGAAATGCTCAAAGGGTTGGGCATCCGGTGGTGACCGTGCCTGCGTCCAGATCAAAGGAGCGAATACTTAAGCTGCTTGAAGCTGAAGGCTTTCTGGCGCGAGTGGTTTCGGATACCGATGATAATAACAAGCCGATTCTGCGTGCTTCTCTGAAGTATGATCAAAGAGGTAAGCCTGTCATTAGAGGTATTGAGAGAATAAGCTCTCCGGGAAAGAGACAGTATGTACGATGTGAGGAGATTCCTCGTATCCGTGGAGGTCTTGGTGTGGTGATAGTTTCTACTTCAAAAGGGATGCTCAGTGATCGTGAGGCAAGAAAAGAAGGGGTAGGCGGTGAGCTTGTGTGCTCCGTATATTAGTTTGATTTTTAGTTTGTGGTTTGATTTTTTAGTTAAGAAATAGGTAATCAGTATGTCAAGAGTAGGTAAACAGCCAATCGATGTACCAAAAGGGGTTACTGCTTATATTGCAGGGCAGCTCTTAAAGGTGGAAGGACCTAAGGGGAAGCTTGAGAGAGAGCTTCGTCCGGAAATTCAGATAAAGATGGAAGACGGCAAGATTTATCTTTCGCCATTAGCTGAAGATACAAAGTCGAACGCTTTTCATGGTATGGAGCGGGCACTTACCGCAAACATGGTAAAGGGTGTTTCTGAGGGGTTTGTGAAGGAGCTTTCTCTTGTCGGTACCGGGTATCGGGCTGAGCAGAGTGGGAAGAACATTACCCTCTCTCTTGGATATTCTCATCCGATTGATTATGCGGTGCCTGATGCGGTGAAAGCATCAGTGGTGAAAGAGGGACGGGATGTTTTTATACGACTTGAGTCTGCTGACAGACAGTTGGTTGGTCAGGTGGCTGCCCAGATACGTTCCCTTAGACCTCCTGAGCCGTACAAGGGTAAAGGGGTAAGGTACAAGGATGAAGTGGTGAAGCTAAAAGCGGGTAAGTCAGGTAAGAAATAATATGTAACAGGGCGCTTTGTTTGAGTGAAGCGTAGTTTTTGAAACACCAGGGTGTAGATATGAGTATTATAAAAAAGAAACACGAGTCCAGACTTAAAAGGCAGAAACGTGTACGAAGATCGGTAGTAGGGGTGGATTCCAAGCCGCGTTTATGTGTTTATAAAAGTCTTAAGTACACCTATGCGCAGTTGATCTCTGATGACAGTGGAAAAGTGATTGGTTCTGCTTCTACCAGAACTCTTGATCTCACAGGTGAGAGCGGTACTTCTGCCGGAAGAGGTTCTGTTGAAGGAGCAAAGCTGCTTGGAAAAGAAATTGCAAAGCTTGCAAAGGATAACAAGATCGAGTCGGTAGTGTTTGACAGGAATGGGTACGTCTATCACGGTCGGGTTGCCGCGGTTGCTGACGGTGCAAGAGAGGGTGGTCTTAGATTTTAGTTTTATATTTTAAATAGTATAGAGACAGTTAGTATAGTAATCAGGAAGTAAAAACAGGGTATAGAGAGTTATGGGTGCAAAATATCCAAGACCGCAGGGGAGAAAAGTTGCTCAGCAGGAAGTAGGTGAGCTTACTGAAAAAGTTGTTTCTATCAGCAGAGTTGCCAAGGTAGTTAAGGGTGGACGTCGTTTCAGTTTCAGTGCTCTGGTTGTGGTGGGTGATGGACAGGGTCATGTTGGGTATGGTCTTGGAAAAGCAAATGAAGTGCCTGATGCGATAAGAAAAGCCGGTGATGGCGCAAGGAAATCTCTGGTAAGTGTTCCGCTTATGGGAGCTACCATACCGTATGAAGTGCTTGGTGTGTCCGGTGCTGCAAAAGTGCTTCTTAAGCCTGCAAGTCCTGGTACGGGAGTTATTGCGGGTAGTGTGGTGAGAAGTGTTCTTGATGCGGTGGGTATCTCTGATATTCTCACCAAGAGTCTTGGTTCACAGAATCCGCATAACGTATTGTCTGCGGTACTTGATGGTTTGTTGCAGCTTGAAGACCCATCCTCTTTGTCTCATGCAAGGGGCAAGACGCTTGACGAATTGAATTATCAGGTATTTGGAGCGTAGATTATGGCGAGTAAAACTAATACTAAAACCATTTCACCAATAAATGTTAAAGATGGTGATACGATAGTGATACGGCAAATACGTAGTGACGTTGGTCGCCCGAAAGATCAGCGTGCAACGCTTAAGACTATGGGTTTGGGAAGAATCGGTCACGAGACAACTCAGAAAGTTAATTCTTCTCTATGTGGTAAGCTCAGAAAGATCTGGCATATGGTAGAAGTGAGCAAGTCTTGATTTGGTGTGTTTTTGTTAGTTGATTTGGATAGAATAAAATATCAGTGATTATTGGCAGGCAGGTATGAGTACAGATAAGCAATTAAATTTAAGTGCACTTGCACCAACCCCGGGTTCCAAGCACAGAAGAAAGCGGCTTGGTATTGGGGAAGGAAGTGGTAATGGTAAGACCTGTGGTAAGGGACACAAGGGGCATCGTGCGAGGTCTGGTTATAAATCTACTCCGGGATTTGAAGGCGGGCAGATGTCTTTACACAGGAGACTGCCAAAGGTTGGGTTTACTTCTCGAAAGAAAGTGATGGGCGAAAATGTTTATAGCATCCTTTCTATTTCCAAAATAAACGATCTATTGGAAGAAATTCAGGATGGGGTTATTTCTCTTGAAGTACTAAAATCAAGAGGACTCCTCAAATCAGGGGCACCACGAGTAAAAGTGCTTGGTAATGAAGCGCTTAATAAAAAGGTTACCCTTGAAGTACATGCTATCAGCAAGGGTGCTCGTGAGTCCGTTGAGAAAGCTGGTGGTGTTATACAGCTTGTATCCTGATCTCTTTTGTCGAATATGCATCTCTTTTCAGGTGCATATTCTTTCTTGATGCATGCGTTCTTGCATGATTCTGCCTGCTTGGATATAGAACTCAGGGCGGATAATATAATATATGATACAATTTGATAAATGTAATAAGGGTTTATTGTGATTCCGGGAATTCAAAATGTTGCAAAAATACCAGAGTTAAGAAGAAGAGCTCTTTTTACTCTTTTTATGTTAATGATTTATCGGGTGGGAGTGTTCGTACCTGTTCCCGGCATTGACGCAGAAAAGTTCAAGGAGATGTTTGACCAGGCATCATCTACCGTTTTTGGTATGGTCAATATGTTCTCCGGAGGAGCGATTGAGAATTTTTCAATTCTTGCTTTGGGTATCATGCCCTATATCAGTGTCTCCATCGTGATGGAGCTTTTAAAGAGAACGGTCAAGAGTCTTGAAGATATGTCAAATGAGGGACAATCCGGAAGGACGAGACTTGCTCGTTTTACCCGGATTGGTGCTATTGTTCTTGCCTTGTTGCAAGGGGCGTTTATTAGCGCGGGTTTACAAAGTCAGGGGCTTGTAACTGATAGCAGCCCGCTTTTTATTGTCAAAACTGCGATCACTCTTGCGGCTGGTACTGCCTTTATTATGTGGCTGGGAGAGCAGATAACAGAGCGTGGTATTGGTAATGGAGTGAGTCTTATTATTACTGCCGGTATTATCGCGCGAATGCCATCTACCCTTTTACAGACTCTTGGTTTGATGAATGAGGGGGGTATTAATCCGACCTACATGCTCGGCGCCCTTATTTTTGGAGTGGCTACGGTTGTATTTATTGTGTACGTGGAAAGGTCTCAAAGAAAGATTCCTGTTCAATATCCCAGAAGGGCGGTGAATGGCAGAATGATGAGTCAGACTGCTCAGCAGCATATGCCTTTTAAACTCAATTCAGCAGGTGTTATTCCTCCAATTTTTGCTTCAGCTCTTATGTTTTTCCCCGCTACCATTGCTCAGATGGGTAATGTTGAATGGATTAACAAGTATCTTTCGTATATATCCCCGGGTTCAGGCTATTATGAGCTTACGTTTGGTGGTTTGATTATATTTTTTACTTACTTTTATACCGCCCTGATGCTCGACCCGAATAAAATTGCAGAAGATTTAAAGAAGAATGGGGGGTTTGTGCCTACTGTTCGTCCCGGAAAAGATACGGCTGATTTTTTTGTTAAAATATTAAATCGCCTTACCCTCTGGGGATCTTTGTATCTTGCCACTATTTGTATTGTTCCTCAGTGGTATTATGAGCAGATTGGGGTTTCAGGTTTTTCCTATTTCTTTGGTGGTACTGCAATTTTGATTGTGGCAGGGGTAACCATGGATCTGGTTTCCCAGATACAGTCGCATTTACTTGCTAAAAGTTATGAAGCATTCCTGGACAAGGGAGCGCAAAAAGTCCGGGGAGCTTCTCGTGCCACCCAGGTTGGGGGTAAACTAATCAGGAGATAGTGCCATGAAAGAAATATATGTTTTTCTGGGACCTCCGGGTGCGGGGAAGGGCACTCAGGCAAAACTGTTCTGTGCGTCCCGTTCACTCGCACATATCAGTACGGGTGATATGTTGCGAGCTGCGATGAAAGCGGGGACGGAGCTTGGTGGTAAAGTTAAAGAGATAGTAGATTCGGGGATGCTCGTCTCTGATGATATTATGATTGAGCTTATCAGGGAACGCATAGAGATGCCTGATTGCGAATCAGGTTTTGTGCTTGATGGTTTTCCTCGTACCATGAATCAGGCGAAATCTCTTGAGGCACTTTTTACTCAGAAAGGCTTATCGCTCAGCGCAACAATTTTATTTGAAATTTCCGCAGATGCGCTCTTTTTCAGACTTGAAGAAAGAAGAACGAGTGAGAGTCGTGCTGATGATACTGCCGAGACTCAGCTTGAGCGCTTGCGTGTGTATGAAGATTCCACCGCACCGCTTATAGAATACTATGAAGGGCTTTCGATATTAAAACGAGTTGATGCAAACTTTCCTATAGAAGAGGTAGAGAGACGAGTTTTGGAAGTTGCCGCTTCAGATATTGCAGGTGAGTTAGGTAAGTAGAATATCGCAATGAGTATCCAGCTGAAAAGTCCATCTGATCTGGACAAAATGCGAAAAGCCTCAATGATAGTATATGAGGTGCACCAGCATTTGCAGGAGCTTGTTAAACCTGGAGCGACCACTCTGGAGCTTGATGAGGTTGCCAGAAAAATTTGTGAAAAAAACAAAGCCGTTCCGGCGTTTTTGAATTACCCTTGTTCTCAAAGAGGTGGGGCTCCTTTTCCCGGAGTGATCTGTGCTTCTCCCAATGAGGTGATAGTTCATGGTATTCCAAATGATGTCCCTCTTAAAGAGGGTGATATATTGAGCGTTGATTTTGGTTGTGCCGTTGAGGGGTTCTTTGGTGATTCTGCAAGAACCTATCCGGTGGGTGAAATTTCAGATGCCGCAAAAAAGCTACTGAGTGTTACTGAAGAAAGTCTGGAACATGCAATAGGGCAGTGCAGACCCGGTAACCGTATCGGGGATATCTCTCATGCGGTGCAGAGTCTTGTGGAGGGAGCGGGTTTTGGTGTGGTGAGGGAGTTTGTGGGGCATGGTATAGGCACACGCATGCACGAGCCGCCTCATGTACCTAATTTCGGAAGAGCCGGGCAAGGTAGACCTCTTAAAGCAGGTATGGTATTAGCTGTCGAGCCGATGGTTACGGCTGGTATGTTCGATGTAAAAGTACTATCGGATTGTTGGACAGCAGTGACGAGTGATGGTAGTCTTTCCGCCCATTTTGAGCACACTGTTGCCATTACTGAGAAGGGACCCTGGGTGCTCTCCAGACCATAGGATTCGTAGGCTGAAGTTCTGCCTGGGAGCAGTTTATTTGAGATTAAAGGGTTATTTGAGATTGGATGGGTTTTAGAAATAAAAAACAAGCTATTTTAATTAGTTACAGGTATTTGATATGAAAGTTCGAGCGTCAGTAAAAAAGATTTGCGAGTATTGCAAGGTGATTAAGAGAAAAGGTCGTGTATATGTTATTTGCACCCGGAGTGCCAAGCATAAACAACGTCAGGGATAACCCGTTTTTTTAGTATGTTTCTTTTTAGTAAGTTTCGGGCTTTTCAAGCTTTTAAATTTCGGACACTACTTGCTTTTTTAGTGTATTTTTTATAAACCCTGCAATCCTGTTATTGTAACAAATTGCGGTATGTAATGTTGGTAGAGGCTTATCTCTCTAAGGTATTGGAATTATTTATTATAAAGAACTAGAAGTATGGCACGAATTGCGGGTATAGATCTTCCAAGGAACAAAAGAATGGATTTTGCTCTTACGTATATAGTCGGTATTGGGAAAGCTACGGCTAAGCGTATTCTGGAAGAAGCGGGCATTGCACCTGAAACAAGATCAGATGACATCACTGAAGATCAGGTGGGTGTTATTCGTAAAATCATAGAGTCCGGATACCCGGTTGAAGGGGATGTCAGGCGTCAGGTTGCTTCCAATATAAAGCGTCTTATGGATTTGGGTACCTACAGAGGACTCAGACATCGTAAGGGACTGCCGGTACGTGGTCAGAGGACAAACACCAATGCAAGAACCAGAAAAGGTCCAAGAAAGGGAACTGTTCCGGGCAAAAAAGTAGCAACTAAAAAATAGCAATTAAAACAAAGTTATTAAACATTTAACGTAATACTGAATTAAGATGGCAGCAGAAAAAAAAGCGGGACTGAAAAAGAAGAAGAATAAATCAAGGAATGTGCCTGTGGGAGTTGCGCATATCCGGGCAACTTTTAACAATACTATTGTTACCATAACGGATCCGTCCGGAGGTGTTATTTCGTGGTCAAGTTCCGGTTGTAATGGTTTTAAGGGTTCGAGAAAGTCCACTCCTTTTGCGGCGCAGATTGCTGCTACGAAAGCTGCTGAAGTTGCGATGGAATCAGGTCTGAGAACCGCATCTGTGCTTTTAAGAGGACCGGGTTCGGGGAGAGAATCGGCACTGCGTGCGCTTCAGGCGGCAGGTCTTGCCATTACTTCTATCAGGGATCTTACTCCTATCCCTCATAATGGTTGCAGACCAAAGAAAAGAAGAAGGGTGTAAGTGTAGTAAGAGAGTATATTAAGAACATCGGGTATCAAGCAGTACATAGTGAATAAATAGAAGAAGAGAAGTTATATGGCACGTTATTGTGGATCAGTTTGCAGGCTTTGTAGAAGAGAAGGTGAGAAGCTTTTTCTTAAAGGGGATCGTTGCTACACAAACAAGTGTGCGATGGAAAAGAGAGAAGGTCAGCCTGGGCAGCACAGTAGAGCGCGTGGCAAGTTTTCAGAGTACAAAATACAGCTGCGTGAGAAGCAGAAGATTAAAAGAACTTACGGGCTTCTCGAAAAACAGTTTAGAAGAAATTTTCATGATGCAGACAGGATGAAGGGGGTTACCGGTACCAATCTTCTGAGACTTCTTGAGAGCAGGTTCGACAATATGGTGTACAGAGCCGGTTTTTCAAGTTCACGTGCAGAAGCAAGACAGATGGTTTCTCACGGTCATTTTCTTGTTAATGGAAAGAAAGTGAATATTCCTTCATATCGTTTACAGCCTGGTGATGTTATTACGGTTAAGGAGCGTTCCAGAAGTAATGTAAGAATTGCCGAGTCTCTCACGCAGGTTGAGTCCCGGAAGGTTCCTGACTGGATAGAGCTTCAAAAGTCTGATTTTCAGGCAGTGGTAAGGGATCTGCCAACAAGAGATCAGCTTCCATCCACTATGAAAGAGCAGCTGGTGGTGGAGCTTTATTCCAAGTAGTGGCTGTTTTTCCCCTTGGTTTTTTGGGGGGTGTTTTTTCGGATTGGGTTATTTTTTACTAGAGTTTAGAACATATTTTTGGAACACATTTAAAGAACGGAGTTATAAAGGATTGCCATGCATAAGCATCTCTTAAAAGACATCATTAAACCTCGAAAAGTTGATTCAGAAGACCTCAGCGAACGATATGGCAAGTTTGTTCTTGCTCCTCTCGAAAGAGGTTTTGGAACAACTATCGGGAACAGTCTTCGGAGGACTTTGTTGTCTTCTCTTCCGGGTGCTGCGGTTACTGCACTTCGGATTGAAGGAGTGAAGCATGAGTTTTCAACTGTTACTGGTTGTACAGAAGATGTTACCGAGATCATTCTTAACATTAAAGAAGTTATTCTTGATCTTGGTGAGAAAGAGTCCGCTACTTTAACTCTTGATGTTAAGGGTCCGATTGAGGTTACTGCCGGAATGTTACAGGCAGAAGGTTTCACTAAAGTACTCAACCCTGATCTTCATATTGCAACCTTGAATGAAGAAGGTGCTCTTAAGATAGAACTGGATGCACGGGTTGGGAGAGGATATGTGCCGTCGGAACAGCTTAAGACTGACGACGCTCCTGTAGGGACAATCTTTATTGATGCCTTCTACTCTCCTGTAAGGAAAGTTAACTATGTGGTTACCAATGCACGTGTCGGACAACAAACCGATTACGATAAATTGTCTCTTGAAGTATGGACTGATAACAGTATCAGTGCTGAAGATGCGGTGACCGGCGCTGCTATCATTCTTCGTGATCAACTAAATGTCTTCGTTGGAGATGAGGAAGTGGTGCACGAAGTTAAAGAAGAGGTTAAGGAAGAAGGACCTAAATTTAACGAAAATCTGTTTAGACGAATTGATGAGCTTGAGCTTAGTGTTCGATCTTCAAACTGTCTTGAAAATGCCAATATCAAGTATATCGGTGAATTGGTCATGCGTTCTGAAAATGAAATGCTTCGAACCAAGAATTTTGGTAGAAAGTCTTTAAATGAAATTAAAGAAATTCTTACTGAAATGGGACTTGGTTTGGGTATGAGAGTTGAAGGCTTCCCTTCAAGAGTGGAGCTGGATAAAATGGTTGAGCAGGCAGGTTTAAGTTCTTTAGAGTAAACTGGAAAAGTTGTTATGAGACATAAAAAAGCATTTAGAAAATTCAGTAGAACCCCTGCACACAGACGTGCGATGTTCAGAAATCTTGCGACATCACTTGTCCTGCATGAGAGGATAGAAACAACTCTTCCCAAAGCGAAAGAGCTTAAGAAGGTGATAGATAAGCTCGTAACGGTTGGGAAAACCGATTCTCTTCATAACAGAAGAAGGGCAATGTCTTATCTTATGCCTATAAACAGAGAGGCAAAGGATAATAAAGAAAAATGGACTGCGGTTCACAAGCTCTTTACCGATATTGCACCTCGTTATGCCGAGCGCAGTGGTGGTTATACCCGTGTGATTCGCACTCGGGTGCGTCCCGGGGATAAAGCTCAAATGGCATATATTGGTTTTGTTGAAGCGGGTGCCGTTGGGAAAAAAGGGGAAGAGAAAACCAGAAAAAGAAGAGTTTCCAGATCTTCAGTGCCTCCTACAGAGTCTGTAACAAGCGAGAAGGCAGCATCTCAAACTGCTGATACTTCATCTGCTGAATAGATTGCACCTGAAATCTGGGTTTTATACATACAGGAGATATTCAGGATTCGAACAACATGGGGCTCCTTTCAGGTAAACGTGGTTTAGTTTTTGGGCTTGCGAACAATAAAAGCATTGCGTGGGGTATTGCTCAGGCCGCAAGAAATGAAGGCGCAGAGTTAGCTTTTACTTATCTTAATGATTCCCTTAAAAAGCGGGTTGAGCCACTTGCTGAATCTCTTGGTTCGGATTTTATTCTAAAGTGTGATGTGCAAAGTGATGAAGAGATTGATGAATGTTTCAACTCGGTAAGGGAGAGATGGGGTGCTCTGGATTTTGTGGTTCATTCTGTTGCATATGCGAGTACGGACGATCTTAGAAGTCCTTTTAGTCAGACCTCCCGGGATGGGTTCAAGCTTGCAATGGATGTCAGTGCTTACTCTCTGGTTGCGGTTACCCAACGAGCTGAGTCCTTGATGCCTCAGGGTGGCAGCATTATTACCATGAGTTATTTTGGAGCTGAGAAGGTAGTTCCTCATTATCGTGTTATGGGGGTTGCAAAAGCTGCGCTTGAGGCGTGTGTTAAAGAGCTTGCGGTCGATCTGGGACCTAAAAAGATTCGGGTAAATTGCATTTCAGCGGGACCGATCAAGACTCTTGCCGCATCAGGTATTGCTGACTTCAGGGAACTTTTGAATCATTTTGAAGCGCGTTCACCCATGAGGCAGCTCATCACTATTGAGGACGTTGGTGCATCATCCTTATATTTTCTTTCAGATTTATCCAGAGGGGTGACAGGAGAGATTCATTATGTTGATGGCGGTTTTAATGTAACTGCCGCTTAATCAGCTGGAATCTTTAATGAGTATCTCTTCTCAAAAAAAAGAGCTTTTGTTAGCAAATAAGGGATTTGAAAAAGTCTTCGAATATTGGATACCTCTTGTAGATTCTTTCAGTATTACCTCTGTTCCTTCCGAATGGAGATCCACCTGTCCTTTTTGTGAATCTGGAGATTACATCGTTCGTGGTCAATATCTATATTACAGTAATCTGATACGCCTTAGAGAGTGTTCTTCCTGTTCCCTGGTGTACTCTGACATTCTGATTGATGATTCTTATATTAAGGAGCATTTTGAAGAAGCGTATAAAGATGATGGATATTTTCTTCTTGAAAGGCAGGATATATTTAATGAGTTGTGTGATATTGTAGTAAGAGCTGCTCCCCGGGGTGCGAAAGTTCTCGATGTTGGAGGTGCAACGGGAATTTTTGCCACCATGCTCCGTGAAAAAAGACCCGACCTTGATATTACAGTGAGTGATATTTCTTCTGTGAGCTGTGATCTGGCTCGTTCCAAGGGATTTAAAGTACGTAATCAGGGAATTTCTGATCTTGATGTAGAAGAAAAATTTGATGTAATTCTGTTACTGGATGTACTCTATTATGAAAAGAAACTTCAGGAGGCATTGGGAGGCATTAAGACATGTCTGCGTGATGATGGCATGATCGTATATCGTGGACCTAACAAGTATTTTTATATTTTTTTGGAGAGTTTGTTGCAAAGAGCAAAAAAGGCGTCTCACGAAATTGCCTCTTTTAATCCTGAGCATATATATGTTTTACGGGCAGGCTTTCTGAGTGTAGCTTTTGGGAATCAGGGATTTTCTCGAGTAGAAATATTTCCTTCAAAAGTGCTTCATGGAAAGGGGCTTTTTGGTCGAATATATGGACGAATTATTAACTGTTTGTCAAAACTCTTTTTTGCTATAACAGGGACGGTAATATCACCTTCATTTATAATGATTATTAGAAAGTAGTTTCTCGTGAGTCTGGATCAATGGAAAAAAGTTAATCATGGTATTGTTCGGACATTGCAGGGTAACAATGTTCCTCTCGCGTTGATTTATCTTTTTTATGTTCACATTCTTTTTCTTGTATTTCAATTTCATAATTTTCCGGGAATCAAAGTCCTGGGCATAATACGACTTCCGGGAGTAATTTCTTTTCTGCTTTGCTTTATTTTTATTCCTTTTCTTGTGAAAGTGAAAAAATATCTTCTGGTAAAGCTTTACGTTCTGGTTCTGTTTATTGAGGGGGCACGAGGAGTTCTGGGGTACACTGTGTTTCCCGATATGGTGGTAAATGATAAATGGCAGTTTGAAATCTGGCAGTTGTTGTTGATTTATTTTTTGTCCTTAATAGTTCCTTTGATTTCAATTTATTCAAATGGTAAAGGGCTCAGATTGCTTATTGTAACTTTTGTCTTTATGGGTGGGCTTCTTGGATTGTGGTCTATTACTCATGCGGGGTTTGGTCCAGGGGGCTATCTTCATGATGAAAATGATCACTGTCTTTTACTGGTCAGTTTGTTGCCTTATCCTTTCTTTCTTATCACGATAAACAAAAATATGATTGTTCGCATTATGTCCCTTGGGTCTGCCTTCTTTCTTCTTCTGGGTATAATAATGACAAAATCAAGGGGAGGTTATCTTGGGCTTTTTGCCGTGCTGATAGTTTTTTTCCTGATGTCACGAAGAAAGGGGGTCTGGATAGCAAGTGCTTTTGTGCTTGGTCTTGCATCACTACCTTTTGTTCCACAAGATTTTTGGGGGGAAGTCGAGTCTATCAAGGTCGAATCCCAGCAAGGTTCCGGAACCATTCAGGAACGTCTTGATACTTGGTCGATTGTTACCAAAATGTGGCTTGACCCGAAGAATACTCTCTTTGGTGTAGGTCTGGAAAACTCCCGTTTTAACCTTGGTGATTATGAAGATTCGGCAGCGGGTACCTATGTGAAGAGTTTGCGAGGCAGGTCTACCCATTCTTTTTACTTTCAGCTGTTGGGAGACTTGGGTGTATACGGGGTTCTGCTATTTGCCACTTTGGTAGTGAGCAGCCTTTTAATGCTCAGGGGAATTTTTAAGGAAAGTGCTGAGCTTGAGAAGCTTTTGGAAAGAGTTATCTATAAACGGGAAGAGGCAGGCAAGAAGTTGAAGAAAGACGAAAGGATTCCCGAGTATTCTTACAAGCTACTCATGCGTCTTCATAAAGAAATAACTTTTATAAGAAATTTATCCCCTGTGATTTTTTCTTCGTGGTTTGGAATGTTAATGTCCGCCCTTGGTATATCTATTGCATATTACCCACCTTTCTGGCTTTATTGTGCCCTGAGTCTTTCGGTTTTTATCTATTATGAGAAGATCAAATTACTCGTTAAGCAGGCAGAAGGTGTAGCGAAATGAAAAAAAAAGCATTTGGTATTGTAGTTGGGGGAGGTCCCGCTCCGGGAATTAATGGAGTGATCAGCGCTGTGACCATTGAAGCCATAAATAATGGTCATGAGGTCTATGGTATCCGGCATGGATTTAAGAGAATTGCAGCGGGTGATGTTTCCTGTATTCAGAAGCTCAGTATAGAAGAAGTGGCGTGGGTACATCGAGATGGTGGTTCCATTCTGGCGACTTCTCGTTCAAATCCCAGAGCATATCCTGATATGATGGAGAATATTGACAGAATTCTTAGAGACCACTCTATTGGTTATCTTGTGGCGATTGGAGGAGATGGGACTGCGGCATGTGCAAGTGCTATTGCGAGTAGTATTTCTACCGATATTTGCGTTGTCCATGTTCCGAAAACGATTGATAATGATCTTCCGCTTCCCGGTGAACATAGTACGTTTGGGTTTCAGAGTGCTCGTGAAGTTGGTACTGAAATAGTTGAAACGCTTATGGTGGATGCAAAGACCACTGGGCGTTGGTATCTTGTGGTTGCGATGGGGCGAAAAGCCGGACATCTGGCACTTGGAATTGGGGTATCTTCGGGAGCTACCATGAGTATTCTCCCTGAAGAGTTTGCCAACAAAAAATATCCGCTTACTACTATTTCGGACATTATTGTGGGTTCCATAATCAAGCGTTGCATTAATGGTCGCAGGTATGGGGTTGCGGTTCTTGCGGAAGGGCTTGCGGATGTGGTCGATCCTTCCTCTCTTCCTGAGTTGCTAAGTGCTGAAAGAGATCCTTTTGGAAATATTCGTTTTGCCGAATTCGATTTTGCCGATTATCTGAAGCGTTCAGTAAGAGAAACGCTTGAGGACTTTGGACTCTCAAGTCTTCTCACTATTTCAAAAAATGTTGGTTATGAATTACGCTGTCGTCCCCCAAACCCCTTTGATCAGGAATATACACGTATGCTCGGGTATGGTGCGGTGAAGTTTCTTCTCAGCGGTGGCTCGCACGCCATGATTGCCCGGCTTGGCTCTGAATTAAAACCGGTTCCTTTTTCTGATTTTATAGACCCGGAGACCGGAAAATCCAAAGTTCGTATGCTTGATACAGATAGTGTGTACTATCAGATGGCTCGCAGTTATCAAATACGACTTTCTGTAAAAGATCTTGAGGATAAGGAATTTCTTGGAAAATTTGCGGAGTTCATCAACAAGGATGAGACATATGTTTTAAAAAGGTTCCTGCCTGTAGCTGAAAATTGGGGTGAGCTTAGATGTTAGAAACCCTACTTAAGACACTGTTGCAGATTAAAGTGCGTGGAAAGGAGGCACTGGACTTTATTACTACAGATGGAGATCCGGTTCAGTTTCTTGACATGCTGGATGTGTACTTAAGAGAGCTCGAAAGTTGGCAAGTTGAGAACAAGGAATATCTTCAGGCGATATCCGAGAATACCAAGCATGTTTCTGATCATCAGAGAGAAGAGATACGAGCTGCTTTGGAAGAGGTAAAACAGCTTCATTCCAGGCTTATGGAAAATTCAAAAGGGCTTATGAATGAAGTACACTCCGAGCTTGGAAATATCAATCGCAGGGCTCAGGGTATAAGAAAGTATGTTGATATTCTTCCTTCAAGGGTGAGCGTTACTCCCAAAAAGAAGGGCTGAAAGTCTTTCCGGTGTCTATAAAGAGTAGAGGGGGCTCTTGCTTTTCAGTTTGCTTTTTTCACTTTTGACTTGCTCTGTTAAAGACTTCAGGGAGTTGAGCCATGTAGCGCTTGGCATTTCGGGCATCTGGTGGTCAATAAGATGTTCATAAGACCTGGTTTCAAAAGTGAGAGGGGCTTCGAGAAGTTCTATTCCTTTAATGACAGAGTTTGTGCTGAAAGAGTTGATCAGGCTTCCCGCTTCAGAGATCCTTTCAGTAAGTGCCTCGATAAGTCTTACCAGTGAAAGATAGCTTACAAAGCCACTTTTTGACCATTTCAGGGTAAGGGTTTGTAAATCTGTTCTCATAATGTTTGGAAACTCTTCTTCAATTGAAGCCGCCACCTCATTTGCCGTGGTGAGTTTATCCTCAATAATTTTCAGATTTTCCAGGTAGGGGGCTTTCAGTTCATCCAGATATTTTTTGTGCTGAATAAGACTGGCTGCAAGAAAGACCACGCACACCACGATTGTTATGGTAATACCAATCGCAAACAGCATCATCTTGTTATAGAGAAGACCAAGTGCAAGTGTAACTACTCCGATAACAAAGAGCAGACTGAGTGACAAGACAAGGTGCCAGGCGATATTTTTCTTTTCTGCTTTGCTGAGCTTTTCCATTCCTTCCATACGGGAGACAGATCTCTGAATCTTCAATTTTTATGAATTTTATATAATTATTTGGTTTGAAACAATAAGGGATAAGTCATATACTCGCATTTGGCTTTATTATTTATTCAATAGTGAAAGGTTTCCGGCATGAGAAAAAGCTTTAAGGATTATCTGATTACCTCAACTTTAATTGTTCTATGTGCCTGGAGTGCATGGAACTTTATGATGCGAGGTGGTAGTTCCGTAGTCCCGGATGCACCTCCTGATATTTCCGCCAGAGCTCATGAAGTACTCGGAAGCACTTTAAATCCCGATAATTTAAATGGACAAACAAAGCCAATTATTCTTTTTGTTACTTCCTGGTGTGGAGTGTGCAGGAGTCTTGAGAAAAAGCTTAAAGCTGAAAAACTGCAATTTACGGTTGTTGATATAGAAAAAGATAAAAACGCTGAAGCTTTTTATTTATCTCTCATGGGTCCAAAAAGGGGACCAATCCCGGTGACCCTGGTAGGTTCCCAGGTTTTTATTGGTGATCAGAGTCGCGCGATTATTGCAACAAGCAGATCAAGCTAGAAACAAGCTATAAAAATGGGCACTACATCTTCTCAAGAGGTTCAAAGCCGAGAAGTTTAAAGGTTTTCCCAAGTTGATTCTTTGCAGCAATAAAGAGCTGGAGGTTAGACTCGGCAATTTCTTTTTCTTCACCAATTACCTTAAGTACAAGATAGGCTTTGGAAATTTGTTTGGAAAGGTCGAGGGCGTATGAGCACATATGCATAGGCTCGTTTGATTCAAGTGCAGTATCAAGTGCCGGCTCAAACTCCATAATGCATTTTAGCAGGTTCTTAGCTTCAGGGGTTTCAAGAGTTTTCTCAGAGAGGGAGGAACCGGACGGGGAAATGCCATGTACCTCTGCCTTTTCTACAATGCTGTTTATTCTTGCATAAGCGTAAAGAAGATACGGACCACTGTCACCCTGAAATGACAAGGCATCGTCCCAGTTAAACTGAACATCTTTGATATTGGTTCTGTTTAAAGTGCTGAAGATGATGGCACTTCGTGCGACTTTTTCTGCAACTTCATTTTCGTTTAAACCCTCCGGACGTTTACTGACCTGTGAGTGATAGGCAGTCATCGCCCTTTCAAAAGCTTCATCAAGAAAATCATTCAGTTCAATTGCACTACCTTCGCCTCTTGTTTTCATTCCAAGGACGTGACCAAAGGCGACATGAAGGATGGAATCTGCGTATGGTTTTCTCATGCGAGACAAGATTTCTTTCATTTGTTTGAAATGAAGTGATTGTGGGCTTCCTACCACGTAGATTGATTTGGAAAACCTGAATCTGTTGTACCGATACTCTGCTGCTGCAAGGTCTCTTGTGAGGTAGAGCGACCTGCCATCGGGAGTGGAGATTCTTGCAAATCCGAGCTGGTCTCCGAGTTGAACTCCCTTTGCACCTTCAGAGTCTTCAAGAAGGTTCTTCTCTCTTAGTTCGTTTTCAAATGCTTCAAGTTTATCCGAATAAAATGATTCTCCCAGATAGTGATCAAAAGACACCCCGAGACGGGTATAGGTTGCCTTTAGATAATCAAGAGAGACATCAACACATTTTTTCCAGAAAGTAACCGCTTCCTTTTCTCCCTTCTCCAGATTCAGAAAATAGTTTCGGGCAATACTCTGCACCTCTTCAGAGGGATTTTCAGGAGGTGTTTTTTCCTGTTCTTCTTTCAGAGAGGTTGCTTTTTTGTAGAGTGCGACCAGGTTTTTAACTGTGTACTCTTTTGGTGTGCCCCATAACTGGCAGCCTGCCCACACAAAACCAAACTGTGTGCCCCAGTCTCCGAGATGATTGATGCTCTCTGTTTTGAAGCCGGCATAGCGATACATCCGGTCGAGAGAATTTCCAATAAGGGTTGCCCGAAGATGACCAACATGAAATGGCTTTGCTATGTTTGGGCTTGAGTATTCAACTATAAGAGTCTCGCTCAATGTATTTGCTCGATATGCCAAACTGTTGTTTGCGTCATTCAAAATAGATTTAGCAAGTAGATTATAGTTTAATTTAAAGTTAAGGAATGGACCTATCTGTGATATTGAAATTATCTCATCAGGTAGAACGCTTGAGTCTTTAATCTTTTGAGCAAGCTCCTGTGGGGAAGCCTGTGGGGAAGATTTCAGATTCTTTGCAAGAGAAAAACACGGAAGAGAAATATCACCATGAGAGGGGTTTTTTGGTTTTTCAAAAAGTGTAGTTATTTCAGCTGCTTTTAAGCCGGTTGAGGATGAAATTGCTTCTGCAAGGGATAAATAAATCGAGTTAATTAATGACATGTTCTCTTAAGTTTCTTTTCTTTTTTCCACTTCAGCTCATATACATCCCGTAACACTTGTAAACAATAGCCATTCACTGAAGTATTTTTATTGTAATACTCTGGAGAGCAGGTCTTTAGAAATGGGTGAATGGAAAAATCACCGAGTGAAAAATGTTTTTTTAAAATTATTTTTTTCTGATTAATATCGCTAAAATGCTTGCGAAATTCCTTCACACACTCTAATTAGTGTCCCTGTGCAAGAGCGTATATATATTTTGGTTATTTAAATATTTTAAAGATGAAAAGATTTACATTAGGCTTTTTTCTTTTTCTGGGTCTTATCCTCTCCTCATATGTCTTCTTTGGAAACATAAAAGGGGCTACTGCTAATGAAGAGGGAGATTCAAAAATAAAAAATATTTCCAGAGAACATATTCTTGCCGGTCTCTGGAGAGAGGGGCAAGCCGTTTTTTCTGATGTTCCGGTGCTTGATCTTTTTATCAAGGATAAATACGCCCGAGGACACGCCCCCGAACAGCCTATCAAGTACAGTCACGTGGTGCACGTAAAAGAGCAGGGAATTGAGTGTCAGTATTGTCACTCAGGTGTGGCGAAATCTGCGTATGCAACATTGCCCCCGCTGGAACTTTGTATGGGTTGTCATAATCTTATAAAAACTGATTCTCCGGAAATACAAAAGTTGAAAAAACACTGGGATGAAAAAATACCGATTGAGTGGATTCCCGTTCATAACCTTCCGGAACACGCACAGTTTAATCACCAGAGACACATTAAAGCGGGAGTGGGTTGTCAGACCTGCCATGGACAAGTTCAGAATATGGAAGTTGTTGAAAGGGTTTCAACTCTGAAGATGGGATTTTGTGTGAGTTGTCATAGAGATCAGGGAGCTAGTATTGATTGCGGGATTTGTCATTACTAGAGGATGCTGCCTGGAGGGTCTTGGGGTTTGTGCCTGAGTTTGTTTATGTATAGTTTGGTAAATTAGTAATTAGATTAAAGGTAGCGGTTCGGATGAGTACCAAAAAGGGTTTCAATCGAAGAGAATTCTTGAAAGTAGTTGGTGCAGGTACAGGTTTGGCAGCTTCTGGTTGTGCTACGGATATACCGGAGAAGTTGATTCCTTACGTGGTGCAGCCGGATGAAGTAGTGCCCGGTAATGCGGTTTGGTACACCGGAACCTGTGATGAGTGTGCCTCTGGATGTGGGGTGCTTGTTCGTACCAGAGAAGGGAGGGTGGTTAAGGTTGAAGGTAACCCGAAGCACCCGGTGAACAAGGGAGGTCTTTGTGCGCTTGGGCAATCTTCTGTTCAGGCATTATATGACCCTGATCGTGTACGTGAGCCTTTATTCAGAGAGATAGGTAAATCATTTGCGCCTGTTTCATGGAGAGAGGGGATTGACTCTTTTGCTGAATCTATATCTTCAAGTAGTGAAGGGGGTAAAAAAACGGTATTTTTTACAAGACCTCTTCAGCCGACCGAGCGGGTACTTTTAGCCAGGGTTACTTCAGGTTTGTCCGGATTTTCTCATATGGAGTACGAGCTTCTCTCTGAAGTCCCTCTCCGGCATGCGGCAGAGACTCTTTATGGTAAGGGTGCCGTTACTCATTTTGATTTTTCCAAAGCGGATGTTGTTCTTGGGGTTGGTGCAGATTATCTGGAAACCTGGGTTTCTCCCATGAAGTTTTCCAGAGAGTTTTCATCAAGACGCAAACCTGAAAATGGTTCCCTGAGCAAAGTTTTTCATATTGAACCAAGACTGAGCCTTACCGCTTCCAATGCCGATATCTGGATGAAGAATGCCCCAAGAACTGAAGTGCTGTTGTTAAAAGCGGTGCTTCATGAAGTATCCCGAAAGAAATCTCTTTCGGGTGCGGTTGGTTCTGCGGTGAGTCGTTTGCTTAAAGGCTTTGATTCTTCAGAGGCGCTTGAGAAGAGTCAGGTTACTCCGTCTCTTTTTACTCAGCTTGTTGAAAGTCTTCTTTCTGCAAAGAGTTCGCTTGTGGTTGCGGGAGGTGCCGGGGTGAGTGCGGACGCCTCTGAAGCTGCTTTACTTTCTCTGGTGATTAATATTGCGCTTGGTAATGTTGGTAAGAGCGTACTTCTTTCTTTTGAGAGTGCGGAGGTGCCTCAGGCAACGCCTGCAAAAATTAATCAATTGATCGCTGATCTGAAAGCGGGGCATGTTGGTACAATCGTTTTTCTCGATACTAATCCGGCTTTTTCTCTACCCTCAAGCAGTGAATTCACAAAAGCGCTTTCAAAGGCAGCTCAGGTGGTGGCAATTACAAAATCTCTTGATGAGACCGCAAAGTTGGCAACGCTTGTGCTTCCTCTAAGTACCAGTTTTGAGTCCTGGGGTGATTCCGAGCCACTTCCGGGAGTGTTTGCACTTAATCAACCCTCGATGCAGCCTGTTTTCAAGACACAGGGCTTTGGTGATATCCTGCTTTCTCTTGACGCATCTCAGAAGTACGCTTCCGGCAAGAAGTTTGACAAGAAGGTTAATTATCTTGATGTCCTTAAAGATGAATGGAAGAAACGTCTTGGAGCATCAAATTTTGAATCCAAATGGGCTTCTCTGGTTCAGTCCGGTGGGGACTTGAGTGTTTCTCCGACATATCGCTCGGGAGTTTCTCCTGACTGGGGAGCGGTTAAGGAATCTTCGGATAAGAGAAACGGGGAGAAGAAAAAACAGAGTACCTCCGGTCTTACCGCGATTGCTTATCCAACCGTGCGTTTCCATGATGGAAGGGGAGCGAACCGTCCCTGGATGCAGGAAATACCTGACCCGATGACTTCTGCGGTATGGGGAAGCTGGATTGAGATTCATCCTGACACGGCAGAAGCGAATAATATCAAGAATGGTGATGTTGTTCAGATCAAAACCTCACACGGTGCGGTAGATGCCCCGGCTTATGTGACTAAATATATTCATCCTTCAGTAGTTGCGATACCCATTGGACAGGGACATGAGGGATATGGAAGGTATGCTGCGGGGGTGGGAAGTAATCCTCTTAAGTTACTTTCTTTTGAGGCTACTGAGAAAGCAAGTACTATATCTCTTGTGGAGGGTGGTGCTCAGATTCGTCCTTCGATTGCAAAGGATAAGCTGATACAACTTCAGTTCAGTGACAGTCAGTATAAGCGGGGATTTGTGAGGAGCGTAACGGAACAGGAGTTCCACAATCCAAAACCTTCAGATTCCCACGGTGGGCATAATCCTCTCAAGCTTGGTCCCAGAGAGGAGCCAAAGCAGATGTACAAGCAGATGGAACACCCACTGTATCGTTGGGGAATGACCATTGATTTAAGTTCATGTACCGGATGTACTGCCTGTGTGGCAGCCTGTTATGCGGAAAATAATATACCAGTTGTCGGTAAGCAGATTTGTGAACAGGGTAGAGAGATGTCTTGGCTGAGGATAGCAAGGTATTTTGATGGTCCTGATGAGCATCCTGTGACTGGATTTGGTCCTATGATGTGTCAGCACTGTGGTAATGCTCCTTGTGAGCCGGTATGTCCTGTTTATGGGACATACCATTCGGAAGAAGGCTTGAACACAATGGTATATAACCGCTGTGTGGGAACTCGTTATTGTTCAAATAACTGTTCGTACAAAGTGCGAAGGTTCAACTGGTTTAATTATGAGTGGGCGGAGCCTTCCAATTGGCAGTTGAATCCTGATGTGACGGTTCGATCTGTCGGGGTTATGGAGAAGTGCAGTTTCTGTATTCAACGAATACGTGAGGGGCAGAACACCGCCAAGGATGAGGGAAGAGAAGTAAGGGATGGTGAAATAGTTCCGGCGTGTGCATCGAGTTGTCCAACAGATTGTATTACTTTCGGGAATCTTAAAGACAAGCAAAGTGCTGTTGCAAAGGATGCCCAGAGCCCACGTGGTTACAAGGTGCTTGATTTTGAATTGAACACGCAGCCTGCAATTACATATCTGGCAAAAGTTACCCATGTAGAGCTTGAGCCATCTGATGATCATCATGGGGATGATCATGGTAAGGGTCATCATTAGTGGAGTGAGTTGTCAGAGTTTTATTTGTTAGGTGGGTGTCCTGGTATAAGGTATAAATCGTAGAGAGTCTTTTGTTATGAGTGAACCTGGAGCAATCGTTGTAGAGTATAAAACGGTCAATGATGATATATTAAAGACTTTGTGTGCCCCGAGAATGGGCTGGTATCTCCTGGTGCTTACTGCACTGAGCTGTCTTCTTGTTGGGGCATATAGCTGGCAGCAGCAGATTATTCACGGAATAGGATTATCTGGTAAGCAGAACCCTATTTCCTGGGGAGTTTATATTACGGATTTCGTTTTCTGGGTTGGTATCGCTCACTCGGGAACCTTGATTTCTGCTGTTCTTTTTCTTTTCCGTGCAAAGTGGAGAGTCCCGATTTATCGTATTGCAGAAGCGATGACGGTATTTGCGGTTGCAACTGCGGGGCTGTTTCCGCTGATTCACCTTGGGAGAGTCTGGACTTTTTATTGGCTGCTTCCGTATCCGAATCAGAGGTATCTCTGGGTGAATTTTAAATCACCGCTTCTCTGGGACGTGTTTGCGGTAAGTACCTATCTTACGATCAGCGTTCTTTTCTTTATCATTGGTTTGATTCCCGACATAGCCGCTGCCCGTGACAAGGCTACGGGTTTTAGAAGGATTCTGTACGGAGTAACCTCACTGGGCTGGAGGGGAAGTGGAAGTCAGTGGAGACATTATATGGCTGCTTATGGTTTCTTTGCGGCTATTGCAACACCTCTTGTATTATCAGTTCACTCTGTCGTTTCCTGGGACTTTGCCATGTCAAATGTTCCCGGGTGGCACACTACGATCTTTCCTCCCTATTTCGTGGCAGGTGCGATTTTTTCGGGTCTTGCAATGGTGATGACTATTACTATTCCTATGCGTAAGTGGTGGAATCTTGAGAAGTACCTTACGATCTGGCACTACGAGAAGATGAGCCAGCTCATTATGTTTACCTCAGGAATTGTTACCTATGCCTATGCGATTGAATTTTTCATAGCATGGTACAGTAATAATCCTTATGAGCGGTATCAGTTCTGGTTCCGACCATTTGGAAGTATGGCGTTTGCGTTCTGGATGATGGTGTTTTGTAACTGCGTTGCGCCGCTCACTTTGTGGTTCAAGAAATGCAGAACCAATCTTACCTGGCTGTTTATACTCTCCATCCTGATTAATATTGGAATGTGGTTTGAGCGATTTAATATTATCGTTCAATCACTGGGTAGAGAATTTGACCCCTATGCATGGAGTAATTACAAATTCACCTGGACAGAATTGGGAATTACCCTTGGTTCCTTTGGCTGGTTCTTTACACTGTTACTGATATTTATAAAGTTCTTTCCTTCCATGGCACTTACTGAAATTAAAGAGGTTGTTGAATTACCGGAGAGTTCATCAGAGGGACATAAGGGACAGGAGGCTGGTGCATAATGGCTAAAGAAGCTAAAGAATATTTTGTAGTTGGTACGTTTTCTGAAGCGGAAAAAGCTCGAAAAGCATTTTCCGCCTTAAAGGAAAAGGGAGCAGGTGATCTTACCGAGTATTATGCACCGTTTCCCGAGCATCATCTTGAGGATGAAAAGTTTGAAAACAAAAAAAGAAGTCCTGTAAGAAGGTTCACCCTTCTTGGTGCGACAACGGGTTGTCTTGGAGCTTTTCTTTTTACGAGCTGGATGTCTCTTGACTATCCGCTTCGGGTGAGTGCAAAACCGATTCTTTCATATCCGGCGTTTCTTGTGGTTGCGTTTGAGTGCACTATACTTTTTGCCGGTATCTTTACTTTGCTCTCCATGTTTCATTTTTCAAGGATACCAAATCTTGTTCGTCCTGCTGCCTATCGAAAGCAGTTCAGTGAGGATAAGTTTGGGGTAACCGTGCTTGTTGAAAAGGAGCATGCTGATGAATATCAGTCAATACTGTCTGAACATGGGGCTATCTCGGTTGAACTTCAATATGCTGGAAAGTAGGTATAAACATTACGTTATGATAAGAAAAAGATCTCTCATCTATAGCTTTTTAAGTACAGTTGTTTTTTTCTGTGGTGGTTCTGTGTACGCACTGCCCTGGGATGTAGATATGTACTCTCAGCAGTCTTTGAAATCGGGTGAGGTTTCTCGTGCTCCCGTAGAAGGTACTATTCCTCTTGGATATACTCCTTTTAGGATGAGCATAGAGGAGGCTGACGGAAAGCTCGAAAATCCTGTTCCCGCATCAGGCAACTCGCTCTGGAGGGGAAAACGGCTCTGGAGTGCCCAGTGTTCTTCCTGTCATGGGCTTGATGCCAAATCGGAGACCTATATTGGAAAGAAGTTAGGCGCCCCGAATCTTCTTGAACAAAGGTTTCTTCCGTACACTGATGGAAGGCTTTATGCCACGATTGTATGGGGAGTTCGCAGCATGCCACGCTACGGCTATAAGTTATCAGAGGAAGAGAGGTGGGATATAGTGAATTATCTTAAACATCTTCAGGGAAGATAATACGCGTTTAAGTTTTAAAGCGATACTACGTAAGTAGTGAGTTAGTAATGTTTTGTACAATGAAAGAGGAAGACGATGTCTCAGGGAGCAGCTCGTTATACAGAGGAAGATATTCAGAAGATCGTTCAGGCAGAGCCATTTAGAGCAAGCAAGCTTTTTAAGTTTTGTCTGATTCTTTTTGTTTTTATCGGGGCATTGTCATTCGCCCATGGTTTTTTTTCAGGTCAGGAATCAAGAGTGCACTCCTGGATGGCGCTTCATATCAATTTTGTATTCTGGTTTGGTCTTTCTGCTGCTGCTACCGGTTTTGCAGCGGTGTTTCATATTTGTAATGCCCAGTGGTCAAGAGGTATAAAGAGGATCTTTGAATCGGCGTTTCCTTTTCTTGTTATTTCTCCCGTTTTTATTATTATTCTTTACTTTGGTGCGCATGACCTTTTTGAGTGGGCACGGCACCCGATCCATGGAAAAGAGATGTGGCTTACTCCTTTATTTCTGTATGCAAGAAACTTTGTGGGGGTGTGTTTACTGATCTTGTGCTTTTCTGTTGTTATTCGTTCGTCGCTTGGTATGGATCTCAGTGCTATCAGAAAAGGGCTGGTGAGTCTTGGTAAGGAAAGCCCTGCATATTCTCGCTGGATGAGCAGTGAATTTTCCTGTTGTGAAGCAGAAGGGGTTGACCCTGAGAAAAGTATTCGGGGTTTATATGACAGGATGAGTAGATTTTCTCCTCTCTGTGTTATCGTGTATGCGCTTGCAATGTCACTTATTGCGTTTGATTTTCTTATGTCCGTTGACCCTCACTGGTTTTCTACCTTGTATGGGGGATTTTATTTCATGTCTTCGGTGTATGCCGCTGTGGCTTTTGTGAGTGTGATTGCTTTATTTTTAAGTATGTATCATCCGGTGTTTAGAAGTGCGATTAAGCGAAAGGTTTTGCATGATCTGGGTAAGCTTTTATTTGGTTTTGGAATATTTTGGGCATATCTTTTCTGGAGTCATTATCTTCCGATATGGTACGGGAACATGCCGGAGGAAACGGCGTTTATCATTCTTCGCTTGAGGGAATACCCATGGAGAGACCTTGCGTGGTTGATTCTTGGTATGTGTTTTATCATTCCTTTTTTCCTTGGAATCAGTAGAGACGTGAAGCAGATACCGATGTTGCTTTCCTTAACCGGTCTTATTGTTCTTTGTGGTCTCTGGCTTCAGTACTATCTCTTGTTTGCTCCCGGAATCTACCCCGGAAGTATTGAGATTAATTTGAAGGATGTCGGTGTTGCTCTTGGTTTCTTTGGAATGTTTACTCTTGGAGTTTTGTATTATCTGGAGAAATATCCCCTTATACCATTTGGTGATCTGTTGATTGATACTTCAGATCATTATTTAAGGGAGCTTGACAGAAAACAGGCGCTGCAAGGTAAATAGTACCGTCGGATGGAATCGCTTCAATATCTTACTGAAGATCAGGTAAGAACGCTCGGAAAGTCATATTCGCATCCCGTATATGTGTACAGTGAGGTACGCCTGAAAGAAGCGGCAAGGGCGGTACTTTCTTTTCCAAATGCCTTCGGTCTGACTGCCCGGTATGCGATGAAGGCATGTTCCAATGCGGTGATTTTAAAAATCTTTGATCGTATGGGCTTGCATATTGATGCGAGTTCCTCATTTGAGGTTGAGAGGGCTTTACGGTGTGGTATTGCTCCTCACAAGATTTTACTTTCTGCTCAAGAGCTTGCAGAAAATCTTGATACCATTATTCCTCTTGGTGTTCATTTTAATGCCTGTTCTTTGAGACAGATTGAAGCGTTTGGAAAGAAATTTCCCGGTTCCGATATTGGTCTCAGATTTAATCCCGGGCTTGGTACTGGGGGTGTTAACAGAACAAATGTTGGTGGACCTGCTTCGAGTTTCGGAATCTGGTTTGAGTATATTGATCAGGCAAAAGCGCTGGTAAAGAAGTATAATCTTAATGTTGTCAGAATACATACTCATATTGGTTCCGGTACTGACCCTGAGACGTGGCAGAAAATTTCCAGAATGAGTGCTGCTCTCCCTGAGCATTTTGAGACTGTTCAGATTTTAAATCTGGGTGGAGGTTATAAGGTTGGCAGAATGAGCGATGAAAAAACGGCTGATCTTCAGGAAGTGGGGAAGGGGGTCATGGAGGAAATTATTGCTTTTAAGGAAAGGACGGGGCGGGAGCTGAAACTTGAAATTGAACCCGGGACTTTTTTGATGGCGCTCTCCGGTTCTCTTGTTACAAGAGTTGATGATGTTGTTGATACGGGTGAGGAGGGGTATCTTTTTTACAAGATCAATGCCGGTATGACAGAAATCCTGAGACCAAGTATCTATGGGGCGCAGCATCCCATTATTATTGTTCCAGCAGATGCCAATAGAAAAGAAGAGTCTGTGGTGCCTGCAATCGTAGTAGGTCATTGTTGTGAGTCGGGAGACATTCTCACCCCCGGAGTCGGCGACCCTGAAGTGCTTAAGGTAAGGGAATTACGTAAAGCTGAAATAGATGATTATATAGTAATTGAAGGCAGCGGTGCCTATTGTTCTTCCATGAGTACAAAGAATTATAATTCGTTTCCTGAATGTGCTGAAGTGTTGTTACGGGAAGATGGTACTTTTGTTGAAATAAGAAAAAGGCAGACACTTGAGCAGATGCTGGAGAATGAAGTAGATATTGATTTGAAATAAAAAATACATCGGACAAAATCCTTTTGCGATGTCTTTTGGTTGTGCGTCGCTCAGATCAGATCAGGAAGTTACCCTTGTTTTAACACAGGTAACCAGAGCACTAACGCTGCGTATCTCCTCTGCGATCTCATCAGAGATACTGATATCGAACTCCTCCTCGATGTCCATCACGAAAGAGACGGTGTCGATAGAGTCGAAACCTAAATTCCAGACAAGGTTGTCCTTCCCCTGAATTTCTTTATCTTCAGGAATTCCCTTCTTCTCTCGTATCATGTGAACTATTTTTTTTACGACAGGATCACTGAGATCCAGATCAGTAGTTTCAGAAGACACTTTTCTCTCCTTTTTCCAGGTAAATGCAACAATAGCCCTTGCAGCGTGTGCTACAAAAAAAGACTATTATTCCAGAAACCCGGAGCGAGGAGGAACGAAAACCGAAATTAAACCTTCAAATCCAATGTCTTTTACATAAACAACTTTCGATTATGTAAAAGACATCGCAAAAATCTACTCAATAGAAATTTAAGGATGCGAAAGAACAATCTCCATAATAGAAATCCGCTTGAAAAAAGTCAAGTTTATGTGCCAATGATAGTGGGACAAGCCTGAAAAAACTATAAAAAACCGATATTGCATAAAGATTTAGTACATAGAATAATGGGGCATTGTTTTTCAATTCGGAGCTTTTCGGTGATAAAGTTTAAAGCAGATTCTGATAATAAGGGTGCTACCCTGATTGAGTTTTCTATTGTTGGTCTCCTTATCCTCCTTAGCTTTATCGCAATTGTTTATGTTACTCTTTTAATATCATTCACTTCGGGAGTCGGTCACTCTCTTCAGATGGGGGTGAAGATTTCACAAACGAAGCCGGATGAATTTCCGAACATATACAGCCCTGACTTGAGTTGGCAAGAGTACAGGGCTTTTGACCAGTGGAGGAAGAAAGTACTTAGTGAGAGTTTTAACTCAGATGTCTCTGTTTTGCATAAATCCACTTTCGCATTTAAAGATGTGGTCATGCATGATGAGTTTGCTCCTCCAATCCCATGGGAATCATCTTTCGAGCCGGTGGAGGTTGATCCGGAGAACGTGATCGCGGGTGAGGAGGCAGTGGAAGCCCAAGCTGTTCCAGTTCCTGTTATCAAATTTGCGATGCTTTTACCTGGTCAGGTCATTGAATTTAAAGACCCTGAACATCCTGATGACCCATCCAGGTCAAAGTGGATGCATCACTCTCATGTATGTGGTCCCGAGTCAGTGGTGCCAGACTCTGTAGCACCTTGTCAGACTGATAGAAGAGCGAATTATGTTGGTAGGAGAAGATATTCCGGTGAGACGTTTCACGATCTTGTTTCTCAGTACCCGATCGAGTTGGTTGCCCAGCCTTATTTACCGGGGTTTCCCAATATTGAATTCGCACCTATCATCGCGACCGGATACTTACTTCGTGAAAGTTTCATGGGTATGCCAAGTCCCGGCGGTTCAGACGCTGATGTGGATGGTGACAGTGATGCTGATTCTGATAGTGATTCTGACATGGACTCTGACAGTGATTCCGACAGTGATACTGATTCCGACAGTGATACTGATTCTGATACAGATTCCGACACGGACTCTGACAGTGATTCAGATAGTGACAGCGATTCTGATGCGGATAGTGATTCTGATGTGGATTCGGACATTGACATAGATATTGATGTCGATTCAGATACGGATACGGATACGGATGTCGATGATGATGACGGTGGATCTCCAGGTACGGTTTGTACGACTTCCATGTGTGGGGATGATTGCTGTCAGTCAGCAAATGCGAGTGGTTGTTATATTCCACCTGGGCACAGTGAATATAAGTGTTGTGAAAGATCTCATATCAATATTCCCGGTGAGGTTTGTGGGAGTCCTCCAGACAATATGGGTTGTTGTCCTTCCGGGGAGTGTTTCTACCCGTCGGGTAATCACTCTGGAGGATACGGCTGTTGTCTTGGTGAGGTTTGTGGCTCACTCCCTGATAGTCAGTCATGTTGTCATGGAGGTTCAGTTTGTACAGATGATAAATTATGCTGTCCTCCTCAGACAAAGAAGCTGTGTCCGAATGCCGATGGTGTTCCAGCTATGTGTTGTGACGGGAAGTGTTGCCCTGATTCAGAGAACAGTGGGAGTGTGTGTTGCAAGGAGTTGCAGTGTTGTAGTAACGGGGATTGTCTTGATGCATGTTCCTATAGCACGCAAACAGTTGAAGTTCGCTGTGATGAATGTCTCGGTGAGGTTGTAGTACCTTGTGGCAAGTGTCACGAAAGTAGCCCTTGTGTCCCTAATGGTCAAACGTCTGAGTCTGGAGACCCTTTATGTAATTATATAACTCCCTGCGATGCTATACCCGTTGGTGGTGAAGTGCCAATGTGTGAAGCTCAGATACTTGTTCCGGTGTGTTGTCCTCCGGGTAATTGTACGAGATGTGAAAATGGAGAGTGTGTCGGTTGCAAGAATGGTTGTGAGGTCTGTGATTCTAATGGTCAGTGCCAGTCAACTTGTGCTTCTTGCGAAACCTGCGTGCTTGATGGATATTCCTGTGATCCTTCTTCCCCTGGTGGGGGAGATCCTGCTCCTGTAGAGCCCACGGCTGTACCTACCCAGACTCAGGCAGCTCCTCCTC
Organism: uncultured Bdellovibrionales bacterium; assembly: GCA_964612555.1. Lineage (GTDB taxonomy): Bacteria > Bdellovibrionota_C > UBA2361 > SZUA-149 > DAOLCO01 > DAOLCO01. Next base: position 18,196 of record CAZTBW010000004.1, on the reverse strand, counting down.
CTGATAGTGGTTCGCCTTCAATGCCCCCGATGCCGGCACCTATTCCTGAAGCACCTGAGGTTCCTCTACCGACGGCTACAGCTACGGAGACGATGCCGCCTCCGGAACCGGGAGGAGGTTCTCCCGGTGGAGAATGCCAGCCGGTGTACAGATGTGAAAACCAGTGTGAAGCAATGTTCCCGGGAGCATGTCTTAAATGTCACCCCGAGAATGGTTGTCAGTCTTCCTGCGACTATTGTCAGATGTGCCAGAACGGTGTCTGTGTTCAGGATCCTTCAAAATCCGGAGAAGAGGCATGTGTGACTCCAACGCCGACTCCTACGCCAACGTCGACACCAACTCCGACACCTACCCCAACGCCAAGCGGGACACCTACCCCGACGTATACACCTGGAGGTGATTGTTGTTATGAAGACGATGATCCGTTGGCGGTGGAGCCGTTTGAAGATTGTTGCAGAAGAAATTTCCCCGGATATGGAGACCCGGTTGAAGAGGGTCAACCAAGGGTAGAGTGTGCAATATGTGCAGAGGCATCTAATCCGGTTGAACCTCCTCCGCCTTAGTAGCTATAGCACCCATATAAAAAAGATATTCAATTACCGGATGCCAAATACAGATTGAGAGGTATCATAGAGAGCATGTTGTGCTCATTCTGCTTTTATCAAGATAAAAAAAGACATCGGATAAAATCCATTTTTGCGATGTCTTTTTTGGGTGCTTTATTACCTGATTGTTGCTGTCCCTAGTAGAAGTTCAAGGGTTCTGATCAGGCTGCCAACGGTCTCATCTCTGTCAAGACCGGGAGGTTCTGGCTCATATCTGTCTTTACGACAGATCTCCCAAAGTCTCTTAAAGAAGTCATCTGGGATTTCTCCCAGGTCTCCGATTCTCGTTCCGTTAGAGACTTCAATATTAAAGGTCTTGCGGAAGTGGGCAATGACGATTTGTCTAATTGGCATCGTCTTCCTCCCATCTTTTTTTCTCCAAAGCGTCCCTGACGCACTGGATTGCGTCGCCAACTGTTTTCCCTTGCTTCCATGACTTCGCAGGTATTTCTATTTCGAACTCGTCCATGAGCTCCTGCCGTATGGTAACAAGTTCGGCAGGTGTCGCGCCGAGGTCTTTGATATTACTGTTCTTCTGAACAGTGCTATCATCTAGCCAGAGTACTTCGCATATGAGACTAGTGACAATCTCATCTACGGATCTTGGTTTTGAAATATTTCCTATATCCATATTTCACTTCCTTTTCCAGATTGATGCAACAATGGCTCCACGACAACGTCGCGAGAGAAAAACCATTGTTCTAAGAATCCGGAGCAGGAAGAATAAAACCAGAAGAAACCTTCAAATCCAATGTCTTTTACATAAATGAAAAAATCTATGTAAAAGACATCGCAAAATCTACTCGGTGCAAACAAGGATGTTAAAGAACAATTCCCATAGTAGAAACATGCGTTAAAAAAGTCAAGTTTTATATGGATTGTTAAGGGTTTGGTGGATTGCAGGGGCTTGGAGGGAAAGAAAAAGACATCGGATAAAATCCTTTTTGCGATGTCTTTGGATTATACTTATTTGTTTATTATCACTTCCATTAGGTGAGACAATGAGGGTCTTTAAAAGGTGAGGATGTTGAATTGTTAATCCTCTCTTTAGCAAATTTGATTGCGTCGTCCAGGATATATACTTTCTGATCCCATTCATTGTAGTTAATGTGGATACCGAAAGTCTCCTCAAGGTTTGCAACCAGAAGTTTTTCGGTTTCTAAGCCGCCTGAGAAACCCTTTATCAAGTCCTTATCATATATGTTCACTAAGTCTCTTGGGGTAAGACCATAGGTATTCGCAATGACCTTAATGATCTTCTCCATGAGAATCGAATCTGACTCCTCTCTGGTCTTTATTCGTTCTTTTGACATCGTCATTCCTTTCTCCGGTTAAGTACAACAATAGCCCCACAACAACGTTGCAAGAAAAAATCTATTGTTCTAAAAACCCGGAGAAGGAATCAAGAATCAGTAATAAAAACAAAACATCAATCTAAAAACCTTTAAATCCAATGTCTTTTAAATAATCTTGTGTGATTATGTTAAAGACATCGCAAATCTGCCCACAGGTAAGCGGAATGTGAAAGAATGTGTTTTTATGGTAGACAGGATAAATCCACCTTAAAAAAGTCAGGTTTATCTACTCCCATCGAAATAAAAAGGCAAGGGGTAATTTTCTCATATGATATTACTCATTTTTAAATATTTTTTAGCTGAAACCATTGATTTTCAAGCAAAAGTAGGGCAAGTGTTCTACTCATTTTTTATATTATTCGGACTGGTACAGTTTTCGAATCTAGATCAGGTAATTTCATGATTGATGACAAGCAAGTTGAAAGCTCTGATGAGGGTGCTTCAGAAATGCCTCCGGTGCAGATTGATACTGCTCAACCTGTTGTAAATACAGCAGATGTGGATGTGGCAGCTTCTGCTGAACTGGCTGCTAATGTTTTGGCTGCTGATGTCTTGCCTACTGAAGCAGTTGAAGAAAAAACATCTGTTGAAGCAGCGGGGGAAGTACCTCAGGTAGGGCAGGAAAACACTTCAGAAGCAGAAAAATCTGAAGCCGATAAAATTGAGGCAGAAAGGCTTGAAGCTGAAAGGAAGACGCATATTCCATGGTACGTGGTGCATGTTTACTCAGGATTTGAGGGTAGAGTTAAGCTTTCACTTGAAGAAAGAATCAGAAACGCTTCCTTACAGGACAAATTCGGGAGGATTATTGTCCCTCAGGAGAAAGTGGTAGAGCTTGTTCGTGGTGAAAAGAAGACCTCTACAAGAAAGTTCTTTCCGGGTTATATCCTGATTCAGTGTGTCCTTGATGATGAGACCTGGCACCTGGTAAAGGATACGCCTAAAGTTACTGGTTTTGTTGGTGATTCTCATAATCCTGTCCCCCTCAGCCCGCAAGAGGTGCAGACTCTTTTTGAACAGATGGAAGGAATTGGGCAAAAAGCACGTCCGAAGGTTCAATTTGAAGATGGTGACTCAGTCAAGGTCATTGACGGACCTTTTGCTGACTTTAATGGAACCATAGACGAGGTTAAAGCTGACAAGGGTAAAGTTCGTGTTCTTATCAGTATTTTTGGAAGAAATACCCCTGTAGAGCTTGATTTTGTACAGGTAGAGAAAGTATAAGCAGTGCGAAATTAAGCAGAATAAAATTAAGATAAGTGAATTGAATTTGGTGTTACTATGGCTCCTCCTAAAAGCAAAAAAATTACAGGCTATGTAAAGTTACAGATTCCTGCGGGTCAGGCAAATCCTTCACCTCCGGTGGGACCAGCACTTGGTCAGCAAGGGGTGAACATAATGGAGTTCTGTAAGGCGTTTAATGCAAAGACCCAGTCTCAGACGGGAACCATACTTCCTGTTGTGATTACTGTGTATGCTGATCGCTCTTTTTCATTTGAAGTAAAGAGCCCGCCGGCATCTTTTCTAATCAAAAAGTATGCAAAAGTTCAGAAAGGTTCCAGTGAGCCTAACAAGAAAAAAGTAGGTTCTCTCACTATGGAAGACCTTCAGGAAATTGCAAAAATCAAGATGGAAGATTTAAGCGCGTACGATCTTGATGAAGCGGTAAAAATCATTGCCGGTTCTGCAAGAAGTATGGGTGTTAAGACCCCGTTATTTCAATAGTGGGCTTTTTCAATAATATAATAGTGTTCAATAATAGATAATTCCAGGATTTAGAGGTAGACATGGCACGAGTTGGTAAAAGATTGCAGACGGCACGAAAGCTGGTAGAGCCTTCCAAGTTGCACTCCGTTGAAGAGGCGGTAAAGATATTGGAGTCTCTTCCAAAAGCAAAGTTTGATGAGTCGGTTGATATCAGTATCAATCTCGGCGTGAACCCTCGTAAAGCTGAAGAGAATGTACGTGCCACGGTTGCACTTCCTCACGGGAGAGGAAAGGTTATTCGTGTTGCGGCGTTCTGTAAGGGAGAAAAGGCTAAAGAAGCTGAAGCTGCCGGTGCTGATTATGTGGGTGCGGAAGATCTGGTGCAAAAGATTCAGGGAGGATGGATGGATTTCGATGCTGCGGTTGCAACCCCTGATGCAATGGCGCTTGTTGGAAGAATCGGAAAACTGCTTGGACCTCGTGGTTTAATGCCGAACCCGAAAGTTGGTACTGTTTCTCCTGACATTGCAAAAGCAATCGAAGCAATTAAATCCGGAAGAGTTGAGTTCAGAGTGGAGAAGGCGGGTATAGTTCATGTGGGACTTGCTCTTATGTCTTTTGGGGCGGATAAAATTAAAGATAATACGCTTGCAGTGATTGATGCGGTGCTTAAGGCAAAGCCACCTACTTCGAAAGGGGCGTACATTAAATCTGCTCATATTTCCACTACTATGGGACCCAGCATAGCTCTGGATGTTGCTGCGTTTAAGGCGTAACGATAGTCCATAGTCCATTTGTGGATGATGGGAAAAAAGTAGAAAGAGACGGGATAAAAGTTTTAGGAGAAATTGACGTATGTTGGCACATGAAAAAGAACAGTCGGTAAAAGAGATATCTGAGCTTTTCAGTGAAGCCGGAGCTGCCTATGTACTTTCGTATCAGGGTACTACCTGCGCTCAGCTGACTAGTTTCAGAAAAGAATTACGGGCTACCGGGGCATCCTTTGCAATTGTTAAAAACACTCTGGCAAAGAGAGCAATTTCAGAGACCCCGGTTAGTGATCTGGTTGATCATCTGAAAGGTCCTGTTGCAGTGGTCTGGGCGAAAGAAGATGTAGTTTCTCCCGCTAAAATCATCAGTAAACATACCAAGGATTTGGAAACCCTGTCTGTAAAGGCTGGTGTTTTTGAGGGGCGTGTTATTTCAAAGAGTGAAGTTGATGGAATTGCGACGCTACCGTCCAAAGAAGAGCTTTTTGCCAAGTTACTTGCATTAATGAATGCTCCGGCAACTCAGCTTGTCAGGTTGCTTAATGCTCCTGCAACCCAGTTAGTGAGAACTCTTGATGCCTGGAAGTCCGAAATAGAAAAAAAGGGATAACAGCTGAAAAAAAGTAGCCCGGAGCTATTGAGTTGCATTTGGTGATATGCTACCAAGTGCAGCACTTTTACTGGATAATTTGTAACAGTCTCATTTATTTAAAATTTGCGCGAGCAAAAAAGAGTAAATAACTGGATATTTTTAAGTTTTTTTTGTTAAAGTATTGATTTGAAAGATGAAATTCAGATCATAATGTATTAATTGGAAGGAGAGAGAAATGAGCGATCTTAACGTAGAAAGCGTAAAAGAATTTATCAAGGGAATGTCCCTTATGGATGCTGCTAACCTGGTAAAGGTTCTTGAGGAAGAGCTTGGTGTGAGTGCGGCTGCTCCGGTTGGTATGGTCGCTGCTGCTCCTGGAGCTGCTGCTGCCGCTGCTGAGGAGAAAACCGAGTTTGACGTGATTCTTGCTGCTGCCGGTGCAGATAAAATCAAGGTAATCAAGGTGGTTAGAGAAGTAACTTCCCTTGGGCTTAAAGAGGCAAAAGAGCTTGTAGAAAGTGCTCCAAAGCCTGTTAAGGAAGCTGCTGCCAAAGCTGAAGCTGAGGAAATCAAGAAAAAGCTTGAAGAAGTTGGTGCCAAGGTAGAGCTTAAATAGAGTATTGAATTTACGTGTGTAAGTGTGTAGTATGCTATCCTTCGGGTATTATACTACACTTTAGTGCTTTATTTTTGGCTTCTGTTTTTATTTAAAGCTGATGTGCAGCTCATTAAAAATTTTGCAATTTTTTTCAGTACATATTTTTTGTGTAGACCGGTTTTATATTCGGTCTTCTCTGAGTTGCTCTCGTAAGCGGTAGAGATATCATTATCTCTACCTGTTTTTTTTTGTGCTTTTCGATTTTGGGAATCGGGCAGGTTTTTGGATAACATATAGTAATATAATAACTCATTAGAGAGTAGGAAAAGACAAACGTATGTCAAGCAAAGTTAGTAACCGCCTTCGCCTTCGCAGAAACTACTCAAAGTTTGAAAAAACTAAAGAAATTCCAAATTTAATTCAGATACAGTCCTCTTCATTTGACAAGTTCCTTCAAGCGGGAGTGCCTCCTGAAAAAAGAACTGACACTGGTCTTCAGGCAGTATTTAAATCTGTCTTCCCGATACGTGATTATAATGACACGGCTTCGCTTGAGTTTGTATCCTATGACATAGGTGAGCCGAAGTATGACGTGCTTGAGTGTCAGGAACGTGGAATGACCTGGGCTGCACCTCTTAAGGTGACGGTTCAGCTTGTCCTTTGGGATACCAGTGCTGAAGGTGGAAAGCAGATCAGGGATATCAAGGAGCAGGAAGTATATTTTGGTGAAATTCCTTTAATGACTGAACATGGTACCTTCATGATTAATGGAAGTGAGCGGGTTATCGTGAGTCAGTTGCACCGATCTCCCGGTGTGTTTTTTGACCATGACAAGGGTAAGACTCACTCTTCCGGAAAGATTTTGTACAATGCCCGTGTTATTCCTTACAGAGGTTCATGGCTTGATCTTGAGTTTGATGTAAAGGATGTTCTTCATGTTCGTATAGACAGAAGAAGAAAACAGCATGCAACGATACTCCTTCGCGCTCTGGGTATGAGTGCCGAGGAGATACTTAACTATTTCTACAAGACAGATGTTCTTACTGTTGCAAAAGACGGTTCCATTACAAAAGCTTTCAAAGTCGATCAGCTCGAAGGACAGAAAGCATTTTCCGATGTAAAAGTTAAAGGTGGTAAGGTACTTGTTCGTGCCGGACAAAAATTTAATCGTGCCAACCTTAGAAGGCTTAGTGAAGCTGGTCTTGAGGAAATTGAAATAGATCCTGCTTCAATTGAGTCTATCGTATCTGCCAAGACTATCGTACAGGCAATTGACGATATCCCGAGTCCCTCCGGTAAAAAGCTTATTGCTAACAAGGGGGATGTTTTGGTTGGTTGGGATGAGATAAATAAGGTACTCCCTAAAAACCTTTCAGAAATTTCAGAAAAAGACCTTGCGGATATTTTTGCCAAGTTCAGAGTACTGGTGCGTGCCGGTGAAGCATTTACTCCTGATCAGACTGACAGTAAGGGTAGAATCAAAGAGAGTGGTACTTTTTCCGAACTTCGGGATATGGGTATTACTCAGGTTGAAGTTCTTTACTTGCGGGAAAATCACATTGGTGATGCGCTTCTTAAGACTCTTGACTCGGACGGTCTTGAGCCTGAAAAGGAGGATATACTTTCAGTATATCTTGGCAGACCTCAGCGTGATGCACTGATTGAGATATACAAGCACCTCAGACCTGGTGATCCACCTCGTATTGAAGCTGCTGAAGCAAATTTCCATAACCTTTTCTTTAACCCTGAGCGCTACGATCTGTCTGCGGTAGGGCGTATGAAGCTTGACTTCAAGCTTTATGGTGGTTCAAGAGGTGGTTTGAAGGGTAGAAAGTTCAGTACAAAGAAAGATGCGACTACCGGTTCGGAATATCTTGATGGGGGAACACTTACTGTTGAGGATATCACTGAAACTATCAAGTATCTTCTTGTACTCAGAAACTCCAATGACCCGGTAAACTATTCAGTTGATGATATTGATCATCTTGGAAACAGACGGGTACGTTCTGCGGGTGAGCTTGTTGAGAACCAGTACCGTATCGGTCTGGTTCGTATGGAGCGTGCGATCAAGGAGCGTATGAGCATCCAGGATATTGAAACCCAGATGCCACAAGACCTTATCAATTATAAACCGGTTGCTGCGGCGGTGAAGGAGTTCTTTGGTTCTTCACAGCTGAGTCAGTTTATGGATCAGACTAACCCACTTAGTGAGATCACTCACAAGAGAAGGTTAAGTGCCCTTGGTCCAGGTGGATTAACTCGTGAGCGAGCAGGTTTTGAGGTGCGTGACGTTCACACGACTCACTATGGTCGTGTATGTCCGATTGAAACGCCGGAAGGTCCGAATATCGGGTTGATCTCTTCTCTTGCTTCTTATGCAAGAGTTAATGACTTTGGTTTTGTCGAGACGCCTTACCGGGTGGTAAATAATGGCAAGGCATCCAAGGATCTTGTGTATCTTTCTGCGATTGAGGAAGCTCGTGAAGTAATTGCTCAGGCGAATGCTCCACTTGATAAAAATGGTAAGTTCGTTGATGCGCTTGTTTCTGCAAGAAAGAACAATGAGTTTCTTTTTGTACCGGCAGAAGAAGTAACTCTTATGGACGTGAGTCCGAGTCAGCTTGTGAGTGTTGCCGCGTCACTTATTCCTTTTCTTGAGAATGATGACGCAAACCGTGCACTTATGGGTTCAAACATGCAGCGCCAGGCAGTGCCGCTTATTACTTCTCGTGCTCCTTTGGTTGGTACGGGGGTGGAAAAAGTGGTTGCCGGAGATTCCGGAGCTGCGATAGTGGCGAAGCGTTCAGGGGTGGTGCAGTCGGTTGATGCGACCCGAATTGTGATGAAGGCTGATACGCTTTCCGATGACCCGCTTGATACCGGAGTTGATATTTACAATATCACCAAGTACATGAGATCGAATCAGAGTACCTGCATCAACCAGCGTCCGATTGTACAGCAGGGAGACGTGGTTGGAGCGAGTGAGGTTATTGCTGACGGGCAGTCTACCGATATGGGAGAGCTTGCTCTGGGTAAAAACATTCTGCTTGCTTTCATGTCCTGGGGTGGCTACAACTTTGAGGACTCCATGCTTGTAAGTGAGCGTGTGGTGCAGGAAGATGTTTTCAGTTCAATTCATATTGAAGAGTTTGAGTGTGTCGCCCGGGATACCAAATTGGGTAACGAAGAAATTACTCGTGATATTCCCAACGTGGGTGAGGAAGCGCTTTCCAACCTTGATGAATCGGGGATTATCAGAATTGGTGCTGAAGTTAAGCCTGGTGATATTCTTGTTGGTAAGATAACTCCAAAGAGCGAAACTCAACTGTCACCGGAAGAAAAGCTTCTTCGTGCGATCTTTGGTGAGAAAGCCGGTGAAGTTCGGGATACCAGTTTGCGACTACCTCCCGGTGTGGAAGGTACGATCATTGGTGCGCACGTGTTCTCACGTAAGGGTACTTCCAAAGACGACAGAATGCTTGAAATCGAAAAAGCTGATATTGCCAAACTTGAGCAAGATCAGAGAGATGAAATCAGGATTCTTCGTGACTCTGCATTGAAACAGCTTGTGTTACTTCTTGAAGGGAAGGAGACCACTGCAAAGCTTGTGGATGAAAACAAGCGTCCGCTTATTGCAAAGGGTGAGAAGCTTACAAAGGCACTGCTTGATGAAGTTCCGTTTGAATATCTGAGAGATGTTCAGATTGGAAATGAAAAGATTCAGGAAGAGGTGAGTCGTATTGTGGTGAGCACAGGTCAGCTTATTAATAACAAGCGGGCTGCGATATCCAATAAGATCAAGAGATTGAGAAAGGGAGATGAACTTCCCCCTGGAGTTATTAAACTTGTCAAGGTGTTTGTTGCGGTCAAGAGACGGCTTCAGGTTGGTGACAAGATGGCGGGTCGTCATGGAAACAAAGGGGTGCTTTCAGTGGTGCTTCCGGTAGAGGATATGCCGTATCTTCCTGACGGTACTCCCATTGACATGGTACTGAACCCTCTTGGTGTTCCTTCCCGAATGAACGTGGGACAGATTCTTGAAACGCATTTGGGCTGGTCTTCTTACAGTGTGGGAAGAAGGTTGCGGGATCAGGTTGAGAAAGTCTGTGACCCGAATATTCAGGTAAGAAAGGTTCTTTCAAGAGAAGGTGCCATGACTCCTGAGTTGAAGAAGATAGTTTCGGATACCAGAGTGCTTCTTACAGAAGCTTTTGAAAATAAAGGATACGTGGATTACATCGGGAGTCTTGATGATATTGAAGTCATGGAGCTTGCTCAAAAGTGTATGGAAGGTATTCATATTGCAAGCCCGGTTTTTGAAGGGCTGAGTGAGAAAGAAGTTTCTGATTTATCAGCTACTGCGGGTTTACCTGAAGACCTTCATTTTGGAAGGACCGAGCTGTATGATGGTAGAACCGGAGAGAAGTTCTCAGAGCGGGTCACTGTGGGGATTATGTATATCCTTAAACTTCACCACCTGGTGGATGAGAAGATTCACGCTCGTTCCATTGGTCCATATTCACTGGTTACTCAGCAGCCGCTTGGAGGTAAGGCGCAGTTTGGTGGTCAGCGTCTCGGGGAGATGGAAGTGTGGGCGCTTGAAGCGTACGGTGCGGCGTACTCACTACAGGAGTTTCTTACTGTCAAGTCCGATGACGTTGCGGGTAGAACCAGAATGTATGAAGCGATAGTGAAGGGTGAGAACGTGCTTGAGCCCGGACTTCCGGAATCCTTTAATGTTATGTGCAAGGAATTGATGAGCCTTGGACTTGATGTTGATCTTGTGGAGCCTGAAGAAGAGCTTGATGAGATTACCTCGATTGATGAAGTGACCAGACAGACCGTAGCAAAGATTAATGTCGAAGTTGATGTAGGCGATTCTGATACTGATAAGATGTAGTGTGTAGTTCTGGTGGTAGATAAATTTAAGTTCCTAAACAAGTAGAAGGACATTTGGGTATGGATGATATATTTAGCTTATTTGAGAAACCAAAAAACCCCTCAAATATAACAGCGATGCGAATTTCAATTGCGAGTCCTGAGAAGATTCGCTCTTGGTCGCATGGACAGGTCAGAAAACCTGAAACTATAAACTATCGTACCTTTAAGCCGGAACGGGATGGACTCTTCTGTGGTAAGATATTCGGTCCTGTAAAGGATTATGAGTGTATCTGCGGAAAGTACAAAAGGATGCGTCACCGTGGGGTGGTGTGTGAAAAGTGTGGTGTTGAAGTAACACTTTCAAAAGTTCGTCGTGAACGTATGGGGCATATTGATCTTGCCGCACCGGTTGCACATATCTGGTTTCTAAGAAGTCTTCCAAGTCGAATTGGTAACATACTTGATCTTTCATTAAGAGAGCTTGAGAAGGTGCTTTACTTCGAGTCTTACATCATACTTGACCCGGGAAAGACCTCACTTGAAGCAAATGAGCTCCTTACCGAGCAGGAGTACCGAAAAAATCTTGAAGAGTACGGTTCGGATACTTTTCGTGCCGGTATCGGTGCCGAAGCGGTAAAGGAGCTTCTTTCACGATTGAACGTGGGGGAGATTTTTAATCAGCTCCGTGGAGAACTTAAGGAAGCTACCAGTGAAGCCAAAAGAAAGAAGCTCGTAAAGCGGCTTAAGGTTCTTCAGGCGTTCCATGAAAGTGGTAATGATCCGCAGTGGATGATACTTGAGTGTATCCCTGTTATCCCGCCTGATCTTAGACCGCTTGTTCCTCTTGATGGAGGAAGATTTGCTACGAGTGATCTGAATGATCTTTATAGAAGGGTTATAAACAGAAATAACCGTTTGAAAAAGCTTATGGAGCTTAATGCTCCTGATATCATTATCAGAAATGAAAAGAGGATGCTTCAGGAGGCGGTTGATGCCTTGTTTGATAATGGTAGAAGAGGCAGGGTGATTACCGGTACTAACAAGCGACCACTTAAATCACTTTCTGACATGCTTAAGGGGAAGACCGGTCGTTTCCGTCAGAACCTTCTTGGAAAGCGTGTTGATTATTCCGGACGTTCGGTGATTGTTGTTGGTCCTGAGCTTCGTCTGCATCAGTGCGGTCTGCCAAAATTAATGGCGCTGGAACTTTTCAAGCCGTTCATTTATCAGAAGCTTGAGCAGAAGGGATATGCAAGTACTATAAAAAGTGCAAAAAAACTTGTTGAGCTTCAAAAATCGGTAGTTTGGGATATGCTCGATGAAGTTATTAAAGAGCATCCGGTTATGCTTAACCGGGCACCTACGCTTCACCGACTTGGTATTCAGGCGTTCGAGCCGATTCTTGTGGAAGGAAAGGCGATTCAGCTGCATCCGCTCGTATGTACTGCGTTTAACGCGGACTTTGACGGAGACCAGATGGCGGTTCACTTACCTCTTTCAATAGAGGCGCAGGTTGAGGCGCGAGTACTAATGATGTCTACTAATAATGTACTTGGTCCTGCTCATGGTAAACCGATCATTGTTCCATCTCAGGATATTGTACTGGGTCTGTACTATTTGACCAGAGAACGTCCTTTTGCTTTTGGCAGTGGAAAAATATTCTCAAGTCCGGATGAAGTGCGTCATGCCTATGATTCTGATCTGGTTGATCTTCAGGCGGGTATTAAAGTCAGAATTGATGGGAAGATGGAGCAGACTACGGTTGGAAGAGTGCTCTTGTATGATATCTGTCCAGAGGGTCTGACATTTGCTCATATTAACAAGGTTATGACCAAGAAGCAGCTTGGAAATCTCGTGGATGATTGTTTCAGACTTTCCGGGAATAAAGCCACAGTTCTTCTTTCTGACAGACTGAAAGACCTTGGGTATCGCTATGCAACGAAGGCAGGTATTTCTATTGGTATGAAGGATATGACTATTCCTGATTCAAAGAGTAAGCTCCTTTCGGAAGCCGAGGAGCGTATTGCAACGGTGGAGCAGCAATATCAGGAAGGTCTTATTACTACCGGAGAGCGTTACAATAAGGCAATTGATATCTGGGCTGATTTTGGAGACCGTGTTGCAACTGACATGATGCAGGGTATTGCTTCTGAGTCTTTTTCAGATGGTAAGGAGACTCATGTAGGACCAAGTTTTAATCCAATCTACATGATGGCAGATTCTGGTGCTCGTGGTTCGAGTCAGCAGATTCGTCAGCTTGCCGGGATGCGGGGATTGATGGCAAAACCTGATGGCTCCATTATTGAGACCCCAATCAAGGCAAACTTCCGTGAAGGTTTAACGGTAGGTGAGTACTTTATTTCTACACACGGAGCAAGAAAGGGTCTTGCGGATACCGCACTTAAGACCGCAAACTCCGGGTATCTGACTCGTAGGCTTGTAGATGTTGCTCAGGATTGTGTGGTGACTGGTTATGATTGTGGTACGCTTAATGGAATCGAAGTAACTGCGCTTATTGAAGCGGGTGAACAGATTGAAGGACTTGCTGACAGAATCCTTGGAAGAGTGGCTCTGGATGATATCGTTGACCCGATTACCGATGAAGTGATTGTTCTTGGTAATCATGAAATTGACGAAGCTGCTGCTGAACAGATTGCGGATGCAGGGATAGATCGGGTGATGATACGATCTGCGCTGACTTGTGAGCAGAGGTATGGAGTGTGTGCGCTTTGTTACGGTCGTGACCTTGCCCGAGGGCATATCGCCAACATGGGTGAGGCAGTGGGTGTAATTGCTGCACAGTCCATTGGAGAGCCTGGTACTCAGCTTACCATGAGAACATTCCACATCGGTGGTACGGCAACCGGTCGTGCGGAACAGACTAATCTGCTTTCCCGATATGCGGGTGAGGTGCGATATAAGGATGGAAATATCGTAGAATCACCTCGTGGGATGGTGGTTATGGGACGTAAAGCCGAGATATCTATTGTTGACACTAAAGAGGGCAGGGAGAAAGAAAAGTATCCGCTTCTTTATGGTACGATCGTCAAGCAGAAAGAGGGGGAATCGGTAAAGCCTGGAGATCTTCTGGCTGAATGGGATCCTTTCTCTGTTCCGGTTATGACGGAGTTCGGTGGTGTTGCAAGCTGGAAAGATATTAACGAGTACACTCTTGAAGAGAGAACCGATGAAAGAACCGGTTTTGCTGAAAGAGAAATCGTTGAGTCCAAGGATAAATCACTTGATCTTCGACCGGCAATCATTGTCAAGAACAGTGAGACCGGTAAAGAGCAGACTTTTTATCTTCCGGTTGGAATCAAGGTAGTGGTGTCAAACGGGGAAGAGGTATTTCCTGGAGCGGTACTTGCAAAGAGAGAACGTGAAAGTACCAAAACCAAGGATATTACCGGTGGTCTTCCAAGAGTTGCTGAGCTATTTGAAGCAAGAAAACCAAAGAGTCCCGCGGATGTCAGTGACATTGATGGAGTGGTAAGTTTTGGTGAAGATTACCGTGGTAAGCGTCGCCTTATCGTGACTCCTGAAGTGGGAGAGCCGGTTGAATATTTTATTCCCAAGAATAAACATCTTCAGGTGGAAAAAGGTGATCGGGTAAGATCGGGAGATGCTTTAACGTCCGGTTCTGCCAACCCTCATGATATTCTGAGAATTCTTGGAGTTCGTGAACTTGCAAGATACCTTGTGAATGAGGCTCAGGAAGTATATCGACTTCAGGGTGTGAAGATTAACGATAAGCACATTGAAGTAATTGTACGCCAGATGCTTGGTAAGGTTCGGGTTATTACTGCCGGTGATACGAGGTTCCTTGATGGTGAGTCGGTTGATCGCTTTACTTTTGCCGAAGAGAATGATCGTGTTGCGGCAGAAGGTGGAGAGCCTGCTACGTATGAGCCATTACTTCTTGGTATTACCAAAGCGTCGCTTTCTACCGAGAGCTTTATCTCGGCAGCAAGCTTCCAGGAAACTACGAAGGTACTTACTGAGGCTTCAACCTCAGGTAAGACTGATTACCTCAGAGGGCTTAAGGAAAATGTTATCATGGGAAGAATTATCCCTGCCGGAACCGGGTATATTAAAGACCCTGTAAAGGAAGCCCGTGTATTTGTTGAGGGGCAGGAGGAAAAGGAAGGAAGCCAGAGTGAGGTAAGGAGTTCTTCAGGAAACGGAGGAAGTGGTCCAAACACTATCAGGATGCCTCTTCAGCTTGGAAGGAGTAATTCTGATCAGGCACATCCGTAGGGGGAGCATTCGAATAAAAACCGCAGCTTATTCATGCTGATAAAATATGAATCAAGGGTGCGGTTTTTATCCTGTAAAATTTGACATTTACTCAAGGCTGGTGATAAATCAGCGCCTGCGTTTTTAAATGTAATTTCTCATTTGTTTGTATTAAATGAGTGTTTTTTAGGGTTTCTGATAAGATTTTATTTTATAAGTTGTTGTTAAAACTAAAGATATTTTAATTGGAGCGTAGTACATGCCTACGATTAGTCAGCTAGTTCGACAAGGTCGGAAGAAACAAGAGAAGCGAAACAAGGTTCCTGCTTTGCAGGCTTGTCCTCAGAAGCGGGGGGTATGTGTAAGGGTGTACACTACTACGCCAAAAAAGCCTAATTCTGCGCTTAGAAAGGTAGCTCGTGTACGTTTAACAAACGGCATTGAAGTAACCAGTTATATCCCCGGAGAGGGTCACAATCTTCAGGAGCACTCCGTGGTTCTTATCAGGGGTGGTCGGGTGAAGGATCTTCCTGGAGTTCGGTATCATATCGTTCGGGGTAACCTTGATACTCAAGGAGTTAATGGCAGGAATCAGTCACGTTCCAAGTATGGAACTAAGCGTCCTAAACAGTAGGGGCGTCCTAAGCAATAGTTTTGTTAATGTTAAGTAGAGTTTAAGTAGTCTATGTCCAGAAAAAGTAAAGATTTTAAAAGAGATCGTATTCCAGACCAGAAGTTTGGGAGTGTGCTTGTAAGACAGTTCATTAATATGATGATGTTGCATGGTAAGAGAACCATTGCGGAGCGTGTTTTTTATGGTGCGCTCAGTTCTGCTTCCACCAGATACAGCCAGGATGGATATGAGATTTTCAATCAGGCAATGGAAAATGTTCGACCGGTTGTTGAGGTTCGTTCAAGAAGAGTGGGTGGTGCGACCTATCAGGTTCCTACTGAAGTCAGACAGAACAGACGTGATGCACTTGCCATTCGCTGGATTGTAAATGCTGCTCGTGATCGATCTGAAAAAAGTATGCAGGACAGACTTGCTGCCGAGCTATATGACGCTTCTCAGAACAGAGGTAACGCGGTAAGAAAGAAAGAAGATGCTCATAAAATGGCAGAAGCGAACCGGGCTTTTGCTCACTATCGGTGGTAAATTTCTGCGGTAAATTTATACCGTAAATTTTATACTGTAAATTTCTGTTGGCAGTTCGCTTTTTTTGACTGCGTATTTTATACTCAAACGATACTAAGAAGGTGAGCGCGCATGTCACAAAGGTCTATCCCTTTAAATAGAATCAGAAACATCGGCATCATGGCTCACATTGATGCCGGAAAAACCACTACTACTGAGCGTATTCTGTACTACACAGGCGTGAGCTATAAAATCGGTGAAGTGCACGATGGTGCTGCTACTATGGATTACATGGAGCAGGAACAGGAGCGTGGTATTACCATCACCTCGGCTGCAACGACCTGTCACTGGAAAGGCGCTGAAGATAATTTCGAGCTTCATCGGATTAATATTATTGATACTCCCGGGCACGTTGATTTTACCATTGAGGTAGAACGATCTCTCAGAGTACTCGATGGTGCTATTGCCGTGTTTGATGCCGTAGCCGGAGTGGAGCCTCAGACGGAGACCGTCTGGAGACAGGCTAACAAATATGAAGTGCCTCGATTTTGCTTTGTAAACAAAATGGACAGAATGGGTGCGGATTTTGAACGTTGTGTCGAGATGATGCGTTCACGTTTAAAATGTACCCCTGTACCGATACAACTTCCCATAGGAAGGGAAGATGATTTTAAGGGTATTATCGACCTTGTAACGATGAAAGCTACCATTTATGAAGAAGAGACTTTGGGAGCCAGGTATCGTTATGAAGAAATTCCAAAAGATATAGAAGAACAGGCGAAAAACGCCCGGACTGCTCTTATTGAGGCAATAGCTGAGACTGATGAAGTGCTACTTGATAAATATCTTTCCGGTGCTGAACTAAGCCACGATGAAATATATGAGGGCATTAGAAAAGCTTGTCTTTTCATGTCGGTTGTCCCGGTTCTTTGTGGTTCGGCATTTAAGAATAAAGGTGTCCAGCCTTTATTGGATGCAGTGGTCAGGTTTCTCCCTTCTCCCCTTGATGTTCCACCTGTTGAGGGAATGGATGTCAGGGATTCTGAAAAGACGGTAACTCGAAACGCAGACGATAAAGCTCCTTTTTCTGCTCTTGCATTTAAGATCATAGCAGACCCACACGGGGTCTTGAGTTTTGTCAGAGTGTATTCCGGAAAAATCCGTTCCGGAGATTCAGCATATATCCCTCGAACTGATAAGTCGTATCGGATTGGTAGAATCGTAAAGATGCATGCCAATAAGCGTGAAGAGGTTGATGCTATCGAAACCGGTGATATTGCAGCAGTGGTTGGTTTAAAGGATGTTCACACAGGGGATACTCTCTGTGCAGAGAACAGTCCGATTATACTTGAATCAATAGAATTTCCTGAGCCCGTAATCTCAGTGGCGATAGAGCCTAAAACAAAAGCAGATCAGGACAAGCTTGGTAGTGCGTTAGCAAAAATTGCTCAGGAAGACCCTTCCTTCAGATTGAACTCTGATGAAGAAACCGGACAAACCATTATTGCCGGTATGGGGGAGCTGCATCTTGAAATTATCGTAGACAGGCTTACAAGAGAATTTAAAGTCTCCGCCAATGTAGGAAAACCACAGGTTGCATATCGTGAAACGATTCTTAAACCGGCAGAAAAAGATTACAAGTACGTCAGGCAGACCGGAGGTCGTGGTCAGTACGGGCACGTGGTGATAAAGCTCTATCCCAGACCTCGTGGAGAGGGCTTTCAGTTCAATAATCTTATAAAAGGTGGAACTATCCCAAAAGAATATATTCCTGCGGCTGAAAAGGGGATAGTTGAAGCTTTAGGGGGTGGTATCCTGGCTGGGTATCCTGTAATTGATGTCGGAGTTGATTTGATTGATGGAAGTTTTCATGAAGTGGATTCTTCCGAGATGGCTTTCAAGATTGCGGGGTCACTGGCAGTTAAGGAAGCAGCCAGGGAAGCAGATTTGAAACTCCTTGAGCCAATTATGAAAGTTGAAGTAGTCACCCCTGATGAAAGTCTTTCAAATGTAGTGGGAGACATAAACAGAAGAAGGGGAAAGATTCTGGGAATGGAAGCAAGAGTGGGAGCTCAGGTTATAAATGCTGAGGTTCCTCTCGGTGAGATGTTCGGTTATGCAACTGATCTTCGTTCCCAGACACAGGGAAGGGCAACCTTCTCAATGCATTTTAATAGTTATGATCAGGTTCCTGCCCAGGTTGCAGAAGCTCTGATTGCAAGATAATAAATGGAAAATAAGTAAAAGAGATAGGATACCGTTATGTCTAAAGATAAATTTGATAGAAGTAAGCCTCACTTGAACGTAGGAACGATAG
>CAZTBW010000003.1:14180-258099 GCA_964612555.1 uncultured Bdellovibrionales bacterium | reverse complement strand
TGGTCGGCAGCATGGTCGGCAGCAGAGTCGGCAGCAGAGTCGGCAGCAGAGTCGGCAGCATGGTCGGCAGCATATAGTCTTTATGCTCGGAAGTTGATTGAGTTTTTGAAGTCTTATGACCAGCAGAAAGGAGCAGATGTTTTTAACCGGAGTACGTATGAATGATTGTAGGCATTGGTCTATGACTCCTGGGACTACGGTTTACTGCTCCGAAAGGGAGTGGCCTTACGTGATAGGTGGTGTCGTGGTTAATCTGTATAAGGAGGTCGACGAGTTATATTATGTGATAATTGCTCCTAAGGTTCATGGAGAGGTTCGTAAGGAAGAAGTCGTTTATCGATTGGAGCGCGTCTTTCTCTCTCACTCTAAGGCGATTGAGTACACGCGGCAGTGGATGTGTAACGATCACAGCGCCAGGCTACGTGATATCGAGAGAAGGTGTTTCGCGGAGGCTGAGTCCTCCATTCGGCAGCTGGAGAGGGAGCTGGAGAATACAAAGCAATACTGGACTGGTAGGTTGTGAGAAGAAGAGTTTCAGGGAAATTAAAGATATCGCTCAGACGAAATAGTGAGCATGTTGAGCAATGCGCTCTATTCGCCTGGGCTTATTGCTTTACCCCTCAGTATCCTTAGTTGGAGAATTTGTTTGCAGTCCCGAATGGCTTCTATTCCACCCCAGTGCAGAAGAGCAAAATGATTAAGGAGGGGTTAAGAGCGGGTGTGCCGGATGTTATTCTCGCAGTACCAGTAGGTGGTTATCACGGTTTGTTTATCGAAATGAAGGTTGAGGGACGGAAGGCGAGTCCTTGGCAACTTAGGTGGCATGAGAGGCTAAAGCGTTATGGATATAAAGTTGAAACATGTTACGGCTGGGAGGAAGCTAAGGATGTGATTTTGGAATATTTAAAATTATAGAATGACGAAGACTGGGTTTATGGCAAGCTGAGATGGTACCGCTTTTGGATAGACTGGGCTCTCCAAAATTGCAAAATACCAATTCTTTATAACTTATAATAAGCCCATGAACATAGACGAAAGGAGTATGCGGAATGATAGTTCAAGAATTAATTAACATTTTGCAGAAGTACCCAATGGGGACAAGAGTGATTTTCTCTATCGCTAACGACTCTTCAGTAGATGATACGGAAAGGTGGTTTGTTAACGAGGGGGTTTATGATTATTTTTTGTTCCTCCTGAGCTGGTGCTGTGTTTAGTGGGAAAGTCAAATCTGGATAAGGAGGAAGAGAATAAATGAAAACTTACGGTGAAATTGAAGACCGAGTCTTAAATCAGATAAATCGTTGTAGACCTAATAATGAACCTGCTGCTTTGATGGCAGATAATCATGTTGGATACTCAATGCCTATCGGTGGAGTAATCGCATATAAGGATGTAATAAGCCCCAGTGGGGTTGGACATGATATTGCGTGTGGAAATAAAGCAGTTCGTCTGGATTGTGATGCTGAAGACATAAAGAAAAACATCTCCACTATTATGAATGATATTTCCAGACAAATATCGTTTGGAGTTGGACGGATAAATAATGAACCGGTAGATCATGAGCTATTTTCTGATGATGCCTGGTCACACGATTTACTCAATCCTTTAAAGAGAATGGCGCAGCAACAGCTTGGTACTGTCGGAAGCGGCAACCACTACGTTGATATTTTTATCGATGGAGAAAATCGCATATGGGTTGGGGTGCATTTTGGTAGTCGGGGTTTAGGGCACAAGATTGCTACTCACTTTGTAAAAGAAGGAGGTGGAAAGGATGGAATGGATGAACCTCCCGTTCTTCTTCCCACTAACTCGGCTTTGGGGCAGGACTACCTGATGTGCATGAACTTAGCTGGAAGGTATGCTTACGCTGGGCGAGACTATGTATGCTCGAAAGTGGCTGAGATACTGGGAGCAAGGATTATAGAAGAAGTTCACAATCATCACAATTTCGCTTGGGAAGAAGAGCATTTCGAGGAAAAGTTCTGGGTGGTGCGAAAAGGAGCAACTCCTGCTTTTCCAGGACAACGTGGATTTGTCGGAGGCTCTATGGGTGAAAATTCCGTAATTCTTGAAGGGGTGGATAGCGACGAAAGTAAAGAATCCCTCTATTCAACAGTTCATGGTTCAGGTCGTGTTATGGGACGAAGAGAAGCTGCTGGTTCTTTTAGGTGGAAACGGGTTGAAGAGGGAAAACCGAAGCAGTTGATTCAGATTAGAGAAGGTAAATTGAAACCAGAAATGATGAAAGAGTGGATAGATCGAGTAGGGGTAGAGCTACGTGGAGGTGGTCTTGATGAATCTCCGCATTGCTACAAAAGACTACATGAGGTTCTTGATCTACATGCAGGAACGATCAAAATTTTACACTGGTTGAAACCTATAGGAGTTGCGATGGCTGGAAGCGATGTTTTAGATCCTTACAAAGACTGAGGAAGAGATATGACTTGGAAATGCTGCGAGAAACATAAGCCTGACAGAGTTGATAACATTCTTATTCGGAATAAACATGATCAATCTCTTGTCCCATTAATCATGTGGTACTGCTTGCGTGACAACGCATTCCGCCCACAGGAGGATGTTTTCGATTGGTTATTCATATTAGACCCAGAACTTCATGCAGCACATGAATGGAGGTATGTTGATGAACAGTTACGCTAAAACTAAAAAAGAAAGTAGAATCGGAAACCACATAAACGCATACAAGGATTGGGAGACGCTATGATTTATGAATTTTATGATATGTGCTCGGGAGGTAGTCGGAAACTCAAATATGAACTTATTTATATTGAAGCTGACAGTCAAAAAGAGGCGGTGAGGGTTTTTAGGGATACGTTTAAGAGAGATCCTTTTAATATTACTTGTTTTTGTTGTGGGCATGATTTTGAGGTTGATTCCGAAGACGAAGCCAGCGAAACGATTGAAGAAGCGACGGAATATCATAGACGGCGAGGGCAGTCAGTAGATGAGTTTTTGGTAGGGGACAACCCCCAAGCTTTGTTTATAAAGAAAGGAGAAAGCGATGAAAGGATGGCTTGAGCTGCACCAAAATGGAGCACCTGCTATGGTTTTCTGCGCCAACTACGCTTTTGAAAGAGATCCCGGAGGGAAATGTAATGTTATTCCAATCACACATCCTGGTCATTATCAATGGACAGCGGATGAAACCTATGAGGAGGTGAGAGAGTCAATTCGCTATTTTAGTTTGGATTTGCAGTAGTCGACTCACTCAGCTGCAATTAATTACGAAAACAAGCGATAACAAATGAGCCAATAGACAAGTAGTATTAGTTTGGAGGTTTTACATGGATAGCATAACATTTGAAGAAGCAGCTGTGATTTGGGGCGAGACCTATGGTGCGGAGCGAAGAAAAACGTACGCCACTGATGATATACGAAGACTTAATAAGTATATTCTTCCAGCCATAGGGCAGATGAGACTTAACGAGCTTAAACGACGTGATATTGCTCGAATGCACTCACGTGTGTCGGCTCGTGCGCCAATTGAGGCTAATAGGTGCCTGGGGTTAGTTCGTTCCATTATGAACAAAATGACAGAGTGGGAGTATTTCGACGGTCGAAACCCAACAGATCTGGTCGAGAAGAGTCCGGAGAAGCCCCGCACTAAGGTTATTTTTGGAGAGGATCTTGCTCGCATAATGATAGCGTTGTCGCATGTGCCTCACTCTGATGCTTTTTACTTAATGCTGTTTTCTGGTCTGAGAACATCAGAAGCCTTAGGTGCTAAGTGGGAAGATCTAAGGGGTAATGTGCTTATTCTTAGAGAAACAAAAAATAAGAAAGACCATGAAGTATTGCTTCCTTTTTGGCTCGCAGAAAGTCTTCAAGATAGGAGAGTCGAAGGAGAAGCTCTAAGTGAATATATTTTTACATCCATAAAGGTTGGGAGAGAGGGGGAGAGATTGTGGTCTCTTCGAAGACATTGGAGAAAAGCCTGTAAAATGGCTGGAATAAGAGGATTTGTTCCACACGATCTTCGCCGGACATTCGCCACGGAATCTGCTCGTGCAGGAGCAACCCCAGGACAGATTGCAGGAGCGCTTGGACATAGCTCACCAAGAGTAACGAAGAAGCACTATATTCATCTACAAGTGTTTAACGCAAGAAAATGCTTCGAGATTGCTCATGAAGCCCTTCAGGCACAGATTGTTAATTTTTCGGGTTTTGGAGAAAATAAATTTTTTTCTCAAAGACTCGCAGCGTAGTAATGAGTAGCGCTCACCGCTCACTGCGCCCGATAAGCAGAGTTATCGGGTTAGAGCGCTAACCGCTACTTAATTGAATTTACTACACACTGCTTTTTGACCTGTGATTATCACAATGAGAGCGACATATGCAGCGTGATAATCCTTGCTCCTTGAGCTTCGTTGTGTTAATCGGATCGTGGGTGATCTTGAGCTGTTACTTAATTGGAATCGATGTCCAGCTCAGATCTCTCGTTACACATATCTACCGAAGAGGATCCCTACGATCTAACAACTCTCCGCGAAGCGGCGTTCCTGACTCAAAAATACTTAGCAACAAAACTTAAAATCGGCGTCTCTACATGCCGGAAGTGGGAACGAAGCGGAGATCCTCGGCTTATTCGAGCAATCATCGACAGTATTGAGGAGTGCGATTGTGATCGTTCTAAGTTGTTACGTAAGGTGCACAGAATGCTTATGCTCAAGCCTAATGAGCAGAAGAGAGCGGTCAAGAGCGTTATCAAAGGCGAGCCACGTTTCCGGAGTGTGCAATTGAGAGAATTATATGAGTACCTCCTCGAGCGTGAGGTCGTCCTGAAAGAAGAGAATAAAGAAGCTGGGCTTGAAGAGGTTCGGCGTATGCTTATTTACCTTGTTACAAACCACTCATCCTTAAGGAGATAATATGGAAACAGCTTTTATTTGCTTCTTCCTTTTTCTTATCTTTGGACAAATCGCAAACGTACTTGAAGAGATAAGAAAGGCTCGTGAATTACAAATCGAGACACGTGATGCTACTCGTGCCGCCGTTTATGGCTTGAAGAAACTAATCGACGGGAAGGAGAAGAGCGATGCTTCTGGGAATGAGTAGTGAGGATGTGCAAGAAAGAACGCAGGAAGAGGAAAACTACAGGCTATTCTTGATCGCTCTGGTCAAGGGGGCATTGGTTGATATTCGCATGAATATAAAAAGAGAACTTACTCTTGAGTGGATGAGGCTTTCTGCTGATATCGATTTTTCTTTCCGATGGTGCTTGAATCAGATCGCTGGACGAGCTCTCTCTGAGAGTGAGTATCGAACTATTGTGGCTCGTGTCTCTAGTCGTAAATTCTGTATTGATCATGTCTCTCAGGGAGTTAAGAGTCAATTCCGCGTTCTGAGCGCAGAGAAACGGGGACACATAAACTACCCCAAAAAAAGGAGGAAGAGACGTGAGCGTGATTGGTAAGGCGTGCAGAGCTGCTCGATGCCCGACGATTCACATGAATCTGAGACCCTACTGTGATGCTCACATGCCACCGGAGGAGCCGAAGTGGTCAAGAAGGAAGAAGGCGAAAGACCCCTTCTATGACTCAAAGGAATGGAAGCAGATAAGGGCTAAGAAGATAAAGGCTAATCCGGTTTGCGAAGTCTGTAACGATGCGCCAACGCAACAGGTCGATCACGTCATTCCGATGTTCAAAAATCCAGCACTGAAACTGAGCTACGATAACTTACAGAGTCAGTGCAGGAGCTGTCACGCAAAGAAGTCCCAAAAGGAGTCCAGAGAGTACATCCGGAACAAGAGAAAGAGAGAGGGAATAGAGGGAGGTAGCTAAGTCATTGATTATACTAGGGGTTTAGCTTTAAAGGACTATGTGTCAGGAAATTACTGAGGTATTTTTGATTCTGATTTTTTAGAAAATTAAGGGTAAGTAGCTGTTTTTATTAGAATTTAAACCCCAGGGGGGGCTTAAAACGTATATATTCGTTTTAAGCATAGATGGCACGGCATAGCCAAATTTTTGCGCGCGAAGGTTTTGCGGTTTTTAGGGTAAAACCACAAGAAAAGGTCAGAAATGAGAGAGGAAAACGGAAATGGGAAGGAGGGGACCACCGAAAAAACCTACAAAACTGAAGGAGGCTCAAAAGCAACGTAAGCGTGACATGCCGAAGGGCGAGATCTTCCCTCAACTAGCGAGGGATGCTCGACCAAAGTTCGAATTGAGCGCTCGCGGAAATGAGATATTTGTAGAGGTATCGAAGATCCTTGGACCGCTAAAACTTCACACCGAGGCAGATACATATCTGCTGGTTCGCTACTGCGATATTTTTGATCAGTGGTTGCGGTACCGAGATGAATTAATTAAGGGACCTGCGATAGCTGAATATGTAACTCAAAACGGGTTCAGCCAGAAGCCCAACCCTGCACTTAAGCCTTATCTTGAATTGCACAGAGAGATGCTGTCGATTGAGAAACAGTTCGGCATGACTCCGGCTGCCCGTGCTTCTATCATTTTCCAAGATAAGGGCAAAAAGGGGAAGGGCTCTCTCCAGGAGGAGCTCTATGGCGACGACTAAAGTAAGAAGAAAGAAGCCAAAGTACCGTAAGCAGCCCTGGTCTAAGTATGTTCTCATGGCAAGAGCTCGTCATGAGCGAGACCTCAAACGCCAGAAAGATAAAAATTTCCCCTATTACTACGATGAGGCAGCTGCCGACCGTGCGGTGCGATTTTTTCAGAAACTGCGCCACTTTGATGGAGAGTGGAACGGTAAACCGTTTATTTTGAGTGACTGGCAAGAGTTTGACATCGTTCGCCCTCTTTTCGGCTGGAAGCGTAAATCGAATGGATTTCGCAGATATCGATATGCGTACATTGAGATCGCTAGGAAGAATGGTAAGTCCCCCTTAGCTGCTGGAATTGCACTATATCTGCAAATTGCAGATCGAGAACCAGGCGCACAGGTTTACTGTGCAGCAACAAAAGAGAGTCAGGCAAGGATCGTATGGGAATATGCCAAGAAGATGATCTTAGCATCTCCGTATCGGGATGAGGTTGAACCCTATAAAAGCTCTATATACAACCCTGCCATGGGCTCTGTGTTTGTTCCGCTTGGGCGCGACTCAAGAACTCAGGATGGGTTTAGTGTTCACGGTGCGATAATAGATGAATATCACGCACACAAAACTTCCGAGATGTTGAACGTCCTTGAATCCGGAAGAGGAGCAAGGAGACAACCTCTGATCTTGATTATCACCACAGCAGGTCACGAGAATGGGGGACCTTGTAAGGCAGAATCGAATCGAATGAAAAAACTCCTCAGGGGCGAGCTTGAGAACGATGAGATTTTTGCATTTATTGCGACTGTGGATGATGAGAGTAAATGGAGAGAGGAGGAGGAGTGGTGGAAAGCTAATCCAAACCTTGAAGTTTCGGTTTATTTGGAAGGTTTAAGATCAGACTATAAAGCTACGGTAGAAGCTCCCGATAAGGCGAATGAATTTCAAGTTAAAAATTTAAACATCTGGAAAGAAAATATTACGAGATGGATTAAGGCGAGTAGTTATAATGCCCTTGATGTTTCTCCTGTAAACCTTGATGAACTAAAGGGGAAAAGATGTTTTTGTGCATTAGACTTGGGAGTCTCGCAAGATATTTCGGCGTTCAGCATGGCGTTTTACATGAACGACCCCAAGCCGGGGGAGGAACTTCCAGAGATCGTTTTGGTTAATAAATATTGGGTACCGAGAGATAATATTCGGGAAAGGTATCTGAATGATGGGGTGATATATCCGGACTGGGTCTCTCAAGGTTGGTTAAAAGCTACGGATGGTCCCACTACTCGATACGATGTTATCCGGAAAGACATTAATGACCTTGCTTCAATGTTTGATATCGCAGAGATAGCGGTTGACCAAGCCCATGCTGCTCAATTGATGGTACAGCTTCAAGATGATGGACTAACTGTGTTCAAGCACAGTCAGGGAATGATGGCGATGTCCTTCGGAACAAAAAGCCTTCAGGAGTTAATTCTAAATAGGAAATTACGTCCGGGGAATGACCCTGTCTTCCGCTGGATGATTCTAAATACAGTTGTTTTCATCGACCCCAATGGCAACATTAAGCCACTTAAAAACAAATCGGAAGAAAAGATAGATGGTGTTGTTTCTTCTGCAATGGCTATTGGTCGACTCCTTATTGCCCCTGAGCCTCAAAACTTTGTTTATAACAAGAGACGGGGGATATTCGTAGGCTAGACAGCGAGTTAAATCCTGTTTCACTAAGTGAATGGGAATTTTTTCATTTAAAAAAAAGGCTGAAAAGGGGAGCGATCAAAATCGGAATAATTCTATCCCGGGTAAAAAGAACTTCTGGCACTCTATGACTCGTTCTGCTGTTGCAGATGGGATTGCGGCTGCCTATGCTTGTAAGCTTGCTATCTCCGAATCTGTTTCTATGCTTCCAGCTATTCTAATGGAAGAGGACGATGACGGAAAAAAACTCATCTCAAAAAATGACAGACTATACAATCTGCTTAAGTACGCACCAAATGAAATGATGTCCTCAATGGACTTCTTCGAGTCTCAAACAAATTGCAGATTAGACGATGGGAACTCTTACTCTCTAATTAAGAGGAATAAAGCAGGTGAGATAACATCCTTGATGCCGTTAGATTCTTTACGAATGACGGTAAAGATCATCGATAACCAAAGACTTGGTTACGTTTATACTGATGGAAGATCAGAATATAATTACACTCAAAAAGATATTTTCCACGTTCGCTACAACACCAAAGATGGAATCATTGGAAGATCGCCTGATGAAGAGTGTGAAAAAGTCTTTCTGATGGCTTCAAACATACAGAATCATGGTGTGAATGTATATGAGAAAGGAGCTTTCTTAGGTGGCTTCATTGAAGTTCCACCAGCATATGCCTTTGAGAGTGACGAGGCTCGTAATGCATTCATGGACTCGTTCAAGAAATACCTAGGGTCAGATAACTATAACAAATTTGCGCTGCTGGAAGATGGGATGAAGTATCAGCAGTTCGTACAAAATAACAGAGATAATCAGTTTATTGAAGCTGCGAATTATTGCGTAACGAATGTCGCAAGAATCTATCGTGTGCCACCAGTGATGATCGGGGTCACTGAATCTGGAATGAGCTATGCCTCAATTGAGCAACTCGGCATAATGTGGGTAACGTACACCATTCAGCCGCATATTACGAGATACGAGAATGCCATCAAGCATCAACTGATTGGTTATGAAGACCCGAGGTTCGTTAAGTTCAACATGAAGAGTCTTCTCCGTGGAGACTTGAAAGCTCAAACCGAAGCTCTAGTAATGCAAGTATCTACTGGTCTTCAAACTATTAATGAAGCCCGTCAACTCAACGACGGAAATCCGAGCGATGACCCGCTCGCAAATAAATTACTCGTCAGTCACAATTTACTACAGGGAGTCATAAATGAAACGTCAGGACAGAATAACCAACAGTGATCTTTTATCAATTAGGTCATCCGAAGATGAAAGTGGACAGTTCTTTTTTACTGGATATGCCGCTCTTTTTGACGACCCGACTGATATTGGTGGATGGTTCTATGAGTCTATTCATAAAGATGCGTTTAATTCTGCTCTGGCAAGAAAAGATGACGTTAGAGCCATCTTTAACCACGATCCAAATTTGATTTTAGGTAGAACAAAGTCAGGGTCTTTGTCTTTGGAAGTCGATGAAACTGGTTTAAAATCCACTATTAGAATTCCAGATACCACTCTAGGGAAAGACCTTAAGTACCATATCGAGCAGGGTGACATCTCTCAGATGTCCTTTGGTTTTATCATTCTGAAGGAAGAAAGAAAGGGACTTCTTAATGAGAAGCCTTGGTACGAGATTCAAGATGTTGAGCTTTTTGACGTGTCCCCTGTCACTTATCCTGCCTATGCTAACACAAATATCGAGGTCAAAAGACAGAAAGCTATCGAATCAAGAGTAAGAGAGATCATGGACAAGGAAGGGCGAGCCAAGGCAGGCTTTGAATTAAGAACCCGAAAAATTAATTTACTAAATATGCAAAACGACACCTAGACTGCGAGTTAACTGACCCTAGAATTTACCGTGTAATGTTATTCATGCGGAGATTCTACGATGAAATTATCACAGTTAAAGGCTCGTCTTCAGAAGCTCATTGGGGAGATGAGGTCGCTGAATGAGGCTTGCGCCAATGAGAAGGGAGAGGTTCGAGAGCTTACCCCTGAAGAGTCTGAAAAGTATTCTGAATTCGAAAAGGAGGTTGAAGTAACCAGATCGGCGATTTCTCGTTTGGAGAAAATTCAAGAATCTGAAAATGTAGTTGCTGATCTGGAAGAGGAAAGAGGTGAAACTCCAAGAATCTCAATAACCAGAGAAAATAACTGCAACGAAAGCGGCGAATATAGAGGGTATGCCTCCGATGCGCACGGCTTTGGGGAGTATCTTCTTGATGTAAGAGCTGCTTCTTTTGGTAAAGAGTCCAAGAAATTAAAAGAGTTTCGTTCGCTTGCCGAGTCTCACAATCAGACTACTGGTCAAGATGGTGGATTCTTGGTTCAGACTGATCACTCTGAGGAGCTATTTAGCAAGGCAACTCAAGATGATTTGACCAGCAAGTGCCTGAATATCAAGGTGTCGAGTAAATCAAACGGAACGAGCATTAACCTCGTTGATGAGACTTCACTTGAGAGAGGTTCTCTTTATGGCGGTCTTGCTGCGAAGCTTCTTGCCGAAGGCGAAGAAATTCCACTTAGTAAGGCAAAGTTCAAGCAGTCTTCTATTAAGCTTCACAAAGTTGGTGCAGCTGCAATGGTAACTGAAGAGCAACTTGAAGACGCAAGTCAACTTGGTTCTTTCTTAAATCAAGCCCTTCCTGTTGTGATGCAAGATGAGATTCACTATCACTTGCTACACGGAGACGGCACAAAGGGATTCTTGGGAATTCTTAATGCCGGTGCTTTAATCACCGCAGCTAAGGAGAGTGGTCAAACAGCAGACACCGTGAATGGTCTGAACATAAACAATATGGTTGATAGACTTCTTAATCCAAAGCTTGATTCAACTATGTTCTTGGTTCATCCAAATGTTCCAAAAGAACTAAGAACGGCTCACCTTGCCTTGACCAATTCTGATAAGCCCATCTATGCAGAGCCGGGCGCATTCGGAAGTGATCAGAGGTATTTGGCTGGTTATCCAGTTGTGATTTCTCAAAACTGTAAAGCTCTTGGAGATCTGGGTGATATCGTTCTGGTTGATCTATCCGGGTACGCGTTCTTTACGAAATCAGGAATGCGTTCTTCTGTCTCAGCTCACGTTGAATTCTTAAAAGATCAACAGGTCTTCAAGTGGACTATCAGAGCAGCTGGCATGCCATTAATTAACAATGCAATAAAAGATCGTCATGGAAGTACTACAAGAAGTCCTTTCATCGCACTTGAAGCAAGATAATAAGGAGAGTTAAGATGAGTGATTTAATTTCAGAAACCATTAAATTTGCTAAGGGTCTTGACCCAGTAGCAGATGCTTTTTCTGGCACTAAGTACAGCGATAGTATAAATCTGGGAAAATACCAGAAGGCTGCATTTATTGTTCAGAAAGGTGCGGGAGACACTGGTACCTCAACTTTTACTGTGGAGTGTTCGAGCGATGCTTCAAGAACTGGGGCAGAAGCTATTCCATTTTCCTACAGGAGAGTGGCGGTAGGTGATACGGCGGGTGATATCACTCACGCGGCTGCTTCCGGTTTCACTTCCGTTGCGGGCGGGTCGGAGATGTACATCGTGGAAGTTGACTCTTCTCAAGCTCCAGAAGGTAAGCCTTGGTTCCACCTAAAAGCAGTCGAAGTTGTAGATGCTCCTGTTGCAGGAGCCATCCTTGTTCTTGGAGCAGCTCCAAAATATGCCGGCGATAATCTACCATCGATGATTTAAGGGGGTCTTTGTGAATATCAGAGTAGTATATCTATCTTCCGTCAATGGAGTTCAAGCAGGTGAGGTTGTTTGTCTGAACTCTTTTTCTGCCAGAAGAGCAGTTGAGAGTGGTGCTGCTTGTTATTACTCTGATTATTCTCCTGAGATGCTTAAATCTCAAAAAGGAGTAGAGCCATCGCTCGCTTCTGACACCGATGCGAGCGAGTCGGATAAAAAAAAAGCTTCCAAGAAAGGTTAGTTAGAACATCAGAGCCTTTCTTGTCTGAGAGAGGCGCAAGTCGAGGCAAGGAGGGACGATGACAATAGAGGAAGTCTCTGGTCCAGAAGACGAGCTGATGACCCTTGAAGAGGCAAAGCTCTACTGTCGTTATACTGAAAACGACGATAATGATTATCTGGAAACTCTAATTGTTTTAGCAAGAGAACAAATCGAAACTTACACTCAAAGAACGGTTGCAAAAAAAAGATTTAAAATGACTTTGGATGGTTTCCCTTATTGGGATATCACCTTCCCAAAAGATAAAATCGCAAGTCTGGTATCTTTTCAGTATCGTGATGAGAACGGGGACATGCAGGACGTTGACCCTTCTATTTACGATCTTCAAATAAAAAAGGAGCCGGGAGTAATCCTCCGGAAGCCAAATAGTTCATGGCACAAAACGAACAAAGAAAAAGGGTCTGTCGTTTTAGTTTATGACGTTGGCTGGGAGCCAGAAGAAGTTCCGAAAAATATCATTGTAGCAGCAAAGTCTCTAGTGAAGTTCTACTATCACGAAAGAGAACTGGTTGAGAAGGAAGCTGTAAAGACCCCTTCTTGGTTTCATGCGTTATTGTTTCCGTTCAAGGTATGGGAGAAGGTGCCGAGTGCGTAATGTTGGACACATGCGAAAAATCGTTATTGAGCGCTTTGTTAGTTCTCAAGGTCAATTCGGAGAACCCCTGAGGACCTGGGCGACTCATAAGACGGTCTATGCGAATATAAAGCCCATTTCCGGTCGTGAAGTTTTTGGTACTGACAAGGATAATTCTATTCGGACGGTTCTGTTTTACATGCATTTTCTCAAGGACATCAGTGTGAAAGATCGCATTTCTTATGATGGCGATAAGTATGACATTTCTTATATTCGGGAGATCGGACTGAGAGAGACGCTTGAAGTAACGGGGGTGGTGAGCAAATGAGCAGGAGAAATAGTGTTCGGTTTACGATTGATGGAATTGAGGATATTATTAAGCAACTAAATAAGCTTGAGCCAGAAATACGATTGAAGCAGGCAAGGCTTGCGATGCGGCAAGTCTCCAACCTAATGTACGGCAGCGCCGTAACTAAAGTCCCTGTCGGAGAGACGGGAAACCTTGCAAACTCCCTCACTCGGTCCGTTCGAATAATGGGCAAGCATGCGATGGTTGCGTTCGTTACCGCTAGCAGGAGCGGGGGGAAGAAAGGGTATCATTCTAACTTAATTGAATTTGGGCATGATCTTGTTGTCGGGAAATATCTCCAAAAAACAATCAAGTTCATTCCGCCTCAACCATTTCTTAGACCTGCTTTATACGAAAACGAAAAACAGTATGAAGAAATAGCAGCTAAAGCAGTAGAGAGAGCATTAAATAGACTCGCTAAGCGAGGTAAAATATGATCGAGAAAGCAGTATATAGTCGGCTTTCTACCGACCCCGCAATTACGAGCATTGTCTCTGGTCGGGTCTATAATGGGCTTCTTGAGCAGGAGACTACTGTCCCTGCTATAGTATTTTATCGAATCAACACATCAAGAAACGAACTTCCTCATTCGGGTTCTATTGGCGTTGCAACAGCCTTAATTCAGATCACGATATACTCAGATACAGTCGCAAATCTCAGAGCATTAGCTGAAGCAGTCAGGAGAAGGCTTCATGGTTATAAAGGTACAGCTGGAACCGTTGCGGTTCTATTCTCGCAGTGCATGCAGGAGAGAGATGGCTACGCTCACCATCAAGAACTGTTCAGCACAATCATGGAGTTCCGCATAAAATATCGAGAAACTATCTAAAACGACATCTAGACTGGGAGTTAACTGACCCTAGAATTATCTCTGAAACCGTATAGTTTTTGGAGATTTTAGATGGCACAAGCAAACTCAGCGCATGGAGCTAAGGTTCAAATCGGGAACGGAGGGAGCGCCGAAACTTTCGCCGATATTGACAATATTACGTCTGGTCCTGATGGAGGTGGGATTGAGCCGAGTATTATTACGGCAAAAGTTCATTCTCAACAAAACGACATCAAAAGAGCCACGGGTGTAACTTATACTCCTGTTACCTTCACCGTTCTTTATGATTCAAGTGATACTCAGCACGCTGCACTTGTAGCTGCTGCTGCTGCGAATACGTTGAAAAATTTTAAAATAATCAAACAGGATGCAGGAGCAGAGCAACTTGCCTTTTCTGCTTATGTAGGCGTCGATTTTTCTGATAACCCGGACGGTTGGGTTGAGATGTCAGTCAATTTAGAAATTCACGATGATGTAACATTTACGTAGGAGAAATATGGATTCGCTGTCAAAGGTTAAACCTTCTATCACAGTAGAGCTGCTTGGAAAGAAGATGTCATTTAGATTCAATCTAAGGTCTTGTGCTGTCTTTAAGCGTTTGCGCGGAAGAAGTCTGATCGCTGGTAAGTTGGATTTGTTTGATGCGGAGGATATTGCTGCGGTTTTGTGGGCAGGTTTAATCCCTGACAACAAAGAGCTTGACGGAGAGGTTGATGCAAACGGTCTTCCCGATGAGAAAGTAAAGAAGGTACTTGATGATCTTTTGGACTCTTTAGACCTTTCTGATTTTCCATATCTCATCAATGACATTATTCAACCAGCGATCGCACTTACTCAGCCCAAGGAGAGTTCTTCAGCAAAAAAAAAGGAAAAGAAAACAGAAGTAGCCAAGGAAGAGGAGTAGAGGATTTTGACTATCTCTTTCACTGGAGCTTTTCAAGGTACGTGCTCGGTCTGTCTTCTGAGGAGTTCTGGGATCTGAATTTTGCTCAGTACGTTGCGTTGATTGATAGGTATGAAGAGGTTCAGACGGAGAAAGATTACAGGAGTGGTGTCCTTGCTTTTATTGTCAGGCGAGGACTGGGAGAGAAAAGGGCAAAGTTGGGTGATTGGTTTGAGCGCTTAAAAACAACGAGCAAGAGAACTTCAAAGCAGACTAGCAGTGGAAGCTTTGAGCTCCTAAAAGCAAACCTGAGGATGAGAAATGCAGCATTAGAGGCGAGAAGGAAAGATGGCGCAGCTTAACATTGGTGGTCTCAGAATCGGTGTTTCGCTTAACTCAGAAGATGTTGCACGAGGTGCTGCCAATCTTCAAAAAGACCTTAGAAAATTAGGTAGAGATTTAAAATCTGTTGGGAAGGATATTTCTCTTTCTTTGTCTGCCCCCATTGCTGCGATTGGAACTCTCTCTGCAAAAGCAGCTATTGATTTTGAATCTGCATTTGCAGGGGTGCGAAAGACAGTTGATACATCAGAAGCTGGCTTTAAGAAGCTCGAAAAGGGCATCCTTGATATGTCCAAGCGCTTACCTACTAGCGCTATTGAGATTGCAAAAGTTGCAGAGAACGCAGGGCAGTTAGGTATTCAGGAAGAGAATATTTTGAGCTTTACTGAGACAATGGTGAGGCTTGGAGATTCGACTAATCTTTCAGCAGATGAAGCGTCAATGGCTTTAGCTAAGCTCGCAAACGTCACTCAGTTGAATCAGACACAATTTAGTAATCTTGGGTCTGCTATTGTTGACGTTGGAAACAAAACGGCAACAACCGAAAAAGACATCGTTGAAATGGCTTCAAGGCTTGCAGCGACCGCTCATCAAGCTGGCTTAACTCATGGTGAGATAGTTGGTCTCTCTGCTGCATTGTCACAGACTGGCGTTGCTGCGGAAGCTGGTGGAACCGCAATGATGAAAACTTTGGCTGCGATGGACAGTGCGGTCAGATCAAATTCGGACAAACTCAAAGCCTATTCCAAGATTATAGGAGAGGATTTTAAGAAAGCATGGGAGGGGTCTTCTGCAGGTGCTTTTTTGAAATTTGTTCATGGACTAGAGAAAGCGAACAAAGCCAAACAAGATATCTCTCAGCTTCTTAAAGAGGTTGGTATAGATGAGGTCAGAACAAGCTTGGCGTTTAGAAACCTTTCTATCGACGCAGGGAAGCTGGCAACTGCTATGGATTTGGGAAATGCCGCCTTTCATGAAAACGTAGCTTTAATGAAGGAGTCGGAAGAACGATACAAGACCCTAGCTTCTCAATTAAGCATTACGAGAAACATAGCTTTTGCGGCGGGTGTTTCTTTTGGAAAAGAAATGGCTCCCGCAATTACATTTGTAAACAGTAAGCTTGCCGAATCCTTTAAGTGGTTTGAGAGTTTAAGTACCCCGGTAAAAGAGGTTATTGTTGGGTTCGGTGCCGCTGTCGCTATCACTGGTCCTTTAATTATAGCCTTTGGGTCACTTGCTGCAATCGTCGGAACTACCTCTTTATTGATCGGCGGTGGTCTTGTCTTAGCAATCGGAGTGACAGTCGCCGCAGTAATCTATTTCAGGGATGAGATTTCTTCAGCGTGGGAGTGGATTAAGGAAGCAAACCACAACCTAGGAGAAGCGAATAATAAATTTTGGTCAGAAACTTTCCCCCAAATTTTAAATAAAGGGATTCAATACGCAACCGACTTTGTTAACAAGATAAAGAATGTTTTTCTTGATTTTGTTGATACTGTGTATGGTCCCATTGTAACTGGGCACAACTTAATTACTGGTTCAAGTCTTTCTATTCCTAGTTTAATTTCTGATTTTAAAGCTCCATTGATTGAAGTTGCGGAGTATCAAAAGAAGGAATACATCCCAACACAAAAAGACGCAAAAGAGGAAACGCTTGGCTTCGCTTCTTCTATTGAAGAAGCCACTGGTCAATTCAGAAAGCTTCTAGGCTTACCTCCTGATACGAACATCGCAGGTCTCGGCGAAAACGCAGAAGAAGCTGCAAAAAAAATCGAAAAAGCGAAGAAAGCTCTGGACTCCTTACGTGCGACAGTCGTTAAGTCTAGTCGTGATGCTGATTTCGATTTTCTAAAATCCAGCCTCCAAGGAGCAATCGACTCTGATGCTTCTCAAAAGACAATCGACTCCATTAGGGAAGAGATATACCAAGCTCTTCGCAGAGGGATTGAGGAAGCGCATATTGATTCTGGTGGAGTCATTACGGAAGAGTCGAAAAAATTGATCGATGCAGAAGCTCAGTACCGAACTGATCAAATCAGTCGTTCTGTACAAAAAGGAACCGATGAGGGAACGAAAAAATCAAGAGATTCTTTCAGCGAACTTCCCAATTTTCTTGCTCGTGGAATCACAAAAGCATTAATGGATGGAATAGAAGATGGTTTCTCATCCGATTCTTTTGTCAGTCTTGCCAAGTCTGTAGGTTCTGTCTTTGCAAACAGCTTTCAGACAAATCTGCAAGGATTCTTTAAAGATGGTGGGTTCTCGAAATTGTTAGGGGGAGATTTTTCTGACCTTGCCTCGATGGCTTCCGATCTTGGTATGGCTTATGGCATAACGACGCTTTCTCAAAATCTTTCAGACAACAAAAGAGATCAAGCCGGGGGTTTAATCTCCGGAGCGGTACTTGGAGCTTCAGTTGGAAACATGGTTCTGCCTGGCTGGGGCGCTGCTATCGGTGGAGTCGTTGGTGCAGGTGCCGGTCTTCTTGCAGGTTCTTTCGGAAAAAGCACAAACAAAGACACCAACATGAGAAAGGATATTGTTGGTTGGATAGAGGGAAAGATCGGAGGTTCTTATCTTCCTTTTCTTACTGAACAAGGAAATATCGTTCTTGGAAACAAAAATCGTTTCAATACAAAACCTTCAAGTAGTTTTTGGTCAAGCGTTCGAAATGTTGCGGTAGATGGGTACACCGCGGCGATTACTCAGGGATTTTCTCTCGCGGTTAGCCAAGTTACGGGAACCTCTCCAAGCGGCGAATTGAATCAGCTCCTCGATGGAGAAGACCCTATCCGCCCAGGTCAAATCGCAGGTCCCGGTTGGGCTGATCAATACTGGAATACTTTCGGTCAGCAGGGAGGACAAGCTTTTCAGGCGCTTGGTTCTGCGATGTCAGAATTCGCGGGTAAAAATCAAGATGTCGCAGGTCAGATTGGCGTAGTGCTTGCTGAGAACCTCGTCGGGAATCTCGATAATGCAAGGTTGATGTTGAAGGAAATGGGAATCGGGGCTCAAGACCTGGAAGAGGCATTTATCAAGATCGGGAGAAGCGGTCAGCAGTCCTGGCACACAGTTGAAACATACATGCAGTCTATCGAGGACTTAACCGGCGAAGGGCTCATCGGGATTGCTGATATGACGGGTGCATGGAGGCAGCTCACCGACTCAGCCGGGCGAGGTATGTCTGCTTTGTATGGGATACAGAACTTCATAATCGAAGCGAAAGAAAAAGGCATTACGAGCCTCGCAGAGCTTAGACAGCACATGATTGATAGCGGTGAATACAACATGGCTGACATTGATGCTTTCTTCCAAGCGCTTGCACAAAGGGGAATCACCAGCTTTGATCAAATCCTCGAAGCGTCAGATCGACTTCTCGGCGGTGTCGTCGCTGACATGGAATCTCTGGGCTTTGGTTGGACTAAGTTCAACGAGATAGCAAATCAAGCTACACTCACACTGGCTGAGCTCGAAAAGAAGATGAACGAGTTAAACAATAAGAGCATCGATCTGAATGTCAGCATTAACTACGAAGAGAACAATAAGCCTAAAGATTTCTCTCTTCTATCAGACAGTTCGCAAGTAAAGACTACTCAACTTTCGACCACTTCAGTTGAGAACACAAAAGTATCAAGAGTTAAAAGCGGAGACGTTCATATCAACGTGGATGCACGAGGTTCCGGTCATGGAGTTGATCAAACGATCACAGCAGCAATTATGCGGATGGAAGATCAGATCATGAGGCGAGTAGTTCCTGTTTTCGCCGGAGCTTATTAATCATGGCTATTACTTATCCTCTCGATTTTCCGGGTTATCAATATGTAGAAGCCGTGTCTTTCAGTCATAGCAGCGCCGTTGGAATCTCTCAGTCTCCCTATACTGGACAGCAACAAGTGTATGATTACCAATCTGGTTTCTGGACGGTGGACATAAGCTTAAGATGGATGAACAGGGAAGAAGCTGCTCCTGTAATCGCCTTTGTTGAAAAGCTACGTGGACAGTTTGGAACTTTCACTTTTGGCGATAACTACATTTCGAATCTGCCGCTCGGAGTGGCAACCGGTACCCCGTTAGTTAAGGGAGCAAATCAAAAGGGGTTCTCCCTGAACACCGATGGCTGGACTTCGAGCGTTACGAACATATTAAAAGCAGGGGACTGGTTCCAGATCGGAAACTCGCTTTATCGAAATTTGAATGACGTAAATTCAGATGGGAGTGGAAATGCCACCTTAGATATTTTCCCGCAACTAAAACCTCATGCGGATAATGCTGCAATTATCGTGACTTCACCTAAGGGCATTTTTCGCTTAAACGCTTCCAGTCAAAGATCGATGGGTATAGATAGGCAAAAGCAGGTGCTCATTTCTATTTCGGCTCAGGAGGCTCTGTAGTGGGCATCCATGAAGACATGGTCGAAGCTTTTGACGAAAAGGTCGTAAGACCTTTTTATCTGTTTGAACTGGAGACGGAAGAGGGAGACCTCCTTCTGTCCTCAACTCCCTATAATCTGAGCTGGGATTCAAAAACGTGGGTTGGGAATGGTTGGTTCAGAGGTTTGTCTTCGATCAAGTCAAATGAGGGAATGAACAATAATACGATGGAGATTGCTCTTGCCGGTGCGAATCAGTCTTTAATCTCCTTAGCTTTAAATTCCTTCAAACAGAGCAATAAAGGTCTTATATGTCTAGGTCTCTTCGATGGGTCAGGAAGCATTATCCCTAACCCGACTCCTATTTTTGTTGGTTTTTTCTCGAAATACCAAATCAGAGATACAGCAGCAGAGTCGATTATGAGTATCATTCTTGAATCCGAAGTTGCCAAGATATATCAACCCTCCAACATTCGATACACAGCAGAAGCTCAGAAGCATATGTTTCCTACGGATAAGGGTTTGGAGTACGTAGCAGGTCTCCCTGATTTGAAGTTGCTGTTCGGGGGGCAATAATGGCTTTCCCGGGTACACTTCCAGAGATCGCCGAACCGACTTCTCAAGAGATACATAGGTATCTCAATCAGAGACGACTACCCAGAACTTCGATAAACATTGCAGCAGCAACCAGAGCGATGAGAGAGGAGAGGATTATTGCAGCTCTCCCTAAAGGAAAAGAAGTTACTTTCACAGATTCGACGGCACCAAGACAAATTGTTTTTGGTCAGTGCAAGGTTCCGGGTATTGTCGTTTTTGCGGCAATGGAGCCAGACAATTCCCATATGCACATGGTTGTTGCGGTTGCTGGTCACGAGATCGAGGATATATGGGAAGTCTATTTTGATGGTGCGAGAATTGATTTTCCCGTAGTACCGGGTGCGAGCTCTGCGATTGTCCCAAAAGCGGGATCTCCTGTCTTCACCGATGCCATTTATCTTGAGAAAAGATATGGAACTGACGATCAGGCAGCTCAAACGCACATCACCTCAAAGCTTGTAGGATGGACGAGTGTTCATGTTCTTTATGGCATTGCCAACGCAGGTCTTTCTCTTCGCTGGGATCCATTACTTTATAGCGATGGTTTCCCGGATATTTCTTTTATCGTGAAGGGGATGAAGTGTTATGACCCGAGGTTTGATACTACTTCTTTCACAAACAATGCAGCCTTGGTTACAGCAGCATTTATTACCAACTCTCGTTACGGTCTAGGCTATTCATACAGCGATGTTGATCTCGATTGGCTTGTCGAGGTTGCAAATTACTGCGGTGAATATATAGGGAGCGAGATTCGTTATTTTGTAAATGGCTACTTTCTTTCTTCTGAGAGCAGGGAAACAATCCTTCAAGAGCTTGTCAATTCAATGGAGGGACGTGTCACTTATCAGTATTACGATAGAAAGTGGAAGATTAAACCTGCCAAGTTCTACAGCCCGAAGCTGACAATCACTCTTGATGATGTAATTTCAGATATTGAGATTTCTTCACATAACGACAGGGTTTCATCGTTTAATGGTGTTCAGGGAAGATTCCTTGATCCTAATAGTGACTACGAAGAAAACGACTTCCCGATAGTCAAGAACAGCATGTATGCAGAGGAAGATGGTGGAGAGAAGCTTGTCGACGTAAGGTACCCACTTGTCACGTCACCCGTTCTTGCTCAAAGACTTTCAAAAATCAAAATAGAAAAATCAAGACAAGGACTTAGGGTGTCATTCACCACAAGAATGAAAGCTCTTATTCTTACTCCGGGTGACAACGTGAGTCTAACGATTTCCAAATATGGCTGGGAAAACAAGGTCTTTGAAGTGGAAGAGATGGAGACACTTGAGCATGGTACGGCACCAAACAACTATCTGGTTGTTGCCCTCGTACTGAAAGAGAATGCTCCGGGAATATATGAATGGGTGAATGGAGAAGAGACAAGTCACGATCTTGCTCCAAATACAAATTTACCAAACGCTTTTCAGGTTCCAAAAATCTCAGGATTAACAGCTCAATCTGGAACGAGTCAGCTATTTATAAACAAAGACGGAACTATCATTTCACGAATCTATTGTGAGTTTAATGAGATCACAGATAACTTTGTTCGGGCGGGTGGAAAGATCGAGTGCCAATATAAGAAGAATAGTAGTAGTTCTTGGATTCAACATCATACTTTGATTGGGGATATTAACTCTTTCTATATTGAGAATGTGCAGGATGGGGTCGGATACGACATCCGAGTTCGGGCAGTGAATGGGATTGGCTCTCCGGGTGAATGGACAACCATACTCAATCATCTTGTCGTGGGAAAAACGGCACCGCCTAGCGTGATTAGCCATCTATCTGCAACACCAGTCGAGCTTGGGGTTGATTTGAGATGGAATCCTATCCCCGATGCGGACTTATCCCACTACGTTTTAGGCTACACAGATAATAGAGAGAATAGACTTTTACACTCGGAGAAATTTTCAAATACTGCCTGGAAGAAAAAATTTGTCGAAGTGGGAGCGGAAAACCTTCCTGCGCCGTCAAATAAAAATACGGGTAGTTTGATTATTACCTCACCAAAGAAGATTTACACGATAGATGACTTTCACCCAGTTGCAAAGTTTGAATCAGATGTACCAGAAACATTATTCACAACCCATGACGGCAGCACTCTTGCTAACTACGGGCAAAACGTCGGCAGGTGGAAAGATGGGGTATCAACTCATCATGGCACACAATCCAACAATAACAATAGAGGGATAAGAGCAACTGAACCGATCACGGGCATTAGAAATGTTTGGAACAACTCAGAACCAGCGAGCGGGACAGGGTATCATAATGGGGGAGAGAATGTTACATTTCGCACCCCAGAAGTATTTTTAGATTCAGCAGGTGAAATTTATTTTCAAGATAACACGATCAGCAGGCAAGCAAGACAATATCACCTTTTAAGCCTAACACAACCTTCAACCATCTCCTTCTTAATAAAAATGGATGACAATAGCGTACCGAATAGCGATCCATCATTTATGTATGGTGATGTTTCCGTTTTAAACAATAATTCCTACTCACTGAGAACAGGCATACAATTTGAGCATCTTGGTAATAATATTTATAGAGGGACTAGAACTTGGCAATATCTTGGTAGTGGGTTCTATACCGGAATTGTTCAGTCTGCTGCTTATCATTCCGGAAAGGGATTTACTATTTCCAATATTCAACTCGATGACGGAACTGGTAGGACTGATTACCAACACCGAATCAGTCAATACGAAGTCTATGAGCAAGGTGTCCCCAACAGAGACTATATATCTTTTGATGGTACAAATGATTTTTATTCTGCCGATTCACTCGCACCAATCATTGGACAGGGAGACGATACCCCATATACCATGATCTTTGTCGGGGCACCTAATGTTAATGGTGCAGCAACCTCATCAGTTGTCGCAAGTTTTGGCTCAAGTGCAGGTGGAGATTACAGAGGGGAATTTAGATACACTTTATCTGATTCTAAATTACTTGCATGGAGAAGATCAACGTCTGATGTATCCTATTCTTCCGTTGCAAATTACCCAGACAACACTTATCAAATTGCCGCAAAGGTTTTTCGTGGCACAACAGTTGATTTTTATTTAGATGGTCTTAATGTTGGGTCTGGCAGCTTAGACGCAGCAAACATGGGAAGCAACCCGAACAGATTTGTTATCGGTGCAAGATCATACTCGTCAACAGATTTATTTTTCAGGGGCAAATATCTTGCATTATATATTTTTGATCGTCCATTATCTGGTGCTGATGTAAAACGCTTACAAGCTCTTATTTCAAAACGCTTCACCGTTGGTAATCTTGAGTACCCAGACGGCATTGAAGCGATTCCAGGCAACCAGCTATCTATTTACTTCTCACGCCCTGAGACGTTGTTTGACGCAACGGTCGGCGGTTCCAACGTGGCACCAGATGGCGGCATTGCACGGGTGGAAGATCAGTCGGGGAATGATTTTCATCCAGCACAAAGCGATTCAACATTCAGACCCATAAGAAAAGAAAACATACTTAACGGTAAAGATGGTGCGTTGTTTAATGGCGTAAATCATCGCTTAAACGCTCACCTTTTATCTTATCTTCTTCATGGAAATGATACGCCATTCACAATGCTTGCGGTAGTAAAACCAAACTTACCAGCAAGCCCAGACCAAAGTGCGCTTTGGGGTTTTGGTTATGGAGCAAATACAAACTATAGACACAACCTTTTTTATAACGGAGCAACAGGGAAAGTTGCGATAAACAGAAGAATTGCTTCTGATCTAATCGTAGAAAGTTCAGAAGACGCAAATGATTCTTACCAAATACTTGCTTACAGATATACGGGAACACATTCAGAATTAGAAATAAATGGTAAAAATTTTATTGATACGGCTCAAGACACAATAAACATGGGAACAGTCCCTAACCGCTTTGTGATTGGTGCAGAAGCCACCGTACCATCAATGTTATATGATGGTTTATACTTTGCTCTCAACGCATTTGATCGGTACTTAGATGACGATGAATTGAGTTTTGCAGTGTTACTACTTGGCATTGAACATCAAGTGCCACTCCCCTTCTTCATGTCTTACAACCTATTTCAAGATAGTCTTGAAATAGTTGACGGCTTACGATACCGAGCCATCTTGCACCTCAAGGCGGACGAGATAAAGAACGTCCGCATCAGCATGGAGAATGGCTTCCCTGATGATTCTTTCCTTGATGTGAATATCGAGACGGGAGAGGTTATGCAGATTAGCGGTGGCATTGAGCAAGTTCAAGTGATCGAATGGGAAGACGGGTACTATCGGGTGATGTTTGAGATTGAGGCAGATAGTATTCACTATAATGGAACGCTCAGACTGATGATGCTCAATGATGATGGCTTGCCACTATTCGAGAACATACCGCCTCTGTCAATTATCGTTTATGGCTTTGCGTTCATGCCCACAACATCGCCAGCGAAATATAAAAAGACGGAAGACACATCAGCATCTCCGGGGATTAGAGCCATTATCGCTGACAGGTTGGACGTAACTAAGTTTATCTGGGGAATACAGCAGGCAGGGACTTATGATGTAAACGTGGTGGCTGTTGATACTTCAGGCAATGAAGCCGTTGAGTACACAACGGTTGAAGTGACAATTTCGGCACCATCCGCACCGCAACAATTACAAGGGCAGATCGTGGGACAAAATGTGGTTCTAACCTGGAACCCACCAGTGGCAACGCAGTTCACGGTTGAGCAATATGAAGTAAAAGATGGCGGTCTGGTTCTTGATCGGGTGAAAGGGAACCTTTATCAGTTTAAGGCAAATTGGAATGGACTAAAAACCTTCACTGTTGCCGCGATTGATCTTGCGAGAAACGTGGGGGCGACAGCGGAGGTTGAAGTTACTATCTCGGCACCTTCGCAGGTGATGGGCTTGAGAACCGTAGTAATTGATAATAACGTACTCCTATATTTCGATGAACCGACCGTACATACACTACCGATTGATTATTACCTTATACGAAAAGGGGCTGACTTTAATACCTCAGTAATGGTT
Organism: uncultured Bdellovibrionales bacterium; assembly: GCA_964612555.1. GTDB lineage: Bacteria > Bdellovibrionota_C > UBA2361 > SZUA-149 > DAOLCO01 > DAOLCO01. The sequence goes on along the minus strand of CAZTBW010000003.1, from coordinate 232,946 downwards.
GGGGAGACTTCCAGAGGGTTCATAAATCTTTTTGAGACGCTTGGCGGTACATATCGATATTGGGTGGTTCCTTATGATACCGCTGGAAATGCAGGAGCCGAGCAGAGTATTGATGCGCTGGTGAATCAGCCGCCTGATTTCATCTTGTACGATTCGGGAGAGATAGACCCGAGCACTTACGATGAATTTGATGAGGCTGTTTTGGGAGAGGATGAAATTAGTTTTATCGCTCCAGTTATTCCAGATGAGACGTGGGAGGAGTATTTCGACAATAATAGTATGTCCTCTTTGCAGGATTTTATCGACGCTGGGTACACTCTTTTCCTTGAACCGAGTAGTTCTAATATCTCGATCGTAGAAAAAAAGATCGACCTTGGTGTAGTCGTCCCTTCCTCGATGGTATCAATGAGCATACTTGAGGTGCCGCTTATTGGAAGTGGTATGATCGTCACTCCTGAAATACTCTATAGCGAAGATGATGGTACTTATGAGTCAGGTGGAGCTGGAAACAGCACGATCTTAGCAACGGATTTTCAATATCTCAAATTAAGATATGAAATAGAAGCTCCGAACGATAAAACGCTAAGTCAATTTTACGAACATGCATACAGAGTACAAGTTAAGAAACAGACAGACAGCGGCACTGTAGAGGTTACATCAAATCCGACAACGGTGAATTTCAATCTTGAATTTCTTGACATCAATTCAATCGTATTAACGCCCAAAGGCACAAGTAGCCTGACCGCCATGTATGATTTTGTTGACGCACCGAACCCAACCGAGTTTGACATTTATGTCTTTGATAAGGACGGAGCAGACGCAAGTGGAGCAGGTGTTAAAGTGTCTTGGGTTGCAGAAGGAATCATAAAACCATCAGAATAAAAGGGGAAAGACTATGAGTGTAAACTGGAATAATCCGATAAATACCACAAACAAGACAGACGTATTGGGTCAGTTGCGAGCCAGAGATGAAGCTCTGGGTAAGATGAACTATCAAGACAACACTAATTTACCTATAGGCTTTATACGCTTTGATAATACTTATGCCGGTTTGCAAAGATGGAACGGTTCCGGTTGGGATAACCTTGACGGGAAGCTCACAGCTCACATTGCCAGCACGAGCAATCCGCACAGTACGACGGCGAGCCAAGTAGGAGCGTTTGCTATCGCAAACAATCTAAGCGAAGGGAACGCTTCTTCAATGAGGTCTAACTTGGGCTTAGGCGCTTTGGCTGTTCTCGGTAGCGTCAATAACGACAATTGGTCGGGCGCTGATCTTGCGATCATAAACGGTGGGACGGGAGCAAGTAGTGCAGCTTCGGCAAGAACAAACCTTGGAGCAGCGGCATCAGGAACAAACGCTGATATTACCGCCCTGAATGGAGCCACTAACATTGGCAACCCCACTCTGGCACTTACGGTCAACTTCGACCCAAATACAGGGTTGGCGTTTAAAGGTAGCGGTACTACAAGGTGGGAAATTGAGGGAATGTCTGGTCATCTCTTGCCCAAAAACGGAACAAGGAATATCGGCGCATCGGGTAGTCCGGTCGGTACGCTTTTCTTCTCAAGCCAAGTGAAATTTACCGGCACGGCAAAGAGCTTCAACTGGAACGCTTTCAGCCCTACCACAAGAACGAGTTTGAATCCGCCAGCGGCAACAGCTCAACACTGCGCTGAAGCGATTAACACCTTGGCGAAATACTTGATCGAACTTGGATTATTAACACTATAAAAAAGAAAAGACTATGACTGCAAAAGAAAGATTAGACTTGTTGAATTCCATTTTAAAAACGACATCATCATTTACGATTCAAGTTAATGATGCTCAGATGATTGCAGAAGGGCTAACGATACCGTTATCCGCTCTAATCCGCGAAGCCGTGCAGGACGTAAATTCTGAGCTAGAAGAGGCTGAAAACGATACCTAGACAGCAAGTTTACCGCATTAAATACTAAGCTCGGACTTAACCTCAATCCTGATTCTATCGGAGGAACATGAAAAGGCTCGTACTTCTTTTTATATCTTTTTTTACAAGTACTTTTGTCTTTGCCATACCGCCGCCGTCGGTGGGCTTGGCTAATGACGACCTACAGAGATATGCAGATGCGGTGCAGAAAGAGTGGGAGGAGGCAGGGTATTCTCTTATTGTCCCTAGCCCTGAAAAAGAAACCAGATCAGGCGATGGAGTAACCCCCGCCCCAACTCCACTACCGGTAGAAACCCCAAGCATGGACGTGGAGATCAAGCCCATGCCTCCAATTATTGATCTTGGCGGTACATTCTTAAACCCTGAATGCAAAACACGAGAATATAAAGTCTTTGAAGAAGGTCGGTATCAATGCCACCCCTATAAGTTTAGTGACGTGGTTGAGGCAGAGCAGCACCTGTATGCATGTCGAGTAGGTGTTGCTTGGTGGGGAACTGAGATTGCAGATTTTGAGCCAGGGTTCCAAAGTGCGCTTCACTGGGAAGATGTTCAACCTACTGTCCCGTTTTATACTTGTTCAAATTTTGAAATATATCCAGATTCAAATCTTTGCGCTCGCTTCCTGATGCAAGGGCAAACCGAATACGATTATAATTTTTGCATTCGCACGAATTATCAGTATTGGGACAAAAGGCAGTCGCTATTAAATGCGATAAAGCCAGAACCTCCCAAGCCCCCAAGTTACTGCAAGAAGTTTGGTGGTAAGAATATCTGGAAAGCTCGGCGTGACGATGGAAGAGGCTCAGTCACGGTGCTTGATTCGGCGTATTGCCCAGACGACAAGAGCATTAAGAATCAGATGAAACCTAGATCAATCTACCTTGAAGACATTTACGGAAATAGAATTGATGGTGGAAACCTCAGACATTGCAACACGGCAAACGAGAACAGACTTCATTACAATTTCGGATTTCATTCAGGAGAGGGAGTTCTTCAACTTGAGTTTGAAGATCGTACCGAGTGTTTTAATATTCCTGATATGGGGAGAGATCAGAGATGAGAAAACTTTTATTTATTCTTTTGTGTTCTGGCTGCTTCAAGGATGGAGGACATCTTTTGCAAACAGCTGAATATTATCAATGTCCCGACAAACTTATACAAGAGGTCAGGGAATATCTTGAGGAGGCAAAGAAATGTCAAAGTCAATAAAAGATGAGTACACACAATCAGAAGGGGCGAAGCCAGCTCTGCATAGCGTTACTATCAGAAGCGTGCTTACGGCTGTTGCCGCCGTGGTGCTTGAGCACGTTGTCTCTGCAAGCCCTGCGATTGCCATGTTGATATTCACCGTGCTTCCAGCTTGGCTTCAGAACCTTGTCACGCTGGAAGCGATTCAGGTAGGGCTTGAAAGTATTCTGGTCGCTATCGCTGGATGGGCTGGGGTGCGTGTCGTGAAAGAGAGAGTTAAGCAGGGTGATATATCGGGAGTGATCAAAGTCAAGCAATGATGGAGAAGGAAATCACAGTGGACGGACTCACGCTCTTAATCGGTCTTGCTACTCAGTTTGGGGGGATTGTTTGGCAAGTGAGCAGGTTTAAATCTCAACTCTCAGAAGTTGCAAAAAAGGTTGACAAACTTGAAGCGGATGTAAAAGAAGATCGCCGTCTCATGGCTCCGATCGTTCACAGCTTTTCCGTTGTAATGAACGGCGTTCAAGCTCAGTTGGACAGACTCGAAATTGAAATAAAAGAGCTGAGACGAGAATTCAAGGACGGCTTAAAAACAAAGATGGACGCATGAAACTTCCGAAAAAAATTATAATTCCACTCGATTTAATTTTGAAGATCATTTGGAGGTGGTGGAAGAAGAAGACGAAGAAGCGGTCTAGGCTTCCTTGAGTTACTGTCGATCAGAATAAGTAATCTCCGCCTCAACCCCCAACTGCCTCAGCTCATCCACCGTCCGCTGCAACATCGCAGCGTGAAACGTGGCGGGGAGTGGATGGAAGTCTGGATGCGCTTCCCAGAGTTCCTCGTCCGTACGATACCGCACGAGGTCTATGATCTGGGGTTTTGCTTTTTGGCTTTTTACAAATTTGATCGTCTGAGCGACGATGTGCTCAAGTTTCGCCTGTGTGCTCAGCATGAGCTGAGCGACATCCTCGGGGACGTTGTTGCGACCCGATTCCCAGTGTTGGACTGTACGAATTTGATTTACACCGGCTTGACGCTGGAGCCAAGACTGAGAGAGTCCCAAGGACTCTCTCAGGGTTTTTAGTTCCGCGGAGGTCATTTTAGTTTAAGACCTTACATTTAGTTTTTAACAAGACATTGAAATTTTGATCATAAACAAAAAAATCCCAAGTGTCTTTTTTGGGAACATGATCGCACATCTGATAGTCGATCTGAAGACGAAACGGAGCATCTGTTCTGTCATCAAACCAAACCACGAGACTGTCTGTTCTTTCTATATTTTTTTCTATTTCTACAGACGTGTCTTTCATGTCAACTAAGTGTTTTTCGAGCGAAGCTGGAAGTAGTAGTCTGATCGCACCAGCATTTACAGAAAGAAAGCAAAGTCCACTTTTTGCATGTTCTGTTTCGAAATAATTAGTGCTCGTGATTAGTTGCTTATCGTTCTGAAATACAATACTCATATTAACCCTTTCAAGTTCTTAGCTCATTTGCGCAATTCTGTTTTCGATGTAATTTCTAATGTCGTCTTTATTTATTAAATAAATCACAGAGACTCCTTCCTCTTCTCTCCTTTCTTCTTCAAACTTTTCAATCTCTTTTTCAATTTGAGACAAATCTAAATCTCTGTACTCATAGTAATCGTCGAGATTCTCTACGACACTCAGATATGAGCCTTGAGCCGCTTCTGCTCTTACTAATTCTTCCCATTTTTCCGTTAGCTCTGTGTGTCCAAATTCTTCATCGAGAATATCATCATACAATCCTGACATTTCCAGCTTTTTAAGCAAAATACTTATTGTCTGATTTGTTAATGTTGAATCTATATACAACTTGATAGCTTCTCCATCTGCGACATCTCTAGTTAGACTGCTTGATGTCGTATTGTTATAATCAAGAGTTATCTTTCCTGAATTGCGATTAACAAGAATCCACGCTTCTTGAATCTTGAGATCATGTTTCCATCGGAAGAACAAAAATCCTTCTTTTTGTTCTTGTACATATTCCATTGCTTCTTTAATTTCTTTCTTCATATTCGCTTACCTTTTTATAACTCTACTTTAACATTCAACTCTCGCTCTGCTGCTTCAATCACATTTCTTCTAGCTTCTCTCTTTACGTGATTAGTATTTACAGAGTCGTACGTACGAGCATGTTTATATTCGTATGCTAAATTCAAGTGAGAGACACAGCTTGCTAAATCGAGAAGAAGAGCTTCTTCATCTTCTACTTTAGCACTTGATGTCCACAATTTTATCGCTTTTCTTTTTGCTGTTGTTTCGTGCGCTATTATAGCGCACGAAAGTATATTTTTCTCGTTTTCCAAAAATTCTTCTGTGTTCTTTCTTATGTCTATTCTGTTGCATATTAGCTGCGAGAGTTGCTGATCGCAAACAAGAGAGACATGATTTTCTAAAAATAAAGCACGATTTGAGAAGTCTAAGTCTGCAAAGTAAAACTTCAATTTTTTTGTGATATAGTTTTTCATTTTCCGCTCCTCAAGCTCGCGTCGAGCTACACTCGACGCTTTGTTTATCTTTGATTTAGATTTTATATGCGTCTGAGATCTTATCCCAGCTTGCGACCATCTCATCCTGCTCGTCCGCATCTGAGTTGGTGATCTCCCAGATAACCTGGTACTCCTCGCCGTCTGCGTCGACAGCATGAGCGCGGAAACACTCAAACTCGTACCCCATGCTATTTACATGTGTACTAAGATACGCTTCTTGTGTGAGAGTTAGCTCTACATTTTCGTGTTTAATTTTCATGGTTTTTGCTCCTCAAGCTATCAGCGATCTGCAATCGCCGATTTGTTATTATAGTTACATTTTAGTACGTATCTTGCGTACTGTCAAGGGTTTTGATTCAAAAAAACGGAAAAAAAGATTCAAACTTAATACAACCCCAAAACCCTATTAAGTTCGTCAGAATAGACAACCCGAGCGTCAAGTCTCTTAACTCTCTGCAAATATTCGATATCAAGCCTAATATCATGGCTCCCCGAAAGATAGTCTGAGAACTCGCATTTCTGCCCCTCGTGATACAAATCCATTCCATCAACTAATATCTCTGCCACGCAGCGAGACCGAAAAAACTCAATCGCAAAACTCCCCATCAGCGGATTAATATTTTTTTTAAAACTCTTCCTGAAAATGTTTGCCCACTCATATTCAACTCCATAGGGATTCACTCCCTTGTACTGATGCCTGTTTCCAATAAAAATTAATTCAGCATCAACTCTCAAGTACATTTTCCGTTCTTCTCCCGGAACTTCTGGAAACTCGTCGCTCAGGAACTTGTTTGGGATTTCTGGGTGATGACAATTTACATCGACCACAAAATCAAAATCAGAGAGATCGGCAGAATAGGGAGCCCCGCCGATGATCAGAACCTTCTTGTTGTAAAAGTCTAACATTGCTCAGTTTCCGCAGTTCATCTCTCAGCTTTAATTTGTAAAAGTTTTGTCTTTGCTTCTTCGCAGAACTCTTGATAGGACTCTTCATGGAAGTAATAACTAAATTTTCTTTCTTCGCTTAAGATACAATCTAATACCTCCTGCGAAGACTTAAACCATTTCACACTATTTACTATTCCCAATATCAGCGTCTCAAGGTCTTCGTAGGAATCGCATGCTTTAAGTGCATCACAACCCGAACAAGAGCCGTAACCGATACTTACAAATCCATACCAACCATCTTCGAGAAGAAGAACGTGAATATCTCCTTCATATTCGCCTGATTCTCTTTGAATTAAAACTTCTCCTAAGTAATCTATGATGGGTTGATAATCCCACAGTTCAAAATAATTCACATCTATGTCTGGATATAAAATTTTAGCTACTTTTGTCATGTTTAAATTCTCCGATTTTTCGACATGTTTTGGTAATATGTCGATGGCGTAACTAATTACCGCCATTCTCCCGTTCGCATTTGTATCACGAGCTGTTTCGCTCGATTACCGACCTGAGAATACCACTTTGAGCCTTCCATCTCCTTCGCCGCTCGTTCCCAGTCCTTATCGAGCAACGCAGCTCGAAACTTCTCGAACGCCCCAAGTCTTGCAGCTCCAAGATTGAATGCCATGTTAATCAACGCACCTCGCCGAGCAGCGGACATGCTCTCAACATTTTGACCAAGAAACTTGAATGCATCGAGTTCAGCTTGCTCAATGTCATTCCTCAGAAGCCTTTCAGCTTCTTCCTTGGTGATACCGTTTGCATCAAGATTTCTACCGTAGCCAATAGTGAGGTATCCACCCGGGCAGATGTAAGGCTTGCTTGAGAAACCCTCATGTCGCTTGAGCTGATTGATGAGTTTGAGGTGATCACTCATTCTCGTCGCTCCTCCACTCAAAGCAGCGTAGCTCTCGAGGTGTGCGGGTAAGCGATAATATTATCCCCAAGACATCAATTACCCAAGTTTCTGAGCGACTATTTACCCTGTCGGCACAAACAAATCTGCACCTCAGCTCGCCGTGCTGAGGTTGCATGTGTTCACAGACGGATCTGAGGACAATTGATTGCCCGGTTCTGGGCGGGATCTCGGTGCAGTTATACCAGGGCAGCGGGGATGTTGGAGTGCCAACGCAGCTACATTTTATCATCGTTTGCGCGAATTAGCTCAGCGCAGATCTCCCCAGATCAAAATACTCAAGGGCGATATGTTCGTCAAGTAGAGAGTTTGCTAGGTTAATCCCAGTTTGCGATTAACAAACTGATTAAGGGACTTCCCAGCCCGTTTCGCGCTAATAATTAACTCTCTGTGGTGTTCAGGAGACGTTCTTAGTACGAACTTCCCAGAAAAGTTCTGCAGAGAGAAAGGTTCGGGTATTTCCTTGCCATCTTTCTTGAGTACTCCTATGACTAAAGTAGCTGCATTATCTAATTCCTTTAATGCGTCTTCTCTAGTCTCTCCCCACCCGGATGCGTTCATTCCGAGTTCCAAGAAGTAAGCTATAAAGCCCTCATCTTCTTCGCTGTAAAACACTTCAGTTCTATATCGTCTTAGTAATTCTTTAGTTTTCATTTTATTCCTCCTTTTCTTCTAAGCTCTCGATTGCTTTAATTATCGCCCTCACTTGATACGGTTTAGCCTTCCCCCCACCACTTTGAATTGCGTACGGTGTGCCATCTGGCAGGCTGACCACGATGTGTGAGCCTTTCGCATCTCTCACATCAAAAAACGTCCGGCAAATTGTTAAAAAGCGATCAAACCTTACATTCGTCACGCTCGCCAATTCTTTTAATGCTTTTTCTCTCTTCATATTTATATAGTATCACGGGTGATACTATGCTGCAAGTCCTTTTTTTGTTATTTTGTATTATTTTTTTCAGTGCCCTTTAGCGGCTAGAACGCCTGCTTGCCAAGCAGGAGGCCACGGGTTCGATCCCCGTCACCCGCTCCATTCTACCCTTTTTGCAGAAACAATCCGTGTTCATTGCTAGTAAGCATGTTAAATGCTCACAGACTTCAGCCCCCTAACTCATGTGCAAAAAGGGTAGAATCAATCTTTCCTTTTTTGCATAGACAGTCCGTTTATTTAGGGAGGGAGGAGTTGAATGATATCTCGTAACTACCAGAAATAATTAGTGATTGTTATGTAGATATCGGGTGCTATTGATCTACTGTGTAATAAGCTGTATTTTACTGTCAGATTGTCTTTGCACTAAGGATAGAATCCCTGGTGTTTCAAAATTAAATCTTGGTAGATGAGCTAACCTCCGGGGTCTGATTCCCCAGACGGTGGAGGATTAATAATGGTTTTTAGTGCCTTGCACCTGTTCTGTTTTAGTACGAAAGGGAATTTAAGATGTTTGGATTTAATGAGCACCAACTGCTCGGCTTTTTGCTGATTGCAACATCAATCGTTATGTTTGTAATAGTGTTTTTTGTGCAAAAAGCAAGGGTACGTAGTGGTAGTGTGCGTATGGAGAGTCTTCGTAATGAAATTCTCTTTATGTATTTAAAACTTTGTTTATTCTTTGGGCTTTTCCTGACTATTATGGAGGAGCACAGGTATTCAGGCAAAGTAGTTGAAGTTCTGGAAAGTGAGCGTAGTAAATATGCTGTCTACGCCACAGTTGAATATCAGAATCGCGAGGGTGAGAAGATACAGCGTACCCTTGGATCCAAGGGAGAACTCGAAGTTATGGAACCTGTAGAGCTCTATGGAGTAGGACCATACTTCATAGAGAGTAACGAATACAAATGGAAAATGAGAAAACTTGCTGAAAAAGAGACAAAGGAGTCTCTTTTTATGGTACTGCGCATCATCTTTATTGGGATGATATTTTTTCTCGTGTATTGTTGCTTCCCTCCAAAAAAGGATCCCACAAGGGCGAGCGCGAGTTTAGAAAATATCGACTTACTATATCCGCATTTGCGGATACGGTAGTCGTAAAAGGTATAACGGAGGGTATGATCTCTTCTAATGGTTTCCCCCCCACCGTTATATTTCTTTTATTGATCATTTTTCTTTTTTTGCTACCGGCAATCGCTTATACTTTTTCGACTTGATTGCGATAGACTGAACGCAGACCATGAAGCAGGATAACTATGAGATATGTATTGTTCTTAATTTCTTTACTGATTACCGAAAATGTCTTTGGGGAATTACGAGTGGCTTGTAACCTTCCCATGACTCGTGATCTCGCTATTTATGGTGCTTCAGTTCGTGAAGGAGTGGATTTTTTTAGAGAGGAGCTTTCTCCTGAGAAGAATGCTCTTGTTCATTGGGACTGGCAGGATAATGAGGGGAGTGGGAGAAATACACTTACTATTTTGCGAATGCAGCTACAAAAAAAACCGATATCTATGTCAGTGGAATAAAGCCACAATACATGGCGATTGAAGATACTCTTGTTAAACAAAAAATTCCCAATATTGCGTGGGTGTTTGATTCACACTTAAGAGCGAAAAATCCATACAATGTAAGAACCTGGGTCAACTTTAAAGATGAGGCGTATCTTTTCCTTGATTACATGAAAAAAAGAGAAGTAAAAAAGATTTCAATTATATATGTAATAACTCCTACCGTTGAGGAACAACAGACTGAGGTCATTATACCTGGCTTACGTGAAATGGGTATATCTGATATTCAGGTTATACCATATCAGATGGATGTTACAGATTTTAAAACGATTGCATTAAAGGTAAAAAATTTCAAGCCGGACTTGATGTTTTTGAGCGGGTTTCAGCACAATGCTGTGCCTATGGTAAAGACATTCAGGCTATATAATCTTATTGCTGAAGATAATACGGTATCAACGTATGATCTTTTGGATGCGGTGCCACTACTGGAAGCTCATGAACTTGAAGGTATAAAAGTTACCGCACCTGAGTTTCTATTATCAAAAGAACCGGAGATACTTGAATGGAGAAAGCGTTTCAGGGAGCGCTTTGGTAAAGACCCGATTTATACTCACGCATATGCATACGACATGGCTAAGATAATTTATGACGTTGCTGAACGAAAGGCAGCTTCAGAGTCGTCAGAAGATGTATTTGGTTTATTACAAAAAGTCGATTTGAAAGGAGTGAGTGGTCACTTAAACTTTAATGAACATGGTGATACAGGTTTTTCAATTGATTACGGGGTGTTCAGAAATGGAACACTGGAACGACATATACAATAACCATCCCCTTGTAAGTCCTCGTTTTTTGCTTCTTTCTTAACCCGCGTTTGAAAAAGTGCAGGAGATCATGCTATATAATTTTACAACTTAATTCATGGAGAATCCCAATGTCATTTCCAGTAACCCGACTTAGAAGACTACGCTTAAATTCTGCGATTAGACACATGGTTGAGGAAACTCGACTTGACCTTGCTGATTTGATTTATCCACTTTTTATAAAACATGGCAGAGACGAGAAAAAAGAAATTTCTTCCATGCCGGGGCAATATCAGATGACGATCGATCATTTGGAGAAGGAGATCAAGGAGTTGAAATCTCTTGGGATATCTTCGGTGCTCCTTTTTGGAATTCCGGAGTGTAAGGATGCAACAGGTTCGGATAATTATAGTCCTCAGGGTATCATCCCTCAAGCTATCCGGGCGATAAAAGAGATAGCTCCTGAAATGCTGGTCGTATCAGACATGTGTTTTTGTGAATACACCGATCATGGTCATTGCGGTGTTATTAATACCAGGGGCTCCAAAAATTATAATGAGAAGCTTCCCGAAGGGTATCTTCTTAATGACCCTACCCTTGAGTTACTTACTGAAGCTTCTATCGTTCACGCTCAAGCCGGGGCGGATATTATTGCTCCTTCGGGAATGCTTGATGGCATGATATCATCACTTAGAAATGGACTTGATGATAATAACTTAGATCATGTTATCCTGATGAGTTATTCCGCGAAGTATGCAAGTTCTTTTTATGGACCTTTTAGAGAAGCTGCTGAGGGAGCGCCTAAGTTTGGTGATCGTAGTCAGTATCAAATGGATCCACGAAACTCTTCTGAAGCGTTGAGAGAAGTTGAGATCGATCTTCAGGAAGGGGCGGATATTATCATGATAAAACCAGCTCTTTCCTACCTGGATGTTATTGCAAGAGTGAAGGATACTTTTAATGTTCCGATTGCTGCATATAATGTCAGTGGTGAATTTGCGATGATTCATGCGGCTGCGAGAAATAACTGGCTTGATTACAGACGCTCAGCAACTGAAGTTGTTACTTCAATTAAAAGAGCCGGGGCTCAGGTGATTATAAGCTATTTCTCAAAAGATATTGCAAAATGGCTTAATGAGTAGATTGACGAATCATTCTCTCAAAATTACCAAAGACGCTTACCGGTGCCCCCAGGGCGAATTTTAGAAGAACGTCACGGTCAAGTACGTTCTTCTCCGAATTGATATAATGCATATTTCCAAACGATAGTCTGTGAGGAAAATACCAGGGACTAATCAGTGGGAAAAACTGGAGTGGCCAGTCAGAGCCATAGACCAGACGAGAGGAGATGCTGTTATTTAACAAGCCCTGATCAAGGTATTTGAGTTTATTTATTTGAGTGAGACTTGAAATATCCGCATACAGGTTGGGATATTTTCTGAATAATGGGAGAAGACGCTCAATCATTTCTTCATTATCAATTTTCCCGGTGGTTGCTATATGAGCTGCGGTTACGGTAACTCCAAGTTGGAGTGGAAGAATCAGTCTCTGAGGGTCACCAAGTGAATCATTGGCATGAGCGAAGGCTTGCTCCTGTCCGGCATGGGTGAGTAAGGGCAGATTCAATCTTCGCATCTCTTCATAAAAGGGGATAATCTTTTCATCAGAAGGGTCTATGTTCATAATGGAGGGAATCCATTTAATGAGTAGGGCTCCATTCTTCTTTGCCTCCCGTAAACGCTCTATGGCATCTTTTCTGTAGGGATGAATACTTGCTCCATAAAGCAGGTTTTTATATTTTGATGTTTCTCTCTGAACATACTCATTAGGTACATATATCTGGGTTTTACTTTTATCCAGCTCCCCATCTTCTTTGACATACCCATCCATGGCAAGAACTACCGCCGCGTTCACAAAGCGTGATTGATCTACCATTTCACTTATTTTTTTTACCAGGATTTGATCCCCATGAGTTTTAAGTTCTCTTTCGTTTACCCCGAAAGCAAGCATATACATGGGTTTCTTATAACTGGAGAGAAGTTCTTCTCCCACAAAACAACCACTTTCCCCGTATCCAAGACCAGCTATGTGTACGTGCATGTCAAGGATGGGAGGAGGGGAGAAGGAGCTCAGAGCTTCATCCGGAAATTGCAGAGGAAGCAGTGAAGGATAAAGTATAATTGCTAATAAAAGACCAAGTAATATTCCTGTTAGTGCCTTAATACTGCTAAATAAGGTGCTCATAGGTTGCCTTACAAGTATGCCCAAGTGTGCTAAAAAGAAACAGTATGAATTTTAAACAATCCGAAACTGATTTTAATTAACTCTTTTTTGAAATGATTCTGTCAATAGAGTAGCGACCCGGACCCACTATAAAAAGCAAGATAGCAATACAGAGGTATACAAGTGCAAGTTCATAGGAACCCTCACCAGGTTTGCCCACGAAGGAGTCACCTCTTACTATCGCATGAAAATGAACTGCTACTGCCATGGTGCATAGGATACCAAAAGAGGCAAGTCGAGTGAAAAGACCAAGTATCCAGGCAATGCCACCTCCAAATTCTGATAGTGCCGCAAGGGCAAGTAATATGCCGGGGGCAAAAGGATCAGGACCCATCCACCCAAAGGGGTCTTGTATTTTAGGTAGTCCGTGTAAAACAAACGCAAGACCGGCTACAATCCTTAGAAGAAGAAGGGAAATATCCTGAAACCTGCTAAAAGGGCTCGTAGAAAACAATAAACTTTGTAGACTCATAAAATGTCCCCCTATGTCGTAATTGATACGTTTGGGGTCAAGTTATCTTTTAGCATGCATGCAGTCAATCATAAATATGCAATATAACATTTAAATTACTACTGATTTAGAATCTTGCTTATTCAAGGGTATCGCTATAAAAAGCGGTAAACGGGCACAATTAAAATAAAACTGGAGTGTTATGACATTGGGATGGATTATTTTGGGGGTTATGGTTGGAGGTCTGCTTGCTCTTGACCTTGGAGTATTTCATAAAAAGGCGCATGTGATAGGTTTCAGGGAGGCGTGTCTCTGGAGTGTATTTTGGGTCGCGATGGGATTATTGTTCTGTGGGGGCTTGTGGGTGTTTGAGAGTAAGGCGTCTGCGGTGCTTTTCCTTACCGGATATATAGTCGAAAAAGCTTTAAGTGTTGATAATTTATTTGTCTTTATCGTAACATTTTCTTATTTCGGAGTTGATAGACAATATCAGCATCGGGTACTTTTCTGGGGGATATTGGGTGCTATCGTTACCAGAGGAATTCTTATTGCCGCGGGAGTTTCCCTGATTCAGAAATTTGAATGGCTTATTTATATTTTCGGAGTTTTTATCATTTTTACCGGTATTAAAACGGCGTTGAGTGCTTCAAAGGAATTTTCCCTGGAAGAAAATTCCATTCTAAGGCTGGTACAGAAATATATTCCCAGCAAGATGGATTATAAAGGTTCATATTTTATCATCAAGGAACAAGGGCGCTATTTCGCAACTCCCATGCTTGTGGTGCTTCTGGTTGTAGAACTTACGGATGTATTATTTGCACTTGATTCCATCCCGGCAATTCTTGGTATTACCACGGACCCCTTTATTGTGTACTCAAGTAATGTGTTTGCCATACTCGGGTTAAGGTCTTTATATTTTGTACTTGCGGGTATGATGGAGATGTTTGAGTACCTTTCCTACGGGGTTTCAGCCATACTTGTTTTTGTCGGAATAAAAATGCTTTTACATTCCGTGCTTCATGTTCCAGAGGGGTATATGCTTTTGATAATTGCACTTACTCTTGGAGCTTCTATTTTACCCTCTATTCCTCGTCTCCTTAGAGAGAGGAGATCCTGATATATTCAGGATCTCCTGCGCTGAATATACTATTCTGGGGATCTTCTATTCGGGAGGATTTATTCCGGTTGCGTGTTCATCAAAGAATTCAACTTTTCCCGTCCTGACGTTATACATTCCGCCTATTAAACCAATCTTTTTTTCTTGAATCAGTTTCTTAATAGTCTGACTTTGTTCCGGTATGAGACGGAGGGTGTTGAGTACATTTCGTTTTGCTACCTCATTTACCAACTCTTCTTTTGCTGTAGAGTCTTGCAGATTGAGGTTAGTATCCCCATCTGTCATGGAGTCATGGACTTTTTTGATAATCCAGTCAATGTGCTGACATCCCGTTGTCTCTCTCATTGTTACCTCATCCGAACCATAAAGATCCACTGAAGCCGTAATCGCCCCGCACTTGGTGTGTCCCAGGACTACTATCAGTTTGCTGCCGGCAATGGCGGTTGCAAATTCCATACTTCCAAGGATTTTCTGTCCTATAATATTTCCCGCTATTCGCACGCTGAATATGTCTCCAATGCCAAGATCAAAAATGATTTCAGCAGGGTTTCTTGAGTCTATGCAGCTTAGTATTACCGCTAAGGGATGTTGTCCACGTGAGGTTTCAACTATTTGCCGGTCAAATTCCCTGTTAAGAAGTTGACCTGAAATAAACCGCCGATTACCTTCTTTCAGAATGGTAAGTACTTGAGATGGAGTTATTTTCTCCTGAAGCTCTCTTGTGGAGTAATCAACAAAACATACCTCATCTTCTATATCATAGTGATCTTTAAAGCCTTTGACGCTCACCGTAACTCCATGCGCGGGAGCGATGACACATCTGAATTCCTGTATAAGGCTGAGAATATCGGGGTCTATATAGTCTGTTCTTTCGGCATCGATCAGCATATGTTGTTGTGACGATAAAGCATCTTTAAATATCTTCTCAAGTGAAGCTCTGTTAAGAAAGCTGACCTGGTTTGCAAGTTCAACACGCAGTATGTTTCCTCCAAGATGTTTCTCCTTGATTTGTCGGACTGGTTGTCTAAGGTTACTGATAAGAATAAAGAGTAAAGTTACTGCAAGACCAATAATAACACCAACCAGTAAGTCGGTAAGTACGATACTCGTCAAAGTAATCAGGAAGGGGAGGAACTGAAGGCGTCCTTGTGACCACATGCGCTGGAACAAAGCGTAGCTTGCAAGTTTATAACCGGTAAAAACCAATATTGCAGCCAGAGAAGCAAGAGGTATCAGGTTCAATACTTGAGGTATCAGTAATACTGCAAGAAGTAAAAACACCCCATGGATTACAGATGATAATTTACTGACGGAACCTGAGTTTACGTTTACCGAGCTTCTTACAATAACAGATGTCGTGGGGATGGCACCAATCAAGCCGGCAGTGAAATTACCGACTCCCTGAGCAAAAAGCTCCCTGTTGGGTGGTGAAAATCTTTTTCTGTTGTCAATTTTGTCTACCGCTTCAAGGTTTAAAAGAGTTTCAAGTGATGCAATAATGGCAATTGTAATTGCAGATATATATACCTGAGGAGTTCTCAGTACAGAAAAATCAGGGTGCATCAGTGCAGCGAAAAACTCTGCTCCGCTTGTAAATACCGGAACTTGTACCAGGTGTTCTGTCTGAATCGCCCATGGTTCACCCATAGAGTCCATTATTGTTTTTAAGAAGACCCCCAGGGCTACAACCAGAAGGGGTGACTGGATAGGTAGTTTTTTAAGTGCCTCAAAACGGGCAAACGCAATCAAAATGAGAAGAGATAGGATTCCCACTGCGGCAGCTCCAGGATGAATGCTGGTGATGGTATTTAGAAGCTCCGAGAAAGTATTGTGAGTGTTTGCCTGTTTGAACGCCATATCACCTTGCGGGTGAACATCGTGACCAACAAGGTGCGGGATTTGTTTTAAAACAAGAATGATACCGATTGCTGCAAGAAGCCCATTGATGACACTGGTAGGAAAAAAAGCGGAAAGAGTACCTGCACGAATGTATGCAAGTAATACCTGAATCATTCCTGCAAGCATCACCGCACAGAGAAAGGCTTCAAAAGTTCCCAGTATCGCTATTTGACCTGCAACAACTACAGTGAGTCCCGCGGCAGGACCACTTACGCTTGTATGAGAACCACTTAAGGTTCCAATGATTATACCACCGATTATACCACTCAGTATTCCGGAAAATAATGGGGCTCCTGATGCAAGCGAAATACCAAGACAAAGAGGCAGGGCTATAAGAAAAACAACCGTTCCCGATGAAAGGTCTTTTGCAAAATCTTTACTACTGTAGGTTTTACCAAGAGATGTCATCTGCTAATTAACTCCGTTTTTTTGCGGTTTTAAATATTAGGGAACACTTCTAGCAAATCAAGAGAAGTAACTCCATAAAAAAAATAAAAAAATATAGACGTAAGGATTACAAAGATATTCGAGTGAAATGTAGGGAAAAATGATGCATCAAAACCCTGTATGGCTGAACCCTACATATCGGCGTATGGCATGGATGGTATTTTATTCAGCAGACGTGCATATACCGTAAGAGCTCCTCTATGGTGGGCAGTATGCTCTGCCATTGCATATATTACGGAGTATTTCGGTTCTCCTCCCATCACAAAACCTTCAGGAAGAGGTGAGTGCAATTGATCTTCTGATATTCCGGTTACATATTCTTTTGCGTGATTTATAGAGTTTTTTAACCATTTTCTTGCAGATGTAAGAGAAATGCATTGTTTGACTTCTATCCAATGTTTTTCAAAATCCATATCAAACCCCTCGGGGCGTGACATTCCTTCCAGAAACCAATCAATACTTTGTGCAGCATGAGCGATTTGCTCTGCCACGCTAAGAGATGTTTCTGTGGGGCGAAAGGAAGAGTCTTCTTCGGTGAAACATTTAGTGCTTCTTTCAAAAAATTCAAGGATTGTATCAAGTTCTTTAAGGAGAGATGAGATTGAAGGACTGTTTTTCATAATGCGCTATCCTCGTAACAGATACTCTGCCAATAATAACCTTTTGATGGCGGTTTTTTTGTTTACTTAGTACCCTAAGTATATATTTTCAAGATAAAAAATCAAACTGATAGTGTTGGAACAGTCGTACTGTAGATTATATTAAACTGGGAGAAGAATAGGTGAATGTCAGGAGTTGATATGTCGAGTGGTACATCTCTGGATATGGTGGTAGTTGGTGCTGGACATATTGGCATTGAAATGGCAGTTCAGCTCAAGCAGGAGGGTTACACCTTCCGTCATTTTGAAGCTGGCTCGCTTGGGTCGACTATCGAGTGGTGGGCACCTGAAACAGTCTTTTTCTCTTCTTCTGATCGTATCGCCATTTCCGGTGTCGCTATCCAGAATTCGAGTCAGACAAAAGCAAGCAGGGAAGAGTATCTAAGTTATCTGAGAGCGGTAGTCCGGCAGTTTGATCTTAGTATAGAAACCTACACACGAGTCTTGTCAATTGATCGAAGCGATAAGGGATACACACTCACTGTTGCAAAAAGTTATCACGGTGTTGGAGGTCCTGCTGAAATTAAATCCGGTATGCATTTTGATGATTCTACAATAGAGAAGGTAAACACAAAGCGGATAGTGCTCGTAATTGGTGACATGCATCGTCCAAATATGCTTGCGGTTGAAGGAGAGAATCTTCCTCACGTCAGCCATCATTTTCTGGAACCTCACCGGTATTCAGGTTCCCGAGTGCTTGTAGTGGGAGGTATGAACTCGGCAGTAGAAGCAGCCATTCGTTTGGTAAGAGTCGGTGCCAAAGTAAGTTTCTGTCAAAGAAAACTGGAATTTGACCCCGCACGCATAAAACCCTGGCTTCTTCCGGAACTAAAAAGCATGATACGAAATAATAGCCTCAGATACCTTCCCGGACACTGTGTAAAGCGTATCGAATCGAAACATGCAGTTCTGGTAAAAACAGCCCCCCATGAAGACCCTGTACCAGAAATCACTATTGATGCTGACCACGTTTTACTTCTTACTGGTTACAAACAAGACCCGGACTTGTACCAAAGTGCAGGAATCACTCTTCAAGAACCACATCTCAAGCCCGTGTACAATCCAATGACTATGGAGAGCAACCAGAGCGGTATTTATTTAGCCGGTACCGGAGCCGCCGGTACTCAAGTCGGGAAAGTTATAGAATTCATAGAAACCAGCCACATCCACATAAAAAAAATAATCGCCCATCTAAAAGGCGAACCACCTCCGGATGATACCGAGTTTCGGGAAGTGGCGCATAGAGAGCTATAGGGTTATATAAATAAGGTATGAGCCTCGTGAATCTATCAGATACTCTTTTATCGAATCAAGATAAAATCGATTTATCAGTCGTTCTTCCGTGTTTAAACGAGGAAGAAACACTTGCAGTATGCATTGCCAAGATTAAGGAATCTTTTGATCAGTTATCAATAAGAGGTGAAATAATAATTGCTGATAATGGTAGTACAGACGGTTCTGTTCATATTGCGAATACATTAGGGGCACGTGTTGTGCATGAGAGGAGACGTGGTTATGGTAGCGCTCTTACTTCCGGAATTATCTCGGCAAATAGTAATTTAATTATAATGGCGGATGCTGATGATAGTTACGATCTTTTGGAAATCCCCTTGTTCTACGAAAAACTCAAGGAAGGCTGGGATTTTGTCCAGGGATGCCGATTTTCGCGAGGAGGAGGTTGTATTATGCCCGGGGCAATGCCAATGACTCATCGATTTATTGGGAATCCTTTTTTCTCATATATTGGAAGAAGCTGGTTCAAAGCTCCTGTGAATGATATTTATTGTGGATATAGAGGATTTAGAAAAGATGTTTTTCAGAAACTTGATCTTAGATGTCTGGGTATGGAATATGCTGTTGAGATGATAGTAAAAGCAAGCTCTGCAGATATCTCAATTGTTGAAGTACCTGTTACACTGCATCCGGATGGCAGAATAAAATCGTCACCACATCTAAGAACAATTCGGGATGGATGGAGGACTTTACGATTTTTACTTATGGTTAGTCCTGAAAAGCTCTTTTTTATACCAGGATTATTCCTCATACTGTTTGGCATTATTGGATATTTCGTATCCTATCCCGGATATACCGTATGGGGTGTTACCTTTGATGTTCATACTTTGCTTTTCTCCAGTCTTGCCATAATTTGTGGTGTTCAGTCTTTACTTTTTGGGATTTTAGCCAAATCATTTGCCTTGTCAGAGCAGCTTTTGCCGGTACATAAATTTTCAGATGTGTTTATTTCAAATTTCAGGCTTGAGTTGGGAGTGTTATTTGGGGGAGGGTTGTTACTACTGGGAGTAATCTTATTGTTGTATGCAATATATACGTGGTATTCTGTTTCGTTTGGAGCTCTTGATTATGGCTCTACCATGCGGATCGTTATTCCAGGTGCAATGTGTACTGCCTTGGGATTCCAGACTATACATGCGAGTTTCTTGTTTAGCATTTTTAAAGTTCAAAGAGCATGATTCAGAAAGAGGAACATTCATTTCAAAAGTGGGCGAATGAGTATGATTCGCATCTTAATAAGGGTTTGAAGTTTACAGGAGAAGGGAAAGAGTATTTTGCACTGAAAAGGATAAAATGGATTCAGCAATGTATTGAACATTCGTCCGTTAAAGTTGAAAAAATTATGGATTATGGTTGCGGTACTGGTGATAGTGCTCCAGTGCTGCGCTCCATATGGAAGGAGGCGAAGATTCTTGGTGTTGACACGTGTTCAAGCTCTATTGAAAAAGCGTGTAAAAATATTGGATCACCTGTGATCACTTTCGTGCTGACAAAAGATTATATTCCGGATGAGACATTTGATCTTGTTTATACGAATGGTGTTTTTCATCATATAAAACCAGCGAATAGAAAAAATGCTCTTCATTTTATATATGATTCTCTTGCCCCAGGCGGTGTATTGGCTTTTTGGGAGAATAACTGTCTAAATCCTGGTACCAGGATCGTAATGAAAAATATTCCTTTTGATAAAGATGCGATTCCTTTATCATCAAGAGAAGCAAGAACACTTTTGACTACTTCAGGTTTTGAAGTAATAAGGACTGATTATTTATTTTTCTTTCCCGCAATTCTCAGGAGTTTAAGATTTTTAGAATCTTTTCTTACTAAGATTCCGCTTGGTGGGCAGTATCTGATTTTATGCAAGAAGCCCTTTTCCCCCATTAAAGAATGTGCGGACACTTGATTCCTATGAACCTTGAAAGTAAGTTTATTTTTGCGGCTTCTCTGGTTTTCACTTTGCTGACCATGCATGTGATGCTTCTCAGGTATCCGGAGCCTCATACGGTTGTTGATTCTGAAGGCTATATTGAGTACGCAGAGGCAATATTAAGTGGAACTTTCTTTACACTTCGTGGTCCCGAAAATATTTCTCAGGCGTTAACGCTTCGAACCCCGGGTTATCCTTTGCTTATTGCCTTTTCAAAACTCTTCTCGCCTTCACTGGATACAATTTTGTCCGTTCATCGTGTGGTATCTTTTCTGGTTATATTATCCGCTTTTTGTATTTTGAAGTCTGTTTTATCAGCTCCAATTATTGGGCTAGCGGTCATATCAAGTCTTTCTCACGGGATAATATTTTATCCCATTATCATGACGGAGTGGTTCGTTCTGAATATGCTGCTGCTGTTTGGTGTATTGCTGATATCTTATTATGACAAGAGTCAGTTGAAAACTCTTTTATACTTATGTTTTGTGGCTGCCCTGATATCTCTGATCAGACCTGCTTTGTGTATGGTTGCTGGTATTCCGTTTATTATGGTTATCTTTTCGAACAAGCGATCGAATATTTTATTTCTTCTTGCTTCGATGCTGGCTTTTTTTCTTGTTTTAATATGGATGATATTTAACTGGTACAGACTGTATGATTTTTCTATTACCCCTTTTTTGGGATATAATATGTTTGGTGTTACTTCCATGCTTGGTGAAGCCGAGATCAGAGCGGAAGATTCAGAACTCCTGAAGAATTTTATATTATCGGTTAACGCGAATAAAAAATTCCCACCAGTAGGTGAACGTCTTCCTCTTCATGAGTTTTATACAGGATTAATTCCTATAGATAGATATTTTCATGAAAATCTGATAAACGCTCCTCCTCCTATGGAGGATTATGTACTGATAAATAAGCTGCTTCTCACCTACAGCGGACGAGTCATTCTGCAGGAACCGGTTTCCTATGCCTACTACGTATATAAAGGATTTTGTCGTATTCTTGAGAATTCTTTTTTGTTGCTGATAGCGATGGGAGTTGTTTTAACCGGTGTTATTAGGGTGAGATCTCAGAGAAAATTTAGTAACGTAGCCTTTATATTTTTTATGTTACACCTTGCTCATGTTGGACTATGTGCTTCTGTTGAAATAGTCTATCCAAGATACTTGTTGCTTACTTCCTCAGCATTGATATTCCCGGTTGTTGCAGGTTTTTTTTCCGCATGTATGGATTTCTATATGTCTTTGAAAAGAAAAAATAAAATTCCTGATAAGGCACAATCGGAATGCAACTGAAGATATTCACTTCCTTCTTATTGTTGGTATTTGAATAATAATAATCGTAAAGAGTTAAGAACTACCACCATCGTACTTCCTTCATGAATGATTACGGCAATTCCAATTCCGAATTGCCCTGTGAGGGTGCTGAAGGTGAGTAATCCTATTATGGAAAGGGAGATGTAAAGATTTTGCCGGATAGTTCTTTTAGCTGCTCTTGAAAGTCCAACCGCAAAAGGAAGTTTGGAAAGGTCATCTCCCATGAGTGCAATATCTGCTGTTTCCAGGGCGGCGGCGGTACCCGCTCCACCCATGGATATTCCAACTGTTGCATGAGCAAGTGCCGGAGCGTCATTGACACCATCTCCAACCATAGCCACCTGTGTATGAGTCTGTAGAAGGGTTTTTATATATGTTACTTTATCTTCGGGCAGCAGGTTGGCTTTAACCTCGTCAATTCCCACTTCTTTTCCTACCGCATTTCCGATTCCCTGATTATCTCCCGTAAGCATTATAAGTGACTGTATCCCGAGTGTGCGAAGCTCCTGCAATGTATTCCTTGCAGATTCTCGTGGAGTATCTTTTACCCCGATAACTCCCAGCCACTTTTCTCCATGTTTAACAATAATGACGCTATTACCTTTCTCTTGAAGATTCAGAACCGCTTGTTTTACATCTTCAGGGATAGATATTTTTTCTGACTCCCATAAACGGAGACTTCCCAGTTCAACGATTTTATCTTCAACAGTAGATCGTATCCCTCTTGCCGTAAGGTTTTGCACCTCTCCTGTGTCTGGTAGACTAATATTCATCTCTTCAGCTTTTCTTACGACTGCCCGGGCAAGGGGATGTTGTGAACGATTCTCAACCGCAGCTGCGATACGTAGTACTTCATGTGTATGAATATCATTTAATGTTATAACTTCAGTGATAGTCGGTTTCCCAATGGTGAGGGTACCGGTTTTATCGAATGCAAAAGCCCCTAAGGTTCCAAGGTTTTCCAGGTGAGCTCCTCCTTTTATAAGAACACCGTTTCGAGCTGCTTGTGCAATTCCTGCAAGGACAGCAGAAGGTGTTCCAAGAGCCAGGGCGCAGGGAGAGGCACCTACAAGAAGTGCCATTGCCCGATAGAAGCTCTGGTTAAAACTCAAGATACCAGCCAGAGGAGGAATAATAATGACTGAAGCTACTATGATCAAAACTGCCGGAACAAAAATACGTTCAAATTTTTCTGTGAAAATTTCTGTAGGTGCTTTATGAGTTTGAGCTTCTTCGACAAGTTTTATAATTCGATCAAGTGTGGTGTCTCCACTAACCCTGGAAGTAATTATTTCCAAAACGCCATCACCGTTGATTGTGCCCGCAAATACCAGATCTCCGGCTTTCTTTTCAAGTGGCAGGGATTCACCAGTAATTGGTGATTGATCTACAGAAGAGACGCCTGAATGTACTACCCCATCAACTGGTATGCGTTCAGCAGGAAGTACCACTACAATATCGCCTATTGCAATTTCTTCAATAGAGATTTCTTCATCTCTGCCACTTCGTCGTACTCTGGCTTTTTGTGGTACCATTTTTCCAAGTGCTTTTATCGCATTTCTTGCTTTATCAAGGGCGTAGTGTTCCAGCGCATGAGCCAGAGAGAACAGGAAAAGGAGTAGGGCTCCCTCTGCCCACTCTCCGAGGGTGGCAGCACCAATCGCTGCAAGGAGCATTAATAAATCAATGTTAAAGCTGAAGTTGTTTCGTCTGATTTCCTGTACTGCATGTCGGAGTAAATCAAAAGCCCCGAGTGTATAAGCGAGTAGAAAAAGTGGAAGTACCGTATGAAACGGAGCATAGAAAAATTTGTCAGCAATAAATCCGATCAGAAGAAACAGACCACTTCCTAAACTTAAAAACAGTTGATGGTTACGAATCAAAAATGGTCTGCTTAAATCTCTGCCAGGGGAATGTCCCATACATCTGTTATGGCAATGACCATTACTGTTTTTCTGCTTACTCATATCCGGATACCCGCCGACACCTGCTGATTTTCTATATAAGTTATTTCAATATCTTGTTTTCTTGTAAATACACTGAACGTAGTTTGGGATAAGCAGAGTAAGCATATTTGACATAAAACTACACTGTTATTAGTATAATTACGGGTTTTTTTGTTTTTTAAGAAAGGTTCCAAGATGAGTATGAGTAGAACAAGAACTCTTGCTGTTGGTGGTATGGCAGCAGCAGTTGACGGGATTTTGTTAGCATCATGGGGACTTTTTTACTCAACTGGATATGGGGTATTGGAAATAAAACTTACATTGCTTTTTTGGTGTTTGTGCCTATTGTGAATGTTATTATGCTTTTTGTGCTTGGGGCAAAGGGAAGTGAATGGGCATGGAGTAACAAGCGTTGGGTGAGCGTGGAAGAATTCAAGGATGTTCAGCGTAAATGGGCACTTTGGGGTTTAGTCTTATCCGTCCTGTTTGTGATTCTATTTGTGTGTGGTCTAGTTTTTACTATTTTTTATTCGCTCAAAAATTCCGAAGCCTATGAAATGACAGTAAAGATAATCAACTCCAAGCAAGAAGCTATTGAAGTTCTTGGTGAACCTGTTTCTACAGGAATTCCTGCTGGTAGTATTCGTGTGTCGGGACCAGATGGAGAAGCAAGTATTTCTTTCAGCGCAGAGGGTTCTAAAGGGAATGGTACTGTTTATCTCAAGGCAAGCAAATCTCTTGGTCAGTGGAAACTTAATCAGGCTGTTTTGGAAGACTCTGGGAGTGGACGACGGATAGATCTGCTAGAGTGACTCATAATTTATTTAAGATGGAGGAGTGAGGGTTAAACTTAACTAAACTCAGGAGTTCTAAGAATGTTTTGAAGTGCAAGCTCAATCGCATCATCAAGACCAGAGCCTTTTTTGAAGTCAGCGGCGACTAATTGAGAAACTCGCTGTTGTGTCAGAAGACCCCAGGCACGCCCCCATCTTTTTTTAGCTTCCCGATCATAGACACCAATTGGTACGCCCTTAAGCTTTTGAACCAGGGAGAAGCAGGGAACATCGGTGAAGCCATCACCTACGAAGATCATGCGATCAAAGGGAATGTAAATATCACGGTCGTCAATTTTCTTGTTTACTTCAAAGGGGTTTTTCATTGCTTTGGAGCCGAAAATACCTTTTTGAATTTGAAAGAGGAAACGAGTTTTATCGGTAAAACTTACTACATTTTTTACGCCGGCGATTTCACCCGTTTTGTTGTAAGCAAAATCACTAGCCCAAATATCCTTAAACTGTTTGCGATATTTGAAGTTACGAATGATTTCACCAATCCCGCTTGAAATTATAAAAAACTCAATATGTGCGTTCTTATCATGGCTTTTGACGCTCTTTTTAACTCGATTAAAGAACTGGGAAAGACCATCTCGACATTTAATTTTAGTCCCCCAGTTTTGAAGATGTTCTTTTGTTATTCTTTTTTTTGTTTCACCGTGACGAGAAACATCAATCATCAAATGAAGGTACGCTGGAATTGGATCCCATCCTTTTGCAATCAGCTGATTGCTCCTTTCCCAAAATAAGGGAACGTCAATGCCCATGTGTTCAAGAAAGCTGCTGGTGCTGTCATGAGCAAGAGTGTCATCAAAATCAAAAACTATTGCTAAGCGTTTAGTCATAATTTAAACCCCCAGGATTAACAAAATTTTTTAATCAACTTCTCTACTCCGGACTTACCCTTAACTGATAGAGTGCTGACAGCCGGTAGCCAGGGTCTATCGACTATCTGAATGATATTCCCATCAGTATCCATCTCTATATACCGATTCCAGCTCTCAACAAAGCGATAGCCAACAACCTTACCCCAATTAATAACACCTCCCTCTTCAGTATCCAGATAATGCGCTCGGCACATCCTTCCGGCTCGCATTCTGGCTGCTAAAATCTCTTCTCCTTGCCTTTGATCCCAAGGCACTCTCTTGAATTTGCCCCTTGTGACAGCTTCGACAAAGATTTGATTAGGAAAGGCTTGTTCAGGAATGATTTCTATAAAAGGCATAAAGCCCGAAATATTGGCTTTTGCTATTCTCCAAATCCTGGCTTCTGCTTCAATAGCCCGCAACTCGGCTGTTTGTTTAAGAGCTTCCAGAATAGAATCGTTTGTTCTGGTGAGTTGACAGAATTCCTCAAGGAAACGATCATTTCCCAGACCCTCACCAATCCAGCGATTGATTCGCTTGGCACTCTGACTCCGATTCCTGATACCCAGAGCCTCGACGGCTTGAAACGGAGTTTCACCGTAACTGCGGGCTATATCTAGCACTATGTTGCTTATTGGATAGTGACTTGGCTTGCAGTAAGTATCTACAATCCCGTTACGAAGTATTTCGTCGTTTTCCATCCTTACAATTACTCTGTCCTGTACCGTATGCCCCTTTGAACTTTATACTAGAAGGTATATTTCTGGCAACTGTTCCACTATGTTTGATCTGCTCCCAATTTATGAACCACTAATATGTCAGCACCTTTGATAATTATTTTCAGGTCGTTTCTTTGTGGAATGCGATAATGGGGGGAGGGGTATAAAGGTATTCTCATATAACTCTACCAGCTTTACCCAGTCTTCTTTCCTGCGAGTAATTCCCATAAGTACTATCTCCTTGATTAACTTGCTTATTAACTTTATGGAGAATCATTGCAATGAATTTAGGCAATCGGATAGAATGCCGATCAGTTACCGTTTACGACGTGTTTGTTTAGTACTAGCCAGTATGTTTCTGTCTAATCTCTTTATTAATAGTATCTTTATATTTTGTTTGATTTTTTGTATATCTTTTTGTGCAATTCGATATTTATGAAGGTAGTTATTCAACTTAGGTTTTTATTTTTACTATATATTTTATGGGCTTGATTGATATGTTTTCGTTTCGAGGGGAAAATGGATTACCGGCGTCCCATATTAGTGGGTCGGAACTTTGAACGTTAAAAACGATATACAAATGATACTTGTCATCACATTTGGCAGTTCTAAGTTCATTTTCCGTTAGATAACAAGTTAAGGCTCCTGGTTTGGAACTGGTTGCTTTTACTTCTATATGAATTTCTGTACCATCAGAAGAATAGGAGAGTATGTCATATCCATGAGAGTCATCCTCTATTGATATTTGACATACTTTTTTTGAGAGGTCTTTTCTATTAACTTCAATTAATTTTTTTTGTTCATATTCCAGTACAATTTTTTCACCTCTGTCTCCCATGGCTCGTTGTTTTTTTGATTCTGAATCATAGTCGGGTTTGTAGGGAGTTTTTGAGGAGGTGGCAGTTGAATTTTTCTCTTTTGAATTTTCTGCGCATGGTAGTATTTCAAGGTTTATCACTTCTATATTTTTTATTTCTTGAAAAACTGGACTCTCGTGCTTTTTTAGTTTTTGGTTAATTTTTTCTTTTCTGGGCGGTCCTGGATGTTCTTCGTAGAGGAAGTTCGAGAACATATCAATTGACCATTCTTTGAATATTTCATCAGAATTTTTGAAAGAAAGCAGTTCTTTCCTCATGAAGACTACATCTTTTTTTAGTATCTTATGTGTGTCCAGGTTAAGGTGAATGAGATAATGTTTTAGATGTTTCTCTGAGAAAATGTTCAGATATGTTTCCGGGAAGTAGGTACTTAAGATTTTACCCTTGAATGTTTTGGCCAAAGGATTAATCAAAATTCCTCCCAGGTCTTCTTTCTCTCCTTTTTCTAATAGATCTATTATGTTGTTTTTAGTCTGACGAAAAGCTTCTTCTGGAGAAGTACCAAGATCTTTTTTGTAATGATATCGTCTTTCAGCATTAGATCCTGACTTATCTACGTATATGCCATATGCAATCGGGCGAATATTAATTTTTCCTAACTCCTCAAGATCATGTGTCAAGCGATAACAAAAACCGTTTTTGTTCTGATTCCCAATAACATACTCTTCCAATTCTAAGTTGGACAAGTTGTCAGCAGAAAAATTACTAACAAACTTTTCTCGTTTTTTATATAGAATATTTCTACTCTGCATTTTTTCATCAAGGACAGCTTGATACTTACATTGGTGTTCTCGTAATGTATTTAATTGATTCCGATTCATTTTATCTCGCTATATAAGAAGTTAGTCCTGAAATTTTTTAATACGTGATCGAAGTTAATGTACTTCTTGATAGTGCGTGAGACAAGTTTTTTGAATTTTTTCATAGAAGGTGAGATTTTAGTGTATTCTTGCGATAACTGTTGAGATGTTATTTGTGAGGGTGAGATGTATTATGTGTATATTATAAGAAGTGAGAGCCGACCTGAGAAAAAATATGTAGGTCGAACAATTAATTTAAAAAAGAGAATAAAAGATCACAACGACGGATATTCCAAATTCACGAAAAATTATCGCCCGTGGATAATGGAGACATATCTTGCTTTTACGTCTTTTGAGAAAGCCAGGGATTTTGAGCGATATTTAAAAGAAGGTGGTGGCTGGCAATTTGCAAAGAGGAGATTGTTGGGGTGATTCTACCCTTTTTGCACATGAGTAATGGGGCTGAAGTCTGTGAGCATTTAACATGCTTGTTAGCAATTAATACGGACTGTCTCTGCAAAAAGGGTAGAATGGAGGTGGGGGGAGTTTATACACCAACCCAAATCAGTCCATAAGTTATTAATATTATTAGTTTTTCCAGAGATAAAAATTTCATAATCTCTACACTTAATTATATCTTTTGTTCAACTTTTTGTATATCTTTTTGTACAAACTATCAGGCTTGATGATATAATGCGTATATGAACTCAAAACTACTATCAGAAATTCTGGATTTGCCTTCATCAGAGAGAATTAAATTAGCTCAGGATATTTGGGATAGCGTAACTGAAATTCCTGATTCTGAAATCCTTACGGAATGGCAAAAAGAGGAACTGAAAAGACGCCTTGAATCCTTAAATCAAGATCCAAATCAAGGTATCCCTTGGAAAGATGTTATCTCGGAGCTTAGAGATAGTAAGTGAATTTCAATGTTGTAGTTGAGCCGAATGCAAGGCTTGATCTAAAAGCTGCATTTGAGTGGTATGAGGAACAGCTAGATGGTCTTGGAAATGAATTTCTAAATTCCACTGAAATTGAATTTAAAATCCTGGAAGAAAATCCAGAAATGTATCAAATTATCTTTGAAGAAGTTCGAAGAGCACCAATAAAGAGATTCCCATTTGGATTATTTTATGTGATTCGAGATATGACCGTTCATGTGGTTGCAGTTTATCATGCAAGACGTGATCCAGATGGATGGAAAAAGAGGATCTTCAGTATTCCTTTGGCGAAAAAGTAATGTCTTTTGATGATTAGCAGGTTTTTCATCCAGAAGTTTGTTCGGGAATAAAGCTATAGGTGGTTATGTTCCATCAAAATTTTATATGCAGTGAGAGGAAGCTCAAAGCTTTCTTCGGCACCAGATGATATAGTGTTCAATGCGGCATCTATATTCCTCGCTTTTGTTTGAATATCAGTAATTTGAATCAAAGCCTTGTTTTTATAAAAAATCTCTGGAATTGTAGCGATAAACTTTTTAGCCATATCTACTCTTTCATATTCTGCGAGGAAGGTAGCAAATTTACATAGTCCCCATGATTTATGATCTTCATCTGTAATCTTTGTTATGATTTCTTCTGCATTATTCAATATTGCTTCAAACTTACCAATATCTCCAATTTGCATATACACTGTTGCAATTTTTGTCATTACGACTATGTATGAAGCTCTATCCGCATTGATACGTTCTTCTTTTGTAATTTCCTGTTCTAACATATTATTGGCAAAACCTTCTGCGAGAGAAAGGATTTCTTTTGCTTTCTTAATCTCTTTGGTTTCAGCAAACTTTGCGGCAAGCTGAGATAACATTCTGGCTTTTTCGTAGTCGTCGTTCAATGATAATATCGTTTTTTGCGCTTTTTCTATTTCTCCAACACTTAGATATGCTCCTGCTAAATCCCTGAACAGTATGTCTGAGAACCAATCTTCATTACTAATATCTTTTGAAATGTTTTTAGCAAAGAAAAGAAATTCTTTTGCCTCTTGAATGTTACCTTTTTCTGCCAGGGCGATGGCAATGTTACTTAGAATTCTTGCTTTACTACACGGATCTTTTATTGCTTCCGCAATCTCTTTAGCTTCGTTAATACAGCTACTTTCTATCAATTCTACAGAAATATTCCCTACTAAATTTGAATTTGCGACTAGGCTACCTTCATCCTCATCCTCACTTATTATCTTTGTAAGGCTGAGAACGCTAAGAAGATGATTTCTGGTTCTCTCTAAATCTCCTGTATGTGACGATGCTATGAGAATACTTTTTAATGCTTCGAACTTTTGATCATTATCTTCTATATCTTTTAGGTCATTTTCAGCAAAGTCTAAGAGTTCTTTGGCTTCCTTTATTTTTCCAGTTTTTACGAGAGTCGGAATTATTTCATTAATAATCCTAAATTTCCCTGTTAAAAAGATACACAAGTCTGTTTCTGTAAAACTACTGACCTTTGTTAAGCTCGCCTTGAAGAGATCAAAAATATCTTCAAATTTTTTGTCTTGAAATTCTGCTTGTACAATACATATATCTTTTAAAGCCGAAGCTCGCTCTTCTTCGTCTTCCAGTTTTAATGCAATCTGGATAGCTTTTTCTAAGAAAGTTTTTTCTTGTAGGTGTTTCATTGATTGTGTTTAAGAGTAATAAAATTAGTAATGTGTTCTTTCAATATATCTTTTGTTCAACTTTTTGTACAAAAAATATGCCTTTTGAAAAACAAAACAGTAGATTATTTCAATCACTCTCTCATGTAGATAGAATCTTGTATGCCTTCAAGTAGACAAGAATGTCCTATATAGTATTTCTTTATCAATTTCCAATTGCTTGCTTGGTATAAAATTAATCTTTTTTACTAAAGGATGATGACACTTTCTATATTTTTTATTTTTTCCGCATGGACACATGAAATTTCTTCGTGATTGTTTTATAGTTAAATATTCAAGTAGTTTATAAATGAGTTTAATGTTCTGTGTTTCAAATTTATTAGCATAATATTTATAGACACCTTCTGCTCCATGAGGCCACTCTCCAAATGGCCATATTCCAGTTTCTTTAAAGTAGACTTGTGAAAAGAAAAATTCTTTGACGGGACCATTTAGGAAAGTTTTAAAAGTTGTTCCGATAGGCAATTTTTCATATCTTTCTGCCATGAGAAATAGACACGCAGAGCCATCCATGCCTTCTGAGACATTAAAGTGCGTATCCGGTGATTTGTGGAATTTGTTTGATATTTCCCAGACTTTCGGTGCTTGTTCTGGATACTCATTTGGAACAATTATTCTAATTTCTAATATTTCTAGGAGACTTATTTCACCAAATACTAGCCATTCTCCTTCTATGATTAATTCCTTATCGTCACTTAACAATTTGAGTGAAGGGAATTCTTTTAAGGTTTCTATAATATCTTGTCGAACTTCGTCTATCATACCTTAGTATAATAAGGTCTGCACGGGTTATTAAATGTTTTTAGTGCATTATTCATGTCATCTAATCTATCTTCCTTATTATTAAAGATAATATGAGACTGCTTACTTGGTTCTTCGATGTTTGGAAAATCTTTACCGAAATTTTTTTTCGTCAATTTGTTAATTTCATCAATGTTATCTTCTTGAAAAATCTCTATTAAATCATTATTCAATTCTGTTATATGACCTTTGAATTTCTCCATCGCTAAATCATCAAGTTTTGCAAAAACATCTTCATATTCCGGTGTGGGCTTATTCAGAGAAATCCTTCCTTGTATAGATTGAATCGAATTCAAAACTAATAATAATGCTTTGAGATCGTGACTTTTGTTGTCATTGTCCAGTTGCGGGAAGGGCAAATTTTTTATAGTCAGGAGCAATATAGCAAGGCCAAATGGTTTGTTGCTAATATCATTTTTGAAACAAAGATCATTCCATCTCTTTAAGTATCTAGTGATCCTTTGAAGTTGGTCTGAAGTACAATTGTCTTTTGTATTAGCAAATTTTTCCCGAGCCGATTTAATATATTCCTTCAATTTCTTGGGGTCTGCTTGAATCCACTTCCCAGATTTATGGGCAAAATGATAATCATCAATAGTTTCATTATTGTGATGCTGGGCATAACAAACTAAATCTACATGAAACCCTTCAGCGTATCTTACACGGATACAGGAGCCTCTGTCTTCGACATCATCTGTGTGATTTTTTACTGCATCATAAACCCACCCTCTCACTATAGCAGGCTCATAATCTGTTAGTAGAATTGGAAATATTAGGCCAACATCTATGTCATATTCTTCATCGTTGATGGGTTTTACTCCTACCCCATATATAAAACTTCCTTGGTTTAATATATCGGGAGTAGGATGATTCATCGATTTAAGGCTTTCTTGAATTTTGCTTGCAAGAATATCCCTCTTCTCTCTCAACGTATTTTTTTCTGCTTTGATTTTTTCATGAAATTTGATAAAATAAGGTTGAATATCTTTCATAATTTCTTAAACTCCCATAATCTTAGTGTTGGTAAAAATATTTTTTATTAGTTCCATTTCAGAGTCTTTTTTTAGACATTCTCCATAGATAATTTTAGCATCATGACTACCTAATTGAGTTAGGATTGAGCATGATTCTTCACTCGCATTATCCATACTTAAATACTTTGCTTGATTTATTGATGGAGGAGTGGATTTCAATCGTAATATTTTTATATCTTTTCCTAAATCTGTTAATGTTTGAGACAAGAATTGTGCGATAAAATTTACTCCCATTGCCTGGGCATCCATTGACATTGCCAAAGCTTTTGTACCTAATTCCCAATACCATATTCCGTTATTTTTAGATTTTTGATTTACAGTTTGACCAGGAGGAGAAGGGCATGTGCCAATTGATAGTATTTCTATGGGTTGATCTTTCGTAGCTAAGATTAATGATTCTACCAAGGATACTAAGATGGGATTATTAGCCCAAAGTCCTCCATCAACAAACTGTTCAATTACGAACTCGTCTTCTGGATTTGGTATGTTTGCGATAGGAAGTATAATTGGTGCAGCAGAAGAAGCTAAGCAAATATCAACGAGCTTTCTATAATCATCAGCGTGCTTTTCTTTAACATGAGCTGTTTTGAAAACTCTTGGGCAAGATGTTAGTAGATTGACAGCATTGACGCATAAGGCGATTTTTCTGTTTTCATAAATCTCCTTTATTGTAGTTTCTCCAAATACATTCTCTAAAGATCGTTTTAGGCTTACATTCTCATTAGCTGAGTAAAAAAGGTTTTTAACCGTCCAAAGAAATTTAAACATTTTGCTATGAGGGACGGGATTTTTAAAAATAAATTTGCCATCCTTTCTGTAGAGTTCAATTATTTTTTTTAGTGGAACACCATATGCTAAGCCACAGGATAGTATTGCTCCGGTACTAGTTCCAACAATTAGATCAAAGGCCTTACCAACATCTAAGTCATTATTAGGCTCGAAACGTTTGGATAAGCAATTAAGAAAAGAAGCGGTGTATAATCCACGTATTCCGCCACCATCTAAGGAGAGTACTCGAAAGGGTCTTTCCTCTGTTTTAAACTCAGAATTATTTGCAATCATTTATTAATCCCTTTCCATAAATAAACTATATGGTATTAAGTATTAACAATTTAATAATGTAAACGCTCGTTTGTGTCAACAGTTAGATAAATTTTATTATCACATCGTTAATTTACTAAGAAATATCTATTAAAAATAATATGTTAAGGTAAGGGATTTTATGGAAGAGTTATCTGAATTCTCAAAACGACTTAAGGCTAAAAGAATGGAACTAGGATGGACTCAATCAGAATTTGCTTCTAAAGCGGGTATTACGCCAGCTGCAGCTAGTCAAATGGAAGCAGGAGAAAGAAATCCATCATTGGCTGTTCTTCAAAAAATTGCAAAAACATTAAGCGTTTCAATCGATTTTCTTGTAGGTAAGTCTGATATTCCAAATATGCAAAAGGCAGAAGGAGAATGGCAAGAGTTTCACAGAAATTTTATAGATTTAAATGAAAGCGATAAACAATTTCTAATTCAACAAGTTGAGTTTATGAGAAGTAGAAAGCAAAAATGACCCCGAAGATATATGCCAGAGATTTTTTAGATGAATTAGGGATTACAGCTATCCCGATAGATCCATTTGAAATATGTGAAAGACTCGATATACCAATATTTGAAAGTAATATAAATGGGATAGAAGGTATATTAATCTTTGATCAAGATGAACCGTTTATAGGTCTAAGTTCTAAGATTCAATATTTACCGAGAAGAAAATTTACAGTAGCACATGAGTTAGGACACTTGCAGATGGATGTCGACAATCTTAGGTCTACATCATTTACCTGTAAATCTTTAGATATTGAAAATTATAGTATAAATCCAAGTCCTCAGAGTCTTGAAAAGAATATAGAAATTCGGGCAGATCAATTTGCCAGTGAGCTACTAATGCCCTCTCATTTGATATCATCAAGTTTGTCTTTGGAGCCATGTTGGGATCTTATTAGCAAGCTTTCTCAACAATGTGAAACATCTTTTATTTCTTCCGCTATTAAGTTTATACAAAATACCGAATATTCTTGTTGTTTAATAGTATCTTGTGAAAATAAAATTTCTTATTATAGAGCATCTTCGTCATTTAGGTATAGTCTTGGAATGGAGTCTCGTGATCTTAATCCTAATTCATTTGCATACAAGTCTATCAATAGGCAAAATATTCCTTCCTCTTTTGAGTGTCTGAATGCTGATTTATGGATCAAGGGGAAAAATGTAACAAAAGAATCAGAGATATTAGAGTGGACGTTACCAGTCAATTCTCACGGACAAGTTTTGACACTACTTTGGGATGACGAATGTGTAGAAATAGATGTACAGGATGAGGAACTTTCAGATTTTGGAATTAAGCAAGGCTATTCTTATGGAGGTGTAGATAACTTTCCATGGAAACCCCCAGTGTTAGGAAAAAGTAAAAGGAAATCATAAATATCAGATATTAATTACTGAATTTCTACAGTCCCTAAAAACTTCACTTAAAAGATAGAACTGATTTTTTAAAATTTCTACATTAATGTAATTAAATCTATCTAACTCATAGTTCTCATGAAATTCTTTGGAGTATAGGAAACTTTCAGGATTAAAAGATGATAGTTCCTTTATTATTGTATCTACTTTTTCTATAGCTTGAGGATCAATATCAAATCTATGTTCAATGTTATTTTTAAAATTACACCACGATTGGAACAAGTCTTTAGAAAGCAAATTAGCAGATGAATTGGAAAGAACTAATAAACTATTGATCTCAAGTAGTACATATTGATAATAACAAGCAAATAGAGGATAAATAAGCAAGTCCTTAGATGGCTCTACCGCAATTCTATCAAGTAACCTTTGTACTGCTAAACTATACCCTTCAGAATATTGAACTGCATTATTATGGCAACCATTCTCACCAATACATATATTGTAATGGATATTGCTATTGTGACTTGTTAATCCAGTAAGATTTGTTTCTTTCATAGCATTCCTAATTGATAGAAGTAGATATTGTAAATTGAACAGATACAAATGTCCAAAATTATCTGTAAAAAATGATAGATTTACGCGGAGTCTATGGGGTTTTTATTGGG
Organism: uncultured Bdellovibrionales bacterium; assembly: GCA_964612555.1. Taxonomy (GTDB): domain Bacteria; phylum Bdellovibrionota_C; class UBA2361; order SZUA-149; family DAOLCO01; genus DAOLCO01. The sequence continues at coordinate 197,178 of CAZTBW010000003.1, read as the reverse complement.
ATATTTTTATGGATTATCTCATTAATACCCCTTTCAATTTTTCTTCTATGAGTTTATTTCTTGCTTCAAAGAAATGTAAAAAATTACCGAACTCTAGCCCTACATCATTAGGGATGAAGTGTCTTTTCATGTAATCTTTTTTATCCACAGGGCTGTTATGTATTTCATTTAACCAAAGTTCAAATTCCTTATTATACTTTTCTTCATTTACTGTCCCTTCAAGTAATTGGAGATTTCCAAGGAGATTGTAACATTCTTCAAACCTTGCAATATCATCAGTGGAAATGCCCCTTTTCTTTAATGTAGATCTAGCAAATAAACTTTTAGGGTAAATATGGTCAACATGGAATGTATTGTTTTTTAAATCCAGATTTGGATAGAGTAGGGCTAGTACAGAGAAAGTAGCATGTTTGCCATATTGATAGGATAAAAGATGTGCGATGTCATCTTCAGAAAAAACAAGTGTCTTATTAGTTCCTTTAAAATGTTCAATTATATCTTCTAAAGGGAAACTGTTATTACTATCTTTGATCTTTTCTCGAATTGGACGTAATATACTATCAGGTTGTCCGCTAAAAGAACCTTTAATTAAAGACAATATAAGCCACTTTTTTATCTTTGCTTTATCTTCCAGATTTTTCCCTGATGAAACATAAGAATCTTTTGCTTCTATTTGATTTAAAAAATATGCAATAGGGATTATTGCATAAGATGCGGTTAGTCTTTCCCTATCATATCCAAAGCTTGAGACAAGACGTACTGCGATTCGGATTGAGTTGGTAATGCGTTCCCAGTTATTTTCAATAGTTCGCATATTGTCCTTGTTAAAGTTATCTGCTTTGAAGGCAATATTATTGAAATCACTAAGTACTAGACATGATTTCAGCACGAAATCTTTGTTGAAATTGAATCTATTATCGATATTGTTTATTTCATTAACGAAACCTATTATTTCTTCTCTTGCATCTTTCTTTTCCCATTGGGCTGTCGCCATTGAAAGGAGTAAGTCTGAATAACTTAATATAGTGCCACCACTGTTAATCCTTATAAAGATATTAAGAACTTTATCTAGTTCCTGATCTTTTTCTTGATAATAGCTGATGGAGCCTTTTGTGTGAATTATATTATAAAGTTTAAACAAAGCATCAGTTGCAAAATCTCCTTGGTGTTCTGAGTAATTGCGAGAAATTTTACTTACGTATTTACCAACACTTCCTGCATCTTTTAAATTTAAAATCTCTCCTACAGGAAACCAGTAGTCTTGGTTGTTACATTCTGCTTCTTGTTCCGTTAGAAAGCAAAATTCATACTCCAGACTAGGGTCTTCTGGCCGCCTAACTAAATTCAGATAGAGCAATTTTTTTGGATATGCCTGATCGTTATCCCATCTTTTTCTAGGTGACTTAGGAGAGAAAGAACCTTTTAGTCCTATATACAAAGAGGTTAATCTTTGCTGACCATCTAAGACCGCGGTAATTTCTTCTTTCCCCTTAGTATCGGCTTTAGAGTTATGCTTCTTATCTCTTTCATGATATTCGTTCAAGAATTCATAGAACTTATATTCCTTAACTTTTTCTTTCTCCACTTTCCAAAATAAAAATGAACTAATTGGGTAATCCCTCATCAGGCTATCAAAAAGTCTTTCAATTTGATCAGTGCTCCAAACAAACTCTCTTTGTATCGCAGGCAAAAGATATTTTCTTTGATGCATATCTTCTACTATATCAGCTATTTTTATTGGTGCTTCGTATGACATAACTAAATAAATTTCTTTATTAAAAAATAATATACGGCAACGATTTCTGAATCTAATTCTCTTTCTATACCCTTGATGTAGAACTCATTAACCTTACCGATAACACTCCCAGAACCAAGAGAAGATCCATTTCTCACTATACCGTTTTTTACATTGAATAAGGCTTTGCCACTTCCTTTTGATGAACCGTCTCGAATAACATCATTTTTTACATTGCCAAGGGCACGTCCTGAACCTCTTGAAGATCCATCCCTGATGACACCCTCTTTGATATTACCAAGTGCTTTCCCGGAACCAATCGAGGAACCATCTCTAATAACGCCGTCTTTAAAATTTGCCATTGTTTATTCTCCTTCTTCCAAGTGCGTATTAGGTATTTGTAGTGGAGGTTCCTTATAAGTTTATAAGTTAATTTGTCCCGCATCTGGGGCAAGATTTGGCCTATAAATCCCATATATGGGACAACTACGCAAGCATTTGGCTAAGAAAATAAGATATCTTCGTGGGGATATGACACAACGGGAATTTGCTCGTAAAATTGGTGTGTCTAAATCAACTCTACACAGAATTGAGATGGGAGAACAGAATCTGGGACTTGATGCTATTGAACAAATATGCAGAAAATTAAAGTGTAATTTAAGTGATTTATTATCGGATAAAATAGATGCTAATAGTTAATAGCTTAATGCAAGTGAAGAATAATTTTCTTATCGAGTAAATTAAAAAAGCAGAATTATTAATTCTTGAGGAATCGACCATATCGATACAAATTCTTGATACAATCATTAATGCCTTTCTTACCTCTGGCACCATCCCAGTCTGCTATTTCTAGCTGCCTTCTTATCTCCTGTTCATCTTTTGTTAGGTATGACAATGAAACGGCTAATTTGAAAAACCCATAATGTCTTTTCCCAGATCCTTTGCGGAGGGATCTATATACTTCAATCTGATTATTTAATGATATCATTGTCTCACTATTATTTTTGATAGTATCACCAATATCTTCTTGAACAATATTTTTTATTATTAACTCATACACCTCCTGGTGCATTGGATAGTGTAAGAAATAATCAACGTCTAAAAACTCTCCTTTTTGATGCTTATAAAAAGTTGATCCTCTTTTCTTATGTTCTGAATCTCTTGGAGCATAAAAAATTGAAGCCGCATTAAACTTACCATGATCAAGCATACAGACCTTATCTCCTTCCTTTATTCCCTTTGGATTGATACGATAGCCAGAATCTTCAATCATAGCAGAAATTGTTCTACAAATATCTTTGAACGCCCATGGGGTTAATATCATGTCTGTAGGGAAAAATGCTCTGAATCTATTTCTTTCTGTTGTAAAGGTATTGAAGATCACGATATAGTTATCAGGGAATAAAGTCATCAGATCTTTTGGCGAAAAATCACCCCCATCAAAATCTAGCCAAATACCAAAAATGTATTCAACTTCTTTGAGCAACCTTCTCGTTCCTTTAAATTTTGCAGTACTAATAAGATAGTGATCATCTTTCTTTTTTCTACCCGTCTCCTTTTCATTTTCCCTTGCGAGAGTAATGAAAGATTCCCAGTCTTCCATCATCTCTTGAACTGAGGATTCAATAGTCATTTCGTTATCGACAAGAGAAAATTTATCTTGAAATATTTGGTAGGATATAGTTGAAGACAAGGAATATTTTGTAACCTTTTTATCTTTTATATAATTGGAATTAAAGTTACAGTTTATCTTTTCTACTTCAGCTATATACTCTCTGCGTCTGGAATGTTCTGTCTTTTGCTGCGGAGATTTCGGGCAGATTTTTTTCTTCCTACCTCTTTTACTATAAGAGGGAACAGGAGAGGTGTTTTTTAATTTGTCGATGGTGGCATTTGAAAACTTATTTTTTAAGTAATTAGCAAGTTCAAGAGTTGGTACTATTATAGTGCAATCCCCCTTTGCTCCAAAGGTACGAAGTGATGATCTCATTATAAATTGATAAGCAGCATGGAAGTGCATTTGAGTTTTGATTGATTCAGAGTCAATACCGAATGCTTTTAACAGTATATAGAATTGAGGATGTGGGTTATTCGCACTAATATATGCAGAATGGTCGTAGCTTTGATACTCGTTAATTCCAAATGGCATTCCACTTACACGTTCTCCATTGGGTAATTTTGAAACAAGATTTTCCTCATCATTGTTTATAGAAAAAATGAATTCATTATCTGCAAATTCGGTATTTATGGCTTCCACATATTCATCAACGTATCGAAGGTCGGAGTTGGGGATCATTTTATTGAAAAAAGTTTTCGACCAAGTTCTTTCGTATCCATATAGGATTTTCAATTTCCCAGCATTTTGGTGTAAAGAGGTGTTGTTATGCAATTTATTTTTGATTGCTTCGTGCTCTCTGAAGTACAAATTTATTCTATTAGAGACTTTATAGTGATCACTGATTATTTTAAAAAATGAATCATGAAAACATGCTCCCATCACAATGATTTTTTTGAAGCTCAGCAGTATTCCTAGATCGAGGATAGCTAGAAAATACATAGATTTTTGATTCCCTCTTGTAAAAAGAGCTTTAAAATCACCTGATTTAACGCAAACTTTATATTTTTGGTTTTGAAGAAGTTCAGAGAGCTCCGCATACGGGGTCAATGATTCATCATTACTACAGTTTTTAAGAATATGCTGTTTATTATGTGGAAACGAAAGTTCACTCATTACTTGGTTTATTGATTCCTCTTCAAGACCAGGAAGAAGGGAGGAGAAGGTTTTTTTAGCTTTGATTTCACCATAGTTAAATGGATTAGGGATTTCATCAAAAATTATTATCCATTCCTCTGGTTGATGAAAATATCGTAACTTTAAAAATGAATTTATAGTTATAATAAGAATAGTACCAGGATCAAAGCACGCTCTGAGAAAATTTGCTATCTTGGTGACTACTGAGCCAGGGTATATTTCCGAGGTAAATTTTTCAATAGTAACACAGGCAGATTGGTTCTCTTGTATTAGGGAGTCATATGTTTGATTAATGAGCTCTATAGTGGGTTGAACAAAGCATATTCTTTCACCTCTTTTTGCCTCATTTAAAGCCCATTGTATAGCAGCCGTAGTTTTACCTGCTCCGCATAGTGCATCAACATAATAAATATTTTTATCTTTCATCTCGCATCGTCGTTGGAATTTACATAGAAAGCTTGAAGAACATGAGCTTCAAGCTTTTACTATTAGTGCTTCAGGGTAAATTAGTCTTTTTGTTCCAATGAATTCAGACAATGATCCCATTCGGGAAATTCCGCCTTCAGAGATTCAAGAGAAGACCACCATGCCTCTAGCATCATTTTTTGGAGCGGTATCAAGATATATTCTGGGAATTCATACAACTCGACTGTCTCGTTATCTGATAGTTCTATCTCACCTATTTTATGCATATTCGCCTCGTCTTTTTAATATAAAGTTTATAAATTTCATTAATTCATCATGAATCATTATGGATCGTTACCAGCACAGAACCTGACAGGGCGGATCATGGCAGTATTTTACTAAGTTACGTTTACCAAAAGGAAACAGCCGATAGAGCTTACTTCTCGATTCCCAATATAGAAGCCACTCCATAAAGAGGTAACGTGCCCTGAGCGTTTTCAGAGACTCTAAAGCCTTTAAATAGAAGCCTTCTGGTGCTGTGATTCTAATGATACATGTCCACATGCATGAAATGTTATCAAATACTGGAAAAATAAAAAAAAATTATGTAATGATTTTTTAAAAAAGTTATCTTTGCAATTCCTCAAGCTCCTCAAGCCATTTCTGAACCTCACTTGCTTTCCAACCAATACGATTTTTGGAGAGCTTCCTCCGTCGAGGGAACTTGCCAGCCTTCTCAAGTCTCAGCCTCGTTGATTTTGAAAGACCAGTGATGCTTCTGGCTTCTTTTTCTAAAATTATTCTATCCATGATTCTCCAAGTTGGGTTGTAAAGGTTTCTTTTTATTCTTGTTTCTTCCGTTTCTGAAAGGATATTTTGAGAAGGGTATAACCTTGTTAAGATCGAGGTCGTATTTGATGTTTTTTACGACCTCAACATGTCTGCTTCGTAAGTTTGCAGTTTTGCCATATATTCCTCCTGTAATGGTTTCATTCGAATGACCCACGATTCCCTGAATGTCTTCTATAGGATAACCTGACTCTCTTGCCCTTGTGGTAAAGGTATGGCGAAACGCATGAAAGTCTTCGTATCTTTTTGTAACACCCAATTTTGGTTTGAATTTTCCATTATACCACCTGGACGCGTAGTGTCCGTACCCATCTCTTTGTGGAGTCAGGTCAGAGAAAAGGATCTTATGTTTCATTTTTCTTTGCATATCGACAAACTCTAAGAATCCAAGTTCAATTAAGGAAGAATGAATAGGAACCAGCCTCTTTGATGATTTGGTTTTAATTGATTTATCAGGAGTATTGGCGTTAATATCAAAGAAGAACTCATTATCTACCGAGATAATATCATCGCAATATAACTGGCAAACTTCGTTGATTCTCATTCCAGAAAAGAGAGCTATGAGAGGTATCCAGTATTGATATGCATAATCAAAGGTAAATCCTTTCTTGGGAGCCGTGTAAAAATCAGAATGAAAAATCCTTTTTAAAGTTTCATTTGATAATGCTTCTCTGTTCTGATCGGTTTTCCCGTTACATTGTACTCTTATGGTTACAGTAGTTGGTAATTCATGAATGAAGCCTTGTGAGACAGCCCATTTTAAGAGGTTTTCTATCCTTGAAAGGTTTTTGTTCACAGTTTGCGGAGTTAGACCTTGCTGCATTAACCAGTCTTTATGAGATCTGAGCTTCTCCGGTGTGACTTCTGAAGGGAACATAATTGTTAAACGGGTGAAGAACCTGTCATAAACCGCCTTATGTTCCAGCTGCGTTTTTTCTTTCCAGACCTTGGCGTATATTTTCTCGTTAGAGAAGTTGCGTATGATTTCTTGCATGGTAACTCTTGGATTGGTAGTGCCGTGCTTTGATGATAAACTCTCCAGGAGTTCCTTTTTCTTGATCTCTACCAGGCTGGTTTTGAGTTCTTCTTCAACTGCGAGCGAAGCCTTGAGAATAATATCGAAATCCTTATTGTTCTGAGCTTTTTTCAGCTCATCAAGAAGCTCAGGTTTCTTGATTTTGCTGATATTTTTCATGATGTTTGATAACTTTAAAACGCTAAGATTCTCCGTCTCTCTGTAGACTACCTGGTATCTTTCTCCATCCGTCTTTTTATCTTTGATGTCTTCTGCATATCTATTAAAAAGTCTTTCTTTTGCAGTTTCGAGAAGCTCTAAATAACTCACATGTATCTCTCCTGAATTAAGCTGATCCGAGATGAATCGTTGAATGTATTTATACTTCTGGAGGGCTTCTTTTTTGATTTTTGTCCTGAGACTGAACTTTATTTGTCCAAATCGGCCATTTTTTGTGAAATAATCAGGAAGTCCCTTGGGAAAGACATATCTATAGTAATAGTAGCCGTTCGGACTCCTGTGGAGGTAAGGAATTTGATTTCCCATTTGAATAAAAAATTGTCCAAATTTTTGTACAAATGGGCTGATTAGGTAGGTAGACAATCTATAAGTAATTAGTCTTGCTTATAAATTATCTAATAGTGTGGAGGTGGGGGGAGTTGAACCCCCGTCCGTGGATGCAGCTCGAGAGATATCTACGATGCGTAGTTCGAGTTTGGTGTTTCGCCTTCTACTGATCCCCCGAACAGGAGGTAAAAGACTAGTCTGCATAAGTTTCGACGGCGATACGGCAGGCGCGCACCGAAATCTAGTCCTCTAGTGTGCCTATGAAAACCCGAGGACGAGGTTATCATAGACGCGCCTCACTGATTAAGCAGCGAGAGCGACTGGAGCGTAATCGTTATCGTTTGCGATTACTTTTTTGCCACTTACTAACCCGGCCAGCGACACCCGGGACACGCAATCTCAAGTTCTGTCCATCCACGTCGAACCCGTTTCACCCCCGAGTTCTTCGTATGTACACTATCAATGTAAGGATTAAGATGTCTCCAGTCAAGCCGGGTAGCCGGAAATAATTGTAGAATCAATATTTTACTATGGTCTTTAAATGTCTTAGATACTAAATATTGGCTGGAAATAAGTTTCGCTGATTATAGTATGAAGTTCTTTAATTATGTTGTCACTGAATTATGAGGTATATGGTGAGAAGAAACAGGACATGCTTCCTGTTATTCTTCTTCATGGCTGGGCAACTTCTCTTGATTTTATGAGGGATTTTGCTTTGGGGATTGCTGCCTATACTCAAGTTTATTCGATTGATCTACCTGGTCATGGAAAAAGCCCTGAGCCTGAGGGGGTATGGGGTATGAAGGATTTTGCTGAATGTGTAAAAGGATTTCTCGATGAAAAAGGAATCCATACAGCAATATTTATTGGGCATAGTTTTGGTGGGAAAACGTCAATCAAGCTGGCTTCCTTATACCCTCAATATGTGAGTAAACTTGTCTTAATAGGGGCTTCCGGGATACGTCCCGTGCCTTCTTTGAAAAAGCGCTTCAGAAACTATCTTCTTAGAGTGCTTAGAAATCTGATAAGATTTAAAAATACCAGGGTTGGGAAAATGGTATATGAAAAGTGGTACATTCCTCGCTTTGCTTCACGAGACTATCTGGCGGCAGGTAGTCTGCGTCAGACTTTTGTTAAGACGGTAAATGAGGAATTATACGAAGAGCTTTCACAGATTAAGGTGCCCTGTCTTTTAATATGGGGTGAACAGGATGATGAGTCGCCACTTGTTGTTGGAAAAGAAATGAATCAGCGTATTGGGCATTCCGAGTTAAAGATAATTGTAAATCAGGGACATTATCCCTTTATCGGATCTACAAGTGCACTGGTTTTACGTTACATAAGAGATTTTATAAGGAGACCTTCATAGGGCATTCATGGAGTTAGTTGTAGGGTATATTTCTTTTTCAGTCGGCTGTACCGCCTTTTCCATTAAACGACTTCTCAGATATCTCCGTTTTTTACAACAGGAAGAGTACCAGGCACGTGGTTTCCTGAAATGGTTATTTGGTTCCCGTTCATTTGACAAGAAAGGAAGCGGGATTGCTCTTCTTTCATTTGCTTCGGTGTATCTCTATGAATATTACTACGTCATCCCTCTTGTTCAGGGAATACTCCTTCTTTTTGTTGCATTGTATGAACCCGATCCACGATTTTATGGTAAGAAAAAGCTGATCATAACCCAGCGTGCCAAGTCGATCTATGTGCTGTCAGTTGTACTGCTTCTGATTTTTTTAGCATTCCTTTTATGGGTGAACCTGATTACGAATCCATTTATTGGGGTTCTGCTGGTTCAGTTGCCTCCTTTTATATTGCTTTTATCGGTTCTGCTACTTTCTCCCAGAGAAATGAGGGTGAAAAATAAATTTAAATCGGAAGCGAAACAAAAATTTCTTGGTATTAATCCTTTCACTATCGGTGTTACTGGTAGTTTTGGTAAAACCAGCGTAAAAAATATGCTGGGGGAAATCATCTCCGCTTCTCTTGGTCCCACTTTTTATCCCCGGGCTGGTGTAAATACTGAAATGGGTATCACAAGAGAAATCCGTGAGCGTATGAATGAATATGACAAGTACGCAGTGATTGAAATGGGTGCTTACTATATTGGTTCTATTCGTCGTCTTTGTGAGTTCACGCCCGTTCAGGCATCAATTGTAACCGCAGTTCACTTGATGCATCTGGATCGTTTCGGAGGAGAGGAGGAGGTGTATATAGCCAAATCAGAGCTCCCTAAAGCGGTTCCCCCGGATGGTGTTCTTGTGTTCAATGGAGATAATGAAGGTACCAGAAGAATGGCGCAGGAGTTGATGCGTGAGAAAACCTTCCTCTATGGTCTGGAAAAGGAGAAGGGACATCTTGATGCATACATGTATGATATTGCTTTTTCCAAATTAGGTACTTCCTTTTCTATCCATTGGGAGGGAAAAAAATATCAGGGTTTCAGCAAAATGCATGGCAGAGGTGCCTTATCTAATTTGCTCGGTTCCTTTACTGTGGCGTGTGCGCTTGGTGCTAAACCGGAAATGGTTCTTGCCGTCATTCGTGAACTTACTCCGGTGTCTAACAGACTTGAAGTGAAATTATACACTAATTTTATTCAGATTAATGATGCATATAACTCTAATCCTCTTGGGTTTATGTATGCTCTTGAAGTTCTCAGAGACCTTCCGGGTAAGCGACGTATCCTAGTTACTCCCGGTATGATAGAGTTGGGGGACAAGCAGTACCATGAAAATGAGCGTATAGCCGAGGAAGCCGCAAAAATCTGCGACATAGTTTTAGTTGTTAATGAAGTTAATAAAGAGGCACTTATGGAAGGGCTTGAAAAAGGTGGTATTCCTGAACACAGGAGACCCTATTTTGCAACCCGTGACGAGGCTCTGGCACATTATGAATCTATCAGACGGGATGATGATATTTTGCTTTTGGAAAATGATCTTACTGATGTATATGAATGTGAGGAAGGATTTTAGACTCTATGGATAAAAAAAGAAATATTGCTGTCATATTTGGAGCCAGATCGCTTGAGCACGAAATATCGGTGATTTCTGCGATCCAGGTGATGGAGGCATTAGATCGTTCTGTGTATAACGTAATCCCTGTTTATATTGCACAATCAGGGGTCTGGTATACGGGCAATGCTTTGTTTCAGCGAAGTTTTTATAAAACCTTACCTTCGGGTTTTGATTCTCTCACTCCGGTATATTTTCTGGCAGAACCTGTTTCCGGGGGTTTGTTCAGGAAAGCTGAGAAGAAATTATTTGGAAAAAAAGAAGAAAAAATCCCTGTAGATGTTTATCTTCCCATCTTTCATGGACAATTTGGGGAAGATGGTTGTATTCAGGGGTTATTTGAGCTGGCGGAAGTCGCCTATGCAAGTTCTCCGGTGCTTGCCAGTGCTGTTGCTATGAACAAGTATATTTGTAAAGCAGTATTTTCTCATCATGGTATTCCGGTTCTTCCTGCAGTGACGGTTAGCAGGGCTGATGCTCAAAGAGATATTACTCTGGTATGTGAAGAAATTATTAAAAGTGAGGGGCTTACGTCTTACCCGCTGTTTATAAAACCTGGTAATCTGGGCTCGAGTGTTGGTGTAAGTAAGGCAAATAACGCTACCGAATTACAAGCCGGTCTTGTAAAAGTGTTTCAGTATGACCATGAAGCGATTGTCGAACCATGTATTACTGATCTTATGGAGATTAATGTTTCCGTTATTGATTCACCCAAAGCTCCTCTTGCTTCTGTTGTGGAGGTGCCCGTTGCAAGTGGTGAGTTTCTTTCTTATGAAGATAAATACTTAAGAGAAGGAAAGGGGAAGAAAGGCGGTGGATCTTCTTCAAGTGGAGGGATGGCGAGTCTTACCAGGGTTATTAACCCTGATAATCTTGATGCGGCAATTAAGGAAAAAGTAAGGGGATATGCGCTTGAAGCATTTCGCATACTTGCTTGTAGCGGCGTTGCCCGTTTTGATTTTATGATGGATCTTTCAAACGGTGAAATTTATTTCAACGAGCTTAATCCCATACCAGGGTCGCTTTCATTTTATCTCTGGGAAAAATCAGAGCCACTACTTTTGATGCCTGATATTCTGGATAAGATGATTGAAAGAGCCACGGCTCGTTCTGTTGAAAGGGCACAGTTAAAACGTGATTTTGGATTTAAAGCACTTGCGCAGTAACTACATGCATAGGAACTTATGAAAAAGTGGAATTGATGAGAAAATGACAATATATAAACTGATATTTCTTTTTATTTTTGCTTTTTGTTTTTTGTCCTGTGCTTCCGGTAAATCCGCAAAGAAAATGCCACCCTTGAGCGAATATAAAGTGAGTGTCGAGTCGGGTGGTAAAAAGATTGAAAATCCTTCTCCGGATTTACTAAAACGGATACGTATTCGTTCAAGTGATATTATTTCTGTATTCGGTTCGGGGAACGCTCCCAAGGTTCCGGCACTTTCGGTGGTTCGTGCGTATGACAGCAGATCACAAATAATGGGTCTTGAAATAGCGCACCGGTCTTCAGTTTCAGATGCCCTTGGTCTTCAGGCAGGTGATGTTCTTACCGCGGTTGGTCATAAACACTTGAAAAATTCCGATGATCTGAAATATTTTGGTAAACTGTTTCATGCTACTAATGAACTAAGTTTTACTTACGAGAGGAAAGGAATTGCCAGGAAAACCATACTGTATCGGGTCGAAGGTTAAACAGGAGTGTGTGTCCTCTGTTGTTGAAGTATTATTGACCTCTGGAGAAAATTGATCTCTGAAAGAAAGTAATGAGATTGTTTGAAGGGTCTGTGAGGTGAAATTCTTTACCCCGTTTTGTCACGATGATATCAGAAACATTATTTTGAGAAGAGGATAGACTGCCTCCAGCTTCAGGAAGTTTGTCTTTCTTGAAACTTTCCTGAAGTTTGGGGAGCCCGTTCCTTACTCGAATGGTGAGCACTTCTTTTGGTAGTTGAGGTGGAACCAGGTCTTCTTTCAGAGAGACGGTCAGTACCCTGTTGTCAGGAAGGCGAAACTGAAGCCGGGAAGCAGTTTCATCAAGTAGTGGCAGCTCCAATAATTTTGAATAAAAATCCTTTGAACTACTTAAAGAGTGGGAGTATATTGTAGTACCGTAAAGAGTAATCAGATGCTTTTTATAAAAGGTCATTTCCTTATTAAAACCGGAATAATAAAGTACAAAAAGAATGACTGAAGCGTAGATTAGTATTGATTTCATATTGTAATGAAGAAATGTTGCACGGCTTCCAATATCAAAGTAGTATCCGCTTATATAATACATCAGAGCTATTGCGTAAACATATCAATAAATGAATACAGTAATAAAAAAAGCCGGTTTTGCTTCCAGAATTGTCCCCATACTTGTTATGGCTTTGTTAACCTCCTTGTACCTTTTGCATCATGATCTGGAGATTGCAACAGGCTATCAGATAGGTCCCTCGATTTGTTCATTCAATGAGTTTTTTGACTGTGATACGCTTAGTAAGAGCCCATACTCCAAGTTTCTTGGGCTTCCGGTTTCCGTGTATGGAAGTGTTTTTTATGGGATGCTCCTCTTGTTAACTTTTTTCTATCGAAGAGAAGAGGACAGGGGGTCTCTTCGCTGCTCTGTTCTTCTATTGAGTTTCTTGTCTCTCATTCCTTCGGTGTACCTGGCGTATGTTTCCTATTTTGTGCTTGGCAAGGTCTGTCTTTTTTGTAGTTTTCTGTATCTTCTGAATGTTTTTTTATTTTTTCTAACTTTTTTTCTTGGTCGTTCGGATGGTGGGTTCTTTAAAAGAATCAAGGATGGCTTTGTTGCGATCTTTTCACTTTTGTTTTTTCGGCGAGGAGTTGGTTTTCCTGTTTCTTTAATTGGTTTGTTTTTGTTTATTTTTTTCGGTCAGTTTGAATATATCAGATGGGTTCTTGAGCCGAGATATTATGCAGTGTATGACCAGCAAATTATGGAGGAGCTACACCGCTTATGGAAAAAGGAAAAAGTTCATACCGCTTTTGACAAGATAGATGAATTACCGGGAGTTGTCACGATCGGAAACAGGGAAGCTCCTTTTACCCTTGTAGAATTCAGTGATTATGAATGTCCGATGTGTCACAGGATGGGACCGGTTGTTGCAGATATTTATGAAGAGTTCGGTGATCAGATCAAGATAGTATTTCTTTCTTTTCCACTTGATAGTTCCTGTAACAGGCTTCTCTCATCTTCATTACACCCACTTTCGTGCAGGTTGTCAAAGCTGGTGATTTGTAAGGCACTTGAGGATAATAACGCTGCATTTGATCTTCATGAAGCTATTATCCATACTCAAATCTCTTCTGAAGCAGAGTATCAGAAATTTCTCAAGGATGAGGCTCTGGATGAACTCTCCTGTTTCTCTCAGGCTGAAGTAAATGAAAGTCTTCAAGTGCAGGTTGAGCTTGGGATTATGGGGGGGATACAAGGTACCCCAAGTTTCTTCCTGAATGGAAAGAGAGTTGTGTTCGACTCAATGGGACAGTTAAAACCCCTGATCAGAGTGATAATGGAACAAGCATCTCAGTAAGGCGTTATGCCCAGTTAAGGTTGGAACTGCCATATATGTCGGCAGGGTCGCCTTGTTCTGTGACTCTCAGTTCAAATGTTATTTTTGAGTTCTCATACTTGATCACATCATATCCAAGATCGATAAGGAGCTTCATCATTGATCTGTGTCTGTTAAGGGTCTTCACCTGAAGTCGGTTGTGTCCAAGTTTGACAGCGGTTTTCATAAATTCATTCATAAGAAACTTGCCGATTCCCTGATTACGGTGTTCTGTGAGAACCCCAGCAAGCCAGAGGTTATAAGTCGTTGTGTCCAGAGAGTGTGAAATAAAAAAACCAAGGGGAGTACTCTCATTGTGTGCAATGAGCATGCAGTGATCTTTATCACTGAATCTTGCGTTTATCTGAGGTGGAGTCAGCTTATCCTCAAATTCCGGAATATTGGCGATAAGCGGGGCGATTTCGTTTGAATTTGATTTTCTTACAGTATACATGTGTTTTTATTGTAAAAGATGAAAATTTCCTATAGCCTACATAAATATTCGTTTTTTGCCCATATTAATAATGCCGGGTTCATATTCATTCAGTAATTACTGATTTTTTGGGTAGCATCCTTCAAGTTAATAGGACGCTTTTTACTCGTAATAGTCTCAAAAACTTTTTCACTGAGTTCGAATTCTGTAAAAGGCTTCTTAATGACGGTTATGGTATCTTCAAAATATTTGTTAGGGTCTACGGGGGTATATCCGGTCATGAATAATACGGTCAGATTCTTGCGCATTTCAATAGCAATGTTTGCAAGTTCAAAGCCATTCATTCCTCCCGGAAGAATGATATCGGAAAGAAGAAGGTCTATTTTTGTTTCTGTTTCGAGTATCTGAAGCGCCAGCTTGCTATCATGGGCTTTTATAATGGTATATCCGAGGTCAGCAAGAATATCACAAGTCAGCTCAAGGATTTCAGGGGTGTCTTCTACCACCAGTATTACTTCATTATTCGGGCTTCTATATAGCTCTCTGGGATTCTGTTTTCTGGTCTCTCCCGGTTTGTGTTTATAGTCGGTATCCTGAGCTTTGGGGAAATACATGGATACGGTTGTACCGATGTAAGGGATGCTGCTGATCTTAAATCCACCTCCCGACTGCCTGACAAAACCATACACCATACTGAGCCCGAGACCACTCCCTTTTTCTTTCTCTTTTGTGGTGTAAAACGGTTCAGTGGCATTCTTAAGTACTTCTTTATTCATACCGAGTCCGGTATCCGAGCAGGCTATGAGGAGGTGTTCACCCGGTTTTTTCAGCCCCAGTGATTTAATCTGATCAGGAGAAATATTCATCCGTTCAATATAAATGGAAAATTGCCCACCGTTTGGCATGGCATCTTTTGAGTTAACTGCAAGATTGAGTAATGCAGTTTCAAGCTGTGGCATGTCAACGAAGATATCACACACGTCATCTGATACTTTTATATTCAGTGTTATAGAGCCACCCAGTGAGCTTTTGAGAAGATCAGAAATGCTGTCAATTGACTCCTGTATGGACATCACCTCGGGTTGTAGATTCTGTCGTCTTGCAAAAGCGAGTAAGCGTTGTGTGAGGTACGCTGCTCTTTGTGCTCCTCGTTCTGCGTTTTTAAAAATTTTTTCAGTCGTATCGGCAGTGATATGTTTTTTCAGAAGTTCCAGGTTTCCGAGAATAATGGCAAGAAGATTGTTAAAATCATGTGCAACGCCACCGGTTATCTGCCCAAGAATCTCCATTTTCTGGAGGTGAAGCAACTCCACCTCCTTTTCTTTCAGTATGTTAATATCGGTTATGGTAATAATTTTTTCATTAAGTGAATTGGTACCGATACGCAGTAAAAACCGCTTTCCCGAAGTGAGTTCAAGAACCAGCGAACTCTGGGAAGATTTTGTATTCTCCTGTATATTTTTAAGAAAATCATACAGTTCGTCATGGTACGCTTCACGGACGAGTTTACTGGACTTGATCATCTGAATGAAGTCAGAGAGCATCATCCCTTCGTGCGGTTTGATGGAAAATGCGGCAAGTATGAAATCAAATTGTTCGTTAAAGCTGAGTAACTTCATCGAAGAGTCCCATATGGAAAATCCTTCAGAGAGGCTATCCATATCCTGCAATAGACGTTTGCTGGATTCTTCCTGAACTTTCCTCAGTTCATACTCTGTGGTTATGTCAGTTGCCGTACCTCTATACCCTTTGAAATTACCGTCCTTGTCAAATACGGGTTTCCCACTGGTTCTCGAAACAACAAGCCTGTTATTAAGGTCTTCTCTTCGATAGGTATATATGAAGTCTCTGAATGGTTTTTTATCGAGGAGGTCGGCATGGTGTTTTTTCCATTTGGGATCCTGCTGCGGATCCTGCAAACCGGCATTTTCCCAACGGGTTTTTCCGATTATTCTGGATGAAGTCGATACGAGAGGGGCATCTGCTCCTTTTTTTGAAGATGTTGAAGAGTGGTATGTGAAACGTAAGGTTTCGTCCATTTCCCAAAAGCAGTCATATGCAGATTCGGCAAAATCTCTAAAGCGTTCCTGAAGCTGAAGGATTTCGTTTTTATGTGAACGGTATTTTTTAAAAAGAATGACAGAAATAAAGATCAGGAAAAGAGAAATCGAGACAGTAAAAAGTGGTATTAAATGAAGATCGGAAATAGACATGATTGTTAGATGATAATCATCATTTTAAACTGTAAGTGCCCTTAAATAATAGGGTCCAGGATGCCCAAGTAATTATAATACTCTTTCCTGACTAAATCCAGTTTCCTCTCAGAACGGGGAGGATATAACCTTATTTATATATTATTTCCTTTCCTTCAACTTTGAGTATTACTTCTTTTTCAGAATGTGATTCGACAAACCCACTTATTTTGGCTGCTATGTTGTATGAACTGGCGGTGTCGATGATGGTTTTTGCATGAACCTCAGGGCAAAATATTTCAAGTCGCCCTCCCATGTTACATACCCGATACATTTCCTCTGCTGATACTCTTCCGTGTTCCTGAATGAGTGAGAAAATGGGAGGAGGAGTAAAGAGAGATTCTTTGACGACTCTGCATCCGGAGGGAAGAAACCGTAATACTTTCCCATGGGCACCACCGGTGAGGTGGATAATGGCATGTAAGTCCTGCTTTGGAATGCTGGAAAATAGTTTCTTCAAAATGGGTGCATAGGTTCTTGTAGGAGAAGAGAGTGCATCACCGATCGACATTCCACCCAATTCTTTGGGAGTGTCTGTTACTGTAAAGGGTCCCTGGTAAGAAATGGAAGATTCAATTGATGGGTTAAGAATTTCGGGAAAGCGTTCGGCGTTACTTCTATGTAGAAGGGCGTGGCGTGCTAACGTAAGACCATTTGAACCAATGCCTGAATTGGGTTCATTTTCATAGGAGGCTTTACCGTCGCTGGCAAATGATATGATTACGTCTCCTGGAACAATTGCATCAGGGGTGATGAGTGATGATTTGGGGATTCTTCCAAAGATGGTCGCATCAACCACTAAGGTGCGAACTATGTCACCACAGTCCGCAGTTTCTCCGCCGCTTATGGTAATGGGTATAGTATGTGCAGCCAGCGTTTTTCCAAGGGTATAGTAATTCTTTATGACAGGTGAAAGGAGCGAATCAGTGATATGACTTGAGTTTCTTGCAATGGCATTTGCAAGTACCAGACTTTCGACATCACCAAGGCAATATACATCATCGAGATTCATCACAAGTGCGTCCTGGGCAAGTCGGGCAAAATAGTCAGGGCTGCCGGTTTCCTTATACCAAAGGTAGGAAACTATGGTTTTGGTTCCGGCACCATCGCAATGAATGAAACTTTGATATGCAGGATCCCCGGCAATATCTTCGATTAATTGACAGAAGTAGTTATCTGTTGGCAATGCTCCAAGGGTATCGAGGATTTCGTGTAGTCCATCCTTGTCAGCAGATGCACCGAGTGTTGCGTATTTCAGGGAAGGTTTTTTATTATCACTCATAAAAATGTAAGTACCTAGTCTCTGAAATTTGTAAACTGGAGATCAAGATCACTGACTTCTGATTTGACAAGCTGGATTGCCAGCTGAAGCTCATCTCTTTTGGGGGCGGAGACTCTAACCTGTTCTCCCTGAATCTGTCCTTGCACCTTTTTTAATTTTCCTTCTTTTATAATCTTGACGATACGTTTCGCATCTTCTGTTTTTATTCCCTGTTTCAGGAGGACCTCCTGGCGTATGGTATCTCCGGATGCTTTTTCAAGCTCTTTATATTCGAGTGACTTAAGGCTTATACCTCTTTTTGCCATTTTTTGATTGAGAATCTCACTGACTGACCTCAGTTTCATACTGTCTTCTGCTGTGAGTGTGATAGTGCCATTCTTATCATATGAAATAGAACTCTTGCTGCCTTTAAAGTCGTATCTGGTTTCAATTTCCTTTTTTGCCTGATTTATGGCGTTATCTACTTCCTGCAAGTCAACTTCGGCTACTATATCAAATGATGGCATGGCTTTTTCCCATTAGGTTTCAATAGGATGTATTCTAACTTTAGTAAAAAATAATTCAAGTCTCCTTAAATTATATTGTTTTTACATTTATTTAATTTAAGAGTAAAAGAGGCAAATAAAAATTTTAAGATAAATGGATACTTAGGAACTAAGCAGTATTATGAGTGAGACTCAAACAAAGCCGATTCAAGCTGCCTCTGCTCAGGAAGGGGCGAGGGTGGAAGAGCTGTCCCATAGTGAACAGCATCAGGTTCGCCTCGAAAAGCTGAAAAATATCCAGTCATCCAGATACCCTTATCCCAATGACAGCAAGGTGACAGATGTCAGCACAGTGGTTCCCAAATTGGTTGCTGAAGAGGTATCTCTGGAAGTATCCGATAAAAAACGGGTGGTACTTTCAGGTCGAATCCTTTCTTGTCGTTTGATGGGTAAAGCTGCCTTTTGTAATATACAGGATCGGGGAGGTCGTGTTCAGCTCTATGTTAAAAGAGATGATATTGGGGAGGAGGCATTTAAAGAATTCAAGACATATGATCTTGGAGATATTGTAGAGGTTTTGGGGTATTGTTTCGTTACCAAAACCGGGGAACCCAGTCTTCATGTTGAAGAGATTCGTCTTATAGTAAAGTGTCTTCATCCCCTCCCGGAGAAATATCACGGATTGACAGATGTTGAAGTACGGTATCGACAGAGATATCTTGATCTTATGGTCAATCCTGAATCAAGGGAAATTTTCAAGACTCGTTCAAGGATTATCAGCTATATTCGAAGGTTTTTTGATGCACGTGGTTATCTTGAAGTGGAAACACCGGTTACGAACACACTCGCCAGTGGTGCTACGGCAAAACCTTTCAAGACACACCACAATGCTCTTAACATGGATCTTTTTCTTCGTATTGCTCCTGAGCTTCCTCTGAAAAAACTTGTAGTAGGTGGATTTGAACGGGTATATGAGATCGGCAAGGTATTCAGAAATGAAGGGATATCCACGGAGCACAATCCTGAATTTACAATGATAGAATTCTACCAGGCATATGCCACGTATGAAGATCTTATGGATCTTACTGAGGAGTTGATCGTTGGACTATTTGATGAAGTAAGGGGAGAAAGAAAAGTCGTGTTCAATGAGGTTGAGGTCAATGTGGAACGTCCCTGGAAACGACTTACTATGAAAGACGCGATTCGTGAGTTGGGTAATATTCCCGATACGATTGATCTGGAGACTCTGGAAGGAGTGCATACTGCCGGCTCTTTTCTTGGTTCAGAGGATATCAATGAAATAGACGAATACGGGCTTGCTCTGTACGAAGTTTTTGATCGTTATATCCAGAAGAGAATAGTCAATCCAACTTTTATAACACAGCACCCCGTTTCTGTCTCGCCACTTTCGAGACCTAACCTTGAAGATTCTCGTTTTACTGATCGTTTTGAACTTATGGTTGCGGGAAGTGAGGTGGCAAATGCATTCAGTGAATTGAATGACCCTTTTGATCAGGAGGAGCGTTTCAATGCACAGTTGCAGAATCGAGATAAGGGCGATGATGAAGCTATGGACAAGGATGATGATTTTGTCCGTGCGCTCGAATACGGGCTTCCTCCGACGGCGGGACAGGGAATAGGTATAGACAGGCTTGTGATGCTACTGACTGGTGCAAAAAGTATCAGGGATGTGATACTTTTCCCGACTATGCGCCCCTTGGCTAAAGGGGAGTGAGCTGATGCCCGGTTCTTTTCCATATGAACGATATATGGCGCTTCGATACCTTCGAAGTAAGCGTAAGGAAGTCTTTATCTCAATCATTACCGTGATATCGCTTCTGGGTGTTGCGGTGAGTGTGATGGTATTAAACATTGTACTTTCTGTGATGACCGGCTTTGAGGAAGAACTGCAAACAAAATTAATAGATGCTAATGCGCATATTACTCTGAGGCACTATCAGGGAACTTTAGAAGACTATGAGACGCTGGCAGGGGAGCTTAAAGAACTTTCTCAGGTGACTAGTGTTTTTCCTTATACGTATTCTCAGGCAATGATCAGGAACGAACAATCTGCCCGTGGACTTTTAATACGGGGAGTGCATGAAAGTGAGGCGCCAGTAGAGAAGCTACGTTCAATTCTCAAGGAGCCTGATCAGGTTGATCGTTTATTCAAGAGGGCTTCAGTAAAAGTGAATCGTCCTGATGGTGAAGCCGATATTGTAGAGCTTCCCACGGTGTTTATCGGGGAAGAATTGCAGCACAAGCTTGGAGTGTTTGAGGGGAGTATTGTGACCTTGTTGTCACCTGAGGTATCTTCTTCTCCAATGGGTCTTGTTCCACGCCATAGAAGATTTGTAGTTGGAGCCATCTATTCGTCTGGTCTGATGGAGTACGAATCGGGTCTTGCATATATTTCGATTAAGGAAGCGCAGGAGTTTTTCAGGCTTGGTGAGACTGTTACCGGGATTGAGTTGATGATAAAAGATCGTAGCAGAACAAGAATCGTGATGGATAATATTACCGATATGCTTTCTTCGAGGGATACCGGTTTTTATCTTTCTGACTGGACAGATCAGAATAAACCACTCTGGGATGCGATACAGCTTGAAAAAAGGGTCTATTTTATTGTGCTTTTGTTGTTAATTTTAGTTGCAAGTTTTTCTATTGTAGCTACTCTGGTCATGGTGGTGATGGAGAAGGGCAGGGATATTGCGATTCTCAAGACAATGGGAGCAGGGGATCGGCAGATTCTGAAAATCTTTATTTTACAAGGTTCCTTAATTGGTTTTGCCGGTGTTATTTTGGGTACTGCATTTGGGTATCTTGGGGGTTTGGCGCTTCGTGAGTATGGCTTCCCTATTGATGCTCGTGTGTTTTCGCTTGATACGGTTCCGGTTCATATGCATCCTGAGAATTTCATTTTAGTTGCCCTTGCAGGATTTTTGATAACTTCCCTTGCAGGTGTCTATCCTGCATACCGTGCATCCAGATTATCCCCTGCTGAAGCCCTGAGGTATGAGTAGCTATGGGAATTACAGCTAAAAATATCGCCAAACGCTATAATGATGCCGGGGTGTCACTTGATGTTCTTTCCGGTATCTCATTCAGTGTAAGCTCCGGAGAGTCTGTTGCGATTGTGGGGGCTTCGGGTATTGGTAAGAGTACGCTGCTGCATATTCTTGGTGGTATTGAGACTCCTACCAGTGGCGATGTTGAAATTAATGGCGTTTCTTTTAGTGATATGCGTGCCTCAGGTCAGGATATTGCCCGGTTCAGGGGGAAAAATATAGGATTTGTGTTTCAATTTCATCATCTTTTACCTGAGTTTGATGCTCTGGAGAATGTAGCAATGCCATTATTTATTCAGGGTATCAGGAGGGAAGAGGCGATTGAGAGAGCCGAGTACCTTCTAAATGAAATGGGGCTTTCTGAGAGGCTTCAACATCGACCCGGGATGTTATCCGGTGGAGAACAGCAGCGAGTTGCGATTGCCCGTGCATTTGCCTCTACCCCTAAAATTATTCTTGCAGATGAGCCGACAGGTAATTTAGATATAAGAACGGCAGAAGGTATCTTTAATGTCCTTGAGAAGCTTCAAAGGAATGAGGGCACTACCTTGATCTTTGTTACGCATGCACCCGAGCTTGCTGCTAAAATGGATAGAACCCTGGAATTAACAAAATCTGGATTGGTGGAACAGTAATAATAGTTACCATATGGCAGTTAATAAGTTTATCAAGTTTATCTTCTTTCTTTTTATCTTCTACTCTTCATTTGCGTTTGCAGATATTTCGCATATCAGAGTTGAAGGTAACTATCGAATAGACAGTTCAAGTATACTTTCAGTGATAAGTTCAAAACCCGGGATGCCTTTTAGCAGATCTCAGGTTAAAGAGGATATCAAGGAAATCTATCGCCTTGGTTTTTTTGAACTGGTTGAAGTTGACAGGAAAGATTCTAATAGCGGGGTTATATTGACTTTTAAGGTGAAAGAGCGTCCTGCAATCAGGAAAGTTCTTTTTAAAGGAAATGAGAAGATAGGAACCTCAACCTTAAAATCCAAATTAAATCTGGATGCAAGGAAATTTCTTGATAGAAGAAAAATCCAAGCCGGTATCACGGAGCTTTTGGTATATTACCAGGAGGAGGGGTATTACGGAACCGAAATTACCTATAGCACTGAAGAAGAAAAACCGGGAGAAGTGCATCTGACCTTTCAAATAAAAGAAGGTGAAGAAAAGGTCATAAGAAAGGTTCGATTTATGGGGAATTATGACGTTCCCGAGGCTGATCTCAGGAAGGTAATTCGTACATCGTCTTACTCCAGATGGACTTCGTGGGCTACCGGGTCGGGTGTCGTCAAGAAGGAAGATCTCGCAAATGATACCAGGATACTCCAGCATGTATATCTTACCAGAGGGTATGCGGATGTGGTTATTACTCAGCCGGAGGTTACTACTGTTGATTCTGGTCTTGAGGTTGTTTTTAAAATTGATGAAGGAGAAAAATATTCTTTTGGTTCGATAACAGCAGCAGGAACATTACTTGAGAACAGTATGTCTAAAACTCTTGAAGGAGTTTTGTCAAAGAGCGGTTCTACGTTTAATGTTGATCAACTTAGGGAAGATGTTTTTAAAATAACTGACAAGTTCACTGATATCGGATATGCGTTTACGAATGTTGATCCGATGACCAGTATCAACAGAGAATCCAAAACGGTTGATATTACTTTTACAGTTGATAAGGGAGATGAAATCAAGGTCAACAGAATAAATGTTATTGGTAATGATAAAACCAAAGATAATGTTATACGTCGTGCTCTCAGAATTCAGGAACAGGAGACTTTTTCAAGTTCTCGGGTTTCTCGTAGTGAAGAGCTTTTGAAACGACTTGGTTTTTTTGATGAAGTTACCATTTCTCCAGAAAAAACAGAACAGCCGGGTGAGGTTGATCTCTCGGTTGCGGTAAAAGAGGCTATGACAGGTCAGTTCTCCGCAGGTGCCGGAGTGAGTTCCGGAGATGGTTTTATTGTCACATCAAGAATCAGTGAGAATAATCTCATGGGTACGGGCAATATGCTTGCCCTTGATATTAATTCAGGACGACTCAGGCAGAATTATGTCCTCTCCTATTTTAATCCCATGGTTGATGATTCTTTTTTCTCTTTTGGAGCGGATGCTGCGATTACCCAGCGTGATTTTGAAGATTTTCTGAGGAAGCAGGATGGAGGATCGGTGAGTATTGGTTATCCTTTATGGTTTCTGGGGGAGGAGCTTGCTGACGATATTCGCTTGAGTCTTGGTTATGAGCTGATGAGAAACAAGATTTCCAATGTGAGCGAGGATGCTGCTGATTTTGTCCGTGGTGAAGGAGGTACTTCCATATCATCCGCTCTGATACCAAGTATCACAAGATCAACTATTGATAACCCGCTTGACCCGACAAGGGGTTCACGTCAGCTCTTGCGTTTTGATTATGCCGCCCTTGGAGGTGATCTTAAGTACTGGCTCGCACAGGTAAATAACTCCTGGTATTATCCATTATATGAAACGTCTTTTGGGTCTTTTGTTTTTTCTCAAAGAACAAGATTCGGATGGGGAGAGCGTATTGATGGAGATCGTTTTCCCTTATTTCAGAGATTTTTTCCCGGAGGTATTAACTCTCTTCGTGGATTTGATGCCCGTCGTGTCGGTCCGAGAGATGAGAATGGAGGGTATTTCGGAGGTAGCAAGCAGTTAATCATGAATTTTGAGATTATTTTCCCTCTTGTGCCCAGTGTCGGATTAAGTGGTGTTGCTTTTTATGATATGGGTAATGCCTATGATGATGATGAGACTATCGGATTTAATAATATGAGAAAAGCAGTTGGCTGGGGATTCAGGTGGAGGTCTCCGCTTGCACCTATTCGACTTGAATTTGGACATCCCCTCGACAGGGAAGATGGTGAAAAGGGACTTGTTACAAATTTTTCTTTTGGGGCGCCACTCTAGTGCCTCGATTTGATGTATCGCTCGGTACTGGTCCTGAGCTATTTTTAGTGCTTTTGTATGTGCAAAAACTTATTGGTCGAAGGACTAGAAGATTAATGGGAAGGAGTAATTGGTATAGTATTTTCAAGAGGGGAGCGAGTCGTATTGTTTATTGAATTTGTAATAATTAAAATTTCCTCTTTAAACGGCATTTGACATATGAGATGTTTCTTGATGAATATCTGTTGGCAATTTACAGTCTATTCGCTGAGTTTAATCATTTGTAAGTAACTGGGAAAGGAAGTATTTGAGTGTTATGGGTATAGTTAAGACTTTATTTTTTAATATTTTTTTCATTTGGGCTTTAGTGCTAAGTGGTTTTTCATTTGAAGCCAGAGCCGAGGGTCCTGCTTTGAAAATTGCGTACGTAGATTTGCAGAAAGCTCTTGAAATGACAAAAGAAGGTCAGAAAGTTCAGAAGCAATTCAAAACCGAAGTAGATGAAGAACAAAAGAGAATAGATAAGAAAAAAGCCGAGTTTGAAAAGCTTAAAGAGGATATTGAAAAACAAAAGAATACTCTGAACGAGAATGCTTTACGTGACAAGGAAGAAGAGCTTCTTGTTGCTGAGCGTGAGTTAAAAAGAAGTTTCCAGGATTCACAAGAACGACTAAGAAGAAAAAACGCTTCTCTTGTCGGTGAGCTGGTCCAGAAAATGAGAGTCCTTGTTGAGTCTCTTGGTCAAAAGGAAGGCTACTCATATATTATGGAAAGAAATTCTCCAGGTATTGTCTACGCTGAACCCTCTCTGGATATTACTGAGATTCTTGTCAAGAAATTTGATGCCGAAACCAGTAAATAATAGTAGTAATTAAATCTCTTGCATTTCCTTGTTTGTGATAGTCTGTTTATAATAGCTTGGGGTTGTGATTCTTATGTCCAGTGATTTTGAATTTCCATTGCTCAATGAACAAATAACTGAGTTGTTACCTCATCGCTATCCCATGCTTCTGGTTGATCGTGTCCTTGGTTTGAAAGGTGATTCCACTATTGTGGGTGTTAAAAATGTCAGTGCTAATGAGTCTTTCTTTTCGGGACATTTCCCCGGTAATCCCATCATGCCGGGAGTGCTTATGCTTGAAGCGCTCGCTCAGCTTGGGGTGATATATGCAAAGATATGTTCGGAGGCTGTGGATCGTGACTCGCTTTATGTGTTTGCCGGAGCTGATTCGGTACGTTTTCGACGCCCGGTAGTTCCTGGAGATGTGCTTACGCTTGAGATGAGTCTTGTAAACAGAAAAAAAACTATATGGAAGATGCAGGGAATTGCGTCAGTAGACGGAGAAATGGCGGCAGAGGGATTACTCACTGCGGCGGTGTTTAACAAAAAAAGATAGAGTTTCCTTGAGGTAGTATTCGCATGATTCATCCAACTGCAATCGTTTCTGATGGTGCCCGAATTGGAGATTCTGTTCAGATAGGACCATATAGTATAATCGGTCCTCATGTTTCGCTTGGTGCTAACACTAAAATACACTCTCACGTGGTCATTGATGGGCACACCACGATTGGAGCTGATAATGAGATATTTCCGTTTGCATGTATTGGGACGGCACCTCAGGATCTTAAATACAGTGGGGAACCTTCGACCGTTACCATAGGAGACAGGAATAAAATTCGTGAGTCGGTTACCATTCAGCCAGGCACCAGTCATGGTTTAATGAGAACGATAGTTGGTTCCGGAAATTTATTCATGGCGAACTCGCACGTTGGTCATGACTGTACGGTAGGTGACAATAATGTTTTTGCAAATAGTGTTGGTCTTGCAGGTCATGTCACGGTTGAAGATAATGTAATTCTTGGTGGAATGGCGGGAGTGCATCAATTTTGTAGACTTGGGAGTCTCTCGTTTATAAGTGGAGGTGCGATGGTTGGGCTGGATATTCCTCCCTTTACTTTCGCTCAGGGGGACAGATGCTCTATCAGAGGCTTGAATCTGGTTGGACTTCAAAGAGCGGGGTTCACTGCTGATGATATTTCAGCAATTAAAAAAGCATATCGGCATTTATTCAGTACCGTAGGTCACCTGAAAGAGAAATTGGGGTCATTGCCTGAAGAGGTTTCTTCAAATCTTCGTGTTGCTCAGATGCTTAACTTTATTTCGGATACCGGTCGGGGAATAACCATGCCAAGTAGATCCAAGTTATCCGGGGATGTTTAGGTTTCTCAGATCTATATTCTGTTTGAAGAGAAGACGATCACGTCGACTTTTCCCGGAGCTCCCTCTGGATAAGTATCAAACGCTGACTTATGAGCTGCCTCCCGGGGTGACTGTGGGTATGATTGCCGGTAATGGTCCGTTTCCTTTTACTTTTGCCAGAGAGGCGCGGCAGCGGGGACACAAAATTGTGGCAGTGTGTCATACGGGTGAGACGGAGCTTGCAATTGAGCAGTGTGTTGATACGCTGCGGTGGATCAAAGTGGGGGAATTGGGTGCTCTCATTTCTACTTTTAAAGAACATCAAGTCAAATATGTTGCGATGGCTGGGGGGATAAGTCGCATCAAACATTTTGGTGATGTTTCGTTGGATATGAGAGGGAGTGCGCTCTTGCTAAGACTCCGGAGTACTAAAGACGATGTCATTATGAGGGGTATTGCGGAGGAGCTTTACTCTGAAGGAATAGAGGTTATTCCCTGTACAATTTTTCTTTCATCGTTGATAACTCCTTTAGGGGTCCTTACCAGACGTGGACTGAGTGAAGAGGAAAAAGAAGATATCATTGTGGGTACAGATGCCATCAAGGCAATGAGTCAGCAGGATATTGGGCAACTTGTTGTTGTGCGGGAGGGGGTAGTTGTAGCGGTCGAGGCGACCGAGGGAAGTAATGAGGCAATACTTCGTGGAGGTGCTCTGGGCGGATCGGGAACCGTTGTCATAAAGTGCGCTAAAACTTCACAGGATATGAGGTTCGATGTGCCAACTATTGGCTTGAAAACCATTGAGGTTATGAAAGAAGTAAAAGCTCGTGTTCTTGCACTTGAGAGTGGACGAAGTATCATCATCGACAGGGAAGAGGTTTTAAAAAAAGCAGAAGAGTCCAGGATTACGGTAGTTGGAATCCCTCCTCTCGTTGGAGAGGTTCTGGAGGATTCATCAGAACAAATATTTTCAGCTTAATTTTTATATTAATATATACTTAAATACCTGATGTTTAAGTGTTTTTTTTAAAACCCACTGAAATACTTATAGTTTTTAAGTCAAGATCTCATTTATTACAAAAGAATTTTTATATTCTGATCGATATGTACGTGAGAGGTGGACTACACTGGAGTTGTGTGCATAAGTGATAAGCGAGATATTTACATGGATAAAGAGTATATAACTATGGAAGGCTCACTCGACAGCGCTTCAAACTCTCTTCCCGTCGCGGTTACAGATATCGGCTGTGAGCGAGAAATCAACGAAGACAGGTACGCCGGATTTAAAGTATCAGGTGGATACGTCTGGATTGTATGTGATGGTATGGGTGGAGCAGTAGGTGGTGAACTTGCCGCACAGCTTGCACTTGATACCATAAAGCGATCTCTTGAATCTCATCCCGTTGATGTTGACATAGACGTTCTTGTTCAGGCGATACAGGAAGCCAACCGCGTCATTGTTCTTAGGAGACAAAATCCCGTATTTTCCGGAATGGGTACCACTATAGTTGCTGCCCTGGTAACAGATGATGGTGTTTTTATTGCTCATGTTGGAGATTCTCGTGCGTATGTTGTGTCCAGAAACAGAATCGAGCAGTTAATGAAGGATCATACCTATGTTCAGGATCTGGTTGAAAAGGGAATGATCACTGAAGAAGAGGCTTTGCATCATCCCCAATCTCATGTGTTGACCCGTTGTCTCGGAGCAGAGCCCAGAGCAAAGATTGACAAAAGCATCTACTCTGTAATTTCAAACAAGGGTTCTGATAATGAGCTTCTGTTGCTGTGCTCTGATGGTTTATACAGTCTGGTTTCTGAAGATGAAATCCATGAGGTTTTGATATCCCGATCAGCTCAGGAAGCCTGTATGCATCTTGTAGAAATGGCTAGAGACAGGGGGGGGTATGACAATATTACCCTTGCGGTAATTCCGCTTCAGGGAGTTCTGACTCAGGATCTGGATATCTCGACAAAACAAGGTGCTTCCCTGGGTCCAAGTATTTCTGATTACGACTCGGAAGATGTCCCCAGAAAAAGGAACTCTTTTTCGAAATTTCAACTGGTGATGTTAACAATTATACTTGCATTTGTTTCTCTTTTTATAACGGTAGTGGCGTTTTTTTCATTTTTTGAATGAGTTTAAAATTGTAGTTTTATATTGTAACTGAGGATTGAAAAATCATGAAGCACGACGACAAAAGAAAATCTACTTTTGAAAGTAAGCCCCAGGATCCTATGCTCGCTTCAAGAGCCAGAAATCGCACAGTAATGCTTACACCAGAAGTTACAGGTCATGTTCGGGCACTGTTGCAGGATACTGATGAAATAAAGCCGGATACAAGAAAGAGAGTTGATACCGGTGGATTTATGAGCGCACACTCACTTGATATTGCAGAGGAAAGAAAGCATAACCCCACTCTTTTGCATACCCCGAATTCTGGAACTGGTTTTCCATCAGGATTTCATGAAAATGCAAACTCCAGAGAGAGATCTGATACTCAATTTTCGTCCTACCAGGAGACCAGAGAGCATAAATTTACTCCATCTGACAAGAATGGTACCAGCTCTTTTGGCTCCATTAATCCCGATTTGCAGATGAAGGGGGGAACGGGTACTACTGAATTCAGGCGTGCTTCGCTTCAACAAAGAAACCATGATGCAGGTGAGAAGGGGGGAACTGTAACCTCAATGAAAGCTGGTATGCCCGAACTTCAGCGACCTATTAAACCGGAAGTTCAGATGATACCGTCATCTTCCAGAGCGCAATCAACTTTTAATGAAGAGAGAGGTCTTCTGGTTCAGGAGACTTTCAAAAGGCACGATAGTACTGCGAGGATTATCGGATTTCTTGTAAGCTTTGATCAAATAGAAGGCGGAGAAGTTTTTGAATTACGAGTCGGAAGATGGCTCGTTTCTTCCAATCCGATGAGCCAGAAAGATACGATTATTGTAGAAGATGATTCTATTTCAGCGTTGCATGCAGTGGTCAAAGTTCTTCAGAAAGGGGAAGTTCAGATTCTTGATCAGTTATCTGAGAATGGAACTGGGGTAATGAAACACGGTAAATCAAGCGAAGATGATGCTTCACATGGAGTGATCACGATCTCTCATGGTGATGTGGTGCGTTTTGGAAAAAGATATTTTGTGTACTGTGCGGTACCAAGAATACAGATTGCTGATTAGTAGAGGAAGCACGATATAACGGTGTGCTAAAAAAGGATATCTTGAATGACTATGGCTGTTGATCAGTCTCTTAATCTGAAGCCAGGGATGGTTATCCAGGGCAAGTATGAGATACTACGCTGTCTTGGTGCGGGTAGTATGGGTATGGTGTATGCCGTAAAACATCTTGATTTGCAGGGTCGTGTGCTTGCGATGAAAGTGTTGTTTTCAGATGTTGCAAAAGATGAGATTCAAGCAGCGAGATTCAAAAATGAGATTGTTGCCTCATATGAAGTCAATCATCCGAACGTAGTACGTGCGTATGATTATTTTCGTGAGAATAATATGATCGCCTATACCATGGAGTATGTCTCTGGTGGAGATCTGGCTGATCGACTCACGGAAGATGAACTTCTCAATACTGACGAGATTCTTTTTATGCTTCGCCAGATGGCAAGCGGGGTGCAAGCCATCCATGAAGCAGGTATAATTCACCGTGATCTGAAGCCGGAGAACATACTGCTTTCTGAACAGGGTGATGTGAAGATTACAGATTTTGGTATAGCCCGGAATCTTAAAGGTCCTCGTCTTACCGATCATGGGGGTATTGTAGGTACTTTTGCCTATGTTGCACCTGAATATCTTGAGCATGGAAAAATTGATGTAAGAAGTGATATATATTCTTTGGGAGTTCTTGCCTATGAAATGATTACTGGTGAGCCACCCTATACCGCAAAAAATGTAGTGGAGGAGATGCATCTTCGCCTTACTACTGACCCTCAACCTCCAATGAATTTGAGGAAATCATGTCCAAAAAAACTAAGTGATGCGATTCTTCAGGCGCTTTCAAGAGATCCATCGACCAGATTTTCAAGTGCGAAAGAACTTTATGAGGTCTTGTCTTCGATACATACCGGTGGCTCTGAAGAGTTTTCAGTTAAGGAACATGAGGAAAATCTCCGTACATCAAAGATAGAAAAACCAAAGCACGCATCTCCCAGGATTCTTGATAGTCAGGTCGATATGATGCTTCAGGGCTTAAAGGATTCCCTTGAAGACAGAACATATACCCCTGGTTTTGATAGCGAAACTCTTACTGAAGAGAGATCGGGGAGTCTTAACTATTCCGATGTTTATTATGAGAAAACTTCGGCGAATAATTCTGTATCAGGATACCATAACATTGGAATCAGTAGCGGGAGCCTCTCCAGCAATAAAATAAAAGAGCTGGAGAAAGGTCTTAAAAGTAGAACGCTAACGACTTCTGTTGGTAATCTTGGATTTAAGTCCTCGATAATTCAGAAAATTTTTGTAAATTCAGTTATGGTGTGTTCGGGACTCTCGATTGGTTTACTGGTGATATGGTTTTTTCTGCCCGGGATGTACATAGAGGCGAAGAGGTTTATATCTGATTTTTTTAGTATGTAAAAAACGATCCCTGGATCCTGCAAGAAGAAATTCATGGAATGCGCATTCTTAAAATCTTTTTCTCCTCGTAGAGCATCATAAGGTAGTGGAAATTTTTATTTTATTTTTTGGGGCTATAGAGTGAAAGCGCTTATTGTAGAAAACACTGCTGAAGGTCAGGCTCGTTGTGCCAGAAGAATCCAGTCATTCAGTCAGAGTGATGTTGAAATGCTTGATTTGAGAATCAAGCTTGTTTCAGACAGGGAAGTGTTATCTCATGTTGATGATGCAGAAGTTTTGATTCTTGGTTCTGGTCTTGGAGAAGTGGGTCCACAGCTTGCAAGAACCGTACTTGCTAACTCTCCCTGGTTACATGTTGTGATGTATGTGACTGACGAAGCCTATTCTGGTGGAGCATTTCGACAGGCGCACTCTGCTGGTGTGAGAAAAGTCTTAACTGATGATAGTTCTCCTCTTGATCTTCTCCAGGAACTGGTGAGCATTCACTCAGAGTTCAGAAAACAGGGAAAAGTAAGAGAAGGAAAGGTTATTGTTGTTTCTCATGCGAAGGGAGGAACTGGTGCTACCACTATCGCCGCTGCCCTTGCCCAGGTATGTGATGTCTACAGACGTCAGACGGTCTTATGGGATCTTGATGTTGAAACTCGCGATTTAAGCAGATCTTTAGCGGTTGGTGGTCCAGCGGCTGGCGTAGTGAGTGGATGGGTGAATGGCTCTATTGATATTACAAGAGATACCGTGACAGAAGCACTTACCCCTGTAAGTGATTATGTTTCGGTTTTGATGCCACCTGACAGTATGGCAGAAGCGATGGACCTTGTGTGTCATACTGATGGGATGAATATTACTCAGAGGGTGGTCGAACTAGCCAGAGTCATGAACGATATAGTTATTATTGATACTGCAGGGAGAATCGGTCCTGCCTGTGGTGCGCTTATGAGAGCTGCTGATGAGGTCCTTATCGTTATTGATGATACTTTACTTGGGCTCACCGCACTTGATCTCTATTTGTCCTACGTTAAGGCACTCGTAGTTGGAACTGAGAGAATAAGTTTTCTGGTCAATGGTTATAGTGGACAGTTACTTGTTTTACCGGAGATTGAAGCTACTTTGGAAGGACATAACCTGGGTTCCCGACCATGGAGACTTCCGCCGCTGCCTTCAGATGCTAAAGGTTCTCAGTGGCCAGGCAGTGGGGGTACCTTGTATAGTAAAGGCGGCAGATCTACCAGAATGCAGCTTGAAGCCATAGCCGAAGGGCTTGATTTGATTAACAGGTCTACTGATCTGGAAGAGGAAGGTCCATCAAACTGGTGGGAACGCCTGCTTCCAAGGAGCACCAAGGACGAAGTTAGTACAAGAGCAGAAAAAAGTGTTGACTCAAGGGTTCTACAGGATTAAAAGATACGAATAAATCAGTTTTTTACCTATAGCTCTTTTGTGGTTTTACCGTTACAATCTCCTTTAGAGGTGTATGGAGGCTAGGCTGTTTGAAGATTTTTGTATGTTTTATGATTTTTGATACAATATATAGTTGAATTTGTTAACATAATAAGGTGATAAATATGTCCATGGATACAAAAAATTTAGAAGAGAAAAAAGATGACAAGGGAGCTACAATGGTTGAGTATGCGCTGCTTGTTGCTTTAATGGCTATTGCTCTTATGGCGGTTATATCGTTTATGCAGACTGGGGCATCTACTAAGTTTTCTCAGGTAGGTAGTGCTCTTTCATAGGGGCTTCCCTATTTCAGATTTGGGCGTATGTCTCATAAAATAAACAGACAAACGCCCAGATCTTTATTTCTCCTTCAATTCTCGTTTTTTTCCTTACCAGACTCTTTTACGTAGTAATTTCATATCCTTTTGTTTTGATTAAATAAATTGCTAAGTTTTTTTCTTACATTGCCGATATTTTAAAATCGTAAGTTATCTCGATTCATCTATAATATAGGTGAATAGATATTCTTTACTGTAGTAAATATATTTCTGAATTGTTCTTTCTCACGGAGAGGAGTGATAGCTATGTCTTCCAGATTTGGTGCCGCAACAACAAAGTCGAGAACCGCAAAGTTAAAGATACTAATTGGTATCATGGTTCTCTTGCTTGTGATTTTATTGTTTCTTTTGATCTATGTGGTTCAAAACTCGGATACTGCGAGTTCAAGTACTACCAGTCCTGTTCAGGAAGTTGTCAGTGAAACTTCACTTGATTCTGTTGGTATTCTTATACCGGTATTTCGAATTGAAGAAGGGAATAAATTATCTTCTCAAATGTTCAATGTAGAGTACTTTCCTAAAGAGAAAGTTCCTCTCCATGCGGTAACTGCTGATAAGCTTCAAGCTTTAAATGAAAAGTTCGCAAGACGTCTGATTAATCCTAATCAGCCTTTACTGATGGATGACATTGCCGATACTCAACCACTGAGTTCTATAGATATTCCGGCAGGCTACAGATTGATTACGATCATAGTTGATAACAGATCCGGTGTTGAGGGGTGGGCAAAGCCAAGTACCAGAGTAGATGTCCTTTGGACTTTTATGCAGGATCGAAGAAAAAAGATAGCTACCATAGCTCGTTTTGTTAAAGTGATCTCAGTAGCGGGTAGGGTTCAGAATACCCCTGAAGATCCCCGGGTAGATGTTCAGGGTCCTGTTACGGTATCTCTTCTGGTAACCGAAGAGCAGGCTCGGTACATAGAACTTGCAAGAACGACAGGAGAACTTAGCCTTGTACTTGTTGGAGGTAAGGAAATACCCAGTGATCTTGGTGAAGAACCAAAAATCATTGATATTAACGAAATACTCAGACAAACTCCCCAAAAGAGTGAGCCTGAAGAAGCACCGGCTGACGGTGTGCTCTATGTGGAAGATCCTGCTACAGGTAAGCAGAAAAAATATGTATTGCGCGGAGGTAGGTGGGCGCTTGATAAGTCATATACTGAATAGGTTTTTTGAAGGTTTACACTAATGAGTAATGATACTGAAAGAGAGAATTTGCTTGAGCTTTTTTCGACGAGAGCGAAAGATGGTCCTGCCTCGCGGGCGAAAGTTACTCAGGGGCTTGAAAAGAAACTTATAGAGAGTGGCAGTCGACAGACCACTTCTCAAAAGGGTACCGGAGGAGATGGACTTTCGCCTGTAGGGAATGCGGTACTGCGAGAAGCGAGAAGAGAGCTTGGAGCGAGGGGCGATCAGTCTATTGGTGAAGATATCTCTGAAGAGCATATCGCAAAGGCGGTTGATAGAGTCTGTGCTGCTCGTGCGTTCGTTCTTGATGACGTTACTCGTGCTGAAATTATTGTCGCTCTGAAGCAAGATCTTTTTGGATGGGGTGTGCTGCAACCTCTTATTGATAATCCTGAAGTAACTGATATTCATTGCTACGATTTTAAAACGGTGGTTTTACAACGTGGGAAGATGAGTGAAATTACCCCGCTTCGTTGGGCAAGTCAGGAAGCATACGCAACTTTCATTGACAGAATACTTTTCAGACTCGGAAAAAGTTTATCCACTCAGCAGCATACAATTGACGCATCTTTTCCTGATGGGAAACGAATTTGTGCGGTGCACAAGAGCGTGTGTGGTTCTAAAGGTCCACTTGTCACGATTCGTGTTCCAAGGATTAGTGAGGTCAGTCTTGAAAGTCTTGTGTCGTATCAAGTAGCTCCTCCCCTGATTGTGAACTATCTTGCAGCGCTTACAAGAACGGTAGAACATACTTTTATAATTTCCGGAGAAACGGGTACGGGGAAGACAACCCTGATGAAATCACTTGGAACACAGTTTAGACCGGATGAGAGTATTATTGCGGTTGAAGATACTCCGGAACTTAACTTTGATCATCCGTATTTCAGGAGTCTTGTATCAAGAACTGCAAATACTGAAGGAATGGGTGAAGTAACTTTGCAGGAGCACATACGCACTACTCTTCGAATGTGTCCTACGAGAGTTATTTTGGGTGAGATGAGAACCCCGGAAGCAGCTGAGTCGTTTCTCGAAGCTGCCCAGACAGGTCATTGCGGGATGTCTACTGTGCATGCAAGAAACGCCAGGGAAACTCTTACCAGGCTAGAATCTCTTCTTGGGAGAGCACAAAGGGGAGTAAGTACGGATATTATCAGACAACAGATTGCGCTTGCAGTTGATATTGTCATCTGGCAGACCAGAGAAAAAGCAAGTGGTCGGGTGCGAATGGCTGAAGTAATTGAAGTAGGTAACTTTTCAGAAGGTAACATTCAGATCAGACCCATGTTCAAGCTTGTTCAGCAAGGAGATAATCCTGTGTGGGAAGTATTATCCTATTCAAGTTTTTACGATGAAGTTCTTGAAAGGAATGGTATCTATCTTGGTGACGCACCAAAGTATATAGGGTTTAATTTTGATCGTGATTCAAGTACCAACGATATAGTTAAGCGCTGAGTGATACGGGCATTATGAATGAGGTTCTTCTATATATAGTTGGCGGTGGGGTCGGAGTAGTTATGATACTCATCGCACTTTTTTTTATCATGTCTGACAGTGATTCTGCTGTTGCTGAAGAATCACTTAAAAATCTGATACAATCTCAAAAACAATCTGCTCAGGGGAAAGGAACTTCAAAAGTAGTGAAGGATAAAGGCAAAGCCGCACTTCTTGCGGCACACCAGGGTACTGCAAACAAGAGGAAGGAGGACGTGCAGAAACCCGGTCTAAGTAAAAGGATATATTATGCACGATGGAAGATTACGGCATTTCAGTACAGGGTGATCCAGCTTTGTGTTACTGTAGTTGTGGTTGCCGGAATTTATTCTTTTCTGAAGCTACCCTTGATCATTTTATCAATATTGATGACACCTTTATTAATCGATGTCATCCTGGAAAGAAAAATAAAAAAAAGATTTAATAACTTTGACAGAGATTATCCTGATTTTTTAATGGCATTTGTCAGCAGATTGAAATCCGGGATGAATTCATTAACGGCACTCCAGTCAGCAGCAGAGGGATTTTCAGAGGATTCTCTTCTCAGAGCTGAAATAGAACTCATGCTTGAGAGAATACGACTTGGTATTCAGGAAGAACAGGCGATAAATGCTTTTGGAGAAACCATTCCTCATCCTGAAATTGATTTATTTGTACAAGGTCTTATTCTCAGCAGGAGAGTGGGAGGTAATTTTTCGAAGACAATTGAACGTCTTTCAAAGCAGGTAAGAAAACGGCAGGAGTTCCGAAAAAAAGCGGTTGGAGCTGTGGCTTTGGAGCGCAGTTCCGGAGTTATGATTGCTCTTGTCATGCTTGGTACTCTTTTAGCGGTTTATTTGAGTGCACCTGATATCGTAGTTGGAGCATTCATAAACGATACAGGGCAAATGATTTTTCAAAGTGGTGCCATGGTTAGTATTTTTGGCTTTTATATCCAGAAAAAAATCACTGAGATTAAAATTTAACAAAATGAGCACAGTTACTATAATTTTAATTGCACTCGTATGTATTTGCCTGATAGGTCTTGGTTTGGTGTTTACTTATATTTTTAAACCCGAAACGGATCCGAGACTTGCGACTCTTACCAGATCCGGGAAACACGGTAATGAGCAAGCTGTTGGTAAAGTACATAGAAATCTCGCACGTCAAAATAATGCGGGACTGGAAATCGAAGATGTCCAGAATAAATTGGGTAAAAATACTGTTACATCCAGAAATCTTAATTCTGAAGAAGTTAAGCTTTTTAGAGCTGGGTATCTCACAAAGGTTGATAGAGACAAATATGCTAGAAGTAAAAAGATAAGTCTTTTAGTAGGGCCTGTATTCTCTTTTTTTCTTATGCAGGCACTTGGTGGATTTCAGTTAGGAGTGCTCGGCATATTTGCTGGTCTGATATGCGGGTATCTCTATCCCCAGGCAATGCTTGACAGGAAAATACGAAAACGTGAAGATGAATATATGTACTATCTGCCATTAGTGATCGAACAGATATCTATAGGAGTTAGTAGTTCTCTGGATATTGGTCCGTGTATTACTTATGTTGTAGAAATGGCTGATGAGCGGGGTTCCCACAATGCGATTACCGAACTTTTTACTCAAGTGCTTAAGTTGATGAAAGCCGGAATGGCGCTCGAAGAAGCGCTTACTGATGTGGGTGAGGTTGTCGGTTTGAACGAAGTAAAAAATGCTTTCATGTTTCTTGGACAGTGCGCCCGGCATGGTGGTGAGATATCAAGACAGCTCCAGGAATTATCTGATTCTGTTACGCTTGCAAGACAATTAATGATAGAAACAAAAATTACCGCACTTCCCACCAAGGCTACTGGTGCTCTTGCTCTTGTCTTTATAGGTTTCTTCGGAATGCTTCTTGCCGGACTCATAGTAAGGCTTTCTGAAGGTATGTCCTGATCACTAATGAAGTTGTATGAGAAAAAAACAAAGGGTTATACCAAATCACAGGTTCATGCATGAGCGTAATAAAAATCTCTGGAACATTTGGGACTGGTGCCAGAAAGCTGTTTTTTTTGCTATCCTTTCTTGGGGCTTTAATTTATTTTTATATAAATCCAAAAAGCCTGCTTGATACCTTATACATATTTTTTCTTGTTATTTCATCTTACCTTTTATGTTCTGAAGAAAAATATGAAGGTTTAATCCGAAAATCCAGTACATACTTTATCTACTATTTTACATCCAGAACATTTTTTGTGATTCTGGTTTTACTTGGAGTTACTCGTGGTAGTGAAATTCCGGGACTCCTGTCGTCTTTTAAGGGTATATTCGATTCTCCAATATTGTCATTTTTTGTATTTCTCTTTTTTCTAACTTTTTACTGGCAGATAGTTGCAAGAGGTTTGGTTAGATATGGTGAGATCATTGCGCGATTTTATCTGGATGCACTACCCGGACAACAGGCGAGCATCGATACAGAAAAAAGGGATGGACTTTTAAGCCCTGAGTCTGCCAGTCGTGAAAGAAAAAAAATTCTCGACAAATCTGTTCAGCTTGGATCTCTTGATGCCGGAATGAGATTGACTATAGGAAACCTCTTTCTTATTTGTCTTTCGACAATCATTTTTTTTCTGGGAAGATTATTATTATCAAATTTACCACAATCAGACAGGTGGTCCTCAATGAATATTCTTGAGGTGCTATCGGAAGCATCACTCTTCGGCTTTCTTATGCTGTTTGATGGAATTTTATTTCTTGTTCCTTTGCTACTTGCGGTTTCTCATGTTTCAACTGGGGGAAATAAAAATCTGACGGTAATTAAAAACTTTAGTAAACCGTTTTTCCTTGTTCTGGTATTAGTTTTATTTTCTCTATATTCACTTTTTACTAGAAGTTTTATTTGGGAACCTTGGTTTTTGTTGATACTTTTGTATATTTATTTCAAGACCGATACCACTGAAACAGTATCCAAAACCAGTCAATGTGTTCTAAGAAGTACTCCGGGCTCCTATGAGATAAGTGACAATTGCAGTTTCTGTGATCAAAAAGTTCCAATTATCAAAATACCTGAACGTATTCTGCAAAATAGTGGTAAAACTTTTCATGATTTTATTCATTCTATAGCATCTGAACTTAGGCATAGAAACCATCTGAAAAGATTTCATTTTAATTTTCAGCTTACTCCCGATTCCGATATTAAAGTACTATTACCCGAGGGGAATAGTGTCGAACTGAATATTCCTGATTCATGTTATGCATTTGAGCTTCCTTATTCCATGCTACAGGTGATTTTTCCAGAAAGGATGATGTATCGACCGGAGGTTCTTCCCGGTGTTTCTTTGGTAGCAAAGAATGAATTTGACATGTTCTTTTTGGATAACTCATTTATGAGTTCTTCAATTAAGGATGAAGCCTGGATAGTAAGTAGTGTTATTGAGAAAGTTTTTAGTGACGATATACCCGGTTTTGTTACTGCCGAGGAATTATTTGAATATTTAAAATTTACATCGGTAAGGAAACCTGAACAAGCCGAGTATCTGGAAGTGGTAAAAGAAATCGGTTACCGTTCTATTCTTGAGATTTCAAGATTATTGCACAGTTATGGGCTAAATGGTTTTGATATTGCCGGTATTATTGATGCGCTTATTATTTCTGATGATGAAGAGTTGGTCATAAAAAACTATGTTGATCTGGCAATTAACAAGTATAAATCAAGTTTTTCTGCTTCAGATGGTTTGATTCGTACTATCATGGTCAGTGACTATACTTCAGAAATGGTTTCTAATGAGTATGATACTAATGAAATCAACATATCCCTGGAGTCGAAATATTCCATTGTGCTTGAGCGTATTCATGAAATAATTTCGACACTGAGGATGCGAAGGCAGCTTCCCTTGATAATTTTAATTCCTGAAAGTGCTCAGGAATGGATCAAAGATTTTTTGATTGATGTAAAAAATATGTCCCCGGCGGTGGTAGTGCTTGAAAGAGGATTACTGCCTAAAGGACAGCAATATCATCCTTTGGGCAGTATTTAACAATAGCATAATTATTTTATACGTGATGAGTGATATATTTTCATATAGGCAGCTGGAGTTACGCAAAAGTACTTCTCTGCGTTCGCTTATAAGTGAGACAAGATGTAATCAGGTTTATGAGCATCCGTTGGAAGAGAGAAGAAGTATGCTGGTCATATCCAGATATTCTCTATTTGAAGGAGGACATGAAGAACATAAACAAATAGATTTTTTTCACAAGATGGTGGAAGCTTGTGCTGACAGTCCGTATGCGGTGCTTCGCTATGGCATAGATAAAGGTGGTTATCCCTTTTGTTTTACCGAATGGTTTGCATCAAAACCACTGGTTTCTGATCTTACAAACCAGAATTCTGTTATTTCGAATTTTATCAAATGTTCCACTGAGGTAGCCCGGTACCATGCACAGGGATTGTACATTGGTGATTTATGTCTGTCTTCCTTTAGATTGCTTAATGATTCAGAGGTCATTCTTCTGCCTTGTCTTGGTGCGTTTGAAGGTAGTGACAAAAAGACAATGAATATCTCTATCATGTCTTTACTGGACTATATTTCTCCAGAGCAGAGAATAAATGGCGAGTCTTCAGAAAAGAGTGATATATATTCTTTGGGAGCGGTTGGTTATTTTTTATCTGTTGGAGATCCATCTCAATCTGAGAAACAAAAAGATGAGATTCCTTTACTAAGGCGAGTTCCCGCACCCTCACAAACTAATTCAGCTTTGCCCGAGTGGTATGATCAACTCATTGGAAATTGTCTATCTACTGACCCCGTAAAGCGAATTTCCAGCGCTGAAGAGGTGCTCGGATTACTTAAAAGCGGGATTCAGACTGGGGTGTTCGATCTACCCGCAGTGAAATGGCAGGCACTGGATCTTATTAAAGTGCAAAATAAATCGGGTAGTAGTAGGAAAAAAGAGGATACCGCTGATGTTTCTGTAAGAGAGAACAAGAGCAGTGTTACAGAAGCTGAAAAGAAGAAAGTTAAAAACAGCCCTTCCAAACGCAAAAAAAAGCAATCATCTTCCCGAATCATTGTATTATTAATATGGTTATCAACGATAGTTATCGGTTCAGGAATTGCACTGATACTATTTTTAACTTTTAAATATATCGCCGTGAGCCCTGATGAACTTAGTGCTGAGGTACGGTTGGTATATGATGAAATGAACTCCAGTGATCAGAAGAGCAATTTACTTTATCTTTTTGATGAAAGTAAGGATCTGAATGACAGAATAACTGCTCTTAAATCGATAATCGGAAAAAAACTTTCATGGGATGCGGTTCTTGCCCGTTTTATAGCCTCAAAGAGGATATCTTCACATATTTCAGGTTCGTACCTGGAGCTTTTTGATTCTTACTCAAAGGAGCTTGGTTATTCCGAATTTGTTGATGCAATATCCGGTTCTCTAAAGCGGATACAGAGCACTTCTTCTGATGATGCATTAATGGAAGTAATGTCGTACCTCTTTACGGCAATTGACCCTGAAGCTATGCCTGACTCCAGGCAAGGGGCTATGCGAAGGTTATTTGCACTTGATAAGACTGTTTCATTTCAGCTTGCCGCTTTACTGGCAAAGGACTCAAGCCCTCACATTTTTATGCCTATTCTCAGGGATTTTATAATTACGGCATATTACAGAAAACTCCCAAAAGAAGTGTCGAGACCGGTTCTGTTTGTGCTGCCTCCTCCCGTCAGGGAATTGTATGGCGATATTGATATCAGCCTGGATAAGCTTAGTGATGAGGAGCTTAAAGAAGCTTTGTTCATCATACTCGACAATCAGGTATTTGAAAATGATACGCTTAGTAATGCTATAATCTCCCATTATGTCGAGCGTTTTGAGTTAAATCCTTTTGAAAAATATTTTCTTACCATGGCTAAAGGATCAACTCTGAATAATGACACCAGGCAGGTTTTTCACAAGATTGCTTTTGGTTCGGCTTCTTACGAAGATATGGAAGTATTCGTAGAATGGGACGATTTCAGATGGGAAGAAGTGATGTATCGGCTTTGTGTGGTATCTAAAGATACCGAAATATTAAATCGGGCAATGGATATTCTGCAAAGAAGAGGAGCCAGGAAAAAAATTGCTCTTGAATTAATTACCTGGCTTAAAAAGAATTTTTGGGGAAAGAGAGCCAGTTATGCCTATTCTGTGGGAATATTGGCTTTGAAAGATGAATCAACAGAAGAGGAAATAGAAGAGGCGTTTCTCCGACTTATGCCCATATCTCAGCATGGTTTATTCTCTGCGCTTGTTCAGACTGGAGATCCATATTACATAACACAGGCGGCGGAGCGTCTTTCTGCGATTTTAACTTCTACAGAAGTTTTTCCTTATTTATCTCACGAAATTAAAGAGGTACGACTTGCGAGTGTACGAGCCTTAATTGGGAAAAATGATCTGGTAACTTTACAAAGGATTCTGCGTGCGTATCGAAAGGAGAAGGATCCCGAGGTTCGTGAGCTTTATAATAAGTATCACTGGGTAACTGTTGATCAGGAAATACCTGATTCTTTAAAGAAAAATACTCTGGATGAGTAGGATTTTATGTTTATTGTTGAGGTTGATTTCAATGATGGTGATAGTGAGAGCGAAATTGTACTCTTGAAGCGTGCATACGCTCGAATCGGTTCTCTTGAAACTTCACATCTGATTCTTGATGGGGTTAAATTTGAATTTGAAGTTCTGCTTGAGAAAAGTTTCGGGAATACCTTTAGATGCTCCGCATTTCGTGATAATGAGGTTGATTTTTCGCCTTCATGGGCGGGTCTTCATTCAAGGTCAGTGCAGCTCTGTATAGATTCCGTTTTTATAACGATAATTTCGGTAGATCATTCTGTCAGTGAATTTGTTCTCGATAATTCCCGAAAATCTGCTTCCAACAAGGAGATACTGGAAAATCTTGTATTTGAAGAAGAGAAATTGTTTCCTGCAATTCAGTCTCTATCAAGTCCCAGGGTAGGTATAAGCCTCTCAAAGGTGTCAAATTGTTTTATTGGTCGATCTCGTGAATGTCTTTTTCGGATGGATCATCCGTCTTTACACTCCAAACATGCCGTTATCAAGAGAAGTACTTCCTCCTTTGTTATTGAAACCGTTTCTTCTGATAGTAATCTATCGGTAAATGGCAGGCATATTGGGCGTGAAGCCAAAGAACTTGATGGAGGTGACCGTATTGAGCTGAGTCCCTCAGCGAAGCTTGTATTTCTTAAGAGTGAACAAGACCTGGAAGAAATCATTGATGAACTATCGAAGGATGGCGTCCCGTTTTATTCCGGTCTTACGACTCATACTGTTCGTTCGGATTCTTCCCTTGTAAATCCAAAACTCTTGCCTTTGGGTGAGGGGCAAACACTCAGTATTGGTCGAGACCCTGTTCATTCTATCTGGATTAATGCTGCGTTTATTTCCAGACACCATGTAAGTATTACGGTTTATAAAGACCAATACGGTATTACAGACCTTAGTAGTAATGGGACAAAGGTAAATAGTTCAAAACTTGATTTTAATAGAGAAACTTTTTTCCCTAATACTCAACCACTGAAGATATCTCTTGGTCCAAATGCCGAGCTCTATTTATCCAATTTAAATGAAGCCCAGCACAAGGCTTGGCTTGAAGGGGGGGGGGATAGCGAAGTCTCAACTTCATATGAAGAGCTCTCCGGTTTTAATGAGATAGCTAAAG
The DNA here is from genome assembly GCA_964612555.1 of uncultured Bdellovibrionales bacterium. Taxonomy (GTDB): domain Bacteria; phylum Bdellovibrionota_C; class UBA2361; order SZUA-149; family DAOLCO01; genus DAOLCO01. Next base: position 153,938 of record CAZTBW010000003.1, on the reverse strand, counting down.
AAAATATTATTGAGAATCTGGAAAGAAAAGTTCAAAACTCCCGATATTTTGCCAGTCAAAATCTTGTAGAAGAGACGGATTCTCTGAATGATGCAGAACCTCAGATAGAATCGGAATTGGAGTCGGATGTTGAGGTATCGGAAGATTTTGATCAGTCCCCGGAACTTCCTGTTGAAGAAATACCGGAGCCTGAAATTAAACCTGATATAGAATCTCAGGATACACCAATCCAGGAGGTGGAAAAAAGTAATACCAAGAGTAATTCCACTGGGGAAGAGGCTGGAGATATTGCTCTTATTTTTGAGCAGTTTCAGAAGAATCAAGTCAAAAAACTAAGGAATGCTGATGAATTGAACTATATTGATTATAACCTGGAAGAATCAATGGAAAATTATTCATATGAGGCATATACGCCTCCGACAACGCACACAAAAAGCTTCACAATTACTGCCTCAATTGTAATACTGTTAATTTTCGCCTCCATACTGGTTTTACTTTCCCAGTTTGTTTTATAGAGACAGCAGTCTATTTAAGATACTAATATTATAGGAAATATTGCATTTAAAGTTCAAGATAAATGCAGGAATGTTCGATATAAAAGTTAATCTGGTGTCTTGAAATGTATTTTTTTTATCAATCCTAATATTCTAAATCCAGGCGATGTAAGAAAACAGAGAAATTATTATGTCAGCAAATGAGATAGAACTAACATTTATTCGTTGCCCGTCCTGTAAGAGTTTGATGCCATCAACTGCGGTTAAGTGTGGTATGTGCGGGTTTGATCTTGGCTCTGGTGATGAGGATACAAGCACAAGAGAGCTTCAGCGTAAATCACGATTACGGCAGAAAACATTTTATGGGGACGCTTCTTCTGAGGTTAATGAGGAGGCAGATTCTGATGTTTTTAGAGACACAGGGAAGGGGAAAGGATATCTTAATCCTCATTCTGATTTGTTAATGAAGTCCGGGGTAGATTTCGATCATTCTGATTTTGAGGATTCTGAAGCTGAGACAGGTATGAGTGATTCAGCTGCAAGAGTTCCTGAACCGGTGGAAAAGAAAGTAGAAGAGAAAGAAATTGGCAGAACAAGTTTTAATGAAAGCAGATCCAGACTGCACTTTTCCGGGGACAGGAAAGTCGTTTCTTCCGAAGAAGATGAAGAGATGGACGAAGACCAGGAAACATCGGAATCCGAAGTTCTTCAGGAGAACTCTTCTGAGATAAGGAAGAAGCGTAAGAGAAAACGTAAAAAGAAGAAACCCGTCATTCAGGATATGGCGAGTGAGGAGGCTTCAGAAGAACGTGAGAGTTCTGTTAAAAGAGTAACCCCACTTCAGAGAGCTTCTTCTCAGGAGGGATATCATGACCTGTCAGGGAAAAATGTTTCCCATCCCAGGGAAGAGGTACAAGGTGATCTGGTAAAACAGAGACCCGAGGTACAGGAACCTGAAAGTGCCCCTGATAATTTTGGCAGGAAGCACAATTTGCCAAAGCACGATATATCATCTGAAGTTGTGAGGCAGGAGTCTCAGATTTCAGGTTTTTCTCAGGTTAAAAAGCAAGGTTTAAGTAAAGGAGAAGGTGCTATGTTGATTGGATGGTTTGTTAACTATACCAACGATAAACAAGGTTTATCATTTGAAATCCGTATGGGAAGACAGTTTATTGGAAGACAATCCTTGCGAGAAGATGATCTCATTATACAGGATTCTGCAATATCGACCCCTCATTGCCTTTTACAGGTAGAAGGGAACGGCACAGTGCTACTCCAGGATCTGATGAGTGAGCATGGAACTTTTGTCAAGAAAGCCGGAAATGGTGACTATCAACAGATTGATTCGAGTGTATCGCTTGCACACGGTGATAAGGTACGTCTTGGTTCTTTTGAAATGGTAGTCTGTTTGATTCCCCGATAACAGGTTTTTTATGACTCGTCGCATGTATGAAAATCATAAAAAGAATCGTACTGCTGTTTATTCTATGTAGTTATTTTACTGCCTGTAATAACTCAGATGTCATAGTGTATGAGGGTGCGGCTCACAAAGGTCTCAGGTTAGATGCTTTACTGAGTAGTTCAGGTGTGCTCTCAAGGACAGTCGTGCACTCAGATACTGCCGTTATTACGGTACCTGAACAACATCTGGAACGTACCTATTTTATATTTCGGAATGTTTTACCAATAATAGATTCGGGCTGTGACAAAGATACTTCCTTATCTGATTTCTTTATTCCCAGAAAGTCTTCAGTTGGCATACCGGATAAGGATGTGCTTTCTGAAGTTCGTAAAATAGTAACATCACATGATGCTATTTTTCATGTTTCCTGTTCTCAGGAATTGCATCAGATGGAAGATATTGTGTGGTTTGATTCTCAGGATCGCACTATTGATACCGTTCACTCTATTATTGAAAAAATTCTTGCGGATAGACATTTCAGCGCTCACTATCGATATCAGCTTAAAGATGTACGATCGTATATTTTTGGGGATGGGGTACAGGCGAATAATCGAAAAAGCAGATTTGACTTTCACCTCATCGTGTTCGAACCTTTTTCCTTTCATGTTCTTGATCGGGAAAAGGTTTCGGTTGGAATACAACTTGTTACGATACTTATGCTTTTTTTGTTCAGCGGTTTTATTATAGGGTACTGGTGGGCAAGGCGATAATATTTTATACTGAAGAGACTTATGAAAAATGATACTTCAATTATACAAAAACTGCGTCTGCTTCCTGATCGCATAAGAGCATTAGTTTTATATGCAATGCTGTTTGATTCAGATAAGGCAAAGGAAGTTCTGGGTATTGATGAGCGTATCAATGCTCATGCCTCTCTTATTTCTGAACTTAGATCAGTAGACCCACAGGTCCTAAGACCCTTGTTACTTACTTTTTTGCGAGATACTTTTAGCACTTTTGATATCCGGTCGGGTAGTGATGAGTCAGCATGAATCAGAAAAAAAACTTTCTCCTTTGTTAATCAAACATAAAGCTGAAGAAAGTGATATCTCTGCTGAGTTGAACAGGGTACAAAAGATATTTGATGAGCGACTTCTTTTGCTTGAAGAAACAGTGTCAAGGACTTCCAGCACTTTTGAAGAACTGCAAAAGGTAAGATATGAGAGTGCAGGTGCCGGATTCATCAGTGGTCAAAGTAGTATCTTGGGAAGAGTTGATAATATCAAAAAAAGATTGATGAGTGATCTGAATGAATTAAAAAAAGAAGAAGAAGCATGCCAGGATCTGCTAAAAAATGCAGAGAAGAAACTGTTGCAACTTAAAAGTGAACTGGGAGATGCCTTTAATTCGAGAAGGGTAGTCGAGAAATTGACTGAAATGAGAGATTCAGTTGATATGATTATTAACAATGCCTATGAAGATTACTCAATTGAAGAGTTATTTACAAATAAGAGAGATAAGAAAAATTGAATACCCGAGTTTCCCTTAATTCTACCAAGGGTTCCAGCTTCGAACCATGGGATCCTTCCACCTTTGGTAGCATTTCCTCTGAGTTCCTTGCAGGCGAAAATAATTTTTCGTGTCTGAATGTTTCCGCCCTCGTGACTGATTTTCGTAGTGACATGATAAAATTTTTCACTTCATTTGGTGCTCATGAAACGCAAATAAAGGTCAGGTGCCGGAATGGTATCTCGGATGTAGCTGAGAGAGGTTTTGGTTTTATCGTGGATGGTGCTGATGGAATGGTCTTACTTTCGGGTGCCGGAGTGGATAAGATATCAGGTATTTTCGGGAATTCGAACTTGCCTTCCAATGCGGAGTCCGCATCAAGGATTTCCTTTTCCGAGGTTGCCCTTGAATATTTCATTATGAAAACGATTCAGTCTCTATGTGCTTCGGGGAATAACGAATTAAAGTATAAGCTGGTTTTTACAGGAGAAACAGCACATGCCGATTTTCAAGAATATAAAGGAGAAGTTCTTTCTTTATCATTTACGTTCGGTACCGATTGTTTTACTGTTGATGTTGTTCTTCCTCAGCCTTTGGTCTCTTTTTACAAAAATGGTGGAGTAGTGATCTTACCTTATCTGAATACTTCATTGGAAACTTTTGCAAAGACTGATCAGTTGCTGAGGTATACAGTGCCCTTATTTAATTTCTGGGTGCATCCGGGTGAGTTGCTTGAGTACTTGCAAGTGGGTTCAGTCATCGTGCTTGAACAGGAGTCGATCTCCAATGTTCGCCATGTTTTTCTGAATTTGGAGCAGAAAGCCATTGGAAAGATCATGTGTTCTGAAGAATACTTTCTTGTTGATTATACTTCCGGTGAAGACTTGGCTCTTGAGGATCAAACTTCAATAGAACAAGATGGTACCAGGGTTCAGGTAGTGCTTATTGACGAGGTCGTGCATATCAGTGAGTTGTCAAGTGCTCCCAAATATTATAAAACCAAAACCCCTGTATCGTCTGTGGTGCAACTTGTTATCAGTGGAGAAGTTGTGGCTAAGGGTACATTAGGGTTCATAGATCAAAAAGTGGGTATTCATATTATTTCTGCCTAGAAAATTAGAAGAAATCGCCATGTCTGAAAAAAAACTTGTTTGTAGTAAATTTAAAGAAGAGTTGCCGGCTCTTCAGTCCGCACCTTTTTCTGGTGAATTGGGTGAGTTGATCTTGAAGCATGTATCTGAACGGGCGTGGAGGTTATGGTCAGAAGATATGATGATCAAGGTAATTAATGAATATCGCCTGAACCTTGCAGACCCGAACGACTACAATACGCTTTTGGAACAAATGAAGGTCTTTCTTGGTCTGAATGAAAGCAGTTCGGCTTCTCAACTTGAGGTCGAAAACCCTGAAAGAGGGAAATAATACTGATTCTGTTTCAGTATTTAAGTAGTTTTTCAAAAATTTTATCAATGATTATAGTATAATATATTAATTTTCATGTCTCTGTGGACTGGACAGAAACCTTAATTTCTGTTAAATACAGTATGTTTTTATATATGAATAAGCATTTGTAAGTAATTTATGTCGAACATTAAATCTTTGGTTTCCTTTGTTGTCCCGATTTATAATGAAGAAGATAACGTCAAGCTTCTTTATCAGGAGTTGTATGAAGTAGTTGAAGCTTCGGGGCTGCGTGCAGAGTTTGTTTTTATTGATGATGGCTCATCTGATGCGACAGTGGAGCGACTGTCCGAGATCACCTCAAATGACCCGAGAGTAAAAATCATACTCTTAAGAAGAAATTTTGGACAGACTGCGGCGATGTCTGCCGGCTTCGATCATGCAGAAGGTGAAATTATTATCACTATGGATGGAGATCTGCAAAATGATCCCCATGAAGCTCCCCGGATGATAGAAAAACTTGAGGAAGGATATGATATCGTTGCAGGATGGAGAAAAGACCGTCAGGACAAAAAGTGGAGTAAGGTAATTCCTTCGATGATTGCCAACCGAATTATCTCAAAAACCACTAAAGTGTCATTGCACGACTATGGGTGTTCTTTAAAAGTGTTTCGGGCGGATGTGATCAAGAACATAAACCTGTATGGAGAGATGCACAGGTTTATACCTGCGGTGGCTGCCCAGTTGGGGGTACGCATATGTGAAGTGCCGGTAAATCATCGTGCGCGTCAGTTTGGAACATCAAAATATGGAATATTCAAAACTTTCCGGGTTATCCTTGATCTTCTTACGGTGCAGTTCTTCCTTGGTTACGCCACTCGTCCCTTACACCTCTTCGGTATGCTCGGTCTGGTAAGTGGATTTCTTGGTACTCTTTTACTTTCTTACCTTTCATTTGAACGACTCGTTATGGGGGTTCCACTTGCGAACAGACCTATTCTTTTAGTGGGTGTGATGCTTGTTTTGATTGGATTGCAGTTTATTTGTTCCGGTTTACTGGCTGAAGTAATGGTCAGAACCTACCATGAGTCTCAGGGAAAAAAGATCTATGCTGTTCGAAAGATTATTCAAGGTAGTTCCAAAGAGCCTTCAAGCGGAGATAAGAGGTTACATCTTCTTAAAACGTGATAATGTCGCATTGTCAGTCCCCTGTTATTTTTATTGATGGAAGGAAATTGGGTGATGGGGGGATAGGTACCTCTATAGAGATGCTGGTCTATGGTATTACGGCGCAGGGTATTATAGGGCAGGGGTCGGGTACCGCTCCCCTTTATATACTCGTTACAAACAGATATTTACGTGCGAATGAGGGTGTGATCAGAGAGTGGGAGAAGGCTGGTGTTCGGCTTATTCCTGATGATTGTCCCAAATATAGTATAAGTGAATTATTTTATCTTCCATTCAAGTATAGAAAATTGATTGCTACGTGCGACTGGTACGTGACACCGCATTATGTTCTTCCTTTTTTTATTCCTGTTAAAAAGGCAGTGTTTATACATGATGTTATTCATCTTCAGTATCCTGAACGTCTTATCACAAAACTTGTTGCGAGGGTTCTGATTGGTTCGGCAATCCAGAGGTCGGATAAAATAATTACGGTATCCCGGAATTCCAGAAACTGTATACAGGTTTCTTTCCCGGAGTCGGATTCAGGGAAAATATCAATAGTGCCAAATGCGACAAAGATGTCACCTGATGATTCATGTAAAAAACTTGAAACAGCGAGTGCACGACGGTTACTTTGGGTGGGTGCGGATCGAAATCATAAGAGATTTGGCTTTTTTTTAGATTTTCTGAGTAAATTAAAATCGGCAAGAATATCATTTAACGCTCGTGTAATAAGTAATCTTAGACCTCAGTCAGTCCGGCAGATAGAAGATCTGGATTTGGGTGCCTGTGTATCTGTTTTATCTGATATAACGACGGAGGAAATGGAGAGAGAGTACCGGGATGCTGACTGTTTTGTTACCACTTCGGTGGAAGAAGGTTTTTGTATCCCTTTGCTGGATGCAATGAGATGTAAAGTTCCTGTGCTTTGCCCGGAGCTTTCGTTTGCAAGAGAGCTTGTAGAGGATTATGGTTGGTATTATGCTCCGTCTAGTGTGGAAGATGCGGTGTTCCAGTTTGCCCGAATGGTACAGAAGCAGGAAGAGAGGGAAAACAAGTGTGCTGGGGCGTATGATAAAAGTACCGGCTATACTCCAGCTTTTATGGGAAGCAGTTTTTTATCATCATTGGGATATGAGCCGGGAGCATGCGTGTAGCAATTTTTCATGACTGGTTAGTAAGCTGGAGAGGAGGGGAGAAGTGCCTTGAGCAGATACTTTCTCTTTATGAAGGTGCTGAAGTTTATACTTTGTTTTTAGATGAAAAGATAAAAACAACTTATCTTGGAAATACTAAAGTCAGTGTCGGTTTTCTTGGTCGACTGCCATTTGTTTCCAGATACTACCGCTTACTTTTGCTTCTGTTCCCTCTGGACATTTTGTATCTCTCCAGAAAGTTTAAAAAAGATCACGAAGCTAAGCCCTATGATCTTGTAATCAGTATCAGTCATTGTGCAGTTAAGAATATATCTAAAAATATCTCAGTCCCAAAGAAGGTACCTCATATCTGTTACTGCCTGACCCCGATGCGCTACATTTGGGATCAATATGAGAGGTATTTTTCCGGAGTATGGTATGAGCCCTTGTTCAGAGCCTTTCGCGGGTTACTCCAAAGGTGGGATGTTAAGGGGTCAGAGGGAGTCGACCATTTTATTGCTATATCAGACTTTATTGCTCAGAGAATCAGGAACTGTTATGGGAGGGAGTCTACGGTGGTTTATCCCCCTGTCAGTACAAATACAGGCACTCAAAAAGAGCTGAAACCTTATATTGGGGATAAAAAACCTTCTTTTTTAATGGTTAATGCGCTGGTTCCATATAAAAACACGAAACTGGTAGTGGAATCTTTCAGAACTTTACCGTATACTCTGCGCATTGTTGGTTCCGGACCGGATGAGCCGGCTTTGAGGCGAGTTGCTCCTCCCAATGTGCTACTCCTGGGCAGGCTTTCCGACTATGATTTATCCAGGGAATATCAAAATTGCAGCGCATTGATATACGCTGCTGAGGAGGATTTCGGGATTGTGCCGGTGGAGGCACAGGCAGAGGGAAAACCTGTGATCTGTTATGCCGGGGGGGGGTGCCTTGAAACAGTAGTACTTGCAGGTGATAAAAGGACAGGAGTTTCTTTTAAAACACTTAGTTGTGAAGCAGTCCAGAAAGCAGTAAATGAGTTTGTAGCATTACATGAAGATTCGTCGTTCAAAAGCATCAATTGTGTTCTTAATGCGGAACGATTTTCAGAGGAGATGTTTTGCGATAATTTTAAAAATGAAGTGGAGTTATTTTTAAAGGTAAAACAGGATGTTAAAGAAGCATGCGCAGCTTTTTGAAGCGCTGTTTATTCTGATTGATATTGTCGTAGTCTCCTTTGCATGGATTGTGTCGTATCATGTACGGTTCAATCTTGATTTTCTACCCCATGACAAAGGGGTTCCACCTTTTAGAGACTACCTTCCAATGCTTATTTTTGTCTGGTTAATCTGGACGTACATTTATCGAAGGATGGGTCTTTATAAACCCACGAGAGGGCAAAGTCAGTTTCGTGAAATCATGCTTTTACTGCGAGCAAATGCTTTTGCCGTAGTCCTGCTTCTTGCTGCAACATATCTGTTTAAGGAAAAGACCGTACCTCTGTCACGTCTGGTATTTATTACCTTTTGGGTTATTCAGACCGTTCTTTCAATTTTCTCCCGGGTGGGTATCAGAGCGTTGCTTCGTTATTTCAGAAAGAAAGGGCTTAATCTGCGTTACTCACTTATTGTTGGTGCAGGTCCTTTGGCACAATATATAGCAGCCAGCATGTTGAGTAATAAAGATTTTGGTATTGAGCTGGTGGGGTTTCTGGCGGCTTCTCCCTCAGAAGTTTCGGGGGCACAAAAGAACCTTTCTTATCTGGCACATACCTCAAATAATCTCGAAATGCTTGCACCGATAATTGGAACGTATGAGGATTTAAGCAGCATTCTTGCAAGAGGAGGTATTGATCAGGTCATCGTGGCATTACCTTTATCCGATAATGATAAATTGGCAGATGTTGTGGGCAGCATTGGCGATAGTGTAATTGATGTCAAGTTGGTACCGGACATACATCAGTTTATTCAAATGGGGTCGGAAATTGAGGAGTTTGATGGAGTTCCTGTGGTGAGCCTTGCCTCGACTCCTCTGGATGGGATCAACAGGATAGTCAAGCGGGTACTTGATGCGATACTTGCTTCAGTGCTGTTTATATTGTTTTCCCCCTTGATGCTCATTATTGCACTTCTTGTTAAGCTCACCTCTCCGGGACCTGTTCTTTTCACTCAGGAGAGAGTTGGGCTCGATGGGAAATCATTTAACATTTACAAATTCAGAACCATGCGTACCGACAATGCTGACAAAGCCCAGTTCACAGTTAAAGGAGATAAGAGAATAACCCCACTTGGTTCTTTTTTAAGATCCTGGAGTCTTGATGAGCTTCCGCAATTATACAATGTAATAGTTGGTAACATGTCCCTGGTTGGTCCAAGACCGGAACGCCCGGTCTTTATTGATGAGTTCAGAAAACACGTGCCCAGGTACATGCTCCGACACAAGGTGCAAGCCGGTATGACCGGCTGGGCTCAAGTACATGGCTGGAGGGGAAATACCTCAATTGAGAAAAGGATAGAGCATGATATCTTTTATATTGAAAACTGGTCACTGAGCCTGGATATGAAGATACTATTTCTGACGATTATTAAAGGTTTTAGAAACAAAAATGCATACTGATTTGTTTGGCTTTGATTCTCTGAAATGCGTCCTTTTTTCTTAAGTGAATCAGTTGTTTCTCATGTGTGAATGAGTTTCCATTTTTATTAAAAAATAATAGAGTAAGCGCAAAAAATAACAGAGTATAATAGGGATTTCATATGAATGTTGGTGTAATTGGATCAGGATATGTCGGTTTAGTTGCAGGTACCTGCTTTGCCGAGAGTGGTAATGATGTGATTTGTGCGGATGTGAATGAAGAGAAAATAGCCATGCTCAAGCGTGGTGAAGTCCCCATTTATGAGCCTGGGCTTGATCAATTGATTAAAACCAATGCTGAAGCCGGTCGACTCCATTTTACTACTGATGTTACTGCCTGCATTCAGGGGTCTGAAGTTATCTTTATTGCTGTAGGGACACCTCAGGATACCGATGGTTCTGCCGACTTGAAATATGTTCTTCAGGTGGCAGCCGAGATTGGTCGGGTAATGAATGGACCAAAGATTGTAGTTAATAAATCTACCGTCCCTGTTGGTACGGCAGACCTGGTAAGTGAAGAAATTTCAAAACACACCAGTCTGCCATTTGATGTGGTTTCCAATCCTGAATTTCTTAAGGAAGGTTCCGCAATTGAGGATTTTATGAAACCGGATCGTGTGGTTATCGGTACTTCCAGTGTTGAAGCTGCCGAGGTAATGAGGGAGCTCTACTCTCCTTTTGTCAGAACCAATAATCCCATTCTGGTAATGGACGTAAAAAGTGCTGAAGTAACCAAATATGCTGCTAATGCACTTCTTGCTACCCGTATTACTTTTATGAATGAGATTGCAAACCTGTGTGAAGCGGTAGGGGCAGATGTTTCCCAAGTTAGAAAAGGCATTGGCAGTGACAGTCGCATTGGTCCAAGCTTTCTCTTTCCGGGGGTAGGGTACGGAGGTTCATGTTTTCCAAAGGATGTTCGCGCGCTTATGAAAACGGGTGCGGCTCACGGAAGTCATATGAGTGTTATAGAGGCGGTTGATAAAGCGAATAACGAACAGAAAAAGCGTATCCCTAAAAAAGTAATCGCTCATTTTGGTTCTGAAAGTGCGATTAAAGGTAAGAAGTTTGCAGTATGGGGCTTATCCTTTAAACCTAAAACAGATGATATGAGAGAAGCTCCAAGCATGACCATTATTAAAGAACTTGCAGGACTTGGGGCGACTTTTAAAGCGTATGACCCTGAAGCGATGGAAGTTGCCATGAAGATGTGTAAAACTCAAAATCTGCCGGTTGAATTTGCACAAAATAACTACGATGCCCTGGAAGGTGCAGATGCACTTCTCATTGTCACCGAGTGGAATGAATTCAGGAGACCAAATTTTACCAAAATGACCCAGCTGTTAAATTCTCCGGTGGTATTTGATGGAAGGAACCTTTTTGAGCCGGCAAAAATGGCACGTCTTGGTTTCGTGTATCATTCGATAGGAAGAGTGGTGAGTGGGGTTAATCAATAGAGCAGGCTTTTCATGGCAAGAATATTAGTTACGGGTGGTGCAGGGTTTATCGGTTCACATCTTTGTGAGCGACTTTTGAATAAGGGGCATGAAGTAACTTGTCTGGATAACTTCTTCACGGGGAGGAGGGAGAATGTGCTGCCTTTTTTTTCCAATCCGAACTTTGAGCTGATCAGACACGATGTTATTGAGCCGATACTTCTTGAAGTAGATCAGATTTATCACATGGCTTGTCCCGCTTCCCCTGTGCACTATCAACACAATCCCGTTAAAACCATCAAGACCAGTGTAATGGGAACAATCAATATGCTCGGTCTTGCAAAACGGGTAGGTGCGAGAATCCTTTTGGCGTCTACTTCTGAAGTGTATGGGAATCCTCTCGAACATCCCCAAAAAGAATCCTATTGGGGCAATGTTAATCCGATTGGTATCAGGAGTTGTTATGATGAGGGAAAGCGTGTCGCAGAGACCCTTATGATGGATTATCATCGTCAGAATGAGGTAGATGCAAAAATCATTCGTATCTTTAACACCTATGGTCCGAGGATGCTCTTTGATGATGGAAGAGTCGTTTCAAATTTCATTGTGCAGGCGCTTACCAATTCGCCATTGACTTTATATGGTGATGGTTCCCAGACTCGCTCCTTTTGTTACGTGGATGATCTGGTGAGGGGTATTATTTCAATGATGGAAACTCCTGATTTTGTGGGTCCGGTAAACCTTGGTAATCCCATTGAGCTGACCGTGAAAGAGCTTGCTGAAAAAGTTGTTTCAATGACCGGATCAAAGGTAGAGATTCAGTACAAACCACTTCCGCAGGATGACCCGGAGCGACGAAAACCTGATATCTCGCTTGCGTATGAAAAATTATCCTGGAAACCAGAAATTGCTCTGGAGGATGGTTTGGGAAAAACTATTGATGAATTTTCCAGTAGGCTTTCCCGGGAATGTTCAGGGAGAAAGAGTGAATAAGGAGCTTCATTATGAGTAAGGCAGTTGTTACGGGAGGTGCGGGGTTTATAGGTTCACACGTGGTGGATCGGCTTCTTGCCGAGGGTTTTGAAGTGCTTGTTATTGATAACCTCTCTACAGGGCGGGAAGAGAACCTTTCGGCACATAAAGCGAATAAAAATATTCGTTTTATCAAAACAGATATTCAGTCTTCAGAAGCGTACAGGGAGCTTGTCTCATTTAAGCCCGTATCAGTTATTCACCTTGCAGCTCAGATGAATGTCCGAAGGAGTGTTCAGGAGCCTGTATATGATGCAGAACAAAACATCCTTGGAACTATAAATCTTCTTGGAGCTTCTGAGGAAGCGGGAATCGCCAAGTTTATCTTTTCTTCAACGGGCGGTGCCATTTATGGTGAACAGGAATATTTTCCTGCTGACGAGGCTCATGTTACTCGTCCGGAATGTCCTTATGGACTCAGTAAAAGAGCAGCTGAGTTGTATATTGAATATTATGCAAGGAAAAACAAGGTTCCTTCTTATTCTCTTCGATTTGGGAATGTATATGGACCCAGACAGAATCCTCATGGTGAAGCCGGAGTGGTATCGATATTCATTGAACAATTGTTAAAGGGAAAACCTCTGACAGTAAATGGTGATGGTTCACAAACCAGGGATTTTATTTATGTAAGTGATATTGTTGATGCGATTTTTACCATAGTAAATGATAAAAATTCAGCGGACAGTATGGCGAATTACCAGGTGTTTAATCTTGGTACCGGGATTGAATCTTCGGTGACTACCATAGTTAAAAATCTGAATGATATATGCAAGGAGGAGCTTTCGGAACCTTCAATTGAAGTCACTTATCGTCCTCAGCCGGCAGGAGAGCAGATGAGAAGTTTATTGAGTGCAGCCTCATTTTCTGCAAAATTTGACTGGACACCAGGAATATCTCTTCCGGAAGGTCTTCGAAAAGCTTTTCTTGATACGAAAGAATCACTTTCCTGAGGTAGTGTTTCTTTCAATATGTCAGTTCCTCAATCTAATATAAGAAATTTCTCTATTATTGCCCATATTGACCATGGTAAATCCACTCTGGCGGACAGGATTCTTGATATCACGGGAGCGGTAACCGAACGGGAAAAAGTAGACCAGATGCTTGACAATATGGATGTCGAGAGGGAGCGGGGGATTACCGTTAAGTCTCGTTCTGTGCGTTTGGAGTATAAATCAAAATCCGGTGAACTATATATTTTAAACCTTATTGATACCCCGGGGCATGTTGATTTTCATTATGAAGTGTCGAGAAGTCTTGCAGCATGTGAAGGGGCGCTTCTTGTAGTTGATGCTTCACAGGGGGTTGAGGCACAGACCGTCGCTCACGTATACACTGCAATTGCAGGTAATCTTGAGATAGTGCCGGTTTTAAATAAAGTGGATTTACCAACATCGGAACCTGAATTGGTACGTCAGGAAATCGAAGAGATCATTGGGCTTCCTGCAGATGAAGCTATACTGGTGAGTGGAAAAACAGGGACGGGAGTTTCTGAACTGCTGGAATCACTGATAGAAAAAATTCCACCACCTTCAGGAAATCCTGATGCACCACTCAAAGCATTGCTGTTTGATAGCTGGTTTGACCCCTACCAGGGAGTAATAATTCAAATCCGGGTGTTTGATGGAAGCATAAAAAAGGGAAGCAAGATAAAATTTATGCAGACAGGGGCGGTATATGAAGTTGATGCCCTGGGGGTATATTCTCCATTTCCCAAATCCATAAAAGAACTTGGTCCCGGGGAGGTTGGATTTGTAGCTGCGAGTATCAAATCAATTTCAGATGCAAAAGTGGGTGACACCGTTACCGCTGCAAGTAACCCGACGGCTACGGCTCTTCCCGGGTTTGAAGAAGTGAAGCCATTTGTCTTCAGTGGTTTATATCCTACGAGCCCTGATGAGTATCAGGATTTACGAGATGCCCTTGAAAAACTTAAGCTTAATGATGCAGCGATCACCTTTGAGCCGGAAACTTCCGCTGCGCTCGGGTTCGGGTTTCGTGTGGGATATCTTGGCTTACTTCATATGGAGATAGTGCAGGATAGATTGGAGCGTGAGTTTAACCTTGATCTCGTAACCACTACTCCTACGGTGGTCTATAAGATTTCTCTTAAATCGGGTGAAACCATTAATGTTGATAATCCTGCCAATTTTCCTTCAGTTCAGGATATTGATGAAGTGTATGAGCCGATGGTGCATGGGACTATTCATTGTCTGAAAGAGTTTTTGGGTGCGGTACTTGCGCTTTGTGAAGAAAAGCGGGGAGTGCAAAAGTCTATGGATTTTCATGTGGGGAACAGGGTGCGTATTGAGTATTATCTGCCTCTTAATGAAATCGTGATAGATTTTTATGACAAATTGAAATCGGTGACCAAAGGGTATGGTTCTTTTGATTATGAGTTTCATGAGTATCGCCCGGCAGACCTTGTCAAGATTGATTTAAAAATTAATGGTGACCCGGTTGATGCCCTTAGTGCAATTGTATATCGGGAAAATGCCCAATATTACGGGAGAAAGCTCACCGAAAAAATGAAAGACCTTATTGATCGTCATATGTTTGAGATTGCTATTCAGGCAGCTATCGGGGGTAAAGTTATTGCTCGTAGCACGGTTAAGGCGTTACGTAAGAACGTAACTGCAAAATGTTATGGTGGGGATATCACTCGAAAGAGAAAACTTCTTGAAAAACAAAAAGAAGGGAAAAAAAGAATGAAGCAGGTTGGTCAGGTAAAAATACCGCAGGAGGCATTTCTTGCAGCTCTTAAACTTGAAAAATGATCTCCCGGAAGTACTCAATCTTGGGATTCTTCCATATAATTCTGCGAGAAAGTTGATTCGTGAAGTGATTCATCCTCAGATAAAGGGGACTGATGCGGTATGTATTGTTTTTGCTGAGCATCCTCCGACAATAACACTTGGAAAACGTATTTCTCCTGAAGATGTTCCTTGTGAGTTACAGAAACTGTGTTTGGAAAGAGAAATTGAGATCATTGAGACTGATCGGGGCGGGCAAATAACATTTCATGCTCCCGGGCACTTGATGATTTATCCGGTACTTGATCTTAGATATTTCAGGCTCAGTGTGCGATCTTATGTGGGGTTTGTCCTTCAGAGTGTTTCTTTGGTGTTGAATGATCTTCAGATCAAGTCCGGTGTTGATGAATGTCTCCAGGGGGTATGGATATCCGATACTTCCGGGAAAAAGAAGATTGCTTCAGCCGGCTTCAGGATACTTGAGGGGCTTTCAGATCATGGAGTTTCCCTGTACCTTGCTGAAATTAATGATGAATTTTCTTATTTTTCACCTTGTGGGATGTCCGGTGATGATTTAACCTCATGTGCCGGGGAGTTGGGAGATTCTTATAATTCTGATATTATCAAATCGTCTTTTTATTCATTGTTTCCGAAGTATTTTCTTTCATTTATTAAGTGAGTTTTAGTAAAAGCGGGTAATTACAGTTTAGGGTATGCCAGAGGAATTAGCATTGGAATTTGATAAGTTTAATGAAGAGTGTGCCGTAGTTGGTCTTATAAACGTCCCCGAAGCCGCTAATTATTGTTATTTAGGGCTGTATTCTCTTCAGCATCGTGGTCAGGAAGGAGCGGGGATTGTAACCAGTGATGGGGAAGTGATGATTGCCCATAGGGATATGGGGCTTGTGGCGGATGTGTTTACCGCTGAAACTCTTAAAAGTCTTGAGGGTAATTCTGCGGTTGGGCACACAAGGTATGCAACCTTTGGTTCCAAGGACTGGGCTAATCTTCAACCCTTTGTTGCCAACTTTGCCGATAACTCTTTTGCAGTTGCTCATAATGGAAATCTCATAAATGCAAATGAGATCAGGACTGAGCTTGAACAATCTGGTTCGATTTTTTCATCTACTTCTGACACGGAGGTTATCCTTCATCTTATTGCAAAGGCTGAACGAAGTAAGCCATTAAGTGAACGGGTGGCGAGTGCTTTGTCTCGTGTTAAGGGGGCTTATTCAATTGCGGTGCTCAGTCATACTTCTCTTGTTGCGGCGCGTGACCCGCATGGAGTTCGTCCATTATCTTTGGGTAAATTGGGTGAAGGTTATATTGTTGCTTCTGAAACTTGTGCATTTGATCTTGTGGGAGCGGAGTTCGTAAGAGATATTGAACCTGGTGAGATTTTGCAGATTCATCGTGATGGCTCTATGCACAGTGACTACTCACTTCGTAACCCTAAAAACAATGAGCGGGCATTTTGTGTGTTTGAGTACATATATTTTGCACGTCCCGATTCCAATGTTCAGGGGAAAAATGTGTATACCGTTAGAAAGAGTCTGGGTAAGGAACTTGCGAGAGAACACCCGGTAGAAGCTGATATTGTTATTCCGGTTCCTGATTCGGGAGTACCAAGTGCGATTGGCTATGCCCATGAGGCGGGACTGCCTCTTGAGATAGGGCTTATCAGGAACCACTATGTAGGTAGAACATTTATCGAACCCAAGCAGTCGATCAGGGATTTTGGGGTCAAGGTGAAGTTAAATGCAAACCCTGAAGTGCTTGATGGTAAGCGGGTTGTGGTGGTTGATGATTCAATTGTGCGAGGTACGACCTGTAAGAAAATTGTTTCCATGTTAAAAGCGGCGGGTGCCAAAGAGGTTCATTTCAGAATTTCATCACCTCCTACAATTAACTCCTGTTATTATGGGATTGATACCCCATCAGTTGATGAACTGATCGCAGCAACTCATTCTATTGATGAAACCAGGGCATATATTAAAGCTGACAGTCTTGCCTATCTTAGTATGGAAGGTATGTATCGTGCGGTATCTGCGGGCAGAGAACTGCACTGCGATGCCTGTTTTAGCTCCTTGTATAAGATCGGAGTTCCTGCGGATTTGAGTAGTTCCTGTGTTAGTAAGAATGGGAACAGAAGTAATCGTCCAGGAAGATAATCCAAACCAAAGCTCAGGAGGGTGAAGGTGTCTTTTGTTGCTCATTCTCCTCCTCGCTAAACGCTCGTCGTCCGAGGTTTCGCATTTTTTACATATATATTTAGCTAAGGAATAAAAAATACTCAAAATCCGCAACAAAAGACACCTTCACCCTCCTGAGCTTACCCCCGACAGATTCTTGGTAAATGGTGGAGAGATTTGAAATGGCGGTGTCGATTCGGGAAGTAGAGGAGGTATATTTCTGGTACGGGGTTACTTCATTTAAACACGTCTCAGAGGGTTACAAAAAAAGCTAGTATTTCTTTTGAATAAACATTTGATTTAACAAACAATTTTCAATAAGCACCGAGGACAGCTTTATAGGTTAGTATACGCTTCCAATATATTACGATCATAACTTATAGATAGAATTTTATTTATAAAGATACTCTACTCAGGACAATAAGCTATATGCGACAGAGTGTAGAAACCACAAAACTTCAACAGGATCAAGAGTCCCAATCTAAGACGGCGGAACAATCCGGAGAGGTGAGGTTGCCAAAAGTTAATATAAAAAAAGATGAATTACTTGAAAAAAAGCTTCTGGCTGTTAATGAAACCATTCCCGAAACAGCTCAATTAGGAACCACTAAAGATCGAGCATTTCAGAAGTTGCAGGCAGAGGTTGATAAGCTTATCACAAAACATACTCCTCCTATTAATCAGAAAGTTGATTCCTTGCATGAGACGATTCAAAATGATGGTGCGTTTGATCCTATGAAATTCAGACAGCGCATGTTGGAGTTTAAGGAAGGAGTAGAGAATCAAAAAACGATACTGCCTGAAGAGGTGCAGAAAATTAAAAACAAGTTTGATCAACTTAAAGAAGATCTTAAACCTGAAAGCACCTTAAGAGACACGGTTAAAAAAATAGATTCTGAAAAAGCAGATACTATTTTTAAAGAGCTGATTAAAAGTAAATACATAGAACTTACCAAAGAGCTTCATTCATTCGAAAAGAAAGAAAGATAAAAAAGGCGTGGGATGTTGGGATCTGCTCTCCTCATTTGCGGATACCTGTTTTAAGGGCGTTTTTATTTTTGCAAATGAGGAGAGTCGAGAACCTTATTTTAAAACTAAACCTGCGCTGGGGAAGTTTGCGGCGATGTTCGTTTTTTTTTAACTTTCCTGTATTTCGATATTATCCGACGACACAAGCCCTTGTTTCCTTCACAGGTGCCGTATCTTGAAAATAGCAGATTCATTGCTTCAAGATGTACGCCATCTGCCTGAACAAGACAGTCTTCATACACCTGAAAAAATTGACTCAGATCCAAATACAGTCCTGAGAATGCACTTTTATCCTCTTTTGAAAGTCCAGCCATTACCTGACTAGATAAAGATTCGGTGCCATGCATTTTTACACTCCTTCTAAAAAACCTTAGTTTCACCCATGCGACGTACATGAATGAGATCCCAACTACCACATATTTGAATTAGAAAAAGAATTTCTCGAAAAACGACCGCTCTTTCCTGACATCTAAGCCAAAATATACTTATTTCGCAAGTTAGATATTTTTCCGAAAATTATTGTGTGGTCCGGGATTTAGATGATGAGTTTATCTTGATCTAGACCTTTCCTATAAAAACAAGGGGTTCTTTTTATAGGAAACTATAAAAAGAGACGGTTAAAAATATAGTTAAATAGCTATGTTTTTGTAAGATATTGTAATTATTAGAAAACTATTTCCACTTAATATTACACCCAAGGCTGGGTTTTTGGTCAGGGTTTGGGGGTTCGCCGCTGAGGAGGGAGTTGAGGGCTGCGCGGAGGTCTTTTCCTGTCACGGGGATGTCACTTTCAGGGCGTGAGTCATCAAGCTGACCCCGATAGACGAGTTTTTTTTCAGAATCAAACAAATAGAAGTCGGGAGTACATGCAGCGTCATAGGATTTTGCAACCTCTTGGGATTCATCATACAGATAAGGGAAGGGGTATCCTTTTTCTTCTGCAAGTTCTTTCATCCTTTCCGGTGCATCCTCAGGGTACTTGACTATATCATTCGAACTGATTCCAGCGATTCCTATACCCCTGCTTATGTATTCATTGGAAAGCAAAATAAGTTCATCCTCAATATGTTTAACATAAGGGCAGTGGTTACAGATAAACATGATGAGTGTCCCCTCATTACCTGAAATATCAGAATAGGATTTTTTTTCTCCTGTTACTGAATCAAGAAGCTCAAAATCCGGAGCAATGGTACCAAGTGGAATCATGTTTGAAGGTGTTCTAGCCATATGTCCTCTCAATATAAGATGTCCCACCCACTTATTGCAATAATCAGCCTATATGGCTATACTTTAATTCATAATTCAACATTTAAAGTAGTGATTTTATGACTGAAATTTCAGCTCGTGGGTATGTCAATTCTGATGTTCTGGTTTCTACTCAGTGGGTTTCTGAAAACTTGAATACCAGGGATATCAGGCTTATTGAGTCAAACGAAGATCAGCTCCTGTATCCTTCCGGGCATATTCCTGGAGCTATCGAACTTGATTGGGTTCGTGATCTGAATCAACAAGTAAGGCGGGATTACCTCGATCAAAATGCTTTTGAAGAACTCATGTCCAGATGCGGAATCACGAATGACACTACTGTGGTGTTCTATGGAGATAAAAATAACTGGTGGGCTTGTTACGCATTCTGGATTTTTCAGCTCTTTGGACACACAAATGCAAAAGTACTCGATGGTGGAAGACTGAAATGGATAAAAGAGGGGAGAGCTATTACCAGAGATACCCCAAAATATCCTGCCTCAGATTACAAAGCCCCACCGAGAGATGACACTGCCTATAGGGCATTCAGAGATGAGGTGCTTGCCCATATTCAGGTAAATGGTTTATTCGTTGATGTAAGAAGTCCTGAGGAGTTCAGTGGGGAGAAACTTCATATGGAAGGTTATCCGAATGAAGGAGCAATACGGGGCGGGCACATTCCCGGAGCAAAGAATGTTCCCTGGTCAGTGACTGTCAATTCTGAAGACGGTACTTTTAAAACTGCTGAAGAACTCAGAAAGATTTTTGAATCAGATTCTCTTTTTAATCCGGATTCCGATATTATCGTATATTGCAGGATAGGGGAGAGAAGCAGCCATTCCTGGTTCGTTCTAAAATATCTGCTTGGATACAAGAAGGTACGAAACTATGATGGAAGCTGGACAGAATGGGGTAATCTGGTCAATGTCCCTATTGAGAAGCAAGTATGAGCATACCGGCTTCCCTGCAATCTCTTCTTGAAGAGTTTGATATGCTAGACGACCCTTCGATGAGAACCGAACTTCTTATCGAATATGGAGAACAATTTAAAGAAGTCCCTGAATCAATAGCAAAACGACCTTTTTCAGAGAAAAATAAAATACCCGCCTGTGAATCTGATGCGTACCTGTTTTTTACTTCCAATAATGACGGCACCCTGAATTTTTATTTTGCAGTTGAAAACCCTCAAGGCATTTCTGCAAAAGCACTTGCTTCAATCCTTCAGGATACTCTCAGTGGAACACCACTGGAGCAGGTCTCCCAAATTGATGAAACCATCGCCTACCGGATATTCGGAAAAGAACTCTCCATGGGAAAAGGACTTGGCTTAAGTAGTATGATACGAGAAGTAAAAAGAGTCGCCCTAAAAAGTTCACATCACTCGGAATAATGAACACTCCTCCTACGCCGCGAGAAGGGTGCTTCGGGGGATAGTATTAATTTCCAAACTGCCTGACCTGAATAGAAATCCTGATACTTGATTGCACGCCGGGATAGGAAAATCCATCATTTACATCACTGAGAAGTCTTACGGGTTGAGACTCTCTTCCACCTGCGGATACCTGTCCCTCGGGAGGAACATCCTGACGAAGTACCTGATTGGGACCAACTCCCGGTTGCTCATTAACTTCAGTGCCAATATCGTACATGGAAAGTTGTGAAGTAATATCACCGGAGATTGGATTACCTCCATTGTCAAAAAGGGGAACCCCTTCATCGGGAGTCATTACCAAAATGTCATTTCCTTGAAGGAAACAGGTTGCAAGACTCAAACGGGCATCTTTATTCACGGCAGAAAGCAGCAGAGTGAAACTCTGACCCGGAGCAATCGTTCCGATTGTCCCGGAAGAAGGTTCGTTAGCAACCCCAACCACTTCGAGGTCTCTTTCCGCTCTTAAGCTTTGAAGTAATTTACTTACATCTCCATTCTCGGCTAAATCCTGAAGCCCCTGTCCATAATCTTTCTGGTTTCTTGTAAAAAGAAAATTTGGTTTCAGGTGTATCGCGGCAAAAGTTGATGAGAACAAGTTAATCACCCCGGGTCCAAAACTCGGCGTTGGAGAAATATTTTCTATTTTGATTTCAAATACCACGGGGTCTTCAGAACTTCGACCGCAAGAAATACTCCCGGAAAGAAGAACCAGGCAGGAGAAAATAATATATACTTTAGCTAGATATTTACTCATAGTAATCCCATATAAATACGCAGATATATGCTATTATCTTTTGAGGAATTTAACAATGATTTTTATACTTTTGTAATCATTCAACCCCCTTGTTAGTGGCACTGCGTGGTCTACGTATTGGCATTAAGCGAAAGACCCCCTCAGGGGGTCACTTTTGGGGGTGAATACATTAAGCGTTCAAAAGAACTGCATCCTCACGATTAGTGAAGATGGCAATTTGAATAGTAAAGGGCGTGCATATTACATAGGGGACTTTTCAAGTGCTTTACCTACACCTTATTGAACGCTTTTAAAATTTTCCTTAATTAGCGTAAGTAGTTGCTCTCTGGTGTTGCACTCAGGCTGATCCAGCACTCTTTCATGGAGAAAAGCAAGGATTTCCTTAAATAATGGACCGGGCACAAAACCAAGTGCTATGAGATCCTTCCCACTTATTGCAAGCTTTCTAAAGGGGGTAAGTGCTTCAGAATTTTGAATTCTGGATATTCGATCATCAAAATTTTTGAACTCATCCAGAAGTTCAGGCGTTTCACCCAATACGGCTGCCGTGTCGGCGTACTTTAGAGCCCTCCATTCCTTGTAATAGGGATCTGTATCACGGAGAATCCTTCTAAGCCCTCCGGCTCCTGCATCCAGAGGACGCATATGAGTATATACCAGTTTTTGAATCGCATCAGAAAGATCATTTGAAAAACGAAGTCGTTCACCAATTGAAGGAATCATGTCTCTACCAATTTTTTCATGGAGATAAAAATGGCGTTCACCTTTTTCATCGATACTCAGGGATGGAGGTTTGCCGATGTCATGAAAAAATGCAGCAAGTCTGACAAGTCTCTCCCTCGATGCCAGCTCCAGAACATCTATAGTGTGAAGGAATACGTCATGCTTGTGATAGCTGTTTTGTTCAAAATCAACGCAGGCTTCCATTTCGGGAAGAAACATTTTGAAAAAATCCATATCTTTCAGTAAGAGGACTCCCGCTCTGGGAGTGTCTGCTAAAAGAATTTTGATAAATTCATCCCGGATTCTTTCGGGGCTTACTGAAAGAAGTTTTTCACTCAGGGTGAGGGCAGTGGAAAGGGTAACAGGTTCGATAGAAAAGTTCAGTGAACTTGCAAAACGAACCATTCTGAGAATTCTCAAGGGATCTTCAAGGAAACGTCTTTCGGGGCTTCCCGGTGTACGCAGGATGTTTCTTTCAATATCCTTTGCTCCTCCAAGGGGGTCAATCAGTATCGAGTCTTCATCCGAAACAGAAAGTGCCATTGCGTTAACAGTAAAGTCCCGACACTCCAGGTCTTCATAAATGTCTTTCCCCAGGTACACACCGCCTTCGGGTTGTATATCAGAGTTCCTGAAACTGGTTAACTCAACATGGGGTAGTTCATCGTCAAGTTTCACTGTGACTGTCTGGTGGCTTAGCCCGGTGGGAATAACCTTGATATCAGCAGCTTCCAGCAATGCAACTATTTCCCGGGGAGATTTTGAATAGGCAAAATCAAGATCTTTGCTTTCCTTACCAAGGAGTGCATCCCGCACTGCCCCTCCCACAAGGTAGAGCGCACCATGAGGTGCAAGTACTTTACTGAGTGCACGTGTTCTGGGGTCATTTAAAATGGAAGCAAAGAGTTCCATACGTTGCTTTTTAAAAGGTATATTACTTGGAAGGTAAAAAAACTTTCCATGGAGCAGGAACTTCTAACAGAAAATCACAATTGAGAACAGGGAGCCACTCAGGGGTTTCAGGACTTGATATGAGACGCATGGATGCTTCCTTTGGTGTTCTGTTACCCTTTTTCCTGTTACAACTTCCACATGCAATAACTACATTATTCCATTCTGAAATTCCTCCCTGAGATTTAGGAATTACGTGATCGACCGTGGCTTCATCACGGTCAAGAGAAAGAGAACAATACTGGCAACAGAAATTATCCCGACTTAGAAGATTAATCTTGTTAAGCGGCGGTCTTCTTTTCCCAAGTTTTACGTACTTGAGTAGTCGCACCACCGCAGGAACTTTGATGATAAGAGAAACTGATCGAACGTCCCTTTCGTATTGTTCAACAACTTCGACTTTACCAAGAAAAAACAGGGTTATTGCACGCTCCCAGGAGATTATCTTTAAAGGTTCATAGCTTGCATTTAGTAACAGTGTAGAATTCACGAAGATGTCCTTACCCTATATACCATTTTACTAAGAATATTACTTTTTCAACAGATTTTTTTGCATAGCTTAGCCTAAGACGCTGTATTTTATTATTTTTTTATTTTCATTCAGAACGACATTTCTTTGAAGTTCCTGAAAAACGAACATATTGACAGTGCCGGTTGAAAGTTCTAATTTCTCCCGTCTTTGGGGGTCTTGTGAGGGTATTTACTGATTTTCTGCCTAGATATTTGATTTTTAAGAAGATATTCTTTAAAAGACCACTTGTTGATTTTGGATAAAACCACTATTAGATGGGCCAGTAGCTCAGATGGTAAGAGTGCACGCCTGATAAGCGTGAGGTCGGAAGTTCAAGTCTTCCCTGGCCCACCATCAATTTTTAGTTTTTGATGGCAATTTTGAGATAGTTTTAATGTTTTTTGAGGGAAATAATATCCCTTCTCCTGTGGGGCTGTAGCTCAGCTGGGAGAGCGCTGCCCTTGCAAGGCAGAGGTCGTCGGTTCGATCCCGTCCAGCTCCACAATACCTTTATTTTATATTTCCTATATAACTGGTATTTATTTAAGCAAGACGCCTGAAGCTTGAGAAGAGAGGTCGATCTACTTCTCAGACCAGGGACGTTCCTGAAGAGTGAATTCTTCATTTTCTTTTTGGGATATCTCACCACTCTTTCCGTCCGGACTGTTCTTTTCCCTTACCGGAGATTGATGATCAGATCTGTTTCGCATATGGGCTGAGTCACTACCTGCATGAATTTTTGATTTCTGAATTTGATGTTTAAGTATCATAACTATTTCTTCAATACTGCCATTTAAAACCATAAGACGCTTATCCAGTCGATCAAGGCGTTGAGTGATTTTGTTAACTTTAAAGAACCAGGAAAAGGATTCCCTGATTGCGACAAGTATGGCTATCGGGATGAGTAGAAGAAGAAAATATACCAGGAGAGGAGCTTCGCCCCTGAGAATCTGGTTTAGATATTCAAACAGTAATGAAAACAGTGATAAGGTTTCAAACATCCCTGGATCATACTAAGTCAGGAGCACTTCGTCCAGAGGCTAAAACCTGTACTCATTCTTCTCTTTTTTCTGTAGACCAAGCTCGTAGCCCAGACTTTCAGTCATGTCAGTTACGATATCCACAGGAATATCATCGAGGGCATTTTGTACGAAGCCGGTAACTGTAGCCAAAAGAGAATTTTCTTTCGCTTCTGAAGAATCGGGACTTGAAAATACTTTCGCCGGAGGCATGAGAGTGTGCGGTGCTGAGTTGTGATTCGTTCTTTGAAAATCTCCGGGAACCCCGGAAGAAGCCATAATAATCAAGGCGTACAAGCTTCCAAAAAACAGACTAACCTTAAAGAGCATGATGAGGAATTTCATTAAGAGAAAACAAAACAGAGCTCCAAGACCAAGTATCATGATACTTCCAGCGAGTTGTACCGGATTAATGCTGCTACTGATAAATGAGAAGATATTACCAAGCGAGGATGTTACATCCAGATCAAAAACAGCGTTCATTGTGCGATTACCCCTTACTGCTACGGTATTTGCAAAAAATATAACATATAGACAAATAAGCAAAATTAATATCTCTTCACATCGAATCGAAGAATTAAGAAAATTTGCTACTTCGTTTACGTATTTTTACTATCGGCATACTTTCGTAGCAGTTTAATCTAAAAAAATGTTTTACAAAATTTAATTTAAATTCAATAAGTTACAGATGATTTCTGGCAAGAAAAAACTAAGTTTCTGGCTGAGTATCGGTATCAGCATTCTTATCCTGTGGTATTTATGCACCTCACTGGAATGGAAGGAAGTTGCGTCGATTCTCGGAAATGTAAGGTGGTACTATCTTGTTCTCTGGATACTGGTATTTTTTCTGGCACTGTTGATTCGTGCCTACCGTTGGAAACTCTTATTCAGCAAGTCATTACATCCCTCATTCAGGCACCTCTATGACTCCCTTAACGTCGGGAATCTGGCTACCATGGTTCTCCCATTAAGAGCCGGGGAGTTTATACGCCCACTTCTCTTCAGTAAATGGAACGGGGTTTCTTTTGGAAAATCATTTGCGAGTGTGGTTATTGAAAGAGTATTTGACGTTTGCGGCATGTTTCTAATCTTTCTCTACGCCGTAAAAGGCATAGGGGAGCTACCGGAAATAGTCCTTGTTGGCTCAAGGATATTGTCAACTGTGGCAGGAATCATCGGATTTTCCATGCTCATTTCTTATTTAATTCCTAAGCAAATAGTTGCTCTAATAGAATACATATCAAATATATCAAAAAAACTCTTACCTTCAGCTTTTATGGAATCCTGTGAGAGTTCTGCAAAAGAATTTGTTCTTGGTTTGAGTGGGATTGAGAATCTGCTTCAGTTACTACTCATTTCTGTTTCTACTGTTGTAATCTGGATTTTATACGTTATCGGGTTTCAGATATTATTCCTGTCTCTTGACGGTGCTCCGGGTGATTCATTTGCGATTGCTGCGGTGACCTGTGTCTTTGTTTCATTATTCATAGCCGCTCCAAGTGCTCCCGGCTTTCTGGGTACCTTTCAGCTTGGTTGTGTTGCCGCCCTGACGGGAGTATTTTCCTACTCGGAGGAATTTTCTATAGCATTTTCCATAGTGGCTCACTCCATGCAATTTTTTATTACTATCCTCCTTGGTTTATTATCCATGTTCTTTCAGGGGCTTAGACTCTCGAACATCCATAAGACTTCCCTCTGATTATTCTGGCACATACCTTGTATTACCTCCAGTGTTGACGTGTTGCGGTTGTGGAGCGGTTGGCTCTTGGATTAGTGGTTGTGGAGGTGTGGACAGGTGAGGATTGTCTGCGGAGGCAATCCTCACTGTGGGGTTTTGTGTACTCTTTGAGCATTATTAACGTACAGAACAATGAAGCGTAGACCCTATGAGACTCGAGACTGGATTGCGTGCAGGAAGGGAGTCATTGATGACTCATGGTACTGCACTAAATACCGTTGCTGATAACCTTGCAAATGTTAATACCACGGGCTTTAAAGATTCAAGGCTTGAGTTTGCAGATATTTTTGCCGGAGGTCGCAGTCTTTTTGGAGGACCTACCCAGACCGGTAATGGAGTGCTTGGTGCCGGGATATACAGCATGCACAGCATTCAAGGTGTGGTAAACCCTACTGGTAGAGCTCTGGATGCTGCAATTCAGGGAAGAGGTTGGTTTGTGGTAAATGATGGTCAGGACAATTACTACACACGTGCGGGGAATTTCACTGCTGATAACGATGGCTTTCTGGTTACTCCATCCGGAAAATTTGTCCTTGGCTTCACTGAGGAAAGTCCTGATGCCGCTGTTCCAATTCGGGTTACCGGTCTTGAGGGAAGGACTCAGGCAACAGAAAATCTTCGTTTAAGTGGAAATCTCAACGCAGAAGCTCCAATTGCAGCAGCAGTCCCCGCTGCCGGATCAACATTTGAACAGATGAACGAAGCCGCAGATTTCAGAACTTCGGCACAGGTAGTAGATTCTCTTGGAGGACTACGGGATGTTACTCTCTTTTTCTATAAAACTGCGAACCAGACCTGGGATGTTCAGGCAGTTGTAGATGGAGAGGAGTTGGGAGGAAATCTGGGAGAGGCAGTTGTAATAGGCAATGCTCAGCTTAACCTGGGTCCCAATGGACTACAGGCAGAGGGAGCAGAAGCCATTCTTCAGATAAATCCCGCATGGGGAAATGGAGCAGCCCCAGGTAACATAGCAATAAACCTTTCTTCTTTTACGGGCTTTTCAGCAGGTTCTGCACTTACCCAGGTATCAAGAGATGGGGTTCAGGGTGGGAGCACTGTTGGAGTGAGCATAGACCAGCAAGGGAATGTGGTAGCTCAATTAGATTCAGGTGAATCTATTGCGGTTGCTCAACTGGCGCTTGCAACATTTAATGCTCCGGATGCTCTTGAAAGACAAGGGAATAACTATTTTCGGGACAACGAGTCTACTGGAAGTCCGGAAATAGGCAGATCGGGAGAAGCCGGTTTCGGAAATATTCTGGGACAGTCCCTTGAGAATTCCACGGTAGACCCCGCAAAAGAATTTGTTAATCTTGTTCAGTTCCAGCAGGGTTACCGGGCAGGCTCCCAGGTTATTCAAGCCATGAGCGAGTTGCTCACTTCAACCATTCAGCTTGCGTAATCGATCTGTAAGCGTTTAACTCCCTTATTAGTAGCAGGGGACATGCATTTTATATAAGGGATTTTTCAAGTGCCTTACCCACCCCTTTGAACGCTTACATCGATTTGCCTTAGTGCTTCAAAACAACATATTGATACTGAATTGGAAAGATTCAGACTTCTGATATTTTCATTTTTCATGGGGATTTTTATTCTTTGATTTTTATATTGTTCATGCATGAAATCAGGGAAGCCTTTTGATTCATTTCCGAAAACAAGATACGCCCCCGATGTAAATCTGGTATCGTAAATTGATTTACCGCCCTTTGTGGTAATCATGTATACCAGCTCATCCGGAATATTTTCATTTGAAAGAAAATTTTCCCAGTCAGAGTGTACTTTCAGTTTGACTTCCTGCCAGTAGTCAAGACCTGCCCGCTTCATGTACCTGTCACTCAGATCAAAACCCAGAGGTTCAATCAGATGCAGTGTAAGGTTATTGGCAGCAGTAAGCCGGGCAATGTTACCGGTATTTTGAGGGATTAAGGGTTCGAACAAAACAATATGGATACTCATAGAGTGCAAAAAATTACCCGACCCATCTTGTGCTAAAACAGGTTTGCGAAATTTGTTTCTAGTTATTATAGTTTATAGTCTTCAAATTCTAATTCGTATTAGTACATTTTAAAAGGATATTCAAATGAGGAAAGTGTCTGACAGTGTTGTAGACAGTAGATCAGGGCTAACTGATGGCGAATCGGGATCAATTCTTGGTTTGCTTGCTTTTTTTGTTACTATGATTCTTGTTCTGGTTGTACTTGTCTTCTTTGTTTTCGGTAAGATCGTACCACCAAACAAAATCGGAATTCGTCAGAATTTCTTTTCTCTCATGGGAGTTCTTGAGGAGGGGTATAACGAACGTGGTCTCGTCCCGGGGCTTCATTGGAAAATACCATATATCTCGGACGTGATTTTAATCCCTCGGGATTTCCAGTTCGTACAGCTTGATTCCAGTGAAGAAAGTGGTGACCTTAATCTCCCATATCTTGAGATCCCCACTTCAGATGGTTCCAAGGTTAAAACCGACATCACCCTCGTGCTTCGATACTTCAAGAAACCCGGCAGCAGCGAAAGTGTCGGGGTTGACTGGAGCTCTACAGAATCAAATATGGATAGCTCCGATGTTCCCGTTGTTCAGAGAGTTACCCGTACCCACGGCGGACCAAAAGATCTGGTTAATACCTACGGCTCAAATCACAAACGACAATTAAAGACCTTTGTAGGTAAGTCTGAAGATAAACTGAAACGCTGGTTGAGTGCTCTTTCTGCGATAGATTACTATAACCCGTCTCTTCGGGAAAAAGCGGCTTTGAAATCAAGTGAATCCATTAATGAGTTTGCCAATAAGGAAGGAATTGAGTTGTGGGGTACTCTGGTGAGAAGATACACCTACGCAGAGCAAAAAATTGATGATCAGATTTTTGCTAAAAATCTTCAGGATGCCACTGAAGTACTGAATTCCGCTCAAAGTTCACTTGCTGAAGCTCGTGCTAAAACGGAAGAGATGCGTGCGTTTTGGGATGGACAGAAGATTGCTGTTTTGAAAGAGGAAGGGGAGGCGCAGGTACGGGTCCTTGATGAGGAAGCAAGAAGTTACGAAGCAGAGCAAAGAGCAAGAGCTGACAAGCTCTATGAAGTGGCAATCTCTGAAATTGAAAAAGAGAAGAACCAGCTTCTGGCATCAGGAGGAGGTCGTGTGTATGTCGCAAGGAAGATGGTTCCGGTGCTCCAGTCTCTGAGCGGTGGGGTTATCAGTGATATCGATCCGTATAATATTGAAAGCTGGGTCAGGAAGCTTTCAGGACCTCTTCCAGGAAAATCTCAGTTTAACAATTCATCACTTGGGGAGTAGGAGGCATATGTTGAGATTGAGCAGAATAATTTTTTCTTTGATTCTGATTGCGGGTCTTGCTGCCTGTGACAGCGGGTTTCAGACACTTGAAGCTGGTGAATATGGAGTAAAATTTGCAAAGCTCCCGCCATGGGGTGGAGGAGGAGTGCAAAATAAGGTTATTGAACCGGGTGAGAAAACTTTTGTAATGCCGTGGGAAGACCTGTACCGGATTGACACCACGATTGAATCAATCAGTTGGGGGTCAAGAGGAAGTGGAAACAGACCTTCTGTTGAAGACTCTGTCCAGACACGAACCGTTGATGGTAATGAAGTATTACTGGCTATTACTGTTCAGTACCATGTAGATCCCAAAAAAGTTAAGCATATTATTCAATATGTTGCGGGAGAGAAAGACTCAATAGGGGAGCGCATTCGAACGCTTGTTTCTTCGGTTGCAAGAGCAGACATCAGAACTCATATGAATGTGCTTTCGACACGGGATTTCTTCAGCCAGGAGCAACGCCAGATTGCACTTGACCGTTTGCGTGAAGCGATGAATGCACGACTTATAGATGAAGGAATCATCATTGATTCTGTTATTTATAATGACCATCGTTTTGAAAGAGTGCTTTCTGATGGGACGGTTGATGACAGTTACCAACAGAAGATTGACCAGACTCAGGCGACAAATCAGGAAACCGAACAGGAAATAAAACGGGTTTCTGTCGTCGTAGAGGAAAAGAAAATACAATTTAATGAAGAGCAAGCAAAGGTCAATCGGGAGATTGAAGAAGCCAAGGGTCGTAAAGATCAGGCGACACTGAGAGGTGATTCTTATTTTAAAGCACGATCTCTGGAATCGGAACGAGTACGAGTTGTAGGAAAGGAAGAGATTGAAGGACTGAAAAAACGAATAGAAGCACTGCAAGGTCCCGGAGGAGAGGCGCTTCTCAAGATGGAAATAGCTGAAGAGATTATCAAAGCAAACCCCAAGTTCTTTATCCTTAACAGTGGAGACGGGAAAGAGGAGAGTCTCGGTGTTCAGAGAACTGATACGAATGAACTTCTCAGGCAGATAGGCATACTTGAAGGGCTGAAGGAAAACAAGGAACGATAAGGAAAGCACTTAGAGCATGTGTAATTTCTGGTGTATATCGTTTGCGGAAAAACTTTCTCCTTATCTTCCACAGGGAGCTTCGATTCTTGAAGTAGGCTCGAGAACTGTGAATGGAGAGATCAGGAATGTCTTTCATTCCTGTAATCCTCAATATGTCGGAGTAGATATCGTAGATGGTGATGGAGTTGATATTATACTGGATGCATGTTCCTTATCTGGCAGATTTCCGATGGAGCACTTTGATGCCGTAGTAACGACCGAAATGCTTGAGCATTGTCAAGATTGGAGAACCGGGGTCATTGAAATGATGAAGGTTCTTAAAATCAATGGATATCTTCTTGTTACCACCCGCTCTCCCGGATTCGATCTTCACGCCTACCCCCACGATCACTTTCGCTTCAGTAAAGATGATATGATCAGGATTTTTGAAAAAGCCGGAACCATAATTGAAATCCAGGATGACATGACACTGAATTATCCTTGCGGTATTGGAGTTCTTGTCAAAAGAACAATAACAGCTTCTGAATTTGATACATGGGTAAATCATCTCTCAAACATAGAGGTAACTGATGCAACCTCTATAATCTTTGGAGACAGAAAAGACCTTACTCCTTCTGAACGTGAAGAATTGATTTTCATGTACTACATGGATCTTGTTTCAAGAAGAGAGGAAGAAATTATAAGACTTCAAGGGCTGCTTCAGGAACAGACTGAGTGGGCATTATCCTCGGTTGAAGAAGTAAAAAAAAGAGACAAAGAAATTATAAGATTGCAGAATATGATTAATAATGGGTCTCTTGCCGGACAGGAATAGTACTGGCAGTGCCAGGCACCTGTGAGGGTATCATCGATTTACATTAAGAATGCTATGGTAGTACCGGAATTATTTTCCTGAAGCTTGTATGAGGCAATATAAGGGGATTGATCGAGGAATGTGTGAACTTCTTTTTTTATAATTCCATTTCCATGTCCATGGATTATTTCAAGTTTCTGTACTCCTTGCAGGAGCGCCTTATCAAGCAGGGAAAGCAGTAATTCATTAGCTTCTGCTCTGGTTTTTCCATGAAGATCGATAGAAAGACTTTCTTTTCCTGAAACAGTACTTGAAGTGCTTCGTTTGGGAGATTTTTCTTTTTTCTTGTTTTTCTTTACTTCTGTGATCTTGATATCAGAGATTGAAACCTTCAGAATTTTTCCATTGACTTCAAGAGTGCAGGTACCTTTTTGTTCCTGCACTTCCTGCACCACACCTCTACTTGAAGTGCCTTTGATAAGAACTTCAATACCTATTAAATTACTCTTAGTTTTCATATTGTTTGAATTAACGACTAAAGAAAATTAATGCTACTTACGAATAGCCTTCTATAGTAGTATATCCCATAAATCTGAAATAATTAATCAAAAATTTAAATAGCTATGAAAAATAACAGAGTAGCAATTGCAGGGGGTTCGAGAACTCCTTTTGTTAAAGCCGGAACTGCATTTTCCAGATACACCTTTCAGGATTTAAGTGCATTTGTCATATCTGATCTCATCAAAAAATACGAGATTGATGCAGTTCATCTGGACGAAATTATCTGGAGTACCGTCCTTCTTGACCCACGGACTCCAAACTGGGCACGTGAGATTTTGTTTAAGGCAGGAGTACCAAAAAGCGTGTATGCGTATTCAGTCTCAAATAATTGTATTTCGGGACTGGTTGCTTTGACCTGCGCTGCTGAGAAGATTCAGGCGGGAAGGGCGAGGATGAGTATTGCGGGGGGAGCAGAATCAATGTCAAACCCATCACTTCTCTTCGGTGAAAAGGCATCAAAAAAGTTCCTTTCTCTTTTTCAGGCAAGGACGCTTGGTGAACGGCTTTCAGTGTTAGCAAAATTCCGACCGGGAGATTTTCTGCCAAATCCTCCATCAGTGACAGAACCATCAACGGGTCTTACCATGGGTCAGCATATGGAGCTTACGGCAAAAGAACTTGGTATTTCGAGAGAATCCCAGGACGAGGTTGCCTTTAGAAGTCACGCCCGTGCGGGAGAGGCAGCTAAAGATGGTCGGCTTAAAGAATTTATGGTTTCTGTTGATGGTATCGACAAGGATTTACTTATTCGCGCCGATACCTCGCTTGAAAAACTTGCAGGTCTTAAACCTGTGTTTGACCGTTCATCTGCCGGTACATTAACTGCGGGTAATTCGAGTCCCTTGACGGATGGTGCCTCAGGGGTTCTGCTGTTATCTGAAGAGGAAGCTGCGAGGCAGGGAAGAGAAGTGCTTGCTTTTGTGCGTGACTATGAATATTCGGCTATAGATCCGAAAGAAGGACTCTTGATGGCTCCTGCCGTGGCGGTTCCAAGACTTCTTATGAGAAATAACCTGAAGCTGTCTGATTTTGATCTTGTTGAAATCCACGAAGCGTTTGGGGCGCAGGTAGTTGCGAATGAAAAAGCATGGGCTGAAGGGCTGAAGGAAGAAGCGGTAGGAAGTATTGATAAAGACAGGGTGAATGTTCTTGGTGGATCTATTGCTATCGGGCATCCTTTTGCTGCAACGGGAGGAAGAATCGTGATGCATCTTGCTTCTGAAATGAAACGAAGAGACGCCAAACGGGGACTTATCAGTATCTGCGCTGCCGGTGCCATGGCAGGTGCTCTTATACTGGAAAGAGATTAGTGCTACACTATTTTCATTAATAAAAATAGCGTAGCACTATCCCCCGAAGCACCTTTCCTAGGGCAAAGGGGGATTTTCGAGCAGCAAGCACGTGGGTAAACTGGAAAAAATTAATTTGAAATCACACTAGACCAGAGAATGCATACCCGTTTTTAGCGCTCGCACCTGGGTGTTCAGGTGATCTTTTAGTTCCATTTTTTTCTGATCTTTAAATAGCTCATCAAGTTTGAAGTACTGACGCTTCGGTTCGAAAAATATATGGATAATTACGTTTGAATAGTCCATGACGACCCACTCGCCATCCTGATCTCCTTCAATTCTGTCAGGGGAGATGTTACGGGATGAAAGTTTTTCTTTTACGTTATCGACAATACCTTTTACGTGTCTACCCGAGGTGCCACTTGCAACAATAATGTAGTCAGCAATGCTGCTGGATTCTCTTACATCATAAACAACTGCATCAAGCGCTTTTAGTTCAAGTACAAACTCAAGTGCTGTTTCGGTCAGAGCCTTCGGCTCTATTTTATAAGCTGTTCTGTTTTTAGTAGTTTTGTTTTTGAAAAGATCGGTGCCCGATCTGGATACAGGTCTGGAAATCAGGGATGCTTCCAGAGAAGTGGCTTCAGTAGCGGCTTTATTTTGACTCAAGAAAGATTGCCTCCATTCAAATAAATTTATATACTCCCATTATACTACAGAGAAAACCTTTTCTCAAGAATATCTTAGATAAGTACCTAGAATAACTAAATTTTTATGACGCAAATGACTGACCTGATACACTCCATAGATACATTTTCAGATACCGCCATCAATATCAGGAGAGCTCTTCACATGCACCCTGAACTTGGTTTTGAGGAGTATGAAACGACAAAAAAAATTATTTCCGAGCTTTCAAATCAGGGGATTTCAGGAATTCCATTTCCTCAAACCACTGGTCTTTATGTAGAGCTTCCATCATCTGCACCTGCTGCAAAATCAGTTCTTTTACGGGCTGATATAGACGCACTGCCTATCCAGGATGAAAAAGACGCTGCCTATAGATCAAGGCGTGAGGGTGTTATGCATGCCTGTGGGCATGATGTACACACCACTGTGTTGATATCCGCTTTACAGGCACTGAAACAAGCAGAGGTTCCTTTACCTCTTGGTGTACGAGGTGTATTTCAACCGGCAGAAGAGCTTGGAAAGGGAGCACTCTCACTTATCGAGCAGGGTGTTTTAAAAGATATTGATTATGCAGTCAGTCTTCATGTTGACCCGATGATTCCTTTTGGCAGTATTGCAGTCAAGCCCGGTCCTATTAATGCGGGCATAACTTCTTTTACCATCACCTTCAGAGGAGCTTCTGCTCATGGAGCACGTCCGTATCTGGGTGTTGATGCGGTACAGCTTGCTGCACAGTTTATTACAACGGCATACGCAAAGGTCCCCAGATCGGTGGATAGCAGAGACCCCATGGTACTTCATTTTGGTACGATTCAAGGTGGTCGTTCCATGAATGCTCTTGCGGATTCCTGTACTATTACCGGCGCCATTCGAACTCTTAAAAATGAAGTTATGAAGGATGCGGTTGAGGAGTTAAGGAAAGTGGGGGAAGCCACCGTAATGATGTTTGGTGGGGGATTTGATTTCAGGATTGATACCCAGATGTCTCCTGTGGTTAATGACCCCTTTGTTTCTGATGCAATGTACCGAGCCGCCTGTGAAGTTGTTGGCAGGAATCAGGTCATTACGGATTTACCGACCAGTATGGGGGCAGAAGATTTTGGTGCCTTCATGCAGCATGTCCCGGGAGCAATGTTTCGCCTCGGTGTCGCCGATATCAAAGAAAACGCTCATATGCTTCACACGTCTTTATTTGATGTTCAGGAAGAAGCAATAGCGATCGGTGCTAAAGTTATGGCATTGACGGTGTTTGAATTGAATAAAGGCAGGGACGAATAGTACCACAAACCTTTTTTAAAAAAGAAGCGTGGATGGAGTTTTAATTCCATCCACGCGTGGAGTTTTATTCCCCGTCAAAAACAAGACTTCCCGTGGGAGCATCGCCATAAAAGGCGCCAATTAGTCATTCCCTCAAGTTCAGTATGGGTATATGACGTAAGATATAAACGCCGATCATCTTTCCCCACTGATCCTTCTTCAAGTTTTTGAAGTTCGTGAGCTACTTTGGCACCTCTCATAAAATGAAATATCCACACTACTCCTTTGGGTAGGAAGGGTTTAATCAGATTTGATTCACCCAGAACTCTTTTTACAAGAGAAACCAGCCTTTGAGGTTTGCGCCAATCTACGTCAATCCGCGAACCATCAATCCCGTAAATACTTGGAAGACTGATAAGCCTTACTTCAGAAAAAGGCTTTTTAAAAATCCTTAACTGAAAAAGGCACGGTTTCCCTCCGAATGTAATTTCCAAATCATCCCTATCCACATCCGGAATTTTAAATAGGCAAGGACGGTTGATTTCAAATCCTGGCATTTCGCTTAAAGCGGTAAGCCTTGTATGGATCACAGAAAGTTCATTGGAATTAAACTTACTCTGATCAGACTCTAATGCGCTGAAATATGCGTCTCGAGCTTTATCATATTCACCAAGTTCTTCCAGTACTTGACCAAGAAGCGGTTTATCTGGAAGTGGGATTTGCTTCATTGGTATTTGACTTAAATAAGTCAGCGCATGACCTAAAGATCTGCTATCCCCACGTAGTATATTTGCAGATGCCAGTTGAATTAAATATTCAACACACTTCGGTTCAATTATAAGGGCATCAGTTAGCAATGCAATTGCTGACTCAATATCCCCATCTCTTAAATGCTCCATGGCTGAATAAAAAGATAATTCAGCATCAAACGTAGCAGTGCGTCTATAAGTTAACGTCATTTCTAATCTCCTTTGAAAAAACGAAAAAAAACAGTGACACTATCGTCCACTGATCAAGACCCACTTTGAAAATAGTATTCAGCAGAGCCCTGCTCAGCAGACGTAATTATTTCCTCTACTCAAGATTGATGTAAATCGTTTTAAAGAGCACAGCATAAGAGATTCAATGACTCTAGCCTATAATGACCCGAGAAAAGACATATATCAAGAGGGAAATTTGCCAGAAGAGTCACCCTTCGACTCGCTGCGCTCGCTCAGGGCAAATAAGTCCCCACATTTTCTCGCATACTTCCTGGGTGTGGTACCTGGTATGGGAAGAGCAGAGGATGGCTGTTTGTTGCAAGAAAGGGTCTTCTTTTAATAATGTCTCAAACACCAGAGCTACATTAGGGAAATCCTGTTTTGTAAACAGGGGGAAAGAAGGATAGGAGAGCAGGGTTTCACTGTAAGAAGCGAGTTCGCTTTTGAGTAAGGAGAATTGGGTTTGTGTTTCCGCAACAAGTGTCGCGAGTATTTCTCCGTTTGTTTCATCCAGAGTATCGAGTGTATATGAGGGGCACTGGGTAATGTCAATTACGAATACAAGTGCTTTTGTTCGTTCTATGTGTTTAAGAAAACGAAGTCCAAGTCCTTTCCCTTCATGTGCGCCTTCAATGATTCCCGGAATATCCGCCAGTACAAATCTTCGGTTTTCTGAAAGCAGCACCACACCAAGTTCCGGTGTGAGGGTCGTGAAAGGATAAGCGGCAACTTTTGGTTTTGCTCCGGAAACGGTACTTATGAAGGTAGACTTTCCCGCATTTGGAAGACCCACAAGCCCGAGATCAGCAACACTTTTAAGAACGAGCCGATACGTCCTTTCTTCCCCCGCGACTCCCGGCTGGGCATGATCCGGTGCCTGATTTGTTGAGCTCTTGAAGTGAGCATTTCCTTTACCGCCAATACCACCTCGCGCAGCAACCCATCGGCTTCCGGCTTTTGAAAGATCAGCAACCAGAGTTTCATTATAAAAGACCTGGGTACCAACAGGAACTTTGACTATTGTATGCACTCCATCTGCACCAGTCTTGAGATTCTCTCCCCCTGAAGAACCATCCTCTGCCCGAACATGAGGTTCATATACCAGATCAATGAGAGTATTGAGATTGGAAACCGCTTCAAGGATAACCGCACCACCGGTGCCCCCATTACCCCCATCAGGACCTCCTTTTGGGACAAACTTGGCACGCTTCCAGTGGCGTGACCCACTGCCACCACTACCACCTCGCACATGAATGGTCGCTTCGTCAATGAATTGCATACGGGATGGCTACTACTACGTATAGAAAAAGGGAACTAGGCTTGGGCTTCTAATACGATATTGACGTATTGCTTGCCTTTTCCTCGTGTCTGGAATGTTACAACACCATCAGATAGAGCAAACAAGGTACAATCTCTTCCAATACCAACATTCTTACCAGGATGAAACCTGGTACCATTCTGGCGCACGAGAATATTACCTGCCCTGACAGTTTCACCGCCGAATTTCTTCAACCCTAAACGCTGCCCTCTTGAATCTCTTCCGTTCTTGGACGATCCGCCTGCTTTTTTATGAGCCATAGCACCACTACCTTTTAATACATGATGTTAAAATATAAAATTACTATAAACAGAATCTACTGCACTAAAATAGATGTTACCCGGAGCCTGGTAAGATCCTGCCTGTGTCCCTTGTTAAGCTGTTTTCCTTGTCTCCTCATTTTTTTGAAGATGGTAAGCTTTGGACCTCTCTTTTGCTGTACTATTGAAGCAACTACTTTTGCTCCCGTTATATTCGGGGTACCTACAGTAGTAGTTCCCTCATTGGAGACCAGGAGAACATCATCAAGCTCTACTGTATCACCAACATTACCTTCAATCTGGTTTACTTCAAATTCACTACCTTCACCAAGGAAGTATTGTTTACCACTTGTCCTTAGAACGACCACGCTGCTCATATAGCCCTACCTGAATGACTTAAATACCTAAAATGATTGTACCAACATAATTTTATTGAGGACAAATACTGCCCCAAGTTACTACATTTTACAAGGGGTTGGGGTAAAAAAAGACTGAATGATTACAGGTATATTCTACTTTTATAGTGTTTTTTTGCCTTTTATTAGTCAAAACTGAAGTAAATCAGGCATAATCAGGATATTAATAGGCAGGATGTAATGCAGAAATATGGTTAGTATGAGAGTGGTGAAGAAGCACTGTAGGGGGGTAGAGGAGAAGATTAGCGGGGGTATGCTGTTGTGTAAAGATGCGTGGAGGTGGCTGAAGATTTGGAAAACATTTCCTGTCTATCCCTGGCTACGAGCCGCAGAAGCTTTCAGGAGAGGGGATTACCATGAATCTGCTGAGTACTATCGAAGGGGGTTAGCGAAGTATTCTGAACATCCTGCACATTTTTCCGCACGCTATGATCTGGCGTACTGTCTGGAGCGAACAGGTGAATATGAGGAGGCAGTAGATGAGCTTTCATATATCACCGGCAGGCGACACCCTTTTGTTGATTGCTATATTTCAAAAGCAAACCTGCTTCACTATCTTGGACGTAACTCCGCAGCACTTGAAACCATCAGAGTGGGCTTGAGTATATTTCCCGAATCAGTACAATTACTCACCCGTTTTATTCATATCTCACTGGTATCGGGGCTTGCCCAGGATGAGATCAGAATACTGAAAGAAGAATTAATCAATATTCGGAGCTCTCAGGATAGTCGTACCGGGTCAGAAATAGACGTGGCGCTTGCGCATTATGAGCTCGTACTTGGTGATGCCATAGTGGGTGATCAGATGCTTATAAGGGCACTTTGTGCCGACCATGTCCCCGTTGAAGCATATGTTATTCGTGGAAAACGCCTTTTTTCTCATGGAAAATCGCTTCAGGCAAGAGAACTGTTTCGAAGAGCCATGCTTCTTTCTCCGGGTAATCCCTATCCTTTACTTCTTTTAAGTGAGTCATATCTTACTTCAGACATACCCGAGGAGATACACTGGGCAATTCAGCTTGCAGAATCTGCCGGTAGAATCTCAAAATGGAAAAACCTTGAGGCAGTGGAGCTTCTTGGCAGGGCATATGAAAAGAACCAGGAAAAAGAAAAAGCTGAACTTTTCCTTGAAAGAATACGCCATATGTCACAAGCTGCCTATTACCCTTTCAGGAAGAAAGGGAGAGATATTATGCTTCGAGACCCTTCCTGAAAAATCCGTTTTTCAGCTTTTCAGCACCTATCTTAATTTCATTATCGACTGCTTTTTTTCCGGGTGTTATACTGCCGGCAATTACCGACGGAAACTCAGATCCTATGAATCTTGAAGAATTTTCTAAAAACAGTGCGCAACTTTTGGAGGCTGACCCTCATATCTGGTCTCTTGCAAAAGGAAGTGAAAGAATTCTGGTGATGACTTCAGATCTATATGAAGGAGTCAAAATAGATGCGGTATCCAAATCTCTTGAGTTCCCGGTTTCACTTCGTGAAGGGAGGTTTAATTGTATTCTGACATTCTCTCAGGAAAGTTTCTCCCGTTTTTGCGAAAAGCAGAGCCTTTCATATCTTCATAGTATTTCACAACTTCATTACGAAGGAAATGTTGATGATGTATTTAGAGGAAGTTTTTTTCTTGAAAAGATCGTCAATGAAATGAAGAATGTAAATCGGGGTGTTCATCTACATTAATGTTATGAGAAGCTACAATAAATTAAAATAGGGTGTACACGCGTGTGTACACCCATTAAAACATATAAACGATCTCAGTAGTTTCTATTACTTCCCCTCGTCAATACCAAGCAGGGAAATTAATA
This sequence comes from uncultured Bdellovibrionales bacterium, assembly GCA_964612555.1. Taxonomy (GTDB): domain Bacteria; phylum Bdellovibrionota_C; class UBA2361; order SZUA-149; family DAOLCO01; genus DAOLCO01. The sequence continues at coordinate 113,620 of CAZTBW010000003.1, read as the reverse complement.
AATATAAAGGCAGTTCTTCAGAATTTTGTGCCCTGACACTTCCATCTCCAAAAAGAAAATGGTTTTGTCTTCCTGGGTGTTCGGCATAAAATTCTGCATCACCGCCACTACCATTTGTTATTCCCCATAGCGAACCTGGCCAATACCCTTCAGCACTTACCCCATGTAAAGTGAATACGGACTCAGGATCGAATAGACAAAAAGGCATTTCAGGATATGGGTCAATATGTCCCTCGTGTACTCGACCATATTCTCCCAGACGATGAACCTCTCCAAGCATGATCGTATTGGAGAGTCCATCAGTGATGTCTGCAAGCCGACACGCTCTATATGTTGCATCTGGAGCTTTCCAGAATATAGTTTTTAATTCTTTAGGATAAGAAGCATCATTACTCCACTGATTAATTCTATCGATCAATTTTTCGTGGACTGATGATACAGGGAAATACGAATGTACGGTACTTCTATATCCGTTACGCTCAGAATATAATGGACCAATATCTGATGGACATCGAAAAAGCTGAAAGTAATGAGTTAGGATATCCCTCTGTAGGGGATCGTCAAATTTTCGATGTGGATCAAGTGACTGAAATATAGCATCTTGTTCGATATGAGGTAAAATACCATATACCCAGCTTACCCCCTGAGGATTTTGAGGATAATACGCCGCCGCGGGTAAGATTTTATTCGCGCTTTCATAATTAAAAAGTGCAATACCAATTTGCCGGAGGTTGTTCTGACACTGAGCTCTTCGGGCAGCTTCTCTTACCATCTGGATGGCTGGAAACAAAAGTCCTATTAGTACAGAAATAATTGAGATACAAACAAGTATTTCAATCAGTGAGATACCTACTCTTTTTTTCATATTTCTTCTCTTTATAAAAACCTTGATGTTAAAAACCGCACAATGCAGCTTCTCTTTCCAGAGATGGTATCTGAAAAGAGAAGAGTATTACAGTGTGTGTCGAGTTCAGGATTTTCTCATTGAAAACCCTGAAAAGAAAGATGTAGAGAAGAAAAGTCGACAGATCGATCATGCCAACTTTTCAAAAATTCAACCCTCTGATATTTTTATTCTTCTATGTAGTATATAGGTAAACACTCCTGTTATAATCCCAGCGGCTACTAACATCAAAGACAAAACATTAGTTTCTGCCGGTCTTACGGGAGGATGCCAACTTACGCTTTCTTCAATTGGATGATGTGGATCAAGCACTGAGTGATCATGTGCGCACCAGGGACAATGCCCGGGTGCAAACCCTTCATGGTGATGATCCCCATGATTTTGAGTCATGATCAGTACACTAACAAGCAATTGACTAAGAATTAGCCAAAACAACTGCATTCCCATTGATAGTTCTCCTTTTTTGAGGTTTTAGGAAATTCGAAAAACGATTTTTTCTTTTGTGAGTATTGCCTTTGTTATAGGCAATATTAGAAGTACTAATGCTCCTCCGGAAGAAGCACCTAAAATGGCATGCCACCAGGCAATGCCAAAATGAAATGTATCTTTCTGAACAAACCAGAGGAGGAAAGTAAAAATCCCTCCAAATACGAAAGAGTCCTGAATATCAATTTCTAGAGAATCTTTATTTCCCCTGATTATTTCTGAGATTATATGAAAAAAAATCAGAAATGAGAGCCCAAGACTAAAATACCACCAAGCTATACCCAGTGAAAAGAAAGCCTTTGGAATGTAGCATAAGAGCGCAATACAAAGCACAATACCAAAAATAGAAAATCCCACCTCAAACTGAAAGGGATCTAGATATGTATTCTTCTGCCGTTTAGTTTTAAACCGTTTTACCGGGATCCTGACAGGATCTTTAGCCAATGCAACTTCACTGGAGGCTCGAAGCAATTTTCTAAGGATGTGTTCGTGAATGATACCACGAACCCGTATTTGAGCTGCTTCAGGATCCAAATCCTGATTCCATTCTTTTGAACTTTGTTTCAATGTGAGCCCTGTGATCTCAGGTACGGGAGTAAGGACTCCCTGACTTCTTTCTTCGTATTCTAAAAGACATCGAAGTGTTTCCCGAATACCGTGGGGAGCAATATTTCTGGAAGAGATTGTTTCAGAGAATTCTTCTCCCTGCGTGATTACATCGAATGCATCAGAAATTAGATGAATCTCTTTCTGTTTAATAAAGCTAAGAATTACTGGATCAGTTTCTGTATTCATGTTCTTTGCGAAACGAATCGCAAGAACATGCACTTCAATATGGATCCAGCGTTCGTGCATTTTTTCTGATCGTATCTTAATACGTTCAATCTGATTCGTAAAAACAAGAAGGTATGCAAGGATCATCCAGTGAACCTTTTTCCAACCCTTTGGACTTCCAAGAACAGCGTTCAATTTTGACGCAAGAGCTTCCACTTCTATTTTTTGTGCACGACGTGGTACTTCTAGTTTAAGTTTTCCTGCTTTTTTGAGTGCTCTCTGAAAAACTGAAAAGTTCTTTTGAAAGTGGGGGTGCAGTATCTCAGACGATATATTTTTCGACAAAGCCACTGCAAAGAAGGCAATATGTTCAATGTTTATTTTGGACATTATTAAAATCCTTATTAAAAACCCTTTTGAGTTATTCCTGAACTCGACACACTACTCATTATTTGAATGACAAAGAACTTTAAGGCACAGCCCCTACTATTGCAAAATATTTGCAATTAGTAAATACTAAAGAATATAAACATTGAATAAAAAGGGGGTTTTAAAAAATCAATAGATGAGGTTTTTTATAGGTATTTTATCTATACCTGAATCTAATGCGCTTCATGTAGCGCCGCCCAGCAGGCATTTGCCAGGGTTTGAGAAACTTCCTTTGGGGTGCTTGTGGTATAGCCTTCAAGCCAGTCTCTTACAAAACTCAGAGGGATACCAAATACAATAGACCAGAGTACTTCTGCTTTTACGGGAGGGATTTCACTCTTCCTGATGGCAGATTTAATTGCTTTGGTGAGCTTTCTTCCAAAAGTATCAAAGCCTACCCGGGTTGGAACCGCAATATTTCCTTCAAGGAATTCGTTATGTCTGGCAAGCCATAGGTACTGAGAAAGTATTTTATGTTCCTCAGCGAATGTTAAAAACGCAATAACTATTGAACGAATCGTTTTTTCAAGGGGGTCGGAATCCACTGTCTCAATAGAACTCTGAAGTGCATTTCTGAACTGAATAATACCATCACGATACAAAGAATAAGCAATCTCTTCCTTGTTCAAAAAGTGATGATATATGGAGCCGACACTGCACTTCGATCTGGAACTTATATTTGGAACATTGGTATTAAAATACCCCTGTTCAACAAATAACTCGAGAGCAGCTTTAAGAATACGATCACGCGGATGAAGAGTATTAGGGGGCTCGCCCTCTACATTTTGGAAAGATACATTATTTTGATCTTGATCACTACTCATCAAATTCGTTCTCGGAATCTTCAGGGCTTACTTCTTCACCATTAAGTTCTTTTCTCATAATCTGGCTTGATTTGAACTTTACAACCTTTCTTGCTGCAAGAGTGATTTTCTCACCAGTAGAAGGGTTTCTTCCGGGTCGGGCGTTCTTGCCTTTTACTTCAAATACACCAAAACCAGAGATCATCAACTTGGAGTCATTAACAAGACCCTCTTTCATTAACTCAATCCAGTCTTCAACAATCTGGGTAGCTTTCTGCTTATCCAAGGGCATCTGTTCGTAAATTGCATCAACCAGATCCGCTTTCGTAAGGCATCCACTTTTTACACTAGTCATAGTCTTTAAACTCTCATGCGATAGAGATAACAGTTAGTACAGTACTACTTGCCTTTACTTACTTCTGGTTATCCTAAAACGATCAGGAAAACAAGTTCAATAATGATTCCCGCAATTTATACCACTTATTCCAGTACGTGGCATGTCCCGTTTCGTCGGATTACCCGAGAGTTAGGATGCATGCAGGAAATCAGAAGTTCTTATTTTTATTCAAGAAAAAACATATTTGGGAAGATTTTCCCTTAATATTTGCTAAGTGCCTGAAAAAAATGAAAAAATTAATCAACGTATATCCTACTTCCTTTATCGGAAAAAGTACTGCTCATCTCTTCCATTCCCGCAGATATAGCTTCTGACTCATCAACATTCTTTGATTTTGCGTACTCGCGAACTTCCTGCGTTATTTTCATTGAACAGAACTGAGGACCGCACATGGAGCAAAAGTGTGCAAGCTTAGCCTTTTCATTGGGAAGGGTCTCATCGTGGAACTCTTTTGCTGTGTCGGGGTCGAGAGAGAGGTTAAACTGATCGTTCCAGCGAAATTCGAATCGTGCCCGACTCAGTGCGTTGTCTCGTGCACTTGCAGATGGATGCCCCTTGGCAAGGTCTGCTGCATGAGCAGCAATTTTATACGCCATCACTCCGTCTTTCACGTCCTTTTTGTTAGGAAGACCTAGATGTTCCTTCGGTGTTACATAACAAAGCATCGCACATCCGTACCAGCCGATCATGGCAGCACCTATGGCTGAAGTAATATGATCATATCCCGGAGCGATATCCGTTGTTAATGGACCCAGGGTGTAGAACGGCGCTTCAAAACACTCCTGTAACTGTATATCCATGTTTTCCTTGATGAGATGCATGGGGACATGTCCAGGTCCTTCAATCATAACCTGAACATCATGTTTCCATGCGATTTTGGTAAGTTCTCCAAGGGTTTTTAATTCGGCAAACTGAGCTCTGTCATTTGCATCTGCGATAGAACCGGGACGAAGCCCGTCTCCCAGAGAGAAGGAGACATCATATGCCTTCATAATCTCACAGATCTCTTCAAAATGAGTGTAGAGAAAGTTTTCCTTATGATGCGCAAGGCACCACTTTGCAAGGATAGAACCTCCTCTGGATACAATACCGGTAACCCGCTTTGCCGTCATGGGAATATATCTAAGGAGCACACCTGCATGAATCGTAAAATAATCCACCCCCTGTTCAGCCTGTTCGATCAGAGTGTCCCGATATATTTCCCAGGTAAGTTCTTCCGCCTTGCCATTTACCTTTTCAAGTGCCTGATAAATCGGAACCGTTCCAATCGGTACCGGAGAATTTCTCAATATCCATTCTCTGGTCTCATGGATATTTTTTCCTGTAGAAAGATCCATCACAGTGTCCGCTCCCCACCTGCATGCCCAGACTGCTTTTTCCACTTCTTCTTCAATACTTGAGGTAACAGCGGAGTTACCAATATTTGCATTGATCTTAACGAGAAAATTCCTTCCTATGCACATAGGCTCAAGTTCGGGATGATTAATGTTTGCGGGTATGATAGCTCGCCCCCGAGCTACTTCATCACGAACAAATTCCGGAGTAATCCCACCGGAAGGAATAGATGCCCCAAATCCGTTTCCAGCATGGCTGAAAAACAATTCAGGATCTTTTTCCCGAAGTTCTTCCAGTCGCTGATTTTCTCTTATTGCAATATACTCCATCTCGGGAGTAATGATTCCTTTTTTTGCATAGTGCATCTGGGTAACATTGTGAGATGGTTTTGCTCTTCTTGGCAGGGGTATATTTGGGAAAATAGATGAAAGATGACTGGATGAAAGTTTAGAGGTAAAATCAGAGGTCGGTCTATCAAGTCTTTCAGTGTCATTTCTCTCATTAATCCAGTTTTCCCGTACACGGGGAAGACCCTTACGAATGTTTATTTCAACTTCCGGGTCAGTGTACGGTCCAGAGGTGTCATAGAGAGGGAGTGGGTGATTGATTCTTTCAATCTTGCCTGCAATATTGTCTGTGCTGTTTTTCGAACGACTACTGTAGTCAAGCGTATGCTCAAGTTCCACCTCTCGCATGGCAACTTTAATGTTATGAATCTTCCCTGAGACGTACACTTTTTTACTATTCGCAAGTGGGGTCCTGGTAATTATCTGATCCTCTCGAACGTTATCTTGATCTTTCATAAGTGATTTAATATGTTTATTCTTTAAATTTAAGCTGGAAGCAGGCACAATAATATCTTATGTCTTAATCAGCAATGAGGGCTAAAAAACTCGAACTGCCGGAACTTGTTTAAATAAATTAACTAACTATAAATATTTATATTTTATTAGTTGAATCTAAGTTAAGGCACTATATTAGTAGTGTATTAGTTTTGCATCCTGAACTTTTTTATTTAAATAATATAGATGAAGTGGTCGATACCAGGCAGGGGGTACCTGATAGTGTTACCCGGTGAATGCTGAACTTTGTTTTGTACTCAGGCATGACTAATTTAAACTTAATTGCAAGATAACTATTATGAATACTCAAGAAATCTCAAATTCAGAATCCGGTGTTTTCGGTTTAAAGCTTACTGTGATGACTCTGGACGTTGATCCTTCATCAAAGCCAGTCACTCAGGTGTTCTACAAGGATGAGCTTACGCTTGGTCGTCTGCCGTCCAATGATGTAGTACTTGGTCGACCGGAAATTTCCGGTATTCACGCCCGCCTTCGCATAGAAAAAGGTAGAAATGGTGACCCTGATCGTCTTTTTATAACTGATCTTGGCAGTTCTAATGGAACTTCAGTCGAGAAAAGCCAGCTACGTCCTCGTGTTGAAATTGCAATGATGCCAAATGAAAGAATTTTTATTGGTAACTATGTAATCAAGCCAACTATAATCAGCCCGAACTCTGCTTCTCAAACGGCAGAACATGATACAAGTTCACAACATGATAGCAGTGCACACTCCGGCGGTCATGCTTTTGCGGAAAATTCATCTCCCACAACAACCATGAAAAGAAACCTGCTTTCTGATGCGGTAAAAGAATATGAAGGTAGTTTTTCCAATCAGATAAAAGATAGCTCTCCCACATCTTCTTTCATTTTTAAAGATGATTCTGAGGCTTCTAAAACCTCAGATAAAAGTGAGTACAACTTTACCATGAGTGATATGGACTCCAAACCCACACAAAATTTTTCACGAGTCTCTCTTGATGAAGGTTTTGGGGACAGAAACAAAACTATGGAATTCAAACCACCATTTGGCGGCACACCATTCAGCCAGGAAGAAGAGGTGCTTCGCAGTGCCAAAGAAATAGAAAAAGCCGTTGAAAGCAATATTGAAGAACTGGTATCTCCAGTAGTCGAGGAAGTTGAAGAAGAAGTTTCTTTAGAAACCTTTAAAGAGGTTTCAGAAGAGCCGCTGAATGTAAAACCGGAGGTAGAATCGAAAAACGGTAATGGCTTTCATCATTCAGCTCCCGCATGGATATCCCGGGAGAGTGACGAAATTAAATCCGAAGAAGTTAAACCCAAAGAAGAACCTTCATTCAGTCAGACTTCGCCGTATGCTTCAAAGGAAGATACCCTGTCTATCAAAGTAAAAATAGATGGTGCTGATGTTCGTTCAATGAATTTCGTGGCACGTGCCTATACTGAACTTAAGGGTGCGGTAAAGCACAAGGGCAGTCCACTCAGTGGTGTCCTTGTTGATGGAGGAGCGCTTGGTACAACTATTACCCAGTCTGATGGTACCTTCAGTTTTTCAAGAGTTCTTGAAGGCACAGACTACAAACTTGCTTTTTCCAAAGACAAGTTCTCCCTTGAGCCTGCTGAACTAAGTGGAAAGGTTTCACCTGATAGTCAGCTTACTTCAGTTACCGCTACAGAGCTTTTCTCCATAAGCGGTATCATCACCTATCAGGGAGTTCCCCTTGCCGGTGTTGAAGTAAACGGTGGTGAGCTTGGTACTACATACACCAGAGAAGACGGTTCATATCTTTTTGAAAATGTTCCTGAAGGTAAAGAATATAGCCTCTCACTTCATAAAGAAGGTTACGTCTTCAAAAGCTAACTCATTTTCGATAGCTAGCTCTGAGTCTCTGGATTGCATAACTTTTTATGGTATCCATCACAAAATGGAGCCTTCTCCGTGTATTTGCAGGCACAAAGAGCGTAGGTCTTTTTTTCTGTAATAACAAACTCAAGAGGTTCAAAACACGATTCTCTGTTTTGTGCTCCTTCTGAGACTGCTTCACGATTATGAGAACCATCACAGAAAGGCTGAGTACTGGATTCACCACAAGTGCAGTAATAGTACACTCCCGGCTCAAGCTCCATTTTTATTGATTTATAGCCTGCAATTTTTGGTAATTTCGTAGGGGTGTCCATACACCCAAACTACCACAATAAAAATCATAATCAACTGTGGGGTATGCCATCAAACAAGTTCAGGCAGATACGTTTATGGTTTTTCTTCCTTCAGTCCCACTTTCCCCGTCTTTTTTCTGCTGGGCTCCTTTTTTTTCTGAAGAAAAGCTCCCATCTACCCGTTCGTTGGGGCGGCTTGAGGTGGTTCTGGATTTATCGGATGAGAAACTTACTATTGCTGCTGCTTGTGATGCGGGCAGAAAGTTCGGTGCTGATTGTGGAGTATTTGCACCGGAAGAAGCACGAGTAGCTGCCTGCGCACTGTGTGCGGCTGGTGCTACTGCGTTTGGCATGGTGGTTACTACTACTGTCATACCAAGTGTATCGGTCAGTATTGGAATTTACTGAAGTAAAACACTAAGAAATATATAAGCTATTGATATTACTTATTTTCCAGTTCTTTCAATAAAGGGATCATATTCTTCAGAATTTGTACGGGGAGAGCACTCGTAAAACCAAACTGCGCTGCATCCTGACCGGGCACAAAAGCACTTACAACACCAAAGTACCTGTCGCCAATTATGAACATAAAAGTTGCAGTTCTGTTTACAACACGCTTCTCCTTTACTCCTCCCCGATACACCACATAACGATGATCTCCGGTTCCGGTTTTTCCCCCTACAGGAAGTACTTCCTCTCCAATTCTGATGCCATCTTTTAATCTTACTGCTGTTCCACTAGAAACAATATCAAAAAGTCCTTTTTTTGCCGCTCTTGCAACTTCTTCACTGAGAACCCGCTCGGCTTTTTTTCCTGAAAATTCATATGAAGATTCATAAGGAGTTTCTGTTCCAAAAGTGAGTCTGGAGATACTGCTTTTAGGATATCTCATCCCATCTCCAAGTACGATTCCCATAAGTTCAGCAAGCGCATCAGGACGATCAGCAGAAGTCCCAAGAGATGTGGCAAGAGAAGGAACAAGAGAGGGAAGGGGGTAACCCAGACGTTTCCATCTTTGATGAATCTCGGTAAAGGCTTCCGCCTCCAGCATGATTCTTATTCGCGAGTCCTGAGCATGCTTTCTGCTGGTTTTCATCAACCAGTCATACACTTCAATCCTTTCACTTCTGCTCTCATTAAATATATCATTCAAGGTAGCTCCCGGGTGAGAGTAAAGATAGGCAGCAGTCCATAATTCCAGAGGATGCATCCTTGCGAGGTACCCCTTATCTCCAAGGGTATGTGCCCGCAGACTGTACCAGTCATAATATTTTTTCAGCTCTTTCTCACTTAAAGAAGCATGATCAACATGCTGTTTCATAAATGTGATAAAATCTTCAATATTTCTTTCAGGGAAAATAAACCAGTAAATACTTGCAAACCGTGAGGGTTTCTTTTTGACGCTATCCATGAGGATGGAAAGTATCTGCTCCGGATTTTTGTTACGATATTTTTCGTAAAACCGGGAAAGAAATATTTTACCCTCTTTATCAGCAAATCTTTCAAGATACTCGGTTCTTGTTTCCTGAGTCATTTCTTTAAGCGTCTGAGCACTCGAACCATGAGTATGAACAGAGAAATAACGCACTATATCTCTCATCAGGCGAATGAAAGGAAGATTTATTGAGTGTCTTAAAGCATGTGCCACACTTACCGTTTTTGAATTATCTTCCTTATTAAAATTCTCAAATGTGTGCATTCCTCCCGCAGTAAAAAAACGCTCTCCCGGGCTTGCCGAGTAGGTTCTTTGCATGGCTTTTTCAAGTATTTCACCAAGAGAATTTTCAGGTTTTTGAATAAGTGTTTCCAGTACCCATTTTGAAAGCGGGTCAGATTCATTTTTCAGATGCGTTTTAAGTTCCTGGGCAGGTGTGCCAGAGTAACGATTGAAGATTTCCTCTATTACTTCAAGGTAGGTCAGTATGGTTCTGAATTTGGCAGTCGACCCGAGATCAAGTTTCACTCCTTCGTTTATATTAAATGGCTGATCCAGAGTATCTGTCTGAACCCGGAGTTTGTTAATCCCGTCTTCCTGTTCAAAAAGAGTCATACTATAAATAACCTTTCCGGGTTCGCCACGTTTACTGAGAAGCCTGTACCCATCAAGTTTTGCTTCTTTCACTCCTTCGTGGCTTAAGAGTTTTGATAGAAATCTGCTGATTTCCTCCTGAACAGACATGTCAATAGTAGAGTCCACCGCAAGATCAAGACGATCAAGTTCATAAAGAGATGGTAATTTGAGAATATTAAGAAGATGGGTTCTTACTACGGAAGGTGCTTTTCTTGCAGAAAATGAGGTTCTATCCTGAGGAGGAAGGGTTCTTCTGTACACAACATCTTCCTGTAGTGCCGCCTGATACAAGGGATAGGAAATAATTCCTTCACGAAAGAGAAGGGGCAGATACTTGTCAATATGATTCAGGAGCTGGGCAGGATTATCATCAAGATAATCGCTTGGTCGTCTATGTGCAATAAAAAGGCTTAAGATCTGTTTATACGCCTTTGCTTGTTCTGTGAGCTCGTCTTCTGTAAGTGAAGTTGATGATTTTGAGAGAATTTCATTTAAGGTGTAAGGGTCTTTACCAAAATAAGCCCACAAGCCGTCCCCAAGCCCATGTATCTCACCATGACCGGGTACCGCAGCCAGTGGAACAGAGTTGATATAATCCAGCACTACATTTTTTCTGTACTCCCGGGTATCTTCACTGCTGTGATACGCCTTAAGGGAAGCTGATGCCATTTGGCGTATCTTGTCCATAGGAGAGGAAGTCCTTCCTCCTTTGGAATGACGATATTTTTCCATTTGAGTAGCAAGCGTACTTCCACCTGGCACCTTCCTTTCACTGAAGAATTTATCAATTACCAGATCTGAGATAGCTTTAAAGAATCTGTCCCATTCCACGGCAGGGTTTTTCTCGGGGTGCTCTTCATCCAAAAGATTTTTATCTTCAATAAAAAGAAGTGTCTTTACAATAAGATTGCTGATCGATTCAAAATCGGGAAAGTGCCATCGTGGCTCCTTGAATGAGTAGAGCGGTTCATCCCGGTATCCGGAAATGCGGAGTCCACTTTGTGTTTTAGCCCGATAGGGAAAAGTAAGACCATATTTTTTCAGAATCTCTGCATCTTCACTGACACTGCTATATGTTTTCTGCTCATACCCTTGTTCTTTCAGTCTGAGCTGAAACATGGGCAGCAAGCTGTATCCGAGTCTCTGATCATAAGGACCTTCAGAACTCTGGAAGGGTGGGGACGAACCTTCTTCGACAGTACTGCTGATCTTACTTGAAATATCATGAAAGAATCGTGCCTGTAGTTTTGAGGTTTCAAATTCTTTTCTAAGAAAAAAAGCAAGTGGAATACTGATAACAATAAATAAAAGAAACAGTATCCACAATAAACCTCTAAGCCATTTTCTCTGACCCGAAGAAGGGCTGAGCCATTCATCTTCTTCTGTAACTATGGTACCCGGTAAGCAGCTTTGGGGAGTCTCTTTCCCGATTTCGCTCAAGACTTTTGACCTGTCCAGCTCTTTTTTCTTCCTGCTTTTTCTCTTTTTCCTTTTATTTTTTTTCACGCCGGGAACCAAAAAATGTATGTATTATTGAGGATTTATTGTACCTCTTAAGATGCATAATTGCAGTATAATTTTTTAATTTTATTGGATATTTCTAAATATTTCACTCTTTAGTATGTTTAACAGCATTTGTTAAAAAAGAGATTCATGAGTTCATTTACCTTTATACATGCGGCGGATTTACACCTCGACACTCCCTTCAAAAATATATCTTATAGTGAGAGTATCCGTAAAAGGCTTCAGGATGCCTCCCTTGAAAGCTTTTCTGCCCTCATAGACCTTGCCATTGAAAGGGCTGTGGACTGTATTATTTTCGCTGGTGATCTGTATGACGGGGAGGAGGTTGGCTTGAGGGCACAGTTCAGATTCTTCGAGGGTCTTAAACGAGCTTCAGAGGCAGGGATATTCTCATATGTATTACTAGGGAATCATGACCCGGGAGATATTTTCAGTGCGGTAAGTGAGTGGGCAGAAAAGGTACATTTTTTTTCTAAAGATAAGCTCGCATCACATTCCCTGATAAAAGATGGCAAGGTACTCGCAAAGATCAAAGGAAGAAACTTTTCTGATGAAACCTCAAGTCGTACTATCCTTGATGAGTTCAAGGATAGTAAGGCGGAGTCTGTACCTGTATTCAGTATCGGTGTCTATCATGGTGATGTACGGGAATCTTCCTCATCCGGTGCTGCTTATGCTGCCTGTTCAGTAGATGAGCTTCTCTCAATTCCCGGAATAGATTACTGGGCACTTGGTCATCTGCATCAGTTTCAAATCCTTCGGGAGCATAATCCTGCTATTGTGTACCCGGGAACAATTCAGGGAAGAAGTCTTAAACCGAGTGAGTGTGGTGAAAAAGGAGTAGTCCTGGGGAGTGTGAATGAGGGAAAACTTGAAAAAATCGAATTTATCCCTCTCTCCAATGTAGAGTTCCATGAGCATGAATGTTCACCCGGAGAACATTCATCCATGCTCGCTCTGATATCCGAAGTTAGAAATGACGTAAAAAACAATTTTACCAATAAAGAGCCCTCTTTGAAATGCATTCGCATAATAATGAAAATAAGTGGTGATTCGGTTTCGCTCTTTTCCGAACAAGGTGCACGAGATGAGTGCACGTCCATGCTTGGGGAGCTATTATCAGAAAACAACATATATCTTTCTGAATGTCGAATCAACCTTGTAACTCTACCTGATTCAAGGCTTAGAGACGAGATCATCTCTGCCTGCCACATGGAGCTTAAAAATATTTCCGAAGAGGACAGGGATGGATATTTCAGTGAATTATTTGCAAACGAAAGGAAGCTCTTTTCCTCCAGAGAACTTTATTCCCGGGATGAACGTACCTGTGACAAGCTTGAAGAGGAAGCTCTGAAACTTATTAACCTGAGCCTTTCTTCTCACCATGAGGAGAATTGAGCATATGGTAAAAGTTCTATCATGGTATATCGATGGCTTTGGGATCTTCACAAGTTATAAAGGGGTACTGTCTGAAGCTCCATTTGTAGTGGTCTATGGAGATAATGAAGCCGGAAAAAGCACCTTATTTTCATTCTTCAGGGGAATGCTTTCAAGCTTTCCCGGGGGCAGACAAAGTAAGGAAAATAAATATATCCCACGTAAAGGTGGTACCCACGGTGGATATATTACTTTGTCCTTTGAATCGACGCAGATAAAAATTGCCTGTTCTATCAAGGACAAACTTCCACAATATGAATTAATCGAAGGAAATGAAACGTCTCTGGAAAAATTTAAAGATTTTTTCGATACTCTTGAGCGGGATCATTTCAAATCAATTTTCGCTTTTGATGTTGAAGAACTTACCAGACTATCTCTACTTGAAGATGATTCACTTAATGAAACATTATTTTCAAGCTCCATATCGGGAAGTACTTCAATTATCACCACAAGCAGCACGCGCCTCAAAGATAGGTGCAAAGAATTACTAAAGCCGAAATCCAAAGGCATTCTCCAGAACCTTGATGAAAAACTCATCCTGATTTCTGAAAGAAAAAAGAAACTCCTTCTTGAAGTTAAAAGGTCTGAAGAAATAAGAAAAACGATTGAATCGACAGAAAGTGAGATTATATCACTTGAAAAATCAATCTCAGATCTGGATTTTGCACTTAAAGGACAAGAACAAAATGAAAGACTTTCAGCTCTGAAGAAACAACTTGACGATATTCAGAGTAAAGTAAATGAGCTGAACGAACACAGACTCCCTGAAGAAGAACATATTGCTCATTTTTATACCCTTCGGGCAAAAGGACAGGTTCTTTCAGAAGATGACATTAATCAACTACCTTCTCTGGAATCTCTTGAGAATGATCTGAAAGAACTTTTGAAAAAAAAGGAACATTTACTTGCGCTGTATTCTCTCCTGGAAGAAATTCAGAACAAAAATTCCGAGATCATTCTGTATGACGACAATGCTGATCTTGCAACCAGGAAGAAAAGGTTCTTTATCTCATTTTCCTTCCTGTGTGCTCTTATTGCGGTCATATTATTTTTTTTCAATGAGACCCTCTACGGCATATCTTTTATTTTTTTTACACTCGTTTCCTCTCTGCTGTATCTTGCTTCCAGACGTGCCCTTGGCTCCCTTCAGAGTAATATAGAACAGGAAATTGCCAGAAAACATGCTCTTGAAGAAGAAATAGAAAGGGGTGCCGCCACCCTTGATCTTACCGAGGTTTCTGATGAATCACTTGAACTTGCCATACTTAAAATCGATCGGGAAGTACAGAATAGTACGTTTAAAATTGATCGCACAAAAGAAAGAATAGAGAACGATACCACCCTTAGAACTTCATTCCAAAATGAGATGAAAGAGTTCCTCCAGAGTTTTTCATGCGGCACTGCGGATGCTTTTGAAGAAAGAATGAAAGTTGCTGAAAAAATAAAATATCTGAATACCAGGAAAGAAGAACTTGAGAATATCCTTGCAAAAGAAGGCAGCACTGCTCTGATACACGCCAAAGAACTGCCGGAATTCAATGGGCTACCAGATTTCCACAAGAAAAAAGAGCTTCTTCAATCGACACTTCGGGAAGCGATTTCAAAAAACTCTGAATACACACTCAGATTAACTGAGCTTGCAAATAGCGACGCCCTTCAGGCATGTCTGCTGGAAGAAGAGTTTTGTATAAAAGAGTTTAACGATGCCCTGAACGAATGGAGAGCAGGTACACTGGCTGTTGATCTTCTTGAACGTTCGCTTCACACCCTGGTCGAAAGTAAATATAAAGACGTACTTGAAAGGGCAGGGGAAATTCTCCTTAAAATCACTTCAGGAAGCTATGAAAAAATTTCCGTTTCCCCTGACAAGAACGAGCTCAACGTCATACACGTTAATGGCAGTACCTTCACCACTCGTGAATTAAGCAGAGGCACCATTGAACAGGTATATGTCTCAGTCCGCCTGGCGCTGGCAGAGCACTTTGGAAAAACATTCTATCCAATGCCGGTTCTTCTTGATGACATTCTGGTAAATTTTGATAGGCACAGAGCTAAAAAGATGCTCGAAGTACTAAAAGAAATCTCAGACACACATCAGATCATCTTCTTTACCTGCCATGAATGGATCAGAGAACTTATCAAAGAAACAGTACCTTCTTATACGGAAGTGGTTTTAGAGAAATAGGGTAGTTATTTAAATATAAAATCTTGTTATATTAGTAATTTAGCTAGATAGGTAAATTTATCCTTGTTTTTTTTGTAAAATTGGGCTATTTTAATAATATATTGATATAATTAAGTATTTGCTCATGATAATACGACCAATAGAACAAAAACTTAGAGATATAGTTTTCCCAAACAATTCAAACATTAACCCTTCCAGCGTAATAATTATTGAAGGAGCCAGGCAAGTTGGAAAAACTTCTCTACTTGAGAAAGTTTTGGATAATTGTCCTGATGTATTGGCGTTTAACCTTGAAGACAGGCAAGACTTAAGGGCTTTGATCGACCAGACTACAAGGTTTGAAGAATTCCAGCTCATCCTGGAAAATCATATCGGCTTTGATACAAAGAAGAAACAAATTCTTTTTGTTGACGAAGCTCAGGAGAGTTCTCAAATCGGTACCTATGTCAGATTCATGAAGGAGAAGTGGCTAAACACAAAAGTCATATTGACTGGTTCAAGTATGAGCAGGTTGTTTAGAAAAAATCAAAGAATTCCTGTTGGTCGATTTATAAAGTATCTTATCAGCCCTTTTTCATTTAGAGAGTTTCTAATTTGTCTGAATCGCCAGAGTCTACTCGAACAAATTAATAATTTTGATACGGAAAAACCCCCATCAGAACTTGTACATACGGAATTCCTTGCTCATATTGATCGCTACATAGAAGTAGGGGGGTTGCCTGAAGTCGTAACGTACTATAGTGAGGGAAAGGACTGGGTTAGGCTTCGAGCCTCTATTTTGTCGGCTCAAGCGGATGATTTCGCCAGAAAATCTGATTTCGAAAACCCACTGGATTTTTTAAATGCCCTTAGAGGTGTTGCAAATAATCTTGGTTTTCCAGCAAAATACAATCATTTAAATGAAAATACTACTACAGCCAAAAATCTTGCTCAAGTACTTCAGGATTGGCATTTAATATATGAAATTGAGCAGAAGGGGAACTCAAGTACTACGAACTTCTTTCCTAAACGCTATATCTATGATTTGGGAATTGCACAAACTCTAAGAAATATGCCTTTTCCCTCACTTAGCATGATGTCTACCTCAAACTCTGTAATGAGGACTCAGCTAGGAGGAGTTTTTGAAAATTTAGTACTCTCGCAACTAGTGAGTAATTCACTTGAACTTCCTATGCTTAGCGGATGGAAAAAGAATGCTCAGGATGGAGTAGAGATTGATTTTATACTTAAAAACCCCCAGCTCATTCCTATAGAAGTTAAAGCCAGCAAGAAAATAAGTCTAAACAATTTCAAGTCTATCATCTCATACCTCCACGCCTCCAATCTAAAAACAGGCATCATAATATCAAATGACATGTTTAGAGTGTTTAAAAGGGATGGGCTGGTCTTAATAAATCTGCCAATATATCTGGCAGAAAAGGAAATTATTCAAAATGTTGCAAAACTCCTCCGATAAGTCCCCCCACCACCAGCCCTCTTTGGATATTATATCTCGGAAACAAGCTTATATAATCCTGTTGTTGATTCTGACTCGGATTGAACGTCCATGATTCCGAGTCTTGATCTTCCTGTAGTAAAATAATAGGGGATATCGTCCACTTCTACTCTCATCCAGGTAAGACCACCATCACGCCAGAATTTTGGAGGGATGTAAGTTATCTTTACCTTCTGTTTATTAAAATAATGCCTCACACGAGGTGGTCTTTCTTTGGTAAAACCAAGTCTTCTGAAAAATGAAGGGATGTATTTTGAGCCTTCATAACAGATCTCATTATCTTTAAAACTAAGAATCCCACGAGATTGCCAGGGGAACAGACTGAAGAAGTTGTAAAGACTTTCCTCCGACGCACAATACACACAATAAGATGAACAATCCCCAGAGTTTAACTTGAGATCAACAATACCCAGCTTCTCTGGCAGTTTACACACAAAATAAGGCGCAAAAAGAACTGCAAATGTCTTCCATAAAAGAAGTACCGCTGCAATAAACAGCAGGATTAAAAGGAAAAGAGCTGTAAAAGACATATAAAAACTGCGTTATTTACTAAGATATACTACAGTCATGATAGCTGTAGTAATAAGCTTATTCAACTGGTACTTCTTATATTCTCTCAACTTTAAGAGAATTATCAACAAGTCTTAAGAGTGAGCGTTTTCCGTTCACTATGGTCTGGAGGAGGACTGTTTTTCCCCACAGTGCACTCATGTGTTGTAATGTTTTCTCACAATATTCAAGTTGCAGGTCTCTTCCCTCATGTTCATGCGTTAGATAGAGACTTCTGTTACCCTTATAATCGGCATCCGTAATCTTGATTATGGGACGTGAGCCCATACCAACATTTCTAATCAGATTTTCTTTTATTTCTTTCCAGCTTTCATCATCGGAGACTTTGGAAATGACCCGTTCCTTACCTCGTTTTTCGTGCTGAAAAAGATCCAGCTCCTGCATAATCTCTCGTGTTAAAAACCTCCGAAGAAAGGAGGCATCCCGATCAGACTCCCGAACCTGAAATATCTTCTTTCTTCCGGGAGTGTCATTTTCCTGCATATGAGAAATATCGGGTTTTGGTTTGTTCGAAAATTCCTCTCCGGTATCTCCTTCATTCCATCTTCTTTCAATGTCCTGCCAAATGATAAATCCGAGATGATAGGGGTTTAAGCCACCGGGTGTAGGGCGGAGTACCTGGTTGTGACGCACCAGAAACTCCATATGAAGTCCCTGAGGAAGTGAAAGCTCATTTAGAATTTTATAGTGCCAATAACTTGCCCAGCCTTCATTCATGATTTTTGTTTCAATCTGGGGAATGAAATAGGCAGCTTCACGATCAACTATCAGTAACAAATCACGCTGCCATTCAGCAAGGTACGGATTATATTTTGCAATAAATTCTACCAGATTCTCTTCAGGCTCAAGAGGAAATTTTGAAAGATCCGGAGCAACATATTCCGGTGGATTGTGCAGTTCCGAAAACTCATCTTCTTTTGGTTGAGATGCTTCCCAAAGCCGTCGTTGCTGCTCACCTCGTGAGAGTTTTTTAATTGCAAGATTTCTTGATCGCTGAAGACTGAGCGCATGTGCAGCATCAAGAATCTGCTCAACCCGCTCTATCCCTATACTCGGGTCTTCAACATAAGAACGAACCCGATCAGCATGAGTCTTGAACATTTCAAGGGTGTAGGCAGCATTAAATCCGGAAGTAAAAGTAAAATTATTGGCAAAAAAATCATTATGTCCATACACGTGCGCTATGGTAAGAATCTGAAGCAGGTCTGTATTATCCCGCATGAGGTAAGCAAGACAGGGATTTGAGTTGATCACCATCTCATAAGGAAGCCCTCCGACCCCATAGTCGTACATGGTTTTTTCCCGTTCGTAGGATTTACCAAATGACCAATGAGGGTACCTGCTTGGCATACCGGAGTAAGACATATATCCGAGCATTTCAAAGTGATCACAGATTTCAAATTCCTGAGGATAGCAATTAAGCCCATAGTAGGAGACAAGCTCCAGTATCTGTGCATCCCACTTCTCAAGTTCTTTAAAGTCCATCATAACTTATTTTGCCGCAACTTATTTTGAGCTAGCTACTGCTTCACTCACTACTGCATCCCGCATCATAAATGATCGAAAGCCTGTCCAGAGGTCTTCTTTCTTCTCAATTACGATACTCTGAAAATTTGGTTTATCAATCGCACTGAACACATCGAGCATACTCCCACTGTAATAAGCGCTACCAGCCGGTTTTATCTCCCCATACCCGAACAGGTTCGCCACTTCACACAATTCATTTGCGGCAGCAAGTGCCTTATCATTGTCGCTGTAGAAATTATCCCCATCAGAACAGTGAAACGCATATATGTTCCAGAGGGAAGGGTGATACCTTTCAGATATGATCTCAAGCGCTTTTTCATACCCTGAAGATATATAGGTACCCCCGGATTCCACCTTATGAAAAAACTCCTGTTCAGTAACCTCTTTTGCCTCGGTATGATGGGCAATAAACACAATTTCAACTTCCTGATACTTTAGGCGTACAAACTGATAAAGTAAAAAATAAAAACTTCGCGCGAGATATTTTTTGGTGGTTCCCATGGAACCGGAAGTATCCATGATACAAACTACCACCGCATTGGATTGCAGTTTGGTATCCTGCTTGATATGGAAATAACGCATGTCGTCTTTGTGAAAAGGAAAACGGGGTTTGCCGTCCTCTTCGGAAAGCGGATGATCATTAGGCTCATCAGGGAGGATGGCTGATTTTCTTCGTATACGATTTCTTGCGGTCTTTCTTTTATCAAGACGTGCCCTGATACCTTCTTTTCGCACTCCATGACGTTTAAATGCCTTATCACTTGGAATCGCCTTGAGTGCTTTTCTTTGAAGTTCAGGGAGCTCCAGATCTTCGAACATGATATCTATAAGCTCTTCCAGAGTCACATCGGTCTCAAATGCATCCACACCCGGCGTATCTCCGGCTTCACCTGTGGCATTTGGGTCACCCGGTTGCGGCTGCCCAACTACATCACCTTCCTTGGAGTTTCCCTTACCCTGAGCAACCCCCGGACTGTTATCTCCGTATATGAAACGATATTCCTTTATGGAACGAATAGGTACTTTAATGATCTTATCCCTGTCTCGTCCTATGATCGACTCTTCAGAAAGGATATCTGCAATATTTCCCCTGATGGACTCCCGAATCTTTTGCCTGTGTCGGGTACGATCACCTGCACTTCGGTCAGAGCGTTTATCATCGCCTGCGTAGGGACGAAAAATCGTACTCATGGCAGCAGTACCTAGTCTTTCCAGAGATGATTAGATGCATATTTAAGTATTACATCAATACACGCTGGCGGATAACCATTTGCGATTAACTGCTCTACCATAGTATCGTATTTCTGTTGTTGTTCCGAATCCCGGGTTCGGGCTTTGGTGATAACTCTGGAAATATCTCTCACACTGGTCATAAGCTTTTTTTCTATTGCTTCCTTCAGTGGTTCGTAGGATTCGTATCCCACTTTTTCACCACGTCTCCCGATTGACCAGAGGTAGGCGATCACTTCCTGTCTGAACCCATCCGCAGCGGTGCCGATAATTGCAATCTGCTCCTCAATAGATTTCAAGAATGCCTCATCCGGATCAAGCTCTTCACTGGTACGCTGATCTTTAAGCTTTTTCTTTGTGACATACGCTTCAGCATGATCAAGGTAGTTCTGGAAAAGTGTCTCTGCCTGTTCCTGATAAGAATACACAAATGCCTTTGTAATTTCTTTTTCAAGAATTTCAAGATAATCCTTGTGAATGATATCACGAAGTATTTCCAGATAATTTCTTTTCGTTTCTTCAGCAAAATCCCCGTTCTTTACCATATGAATCAGTGATTCTCTGACATTCAAGGGGTGTATGCAGTTATTTTCAATATTATCCGAAAGGGCATTATCCAGAGCTTTCATAATAAAGCGGGTAGATATTCCATCCATACCTTCCCGTTTCGCCTCTTCCTTAAGCTCGGTAACATCGATCTTTTTAGTTTTCCCTTTTTCTACGACTTCTTCTCCGTTATAGAGCTTCAATTTGGTCATCAGGTCACACTTGTTTGAAGACTCAAGTCGGGTAAGAATTGCAAACTTGGAAGCAAGTTCAATAGTGTGCGGTGCGATCTCAGCTTTGAAGTTAGATTGTCGAATAATTTTATTGTAAATCTTGACTTCTTCAGAAAGCCTCAGGTTATAGGGGACTTTTACTACTACGATACGATCCAGAATCGCTTCATTGGTATGATCTGACTTGAATTTCTTCCATTCAGCTTCGTTTGAATGGGCAACGATACAGGTATCAACATAGATCATCCCATGACGTCCGGGGGCGGGGATTGATTTTTCCTGAGTCGCGGTAATCATTGCATGAAGATATTCAGTTTCGTTCTTGAATACTTCAATAAATTCTACCATACCTCTGTTACCAACATTGAGCGCACCGGTAAGGTCAAGTACCCGGGGGTCACCTTCAGAGTAACGATCAAGTTTTGAAATGTCCTCACTACCAATCAGTACACTGGTATCCTGATTGTTCGGGTCAACAGGAGGGACAACTCCAACCCCGACTCGTCCTCTTCTGCTGAATTCTTTACTGACGATGGGATACTCTTCCCACTTCCCGTTATATTCTTCTTTAAGACGATAGCGGCACACAGGGCAGAGATCGCCTTCGATTTTTACTCCGAGCATTTTCTCAAATTCCTGTCTGAGGTGACGAGGAATCAAGTGCAGAGGATCTTCAAACATGGGACATCCTTCAATGGCAAAGAATGGAGGAAGTGTTTCGAGCCCTTGTTTCAGTCGTTCCACCAGAGAGCTTTTCCCTGAACCAACAGGACCAACAAGATATAAAACCTGCCTGCTCTCTTCACCCCGCAAGGAAGCCGAATGGAAATATCTGACAACATTTGCAACAGTATTTTCCATACCGAAAAAATCCTCAGCAAAGAATTGATATCTTCTGAGGCGTTTGTTTTTGAATATTCGGGAAAGTTTTGGATCTTCTTCAACATTGATTTCTTCCACACCCTGACCAACGATCATGTTGTAGAGTCTCTGGTGGGAAAGCTGGGCAAGTTCCTTGTTCCCTTTTGCCAGTTCCAGATATTCCAGGAGGGTACCTTGCCAGTGATTTCTTTGTCGTGTCTCACGATCTTTATCAATTATCGCCCTGAATTCGTGGATAGTAGATTCTGAAACTTTCTTATCCTGAGACATATGGTATTCTCCTCTTTTAGCTCCCCCATGTATGCTTTAGCCATAAAGCATGGCATATTGGAGCAAGTTATAGATTAAGCATCGGCTAAGTCCGTTTTTAATCATAGGCTTTGTCATGTAATTTAGATGCTAGCCCATATGTAAATGGTTACAGTAAATTAACATCTAATCAAGTAAATTATTATTCGGCTAGTTTTCGGCTAACTCTATTTGGCTAAACTGCCCTTGGACGAAAAAATAAATGGGGGCATATGCCAAAGATTTTGTTTCTTGGAGACATCGTAGCAAAGGGAGGAAGAACCATTGTCAGGGATAAGTTACCGGAATTAATAAACAAACATGCTCCCGACGTAGTAATCGCAAATGCAGAAAACGCTGCCGGTGGATTTGGCATTGATCTTAAGTGTTGTGACGAAATTTTTGCATCCGGAGTACAAATAATTACCTCAGGAAATCATATCTGGAAGAAAAAAGAGATCATTAAATACCTCGAAAACAAACCTGAGAAGATTATCAGACCCGGAAACTTCCCTCCCGGAACTCCCGGGAATGGTTATCTGATTCACCATCTGCCGGGTGGTGAGACTCTGGGGGTAGTAAATCTTATGGGTAGAATCTTTCTGGGGGAGCTCCTGGACTGCCCTTTCAGGAAAGCAGATGAACTTCTTTTGAATGAATTATCAAACTGCACTTATACTTTTTTTGATTTTCATGCTGAAGCCACCAGTGAAAAAGTAGCATTTGGTCTTCATCTGGATGGCAGAGCAAGTGCTGTTGTTGGCACTCACACCCATGTCCAGACTGCTGATGAGAGGGCTCTTCCTGAAGGAACTCTCTACATTACCGACGTTGGTATGTGTGGTCCTCTTAATGGGGTAATCGGTATGGAAAAAGATGCTATCATTAACAAGTTTATCAGCGGAATGCCGACAAATTTCAATGCACTTACAAAAGGTACCATGTGTATATGCGGCGTAATCATTGAGCTTGATAAAGAAAAGAGCAGTATCAATCGAATATTTGAGATCGCTTAACTCAAGACTTCTATCTCTTCCAGAACCTGAAAGAGGGCTCCTGCCTGAAATGGTTTTTGAAGATAGGCATTGCCCTCGGAGTTCATAAGATCAAGTTGCTTTGCTTCTTCTTCCGTATTGGAACTGATAAATACGAGCTTCGGAAACGGGGTGAATTTACCACGCAGATGCTCATAGATTTCTTTACCTGTACAGGTACCAATCTGAAGATCAAGAAGAATCAAGTCGGTCGGAGTGATTGAAGCCGAATCCGCCATATAATTGATAACTTCATCTTCTGATTTTAATGCCGTCACGGTAAAACCCTTTGACTCAAGCATCTTGCCTGCAAGCATTCGTACTACCGCATCATCATCAATTATAAGTGCATGCATAGATAAATTGGGCTACAGTACCAGTTATGAGTAAACCTGAATCATCTATCACGAGAAGGAGTTTTCTACTAGGAGTTATTAGTACCTGTGCCCTTACAAATGCCTGTGATGGTAAATCTGATATGTTTTTATCCCCAGTTGAGCCGTTTCTATTGGGAAATATCGAAGATTTTAACCTCGGTATGACTCCATTTGAGAATCTTAGAATTTCAATAGAGAAAAGAAAAAGCGGTGTCCACACTCAACTGAGAGCCCTTCAACTTGTCTGTACTCACCAGTCATGCGCCTTGAAAGTACCCAATCCAGCTTCTCCTGGGAGCACCACAGAGATCATCTATACCTGCCCCTGCCACGGTGCCCAGTTTGACAGAGAAGGACAGGTTCTCAGAGGTCCTGCCACAAGACCACTCAGATGGATAAAACTTTCAGCAAGCGAGAATGGTAATGTGTTCTTACACCCGGATGAGAAGGTTAAAGCCGAGTGGTGGCTTAATGTTCCGAGTTAATTATCAATTGATGATATGGATTTTCCGGGTCTAAGGTTCCCTGATTTTGGTCTATAGTCTCATAGATATTTTCGAGAGTACTATTATTTGCTTCCAGATATTGATTCAGGGAGTCTGTTTTTTTCTCATCATCGTAAACATCATCCCTGGCTGCGTGAGAAGAGGAGGAATCCAAAGCTTCATAGGGGTTCGCTGGAAGCACAATGTCTGAGGAAACTTCTGAAATTGTATCAGACAGAGAGTTTTCAGAAGAATTATCTTGAGGAAAGAAATTTTTAATTACATCCAAAACCTCTTCTTCAGAAAAGGCAAGTACACTCTCAGGAACCCTTAACCCTGAATACTCAATATTGTTTTCAGTCAGATATCGCCCAATAGAGGGAAATTTTTGAATGAGTTCCTCTGACGGTATAGATTCTTCCGGAACAGAAGTGTCAGTACCTTCAAGAACTCCCTCCTTGTTAATAAAATCCTTATCAACAAAAGCCGAGAGCATATTTTTATCATTACTGATAATCGCCGATTCAAGAACACCCTTGCCAGTATCCTTAAACAAATGCATTTTACTCTGAACTTCTCCCATCTGCCGGTCTTTAGCCGTAAAAAAAGAAGACTCACCATAATAGACAAAGATTGCAATAATTATGGCTAATAGTGTAATAATCGATCTACTGTTCATTTCCACTCCTTAATATCTGATATGCCCATGCTAATAGCCCCATGATAAAAGCTCTATCCCACCGTTATTCCCTGTATCTCTCATGCCTCCTTGCCGGGGGTGGATATAGCCTGGACATTGGAATACTTCAATGCCTCTGTGCTATCCCAATATTGTTCATACTGCCACTGCGCAGTTATCAAAATGAAAATTTGACCACTTTCCTCTTCGCCGGTGCTCTTCTCTATACCTCTGTTTTCTTTTGGATACCTTACACAATAATTGGATATTTTAATACACGAGCTATATTTGCACTCTTCTACTCGCTTTTATTTATTTTTATAACGGCACTTCAGTTTCCGATAACAGTAGCCATTTTTAGAAATATCCCTGGAAAATTTATTCCAGATTATGTCCGATTCCCTTTAGCCTGGATGAGTACCGAATATACATACCCACGACTTACTGGTGGTTCTATTTCAAATCTCCTGAACTACAGCACAGTATCCCATACAGTCAGTCTTGTTGGAGAATACGGGCTTACGTTTATCTGCCTGCTAATAACCTGTGGTCTTATTTTTAAAAAGTACTATACCAGCGTTGTTTTGTTGATGGTTCTGCTGTTTGGCGGCTATTATGTTGAAAATTCTATCAAACAAAAAATGGCTTCCACAAAATTTTTAGATGTGCTAGTGGTCCAGACAAACTTTCCTCCTGAACATAAAAACATAGATCCTCTGGGAAGGCTGAACACTCTTCAATCACTAACAGGCAAAGCGGTAACTTCAGCTACCACCGAAATTGATCTTATCATCTGGGCTGAATCAAGTGTGCTGCTTGATACCCCTGATACAATAAAAGAATTCGGAGCAGGACATCCTGCTGACCCTTTTCCAGGTCTGCATATACCTTTACTATATGGTACCCAGTCCAGAAACTCTCTCAACAAATATGCTCACGAATATTATAACTCGGCTATTTTAAAACTTCCCGGTGGAAAAGTTGCTGGCACCTATTTTAAGAAAAACCTTTTCCCCTTCACTGAGTATAATCCCTTAAGCACAGCGCTATGGAGTAAAAACTATACACTGCTTCCCGGTGCCCCGAAACAAGAAATGATTGCGCTGGATGAATATTATATTGGCTGCATGATCTGCTATGACGACTTATGGTCAGGTGATTTTTCTCATTATGGAAAAGATGAACGCCCAAAGATATTGATCAGCCTGCTGAATGATGCCTGGTTTTGCTCGGAAATCGCACAAAAACAACACTCCCTGCTTTCTTCAATGCGTGCAAAAGAACTGAATTCATCCCTTATAAGGGCAACCAATTCTGGTCTTAGTATTGCTTATGACCCTCTTGGTAAAGAAATTACCCGTCTGCCTGCATTTCAAAGAGAAACCGCAATAGTATCTGTGCCGGCACTGGGAACTAAATCTTTTTTTGCTGTTTGTGGGGATGGTATTTTTTTCCTGATAAGTTGTCTAGTTGTTCTTTTATCTTGCACAAAAATAATAATCTTAAAATATTTAAAATAGAAAAGTCCTAAGTTATCAAACCGCTTTACCAGTAAAGGTTATTGCAATAGTATCCCCCTGAATTAAATATGTAGTTCTTAGATATCATCTACAAAAAAAGGAAACTTATTATATGGAAATATTTAGAAAAATAGTCCTGTTCAGTTTAGTACTTGGTTTTAGTTCGGCTGCTTCAGCTACCGGATTTGTAGTTCCGGGTTATCAAAGAACCGAATTAGACAGCTACACTACCTATGCTGTAAATGACACTATTGGTTTGATTGCAACAGCAGGTAATTCATATTACTGCAGAGCCATACCGCCTACCGGACTGGATGTTGTTTTATTTAATACTACATTTGCCACGTTTCCAGGAAGCGGGAGTCCTACTCTCACAATGAGAGGAAATGCCGATGGTGGAAGCCAGGAAAGAGCAGCTTTTGCGTTTATTGCCAATAATGCCGGATCACATACGGTTACTGTTAATCAAGTTGGAATTGGTTCATTGAGAAGAGCCATCTTCACCTGCCATAACACAACTCTTTTTGGTAACTTCAACACGGTCACTGCTGCAAATCCGGTAAACTTTCTTGAAGTTAAAAACATTAGTAATGTTGCAGTTACCGCAACTGTGACATTAAGGGGATTTAACGGTACTCAAATTACATCCTTTCCGGTAGTGCTTCAACCAAATACAAGGCAGGATATTGCAGTTCATGACATTGGCGGAGCTGCAAATACATTTGGTTCTGTTCAGATTGCTCATAATGGTAGTCTTGGAGCCCTGGTTGCAAATGTATCTAAATACAAATTCGATGGCGTGAATCTTGATATTACTGCAACAGAATCTCTTGCCCCTAGAGTGGAGAATTAGTACCACCCCCCTGCGCCCCAGGAAGGGTGCTACGGGGAGCGAAGGGGGACACCGTGCGAGCATAAAATTTTTGTGCTCGCACTTTTTTGTTGATTACTCTTTCGCTGGTTTACGGTGTCTCAATTCGAGAATTCGTATGAAATCATTTTTCGATATAGGCAAAGTAAAACTCAACCGCGTCTCATCTCTTTGGTTTGTCTTCATAATTGCCTTTAAAACCAGATTAAGCCCTCTTTCATAGCCTGATCGTGGTTCTTCAAAAGCACCATTAAGGTATGCTGCAAACTGATCCAGATAAGCAAGTTCATTTTTCAGCTTTTGCTTAAGAGTGTAGGAGACGGTACTACCCAGATCACTGGCAGTGCTTAATTTTAGAACCTCAAATTTAATGAATGATCTTAAATCTATCTTGAAATTTATATCACTGTGAGAAACATTATGTCTTTTTCCACTCCAGAGAAGAAGGCTGATTTCTCTTCTTACCCGTTTACTGAGTGCATTTACTTCAGTGTTCAAAATCCCCTGATTAATTAATTCCGCTTCCAGCATTTCAAGCTCTTCTATGCTTAGTGGATAAGCGATCGGAGATTTGGGAAGAGGATAGTTATTGCTGAAGAGGGAACAAAGATTTGAATACGCATGTCTGTTTAGAAACCCGGAGATTTCTGAAGCCTCAAAAACCGCTTCAGGACTTACATCCGCAAATTCATGCTCAACAGAGGTTGGTGATTTGAAATACGAATCCATATTCAACTCTATATTAAACCTTGCAAATACTCGCTCCATCATGGGGAAATACCTTCTTAATTAGGATGTATAAATGCTCAATAAAGTGTATGAAAACTTCATAATAAATTTTTTGGGAGCAATATACATACCAAAAGAGTACAGAATGCTTATTCAGGCGCAAAATCCGGGTTTAACGGCTGAATGTATTAGGCTAGAATGGTATTTGAATGATTTTAGAGGTTCAGGGTGTCAGAAAAAACTATATTTCACAAAATAATCGACAAAGAGTTGCCGGCTGATATTGTCTACGAAGACGACAGGGCGATCGCTTTCAGAGATATTAACCCGGCAGCTCCGGTGCACATACTGGTAGTCCCAAAGGTGAGTATTCCCAAACTTGAGGATGCAGATGAATCACATCAGGACATTTTGGGACATTTACTGCTTGTTTCCAGTAAAGTGGCTGAAGCAGAAGGACTCAAAAAAAATGGATACCGGGTTGTGATTAATAATGGACATCACGCATTACAAACAGTATTTCAATTGCACCTGCATGTAATAGGGGGGCGCGCCATGTCCTGGCCTCCGGGATAATTGTTATCGGGGTACGTTGGCTGTAACTACATACTTTATATTTTTAGGAACGAGGAAAATTTCATGACCACTGGACTTATTTCGATTGAAAAAAGTAATGACCGTATTCTTGCAATCACTATTAATCGTCCTAAATCACTCAATGCCCTGAACACTGCACTTTTAGAAGAACTTGATAATACCCTACTGGGTTTAGTGTCCAACCCCAAAGCACTTGATAAAATTCGAGTGCTTGTTTTTCAAGGGGCAGGAGAAAAGGCTTTTGTTGCAGGTGCTGATGTAAAAGAATTCACAGAGCTCAGCCCGGAGTCACTTGATACCTTTATCAGCCTTGGGCAAAGAGTCATGAAACGTATCAGCAGCTTCCCATGTCCCACAATAGCCTTCGTAAGAGGTTACTGTCTTGGGGGAGGCTTTGAACTTGCCCTTTCCTGTGACCTTATTGCAGCATCAGAAACGGCAAAGTTTGCATTTCCTGAAATTTCACTTGGGCTCATACCCGGTTTTGGTGGAACTCAGAGAATTTTGAGGCGAGTGGGGCACTCCATGGCAAAACAATTAATCTTTACCGGAAACAGAATAGAGGCAGAAGAGGCTTTCAGACTTGGTATTGCAAATTACCTTCTGAAAGAAGAAGGGATTGAAAATGAATTTAAAAACATTTGTGATAAACTGGCATCTTTCCCACCTGAGGCTATCAAGGCAGCAAAAAAGAGCATTGAAGCATCTTTGAGTGCCAGTGAAGGCTATGGACTTTCAGTAGAGCAGGATGAATTTCTCAAGGTGTTTTTTACCGATGATGCAATTGAGGGAAGAACCGCTTTTGTAGAAAATCGACCACCAAAATTTTCATAAATTTTTAAACCGGGTAGTACTAAAAAGGCTTATACCATGCGATCTATAGACCTCCTCCTTGATGAAGATGAAATTTTGATTAATGAATCGGCAGAGGCATTTTCCCGGGAAAAAGTTCTTCCTCTTGCAAAAAAGATTGATCAGGAACATTACTTTCCGGGGGAGCTCATTCCGGAACTCGGAAACATGGGTTTTCTTGGGGTTTGTGTTTCTGAAAGCTACGGAGGAAGTGCACTTTCAACCACTGCATATGCCTGTATCATCGAACAGCTTGCAAAGGTCTGTGCCTCTACTTCAGTCATAGTCAGTGCACACAATTCGCTTGCCCTTTATCCTCTAGAAAATTTTGGAACAGAAGAACAAAAGAAAAAGTATTTACCAAAAATGGTGACCGGGGAATGGCTTGGATGTTTTGCCCTGAGTGAACCGGGAACGGGAAGTGATGCCGCACGACAGACCTGTATCGCAAAAAAAGAAGGAAATTCCTGGCGCATTAACGGGGTAAAAAACTGGATTACCAATGCCCCTGAAGCACACGTGTGCATACTTTTTACCATGCATGACCCACAGGCGGGGCATAAGGGGATTACTGCTTTTATTCTGGATATGAAAACCACCAAGGGAGTGAGCCTTGGAAAACACGAGGAGAAACTTGGAATTTGCGGTTCTCCTACATCAAGTATCATCCTTGAAGATGTGCTCATACCTGAAGAAAATCTTTTGGGGAGTCCGGGTGAAGGATTTAAAATTGCAATGAGCACCCTTGATGGGGGGAGGATTGGAATTGCTGCACAAGCCGTCGGGATAGGTTCTGCCGCACTTAATGATGCGCTTCGATACTCTACAGAAAGAAAAACTTTTGGTAAGTATCTTTATGAGCACCAAAGTATCCAAAACTATCTTGCCGATATGGCAACTGAACTTGATGCAGCGAGATTTCTCACTTTTGCCGCAGCAAGAAAAAAAGATAAAAAGTTGAATTATTCAAAGGAAGCCGCTCAGGCAAAACTCTTTGCTTCAGAAACTGCAAGCAGAGTTGCCAATAAGGCACTACAGATTCACGGTGGATATGGATATGTCAAAGAGTTTAATGTCGAAAGATATCTTCGTGATGCCAAAATTACAGAAATTTATGAAGGAACGAGTGAAATCCAGCGACTGGTTATTGCCACACAACTTATGAAGGAGCGATCTTGATTCCTTATGAGTAAATCCCTTGAAAAAGAATGGCAGGAGTTAGCAAAAAAAGACAAGGAACTCAGAGAGAAGTTCTACAGCCTGAGTGGTATAGAAATTCCGCCTCTGGTGTATCCTGATGACGTTCCTCCCGAAATCGGTTTTCCGGGAAAATATCCTTTTACAAGAGGAGTACGATCAAAAGGTTACAGGGCTCGTTTCTGGACGATGCGCCAGTTCGCAGGTTTTGGTGACCCTGAAGATACAAACAAGCGCTTTCATTATCTTCTCTCTCATGGTCAGACGGGTCTCTCAACTGCTTTTGATATGCCAAGCCTCATGGGATATGACCCGACACATTCTCTTTCTGAAGGTGAGGTAGGAAGAGAAGGGGTCAGTGTTGCCTGCATTGATGACATGGAGGCACTCTTTAAAGATATTGACCTTACTCAAGTCACCACGTCCATGACGATTAACTGTAGTGCGAGTCCTGTACTTGCAATGTACTTTGCTCTTGGAAAGAGAAGGGGATATTCGCTCCATGATATGGGAGGCACAATCCAGAATGATATTCTAAAAGAATTTATCGCCCAGAAAGAATGGATCAGCCCACCAGAGCCTTCTGTCCGGATTGTGTGCGACATGATTGAGTATTGCAGTAAAGAAGCAAGTCGTTTTCATCCCGTAAGTATTTCAGGCTATCACATTCGTGAAGCC
This sequence comes from uncultured Bdellovibrionales bacterium, assembly GCA_964612555.1. Lineage (GTDB taxonomy): Bacteria > Bdellovibrionota_C > UBA2361 > SZUA-149 > DAOLCO01 > DAOLCO01. The sequence continues at coordinate 82,510 of CAZTBW010000003.1, read as the reverse complement.
GGGGCGACTGCTCCGCAGGAGCTTGCATTTACCATATATAATGGACTGACGTATGCAGAGCAGTGTGTAAAAAGAGGTTTGGATATTGATTCTTTTGCTCCCCGTTTATCCTTTTTCTGGGATGTTCATAATGATTTTTTTGAAGAAATTGCAAAATTCAGAGCAGCTCGCAGAATGTGGGCAAAATTCATGAAAGAGCGTTTCGGAGCCAAAAATGAGCGCTCCATGATGCTAAGAACCCATGCCCAGACTGCGGGAGTGAGTCTCACTGCTCAGCAGCCATTAAATAATGTTGCACGTGTTGCGATTCAGGCACTTGCGGCAGTTCTCGGTGGCACGCAATCACTTCATACGAATGCACTTGATGAAACCCTGTCACTGCCAACAGAAGAGGCGGTTATGGTTGCACTTCGAACCCAGCAGATTATTGCCCATGAAACAGGAGTTGCTTCAACTGTTGACCCACTTGCAGGTTCTTATTTTGTTGAATGGATGACTGATGCCATTGAAAAGAAAGCAATGGAATATATTTCCATACTTGATGAAATGGGAGGTATGCTTGTAGCAATTGAAAGAGGCTATCCACAAAAAGAAATAGCTGAATCTGCCTATCGCTACCAGAAGGAGCTGGAAGTGGGTACTCAGGATATAGTCGGAGTTACCAAATTTACCGAAGGTTCAGAAAGCCAGAAAATTCCGACACATAAGATACCTCATGAGCTTGAAAAAAATCGCATTACACAGTTTAAAAATTTCCTGTCTACCCGAAACAATGAAGAAGTAAGTAAATATTTGATCAAGATCAAAAAACACTGTCAGAGTGGACAGAATTTAATGCCGGTATTGGTTGAAGCCGTAGATAAAGGGGTTACTCTTGGTGAAATTTCAGATATATACAGGGATGTATTTGGGATATACCGGGATCCTGGATTCGTTTAGTGATGTATAGCGATACTTTTGGGAGAACCTCTTTAGATGGATAGACCGATACGAGTTTTGATTGCCAAAGTGGGGCTTGATGGACATGATCGTGGAGCAAAAGTAATAGCCCGTGCCTTGCGAGATGCGGGAATGGAGGTAATATACACAGGGCTCCACCAAACGGCAGAACTCGTAGTCCGTTCTGCAATTGATGAAGACGTAGATGCCATAGGAGTGAGCATACTTTCAGGTGCTCATATGACCGTATTTCCAAAAGTGATTGCACTTCTTGAAAAGGAAAATGCCGGAGATATTCTGGTCTTTGGTGGTGGAATAATCCCCGATGAAGACATTGAAGAATTATACAAGTTAGGTGTAAAAAAAATCTTTACTCCGGGCACTTCTACTGAAGAGTCGGTTAAGTGGATAAAAGATAATATTCAGAAATAAGTCTTGTTTCACCTATGAAAATCGAAGAAATTATTAACATATATAAAGACCTTGGTGTTCAGACCCTAGGGTATGAACATGATCTTCATTCTGATTTAACTATTTCCGGTATTTCGTTTGATTCCAGGAAGGTTTTAAAAGGAAATGCCTTTTTTGCTATTTCAGGTTACCGGGAAGATGGTAGCAGATTTATTCCTGATGCCATTAAAAACGGAGCGTCTCTTGTAATTCTGGAGGATACTTCACCTCCGGATATTACTTTAGAAGTCCCTTTTATATACGTATCAAACATACGCCTCGCCCTTTCTCGTCTCACAGGGATACAGTATGGGAAGCCATCCGCTTCACTATCCTGTATTGGCATCACCGGTACTAATGGAAAAACTTCAACTGCATGGATTGTAGCACAACTCCTTGGAGAGAACTCTGCTTGCTCGACATATATCGGCACACTTGGTGCTTATTCATTTGAGGGAGAGGTGCAAAAGAAACTTCTTGACGAGGGAAGAACCACTTTTGACCCAATAACATATCAGGAACTGCTTTCAAATATACTAAAGAACGGCAGCACATCTGCTGTTGTTGAAGTAACTTCACATGGACTTGAGCAGTACAGAACTGCAACAACTGAGTGGGATGTTGCTGCATTTTCCAACCTCACCCAAGATCATTTAGACCATCATAGTTCAATGGAAACATATGGTGCTATAAAGTCCCTTCTTTTTTTTCGTGAACTGAAGGAGAGTAGTAAAAAGAATCGTACTGCCGTAATTAACATTGATGACCCTTTTGGATACTCACTTGCGCTGAGAATCAAAAAAGAATTACCGGAAGTTAGTCTTGTACGAGTTTCTGAAAGGACAAAAGATTCTGAACTCTATCTTAAAAAAATATCTCAGGCACCTCAAAGTACCACTTTTACATTCGCCTATACAGGAACTGACTATACCCTCACCACCAAATTTTTGGGTTCTTTTTATATCACTAATATGCTCCTCGCTATTGGAATCTCCATGGCTTGCGGCAAAAAACCCGAAGACATACTCAAAAAAGCACCACACCTGAAAGCCGTACCGGGACGGCTTCAGCTTGTTACAGAGCATTATCCACGTGTGTTTGTTGATTATGCACACACCCCGGATGCGCTTGATAAAGTGCAGCGGGTACTACTTGAGTTCCTTGAAGATGAAGCACAAAGAACTTCTGCTCTCAGGGGTCGTCTCATTACTGTTTTTGGTTGTGGTGGGGACAGGGACAAAACCAAGCGACCTCTTATGGGTGAAGTCGTTTCAGAACTTTCAGATGTTGCAGTTATTACATCCGACAACCCCCGAACAGAAGACCCTGAACTAATCATCGAAGACATCATGCCCGGCATAAATTCAGTACGCATGAAAAAAGACATCGAATACTATTCCATCACCGACCGCCATGACGCAATCGAGTTTTCACTAAAACATGCAAGAAAAAACGATATAGTACTCATCGCAGGCAAGGGGCACGAAGACTATCAGGAAATCCACGGTATCAAGTATCCATTTGATGATGTGGTAGTGGTCAGGGAGTTATTCTCTGAATTATTATAAGAACTTCGGCTCAAATACCCTAAATCATCTTCAAACCTCTTTGCTTATTACTTACTCGCGAGTTCAAGTTTAGTAAATCATTAAAAAAGAGGCGCTGTTTTGATTCTCTTCAGTTTTAAAAGAGTGCCTCACTTAAAAGCAGGTTGAGCAAATACGCAAAAAAGACATCCTTCCTCCCACCTTCTTTCGTATCAACGGAAACCTTTCAGGAAAAAGGATGCTATCATACACTTTCTAAAACATTCCAGTACTATAAATAAAACTGTAGAAAGCACGGTCCAGAATTTGACAACACATTTTAATTTATGAAATAAAGAACTCGGTTTTCAAAAAAGCTAATAGGCTTTTTTCACGTTCTATTTCACAGAAAACAGAAAGGTAAGAAAGATGGACGAAATCATTTCAACCCTGATCTTTATCGCTGGTTGTCTCTTAATTATGCTGGGGTTATCTATACGCAAAAAGAGTGACTCCTCCGAAACAAAAGAGAACACTGAATGATCAGTAAAAAGGTTCTCACACCCGGCAGGCGGACCGGAAAAAACCGCCATTTAATTATACTCTTGATTTTTTCTCAGAGCAGTACCACTCCTTATAAGATGAACTCTTGGATTATCTAAAACCAGGAAAGTAAATAAAATTGACAAAATAAATCAGGCAATATATTACCTCTGCTATTCGATCTATAAAATTTTATATGAGTAGTTGGTTTTAACTGTGATAAATAAGGTTTTTTGTTTTACGGTCAGATGTTAAAAATTCCTTTTCAGAGCCTGAGAGTATCACTGAATAAGTCATTAAGCTTTGCTGCCGTTGTATTAAAAAATTCTCAAAAATACTGTTGAGTTTTTAATACAACGGCAGTTCATAAGATTAAATTTTCGATATGTTTCGAAAACTTGTGATTCTTGCTTTGTTGTTAGTTTTTTCTAAAAGGAAACAACTCGATGTTTGGAACACATACCTGCGAGCGCGAGTTCAAACCCCAAGCTAAGAAAGATTCTCAAATAGACTCATCTTCTAAAAGTGGAAAAGAGGCTTTAACTGCCTTGTGCGTTGAGCCCTTCGGAATGGAATATTTTCTAAAACATAAAAGGAAAATTTCAGGAAGTTTAGCGAAACTTGAGTCTAAGGGAGACATACTGGGATCCAACTATAAATATACCGATAAACTTCACCTCAGGAAATGTGACTTGTCCGAAGCTGAAGCACTCATTCGTGTGTATGAAGCTGGATATACCCCAATCTCCATGGACCCTCTTTCATGGCATGATGACCAAGGCTTACCACTTCTCGGATGTATACCTATTCTTTCATATGGGTATCATACCACAAGCATAAATACCTTTCGGCAAGGCAACGGTGTTGAAGCTCGTATTTGCACAGGTCATACAATGGCAGAGCCTTTTATCAGTTGTCGTTATATGGAAATCATAAAAAAATTTCCTTTGCGGTATCGAAAAGATAATAGCGACATATCCTGCTTTGACAAGCTATGTGAATTATTACATATCAAAAGGACAAAGAAGATAAGACGTAACTTACGTTACACTACTATATTTGGAAATATCCCTGAAAAAATACTGTCTACGGAAGAAGATTTTTTGGAACTTGAAGAAATGGTTGCGGAATGGGGCTTTTCAGAACTTGAAGAAAAAGTGGTAACGGCATATCAGTATTTTAGGTCACTCTACAATTATCTTTGGAGTACATGTTTTTATATTGTCTTTGACACACAAGGGCGATGGGAAGAAACATGGGAAGAAACGCCATGGGACGGCTTGAAGAACATAAGTGAAGAAGCACCTCATAAAACCGACTATGTAGTTATTGCGTATCAAGATAAGTACGATATGGCATGGCTCATATCTGGGATAACTAACGAAGAGATAAATATCCCTCATTTGAATGAAGCTTTTGACCTCTAAAACCGTTATGTTTTAAATCGCTTGGTATGTGCGTTAACATACCATTTTAATTATTTTCTTTTTGATTACATGGTGTAGATAATCATAATTTTTTATTCTCAGTAAAATACCACCCTCATTCAAATCCCATCTGATACGATACCAAACAGTCTCTCAGAAGCTCATTTTATTTCTTAATCAATTTATTGTATAATATTTTCGCATATTTATTTCTTTTTGATATCAGGGGCTTGAATATATGTACTGGGATGCCAATGCATCATCTCAATTGCGACCAGTTGCTCGTGAAGCGGCTATGGAGTTTCTTGCTCAGACTCATGTGAGTAATCCATCCAGCGTGCATGCTGAAGGGAGGCAGGCTCGAGCCTTACTTAGAAAAAGCAGGGAGCAGATTCTGAACTATCTGGGGCTTTCGGTATCAGAAGTAGAACTCTGTTTTATGTCTGGAGGAACTGAGGCTTGTAACAGTCTTGTACATGGGTTTTGTCCTCCGGCTCATACTTTTCAAAGAAATACAAACTTACCTCATATCCTCACTACTGCAATTGAACACGCAGCAATGCTTGAACCAATTAAACGTCTGGAGCGTGAGGGATATGAAGTGCATTACATTCCACCTGATATGTATAGCAATTTCAGGATTGATGATTTTACTCAAAGTATCAGAAAAGAAACTGAACTGGTTTCACTCATGCTTGCAAATAACGAGACGGGACTGATTCTTCCGCTTGTGGAAATTGTTTCAGCACTTCGTACCTATGGGTATCAGGGAGCAATCGTGTGCGATGCTTCGCAAGCTATTTCAAAATCAGGTGTTCTCCTTAAAGACCTGTTTGATGCAGGAATCGACGCAATTGCAATATCAGCTCATAAAATGGGAGCACTACCCGGTTCAGGTGCCGTACTTTTTTCAAAAAACACCTGCCGTATGTATGACCCTCTTCTTCTTGGTGGATCTCAGGAAGGGAAAAAACGCGGGGGGACTGAATTTGTTCTGGGTACCTGTGTGTGGGGAGCTGTGGCTGAACATCTTGTTTCAGAAGGTGAAACTGAGCGTGCAAAACGTCGTGAAGCAAGAGATCTTCTGTTTCAGCTTCTACAGGAAGGGATACCAGATAGTATATCTCACACTCCATTTGATCGAGCACTCGACAATACAATACTCTTACAGGTACCTGACTGTAGAGGAGATGATCTGGTCGTGGCACTTGATCTTGAAGGTGTTTCAATTTCGATTGGTGCGGCTTGCTCTTCGGGAAAACAGGATGTTTCTCATGTACTCCTTGCAATGGGCTTAAATAAAAAGGCTGCCAGGGAGTGCGTCAGGATCAGTCTTGATTGGGATGTTACTCATGAGCAAATCAAAAAGGGAGCCGAGATTTTCATTTCTATAGTACACCGGATGAGAGAAATGAGTGGAAAAAGTGCTGCAACTCAGAATGAGGAGGAGCTTTTCCAATGAACGGAGCCTTAACTGAAACAGATTCAGGAACAAATCCTTCAGGGTATGTATCGCAGAACAAACGAGTGGTACTTGCAATGAGTGGTGGAGTGGATTCCTGTGCTGCGGGGGTGTTACTGCATAAGGCAGGGTATCAGGTAGTGGGGATTTCCATGCAGGTCTGGGATTATCGCTCGCATGGAGGAAACGCAAAACGGGCTACCTGCTGTGCACCGTCTGATTTTGATGATGCCCGACAAGTGGCGGACACTTTCGGTTTCCCATTTTATGTATTTGATTTTGAAGATTCTTTTCGTGAAAAGGTGATTGATATTTTTGTTCAGACGTATCTTGAAGGAGAAACTCCAAACCCCTGTCTTTTGTGTAATCGTAAAGTGAAATTCCACGAGCTTAGAACTCGTGGACAAATGCTGGGTGCTGATATTGTTGCAACAGGGCACTATGCCCGTATCCGAAAAAAGGCAGATGGTACAAAAGGACTGTATACTGCACGAGACCTGAATAAAGATCAGAGTTATTTTTTATATGCCCTGACTCAGGAAGAACTGGATACTACTATTTTTCCAGTAGGTGATATGTATAAACCCGATGTCCGGGCAATTCTTGAAAAAGAAGGTTTCCTGCTTTCTTCCAAACCTGAAAGTCAGGATATATGTTTTGTAAGCACAACAGTTTCTGATTTTATTGAAAAGAAAGGAGGCACACCAACCAAAGGTTCAATTAAAAAAACAGATGGTACCGTACTTGGTACGCATGAGGGGATTTATAATTATACGGTAGGACAGAGAAAGGGACTGGGACTTAGTAATCCATCGCCTCTGTACGTGCTTACCATAAATCCTGAAGATAATGTGGTGGTAGTAGGAGAAAAGGATGAATTAAAACGGGAAGAATTTTTTGTATCAGAAGTACACTGGGTTTCGGGGGACTGGCAAAAAGATGCTTCTGGAAAACCGAAAATGCTTCGTGCTCTGGTCAAGCTTCGCTATCGGCATGAGGGAGTACTCTGTGATATTCATCCGGTATATGATGAGAAGGGAGATTTAAGCAATAAGGCAAGGCTCAGCTTTGTTGACGGCTGGTCTCCGGTAAGTCCCGGACAGGCTGCCGTGTTTTATGCGGATGAAGCTCAGGATGATGGGGCAAGAGAGGTTCTTGGAGGAGGAGTTTTACTTAGAGATGTCTGAACAAAAATCTCAAACTACAAATCAGGAAAACGAATCCTTCCCTTTAAAGGTATCTTTCAAAACATTTGGATGCAGGAGTAATTTTGCTGATACCGTAGATCTTGCGGCTCTGGTTTCAGAGCGGGGAGGCTGGGTGCAGGAGTTTTCCCAGGATGAAGATACAGATGTTGTCGTCATTAATTCCTGTACCGTTACCGATACTGCCGACAAGGAAGCAATTCGTCTGGTAGAAAAACTGAAAGCTGAAAAACCTGATCGAAAAATTATATTTACAGGTTGTATGGCTGAGGCAAATCCTGAGGTCTTTAAGAATCAATTCCCTGATATTCAAGTACTTGGTCCCGGGCAGAAGAAAAATGTTATCAGTGCGATCATGGGAGATAGTAACACCATAGTTCGTCCAGAGGTTAAAAAAAATACAGATGCCCGCTTACGAAAACCTGTCCACAAAACCATTTCTCTGGACGACCCTATTTCGGAGGGACTGAGAGGACCGGGTGAACAGATTGGAACATTCAAGCTTCGTTCAAGGTTTCATCTGAGAGTACAGGAGGGATGTGAAAATCATTGCACCTTCTGTATCATTCCCAAAACAAGGGGAGTACTGAGCTCAAGAAAAACCGGAGATGTACTTGCTGATATACAGTCAATTATAAACCTGGGCTACCGTGAAATTGTCCTCACAGGCACCCATCTGGGAGGTTATGGTGAAGACCAGGACACTTCACTCCTCGAACTTCTTAAGAAAATTGAAGACCTTTTATCCCCTTCACTGGTAGGGGGTTACTTTGAGCAGCCGATTTCACCCCCCAGAATCAGACTCAGCTCACTTGATCCTGACAACGTAAGCTTTGAAATGATTGACTTTTTAAGTAAAAGTCACTTTTTTTGTAAACATCTTCATATATGTTTACAGGCGTTTACTGATTCAACCCTGAAACGGATGAATAGAAAGTACCGTCTGGAAGACGCGAGGGATCTTTTATGGTATATTCATGAAAGGTTTGACGGGTGTGCAGTTGGTTCGGATGTAATTACGGGGTTTCCCGGAGAGAGTAGAAAAGAGTTAGAGGAAGGGATTGAAACTTTTCTTTCGCTACCTATTTCCTACCTTCATGTGTTTCCCTATTCTGAACGAGAAGGCACTGCGGCGACACGGCTTGATGGTGAAATTCCTGTTTCTGAACGAAAGCGCAGATCTGCCCGCTGGCGGGCGATTGCTGAGAGAAGGAGAGAGGAGTTTCTTGGAACCCTGACTGGAAAAGAGCTTGAGGTGGTGGTTGAGGACAGGGTGCTTGAAGATGGTTCTGTACTAGGGACATCTTCCGAGTTTGCTACAGTTCGTATTATGCCTTCTGGCACCTGTTCTACCTCTGATAATAACAAGATCGGGCGATCGTGGGAAGCTCCCCGGGCAGGGACGCTTCTTAAAGTAACTGCCCGTGCACTTGAAAGAGAAGAGAGGAGATTATTATGCGAACCATTCGACCCGGGAAAATAGGACCCGTTCCTGGTGCTACCAAGAAAAAATCTGAAGCCCCTGTCCACGTATTAGTCAAAAATGCGTGGGATGATTATTCCCCTTTGAACAAACAAAGCGGCAAGAAAAAAGAATACACCAAGGGGCAGGGCGACCGCATGATACCGGTGGCTCAAAACAAGAAGGAATCATTAAAAAAGAATCTTTCACCTGAAGAATTATCAGAACGTGAGACACCACTTCAGGTACGTACCGATTTTGAAACACTTGAAGAACGTATAGGATATGAGTTCAAGGATAAAAACCTGCTTAGTAGAGCGCTTACGCACCGTTCTGCTTTGGGTGTAAAAGAACGAGCCGATTATGAACGTCTGGAGTTCCTTGGAGATGCGGTACTTGATCTTGGCGTTGCACATCTTCTTAGTGATCTTCATCCCGAAGCTCGTGAGGGAGAACTTTCAAAAATGCGGGCTGCTTTGGTTAACACTCAGGCACTTGCAAATATTGCCCGGGAACTTGAGCTTCATACCTTTGTAAAACTCGGGCGTGGAGAGCACAGCGCAGGCGGGGCAGAACGTCCTTCCATTCTCGCAGATGTCACTGAAGCGGTCATTGGTGCGGTATATCGGGACAGTTCATATGAAGTTGCACTGTCTTTGATCGAGCGAACCTTTGGTGACTCTCTTAAGGAAGTTACCCCATTTGACCCCAAGACTGAACTTCAGGAAGTACTTCACGCAGCGGGCAGTGAGCCTCCTTCATATCTTCTTGAGCTTATAGAGGGACCTGAACATGCACCTACATTTGTTACCATCGTAATCGTTGATGGTCAGACAGTGGGAAGAGGTCGTGGTGCAACTAAAAAAGCAGCGCAACAGGAAGCTGCCGCTCAGGCATTAATCAGAATGGTATATGACGCACCAGAGCTAAAACTCAAAAAAGGACAACAGTTTTATCTGGAAAATGCCTTATTATACTCTTCTGAAGCAGAGATTAAAAAACTTACTGCTCTGAGAAACTTTGCAACAGTATCAGAAGATGCGAGTGCAGCATGAACCTGTCAACATTAAACACAGAGCGATATACAGGTATAGTTTCACTAATTGGTCCGGCAAATGCCGGAAAATCCACTCTGGTAAATAAGCTTGTCGGACATAAGGTAAGTATCGTTTCTCCAAAGGCACAAACCACCCGACAAAGAATCCTCGGTATCAAAACCACAGAGGAAGCCCAAGTGGTATACGTTGATACACCTGGTTTTTTCTCAAGAAAATATCGGGGTGAGATGTCTCGTTTTCTAAAACGGGAAGCAAGTGGTGCATGTGAAGGAGTTGATGTTCTCCTCTTTGTTGTAGACGTTCGCACTATCTTAAATGGTGAAAAAGTAATTGAAGAGTGCATCAATAGTCTTCGGGGGATTACTTCTGATGAGAAATATCAGGTACGACCCCCGGATGTCTGGGTATTAAATAAAATTGATATTGTCGAGGTATCATCTCTTCTTCCTTTGATAGCAACCTTACAAAAAGCACTATGTACTTCATTTGGTGAAGAATATACTCCGGAATTCATACCCGTCTCTGCAAAGAACGGAAATGGAATTGCTGATCTTGAGTCAGGTATCATTAAAAAACTCTCAAAGGGAGCGCTTATGTTTCCTGAGGACATGGTAATGGATCAGACTGATGAAATGTTTGCTTCTGAATTGATTCGGGAAAAGGCGTTTCTATTTCTGCATCAGGAAATCCCTTATGGCTTGGGAGTTCTTTGCAGACGCTGGGAGGATTCAGACTCCATGATTACCATTCATGTAGATATAATTGTCGAAAAAGATTCCCAGAAAGCAATCGTACTTGGTGCGGGAGGCTCCATGCTTCAGAAAATAGGAACCCAGGCAAGAAAGGAGCTTGAACGGATATATGGACAGAAAGTCTTATTGAAGCTTTTTGTTCGGGTAGAGCAAAACTGGACAAGATCGACTCAGGGTCTTATAAAGACCGGGTATCAACTCTCTTAATGTTATTCATATACAAGGATTTTCATGGATATTCGTATCCCTATAATTGCCATTGTGGGAAGACCAAACGTCGGTAAATCCACTTTCTTTAATCGCATCCTTGGTGAAAGCAGGGCAGTTGTTGAGGACATGCCCGGAGTAACACGAGACCGTAACTATGGTCTTGTAGAGGCGTATCGCATTCCTTTTTATGTTGTAGATACCGGTGGGTTTGAAAAGAACGCCACGGACGAGCTCCAGCAACATACTTCCCGTCAGGCGCTTCTTGCGGTTGAGGAAGCAGATGCGATTATTTTTCTTGTTGATTCCAAAACAGGGCTTCAGCCCGGTGATGAAGAAGTCATTGAGGTACTCAGGCAGTACGATAAACCATTTAGCGTTGTTGCCAATAAGTGTGACGGAAAAGAACTTGAACCACTTGCGGCAGAGTTTTATCAACTGGGGATTGATTCTGTTACCCCTTGCAGTGCTCTTCATGGAAGAGGAGTCTCAATGATTATTGAAGGCATTATAGAGACGCTTCCCAACTTTCATGCACTCTATGAACACTTTGAAGCTCAAAAGGAGCGGGAAAAAGAAATCCTCGCAGAGATTGAAGAGTCCTGGAAAAGAGGCTCAATGGAAATTGCCAGTGCGGAAGACTGGTATGAAGAGGCAGAAGAGGATGATCGGGAAGAAATGAGGGAAAAGAAAGTAATTGAAGGGCTTGAGGAAGATTTTCCTCCTGTATATGACCCCGATAGTGGGATTGATGTAAAAGAGTATGATGAGAGTTTTGCATATTTGCCCCTTCCGGGAGGCAATTCAGAAAGTGTTGAGAAAAAAAGATTTACTGATGAAGAAGGGGACTCACTTGAGCATGAATCTGAAATTCAGGATGACCCGATTCCTTGTATCAGACTTGCATTAATTGGACGACCAAATGTTGGTAAATCTACTATCCTGAACGCTTTAACAGGGGAAGAGCGTGCCATTACTTCTGCGCTTGCAGGAACTACCCGGGACAGTATCCACGAAGTATTAACCCATGAGGGGCAGCAGTTTGAATTGATTGACACTGCCGGGATGAGAAAAAAAGGGCGTGTTGGGGACAGTGTAGAAAAGTATAGTGTGCTCCGATCAATGCGGGCAATCACTGCGTGTGATGTTGCGGTTGTGGTGCTTGATGCGGTGGAAGGTCCCAGTGATCAGGATGCAAAAATCATTGGGCTTGCCCATGAAGAAGGGAAGGGGATAATCATTGCGGTAAACAAGTGGGATCTTGTAGTGAAAGACCATACTTCAGTAAAAACATTTGAAGAAAAACTAAGAACCGAGTTCAAGTTTGTACCATATGCGCCAATTTATTTTATAAGTGGAAAAACCGGTAAGCGGGTACACAAGATTCTTGAAGCATCAAAAGAAGTTGCTCATGCAAGAAAGAAAAGAATTTCCACCATGGCTTTAAATAATCTCCTCAGAAAAGAACTCCCCCGTGCCAGCACCCCAAGTTACCGTGGCAGACCACTAAAACTTTTCTACGCCGCCCAGGTCGACGTCGCTCCACCCCGATTCATGCTGGTAATGAACTATCCAAAACAGGTACATTTTTCATACCTGCGGTTCATAAAAAACACCATCCGCAGTCGTTATGGATTCAGCGGGACTGATATAAAGCTCGTGACTAAAAAGCGGGGTGGAGGGAAGAAGAAATAAGATTATGCAACCCTTAGATACTACTTGGGAGTTAAAAAGAAAGTCTTTCTTTTATCCTCTGCAAAAGATCTCTTGAGCTCATAAAACCGCTAATTCTACCAGCTTCCTGATTAGAATTTGTTCGCTCCTTACGAAACATAATAGTAGCAGGCACCCCTTGTACACCTAAGTTACTATCTGAAAAACTTCTTCCGATATCTACGGTAATAAATGTTGTATTTTCTGCCTGTGCGCTTGCCTCATGTACCTGAGGTTCATAATTTCTACATGGTCCACAGACCTCAGGAGCAGTGACAATAAGGACAATGTTTTCATCCTTATGCGTACTCACATATTTCTTTGCCTCAGCAGAGCTCATTGATAATGCTTTTGCCTGCGTACCTCTGCTTTGTTCTTGTTCTTTTTGTTTTGGAACTTGAGCGGTTGAAGTGCTGACACTGGATTCCGATTCCGCCTTGAACTCTTTTCTCGTCTCTCCAACACTGATCGTACCCTTAAAATCTCTGGCTTCTGAGAAAGAAAAACTTTTGTCTGTATTCCGTGTTAAGGTTCCAACTCCGGGAATTGATATCGAGCGACTTTGTGACCCCTCAGCAGGGACATTTATGGTTCCTTTTGCGGTACCCCCACTTACGGCATAGGTATAATGAATGACGCTACCCGGTGCCAGAGAGCCTAGATCGACCTCTTTTACTGGAGATTTTTCAGGAGTCGATTTTACTGCTGCCGGTTCTGGTGTCGTTTGCTTTGATAACTCCTGAGGCTGAGACGGATGAACTTTACCCAGGCTGATACAAGCCTGATCTGTACAGTGCTGATATTCTCCACCCAGAATCTTTACCTTACTCAGATCTGTCAAATTATGTTCGGCGGCTTTCAGCGCGACAGACTCTGGCAAGTTTAATTCCTTAGCCTGTAACTTCAAGGAATCAAGACTTTTACTCATCGGAAGCGAGACACCAACCTTGCTTGTGGGTTCTGTGTCTACTTCTTTTACTTGCTTTGGTGCTTCAGAAATTTTACTGACTTCCGGGGTCTTTTGAACTTGCGAAACGTGTGGTGGTGTTTGCGATGCTTCAATACCAGCATTACTGATAATTGTTTTAACCAGAGTTCCATCTGCTTTTGTTGTAATGGCAGTCAGGGTAAGATTATCGGGTATGCTAATTTGTAAACCTCCATTGGTTTTTTCGATAAGAACCTGTCCCATATTGATGCTTTTCACGCTGTTTTCTAAAGGAGAGATATGTCCCTTCGCACGATAATCAGCCTCTTGTCGTTCGTATGTAAAACCAGTAACAGAACCTTCCGGCAGGTTGATTTTTATACTCTTCCCATTTTTTTCAAGTTTTATTTCAGGGTCACTATTCGACACCTGAGCCGCGGGTAAAGAGGCAGATTCTGAACGAGCCTGCTCTGTTTGAGTTTCTTTTGGTCTTCTATTGATCTGAGTTTGTGGCATAAAACCTTATCCATAATCGGTATTGCATGCTTACGATCTATTTATGTTATTTAGATACAGCCTGATTTAGTTGCACAACTCGGTAGATTCCACTTGAGAAGACAGCACCTGGAATAGAGAAATAAACTTAGCCACTAATGAAGTTAATATACCATTAGTGGCTAAATAATTATTATAACTATTTAATATTATTAATATGTTTACTGGAATATCTCTTTATTTGTCTAAAAAACTGATTTGAGACCCATTAGTGAATTTGATATTCCCCTCATTTAAATTGATTAAGAGCCTGGCTCAGAAAGTTGTTTCTGTAAAATCGAAAAACCCCCTTTCTGATTTTACAGAAACATGATATACTCCTTAAATGCCGCATCAAAGAGAAAGATATTTAAAAAAGCTGTTAATTGAAGCACTTAAGTATAGTCCGATTGTCGGGATTTTGGGTCATCGGCAAGTAGGGAAAACTACTTTGTCATCAATGATATCATCTGCATATCACACCTTGGACATCAGGCAGACATTGGATGCTGTTCGACTTAATCCATTTGAATTTCTGGAACATAACCATGGAAATCCTCTGGTGATAGATGAATGTCAGTTAGCACCAGAATTATTTCCTGCTTTAAAAGAATATGTTCGTCTTAATAAAAAACCTGGTCAAATATTACTTACAGGGTCTGTCAGGTTTTCAAGTAGAAAGGTGATTAAGGAATCACTTACCGGGAGGATAATTAATTGGGAACTTTTACCAATGAATTATTCGGAGCTCAAACATCTGCCATTATCTGATAGTCTAATAAGATTTTTAAATGCAAAAAATGTTGATTTCGAGATTAAGAGCAAAACGGCGGATCTCAAGAAAGAAATAAGCCGTTATCTCAAAAACGGAGGTTTGCCTGGGATATTTTCTGTCAGAAATGAGGCAATGCAGTTTCAGAAATTTGAAACCCAGTTGCAAACCATGCTGGAGAGAGATTTGAAACTTATTTTTGAGACGACCTTGTCATTAAGAACAATTTTATCTTTGTTGACTTATTTTGCTAATAGACAGGGAATGCCATTAAATTTTTCTGAGACCAGCAGAATTACAAGGATTTCCATACCTACAATCAAAAAATTACTTTCTGCATTTGAGTCAATGTTTTTGTTAAGGGTATATGATACGGAAGGTGGTCAACAAGCTCCGGTTTTATATTTAGAAGATCAAGGAGAAGCTACTCACCTGATGTTGCAGGCAAGGACTGAGTTGCAGGAGCTTGAACATTATTTTTATGCAAACTGTAGGGCACAATGGATGTACAGACCTGAATTAAAGATCAGGCTTACCCAATATAGAACCAGATCTGGTGCGCTTGTTCCCTTTGTTTTGCGAGATCAAAAAAATGTATTGGGTATAATCCCGACTATCGAAGAAAATCCTTCTTATACTGCATATGGCAGCAGCAATAGTTTTCTAAAAGAAAACCCAAATGCCAAAATCCTGTTTGTTCATAATGGTAAAAAGGACAAGATTATTAGCTCAAGAGAGCGTTCTGTTTCAATAGGAGTGCTCGTGTAACTGTATGGTAGTGCAAAAGTAAAAAGCGGAAGGATCAGAGACCTTTTTTGTAAAAACATTAGAAAACCTTCCTTACTGGAATTCTTCTCACGAAATTATTTGATTGATAGAAAAAAAAGGAATTATAAAAGTGTCGATAAAGTCTATGAAAAATCAAAGCTATCCGATATAGACTACGGTATCCTGGAAATACTGGCACAAAATGCACGCTCCTCTCATTCAGAAATCGCTCGAAAACTGGTGTCAATGGGTATTGTTGATTCATTCACGGGAGAGGCGATAACCTATCGTATAAAGAAGCTGGAAAGATCCGGATGGCTCAGAGGAAGTTGGGTTATACTTGCACCTCAAGCAAGGAAAATTTTATATTCAAAGATACAAATTCAAATTGAACAAATTAAGCAGGGATCCTTAGAGCGCCTGCAAGAATTCTGTCGTCAACATCCAAATGTAGTAGCACTATTAAGAACGATTGGAAGTCATGATTTTGATATAGATGTTGAAGTTGATGATTATCAACAAGCCAAGGATATTGTAATGCAGATGACCAAAGTAACTCCAGGCTCGCTAAGAAGATTTGATATGCTCATGGTCGATAGTCTCCATAAGTGGGATTATTCAAGTGTTATTAAACTGGCAAGAGAGCGGGGCGCATTACCACACAACTAAGATTGTTTTTGCCTAGCTGGATTTCATGGTTTATACTGCGTTCTAATTTCCCATAATAACTCCGAGGTTGGTATGCGAACAGTTATTGTTGGTGCAGGGGGTACAGGTGCTTACTTTGGTGGTCTTCTTGCGAGGGCTGGGGCGGATGTGACTTTTGTTGCCCGTGGTGTGCATGGGGAAGCCTTGGCAAAATCTGGTCTTACCGTAAAATCTCAAAATGAAGATTTTGTGGTACCTCGTGTTAAGGTGCTCAGTCAGATTTCAGAGGTGAGGGATCCTGAGCTTGTTCTGGTCTTTGTAAAATCCTACTCAACTTCGGAAGTTGCTAGAGCACTGGCTTCAGTAGTCACAGCAGATACTACAATCATTACTTTTCAGACCGGTCTTGAGAACGACAGGGAAATTCAGAAATATGTAAAGCTGGACAGAATTTATCCGGGTCTAATATACATAAACTCCCGCATCAAAAACCCGGGCTGCGTTGAACAGATTTCTGGTTTATGCACCCTTACTTTTGGTGCCCGTGAAAACAAATCCGACCCCGTACTTGATACGATCGAATCATTTCTTAAATCAGCAAATATTAAAGCAAACTGTTCTCCGGCAATTGAACTTGAGATGTGGTTAAAACTGGTATGGATTGCCGCTTTTTCCGGTATGACTGTCCTTTATCAATCCGAAATAGGAAAAATTGTACACAACCCTGATGGAGAAGCTTTACTTCGACGTTTCTTAAACGAAACATTTTCAATTGCTGCAAGTCAGGGAATAGAAATTTCGGATTCTCAAAAAGAAGAAATTATAAAGAAGATTGATTATTACAAAGCTGAAGGCAAACACGCCAAAACCTCTTTACTACTTGATTTGGAAAAAGGACAACGTACAGAAGTAGACACGGTTCATGGGACTTTACTAAAGTATGCACGTGAAGCAGAGCTGGATTGTCCACTTCTTCAAGCGGTGTATTCGATAGTGAAGGTTAAAGAGATGGAAACTATCTAAAAATACAGCTATTTCTAAAGACCTAAACACCCAGCCAGAGATTTTATTTCGTTTTCCAGATTTTCATAAGAAGTGCAGATATTACTTTCCTGTTTTAAAAATTGATTTATTGCCTGTAGTTCTTCGTCTTTTTTTAGCAGGAGTTCGTGGTTTCCGGATACCATGAGGAGTTCTCTTGAGTCGGTGAGTTCTGCGTAGCGTGATTTGATTTTTTGTATTTGTTTGAAAAGGTGTTCGGGGAGGAATCTTCTTTGGAGGCGGGAGAGGGATTTTCGGATGTTTACGGCGGGGAAGTGACCTTGCTCGGCAAGGGCTCTGCTTAGTACTATGTGACCATCAGTTAGTCCTTTTACTTCTTCCACCAAAGGGTCTTCATCCAGTTCTGAGGTAGAGAGCATGGTGTATATTCCGGTAATGGAACCGGTTCCATAATTTCCTGCACGTTCTATCAGCGCCGGAATCTTTTCGAATACAGAAGCCGGATAACCACGGCGGATGGGGAGTTCCCCGGCAGAAAGTCCGATATCTCTTAAGGATCTCAGGTAACGGGTGAGGGAATCGAAGGCAAAAAGAACATGGGCACCATTATCTGCGGCGATTTCGGCAATTCTAAGCGCTGTTTCTGCTGCTTGCGCTCGAACGGGTGCCGGCTCATCACTGGTAGAGGCAACAAGAACGGTTTTTGCAAGAGCACTGCTCCCTGAAAGTTCTTCATAAAATTCTGTTACTTCCCGACCCCGCTCACCTATAAGTGCAACTACAACAAGATCCACCTCAACCTGCTCAGCAAGAGAAAGTAAAAGACTTGACTTTCCAACCCCGGGTTCGGCAAGAATTACTATACGCTGCCCCTTGCCCAGAGTCGTATGTGCGTCCAGTGAGCGGATACCCGTGTGAAGCCTTTCAGTCACAGGTCTCCTTTCCTGTACGGCTTTGGGCTTGGTAAATAACTGGTAATGACCTTCGGGAAGCAGTGAAGAGACAGGAGCTGAAAATATTTTTTTGGGAGCGTCCATGATGTTCTCACCAAATGCATTTAAAAGTGCTCCAACAGACTTTGGTGAAAGATACAGGGAGGAGGCATCTTCAGCACTTGTTACTTTTGCCCCGGGGGAAATGGAACGGAGAGACCCCATGGGAGATGCAATGATATGTCGTTCATTAAAGGATACTACCTGGGCAAGAACCGGAGTATCTCCGCCATCAATTTTAAGTATATCTCCAAGTCTTGCAAAGGGCAGCTCTACACAGATGGTGGTGCCCTGAACTGAAAGTACCCGTCCGCAGGTACTGTAAGGTAATATATGTGAAAAATTATGATTCATGCGGCATCCTGTATTACTAGTGCCTCGACCCGAAAGTTTTCGGACTTTGAGGTATCGCTCGGCACTAGTCCTGAGCTATTTTCAGTGTTTTTGCATGTGCAAAAACTTATTGGTCGAAGGACTAGTTTGACCTTGTGATCACACGCCTCAAGTGTTTCTTCCGGAACGAGCTGCATGCGTGAAAGATGTAAAAGAATATGATCAAGATGTTTGCCCGGCTTGATTTCTATCTCCCCTGAAGGGGTGTGAAGTATCGCATCTCCTTTTGAGACCCTGGAATCTGAAACACAGCACAGATTTTTATTATTAAAGTAATCACTATCAATCAGGGTTTCGTAGTCTTCAGGAGATACATGAACAGAAATTCCTTTTCCACTCCCTGAAGAATGATTTAAAAAAGCATTTACAGCTCGTTTGATTCTCCCAAGGATGCTCCCTTCCTGAGTACTCAAAGCTTCACTCAACACCTCTTTTGAAATATTCTTTACGATTTCACAAATGTGCGAATCCAGCTTGAGAAGAAGCTCCTG
Organism: uncultured Bdellovibrionales bacterium; assembly: GCA_964612555.1. Classification (GTDB taxonomy): domain Bacteria; phylum Bdellovibrionota_C; class UBA2361; order SZUA-149; family DAOLCO01; genus DAOLCO01. The sequence goes on along the minus strand of CAZTBW010000003.1, from coordinate 63,238 downwards.
TTTCACCACTTCCATAACAAACAGAGCCTCAAGCCCATTTTTAAGCCCTTGCCTGAAACCTTTATCATATCCCTCTTTTTCAAAATCCTTACGCCTTTGTTCGGCTTCTGCCATGGTGGCTTTGATATCATCGGCGAGGGATTTTTTGAGAATATCATGCTGGACAAGCAATTTTTTAATCAGCTTGCCTTCTGTTTTTATATGTAAATTTTTCGTGAGAGTACCTTGTATGGGCATAATAGCTTGTATGATTTATCTTTAATGTTAATTCCTTTCCCCCATTTATTTTCGCAGGGTTTTCAGACTTATCTCACCGAAAACAATAAAAAATTCCTAAAACCTATTTAAGTGCCTGTTTTTACTTTAGAAAAAAAATAAATTATTCATACCAAACTGTGGCATACTATCAGGTAGCCGGGTGCCAATAGTTATTTATAAAAAAGGTGTGTTATAGCCTTTGGTCTTCCCTGCATAACTTGATGTACGTGGTGGCTCGTGGTAGTGTTCGCAGCACTTATTGCCTGAATATAAGACGATCAGGAAATATACGTTTACGCACCTGTAACAATATCTTGGTGCCTGGTAGTGCCGTAATGCTGACTACCGGGTGCAGCGTCGCAGTTTTTACGTATTCTAACTCATACGTATTACTCGTGATGCTGGTTTTTGCATATGTCTGCATTACCGACGATGCATATGTTGTTACGGGCAAGGAATAACCAAGATTGAGATTAGTATAAAAGGATAAAGAAAGTGGAAACAGCAAGTGAACAGGTAAGTCATTCAGATATGTCACCTGAAAGAAAAGAAGGCGCACCAAAGGTAGTTGCCGCAAGTACTAACAATGTATCGGCTTCAGGAAGTGTATCGGCTTCAGAAAGTCGCCCGGGGAGTCATTCTGGAAATCAGTCTGCTGCAAACAGGGATATCACCCCTCGTGCCCCTGTAGAAATAAGCCTCAGATCACTCCTGGAAGCGGGAGTACATTTTGGTCACCAGACTTCAAGATGGAACCCGGCAATGAGCAAATTCATTTACGGAGTCAGAAACGGAATTCACGTTATTCATCTTCCACGAACTATCGAATCGTGGTCAAAAGCACGAGAGGCAATCATTGAAGTTGCTGCCCGTGGTGGTTCGATTCTCTTTGTGGGAACAAAGAAGCAGGCACAGGATGCCGTGGTTGAAGAAGCAAGACGCTGCGGGGCATACTATGTCTCAAGAAGATGGCTCGGTGGTATGATGACAAACTTTCAGACCATTCGAAAAAGCATCGAAAGAATGAACAAGGTAGAGCAGATTCTTGCAGAAGAAGAGGAAGCTCAAAAGACCGGAAAGCACACCAAATATACAAAAAAAGAACGTCTTATGATGTCTCGCGAAAGAGAAAAGCTTGAGTTTTCTCTTGGCGGTATCAGAGATATGTACAGTGCGCCCTCACTCATGTTTGTGATTGATACCAAGAGAGAGGACATTGCAATCAAGGAAGCTACAAAACTTGATATTTCAGTGGTTGCCCTGGTAGATACCAACTCTGACCCTAGCGTGGTACAGTACCCTATACCATCTAATGATGATGGTACCAGAGCTATCAGATTGTTTTGCTCTGCGGTTGCTGATGCCGTTCTGGAAGGTAAGCAAATGTACACGAAGCGTCTTGGAAAAGACGTTGACTCGGCGAAACACAAAACGGTTCCCAGTACCGTTCGTGTGTCTTCAGTTGCAGTGTCTCCATCTGGGTCTCCATCCGGAATCTCATCACCGGAAGCAAATCAGGCTGCTGATGATGCTTCTGTGAAAACTTCCGAGACGGAAACTTCCGGAGAAAGTTCCGAAACCGATAAAATCTAGAAGCAGAAACGGCTGTCCCGAAATATTTTTTTGTTCAGCCGTTCATACCCACCGCATAGGTTCATTATGCGTTTTTAATAAGAAGAATGTAGTTACGTTAGTGTAGGAGTTAATACGGAAATATGACACAGATTTCAGCCGAAATGGTGAAGACTTTAAGAGAAAGAACCGGTGCCGGAATGATGGACTGTAAAAAGGCGCTTCAGGAAACGGGTGGCGATCTTGAACAGGCTCAGGATTATTTAAGAAAGAAGGGGCTTAAGACTGCTGAAAAAAGAGCAGGTAAAGTTGCTGCGGAAGGTACCGTATTTTGTTATCTTCACCCCGGAGGGAGAATAGGGGTGATGCTTGAACTTAACTGCGAGACAGATTTTGTGGCACAAAACCATGAGTTTCAAAGCCTGGCGCGTGACCTCGCCATGCATATCGCATGGGCTAAACCACAGTACGTCAGTAGGGAAGAAATACCTCAGGATGTAATTGACCGTGAAAAAGCGGTGTATGAAAGCCAACTAAAGCCCGAGCAGGAAAAAATGGCTGAAAAAATTATTCTCGGAAAACTCGAAAAGTTTTATGAAGAGGTATGTCTTCTTGATCAGATCGATGTTCGGGACAGTTCTTCCAAGAAAAAAATTGGTACACTGCTTACTGAACTGACCGGCAAGATGGGTGAGAAAGTAGTATGTCGCCGATTTACCAGATTTGAACTGGGAGAGGGGATTGAAAGAGAAGAAATAGATTTTGCTGCTGAAGTGGCTCAGGCTGTTAATGGCTAGGATTGTGACCTGAAGGCACAGTACTTCTGAAATAAAAAATATCAAGGATGAATATGTCGAGACGACGGGTGCTTTTGAAGTTAAGCGGTGAAGCTCTTGCAGGGGATAAGGGCTATGGAATCGACAATGAAGTCCTTGAAAGAATCGCAAAAGAAGTTTCAGTAGTTCATTCAAAAGACGTTGAAGTGGGCATTGTCCTTGGTGGAGGTAATATCTTCAGGGGAGTTTCTGCTGCCGCAGTTGGGATGGAGCGAGTCTCTGCCGACTATATGGGTATGCTTGCCACCGTCATTAACTCACTTGCGATGCAGGACGCGCTTGAAAGGCAGGGTATCAAAACAAGAGTAATGTCAGCAATTGCCATGCCCTCGATCTGTGAGCAATTCATCACGCGACGTGCCACTCGTCACCTTGAAAAAGGTCGACTTGTAATATTTGCCTGTGGAACCGGAAACCCTTATTTCACTACTGATACCGCAGCAGCTTTACGGGCAAAAGAAATAGCGGCAGAAGTCATCATTAAAGCGACAAAAGTTGATGGGGTATATGACAAAGACCCCATGAAACATCCGGACGCAAAGATGTATAAGGAAGTAACCTATATGGACGCCTTAAAACAAAATCTTAAGGTCATGGATGCCACCGCACTTTCTCTTTGTATGGAAGAGCATATTCCAATCAGGGTGTTCAATATTTCCACTCCTGGAAATATCGAGCATGTGGTATTTGATAACTCTATTGGAACCTGGGTTCGGGAATAATCACTACACAATGTAAGAGGATAGTATCGTGACAGCAGAAGAAATTGAACTATTACTGGTAGCATTTGACGAAAAATCTGAAGGAACTATTGAGTCCTATAAAAAAGATCTTAAAAAAGTTCGTACAGGAAGAGCATCATCAAGTCTGCTGGACTCAATACAGGTTGATTATTATGGCTCTAAAACGGCTCTCAGTCATCTTGGGCAAGTGGCAGCACCGGAACCTCGTTTAATTGTGATAAACGTGTTTGATGCCTCTGCGGTTGAATCAATTGAAAAAGCGATCAGAAGTTCTGATCTCGGCTTAAACCCTTCACGAGATGGAAATACCATACGAGTGAATATTCCGTCTTTGACAGAAGAGAGCAGAAAAGAGCTCGTCAGGCATTTACACAAGCATGCGGAAGAAGTCCGTATATCAGTACGTAATCACAGAAGAGAAACAAACGATGCGCTTAAAAAATTAGAAAAAGCCGGCGGAATTACTCAAGACGAAATTAAAAAATCAATAGAGCAAGTACAAAAACGTACAGACCATTACGTATCAGTGATAGACAAGATGCTTGCTGAGAAAGAAGCTGAGTGCATGACCGTCTGAAGATAATGAAATCCGACGCAAATAAAAAAAATGGTTCTGTTGTTACGCCATTAGCGTCTGGTGCACATGCTTCTCTTCCCAGGCATGTTGCAATCATAATGGATGGGAACGGGCGCTGGGCAAAAGAGAATAATCTTCCAAGAATCCAGGGGCACCGTGCCGGGGTTGAGTCGGTTAAACGTATTGTTGAGTCCTGTCTTAAGCGAGGGGTACGCTACCTGACACTATTCAGTTTTTCTACCGAAAACTGGAAACGCAGTCCGGCAGAAGTAAATGGACTGATGAACCTGCTTCGGGAATATCTTAACTCGGAACTTCCGGAAATACTTTCTCACGGGATTCGTTTACGAACCATTGGTGATATCACTCAATTACCAAAAATGGTGCAGAAAGGTCTTGCACGTAATATTGAGGCGTCCAAAGATAATACCAGGCTTGATCTTATACTCGCCCTTAATTACGGGGCACGTGAGGAGCTGATACGTGCAATGCAGTTGATTGGAGAAAAAATCACTGCTGGCACAATTGACCCGAAAGAAATTCAAGCTGAAGATATTTCACAACATCTATGGACTCATAATATCCCTGACCCTGATCTTCTGATCAGGAGCAGTGGGGAAATGAGAATATCCAATTTTCTACTCTGGCAACTTGCCTATACCGAGATAGTAGTGGCTCCGGAATACTGGCCTGAGTTTACTGATGAAACTCTTGAACGATGTCTTATAGAGTACACCAAAAGGGAGCGTCGATTTGGGCTTACTTCTGAACAGATCGAGCGGGGTGAACATGTACATGTTGCCCAAAAACTTGGATACTCGGTAGCATAATTATATTATAAAGGTGCTCTCATATGCCATTTGATTCCAGGAATCTTCTATCACGAGTCATCACTGCCAGTGTTCTCCTTCTTGTCCTGGTACCGCTAATCTGGTTCGGAGGTTTCCTCAGAACGATTCTTGTAGTGGTCTTATATGGACTCTGCATGTTTGAGCTGTTTTCCAGCACTTTATCACTCCAAAAACGCCAACTCTATGCACTTGTAGCGGTTATGTATGTCCTGCCTGCACTGGTACTTGGGCTTGGTTCAGATATATATTTTCAGTCCCTGTATGGAGTACTTCTTGTACTTTCGCTTGCAATTATAGCGATTGCGGAAGGGTCTGCAAATAAACCCGATTTTACCAAACTGGTAAGTGTGCCGGTAATGGCATTGGTATATCCCGGGCTTCTTCTCGTGTGTCTTCTTCTGGTTGATCAGAGGTTTTCCGGTGAATATATACTCTGGGTCGTGGTATCTGTAATTATGGCGGATACTCTTGCGTATTTTGTAGGCTCTATTGCGGGTGGACGTCCGCTCTCACCCCGAATCAGCCCCAATAAAACAGTGTCAGGGTCTTTTGCCGGCATCCTTGGGGCAGCTCTTATGAGTCTTGCTTGGGGCTCCTACTTTGAGTTTGATCAGCCGGTATTCAGACTTATTGCCCTTGGACTATGTATCGGAATATTATCCGTAGTTGGAGATCTTTTTGAGTCACTTCTTAAGAGAAGTATCGGGGTAAAGGATATGGGATCTCTTCTTCCCGGTCACGGCGGTGTCCTTGACAGGGTTGATGCCATGCTTTTTGCGATGCCGGTATTGTTTTTCCTTTAGTGAATTCCCATGATCACCTCTTATAAAACCCAGATACCACCCGGAACAGTTAAACCTTCAAAAATCTGCATACTCGGCTCCACTGGTTCCATAGGAACTCAGACACTCGATGTTATCAGAAAAAACAAAGATTTTTTCAAGGTTGATGCCCTCAGCGCTCATTCGAACATCGATCTTCTTATTGAACAGATCAGGGAATTTTCTCCATCAGCTGTTGCAGTAACAAGGGAAGAAGATCATGAACGAATCATTGAAGCTACGAAAGGATTTGAAATACCGCTAAAAATCTATTTCGGAGAACATGCACTTTCCAATCTCGTATCGCATAATTCAGTTGAAGTTATTCTTAATGCAGTACTTGGGTTTGCCGCTCTCCCGCCTCTACTTTCAGCAATAGAAGCCGGTAAGCCAATTGCGATGGCAAATAAGGAAAGCCTTGTGGCTGCGGGAGGAATTGTTCAGAGGGCTTTGAAAAAAAAGCGGGTACCAATTGTTCCCGTTGATTCTGAACATAATGCTATTTACCAGGCGATGAAATCAAGACCCGGGGAGCGTCCGGTCAGAATCATTATTACCGCATCCGGTGGTCCTTTCTTCAAATATCCTCTGGAAGATTTATCGAAGGTAACTCCGGAAGAAGCTGCAAATCACCCCCGCTGGAATATGGGAAAGAAAATATCCATTGATTCGGCAAGCCTGATGAATAAAGGTCTTGAGGTAATTGAAGCTGCCGTATTGTTCGATCTTCCTGAACATGAGATTGAAATACTGATTCACCCGCAAAGTGTTGTTCACGGGCTTGTCGAATACGCTGATGGCTCGACTATTGCGATCTGTTATGAACCTGATATGAAGGTACCAATTTTACATGCGCTGTGTGAGTGCGCAAGCTGTTCTCTGCCCTTGGCAAGTACATTTCAGGATCACGATAAAAAAGAAAAAAGTGCTTCAGGAAACGTATGGCTTGAAACATCCGAAGCACGAACACTTGAATTTTTCCCGGTCAATTATGACAAATTCCCTAGTATTTCTCTGGTTCGTGCGGCGCTTCGTGCCGGGGGCACTGCACCTTTGGTACTAAATGCTGCAAATGAGGTTGCAGTACATCTATTTATTGATAAAAAGATAGCGTTTACAGATATAATGGCTATAGTACGTACCGTAATGGATGAGAGTTCCATGTCTGAAGTCAGTACCTATGAAGAGGTTCTTCTGGCAGACAAGGAAGCACGGGAAAAAACCATACAGGTATTTCATTCATTATTCGTTAGATAAGATAAAAAGGAGAATGTTTACATGCTGAGTAATTTGCCGGCGTTTTTAATACTGATTGGGGTTGTGGTCACCATACATGAACTTGGTCATTTCCTTGCTGCCAAACTTTGTGGAGTAGGAGTACTTAAATTCTCTGTGGGCTTTGGTCCCGCGATCTGGAAAAAAATGTATAAAGGTACTGAGTACCAGGTGTCTATCATTCCACTGGGCGGTTTTGTACGCATGGTCGGTGACATGCCGGATATGATTACTGGTGAACAGGTGAGTGATTCAGCAGTAAGAAACAGTGACTCGGAAAATACTTCTGAAAAAAAAGAAGAGAAAGAACCCATACACCCCGATGTTCAGGCAATGCTGGATGACCCATCACAGTGGTTTATAAACAAAAATAACTGGCAGAAGTCATTGATTGTTTTTGCGGGACCTCTTTTTAACTTTGTTCTTGCCATTTTGATAGTGATTTTCAGCACAACTGTGTACGGTCTTCTGGATGTTGACGGGACAAAAATGGGCAAGATTCTGAAGGGGTCTCCGGCAGGAGAAGCGGGTATGCTTGAAGGGGATGAAGTAATTTCAATTTCCGGGAATGAGGTAAAAGTCTTTGAAGACCTTCAGAAAATGGTTCAGGATTCCGGGGGAGTTCCTTTGGAGTTCGTCGTGAAGCGGGGCGAACACATGCATACTTTTGAAATTGCGCCTCGTGAAAAAACTACAAAAAATCTCAGTGGAGATACCGTAACGCACTACATGATCGGGGTAACCCCTGCACTGACCCCCAGACAAGTACCTTTCCTTGAAGGAGTGAAGCGATCATTTACCTGGATAGGGACTACCAGTTATCTTGTCATAGATGGTCTTGTAGGATTATTTCGGGGTAAAGTTGCAATGGATTCTCTCGGGGGTCCTATTCTTATTTATCAGGTAGCCGGAGAGAAAGCTTCCGAAGGGGTAAATTCGTATCTGATTTTCCTTGCCTATATCAATATAACTCTTGGAATTCTTAATTTACTTCCGATACCGGTACTTGATGGAGGGCATCTCCTGATGTTTGCAATTGAGGGTATTTTTGGGAGTATCAGTATCAGGAAAAAAGAGTTTATTCAGGCACTCGGTTTTGTGTTCATTATTGGAATCATGATCATTGCAGTACATAACGATCTGACAAGAGACCCTGATGTACTTAAAGAAAAAGAACCAAGCTGGAGCGACTCTGAAAAGTAGGGGCGCTCTGATATTATTATCTGAATGGCAACGCTGTTTCTTGATTCTTCCTCAAAAAAGCTCTATCTGGGCATCGACACCTGCTTTTCTGAGTTTGATTTATCCCTTGGGCTTTGTGAGGAATTACCTGCCTGTCTGAAGGAAGTCTGTACTTTATCCGGGAAAAATGTCTCTGAAATATCTGAGGTAGTATATTGCAATGGTCCCGGGAGTTTTACCGGTCTCAGAGGAGGGCTCTCTTTTTGCAAGGGACTTACTCACCTGAAAAATATACCCATGTATGGGGTCTCCTTGTTTCTTGCAAGGGGTTATCTCTACCTGACTACTTCAGAGCTCGGGGACAAAGGAGAGCTTACATTTTATATACCTGCAAACGTATCCGAACATTACATATGCAGAGTTAATCATGAAAACAGGAATGGGAAAAAAAACATAGACATTGATGAAATAAAAATTATCTCCGTAGCCGAACATGAAAATTCAAGCGGAGTACTGATCTCTCTCAGGGAAGAAGACCTATCTTATAATCCTGCATATGCACTACAGCGCTTTTATAATGAGGCAATCGCAAATGACCCTTCAGGGAGCCTCACTAACTTTCAATCACACCTTGCAAGCTGGAACTCTGATGAAATTCCGCCAACCCCTATATACGGTAAAGGGATTCAGGCGAAGACCCTTAAAGAACGGGGTATCGTACTCCGGGAACAAAGCTGACACAGCTCCAGGACTCATGGTAACTCATTATACTTACTATTGTTTTAATATACTTTCATCTTCCATCATCATACGCTCTTAACTATTTCAATTGACAGATAAAAACACAGCCAGTAGCATGTCCTTAATATGGGTTTCATTGTAAAACAATTGGTTTCCTCCATACTGTTTGCTTTACTGCTGACAGTCACCATGCATTCAGAGTTGATCGTAACCGGGCTCTTGTCCTGCCCGTGTGAAACTGAACAACCCTGCGAACCTGTTGATGGTTGTTCTGAGTGTTACACAGTTCATAATTTTTCTGACTCTCAATATACTCTAAAACAGACAGAATTTTCCAAATTCGTTGATATTGTTTTACTACCATCGATCGAGTTTCGTCCCGGTAGTGCACTCAAAAACAATTCCTTGATATTGTGGGAAACACCTGATCTTCCAGTACCGGTTCATCTCCAATACCTGGTACAAGGTATTCCTATTCGCGGTCCATCCATCGTTTAATCACGTCCACACGTGACGTTAAAAATCCTGAATTTTCAGGATACTAATCTCAGGGCGCCTGTTTAGTGGCACATGAGTGGTCTTGTGTCTTATTGCCGCCCCGGTATGAGAAATTAACTCAAGAGATGATGGAATATTATGCGTGCTATTATTTTTATATTTTGTTTTTGCTTCATGCCGGCACCTGCTTCTGCTGAAAACCCGGGAATGAATATTGAATCACTTGTTTCCAAAGTACTTGCTAACAACCCGGAAATAGCATTTTACGAGGCAGAAGTGAGTGCGGCTCAAGCGGGGCGTTCGGTCGCAGGTAAACCGAGAAATCCGGAATTGAGTTTTGGTATCGGTTCAATGCATGTACGCGGTGGTAACACAATAGCAGGGGAAGGGGTTGCATACTCGGCAAGTCTGGCTCAGCCAATAGAATGGCGAGGTCGTTTAAGTCTTAGAAAAGCAATCGCTAATCGAAATATTGAACTTTCAGAACTTGGTTTAACACGATTTCGGATTTTTCTAAGTGCCAGAGTTCGGATGCTTGCTTACGTATTGGCAACACAACAAGATGTTGCCAACACGGCAAAAGAAGTTGCAGAACGATACCGTGCAATGAAACATGTGTTACTCCAACGTGATCCCCAGGGAGTGACATCACTGCTGGAGAGCAAAACTATTGAGGCAGCAACCCTCGTGGCACAGGCAAAAGCCGGAGAAGCAGCAATTGCAGTACAAAAAGTTTTGTTAGAACTGAATCAATTAATGGGGGAAAAAGCGGACGGTTCTTTGAATGTGTCACGTCCTGATTTTTCATTTACCCCTATGCCTGAACTTTCTGAGCTACTCGCTAAAGCATTTGAAGAAAATTATGATTTACGTGTACGCCGTAGTGAACTGGAACAACAGGGGCTTAAAGTAGATTTGGCAAAAAATGAGAGGTACCCAACAGTCACGGTCGGTCCTTTTCTTTCCCAGGAACGTATAATAAGTGGGGATGAAACAGTTGTTGGTCTTGGCTTTTCTGTACCACTTCCATTATGGGATCCTGGTACTGCCAAAGTAAGCACTGAAGAAGCACGCCATATCCAGGCTCAAGCTACACTTTCAACTGCTCAGCAGGAAGTGGAACGACAGGTTACAGAAGCCGCACTACTCTACAAAGCAATGCGTAGCCGACTTGATCTCTGGAAAGATACTACTATTACAAAATTCAGCGAGGCGGCGACAATAGCTGATAAACACTATCGCCTCGGTGCCGTACCAATCGGTACTTATGTCGCATTACAGGATAAATATCTGGAAGCAGTAGAAGCAATCTGTTCTTCACAAGCACAAGCTCTTGAAGCAGCAATACTCCTTGAACAACTTATTGGCACACCAGAAACACTCATAAAACTCAAATCAAAATAAGGATATCATACCTATGAAATATTTGTATGTACTCGTAATTATCTTTCTTACCGGCTTCCTTACTAAAGACATACAGGTACATGCCAGCCCACAGGATACACATTCAGCAGAGAATGGTGCTCAGTTTAGAAAAGGGAAAGGACTTTCTCTCACAAATGAAATGACACAGCGTATTGGGCTAGAGACCACTGAAGTAGTGAAGAAAAAAATTACTCCCCGTATTCCCATTACACTGCGTACAAAGTCTGGGGAAAATGAAGCAAGCGGATTCTTACCTGCAAAAGAAGCGCTAAAGATACGAACGGGCTCCAAAGTGGAAATACCGGGCGGGAAAGGAATTGTGAAGAACATACTCAAATCAGATTTCCTTGCCTTGAATGAATATGAAGTGATCGTTTCAACGAGAGTACCATTAACAAGCATCGGTGAAATTCAAGGATTTATTTTACTGCAAGAAACAGAAGCAAATATGAGTATCCCTCAAAGTGCGCTACTTAAAACAGTAGAAGGACATTTTGTATATGCAAAGAATGGTGAATTCTTTATTCGCACCCCTGTAAAAATTGGTGCCTGGAGTGAGACTCTAGTAGAAATCACAGACGGATTGTATTCAGGAGATGAAGTCGTAACTACCCCGGTAATGTCGCTTTGGATGGCAGAACTTCAGGTAGTGCGAGGTGGTCACACTTGTACGCACGGACATTAAATTATGCTAACAAAACTTCTTGAAATTGTATTAAATCAACGGGCAGCAGTGCTGCTACTTACTTTTGTACTTATCGCATTCGGTATACGAGCAGCCATGTACCTGCCAATTGATGCGGTTCCTGATATTACTAACCCACAGGTACAGATTAATACCGCTGTTGCAGCACTGGCTCCTGAAGAAGTTGAAAAGCTTGTTACTTTTCCGATTGAAAGCGAAATGATGGGGCTTCCTGAGATGCTTGAATTACGTTCACTATCAAAATTCGGACTTTCTCAGGTAACAATGACATTTAAGGATGGGGTTAATCTTTACCTGACCAGACAATTAGTAACCGAACGCCTCTCCAGGGTAGTGGATAAACTTCCGGAAGGAGTAGTTCCGAAACTTGCACCGGTAGCAACTGGTTTAGGGGAAATTTTTTATTACAGTCTTGATTTTGCAGTTGATGCTCCTCACAAACCCGTAACACGTGAGGAACAACTGATGGCACTCACACAAATACAGGAATATCAAGTTAAACCATTACTGCGTAATACCCCTGGTCTTGCAGAAGTAAATACCAGTGGCGGATATGAGAAGCAAATCATTATCCAACCTGAACCAACTCGACTTGCAGCAAGCGGGCTTTCACTTGATCAACTTGCAGAAATTATAAGGCAAAACACACTCAATGCCGGAGGGGGATATGTTGAGATTGGTGGTGAACAGTTGATCATACGTGCCACAACACGGGTGACTACACTTGAAGAAATTGAAAATCTCCCTCTCAAATTCACTGGTGCAGTCAGACCACTACTACTGCATGAAGTGGCAACAGTAGGTATTGGAAGTGGATTTCGCACCGGAGCGAGTACTGATAACGGACGTGAAGCACTTATTGGAGCAGCTATCATGCTCGTTGGAGAAAATTCACGACTTGTATCCCGCGCCGTTAAAGAAAATTTAACAGAAATTCAAAAAAAACTACCACAAGGTGTACTCATTCGCCCTCTTTATGATCGAAGCGATTTAGTAAATCGTACCATTACCACAGTTGAAAAAAACTTAACAGAAGGTGCACTACTCGTAATTATTGTCCTCTTTCTTTTTCTCGGAAACTGGCGAGCCGCTTTTATTGTCACATTGGTCATCCCGCTCTCTATGATAATGGCAATGATTGGCATGACACACTGGGGACTAAGTGGAAACTTGATGAGCCTTGGAGCAATTGATTTTGGTCTCATTATTGATGGAGCGGTCGTCATGGTGGAAAACATTGTGAGACATCTGGGAGAAAAACAGCACGCCTTGGGACGAAAGCTTAACGCAACAGAACGCATGCGTGAGGTGTTGCGATCTGCCAAAGAAGTAGTTAATCCAATGTTCTTTGGTGTACTCATCATCACGGTAGTGTATATTCCAATTCTTGCTCTGCAAGGTATTGAAGGGAAAATGTTCAAACCAATGGCATTTGTGGTAATGCTTGCTCTGGGTTCATCATTGGTATTGGCATTAACATTAATGCCAGTGCTATGCTCATTTCTGCTAAGCGGTAAAATTCAGGAAAAAGACAACTGGCTCATCGTCTTAACAAAAAAGATATATACTCCCTTATTGCAATTGGGTTTACGGTTTCGTTTCCTGGTAGTACTCGTAATGCTCCTTCTTCTTTCCTCATCTTTATGGATATTTACCAGGCTAGGTGCGGAGTTTATCCCACAACTTGATGAAGGTGATTTTGCTTTTCAACTTATTCGCAGTAACAGTGTGGGGCTTTCTTCCTCTCTTGAACTGCAAAAACAGAGCGAAGAGATTATTCGTAAAGAATTTCCTGAAGTAAGGGAGGTCTTTTCACGAATCGGTACCGCAGAGGTAGCAACCGACCCGATGAACCCAAACATAGCAGATACATACCTCTTATTGCACCCATCTGAGCAGTGGCGTGAAATAAACGGCGTGCGTATTACAAAGGAACAATTGGGAACAATGATTCGAAAAACTTTGCTTGATCGGGTTCCCGGACAAAACGTCCTGGTCACTCAACCGATTCAAATGAGATTTAACGAGATCATGGCTGGAGCACGAGCTGATCTGGTATGTAAAATTTTTGGGGACAGTTACGATGAAATGGAACGACTGGCTCGAGAAGTTCGCACTGTACTAAGTAGTATTCCTGGAGGAAACGAAACGGAATTTGATAGTATTGGTAAAAATCCGATGATTGAAATCCAGCCTGATCGCAAAGCAATGCAAAAGTACAATGTACACGCCGATGATTTGAACCGCCTGGTGACCACCGCTCTGGCAGGGAGTGAAGTTGGGATGTTTATAGAAGGGAACCGACAGGCACCTATTGTTGTGAGGCTTTCTGAATCCCGTCGCTCTGACCTTGAAGCAATGAAGAGACTTCCGCTGCAAACTGAGGAAGGAAGAATGTTGACACTGGGTCAGGTAGCTACAATACAGCTCGTAGATCAAGCGGTGCAGATTGCCCGCGAGGGGACACAACGACGAGTAAGTGTACTGATTAATGTACGGGGTCGCGATACCGCAGGATTTGTGGCAGAAGCTAGCAGGGTTTTACATGAAAAGGTCGAATTCCCGGATGGTTATTATTTTGAGTTTGGAGGACAGTTTAAAAATCTCATCGAAGCAAAAGAACGTCTTACAATAGTGGTACCTCTGGTACTGACGCTCATTTTTGTACTCATTTTTTTAAGCTTTGGGTCATTACGTCAAAGTGTATTAATTTTTACCTGTGTGCCTCTCGCCATGACAGGGGGTGTTTTTGCATTATGGTTAAGGGAAATGCCGTTTACCATCTCTGCCGCTGTAGGTTTTATTGCCTTGAGTGGAATTGCCGTACTCAATGGGATCATGCTCATCAGTTTTATTAATCAACTTCGGGAAGAGGGGAGACCTCTTCGTGAAGCAGTACTTGAAGGTACACTCACGCGACTGCGACCAAAGCTGATGACCGCACTGGTAGCCTCACTTGGTTTCGTACCAATGGCTATTTCAACAAGCGCAGGAGCAGAAGTCCAACGTCCCCTGGCTACCGTCGTTATCGGTGGAATCCTCACCTCAACATTCCTCACCCTGCTTGTTATACCCGTACTCTACGACTGGATTGAGCGAAAAACCAAAGCTGCATAGACCACCCGGTATAAATAACGGCAGGTTCTGCAAACCCCGGATTTCATCAGCCTTCTACTGCGAAGTTAATGAGATAATAAGGTCAAGGCATATTGATAATTTCCTCTATTGATCTTTTTTATTCTTTTAGGTCTAATATTTCTTGACGTATCCTGTGTTTTTGGATATAGTGATCTTATTCGGTGGTCATGCCGTATGTAAACATTCACAATTATCTCCCTTAACAGTTTTCTTTATAATATCGTAATTGTATGCGGGAGCTGAGTGATAAGTTTTATTACATGTCCCCCACATAGCTATATGTGAAATCTGGTAAAAACTACACGTAATTTCTATTTCCAAAATCGCTAATCTGAACATTCTTATAATTTATTGATACTACGTACAAAAGGAATCCTATATGAATCTTACCGATCTTAAAAAAGCTGAGATTACAGAACTTGCAAAAATTGCAGTTGATCTTGGTGTGGAGGATGCCTCTGCAAAGAAAAAGCAGGATCTTATTTTTGATATTCTCGGAGCGCAAGCTGACACTGATGGGCAGATTTTTGGTTCCGGAGTGTTGGAAACTCTTCCGGATGGGTTTGGGTTTCTTCGTTCTCCCGATTCAAACTATGTCCCTGGACCGGATGATATTTATGTCTCACCTGCACAGATCAGACGCTTTGGGCTTCGCACCGGAGACACCGTTGAAGGGCAGATTAGACCTCCGAAGGATGGCGAGCGTTATTTCGCCCTTCTCAAGGTAAATGATATCAACTTTGAGCCCAGTGATGCTCAAAAGACGAAAATACTATTTGATAACCTGACCCCTCTATATCCAACCGAGAAACTGAAAATGGAGGATGAACCGGAAAATTATGCTACACGAATCATTGACCTTATGTGTCCCATCGGGAAAGGTCAGCGTGCCCTGATTACTGCGCCTCCACGAACCGGTAAAACGGTTCTTCTTCAGAAGATGGCAAATGCAATCGTAAAAAACCATCCGGAAGTTTTTCTTATCGTACTCCTCATTGATGAACGTCCGGAAGAAGTGACGGACATGGCAAGGAGTGTTAATGCAGAAGTGGTAAGTTCTACTTTTGATGAGCAGGCAACCCGCCACGTACAGGTCGCCGAGATGGTTATTGAGAAAGCAAAGCGGCTTGTTGAGCATAAACGGGATGTGGTGATTCTTCTTGATTCTATTACCCGACTCGCTCGTGCGTATAACACCGCCTTACCTGCAAGCGGGAAGCTTCTTTCAGGTGGTGTCGACCCATCTGCACTAAGACCTCCAAAGCGTTTTTTTGGTGCGGCAAGAAATATTGAGCAGGGAGGAAGTCTGACTATTATCGGCACCGCACTTATAGAAACCGGTTCGAGGATGGACGAAGTTATCTTTGAAGAGTTTAAAGGTACCGGTAATATGGAACTGGTGCTTGACAGAAAACTGTCTGAACGCAGAATTTACCCCGCAATAGATATAAATAAGTCAGGTACCCGTCGGGAAGACCTGCTTCTTGGTGAAGATGATCTTCAGAGAATATGGCTCTTAAGAAAGGTGCTTGATCAGTCTAATACTCAGGACGCTATGGAATGGCTCCTTGGCAAGATGAAAGGAACCAAAAAGAATAAAGAATTCCTTGATATGATGAAGGGTGGCGGAGTGTAGTAACTTGAGTAAAGAGCCTGATCCATTCAGAATCATAGCAAATCTTACTCATGAACTGAAAACTCCCCTGCACTCCATATTGTCGGTTGCAAATATTCTTGCAGCCGAAACTGATGGCAGCCTGACTGAAGAGCAAAAAAAACAGGTTGCCATCATTCAAAGAAATGGTGATCATTTACTGGAGCTCATTACCGATCTTCTTTCCTATGCAAGTGCCACTTCAAAAACAAGAATAGTTAAAGTAGAAAAAATCCAGCCTGCAAAAATAGTTTCTGCTCTGGTACAGGAAATTACTCCACTCTCTGCCAAGAGACAGATTCTGATAGAAACTGACTTTTGCTCCTCTCCTGAGTTCTTTTATAGCGATCAAATGTTGTTCTCTAAAATAGTAAATAACCTGATTGGGAATGCCATCAAGTTTACAAATGAAGGGGGAAAGATTTTCGTTACTCTTAGCGAGGGGATTAATAACTCTCTTGTTGTCAGTATCACAGATAGCGGCATTGGAATGGATGCAATGTCAAAGGAAAAACTTTTTTCAGCGTTCTATCAGGCAGACTCCAGTAGCACTCGTCAGTATGGAGGGGTTGGTCTTGGTTTATCGCTTGTGAAACATGCCGTTGAAGAACTGGAAGGAAGCATAGAAGTACAGAGTGAAATAGGGCAGGGAAGTAGTTTCACCATTATTCTACCTGATATATCAGAGCGGACTTCAAAATATGAGGTACTGTTATGCACTGATGATGAGACCATTCATCATGCAGTAAAAGCGCTTCTTGAGAGTAATGGGTATCTGCTTACCCTGTGTACAAGGAAGGAGCTTCTTTCATGTATCAAGGATAAGACCCCCTCCATACTGCTTCTTGATCTTCCTGATTTTGATGATTCTCAATTGAAAGAAGTACGTTCCTTAAAAGAGGTCTTGTCTGATTCGCCTATACCTATTATTGGTATGACAGCATCATCCAAACCCCGCATGCGTTCACTGGCGATTCAGGGAGGGCTGGATGATCTGATATCCAAACCTTTTGATACAAATGATCTTCTCTCCAGGATAAAGCTGTTAGTGGAGAGAGGTCATGTATAGCTGAATGGGCAGCGTATGACTTTTGAAAAAACAAAAAATGAAAATGCTCGCATTCTTCTCGTGGATGACCATGAGGATGCCTTGTATGCGGGAGAGCGCATGTTACTTCGTGCCGGCTATGAGGTATTTACCGCACGCGATGGCGAGGCTACCCTTCAAGCTGCCTATGCCCACTTACCGGACATAATCCTTCTTGATATAATGATGCCAAAAATTGATGGTTTGGAAGTTACAAGGAGGCTTAAAGCCGACTCTTCACTGAAATATATTCCAATCATTTTACTTAGTGCCAAAGACAGCCTTCAGGATATTCTGGATGGGCTCCATGCGGGTGCGGACGGATACATCACAAAACCATTTAATCCCGATGAACTGATCGCTCGAGTGAAGGCAGCCCTGAGAACTCGAAGCCTGTATAAAGAACTTCATTTAACAAGCCAGAAGAATGAAAGATTATTGTCAGAACTTTCAGAACAGTATGCCCTTAACAGAATCATTGGTGAAAGCTCTTCAATGCAAGAGGTCTTCTCACTTATAAAAAAAGTTGCTCCAACTGATTCAACGGTACTTATTTCAGGTCCTTCGGGAACCGGAAAGGAGTTGATTGCAAGAGCTATCCATTACAGTTCTCATAGAAAGGAAGCTCCTTTTATTGCAAAAAACTGTGCGGCATTTAGTGAGCAGCTTCTTGAATCTCAATTGTTTGGTCATATAAAGGGGGCATTTACAAGTGCCATAAAAGACCAGAAAGGTCTGTTTGAAGCGGCGCATACCGGAACACTCTTTCTTGATGAAGTTGGTGAACTTCCCCTGAATCTGCAACCGAAACTTCTTCGGGTACTCCAGGAAGGAATGATTATGCCGGTCGGTACTACAGAGGAGCGGCAGGTTGATGTAAGGATTCTTGCTGCCACGAATCGTAATCTTGAAGAGATGGTTGAAAAAGGAACTTTCAGGGAAGATTTATTTTTTCGTCTCCATGTGATTCATCTCCCGATACCTGCTCTCAGTGAAAGGAAAGAAGATATTCCTTTACTGGTCACTCATTTTCTTGATCGGGCGTTTGAAAAAAGTGGAGGTATACGAAAGCAGATCTCTCAGGAAGTATTATCCATATTCATGTCACATTCCTGGAGGGGGAATATTCGTGAGCTTGAAAATGAGCTTGAAAGGATGCGTATTCTTTCAGGAGAAGAGACTGAGCTTGGGGTGGAGCTTCTGTCTCCCCATTTTTCAAAAGAAAATTTGAAAGAAAAACCGGTTTCTTTTGAGAACTCTTCGAAGATTCAAATTCCTCAGATAAACACCGCTGATTACCCCTCCATGAAAGACGCCCTGGGTGCCCTTGAAAAAGAAATGATCCGGGAAGCCCTCGATAAAAACAAGGGAAACAAATCCGTAGCAGCAAGAGAGCTTGGCATCAGCCGCTCAAGTCTGATATCTAAGGTACAGGAATATAATTTGGAAAATAACGAATAATATTTCCATATAAATTTTATATTTATTCTTATGGTGCAGGTATGAAATACAACAATCTGGGACGATCAGGATTACGAGTCAGTCAGCTTTCTTTTGGTTCCTGGCTTACATTTGGAAATTCAGTGGATCGTTCTCTGGTCGCACAATTGATGAAAGAAGCGGTTGAGATGGGCGTCAACTTTTTTGATAACGCTGAAGTGTATGCCAAAGGTGAATCAGAGATTATCATGGGAGAATGTCTCAGAAACTTCAGAAGAGAAGAAATGGTAGTGACTACCAAAATTTTCTGGGGGGGGAATGGTCCTAATGATATTGGGCTTTCATGGAAGCATCTGGTTGAAGGGGTGAGGAACTCTCTACGCAGAATGAAACTGACTTATATTGATATGGTATTTTGCCATAGACCCGACCCCAACACTCCTCTTGAGGAGACTATCAGAGCAATAGATTATATCATCAAGTCCGGTTATGCCTTTTACTGGGGAACTTCCGAGTGGAGTGCGGAACAACTCGAAAAAGTGTTTCTACTTTGTGAGAAGTATAACTGCATAGCTCCCATTGCCGAGCAACCCCAATATAACCTCTTTCACCGAAGTCGTGTAGAAAACGAATATGAATCGCTCTATAAGAAATATGGTCTTGGGCTTACCACCTGGAGTCCTCTTGCTTCGGGCATTCTGACGGGAAAATATAATGAGCAAATTCCGGCAGGGAGCAGACTTGCTACAAATGAATGGTTAATGAAAGAGCTCACGGAAGATCGTATACAAAAAGCAAAAGCACTCAAGGAAGTAGCAGATGATCTTGACTGTTCACTTGCTCAGCTTGCAATTGCCTGGTGTTTGAGCAACCCTCAGGTAAGCACGGTAATCACCGGTGCAAGTCGGATATCTCAGTTAAAAGACAACCTCTCATCTGTTGACGTTCTTGATAAACTTAACAGAGATGTCCTTCTCAGAATAAAAAATATTCTTGGTGACAATGATCTGGACGCGAGTGAAGAAAGTTAGTTTTTTCTATGAATGCCATATCAGCCAGGGAAGCAATGAACATCCTTGGCAGGAAAAATCGTCCGTTTCTTTTTATTCTTGATTTTGAGTTTGAAAAATGTCTGGTATTTCCTCTTGAGGACGTACCAGAGTCCATTCAGTTTCTTACCCCACTTGGGAGAAAAGTAAATAATTCGTATATATCTCCAAAAGAGGACTTTTCCTCCAGTTTTATTACTGAACCTGTTTCCTTTGAGGAGTACCGGGGAGCCTATGCCGCAGTGCAAAAAGAGCTGCATTTTGGAAATACCTTCCTGCTTAATCTGACATTCCCGAGTAAAATTTCAATGGGTTGTAGTCTTCAGGATATTTTTCTTCATAGTAGTGCTCCTTACAAACTCTTGATTGAAAATGAATGTGTTGTTTTTTCACCTGAGTGTTTTGTACAGATTGATGGGGGGCGTATTTCCACTCGTCCTATGAAGGGAACCATCCGAAAAGATATCCCCAATGCTCGGGAAATACTTTTATCAAACATAAAAGAAGCAGCAGAACACGACACTACAGTTGACCTTCTCCGTAATGACCTTAGTCTATATGCCTCCAGAGTCCATGTTTCAAAATATCGCTATCTTGAAACAATCCGCACCAACAAAGCCGATCTCCTGCAAATGAGTAGTGAAATTTCAGGAATTCTTCCGGATAACTACACCTCCATTCTTGGCGACATAATTATGAGTATGCTTCCTGCAGGAAGTGTAACAGGAGCTCCGAAACAGGAAACCCTGAAAATCATTCGCGCAGTAGAGAATGAACCCCGAGGTTATTATACCGGTGTGTTTGGTTATTATGAAGATGGAAAGCTTGATTCTGCTGTAATGATTCGCTTTATTGAGATGCGAGAAGGAGAGTACTATTTTCGAAGTGGATGCGGAATTACGGCAATGAGTAAAGTTGAAGAAGAATATCAGGAGCTTATTGATAAAGTGTATTTGCCGGTTTGATTCTATGAAAATGTTCTGAAAAAAGCGTCCAGAATTCCCGGACGCTGATAGATAAAACCCTTGTTACGCATGCAGATCAGGAAATTTTTAAAAGATCCTCTCCCAAACGTATCTGACCTTTAAACCCTCTTGCTTTTGCACCTTCATCAGTCATTTTCAATTGAAGAGCAGTTTCAAGTTCTCTTTGTGAGGAAGTAACAATTTGATGCTGGAGATTCCTCAAATAGATATGCGTCGCGTGAGCCACGCGTACGTTTGAACGAACCAGTAGCTCTACTGCATTTTGACGATCAATCTTCCATGTCCCGTCTTTTTGTCGGACATTAACGATATGTCCAAAATCAAAGACCAAAACATCAACATTACGACAAAAATCAAAGAGATTCTCATCCACCACCAGTGCATCGGCAGTGAAAGCGTAGACTTTTCCATCAAGAGTAAATTTCACTCCGTGATTATTTACTCCCGGAAGGTGTTTGGAGAGAACTTCCAGTTCTCCAACATGATACGTCCAGTCTTCAAAATCTGGACCAGGACAAAACACAAGTTTCCTTCCTTCATCAGGATAGTTCCCAAGAAGGTCGGTTTCGGCTTTATCAGATATGGATCGTATTTCATCAATCAGATCACACACCTCGCATGTTGCGTGGATGTAAACCTTTTCCACCTGAAGATGTCTTCTGTCATCTGACCAGGTAAGACATTGTAAAAGCTGAAACAAGCCAAAGAGGTGATCAGTATGACGATGCGAGATATGGATGTGAAGCGTCTTACACGTTTCAAGTCCACCTACTTTTACCAATCGTTCGATGGCTTGCGTGCCGCAGTCTATCAAGAACGTGGTATATCCATCTCCCATAATCACACAAGCGCTGTTTTGTCCGGAATCCTTACTGATTCGACAGGTACCAGTACCAAGGAGATATACAATACTCATAACTTCCCTTTCAAAGATCAAAGAACATAAACCCCAAGGGGAGAAAAACTAATTCCTCACCAAAAACAAATGTATAATCACATTGGATATTAGAATTGTCAATTTTAGCTTTCCCCATGAGTCCGAACTAAATATCAGGGGTCTCTAAGAAATTGAAAAATGAGCTTAAGATACTGATTTTATAATGCTTGTTTTGTTTTTTCAGTTTTTATATCTTGAGTAGTACTTCAACGAATCAAAATGCAGGAGTGTTATGGCTGATAATGATGAGGCGTTTTGGGATGACACTTCCAGAACCGGGTCTAAAATAGATTTACTACTTCGTCCATTCAGACTTTTTCTTGGGTTTGAGGCGGCAGGGGGGATTTTGCTTCTGGCAGCTACTGTCTTAGCCATGTTATGGGCGAACTCTTCTTATGCCCATCTGTATGAGGCGTTTCAGCAGACTTATATTTCTGTTGCCATAGGTGATTATGTTTTGAGGGAAAACGTGCTTCACTGGATTAATGATGGTCTTATGGCAATGTTTTTCTTTGTGGTGGGGCTTGAGATTAAGCGGGAGTTCATAGTAGGTGATCTTTCCTCTCCCAGACAAGCGGCTTTGCCTATTTTCGCCGCAATTGGTGGTATGCTTGTACCTGCCCTTATCTATCTTTACTTCAGTTATGGAACTTCTGCTGCCAGAGGATGGGGAATCCCCATGGCGACAGACATTGCCTTTGCCTTGGGCATTCTCACACTTCTTGGTAATCGGGTTCCTTCAGGACTGAAAATATTTCTTGCGGCACTTGCAATCGTTGATGATCTTGGTGCGGTACTTGTTATTGCATTTTTTTATACTTCGTCTCTTAATTTTGAAAACTTGTTTATCGGGGCTGCCTTTTTCTTTAGCTTAATAGCCTGTAATGTCCTTGGAGTAAGAAATCCTTTGGTATATGCGGTACTTGGCATCGGAGGGCTCTGGCTTGCTTTTTTACTTTCCGGTGTACACCCCACGGTTGCAGGAGTACTTGCAGCATTCTGTATTCCTGCAAGAACTCGTATTGATACAAAGCAATATCTAAAAGACAGTAAAGAAGCCTTACAGTTCTTTGAAGAGGCAGGGGACTCAGGAGAAAGTGTTCTTACAAACAAAGCCCGCCTTGCTGCGCTTTATCGTCAAAAACAACTGAGCGAGGAAGCAAGTGCGCCACTACAACGTCTCGAAAGAGCCTTGCACCCCTGGGCAATCTACCTTGTTATGCCCATCTTTGCTCTTGCAAATGCAGGTGTGAAGATAGAAGGGGAGATCGGTGCCATTTTTGAATATCCTTCTGTGTGGGGGATTATGCTTGGTTTAATGATTGGAAAACAAGTCGGGGTATTTGGTGCCTCCTGGATTGCAGTAAAACTGGGTATTGCAGCTTTACCTAAAAATGCAAACTGGAAAGGAATATATGGGGTCTCTTGCTTAGCTGGAATTGGATTTACCATGTCCTTATTTATTGCAGGACTTGCATATAAAGATAATCCTGAGCTACTCCTTGCATCAAAACTTGCCATACTCCTTGCCTCGTCTACGATGGGGATAGTAGGGTATTGTATGCTTAAAGTGCTGAACCCGAGAATAAAAACTTAATCCTTGAAATCTTTTGAATTTATCGTCTACCACAACAACTCTCTTTGAAACTATTTGTGTCAGGGATGGGAGTTTGCAAAATCTTGAGTATCATCAGAAACGTCTCGAACGCTCTCAATATGAGTTGTTTTTTCTTAAGTCTTCCACGATCAAGCTGAATAAAGATATTGAACTGCCTGATTCATGTCTTAGAGGAAAGTATAAATGCAGGATAGTGTATAACACGGAACTTGTTTCAGTAAATTTTGAAGAATATCATCCTCCCTTGATCAAGAGCCTCCAGATGGTTCAGGCGGATACTGTTGAATATCGTTTTAAATATCAAAACAGAACGAAACTGGAAGAATTGTTTAGATTGAGAGGCTTAGCTGATGATGTTTTGTTGGTGAAGTCCGGATATATCACGGACACATCATTTGCGAATGTGTGTTTCCTTGATGAGGAAAAAGGCTGGTGCACCCCCAAAGCTACGCTTCTGGAAGGTACTATGAGAGCCCGACTGATTCAGGAAGGCTCAGTAACACAAATGGACATAACTCCAGATATGTTATCCAGGTTTCAGAAAGCCGCTCTCATAAACGCCATGCTCCCTCCTGGAGAAATTACCCTTCCTGTGAGCAAGATATATGATCTTCGTAACGGCTGATCACTAATCGTTACGACTTCCTCCATCTTTTATGTTCCAGCTCAACATAGTTCCATCTTCCTTGTACGCTACTACATGGACATCTTTTCCATATGCACTGCCGGGTTTATCAAACCTGAAATGTGGTCTGTTACCATTCATGGTGTCACCCGCAAATCTTCCCTCACCAAGTTTCGTAACATCTGATGGTGGTAAGGAACTATGAATTTCTACTCTACTCACTACACCCCGTAATGCCTCCGGAAGCAGTACAACCAGCTTCTTGTCTGATTCAGATACGGGTTTCCAAAGGAATCCTCCCGAACCATCCATAGATTGAGGTCGGTGCATTCCGTTTGACGCTACCTCTCCTGTACTTCCACTACTTGCATGACTGCCGGAGCTTCCCATGCTTGATTCTCCTGTTGACCCACTACTTAAAGGTCTTTGTACTACTTCTATGTCACCGGAGGTGAGTCCATTCATAAACATCTCTACTTTCATCAATGCTTCCTCAATAGAAGCTATTGCAATTGTCGGGTCATTAGCAGAACCTCTATCATCCCAGAGCTCATTCGTATCACTATCCAGTTGTGCTCCCATAAATGCTTCACCATACACACGCTCTCCTTCAGCTTCATCAATCATTCCTGATTCTACAACGGTACGAAGCGCTCCTATTGCTGCCTTTTCCATATTTACATATCCATCTCCTCTACGGATAGCAGCCATTTCCTTTTGCAGTTCCGTGGCATACATCTCTGATGCCTCCTCTGATACATCTCCTAGTCTCTGTTCAATCAGCACGGCAAATAAATCCTCCTCGCTGATCATTTCTTTCCCGTATGAGCCAAGTGCATTCCTGATGAAGTCACTGAACCCTGACGGGGCATCAGATTCCTTGATATCTTCGTTTGATGAGTTTTCGCCATTATTTTCAAGTAGTTGGGCTTCTCTCAACGACCCTGGAGTTCTTAATATGTTCATTTTTCCTTGCTCCTCAACTCATTTCCCTCATGCTTCCACAACCATGTTTCCGCTACCTGAAACATAGTTATTCAACATGCATGCCAGAATGAATTACCTGTTGAGCACCCCTGAAAAAATACTCTGAGAGAAAATCACCATGAAAAAAAATCGTTTACAAGAGCAAAAGACACTTCATCTCCAAGAGGGCTTTTAAGGATACGATGAGTTCCTTTGGAAATATCCCATATATCTCTGATTATGAGCAGAGGTGAGAAACTTGCACCTAAATCACTACATACCGATTTAATAAATGCACATTCCATATCAATCAGTGAGATACCATAGGTAGCGTGGATATTTTTGATTTTCTCAAGAGACTCTTCATGCGGGTATCTTGTACTGAGAAGTATATTGCTTCTGCCGGGAGGAGATTCAGTAGAAAGGTATTCAATATGATTAATGTTCTGTTCCACTAAATAGTTACTTATTTCTGAAATAAAGCATGAGCCGGTATCAGCAGTTTCTTCTGCAATCATACCGGCATATCCAATAAAAAATACGGAAGTATCCTTTTTCCCTTTCAGGAGAAGATTCAACAGATAGGAAACCCCATCAGCACCCATAAAGGGAGTTATCAGAAGTGTCTCTGAATCGAGAAACAGGGGAGAGTAGCAATCCAGAATTACGGGTGCCGTTCTTGATGAACTTAAAACTTTATTTATTTTAAGAAATCTCAGTAGTGAAAGAGAGGGGACAAGGACTACTCTCCTGATTTCAAGAAAATCATTTGAAAGACGAAAGGAAAGACCCTGATTGTTCATATTGGAATCTGTTTCATTTTTTGCTATAAACATACGAGATAACTTCTATTACCGGGCTTATACCATGTCAAAAAATAAGATTATATCCAGCTTTATCATGTTTACAGGAATCCTGATTACAACTTCCTGTTCCAGTAGACCAGCTCTTCCGGGTCAGGCTCAGGAGCCGGAAGGCTTAAATGAATATCTGGAGGCGGCAAATACTTCTCTTGAACAATCGAGACTGGAAGTAAAAAAAGCAGAAGCAGCAGTACTTGAAAGTCGAAAGCTGCTTGATGAAGCAAAAAGTCTTCACCACTCCATGACGAAACTCAAAATTGAGCAGGAAACTGCCATGAAACGGGTTCGGGCTGAGCGGACTTCTCTGGAACGAAAAAAAGCTGAAGAAGAAAGGCTCAAAAGAGAAGAGGAAGAAAAATTAAAACAACAGGCGGAAGCTACACCGACACCTCCCCCATACTCTCCCTCTGATGCACCTCCCCCTAAAAAAACAAACTGAAAATAACTTAAAAACAAGGTGTAAATTTCCCGGATGTCTTCAAATACTGATGTTCCTTTTGATAAGAGTAAAATCAGACGTCTTTCTTCTCGTATAAACAGATACTTCGACAGGTTATTCGAGTTTCCTGATAATCTGTTTCCCGGGTTTACTGTTGAAGAGGATATTGAAAAAATTCAAGAGATTTTCAGCAAAAATCAGAGTACCGCACTTATCCTTGAATTTGGTTCCGGCTCCGGTGCTCATTTGATCTCACTTGCCCGTCTCAAGCCTGATGCAATAGTGCTTGGGTTTGAAATTCGTTTCAAGCGTTCGGTAAGAACAGTAGAAAAGGCACTACAATCGGAAGTCACTAACCTGTATGTATTTCGTGGAAGAAGTGAACTGGCACCCAAACTTCTGGGAGATCGAAAGGCTAAGGAAATATATATTAACTTCCCCGACCCCTGGGAAAAGAAACGCTGGAGAAAGCACAGGATACTCTCCTCTGATAATCTTCGTATGATTGCAGAAATAATAAATGAAGGCGGAACCCTCTCAGTTAAAACTGACCATCAGGAATATTTTGATACCTTTCTTGAAGAATTTAAAAACACCCCAGACCTCCCCTTTAAAATCGAACACCTCACCCACGACCTTCAAAACCACGATTGCCCTGAATCTGAATTAAAAACCGAATTTGAACAACTCTTCAGAAGTCAGGGGAAAGCGGTGTACTATGTGAGAATGGTGAAATATACGGGCTAGAGGCTTAGGCTTTACTGCTTTTTACCACACTATCTATCCCATCAAGTTGAGGATTTCTTTCAGGGTACTCTTGTACAAAATGCAAGCCACGGCTCTCTTTTCGGCTTAGGGCAGAGGTGATGATGAGCTTGGCAACCTGAGTTATATTACGGAGTTCAATTAAATCACCTGTGATCTGGTACGACCAATAATATCTTTCTATCTCTTCAAGGGAAGCTTCAATCCTTTTTTTCGCACGTTTGAGGCGTGACTCACTTCTGACAATGCCCACAAGATTCCACATAGTCCTTCTTGTCTCATCCCATAAATGGCTTACCAGTACCTGCTCTTTACTGCCTCTTGTATCCAAAGTGTCCCATTCGGGAAGAATTTCATTGTTAGAAATATGAGCTATCTCTTTTAATGAATCAACAGCAGCACGCCTTCCAAAGACGACTGCTTCAAGAAGCGAATTTGATGCAAGACGATTTGCTCCATGAAGCCCGGTGCATGCAACTTCTCCTGCTGCATACAATCGTGGGATGCTTGTTCTTCCATTTATATCAGTCCCAACTCCTCCACAGGAGTAGTGCGCGGCAGGCACGACAGGAATAGCCTGTTTGGAAATATCAATACCAAATTCAAGAAGATGCGAGTAAATTGAAGGAAAGCGTTTTTTCAGGAAATCTTTATCAAGGTGAGAGATATCAAGGAAAACGTGATCATCTCCACTGGATTTTAATTCATTATCTATTGCCCGTGCAACAATATCCCTCGGGGCAAGTTCCTTATCAGGGTGATAGCGCTCCATAAAAGAAGTACCGTCTTTTTTGAGAAGCCTCGCACCTTCTCCTCTCATGGCTTCTGTAATAAGGAAATTCTTGGCATACGGGTGGTGCAGGCATGTTGGATGGAACTGAATAAATTCCATGTTTTTTATTTCAGCTCCCGCACGGTATGCCATGGCAACCCCATCACCCGTAGCAACATCAGGGTTTGAGGTATAAAGATATACCTTCCCGAGCCCACCGCTTGCAAGCATACATACTTTAGTTGAAAATGTTTCAACCTGATTTGTTTTCAGATTGAGTACATAACAACCACAAATATATGGTTCTCCTTCATGCGGTTCTTTAAGTTCATCGCTTTTTATAAAATCAAGTGCAAGGTGATAGGGGAGAAGTTCAATATTTTTTTCAGAGCGGATTCTCTCGTTTAAAGCTTTTTGAATTTCGGTTCCGGTGGTGTCGCCTGCATGAAGAATTCTCCGGCAGGAATGTCCACCTTCTTTTCCAAGGGAAAAAACTCCTTCCTTTTCTTTATCAAATTTTGCTCCGATCTGGGTAAGCCTTTCAACAACATGGGGTCCCTCGGTAACTACAAGCTCTACCACATCCTTTTTACAGAGCTCTGCACCGGCTTGGAGTGTATCACGAACGTGTGCCTCAAAACTGTCATATTCATTCATCACCGAGGCTATACCGCCCTGGGCATATCGGGTATTACCCTCAAGGGGATCATTTTTACAAATAACTATTACTTTTCCGTACTTACAGACATCTAAAGCATATATGAGACCGGCTATACCTGAGCCAATTACTAAAAAATCACTTTGTTTCATGTGAGGTAATCAGGTTAGAATAGACAGGTAAGGTAGATTTGGGCATAAAGTACTCAGTTATTTCAGCTTAGCAGAATAAGATGTAATATGAAATTTGATTTTTATAAAGTTTTCATAGTTTATTTATCAGTAGTACCTCTTGTCCTGCTATTAAGCTCTTCTATCTTTCTAAAAGACCTTTCCGCCCAGAATCTCTACAAATACGTCGATAGCTCCGGAAGCATAACCTATACCTCCAAAAAACCTGTAGGGAGAGCCTATTCTCTGGTAACACCAAAAAAACCTGTAAAATCAATATTCATCCAGAGAGGTATTGGTTATTCCTGGAGTGCAAGTCCAAAACCCAGTTCTTACGATGATGACATTATATTTCTTGCAAAACAGTATCGACTCGACCCGGCACTTGTAAAGGCGGTAATTCACATTGAATCGGCTTTCAATTCAAACGCAATCTCTTCAGCAGGAGCACGTGGGCTTATGCAGCTTATGCCGGCTACGGCAAAACGCTTTGGAGTACAAAACTCTTACGACCCTATTGAAAACATGCTGGGAGGGGTTAAATACCTTCGGTGGTTATTTGAGCGATTTAACGGAAATGTAAGATATGTACTTGCTGCATATAATGCAGGTGAGGGCGCGGTAGACAAGCACAAGGGAATTCCCCCATACGCTGAAACTCAGGATTATGTAAAAAAAGTAATTAAAATGGCAGAATTGTATCAAAATGAATTTTCAGGAACAGAAAAAAAAGGTACAAAAGAGACGCTTGCTGTGGCTCGTGCCCGTTTAAAATAACACTCGACTGTCTACCCATCGAAAGTGTACCATGAAAATTCGTTCAACACATATCCGAATCGGTAAGAAAATACCCAATCTTCTCACTCTCCTCAGATTTCTTGCGGTGCCTGTTTTTGTTCTCCTCCTTATTGACCCAACCCCGAGCATGGGTATCTGGGCAATGCTTCTTTTTGTGGTCGCAAGTTTTACAGACTGGCTTGATGGATATATTGCAAGAATTTACAAAGCAGAAAGCATTCTCGGAACACTGCTTGACCCCCTCGCTGACAAGATTCTGGTCATGGCAGCTCTGGTGATGCTTGCTGCGGTACCATTTGAACCACGAGTTCCTGCCTGGATGGTTGTAGTTCTTCTCGGCAGGGAATTTATGGTTACAGGGCTTCGCTCACTTGCTGCTGTGCAGAATATAGTCGTACCGGCATCAAATCTTGCAAAACACAAAACAGCCTGGACGTTTATTGCTATTGTAAGCCTGCTGCTTAAAGAAACCCATGAAATCTTTGGGTATCTTGTTGATTTTCATTATTCAGGCATGGCGTTTCTCTGGATTGCCATGATTCTCTCAGTAATATCAGGCGTACAGTACGCAATTCACTTACGTAAGCTTTTTCAGTGACGGTATTTAAACCGCAGATGGACGCAGATAAACGCGGATAGGGAAATTGGGATGCCTAAAAAGACATAAGTGTTTCATTGAGCCGTTTGCTCTCATTTAGAGTAATTGAGAGCTCTTCTTCAAAGATCTTGTAAACTTTATCTACGTACTTTTTCTCTTCTTCAATAAGGTCTTTATTTTCAGGGAGACCCTGTTCCGATATATATTTTGAGTGCACCTGAAGGGGTGTAAGAAAAATTTGTGCTTCTTCTGAACCGATCCTAATAGAGGCTATGAGAGAGGCATAATTTCTGATTACGTGGTTCAGCTTTTCTTTTATTTCCGTCTGCCGGGAATCTTCCTTTAATTGTGAGATTAACTTTTTCTGTTCCCCGAAAAAAAATCGTGCACCACTGCGAAGGGGGTTGATTCGTTCTCTTAAAAGATGCGAAGTGTGCCTGCATTTCTCTACAATGACAAGTAAGTTCATACTCTCACTACTCACCACTGTAGTTTCAGACAGAGCATCCTGATGGGTCTTAAATGCCTCACCGCACACTGAAATAGTCTCTTTGGTAATCAATATTGTATCTTCTACCGCACGTAAAAAATCCGCTTCTGTAAGCGCTTCATCAGACATCCTGACAGAAGCATGGCATGAACAAAGTGTCAGGAATAAACCAGTAAGCAGAAAATGCTTTTTAAGGGGTATGTGAGAACTGAAGTACATAATACCTAATCAATAGCACAGGTAGTTTGTGCGTTCCAATATTCAATGTTCAGGTCTTCCTGACACTTCTGAATGGAAAAAAATCGGGACAAATCGTAATCAGCAGGAGTCACGTGCCGTGAACCCCGAAGATGGATTTCGGTGTACCTTTCATCAGTAAGTCGGCTTATGGCAGAGCCAACCTTACCACCCCTCAGAAGTCGAAATGCGGTTTTACCCCGATGCCTGAGCCCCTTTGTAATACGAAGCGCCCCACGAGACAGACTCCCCTGACCGTACTGAATATAGGTCGGTCTGATGGGATACCCGACTGATTCAAATGCCTCGGCAAGTACCCGGGAACAGATCGTATCCTGCTCTGAAAGAGAAAAATCAGTCACAAAACGCCTGACTCCTTGAGGAAAAAGCTCCCAGGGAGTGGCAAAGAAAAACATGAGTCGAATAATATGTCCAACATCATAGTGTTTTTTTAACTGCCCCAGAGCATGATCTACTACTTTTTTTCTATCTTCTTTAGTGAGTGCATCCGGTCTGCAATGTCTGAGCATATATTTGTGGTAATCATCAAGAGGGCGAAGATGCACCTTGTGAAGTGGGTCGGCATCAATTACAAGATGTTTAAGAGACTCTTCCCCAAACAGATGAGTCCATTCACTTTTCTCCTCCGCCGTCAGCAATTCTCTCCTGTCACCAACATAAAGCACTACATGAGACCAAGGAGAAACGGTAAGCACCTTCACCACATGAGATATTCTGGAAGTCCCACTGACCAGTATTACATCCGAAGCCCTGAGGGATTCTTTAAGGGCAGCTATATTTGGAGCATCCGCCCCATGCACGGGGGAACCGGGTTTCGTTAATAAGGAAACAACCGCATCAAGCAGTTTATTAAATATATTTTTCATCATAAAAGAAGATCATCTCAGCTTCTTTCGGTGGTAAAAATGAATAATATCAGTAGTTTATTTTTCAGGCTGAGACAGATACGTATAGCTGTCAAATGCCCTCTGATATTTTCGATACATCTCACCACTTTCAGATGCAGAAATAGTCCCTCGGGATACCGCTTGCTCGAGAGAGCCCCTCCAGTAACTGCAAAGCTCATCTTTTTCAAATTCAACGTATTTCAGGACTTCTTCTACCGTATCCCCGTTTACTACATTGGAGAACTCAGGTTTTCCATCAAGCCCTACCTCTACATGCACGGCATTCGTATCACCAAAAAGGTTATGAAGGTCCCCCAGTATCTCCTGATATGCACCTACAAGAAAGGTAACAAAGAAATAGTGATCTCCCTCACGCAGGGCATGCGCAGGAAGATAGCGTTTTACATCACGAAGATCGGCAAAACGGTCAATCGACCCATCAGAATCACAGGTAATATCGGCAAGTACTACCGGCACGGTCGGTTGTTCATTCAGTCGATGCAGGGGAGTGATAGGGAAAATCTGCTGAATTGCCCAGCTATCCGGCATTGACTGGAATATGGAAAGATTACAGAAATAGGTATCGGTCAGAACAGAAGGAAGTTTTTCAAGATCCTCCGGGATATAGCTGAGCTGCGCCGAGTGTTTACAAACAGCATTAAGCACTGACCAATAGCACTGTTCAGCAAGCGCTCGATCTTGAATGGATATTAGCCCTAAATTAAACTTTTGATTTGTTTCATTCCGTAAATCAATTGCATCATGCAGTGCTTCCTGACAATTCTTTGGTGATATATCTTTTAGAAGACTTGCAAGATTGTGCACAACGGACTCTTCACTTGCTGCAATCACTTCATCCGGGTTACAGGGGCGGGCAAAGGTATTGGCAATACCCAATACATCGAACACCAGAAGTGAGTGATACGCTACAGTAGCTCGTCCTGACTCCGTAATAATATCCGGGGCAGGGACTTCTGCTTCTTTACAGATATCACCAACAACCCAAATCACATCCCTTGCATATTCTTCTATGGTGTAATTCATTGATGAAGAAAAGTTGGTTTTTGAGCCGTCATAGTCCACCCCAAGTCCACCACCAACATCAAGCATGGTCAGGTTAGGACATTCTTTTCTGAGCTGTACATATACCTGCGTTGCTTCTTTTAGAGAGGATGCAAGCGCCGAAATGGTAGTCAGCTGGCTTCCTGCATGAAAATGAATCAGTCTTAGACAGTCGAGTTTTCCACTTTCGCGCAACTGATTAACCGACTCTACAATATCTCCAATCGTAAGTCCGAACTTAGCCCGGTCACCGCCTGAGCGTTCCCATCTGCCTGCACCTTTTCCTGCAAGCTTTAACCGAAGCCCTATTTCAGGTTCAATATTCAAACGCTCCGCAACACGCAAGATCAATTTTACTTCTGAAAGTTTTTCTACAATTATGATTGGACGACGCCCAACTTTCTTACTCATCAGGGCAAGTTCAATATAGTTCTCGTCCTTGTACCCATTACAGAGGAGGAGAGAACCAGGGTCACTCTCCATACCAAGTACCGCAATAAGCTCCGGTTTACTACCAACTTCAAGACCCATTCTGATTTCTTCAGAAGCTGTTCTGACAACATCCACAACCTGTCTCATCTGATTAACCTTGATCGGGTAGGTTGGGTGATATGTTCCGCTATATTCAAATTCTTTTATTGCATTTTGAAATGCATTATAAATCGATTTCACACGATGTCGAAGTATTCCATTAAAACGAAAGAGCACCGGTAACTCGATATCCCGTTCCTGTACCGCTTGTACCAATTCGTACAGATCAATCTTTGCCCCTTCAGGACCATCCGGTGCAACTGAAATATGCCCCTTGTCATTGATATCAAAATAACCGGCTCCCCAGTTTTCTATATTATAAAGAGAGCGACTGTTCTGGGTATTCCAGTGAGGTATTTCACTCAGGCTGGTAAGCTGAGCGCCGGTATTTGATATTGCTGATCTCATTGACTGTTCCCCCAAATAAAAAAGCCAGGATAAAACCGCAAGCTTGTAGCATTAAGAGGTAGAGAAGTCTAGTAAGCTAATCTTAACCTATCTTAAACTTGTTTGAGAGCACATATCGGGCAATATCGGAAGCAAAGGCTCTGGGAAACACACGGTTTAGTTGTGCAAGAAAGAAGTTCATCCACCCCGGGATAAGCACTCTCTGACCCACTGGAAGCTTTCTGACAGAAAGCTCTGCAACCTCTCTGGCAGAGAGTGAGGGGAGGATGGAAATTTTTTCAGGGAAGCCTGCAACATCTATAAATTCAGTAGCCACGGGTCCCGGGCAAAGTGCCTGAACGCTGATACCTTTTCCTGAAAGCTCAGCCGAAAGACCAAGACTGAAACTGGTCACAAAAGCTTTGGTCGCAGCATAGGTAGTCAAATAGGGAAGCCCCTGAAATGAAGCCATTGAAGAAACATTTATAATTGCTCCGGAACCGTTTCCAAGCATTTCAGGAAGAAACAAATGAGTAAGATCAACAAGGGCTTCACAATTTAAGCGAATCATATTTCTCTGCCACTCGGCATCAGTCTCATGGAACAAGCCATAGGAACCATAACCGGCGTTATTTACAAGAGTGTGTATCCGGAGTCCAAGAGAGTCTATTTCTTTTTTAAGGGAAGCTCTTTGTTCAGAAACCCTGAGGTCTTTTGAGATACAGTGAATGATTCTTTGAGGGAAACGCTCTAAAAGTGCCTCCTTCAGTGCCACTAACCTTTCGTGCCTTCTTGCAAGCAGTATTAAAGGCATGGTAGTTTGTTCACATAATACATGAGCAAACTCGAGACCAATACCAGAGGAAGCCCCTGTGATTAAAATTGCATTCATTTGATAAGTTATTTAAATTTTATTCTGTTCATTTTATATTTATGGTGGCACATTAGTGTCGGAACTAATTTTTCTGCTTCAGTATAAGGAGATTTATTCTTTTGGCAAAAAAAGGGACGGGCGGTTCATTATTTGAGCGCTTCATGATTATCATTTTCGGGGTATCGCTTGTGCTTCTTGGAGCCTATCCTCTTGGGAGGGAGTACGGGGGAGTGGGGAACTATGTCTCCACAAAGATTGAGCAATTGAGAACTTATGCCGGGTCCCTAAATGCTGAGTCTCTAAGAGTTCCTTCAGAGACTTCTTCCAAAGGCAGAAACACTACTACCAGTAAGAAAACTCCAGAGAAGAGAACTGCAAGTCAAAAACCTGTGGATGATACCTCTGGTGAAAAACGGGGACAACTTGATTCCCTGATTCAGTCAGTGCTTAATCAAGATTAATTACAACTATTAATGTAATAATACAGGATTTTATTTTGACTAGATATATATTGGTATTTTCTGTTCTTTCTATACTTCTTATTTCTTCCTGTTCTACTTTTCAAAGATCAATTGCCACTGAGGAGGACAGGAAAACAGAGTTGTATGCCCTGATGCCGAAAGTCACCCGGGCATATCGCTGGGTCGCTTTTGAAGAGTTGGCTCCCATGTTTTCCAATAAAATTTCAATTGATTCTGTGCAGCAAATGCACAAGTTCTACAAGAACCTGAAGGTTAAAGAAGTTGATGTTGAACAGATTGACTTTGAGGAAGAAGCAAACAAAGCTTATGTTATACTACAGGTAAAAACATTTTCTGCGCCCCGATATATGATTGAATCGCATCTTGATCAGATTACATGGAAGTATTCTGTAAAGGGAGGAGGTTGGCAAATTGTAAAGATGGATATTGGCAGCAGTAAAGATATTGGCGGCGGGAGTACCTCTGAAGAAATTGAACTTCCTTAAAAAACACTCTCAATTTTCCCTTTCAAAGACTGCTTCAAAGACCGCAGTGAAAGATTCGGTTTTATCTTTTATTCTTGTTTTCACAATCTTTTCCCTGAGCTCTTGCAGTGTATTTACTCGTAGTGTCTTTAGAACAATAGACAACCCCCGGGAAATGTCCGGCAGCCCCCAGGCTCCTCTCAATGTTTCACTTGCCAATGCGTATATCATTGAGAAAACAATATTACTGAAAATTCAGATTGAGGTCTTACATGACCTGTCTGCCCGTGACACGGTAGTTGGAGTGCTTGGCTTGAAAGAAGGAGCCGTAATCGAAGAACAGTACATGGTGCTATCTGATGTTGTAAGCAAAACAAAGCTTGGAAGAGGGGAGCGAATTCAACTTGAGTACTCGCTTGAGTCCGGAATCCTGACCGAATTTCAAATCAAAGTGTTCTGGGGTGAAGAAGGGAAAAAAGTGTTCACTGAGAAGATCTCCATGAATGACATTTTTGAAACGG
Organism: uncultured Bdellovibrionales bacterium; assembly: GCA_964612555.1. Taxonomy (GTDB): domain Bacteria; phylum Bdellovibrionota_C; class UBA2361; order SZUA-149; family DAOLCO01; genus DAOLCO01. The sequence goes on along the minus strand of CAZTBW010000003.1, from coordinate 27,234 downwards.
GTACTGATAAGACTCTTTCAATTACTCCGCCCGAGGTACAGGAAAAAAAGACCGACAATGAAGTTGATATACAAAGCAGCTCTCCTGATCTTCTTCCTCCGGAACCACGAAAACCGGCTTTCCCTGATATCTCAGGTAACAGAAAGACTACGGCAAAAGCACTTACCATTAACAGGGTCGAGGTACATGAGGACGATATCCCCTGTGAAAAAGCTCCTTGTCCTAAAAAAATCAAGGTAAAGGGAGTTCTTACTAATACGACAACTCATGAACTCTCCTCAGTGCGTCTCGCATTTGGACTGTTCTGGGTTTCAGATGGGAAATTGCCCTCTCTGCCTGATGATCAGGAACCTAAAAAACCTGCTGAAGAAGAGCTGTTCTTTGCAGAGAAGATCTTTTCACCCGGTGAATCAGTCGAATTTGATATTGCTATTGGCAGACCGGTATATCAAATACCCGGGGGCACCTTTATGCCCCATATAAGGGTACTGAGCTATGAATAAGCAGACTTCAGGAAAGAATCTGCTGGTCAAAAGCAAATTTTAAGCATATAATTAGTACTGTATTCTTTTAACTTTATCTAAATTCCACTTCTCTATGAATAAAAAATATTACGCTCTCTTTTTTGTTATTTCCTTGAACTTCCTCCCTTGTTCCCTGAATGCGGAAATTTTCAAGTATGAAGACAGTGAAGGCAAGGTTCATTATGTTGATTCTCAGAGCAAGATTCCTGAGCAGTATAGATCTGCTGCTTCAGATCAATCAGATTTTCCTGAGATCAGTAAAGTTTCAGGTTCCAATGCTGAAAAAAGCTCCTCTTCTAAACCGGATGTAAGCTCTTCTCACACGGAGACACTCTCACGTGTTGAATTGTTCGTTGCCAGTTACTGTGGGCACTGTAGAAAACTTGAAAAAACTCTCAGTGAAGAAAATATTTCTTTTACCAGTTATGACATAGAAGAGTCAGAAACAGGAAAAAAAGAATATGCAAAATTAGGTAAGGGTGCAATTCCAATTACCAGAATAAATGGTGCAACCATCATTAGAGGTAATAAACCTGAGCTCATTAAATCAATAATTCAAAATAAAAATCAGTAGCTGAGAGATCTCGATTTGAGGCGTGCAGGTAAGAGCTTTGCAAACTTTAACTAAAAAAAAGTTTACAAAACCGACTGAATGTACGTTCATTCCTATAAAGTTATATTGTCAACCGGCAAGATATAGATCAAAATGCACTGATCAGGTATTTGATAATTCTTCTAAACTTATAATTTTTGTAACTGTATAATTTCAGTAGCCGTGTAATTTCAGTAACTATGAAAACAACAGGTGTAAGCAATTTTTTTGTTTTGCTTTTTTTTCTTGCAGGTCTGGAAGCCTGTTCCTCTGTGGGTGGCTATGCGGCTCGCACATCGAGTCCCCGAAAACCTGTATATCACGTAATCACCAAAGGTGAGACTTTACTTGGAATCAGTAGCAGATACCAAACGAGTCCTGATCAGATTCTTTTACTTAATGGCTTGAGCAATGCACGCACACTTAAGGTCGGTTATCAACTGCTTGTGGGTTATGGTTCAGAGGAGAAAAACCCGCAACTGCTTCAGGCTTCACTTCGTGGCACCTCTCCTCCCGGCAGCTCACAGGGTGGGAGAGGGCAGTACCTTGAGTATCAGGGGGGACGTCTGTTATGGCCTATCGGGCAACCGGCAAGGATTGTTTCAAAGTTTGGACCACGGGGAAGATCTTTTCATGATGGGCTGGACATTGCAGCACCTTCCGGTACGTCCATTCTTGCATCTCACTCAGGGATAGTTGCCTATTCAGGTTCGGAACTTCGCGGATACGGAAACCTTGTTATCATCAAGGGTGACGATAATCTTATAAGCGTCTACGCTCATAACAAAAGAAATCATGTGAAAAAGGGTGAGCGCATCAGGAGGGGGCAGAGGATTGCAGAAGTAGGGGAAACAGGTCATGCGAAAGGTCCTCATCTTCATTTTGAAGTACGTTCACAGGATCCGAAGGGAAGAGCGGTTGCGGTTGACCCTCTGCCTCTTTTAAAGCCTGATAAGGGAGAAAAACCAGGTTTCAGAATTAATGAAAGCCTCAAACCCTTGCTTGCGTGGCTTGATAAGAAATAAAAATATCTCATAAAAAAGTCCTTTCTTTTCAGGATGTTATATGCAATTATACTTCCTGCACGAGGGATGTTGCGGGAAAATATTGATAAGGTATAAATATCATTACGTAATTTGCCTTCGTAGCTCAGTAGGATAGAGCACAGGTTTCCTAAACCTGGGGTCAGAGGTTCGAATCCTCTCGGAGGCATGTTGTATCTAAAGTACTGAGATTCTTAAAAAGTACTGGGACTCTAGAGTGGTTTGCAGATTCTTGAGTGGTTTTTAAATGGCAATCTGCCCAAGTCATGTTTTTTGTGAGCTGGATGGGTTGTCTGATTTATTATTTTTAATAGAACACCTTTTTGGTTCGAATAAGTTTAGGATAATTTCATTATGAACAAGTCAGAGCTAATAGAAAAAATGTCAGAAAGAAGTGGCTTAGGAATAGTTCAGGCTGAGGAGCTTGCTAATCTTATGTTTGATAAGATGAAAGTGGCACTTCTCAAAGGCGACAGAATAGAAATACGCGGATTTGGTCGGTTTAAGGTAAAAGAATACGAAAGTTATTGGGGAAGAAATCCAAAGACTGGTGATAAAATTCTTGTTGCTCCAAAAAAACTGCCAACTTTCAAGCTGGGTAAAGAGCTTAAGAAACGTCTGAACGGTGGAGAACTGCCTGGAGTTGAATAATAATATCATTTACTGCTAGCTGTAGTTTCACAAGTGATATATTATCGGGTTAAATAGCTTTAAAGGGTCGTATATATATGTCCATAGATTATCTCGAGGATCTTGAAAGATCAATTGACAGCGGGAGAGAGATTTACGTGAGTCCCGGAGTTCAATCAAGCGATTGGGAACTCTCCACTGATCTTGAACCTCTAAGAAAGAAAGCACTAAGAACCGCAAACGCCATGAAGTTTCAGGTTCATATTTATAAGCTTATTAATAAGGCTGATATAATTTCTGACGACTGTTTCCTTGTTGTCAGAAAGATACTTGACCCAAGTCCTCGTGGCGAACCCAGATTTCAATGGGGAATAGTTGATACCAAGGAAGCCGCTGAGATGCTTCGTGATGTAAGTCAGGGACCTACGCCATATTTCGGAGCGACCATTCATGAAACATTTAAGCCGGATAATTAACTGATTAAATCTCTTTGCCATGAAACTGCCTGTAAGGAAAAGGATATCTAAAGTTTTATCCGGGAGATATGCACCGGGTAAAAAGCCTGTGTCCTGGGATGAAAGAATTCAGGGAGTTGATATCTGCATTGATTCTGATGGATCTGAACTAAGACTTTTTTCAAGTGGTGACCAGTCAACGCCCGACTGTGGATGGGAAATTATGCTGACTGATGTCAATGACGATGGTCACTTCTCCTGGACGCTCTATGGTGTTTCATCCTTTGCGTATTAATAATGCTTCATGCCCGATAAGGCTACTTATCGGGCATTAGATAACTCCTTGAATTTATTACTATTTACCAATGAGCATTCCAGATAATCTCCAGATACAAGGTCCTTTAGAGCACATTTCGCTTGATGGGAAGAACATCTATCTCCTTGGGACTGCCCATGTAAGCCACCAGAGTGCTCAGGAGGTTAAAGACCTGATTGATGCAGTACAACCAGACGTGGTCTGCGTAGAGCTCTGCAAATCCCGCCTTGAGTCAATCAACAATGCAGATCGCTGGAAAAATACTGATATTTTTGAGGTCATCAAAAGCGGCAAAACCTTTCTCCTGCTTGCACAAGTCATTCTTGCATCATTTCAAAAAAGAATTGCCAACAAGTTAGGTATAGAGCCTGGAGCTGAAATGAAAGCGGCAATTCAAAGAGCAAAGGACATAGATGCTTCACTTGAAGTAATAGACAGGGATGTCAGAGTCACCCTGAAAAGAACCTGGAAAAAGTTATCATTCTGGTCAATTCTCAAAATTCTTGCCTCCTCCCTGGTCAGTGCTGAAGATTCCGAAGACATATCACTGGAAGAAATAGAATCACTAAAAGGCAAAGACGAACTTACTGCCGCCCTCAATGAATTCTCAGAAAAACTTCCCGAAGTGAAACGAACTCTTGTAGATGAACGTGACCTTTACATGGCATCAAAACTTCAAAAAATATCCGGAAAAACTGTTGTGGCGGTACTGGGAGCCGGTCATTTGCCCGGCATGATAGAACATCTGAATTCCGGCAGAGCACTTTCCCATGAACCACTTGAAGAGGTTCCTCCTCCCAGTGTGTGGTGGAAAATATTCGGGTATTCAATACCTGTAATCTTTTTTGCCGTGGTAATTTATGCAATGCTTACGATTGATATTCAGACAGGAGTCTCCCTCCTTGGTACCTGGGCAATTGCAACGGGAGTTTGTGCGGCAATTGGCGCAGCTATAGCATTTGCCCACCCGTTTTCAATTATTACTGCCGGACTTGCTGCTCCCCTTGCTTCGCTTCACCCTGGCATAGCCACAGGTTGGGTATCCGGTCTGGTCGAGGCATGGCTTAGAAAACCCAAAGTTGAAGATTTTAAAAATATGGCTGAAGACCTCGAATCTTTAAAAGGTTTCTGGAAGAATCGTGTTATGAGGATAATTCTCGTGGTATCCTTTTCCAATCTGGGCTGTATTGTGGGAATGTGGATAGGATCTTTAAAAGTTCTTGATAGGGTATTTTAGTATTTCCCGTGTTTTAGTCCTCTTTTTGTTATTGCCAAAATAATTCAAATCGGCGAATCTCACATCATGTTAGCTCATTTACATCCCATCCTGGCTTCATTCCCCTTCCCTCTATTTGTTGCGGCATTTTTCACTGAGGTAATCGCTTACTTTGGGATAACCACACAGTGGCGACTGCATTCTTTTTTTCTTGTACTTCTTGGCGCAGGCTTCTCTGTGGCTGCCTATTATTCCGGTTATTATCAAATGGCTGATGCAAGTATTACATTCAGTGTTCCGGAAGAAATCATCACCGGGCATCAAAATGTAGCCCGTATGCAACTTTTTTCACTGACACCTCTTATTCTTTTTTCTCTGATAAGGGCACTGAAACCAAATGAGTTTTTTCACTGGCTTTTTATACCATTTCTAATCCTGACACTTCTTCTCACCGGCTCTACTTCACATAAAGGTGGAATGCTTGTTTTTGAACAAGGTGCCGGCGTTTCAAGAGAATGTATCTGCTCTGAAGATAATGTCGCTACCAAGAATAATGCCACGTAGTTCATCCACTGTCTCATGCAATCCGAAGACTTACCCAGCGTCAGTGTTATTGTCCCTTCAAAAAATGCCGCGCATCTGATCACCGAATGTCTCCAGTCTGTAAGAGCCGCCCATTACCCAAAAGATAAACTTGAAATTATTCTGGTAGACAACGGTTCAGTTGATACTACAGTAGAAATCGCCTTACCTCTTGTTGATAAGAGTTATGTAGTAAAAGATGTTTCGATCGGTGCTCTGAGGAATAAGGGGGCTTCCCACGCCAGTGGAGATATCCTGGCATTTCTTGACTCGGATTGTCTTGCTAAAGAACAATGGCTCCTTAATGGGGTACGTACTGTTATGACTTATGGGGGCGTAACAGGAGCCAACCATGAACTTCCTGAAGATCCCACCTGGGTTGAAAAAGTATGGTTCAGTCAGACTGATACTGGGATACATGAAGTAACCCATATTCCTTCTGGCAATCTCTTTATCTCAGCCGACCTTTTTAAAAAGGTTTCAGGTTTTAATGAAACGCTCATAACCGGCGAAGACTACGACCTTTGTTCAAGAGTAAAGCCTTTCGCACCAGTCATATTAAATAGCGACATCGGGGCTATCCATCTTGGAAATCCCAAGACTCTATATCAGATGCTAAAGAGAGAAATCTGGCACGGACTTGGGGGAGTTTACCTTTACAGAAACGGAAAAATCAACAAACCAATGTGCGGTGCCCTGATATTTCTTCTTGGCACGATACTTCAAATAGCTGGTCTGTTGACTCTCGTCCAGGGAGAGAAAAATCATCTCTTCCTTGCTGGAACCCTACTCCTTCTTTTCTCACTTTTCTCAACCCTCTATCTGAGAAGAAGCTATATTAAGACCCTGAAAGAAGCACTGCAAATGCTGGTGCTATATTACGTTTTCTACATAGGTCGATTACTTTCAATTTTATTTCTTATTTTTAAAAAAGATTATTATCACAACATTGAAAAGTGATTCATAGGGACGACCCCCGACTAGGACTTTGCATTCAAGAACTTACAAACGTATCCTCGAGTTATAGTCCGGCACTCCATCAAAAAAAGATTTCTCAAAGGTGCCGCTTATTTCATCCCGATAGGAGTCTTCTTCCATGTGGTGAGTTGAAAATTCAAAAATCTCTGAATGTTGAAGCCCATAAAAACGGTGCTTGGTGCCTGGTGAAATCAGGAGCGAATCTCCGGGAGAAAGAATAAAAAACTCATCATTCATTTGAAAACCAACTCGACCGGAAGCAATATAAAATGTTTCGTCCTTGATCTTATGGTAGTGTAAAGAGCAACAGTGCCCCTCATGCAGTACCAGCTTTTTACCGCAATAATCAGAATTAACAATCCACTCTTCATGCCCCCATGTTTTGGGTACGATTATTTTGTTCAGCTCAGCCTCTATTTCCTCCATTTTTACGGCAACAGTTCCTCGATGAGAAACCGCAATACCAGCCGCTACAGTAGCAAGACTAGCCGCATCAACAAGAGAACAACCTCTCACCAAAGCATGAGAAAGTGCTGAAATAACCGTGTCACCCGCACCAGATACATCAAATACCTCTCTGGCACGTCCCAGTAGATGAGTAACTTCATTACCATCATATAAAACCATACCTAAACTTCCACAGGTAATCACTACCTGACAGGAAAATCGCCCGTGAAGCTTTTTTGCCATCTCCCCAACTTCTGAAATATTTCCTGTAAAAGAAATCCCTGTAAACTCTTGCGCTTCTTTCAGATTGGGTTTCAGGACTGAAATATTGGAAAGTTTGTCCAGATTAGCAAACTTGACATCTACAAATACAGGAACAGATGCTTTTTTCGCATAGTCTCCTATCGCATCACCAATTCGTTTGGTAAGAATTCCCTTGGCATAATCACTGATAATGATCGCCCCTACCCCTTCAGATGCACGAAAAAACGCATCAAGCACCCGATCTTCCTCGGCAGGGGTTAGTAAAAAAGAATCTTCAGTGTCAATCCTGAGTAACTGTTGTTTTCCGGCAAGCACTCGTTGTTTTAGAGTCGTTCTACGGTCAAGCTCCACCATGTAATCGGTAGAAATTCCGGTGGAACGAATTAAATCAAGAAGAATACTTCCTGAATCTTCTCCACGATAATCTCTTCTGCGATCATTCCCTGTAACTTTACCAACACCACTTACTAACCGAACAGGATTATTGAGCATCAAGACGTTATGTGCGACGTTACCCGCACCACCGATCGCAAATCTTTCCTCAGATGGATTACTCAGTACGGGTACCGGTGCTTCCGGGGAAATTCGGGAAACCACTCCCTCAACATAAGAATCCAGCATCACATCACCAAACACCAATATCGGTTTTTCTCCGACAGTACACACTGCCTGCCTGGTGGAAGCTTCCAACCCCGCTGTTTTTGCATTCATATAATATCCTAGCAAATATCTATGTAACTTTTAGATGAATCTAGTAAATTTATTAGACACTAGCAAATAAAAACTCCTTTTCTCACTCTTTAATGGGCTTTTAACTTACCGGGCGATTCTCATCCTTATAAGACTGAGCCATCTGAGGTCTGCTTGCAGGATCCTGCGAGAGTAAATAAGAAAGGGTACGCTCAAGTACATTCCTGAACACCGGTGCAGCAAGAGTACCCCCCCAGCGAGGACTCACCCCGGGCTCATCCACTGCAATATAAGCAACAAGCGTGCGAGGCACTCCTATCTGATGCCCATCCACAAACCCTATAAACGATGCGAGAACTCTATTGGGGTCATATCCTTTACCGGATTTTTTTGCTTTCTGAGCGGTGCCGGTTTTACCATATACCGAGACACCGGGAATGCGACTGTTTTTTCCAGTCCCGTGAGTATCTTCCGTTACGAGATTCAGTGCTTTTCTTATTTGAATGGTGGTAGGTTCTTTTAACACCCGTGTTTCTACTCCATCATCCAGCCCCTGAATAATTTTAGGAGTTATTAACATTCCCCCGTTGGCAATTGCTCCGTACGCCTGCATCATTTGAAGTGCGGTAACTGAGATACCCTGTCCAAAGGAGTGAGTGGCAACATCCACTTGTGCCCATCTGGATACATTCCTGAAGATTCCACCAGACTCTCCATCAAGACCTACTCTGGTCTTTTCTCCAAAACCGAACTCACGAAGCGCATCGTGAAGAGTGTCCTTTCCCATCCTGAACCCAAGCTTTACCATACCAATGTTTGAAGAACGAACAATCACCTGCTCAAAACTCACTGTTGGCACGGGGTGAACGTCCCGAATGGTATGTTTTCCCACTCGGTATGAACCATTCTCACAATTAATCAATTCGTCGTATTTAACATAACCCCGATCCAGTGCCACGGCGGCAACAATTGGTTTAAAAGTAGAGCCAGGTTCATAAGAGTTCTGAAGTATAACATTTCTAAGTGCTTCAGGAGTGATCGCCTGATTCTCATTCGGATTGAAACGATGCGTTTGACCCATTGCAAGGATTTCTCCGGTGTGAGCATCCATAACCACTCCAAAGACCTGTCCTGCCTTGCTGGACTCTCTTGCCTGATCTATCTCCTCTTCGAGAATACTCTGGATTGAAGAGTCTATGGTAAGCGTAACATTTCCTCCCTCATTTCTTACTTCCTTGGGAATCAAGTTTCTTCTTGGAGTAAGTATAGAACGGATTTCATCAAGGAGATCACCCCTTGCGGATATTTCGGTGGGTATCAGGTTTCTCTCTTCCCAGATGCCGGCATTCATAAAACGACCTCTTGCATCACGCCGCACCGATCTTTCAAGATTTGGGGCACTGAGGGCTGAATCAAGACTACGCTCGATTCCGGAAAGTCCGTACCCCTCTCTTCCCGTTCTTCCGATAATGGTAGATGCCATATTACCCTGAGGATATATTCTCAGAAAATCTTTTTCCAACTCAAGCCCATACACTCTCAATGCACGTAATTCCTGTTCCCTGGACTGGGGCACTCCACGGGCAAGTATTATATAGGATTTATCAGACTGAAGATCACTCAAGAGTTCCTTTTCTGAGACCGAAAGAATGGGAGCAAGCTGTGAAGCGACCCTTTCCTTGTTTTTAATCCAGTTCGGATGAACACCTACCGCAAGAGAAGGTATTGAAACAGCAAGCTCTATCCCGTTTCTATCCGTGATTAAACCTCTCGCCCCGCTCACTTCATGTTTTGTTTGGTGTTGTCTTGAAGCGATTTCTTCCCATTTTGTACGCTCCATTCCCTGAAGGGAGCAAAGCCGAACACATATGGAAATCGCAAACACGGCAAAACAGCCCCCAAGCATATACATCCGCATGTTTCGTATTCTTACCTCCGGAATCCCGTGTTCCCCATATAGTTTCATCCAATGAGCGATACATCTGAAACACACACGTGCCAGATAAAATACCGGCATGATTAAAAGCATGCTTATACAGGTAATAGCAAGACATACGCACCGCTTGAAACTGTGGGAGAAAAACATACTGACAGAAATAAATTGCCCCGGGAGAGAACGCACTCCCACTGAGCTTAAAAAAGATATACATGAGGCTGAAACTTTCCGAAAAATATCAGAAACCCCCGAAACCTTTTCTTCTGCCGGAACCCTGTCTCTGGTATGTAATGCTTTTTTCTCCCCGGTTTTGTACCGGGAAACACGTGTGGAGATTCTTTGATTATCCAGCACTCGTAATGATTCGGAATATATTTTCATAGAAAAAGCCCTTATTAATATATTCTTCGAATCTGTTGAGGAGTGGTCGGTCTGAGATTAAGCTTAAGCCTTGCCTCTTCAATGATTTTTCTTGGATTAGCATCAATGGCTCTGTGTGCCTTTAACTCTCTATAGAGCGCATCCTGAGAGATAAGTTCATTTCGGGCGTGCTCAATCTTGTAGCTCATATCGAGAATCTCAAGCCTCACAAAGAGCTTTACAAGTAAAAGGCTGAAAACCACCCCAATAAAGATCAAGCTTTTAGAAACGGAAAAGAATGGTATGAGAGAAGCAGCCTGATGTGATTTACCGACCTGGGAAGAAGCTTCAAGTCGCTTCCTGGGTCTTATTCGCATAGCCATTTTCTGCCCTGAAGTACGTGCTTTTACGGGAACATTATTCGACCGGACTATCACCGGACGATGGCTTTTCTTCACTACTGATGCTGCTCTCAAAGACATTTTGACCTCTTATGTGATCTCTATTAATTCAACAAGGGACGCTCTCTCCAAAGTAAAATTTGATTTCTTTCAAAAACCCTGAGTCGCGCACTGCGTGATCTTGGGTTTTGCGTCATTTCATCCTCTTTTGGAGTAACTGCCTTTTTTGTAAGAAGTCCTCCAAGCGGAGCATCTTCAGGGTGTAAACCTCTTGCTCTTGTACTTCCCCACCATCTCATTGCATTTGCAACCAGTTTATCTTCAAGAGAGTGAAATGAAATCACTGCACATCTTCCCTGATCTGACAGAATTGAAATTGAGTGAGCTAAAAGCTTTTTTAGAGCGGAGTACTCTTCATTTACTGCTATTCTCACTGCCTGAAAAGGAACTGTGGCAGGATGAGCTCCCCCCTGACTACGTCGTTTATCCCTATGGAAGACCTCCTGACAGACCTCTGCAAATTCTTTTGTTGAGAGTAGTGGTCTGCGTTTTACAACCTCCCGAGCCAGTGCTTTACTGAAACTCCCTACTCCCCCTTCAACAAAAACCAGAAACAACTTTCGCTCATCCCATGAGTTTAATATTTTATCCGCAGTAAGGGCTTGTCTTGTGTCCATCCTCATATCAAGTGGGGCATCCAGACGAAAACTAAATCCCCGCTCCTCTGAATCAAGTTGCACACTTGAGATTCCAAGATCAGCAAGAATGTAATCTGCCCGTTTTACAATCTCATCATCAAATCCCCGAACTTTGGAAAGATCAGAAAAACAAAGATTATACGCAATAAAGCGCGCCGGATATTTTGTTGCAAGTCGTTCACTCACCTCAGTAAGTAAGGATGCATCCTTATCAAGACCAATCACCTGAATCTCCGGAAAATGTTCAAGCAATGCTTCGGAATGTCCCCCAAGCCCTAAAGTACAATCTATTACGAGGCTACCAGGACGCTTACATACCGGCTCAGCATAGGCAAGCACTTCAGCAGAAAGAACAGAGACATGAGAAAGTTCTGTCATCATGAATCAATTCCTTCAAACAACGAAGGATCTTCAAGCAGCATTTCCTCCGCTTGAGAAAAAACCATGTTCCAGACCTGTTTTCTCCAAACCCTGAAGCCATGAAGCGAAGCAGTAAAGACAAGCTCTTTTTCTATCCCTGCATATTCCCTGAGATGAGGAGGGATATTTATTCGACCATTCGCATCGCAGACACAAAGAGCAGCCCGCGAGAAATAAAAAGTTTCGAGTTTTCTTACAGAAGGGTTAAAACGACCGCGCTCCCGAAGTTTTTTTTCAAAATCTTTCCAGGCAGTAAGTGAAAATCCATCGAGACAACGCACCCCTTCAGTAATGAAGTTGGTAATTACCACAGAATTTTCATCTTCCGGTTTAAGGAGAGAACGAAAACTCGAAGGAAGTGCCACCCTACCCTTTGCATCAAGTGTGTGCTCAAAACTGCCATAAAAACTTGGAAAAGAAACAGCAGAGCCAGCCTCCAGATCAGGAGGGCTCTCTTCTTTATTAATTGAATCTGAAAAATTCTCTTCTTCCATCATATCCCACTTTATACCATTTTCTAACACTATCAGATTCATTAAGTTTTTTCAATGGTAATTTCAATAACTTAGAGAAAATCTAATTCTCAAGAGAAAATACAATATGTAGTAATGACTTCGGTTTCTGCCTTCAATATGTAGTAATATCTCAGGGTGTTCAGAAAAATTATTTCAACTTTTTTTGTCACAATCAGGGGTCTTTCCTGCAAAAAGTCAGTGAAAATTAGATGAGATTTGGAAATCAGTTTCCGGGAGCGACATAAAAAAGTTTCAAATACCACTATCTTAGTTTTATTTGAGACATCGGTTTTTTAAGCAGCTGATTTTCTTATATATTTAGATTTTTGAATATTTTTATCGTGTACGATTTCTATTGACGGATTTTCTTATTGTTAGTAGATTGTGCCCTCATTTTTTTAACGGTTAGAACGCTCATTCTACTTTTTTGATTCATTTTCCCCTGAAAGGGGAAGGTGCAGGGATTAACAACAACCCGGCAATTGAGACCTGAATCTGCTCAGGTTCATTGCTGCCAGTAACAAAATGTGAGGGATAATACAATGAGACTTTGGTCAAACAGCAGTGTTCCTAGAGGAAATGGTGGATTTAATCCCGAAAAGAGACTCTTATCAGCAGTTCTTCAAAGAGCTATCACTGATTTTTTAACTGGAGAAGGTGAGCTTCAAACCTCTGCAAGAGACTGGATGTTCAGCCAGGATGATACCTCTGAGACTTTTGGATTTGCCTATATTTGCGAAGCGCTTGATCTTCATGCAGACGAGCTGAGAAAGGTAATGACTCGTCAGTACGAACAACAACATTCCAAACCTCTTCAACTTGAAGAAACCGAGGAAGTGCTTCATGTACATGCTTCAAGATCTACCGCAGTATATGGGTCAGTTGCAGCTTAGTGCCATACCTGCTCTGCCTGCTAAAACAACAAAAAAAGGAACCCGAGGGTTCCTTTTTTTGTTTATTGAATAACGATCTATCTCCCCCCCCCCC
>CAZTBW010000003.1:0-14170 GCA_964612555.1 uncultured Bdellovibrionales bacterium | reverse complement strand
CCGGCTATCTCCTGTTATCTCCTGCGGGGTCGACGGATTTTTTTCCACACCGGCTTATCCTCAGATGATTTCTTTTTGGATTTAATTGCCTGGACATACCGCGCAAGACCAATCCGAAGATATTCAGGATTAATTCCAAGTGCAGTACATACATTATCAAAACTGAAAACGTAGCCGAAATCCTTTGTTTCAACCCACTCAATAGCATCAATTCTGCTTGAAACCCCTTTGATATAGAACTCAGCCTGTTGGAGATAAGACTCCACACCATCTGAAAGAATTGCTGCCATAAGCTTACGTTCCCCACCAACAAGCCCCTCCTCTTCTTTATTAAGAAGCTGGGTTGGAAGCAGAACATCCGGTTCAAAAATTGATCCTGAATAAGTGTCAGTTTCCCAATTTTCTATAGCAAGCGCAGCATTTCGTGACATAAGTATCCTCCGTAATCCGGGGAGTATGGCATCTCGAAAGAACATCAAAATCGCCAACCCCATCCATTAAGTGTCACCTGAAAAAACAACACTTCAAGTAACACCTATCGGATACCACGACTGGAAAAAATTACCAGAAAAAAGTCTAGAACGGGCATTCCCCCATCACCTTATAGTAATTAGTACAAGGTATTGAATTTAAATAGTTTTTACAAAATTATCCTCATAAGCATGAGAAATTATGGACAAGAAAAATACAAAACCTCCAAAAACGAACATGATATAGAAGTTAAAACTCGATCGCTTCAGTAAGAGGAGGACGAAGTAATCGCTGGCGCGCATCTGCCGCCATGGATGAAAGCTCCGGGTGGGATTGTTCAAGCCGGGCAATTTGATTGAGTTGCTCAGCAGTTTGAGTAATAAGCCGTGCAGCATCTCCTTCTGCAACACCACCAAGGAACAAAAGACTCCTGAACTCAATCCAGTTCTCGGAACGCATCCAGATAAGGACGGTTCGGGCAGCATCTTCAAGTGCCTCCCGGTCTTCAAGGATGCCAGGCATACCGCTCGACTGAATCTCACGAAGAATAGAATCAATTTTTTCTTTACGCTCTTTAGGAAGCACCACATCCTTACCCTTGATATAAGGTCGATGTGAGTCTCCACTAATAGCAGCAACCACCGCTACAAGATCATTAAGAGGGTCTTCTTTTTTGATTATTTGACGTTCAATTAACTCAGCAAGCTCAATCACCAGAGTGGTACAAAGATAGGCAGCCCAGGAACCTTTTTCAGAAATAGTATCTTCTGAAACATACCCAAGCTTTTCAAGACCGGAAAGGGAACTTTGTAAAAGATCACTCTGTCTGACTGAAAGCTCATCCGCCTGTCGATAATATCTCCTGATCCTTTTCTTTAATTTCTTAATCTGTTCAGGTTCTACTTTTTTATTCTGAATGCGCTCCAACTCTATCTCAAGATCACTTGCCTCGGCTTTCAGCTTTTCCCCTTCTTTTTTGTCCATAAACGCGGCAAGACTTCTGTCAACCGTAAAACGAAGCCCATCAACCGTTCGGTATCGCAAAAGATTCAATACCGTACTTGGACTGGGAAAGTACGAGGATTTGAGCGGCTCAGGCGGACGTGAGGCAATATCCCGAAGCACTCTTGCGTCACAAAAACGTGAAGGTGCCGCAAGACAAAATCCTACCGTGTCCTTACCACGCCTCCCCGCTCGCCCTGACATCTGCTGAAACTCAGATGAGGAAAACTTCTGGTACCCCTCTGAACCTCTTCTCGTGTGCGCGGTAATGATTACCGTTCGTGCAGGGAAATCAACACCCGCGGCAACCGTGCCTGTTGCTACAAGAACTCGAAGAAAACTTGCAGCCATCAATTCCTCAAGCACCAGACGCCACATCAGGAGCTGTCCTGCGTGGTGTGCTCCGACACCGGAAGTAAGAAGTGCCGCATAATGAGGATGAGAAGTAATAAGCTCCATATCCAGTTCATAACGTTCAGCAATTTCAGCGATCTTCTGCTTCATTTGTCGCTGCTGCACTTTCTCGATCGCTAACGCCGTATTGTTCGCTGTTTTTTCTACATCTTCATCACACTGATTTCTTGAGCTTCTGAAAACGATCGCGGGAAGAAGGTTGCTGCGTTCAAGTTCAACTATGATTTGTGCCAGGGATATTTCACTCATTATTTTCTTCTTCCTTTACCACTTCTCACCCCTCTCACTCTGACCTGAGCCTGATTTTTAAAAGAGTAAAAATCACTTACTTCTTTCAAGATTTGTTTATCCTCATTTTCCAAAGGCAATACTCCCATCTTGGGATGTAAAAATCCGAGACGCAGTTCCACAGGTCTATGAGTCTCGGATATAATCTTGACCGGTTTACCTCTTACTGATTCAATCCATGCCGCAATCTCTTCAGCGTTTGAAACAGATGCCGAAAGCATCAGCAAAGTAGCCGTTTTTGGGGAAAGGATAATACTCTCTTCCCATACGGGACCTCTTTGGGAGTCAGCAAGATAGTGGAACTCATCCAGCACCACAAGTGAATAGTTCTCACCATAATTATATAATTCATTTCTATATATTTCAGTTGTGGCAACTACCACGTCTGCATCACCATCAATTTTTCTGTCCCCGGTCAAGAGCCCGACTGTGAAATGTGGTTCAAAGCGTTTTCTAAACTCCGTGTATTTTGTATTGGAAAGTGCCTTTAGAGGTGCGGTGTAGACTGCTCGCTTACCGGATGAAATCATCTGAGCGATACCCTGCACTGCAATATAGGTCTTTCCCGTACCTGTAGGCGCTACTACCAGTGTGTCATGCCCCTCAGTAACAGACTCTATTGCAGCAAGTTGAAATGCATCTGGGGAAAAGCTCTCTGCTTGTTTAGGAACTGAAATACCCTCAAGAAAATGAGACTGAATCTGTTTTACGCTGGGTCTTCCCTGAGTTCTCCCCCTTCCTTCATTACGAGAGTTTTCATTATGAGATCTTGAGTCACTTTTTCCTCTTCTGTTACTCTCACCTCTTTTAGTCCACTTTTTCCTTCCTGAATAATTAGCCATGTGTAAAATCGTACCTGGTTTTAAGAAAATCAATCATAGTGTCTGGTCCCTGCTCAAGAATCCCGGATGTTGCACAATCAGCAATCATCTCTCCTTTTTCAAGCATACATATTCTCTGAACTCTGGGTATCAGACGGCGGATGTCATGACTCACCATAATAAACGTACATTGCCGTTCATCAGTAAGTCGTTCAATAAGGTTCATGATAGTATTAGCAGTTACCGGGTCAAGACCACTGGTAGGGTCATCAAGCAGTAAAAGCTCAGGTGAATGAATGAGTGCTCGCGCAATCCCTGCCCGCTTTCTCATCCCGCCACTAAGCTCACTGGGATACTTCTTAAGTGCCTTAGCAAGCCCTACAAAACCAAGCATTTCCTTAACCTTTTCCTGTAACTCTCCAAATGAAAGACGTTCATTTAAACGAATCTGGGATTCGGTAGCAGTAAGAGGAAAAAGAACATTCTCTTCAACGGTCATGGAATCAAATAAAGCTCCTTCCTGAAAGAGAAAACCAATTTGTGGCGCCACACCAGCGCCCCATTCAAGTGACCCTGAATCAGCCTGAATAACACCTGCTATCAACTTCAAGAAAACACTCTTACCTGAACCACTTGGACCAACCACTCCAACCCTCTCCCCCTGTTCACAAGAGAACTGAATAGAGCGAAGTGCATCAACTGCACCAAATGATTTTGAAATTCCATTAAGAGTAAGAAAACTCATCGCCCTGAACCTTCATAAAGAGCAGTCTGAGTTTCATATGACAAAGATTCTTTCTGCCAGCTAAAAACCCTCGAGGATGAGCCTGATTCTGATTCCAGAAGTTCCTGATACCAGCTTCTGAGAATAGTTTCCAAAACATCAATATTTTTTTGAGAACATAATTCTCTTCTGAGAACGACTCCACCCGGAAGTCCCCTTGTACATTGGGCAATCAATTGCTTCATCCTGCCCAAAGCAACAGTCGGCACACAGCTTTCCCTGAGAAGTTCAAGATATCTCAGAATAACCCGAACAGTTTCGCTGGGAGGGCGAGATTCAACAGGTACCCCATTCAAATACGAATAAATTTCACTAAAAACCCAGGGGTTCTCCATAGCCCCCCTCCCAATCATAAGCCCGGAAACTCCCATAGAAAGTGCCTCTCTGGCTTCCTCTCCCCCTGTAATATCACCACTTCCCACAACAGGGATATTCCTTTCTTCGGCAATTCGTGAAACTATCTCCCAGTCTGCTTTCCCCCTGTACAAGTCTTTTCTTGTACGCCCATGAATGGCAAGCATTTTCACTCCCGACTCTTCAGCAATACGAGCAATCTCAGGTGCATTAAGTGATTTTTCATCCCAGCCGGAACGAATTTTCAAGGTAAGAGGAACGCCAATAGCCCCCGCCACCCGCTCAAGCATCAGAGCAAGATGTTCAGGCTGACGCATAAGCTCACAGCCCCCACCCTTCTTAACCACCTTGGGCACAGGACAACCGGAATTTATATCCACAACATCCGCACCGGCATCTTCTGCCATCTTTGCGGCATCGACCATACGATCTATATCGTGTCCGAAAATTTGAATAGAGATGGGACGTTCAATCTCCTCAAAGTCCATCATCTTTTGACTTTTCATGTTTCCACGAGTGAGACCCTCTATGCTGATAAACTCAGTCACCACCAAGCCAAGCGCCCCAGGATTCTCCTCTCTGATCAAACGACGAAAACAGGAATTCGTCACCCCCGACATAGGAGCAAGCAACAAATTAGGAAAGGTCGTAAGCCCTCCAATAGAAAGGGAAGCCAAATTACTCATGTATTAAGTACTATATATAAAACCGCAAATATCCTACTAAAAACAATAGTTTTTTTCAATAGGGGATAAAAAGGTCAAACTACATCACTACAAAACTTAACAACCGCTCCTCATCCCCTCTCCTATGAGAATAATACTTCTCACTGCAGATAGTACATTCTCCGAGGATATGAATGTTTGAATAAGGGATGGAAGACGCTAATAACTGGCTCTGAATGATTGCCGATACTGAGCCATAGTACTTTCCTTCGCGGTTCTCGACAGGTAAGATCTCAGATGGGAGATCTTTTGAAGATACACCTTTTGATGATGCGCTTATAAACTGCTCTCCTAGATCTTTACCTATCTCATAACAACAAATCTGAGCAGCAGGACCTGTATATACATGAAGCGTTTCAGGTAGAATATTTTCTTTCCTGAACCTTGAGATCGCTTCATATACAATTCCCTCTACCGTACCCCGCCAGCCACAGTGAAGTATCGCTGCAAGAGTATGCTCGCTGTCAGTAATAAGTAGTGGAACACAGTCCGCAGTTTTGATTCCGCACGCTCCCTCGCCTTTTCTGAGAAAAAAACCATCGGCTTTACATGAAGCATTTTTGATTGAGACAATATCTGTACCGTGCACCTGAGTGAGTAGTGAAATTGAAGGAACGCCAAGCATTTCTGCTATTCGTGCGTTATCCAAAGCCCTTGCATCAAGACCCTTTCCAAAAAACCCATGAAAAACCTTCCCGGAAAGATCAGAATGTTTCCAGCAGGGAATTCCATCAATGTCTGTTTCAAAAAATCCCATACATTAATTACTTTGGAATACTTACGTGTCAACATAACGAAGTGATATATCAAGTGCACGAACTGAGTGCGTCAGAAAACCGAGAGAGACTTCATTAATCCCGGTTTTAGCATATTTTTCAACATTGGAAGGAGTGATACCCCCCGATGCTTCAAGTGCTATTTTCACCCCACAGGAATGTGCCCTGATTTCCGGAACTATTTTTTCAAGCTCTTCCGGTGAGAAATTATCCAGAAGCAGTCCATCAGGTTTTTCAGAAAGTGCCATCCTGATTTCTTCACGATTCCTCACTTCTACCTTTAAATACGCAGAGGGTTTATGCGCTCGACACTTTTTTATAGCCAGAGCAACATCCCCACCAAGAGCATCAATGTGATTATTTTTTATAAGAAACTCATCATAAAGCCCCATCCGATGATTACTGCCTCCTCCAAGCTGTATGGCTTTTTTCTCAAGAGCGCGATATCCCGGGGTAGTTTTTCTTGTATCAAGTACCCGAACCTTATAGGGAGCGACAAGAGAAGTTATCTTTTGAGCCAGACTGGCAACTCCGGAAAGCCTCTGTAAAAAATTTAATGCCGTTCGCTCTCCTGTCAAGATTGAAGCAAAAGAACCGCTTACAGAAGCCAGTACCGTTCCTTCCTGTATGCGGTCTCCATCTGAAACATGTTCCCGGTAACTCAACTGACTATCAAGAATCTCAAAAACCCTGCCCGCAACCCACTGCCCGGCAAGCACTCCTTCTTCCCGAGCGATAATCACGGCAGAGCCTTTCTGCTCTTCGGGGATACATGCAGCAGTGGTAATATCCAGAGAAGGTAAAAGAGGCTTATCAAGAGAAGACACACCCAGGTCTTCCATAAGAGCCAGTCTAATCAGGGTTTCAAAATGATTCATGGATAAACTTCACACATGGAATATTAATTTAAGGAACACTAAGCCACGAAGAAATCTCTATAAAGATCGAAAAGAACCAAAACCATAATAAGCACGACAAATATGGTAGCAACACCGATAATTGCATGCTTCTTGATTCGTTTCTCTTCATCTATTTTTACCGCAGCAAGATTGGGCATAGAAAATCTCTGAACCCCAACCAGCTCTGACTGACTTCTCAGGGTGGAGCCTCTGCGTTGTTCTGTCTCTTCGGTGAATTGTTCCAGTGAGAAAACTGTTGCGGTGCGTTTTCTTTTTTTCTTCATTGGGTCGTCCCATCCTTCATCTCCCATACGGGATTTGAGGTACTCAGGCAACTCAAGTTCGGTATCCTGAGTTTTATGACGCTCCTGACCTTCAAATTCTGAATTAAGTCTGGAGACCACCTCACCCACTTCCGACAGATTTCTATGACTGATCAGAACATACAATGAACCAATCTGGATAATATCACGATCAGTAAGTAGCACCCGACCTGAAACATCTTCTCCGTTATGCAGTGGCGTAATCTGAGGATGTTTACAAGACATCAGCAAACCCGATTCGTCCTGTCGGATAATAAAAATCAGATCGTTTGTACTTAGTTCATCCGATGGTATGGTTGCATTCATACCACCAAAAGAAAAATCAGTTGTTGACGATATCGGAAACTCTCCCTGGTATGTCGCTTTTTTAAAAACATACAAGGAAGGGACAGAACGGATATTACCTTCTTCACTGACCACGGTTTCAATATCACCAAAACGGAGTGAATCGCCTGCTCTTAAGAGAAGTGGCATCTGAGGGAGCACCTGATTTGCGTTAAGAAATGTTCCATTGGTACTACCAAGGTCAACTACCACCCAATCCTGTCCCACTTTTCTAAATTCAGCATGTGAACGAGAGACAGTATCGTGCTGTACAAAAAAATCGTTTGAATCGACTCTCCCGATAGAAATCAGACTCTGGGTACCCTTGTAGATAAGCTGTTTGTTCTGAGGGTCTATAATTAAGAGTGCGTTACTCATAAATAAAAACTAAAATCTTATCTGTTAATTTGGGGTCGATAACAATAACTATAATATATCTATATATATTATTTATTTATGCTTAAGGGAAAGAAAAACTTTTGCGACTTCATCGTAGAGTTTCTCAGGTATTGGAGTTTCAGGAGCTACGGATGAAAGTTTTCTGGCAAGGGAATCTGCTTTCTTGACCGGAATATTGTAATTTCTTGATATCTTCAGAATCTCGCTTGCGATCTCATGACTACCTGAAAACGCTACTTCCGGTGCTTCCATATCTAAAGCATCATATTGGAGTGCTACAGCAAGTTTTTTTCGGGAAGGAATGTCCCAGGGTTTTTTTCTGTCCATTATTCTTTTACCTCAGTTTCCCGTCCGGAAGCAGCTATCTCAGTAGAGGACAATCCTTCTCTTTCTTTTTCTATTTCAATTTTCGAACTGATGGGTTCATGCAGAAACCCTTCTTCAAACGGATTAATCTGCTGCCCCGAGCTAATCTGAAAATCCGGGTCAACCTGCAAATAAAGGGTAAAAAGGCTCCCGTGTCCCGCTCTGCTGTCTACTACCAGCCTTCCCCCATTTCTTCTCGCCAGTGCATACGCTGCGGCTAACCCCATCCCCTCTCCCTTTAGACTTAAACCGGTCGATAGGTCTACATTCTTTGTGGTAAAAAATGGTTCAAAGCAACGTCGCTTCGTTTCAAGATCCATCCCCTTGCCATCGTCTCTCACTCCGATACGTATGTATCTCCCATAGGGCACTTCATAATGAGGCGTGCGTGAATCAACAACTATTTCATCAATCAGGATTTCCACACAGCCTGAAGAGTCCATAGCTTCACTGGCATTAGTAAGAAGGGTCTGAAGTACTCTCAGCACGTGTCTGGGGTCCGCATATGCCCTGACAAGTGAATCCTCTATTTCGTATCTGATATATTGCCTGTCACGTAGTAGTCTCTGAAATTTCTTTTTATTCTGAACAATCGTTGATTGTATATCAATCAACTCCAGGACAGGTTCTTCAAGATTGGAAAAACTCAGCAACTGCCTTACCAGCGCAGCACCTTTATTGGCAGCTTCAGTAATAATGGACGCAGATTTCTTTACCAGCTCCGGTTTATCCGTATATAATTCAAGGAGGGATGCCTGCCCCAGTATCCCTTGAAGTACATTGTTAAAATTGTGGGCGATTCCGGCAGAAAGTAATCCAGCCGCACGCATGGTCTCACCTGCGGCGATTCTTTCTTCAAGGCGTTTTGTCAAAAGAACATTTCCAATTTCTGCGCCGAAACTTGATAACAATGAAAGATCATCCACAGAAAGGTTCTTACCCTCTTTCCTGGCTTCAAACGCAATTACTCCAAGCACCTGTCCCCCTGCAACAATGGGGACAATTCCTACCGAATCAATTGCATTCTTGATCATAAAACGATGAAGACCTATTCCCGGTAAGCCACTTTTATGTGTATCAATAACAACAGGTTTCTTAGTGTTAATGACCTGACTAAGCGGATTATCAGTCCTGGAGATTTCAACATTGATCTCAATTAATTTCTTCTTCCAGCCGGTACCAAATGCGGCTTGCCCAATAAGTCTCGAGCCTGTTTCATTAAGCAGCCCGAGCCAGAAACGGTCAATAGAAAGCTCTTCTTTCATAATTTCAAACGCACGTTGAAAGACCTCCTCCATGGTGAGAAATGACGAAAGTTCATGTGACAGACGATATAAGGCGGTGATACTGCGGGCGTGTTTCTGAGACTCTACCACTAAAACTGATTGACGTGCCGCGATACCAATATGAGAAGCAGCAGCCGTGGCAAGAGCCACTTGAGGGGGATCGATGGTTTTTTCTTCTCCATGAAGCAGAATCAAAACCCCAAGATTTTCACCCGAAGAGGCTCTGATAGGCAGCGCCATACATGCTCCAGAAGCTCCGGGAAGCATCCACCAGTTTATTTCTGAATGGCTCACTTTTGGAATAATGACAGGGTCATGTGACTCTGCAACAAGGGAAAAAAGTGGTGGACAAGGATTTTTTCTATACAGTGCTTCTGTCTCGTTTTGAAGACCGTATGATGCAATTATTTTAAGCTCAAAGCCTGTTTCTCGCACAGGCTGAATAATCCCATCAGTGTCTCTTGCCTTATAGATGTAACAAACACCGGCATCTGCCCCGATCGCCCTGCAAAGTGCCTCAATACCTTCTGCTGCCAGCTCTTCAGGTGCCGCACCTTTCATAACCGCATTGGTTACTCCATAGAGCACTTCAATTGCACGGGACTGACTGTTTATTACTTCAGAGATATCCGAATAATGCAGGAGGATTTTCAAACACTGATGAAAAAGATAAGCTACTTTTGAGAACAGTGAACAGAAATAAGAAATCTCTCTTTTTTCAAAGGGGGAGCGGCGAAGCAACACAAAACCAAGCACCGGCAAATCCTCACTGAACCCCCATCCATAGAGAACCTGTACCCCTTCATGAGACTGAACATTTACACCATAGTCCTCATCCTGCCTTATTGCGCTCAAGCGTTCGACTAACATTTTAGGGTCAAGTATGGGAGGTGATTCTTTCGCATCCAGTACCCACTCGATTGGATGCAACCTTTTGTATGACAGGGATAGATAGTCCGGGTTTTGATACACGATAAGTTGATGCGCACCACTGAGCTCACCCAGAAACTGGGCAGCACCACTTAAGATCCTTGAAAGATCTATCTGAACAGGAAAATTGGGCACCGCTTCTTCCATCGAAAACTAATTTAAGGAGACCACGTGAATATCCCTACAGTAATGACTGCCATTCAGCCACCATGTACGCACCCATTCAGTCATCACTCACTACTACTACTTTTGCCTTTTTGACATTCTCTATCATCCCGTGAAGCAGCACTTCCTGGTGCATGGATTTTCTTTGTCCTTTTACGAGAGGATCACCCTCATCTTCTTTCATTTCCCGCTTCAACTCTTCAAAATCCATCATCAGTTCTTTACGAATCCTTGCACAACTCAGATAATATTTCACTACTCCGAATATCAGGGAGGCAATTATCAAGTCCTGCAAAAGTCCAGATACTATTTCCCTGATAAGGAGCATACCCTCCTGAGCAGTTCTTATATCCAGCTCAAAAAGTTCATGCATATCAGAAATGACTCTGCACCATATAATTACAAGTGCTACTCCCCCTATACACAAGATCTGTACTACTTCAGCCAGAAGTCCCGTACCGAGCTTCATCCCTTCACGCTCTCCCAGGATACGTTTCAGTCCCTTTAGGGGATCAAGACGATCCAGTTTTGGTACCAGCAACTTGAATGAAAAGTGAAATTCTCTGAGCTGAAGATATTCAGCAATCAAGCTCACTACACCAAGCACACCAAAGCAGAGCAGAAATACCCCACACAATACCCCTCCTGCCTCAACAAGATTCACAGGCATATTTTCAACACTAAAACAATCAGCATCTTGTATTATTTTATGATATAAGTCAAGAATACTGTGCCCCCAATAATTCATGGATAAAAACAATAAAAAACAACCACTTAGCTGTATGCTTTGGGTCAATTCCCGGCTTCGGGCGATCTGCCCATCTTCTCTGGCTTTATTTTTCTTCTTCTGGCTTGCTTCAAATTGCTTCTGTTCACCCATGGCTCAGGCACTCCCAAGGAAGTTTTTAAGCATTTCAAAACCGGATGCGGTAAGCTGATGAAGCTGCTTTGGCGCCTGAGTACCTGAATAAAGCAGATAGCAAAGAAAAAAAACGCCCATCCCTCCTCTCAAAAGGCTCAGCTCTACTCCCAGACTGAATTTGGTATTGAGTTTTTGTAACACTGAAAGCAGCAGCTCAAAGCTGAGAGAAAGGAGCACCAGTGGCATCACTACGATAAGACTGATAGTAAAAAAATCCCCAACAAATGATTCCAGTAAAGAACGATGATGAAATAAATTTAAAGCGGTACTCTCAGGAACCTTTATTACCGGAAATGTTTCCTCAACCAGGGAGAGAAGTGCCACCCACTCCCGTGCATAGAGACCTGCAAAGAAAAACCACAACGTAAAATATCCACCATAACTTTCTAGAAGAGAATCTCTCGGACCCAGTTCAGGTGCAATTTGTTCAGCAAATTGCACTCCCCGAAACGTATCAATAAGCCGACCGACAAAGGGAAGTACTTCAAAAAACAATGCACACACCAAACCAACACCAACACCAAGCACAACTTCCTTAATAATGAGAGAAACCAGAGACATCTCCTGTAGCAAACTGCTTTCTGCATCAAGTATGGTAACAGGATATAACCAGAGGCTAACAGCAAGAGAAAGTACCATCACTCCGCTAACGCCAAGAAGCCCCCGAAGTGGTCTTATACAGGCGATCATACAGGTATGACGCAGTACCAGCAAAAATAATATAGCAAAAGGAGCTTCATAAGGATTCATTATGCAGCCTCTTATTTAATGTAAACCATCACGTGTATCATCTGTCGCAGATATTCACTGCTGATAGTTAAAAATGAACTTCCTCCAAAATAGATTAAGACGGCAGTAAGAAGTATTTTTGGGGAAAAAGTAAGGAGCTGCTCCTGCACCTGAGTGGCAGACTGAAGTACCGCAAGAATAAATCCAATCAGAAGTAAAAGCCCTAGAGGAATGCCAAGCCCATATCCGAGAAGGTACATCATCTGTAACAGGGCATCATCAAGAAATGTATGCATCTTTTTAACCCCCTCCCTATACCGGTAGCACATATCCCAGAATCAGGCTTTCTGTAAGGATTCTCCATCCATCTGTTACCACAAACAGTAACAATTTTACCGGAAGACTGATCGTAACCGGACTCACCATCATCATACCAAGCCCCGTAAGAACAGTAGAAATGATCAAATCTATTACAAGAAATGGTAAAAAAAGATATATCCCCATGGTGAAAGCCGTTCTTAACTCACTCATCACAAAAGAGAGTATCAAGGAAGCGACCCTCTCATTGGAATCAATACAGGCTCTAAGTGGCTCTCCCTTCATATCCGAACACCTGAAAAGTTCCACCTCTGATATCTCGCTTACTTTAGCTCCCTCCTCACCTTCTTCCCCCTCTCCCTTTACTGAAACATTTTTTGCACCTCTGCTTCTTTTTTCATCAAGATAAAAAAAGTGCGCTCTCTCCTCCAGACTCGTATTTTGCTTTAAAAACATAACTAAAGGCTCCACCCCTGAACGCATCTGGGAAAGAGTATTTTCAAAAGAAGACTGTTTTTTTGACGCCTTCTGATCAGTCGCAAGTTCATATTTCGAAAATGAGAGCATGCAGGACTCCAGCACAGGTGCCATGGTAAAAAAGGTAATAATCAAAGCAAGCACACCGCTTATTGCCTGAGTCGGTATCTGACCCCCTCCAAGAGCATTTCTGAGAACCGCAAGGATGATTGATACCTTTAGATATGAGGTCATGGACATCATGGCAATCGGAACCAGACCGACCAGAAAAAGGAGTACTATCTGACTTACAGAGACTCCCTGAGAAGAAAATAACATACTGTCAAAAATATTTTCCTGTTTCATATTACAGCTCCCTTTGTCTATTAAGAAGCAGTGACACTTCGCATATATCCTCAAGTTCTGCTGTTTCCAGTGCCATGGAACGACTGAGTTTGCTACGTAAAAGTTTCATCCCGGTTTCATTCTTTTGATCTTCGAGGATTTCAATTTTATTTTTGCAGGCAGAGCGTTCCGGAGTAAGTATCTCCAGCTGAGCACTCACCTGTGCCTTACTTTTTAAAGTGAAGCTCCGAAGGCTGCACGCCTTCTCAACCCAGGCAGAACGCTGGTGCAGACTTGCGCTTGAATATTGTCCTTTTTCAAGATGTACAGAAATTGCGCTCTTGAGGAGCGCTTCACTTGACTGTTCGTACCCCCGTTTTTTACTTTGAAGGTCTTGATACGCATAGTCAAGTTGAGAAAATCTGTTTTGATTCTCAATCAGGTCGATAGATTGTTTTAACAATTGAGCACGGTGGGCGGCACACATGATCTATGATCCTTGTTGTTGCAATCGCTTCATTGTTCCCTGTACAGAATCTCCGATCTTGGTAATCATTTCAGTCTGAAAATGCATTCGTGAAACAGATACCTGGGCTTCAAACAGGGGTTTATATTCCGCAGGTAAAGATGAAATAAGTTTTTTTGACTGTTGAAACGATGCCTTCCAGCTCCCATCAAGCCTTTCAAGACCGGAACTGATGGCACCGGCAACGGAAGCCCCTTCCTGTTTCCCGGAAAGCACCTCCTTAAAAGAAAGACCGGCTACTTCTGCCTGCTCCTTCCTCAATGAAGCCGCTACTCCCCTATCTGAAAACTGAACCTGATTTATGCTGGACATAACAAAAATCTCCGATAATGCATTAATGAATTGATCTACATGGAGAAATTCAATTTTCCCCATGATTCATCCAGTTATCGAAGATTTTTCCAAACTGTCGCAGGCAGACAGCATTTTTATAAAAATTAAATAAAAACAACTCCCGGTTTGGTTTGTCAGTTTGGCTTTTCTCCCCCTTTGGCTAGTGTCAGAGTTGCTATGTTGAAATGACGAGAATGTCTTTAAACTCCTGTTT
>CAZTBW010000002.1:281431-357474 GCA_964612555.1 uncultured Bdellovibrionales bacterium | reverse complement strand
GTGATTGGTGATTGGTGATTGGTGATTGGTGATTGGTGATTGGTGATTGGTGATTGTGGCGCACGAACACGGCAGGACGCAAGCATCCTTTTTGAAAAAAACTGAATGAAGAATGAATTACTACTCATCCCTGTACTACATACTTCCATGTACAAAACCATTTCCCTGGTTCTGTGATTTTAAAACCGTAAACGTAACAAACACTTACAACTTAAAGATCGACCTTTTCAGCTTAATACTTAAGGATTTGAGAGAGGCTTAACAGCTTATTTTTATTGATAATTTTAGTTACGATCAACTAACTTACAATTTGTCCGCCTAATTCGAAGCGTTATGAATAGAGATATCAAGTTCCCTGAATCACACTCTTTTTTCCTTTTTGGGGCTCGTGGTGTTGGGAAAGGCTATTTAAGACTACGCTCCAGACTTTTAAGCGCTTCCTTTAAAGCCGGGTTCGCATTCAGCACTTCTCCTTTCGGGTCAATTTCTTTTAGTTTCTGTAAATAGGCTCCTGTGATTTTTTTAACTCGCTGAAGTGTTTTTTCAGATGTCTGAGAGTCTTCAGATGAAGTGTTCTTTTTTTCTGAAGGATTTGACCTCCGGGCTTCTTTACTACCTTCTGCAAAAGGTAAAAATGCAGCTATGATTTCATCCCTGCCAAGCCCCTTCTCTTCTGAAGTGCGTATCTCTTCCAAAATCGCACTCCCATCAAAAAGAAACCAGTCTGAACCTGCCGGTGTATCAATACCATACACCCCATCTTCCTGAACGCCTCCATTCTTTCGAATCCAGCCCACCGCAGTATCACAAGATTCATTTTCCGGATGCCCACTGTGACCATATACGTGCTCCGGTAAAATCTTGACTCCACTTACGAGCGCATCAAAAGTCTTCCACAACCCCTGGTTTTTTACCGGCTTTTTCTGTGCAGTCTGCCATCCATTTTTTTTCCATGCATGAATATACTGCGTCGCACTCTTGATGGAGTACTCACTGTCTGAAACCCATTTGATTTTTGATGCATCATTTTTCGAGGCGTGAATCAAAACAAAGGAAAACCCCATAATAGCAGAAAATATTTCGGCTTCATTATTGGTCGCACCCCCAAGATATGCGGCAACACACAGCGGAGATTCACACAGGGACGATTCACTCCCGGAAAATTGAATAATACTTGCCCCTGCCGAGTGCCCCCGGGAATCTGCCCCTCCATCACTAAAAACTGTAATCATGAATCACTCTCAAATGCCTTTCTCTTAAAAGTAAAAAGTACCTCCTTGTATCCAAAAGGATTAACATAAGAAATCTCATAGAGAGGTTCTGTTTTACTATCCGCATGCTTCCTTACCGGAAATGCCGTTATCACCGCTATCTCTTCTTTCCTTGGTGAGATCTGATATTCCTCAAGACGTGCCCCCCGGGTATCATTACCGGTATCATATACCACATAACGATTAGGAGAACTCACTTTCTCACTCATCATGCGAATAAGTTGCGTGAGAGAATCTTCATTTTTATTTGAAGCGGGGTCTTTTTCTGAAGTGTTTTTTTCTGAAGTGCGTTTATCTTCCCGTTTTTTTGCTTCCTCCGGAGAAATTTCCAGTAACCTCAAGCGGGATGGATGAAACCACCGAAGCCCCTGATCTTTGTCCAACATCTTTATTTCAAGAATGACCTCTTCCTCGGAAAAACGCACCGATTCCAGAGTACGCACCGCAGATTCGGGAAATCCCTCAGACTGAAAACGACGTTCACTCCAGACCATGGTAACAAACAACACCAGTATGCAAAGGATTGACAATCTGATCCCCACAGGATTGGAAAAAATATCTTTGGGACCTTCAGGTTTTTCATCAGCATCAAATTCATCCCGTTGCTCAGGATGAAGACTGAAGTAAATTGATTTAATAATGGTCAGATGAACAAACATTCCCAGTGACCAACTAAAAAAAACCTGAATAGAATGAGCAATAAAGGACTGATATGGACTAAAAGATAAAGCCACAAAAAGTTCAGGGACAATCCGAACGAGCCAGAGAAGGAACACAATAGACAGCGCCAGGATCCCTTTACTGGAAGTAAATTCAATGCTCCTCAGATACCCCAGGTGCCACCATGTTTTTCTTGTAATGAGTCGTTTGGGAATATCATTATAACTGACTTCATCCAGAGACTCGAACAAGGCCTCCTCTTCTTCTATCTCTTGCTCAGAAAGAGTGCGGGCAAAAAATTCAAAACTACAGAGGTACGGAGCCCAGATAAAAAATATGAGAATAAAAAAAATGGGAAGCGGGGAAGCCTGAAAAATATCAAAAGAGAGCTGCGTGAACAGCATAAGCCCCATATAACTTAGAAGGACTTTGGGAGCACTTGATACAGAATGTAGAAGGCTGCCAACCTTGCTGAATGAACCACGCTTTTTCCAAAGCATACCAGAGAGATACCACAGTGCAATTGCATGAAGCAGCACCGCATCTCCCAGAAGAATGGAAAAATCTATTACAAATCTCTGATTTGGAAGAAGCTGATAGTTAAACTTATACCACTCACCAATAAGATATATTATGAGCACGGGTACACCCATGGGCAGTAAGTGGAGGGTCTCACGTATTGTCTGAAGTAAGGTACGGTTCATGAGTAAAGTTAACAACCCGCTAAAATTAATATCTTTTTTCCAGTATTTTCCCGGCTTTTCATCCAAACCTCCTAGCAGAATTGTCGTTTTTCTCCAAGAGTGCAATACTACAAAATCCAAAAAGCATTTTTTGCTGAATGTTTTTAATCTTTACTATATTTGAGCACAATTAGAACGTCTTGCTATTTTGAAGTACTATTAAACTATGACTCCTGGAAAAGCTACCGAGACTCCTGTTCTTGATACCATTACTTCGATGGAAGAATTGAGAGCACTTGGGCAGGAAGAACTGCCCGCCCTGTGTGAAGAACTCAGGTACGACCTGATGCACCGGGTGAACCAGGTCGGTGGACATTTCGCCTCAAGTCTGGGAGTAACAGAACTCACCGTTGCACTCCACTATGCCTTTAACACCCCACATGATCGCCTTGTATGGGACGTTGGTCATCAGGCGTATGTTCATAAGATTCTTACCGGCAGAAGAAACGAAATGTTACGGGTGCGCACCCTTGGTGGCATCTCCGGATTTCCCAGAAGACAGGAAAGTGAGTTTGACACTTTTGGAGTGGCTCATGCAGGTACCAGCATTTCTGCCGCACTTGGAATGATCGAGGCAGCTACTACTGCTCAAGACACTTCTCTGTCTCAGGACAGAAAAGCAATTGCCATAATTGGTGACGGAGCAATGACGGCTGGTATGGCATTTGAAGCGCTTAACCATGCGGGACATCTTCATAAAAACCTCATTGTCGTTCTGAATGATAACGAGATGTCAATCGCACCAAATGTGGGAGCCCTCAGTCTCGTATTTTCAAGAGCCGTCACTAATCATTTTTCAACAACTGCCCGCAGACATTTTAAATCTCTTACTGAACGTGGGTTAATTCCAAAAACTTTCTATCGTGTTCTGGATAAAGCAGAAGAGGCAACTCAGGGGTTTCTCTCCACCCCCGGAATGTTATTTGGCTCTTTTGGTTTCAGATATATAGGTCCAATTGACGGGCACAATCTTGAGCAACTCATTACCTCATTTGAACGTGCAAAGGAGCAGGATGGTCCCGTACTCATTCACGTACTGACCACCAAAGGTAAAGGATATGAACCGGCAGAAGAAGACCCTGTCGGGTACCATGCAATCAGCCCCCACCAGATATGGAGTGGCGCAGAAGAAGAAATTTCTTCAAACGGCAGCTCCCCTGATAAAAGTTCCCCTGATAAGAGAGAAGCGCCCCAGCCTGCCCGGGCATCTTTCACAAAAGTTTTTGGACAAGCCATTGTTGACCTGTGTAAAGAAGACCCTTCTCTTGTTGCAATCACCGCTGCCATGCCTGACGGCACCGGCTTACAGCAACTTGCCAAAGAAATGCCGGAACGCTTTTATGATGTAGGCATTGCAGAACAGCATGCCGTAACCTTTGCTGCCGGAATGGCTTGCGAGGGGGTTCATCCCGTCTGTGCGATTTACTCTACCTTCCTGCAACGCGCCTTTGATCAGGTAATCCACGATGTCTGTATTCAAAACCTCCCCGTGATCTTTGCCATGGATAGAGCTGGTCTTGTGGGCTCAGATGGTCCAACCCACCACGGAGTGTTTGACATATCCTATTTAAGAAGTCTTCCAAATATGATCCTTATGGCTCCAAAAGACGAGGGTGAACTCAGAGACATGCTCTACACCGCCACCAAACACAAGAGTGGACCTATTGCACTGAGATATCCAAGAGGAAACGGTTTCGGAGTTAATATCGAGAGAGAAATGAAGACACTCGAAATCGGAAAAGGAGAAGTTCTTCACTCTTCCGGAGAAAATTCAAAAATTGCATTTCTTGGTTTAGGGGTATTTGCCTATAAGGCTTTAGCTGCTGCCGAGCTTCTGGAATCAGAATATAAAATCCCCTGCACAGTAATAAACCCTCGTTTTATAAAACCACTGGACACTGAGCTCATCACCGAAACGGCAAAGACGCATGAGATACTCTTTACCATTGAAGATGGCGCACTTCAGGGTGGCTTTGGAAGTGCCGTACTTGAGTTACTTGCCGATTCAAACCTTGGGCACGCTGCCCGGGTAGTTCGAATTGGAATACCGGATCAATTCATCGAACACGGAACCCAGGAAGAGCTCTATCACCTTCTTGGCATGGATACAGATGGAATAGTTGCCCGGGTCATTCAGGAACTGGGTGGCAGAAAAGCATCTACCGAGAGCTCTTCTTTACGATATGCATAATTCACAAGAGCACCTTATCGAGAGAGGCAGCAAGTCCCTACTGGGCACATACAAGCGTTTCCCCCTTATATTTTCACATGGCTCGGGGAGTTATCTTTTTGATATACGCGGAAGAAAATTTCTTGATTTCGGAAGTGGAATAGCCGTGACCTCTCTTGGTCATGCAAACCCCGAAATCACCGAAGCCCTGACCGAACAGGCATCCAGACTGAACCACTGCTCAAACCTCTATTACTCCTTACCCCAGATTGAACTTGCAGAAAAACTGATTTCACTTATTGCCCCCGGAAAAATATTTTTCTGTAACAGCGGAGCTGAGGCAAACGAGTGTCTAATCAAACTCGCCCGTGCCTTCGGTCAAAAAACTTCCCGATATGAAATCATCACCATGAAAAACTCCTTTCATGGGAGAACCATGGCAGGTATTTCTGCAACGGGGCAGGACAAGGTAAAACAAGGTTTTGCACCACTCCTTGAAGGTTTCACACACGTCCCTTTCAATTCGATAGAAGCCGTAAAGGAAGCATACAACGAAAGAACCGCGGCAATACTCCTCGAAGTAATCCAGGGCGAAAGTGGCATCTTCCCTGCCGACCCTGACTACCTCATTGCCCTCAGAAAATTCTGCAACGAAAAAAACATCCTTCTGTTACTTGATGAGGTGCAGTGCGGATTTTTCAGAACTGCATCCTTTCAAAGCTATCAGGAAATTCTCTCATCTCATAAAGAGTCATTTCTCCCCGACGGCATCGCAATGGCAAAATCTCTTGGCGGTGGAGTCCCAATTGGAGCAACATGGATCTCCGACTCTCATACAGATAATCTTGGGGCAGGCTCTCACGGCACAACTTACGGAGGAAACCCTCTTGTCTGTCGCACCGCCCTGAAAATAATAGAAATCATCGAACGGGAACAACTCACTAATAACATCCGTGAAATGGGAAACTATCTTCGATCTTCCCTGCACACTGTTCAAGAAAAGTTCCCTCACCTGATAGCCCAAACCAGAGGACTGGGACTCATCCAGGGCTGTGCCCTCCACCCCTTCACCGTCCCCGACCCTTATTCCACCCTCTCCCCCTCCTCCTACCTCACACTCCTTGCAATGGAAAAAGGGCTCCTCCTGGTACCCGCCGGTGACCTCGTAGTAAGATTCCTCCCCCAATATCAGGTAAATAAAAACGAAATCGACGAAGGAATAGCACTATTTACCCAGGCACTCACACAAATCACCCCCTGAATAAACCACCCCTGAAAAATACCCCTAAAAAAACTTTACAAACCCTTCAAGGCTGATTACATCATAACTGTAACACTAAATAACAACCACCGGATACGAACGAAAAGAGGGAGTGGGGTTTTGATGTTTTTTTCGAACTCAACCTTTCGACGGAGCTCAAGGCGGGACGGACTGAGGGCAAGTAGACCACTCAAACCATACAGACCGAACACCCCGAGGAGTTTATCCTGAGCTTGTCGAAGGAAGCCATTTGAGAAAAACATCAAAACCCCACTCCCTCTTAAGCAGGAACCAACGGGTAGAGGCAAACCCTACCCCTACGGTAGTTTTTATAGATAAAGGAACAAACACCACTTGAAGTTTCAAGACTACTACGAAGTACTGGGAGTAAAGCGAAATGCCACCAAAGAAGAAATCAGCAAGGCATATCGTAAACTTGCGCAAAAATACCACCCCGACGTAAACAAAGAAAAAAACGCCGAAGATCAGTTCAAAAAAATATCCGAAGCACATGAAGTACTAAAAGACCCTAAAAAACGAAAAGCATACGACCAACTTGGAGAGAACTGGCGTTCAGGACAGGATTTCAGACCACCACCAGGCTGGGAAGACCTCTTTAAAGGAGCAGGCGCTGGTAGCGGAGGGGGCACCAGAGGAGCCCGCACTTCTTCTCAATCTCACACCTTCAGTTTTGGCTCAGGAGGCAGTTTCGGTTCAGGGGGAGACGACACAAGTGGGTTCAGTGATTTCTTCCAGGCGTTATTCGGTGGAGGCTTTGGTGGCTTTGGAGAACAGGCATTTTCCGGCGGCAAGACAGCTGATACAAAATCGTCTGCAAAGGTTAAACCTGTAGACGTGTACATTTCACTCGATGAAATCGCCAAAGGACTTAAAAAGTCAATTAACCTCAAATTCACCACTCATAACCCATTCGGGAAAAAAGACGTTTCCAGTAAACTGGTAAGCTTCACCATTCCTCCCGGCGTAACTGACGGGAAGCTGGTTCGACTTAAATCCAAACCCGGCACAAAAGACCCGGAAGTGGTACTGAGACTTAGAATAAGTCCCCACCCCATATTCTCTCTCAGTGAAAAAGACCTCAAAGCCACACTCCCAATAACCCCCTGGGAAGCCGCACTTGGAGCAAAAATCACCTTCACCACACTTAGCGGCAGCATCAACCTCCAGATCCCGAAAGGATCACAAAGCGGAAAAACTCTTCGCCTAAAAGGCAAGGGATTACCACAAAAAGACGGCGAAAAAAGTGACCTTCTCGTAGAGCTAAAAATCGTAATTCCCGAGATATTATCTACGGAAGAACAAAAATTATTTGAAGAATTAGCAAAAAAATCGACCTTCACCCCTCGCCGATAAGGAAAAGAGTGGTTACATTATATATAATATAATGAGAGGGACACCATGGATATAAACAGATTTACAGAAAAATGTCAGGAAGCACTCAAGGATGCTAACAGTCTCGCCATCCAACACCAGAATCAGGAAGTTGACGCCGAGCATTTTTTGTATGCTCTGACCAAACAAACTGCCGGACTCTTCCCCCGACTCCTCACCAAGATGGATCTTTCCCCTGATGCATTTGCAAGAAAAGTTCTTGAAAAAATAGAACGCAAGCCAAAAGTATCCTCCAGTTCGGGAGAAATGGGAAAAGTCTATATCACGCAGCGTCTTCAAAAAGTGCTTGTTTCTGCTGAAGAAGAAGCAAAAAAAATGAAAGACGAGTATGTGTCTGTTGAACACTGCATACTCTCATTAATTGATAAAGAGGTCAGCGGTGATATATCAGAGATTTTTTCACAATTTTCCATTACCAGAGAGCGTTTTCTAAAATCCCTTACTCAGGTAAGAGGAGGACAGAAAATAAAAGGCTCCAATCCGGAATCCACCTATGAAGCTCTTGAAAAATACGGAAGAGACCTTGTCAAGGAAGCTCAGCGAGGAAAACTTGACCCGGTTATTGGACGAGATGGAGAAATCAGAAGAGTTATAAGGATTCTTTCAAGAAAAACCAAAAACAATCCGGTTCTCATTGGAGAACCCGGTGTTGGTAAAACTGCAATTGTTGAGGGTTTGGCACAGAGGATTGTCCGTGGGGATGTCCCGGATGGGTTGAAGGACAGGACTGTTTTTGCTCTTGATGTAAGTTCTCTGGTCGCCGGTGCTAAATATCGTGGGGAGTTTGAAGAACGATTAAAAGCAGTCCTTGCAGAAGTAAAGGACTCTGAGGGAAGAGTGATTCTCTTTATTGATGAGCTTCACACAATAGTGGGTGCCGGTCGCACGGACGGTGCGATGGATGCCGGAAATATCCTCAAACCCATGCTTGCAAGAGGGGAGCTGAATTGTATAGGTGCAACTACCCTGGATGAGTATCGTCAGTATATTGAAAAAGACGCTGCGCTTGAAAGACGTTTTCAGCCTGTGCTGGTAGAACCGCCTGATGTTGAAGACACCATATCAATTCTGAGAGGTTTAAAAGAACGATTTGAGATTCATCATGGAGTACGCATCCTTGATGGTGCTCTGGTCAATGCAGCAGTACTTTCAAACCGTTATATCAGTGATCGTTTTCTACCTGATAAGGCAATTGACCTGGTGGATGAAGCCTGTGCCATGATTCGAACGGAGATCGACTCAATGCCTTCTGAGCTTGACGAAGTGACAAGAAAGCTCATGCAACTTGAAATTGAAGCTGCGGCACTCAAAAATGAAAAAGATACTCAAAGTCAGCAACGTCTTGAAAAACTCCACAAGGAAATTGCTGAATTGAAAAGTGCTTCTGACACCATGCGCACGCAATGGGAAAATGAGAAGGCATCTATTCACAAACTCCGATCACTTCGGGAGAAAATCGAAGAGACTAAAATCGCAATTATGAGAGCAGAGCGGGAATATGACCTGAACAAAGCCGCAGAGCTTAAACACGGCACCCTCCCCACGCTTGAAAAACAGCTTACTGAAGAAGAGAAACTGGTGGGACTTGAATCAAACGAGCAGAGGTTACTCAGAGAGGAAGTTACTGATCACGAAATTGCAGAAATTGTATCTCGATGGACTGGGATTCCGGTAGTAAGGCTGGTAGAAGGTGAGCGTGAAAAACTCCTCCGTCTTGGTGACATACTTCACCAGCGAGTCATTGGTCAGGATATGGCGGTTGAACTTGTTTCGGATGCGGTTCTTCGTGCCCGGGCAGGCATGAGAGACCCCAAACGTCCAATAGGCTCATTTATCTTTATGGGACCGACAGGAGTTGGAAAGACCGAACTTGCCCGAACCCTTGCGGAAGCTCTTTTTGACAGTGAAGACAATATGATTCGAATCGACATGAGTGAGTACATGGAGAAACACTCCGTATCCCGACTTGTGGGCGCCCCTCCGGGGTATGTGGGATATGAAGAGGGTGGGCAACTCACAGAAGCGGTAAGGAGAAAACCTTACTGTGTGCTTCTTTTTGATGAAATTGAAAAAGCGCATAATGATGTGTTCAACATACTGCTTCAGATACTTGATGATGGTCGCGTGACCGACTCTCAAGGGAGAACTGTGGATTTCAAGAACACCGTTATTATTATGACTTCAAATATCGGCTCACAGTATCTGCTTGACGACCTTCGGGATGGCTTCAGTGAAGGTGAGATTCCTGAAAAAACCCAGGACAAAGTCATGAGTGATCTACGGGCATCATTCAGACCTGAGTTCATTAACCGTGTAGATGAGATAGTTCTCTTCAGTCCTCTTTCTCAAAAGCAGGTTAAAGAGATTGTGCTCCTGCAAGTTGAACATATTAAAAAACGGCTTGAAGAAAGAAACATCACTATCGAACTTACAGACGACGCTCTTTCCTATATCAGTAAAGAGTCTTATGTTCCTTCTTTTGGTGCACGTCCCATTAAGAGGTTCCTGCAACGACACCTTGAAACCACCCTCGGAAGAGGTATAATTTCCGGTGAAATTGTCGATGGCTCCCATGTAAAATTCGACACTGATGAAAACGGGCTTACCTTTGAAAGCACCGTACCACCGAACAAGTCCGTTAAATCATCAGATATCAAGAATGACTCCTACTTGCAGTAGGAGTCATTCCCCCCTGCTAAGCATTTATTTCATAGCACCTGACACCCGCACTGCCCATTTTTTGTACTCCGGAGCCGGAAATCTGAGAAAAAATCGCATATTACTCATTATCTTCAAAGACTTATTTCGGGCACATATATTGCTCTAATCTGATGTCCGAAAACCTTTGAATAGTTGTGCCTTTAATGAAAAGCATTTTATGCGAGAATAATGAAAGAGGAGTGAGCCTCCTCGAGATACTAGTCGTGGTAGCCACGGTATCAATACTTGTTACCCTCGGCACTGCGGTAGACTTCAAACCCTTGCAAAATCCTCTGATAACAGAGACTTCAAATCTTACCTCTTTTCTGAAACATGCACGGGCAAAAGCCGTTTCAACCACCTCGGCAATAATGGTTTTTCCTGTTTCCCAGACTTCGGTAAAAGCCGTACGTGGAATCAGCTGTAACACGATTGATGTGGACAGTCCCGCAGATTCACAGCTTCAGCTTTCCAATGGAGTACTCATTACCAATACAGAGTGGTCAAGCTGTTTTACCGCACGAGGACTTGCAACTGATAATGCACAAATACCCATAGCCCACAATGGAAAAACGAAAACCATTGAGATAATGCTGGGTGGAGGGTCGAGAATACAATGAAAAGAGAAGAAGGGAAAAATGAAAAAGGGTTTTCACTGGTCGAGGTACTTATCTCACTGGGCATCATCATGCTGGTCTCTACCGGTATATTTCATTCCATTCTCACAAACCTGAAACACACACGAGATACTTTTTACAGAACGCAAGCCGTTCAAGCGGCACAGGAGTATCTTGACACGCTGCGAATGCAAGACCCGGTTTCGATTCCAAGCTCCGGCACCAACAGCACCACCATAGCGATAGACGGCAGGCAGTATCAGGTAGAAGCCTCATTTTGTGAAAACCCCAGTTATTGCGGATTGAACACCCGACATATAGAACTTGAAGTATCGTACCGAGGACAAAAACATTTTTATGTTGAAACAGTATATACAAAACTTAAATAACGATTCAGCGGGTTTTACCATCCTGGAACTCATGGTAACTCTTGCGGTCGGCTCACTTGTCCTGATGATAGGATTTTCCGCCATGATTACGATACGGGGCGCCTTCCTTGATGATCTTGGAAGGATAACCAGCAATCAAAATGCCCGCGGTGCACTTGATGTGATCGGCATTGCAACCCGGGAAGCCGGTGAAAACCTGGATGCATTTTTTCCTGCCATTGAAATTGAAGAAGATGAGCAGAATTCCATATTTACTATTCGCAGAAACCTGCTTGATGAAGTATTAAAACTTTGTACCAAAATCGATCAGGGAACCAATAATACAGAAATATACTTTGCCATACCGGGAACTCAGCAAGGGTGCATCAGAGGTGATCAGGTTCATAACATGAATGCATGGAGCGCATATCGTAGTAACTCCAGTACCGAAGTCAGGGCATATATTTATGACTCGAGCACAAAAGCCGGTGAATTTTTCACTTATGTTAACGAAGTAGATACCGGTAGTTCGCTCTATCTTGTAAGCGCTCCCCACACCTGGCAGAACGATTACAGTGCGACATCGGGAGCGATATATCTTCTTGAAGAATGGGTTTTTCAAATGGAAAATGATCTGCTTCAAATAACAGAAAACGGGAGAGACACTCCTTTACACGTTGCACATCAGCTTGAACGCTTCAAGGTGGGAGTTACTCTCCCGGATAATACCGTAGTTCACACCTTTACTCCCAACAATAACTGGACAAACATAAAAGGAATACGGGTTACCATAAACAGTATTCCCGTAAAGACGGCAAAAGGTAAAAACAGTTATTCAAACGAGGTCTCCGCCCAGTTTTTTCCACGAAACATTTTATCTCATTAAGGTAGCAGATATGAAACAGATGTCCGGTCTTCACACAGGCTCCAATGAAATACACTCCGCTAAAGCACACTCCAATGAAGGGGGCTTCGCTCTGATAAGTGCATTTTATTTCATATTGATTCTTATTGGTTTGTCCGGTGCCTATTTCATTGCCACTAAAACTGAGTTACTCTCCGGAAAAAGTTCTTCAGATGCAAGTCTTGCGTTTTATGCCGCAGAGGCGGGACTGAACCTCAGAGCAGAAGAGATACGTTCTATCTTCATAGGCTATAACAGACCTGGCGGTACAAGCCCTGATAGTTCCGGCGCCTGCACTTCCGGTAATATGGGTGACGGAGACTTTGTATGTAAAACCTACTCGATAGGAAACAGGGAAGTCACCACTTACGTGGTAGAAGACCCCAGTAATCCGATTCAAACCACTATTCCTCCCGGAGAGTTATTCCAGAATTTAAGCGCACAGGAGTATCGTTATCGCACACAAAGCATTGCACGCACGCAAAAAGACGATATCGGTGCGATTCTTGAGTTACGATTCAAGAGTCGTCTGGTTCCTCTTTTCCAGTTTGCGGTATTTTACAACAAAGACCTTGAGATACTACCGGGTGCCGCAATGAATTTGTCCGGTCCCGTGCACACCAACAGGAATCTCTATTTAAACACCGAAAGCAATAATCCGGGGCTTACCATACAAGGGCAGGTTACCACTGCCGGTTCACTCTATCGTGGAAGAAAAAACGCAAACACATGCCACTCAAATCCCGTCCGGATATTCGACCCCAACACTCCGACCTCACTACTTCCAAGTTGCAGTGCACGTACTCTTGTCACTGCCCCTCAGGTTCAGCCCTGGAACGGTATGATACAGACGGGGGTAGATGTTCTTACTATTCCGGAACCGGAAGCGCTCGACCCTTCACCGGATCAGATTTACTGGGAAAAAGCGGATTTACGGCTTATTCTGTCACTGAATAATGCAAACAACCCTGTTACGAATGCTAACTCCCCTACAGGGGTCTACGTTTCCAACCTGTCCACCATCAATGCCGCCGCCACTCAATCCCTCCACACATGCGGTGGGTCAATTTCAGGAAGAGCGGTAAATACCAGAAATACTTTTTATAACAACCGGGAAGCTAAAACCATTCGCACGCTGGAAGTGGACATGCTTGCACTGCTAAACTGTCTGTACAGTACAAACTGGCTCGGTACGGGGGCTCGTACTCTTAATGATACTTCAGAAGGAGGTTTGGTATTTCACTTCACCATTCAAGGTCCACACTCAAACATAGCTGCAAACAACTACGGTGTCCGAATAAGAAATGCGGCAAATCTCCAATCAAACATGGCAGGAGCACCAAGCGTAGTGGGAATGACGGTCGTTACCGATCAGGCTATATATACACATGGGCACTACAACGCAATTAACAAAATACCCGCTGCGCTCATGTCCGATTCATTCAATGTTCTCTCTACGAACTGGAACTTAAACGACACTGCAAGTACTCAAAACCTCGGTAACAGAGTTGCAGAACACACCACCATCAACGCCGCAATCCTTTCAGGAACCGACAGTACCGGAGGCATAGAAGGCGTCGGTGGGCATGGCGGGGCATATAATGGTGGACTTGAAAACTACCCCAGACTGCACGAACACTGGGGCGGAAAAACCCTGACCTATCGGGGATCTTTTGTGAGTCTCTACACCCCTCGTCGGGTAAGCGGTCTCTGGATATACGGAAACCCCCAATACGAGGCTCCAGTCCGTAACTGGGACTACGACACCGACTTCAACGACGCCTCAAAACTCCCCCCCCTTTCTCCGAGATTCGTATATCTCAGACAGGAATTATTTGTGCGGGAATATGAGCAGATAAATATTCAGTAGGATATTTTCTTCTCTCTTCAGAGAAAATCTA
Source organism: uncultured Bdellovibrionales bacterium (assembly GCA_964612555.1). Classification (GTDB taxonomy): domain Bacteria; phylum Bdellovibrionota_C; class UBA2361; order SZUA-149; family DAOLCO01; genus DAOLCO01. The sequence goes on along the minus strand of CAZTBW010000002.1, from coordinate 343,466 downwards.
ATCCTTGATTCTCAGATTACCTAACAGCAAACCATCCTGAGACTCGAAACCAGCGCTCTCCCAGAAACGCTCCCGCTCAGGGGTCACCCGATAGGTCATCCAGATAACAGATGCAGATCTTTCTTTCATACGACAGATGCATTCATATACTAATTGTTTCCCTAATCCCTCTCCCCGTGCGGCAGGATGAACCACAAGATGATTAATAACACCAAAGGGACCTGTTTGTGCACCTACGACAGAACCAATCAGAGAATCACCCACAAAGGCATTCAGGACAATTTCTGAATTATTTTTTATAAACTCAGGCATTATCAATTTCTGCCATGGTTCAACCGTCACCCCGGGTGCAATATCCCAAAGATGCAACATACTTGAAATATCATCTTCACCCGCAGATCGTATTTCCACTTTTTCATTATACGAGATCATATCCATAGCAGACTCAGAATCCCGATAAAAAGCGACCCTCACATCCTCTTCAAAAACATACCCGCACGCCTCTGCTGATTCGAGCATTCGCTGACTGTTGCAAACATAGTTAATCCTGTGAATACCATTGGAAACCAGTTCTTTATGCCACGAATCAAGAAGTGCAGTTAGAACATCTTGTGCATGAAAATCCTGAGAGAGATACATGGCAAGAGGAAAACCTCTCAGACCGGTAGAAGCTGCAACGAGTCCTGAGACAACATTTCCTCTTGAATCAGCAGAAGTAAAAACACTAGTTTTAATACTTTTTTCATAGGTTAATCCTGGAAAAACAAAAACCTCTCCGTTATTTTCATTGGAAAAAAGAAGCTCATGTAGACCCGTCTCATGTAAACTACTGCAAACCCTGAAATAAATATCCGAGGTTCTTATGTTACCAGACATTTGTTTGACATACCATATAAACACTTGATACTAAGTGCCATCAATTAATAACGCATGCAGTGCTTGACTATATAGCAACTAAATACCTTTTATGTTTAGCAGTATTTTATCCCTGGGACTAGAATCTCTTAATCTTTCCCCAAATTTTTGGGAAGAGCTCGGTCTTTATGCAAAGAACATAAGAAGACTCACTTCTCTGGAAGAAGTAGACGATACGGCATCGGAAGAAACTGAGGTTATTCTAATAAGTCCGTTCATGGTTTTACCAGAATTCTGGTTTTCAAAATTCCCAAACCTGGGCAATGTTATCGTACTAGGTACGGACACAGGAAGAGTCTCCCCTGCCCTGGCAGATAACAAAGTACAAATACATAATCTCCCTTCATATTGCACCCGTTCTGTAGCAGAATTTGCTCTTGCTTCACTTCTCAAAAAGACAAGAGGGCTTGAAGAAAAAAATACCCCAAACATCATATCAGAAAAACATACAAGCCAGATTAGTGACCTGACCGAACTCTCTATTGGCATTCTCGGATGCGGCAATATAGGCTCACTACTTGCAATGATGCTACTTGGTTTGGGATCCAGAGTTTCTTCTTATGACATAATCAGAGAAAAAGAGATATCACTCCCTCAACATCAAACTGATTCCATAGAATCACTCTTCAGTAAAAACGATTTTGTCTTTGTACTTATTCCCCTGAACAGTCAAAATGAAAAATTTATTTCAAGCGAGCTACTCAACAAAATGAAAAAAGACTCTACCATTATTAACATTTCTCCACTTGATGTTTACAACTTCGATGAGCTTAAGGATGTGCTCTCTGATGGAAAAATAAATTTCATCTCTCATCAGAGTCATGGCAAGCAAGGGAGTTTTGAAAAATTTTGCGATCTCCCAAATGTAACCATTTATCCTCCTGTTGCTCACGCATCTCAGGCAGCATGTAAAAAACGGGAGCAAGACTGCCTGGACATAGTCATGAAACTTAGGCAGGCAATACACTACGCAAGTGATTCGGAGTTTGAGCAGGTTTATCATTAAGGAAATCCGATCCTTTATAAAACACGGATAAAAGAGCATCTCTAAAAAGATAGCTCCCCCAGTTCTTTCACATCAGTATCAGAGTAGAGTACTTATAAAGGTTGTATGACTTTTTTGTTTTTTTAGGTTACGCATTTTTTAAGAAAGGAAAAAAATGGAAACGACACCTCACACAACGGAGTCTCGTTGTGAAGAAGAAGAGGTTTGGGCAAACAGAATAATTGCCCCGGGAGCGAATCCACATTCTACCTACGAACAATACCTCAGACAACATTTTCTGGGGTTTGACTGGGTTCTGCAAGAAGCCAGTCTGGCAAAGAAACTTCTAGGTGACAACAAGCCTGAACACTTTATCTTTGTCGGTTCGGGAAGTATGCCCATAACAGCATACAAACTGCATGAATATGGACTCGGCACAGGGCTTGGCGTAGATTGCAGCGAAACCTGTACTACCCTTGCAACGCAAGTGACCCGGAAACTTGATCTGAGTAACAAATTTTCATTTGTTACTGCTGATGCTCTACAGTTTACAGAAGTTGGCAGCGCAAATGTTGTGCTTATCGGTCTTCTGGTAGGGAACTCGGAGCATGAAAAACAACGTCTGATTGAGCATTATCTTGAATTGCTGCCGCAAGGGTCAGTAGTACTCTGCCGGGCAGCACATGGAAAACGCTCCAGGATTTTGTCCAACCCCATTCCCCAGTCTGTTTTTTACCGCTTCGGTACCGATGTTGTGGAACACTCGGATTTTCTTACCGCAGCATTTGTTCGTTCTTGATACCATAAGGAAATATCAATGATTATTTCAGATTCAATCGTCGTAGGTGGAGGTGTCATTGGGTCCATGCTTGCCCGCTCCCTTGCGGAAAGAGGTAACACCGTTACCATACTTGAACGCGAATGGACACAAGGTCAACCCCCGGGTATTTCCAAAAGTTCCAAAGCAATCAACGTGAGAGGAGACCTTCCTCACTGGGAAGCCCATGTTCGAAGTAAAGGACTCTGGGAGTCCCTGCTGAAAGAACTCAAAATTCCGTTTCGCGTCGTGGATCAGGTTACCCTTGGACACAGAGATGCCCAATTCATGAAAGACTTCGAGAAGGTTTATAAAGAAAGAGGTATTGAATTCTATGCGGCGTATCATCCTTCTATACTGCAAAAGTACTTTCTCAGAATAGAACCCGAGAATTACGCCATCATTGAACCGAATTCTGTAATCCTTGTTGATGGAGCGAAAGTAGTTACCAGATTACACCAAACTTTCCCTTCCGGTGTGGAGATTAAGTATGGCAAAGTATTCAAGGAGATTACTGAAGCATCAGAGGGAGTAGTTCGCGGAACACTTGAAGACGGTTCAAGTTTTGAGTGTTCTTCTCTCTTCCTCTGTGCCGGACCATGGGCTCAGAAACTTCTGGGCAATTTCAATCTCGATCTTGGCATCACAAATACGGCTCAGCAGACCAGCCTGCTGTATTTCGACGCTCAAGGAGACGCGAGAGCTAAAAGGCTTCCATACCTGCATGACCGACGGATGAGTGACTGGAACACACATGGAGTCGGAATGTTTGTCGTTCCACCAATTGACGACTTTCCGGTCAAAGTCGGTCGGCGTGGATGCGGACCAAAAGTTGATATACCGTATTCCGATGAACTTGATGTAACACTCGATACTCAAGTACAAGAATACTGTGCTCAAGCTTTTGATGGTATCTCACCAAAGCGCACTCAAATGGAACAATGCTACTACCCGACAAATCCAACCGACAAAATAATTCTCGGTGAGACAGAGTCTCATCCGGAAGTATATTTTGCCGCCGGATGCTACGGTGCAGCATTCAAGCTGTCTCCCGTCATTGGAGATGCCTTAGCCACATACGCATTGGAAGGTGAGGGTAACGTGCCCCAAGATATGAAAATGCTTGTGCGCAATCCGCTGTCTATTTGCGATCTTTCATAATCGCAGAACAAAACAGGAAAATTTCCTGGAAGGTTGTCTTTAAGAGGTTCTCAAAAAGTCTTGAGGACAACCTTTATAAGTACTCGAAGTAATATTATTTATATTCATTAGATGACGTATCTATAAAAAATACGGTTTTAAAATATCAAGGCATTTCCCGAAGTGTGTTCGAGACCTTGATATAGTTTTTATTACCTGGAAGGGAAGTGATGAAAGAAATTTTTGATAACAAAGGTTATGTGATCATACCTCAGCTCTTTTCAAGAGAAGCGCTTAAACCACTCTGCGATGATATCACAAACGGAACACTCCACCGTAATCTGCAAACGGTTGGAGCAAGTCCCGGGCGAGGATCAACACACGTGGTGTGGAATAATTATTCCGATACTATTGTGGGAACACTACCCAGACATGCCTCGGTCGTGCGCCTTGCACAACAACATCTTTCAACCATAGACATCTATCACTGGCACTCAAAGCTGACCGTTAAAGCTCCTCAGAGCTCTGGCGAATGGCATTGGCATCAGGATTTTTTCTATTGGAGAGAAGTCGGGGTACTGTTTCAGGACATGCTGACGGTATCTGTCGCATTGTCGGATATGGGACCCGAAGAAGGCTGTCTCGAAGTTATTCCCGGCAGCCATCGATGTGGTTTAATTCCACACGGTCCCTCACGGGATGTGGGTGCAAATGAAAACCTGGTTGAACATCTTGGTAATCGTCTGGGTACAGAATTTGTTCCTCTTGGAGTGGGCGATGCTGTTGTTTTTCATGGTAACCTGCTCCATCGAAGCGGAACCAACAATGGTGATCAGTCTCGTGTCTTACTACACATGACGTACAATACCAAAGACAATGAACCAACGGCTGAAGGAGAAGAGCATCATCGATATGCTCCCATTCCAATTTCTGATGTTGATTTGTCTACTCTCAAAGGAATTGAAAATCATCAATTTCTGAAGGTACCTGTGCAGGCAGAGTAAAAACGGTTTTGTTGCTCCGGGTTGAAATGTATATCAAATCAACCCAGGAGCAATTTTAATTTTTTAAGAAATATAAAGATGCGTCATCTAGTAGAATGTAAATTTACGAGAAAAACACTCCCCAAATAAAGTGGCACTGGACGAGGTGCCCTATCAATGCTAATTAGGCGCTCGGCGTTTTTATGCCCAGGTAGCTCAGTTGGTAGAGCAGCGGACTGAAAATCCGCGTGTCGGCGGTTCAAATCCGTCCCTGGGCATCTTCTCACGCGAATTTTCAGTCCTGCAGACTGTAGTTTTGCCCTTCGGGGCCGCGTGTCGGCGGTTCAAATCCGTCCCTGGGCATTTTCTTTTACGTAGGTGGGGAATTTCTGGTAGAAGTATGAGCACGATTTCTCCTGAAAAAATTTTTGATGGTTTAAAGAAATTATCCGCGAGCAGAAATGTGGGTGATCTTTCTGCGGTGGCAAAGTACCTTGGCACTCAGCAGTCCATTATTATCGAATCTGAAAGCCCTTACAGAATCAGAAAATTATGTGACCTCTTCACAGAAAGGCTTTCTTCCTGCATCCCGGAACTGGAAGTTGAAAGATACTCTGCCAGTGATTTATCTAATGAAAAAAAACTGTCTTCACTGCTTTTCAGCTGCGACTCTGACTCTCTTTTTGCAAAAGCAAAAGTACTGATCATTAACGAGGCGGAAATATTAAAAGTTGCCCAGATCGCTCGTATCCTTCCCATTTTCCCGATAAAAACCAAAATTTTTCTTATCTTCCAATGTAAAAAAATACCCACGAGCGAGAACTGGAAGAAACTCAGAGGTATGTCATCAATATGCCCCCTCGCCCCTTTCACTCCTTCAGACCTGGGCAAATGGATTCATCAGGAAGCAAGAAAAAGAGGAACTCTCGGGATCTCCCCCGAGGGCAGGAACTATCTTGTGAACGAAGTAGCCTGCTCAATTGAAATGCTGGATCATATCATCGAAAAAGCATGCCTCCTCTCTGATGAAGGCTCAGAAATCTCGCTGGAAACTCTTCAGAAAGTTTCTGAAACCTCCCTTCAAAAAGACAGTTTTGATCTCTTCTCCGCAATAGCCAAAAAAGATACCCTTGCTGCTCAGATAATTCTGCACTCCATACTTCAAAACGGCACTCACCCCCTCCAGATCCTTGGCTTCTTTAATAAAGCTATAAAATCAATCATTATTGGAAAATCCAAAACCTCAAAAAATGACCCTGTTTATTTTGCTGATCTTAATAATTCATGGTTTTTTAAAAAACTTCATCCTGAAAAATTTTCGAGAGAACGACTCGGTAATGCATTAAAAATCCTTGCAGAACTTGATTCTGACATGAAAGGTAGAAATTTTGGGGAAAATGATTGTTTGCAGAGTAAGTTAGTGTTTATATAATTATTCCCCACAATAAATCACTTTGATAATTTTCACTTTTAAGGATATTACCTACCCCAAGTTATTTCATGTATTTTTTCTGATCTATTTTCTAAGGAGCACTAGAGATGAAGCAGTATGACTGTATCGTTATTGGTTCGGGTCCAGGTGGGTATGTAGCCGCTATCAGGGCAGCACAATTGGGTCTTTCAACTGCGGTGATAGAAAAAGAGGCTCCGGGGGGAGTCTGTCTTAACTGGGGATGCATCCCGACAAAAGCGCTTTTAAAAAGTGCTGAGGTCTTTCACACACTTCGTCATGCTTCTGATTTTGGTCTCTCTGTACAGGGTGTTGGTTACCACTTCCCTGCCGTAATAGACCGTTCAAGAAAAGTCGTTGATAAAATGACCAAAGGAGTTCAGTTTCTTTTGAAAAAGAACAAAATTGATCTCATCATGGGTCACGGAGCGCTCCAGAAAGGTAACACGGTAGTGGTACTCTCTCCTGATGGCAAAGACACTTCTTACGGATACAAGAATGTAATCATTGCGACCGGAGGACGTGCACGGACTCTCCCGCACCTTAACGTAGATGAAGAGAGAATCATCACCTATCGTCAAGCACTCGCTCTGAAAGAACGCCCGAATAAACTTCTGGTAATCGGCGCCGGTGCAATCGGTATTGAATTTGCTTATTTTTACAACTCTTTTGGCACCGAAGTAACGGTGGTTGAAATGGCAGATAACATACTTCCCATCGAAGACGGGGAAGTGTCAAAAGCACTTGAAAAAAATCTTACCCGCTCCAACATGAAGGTAAAAACCAAAGCAAGCGTTGAGAGCGTGAGCAGAAAGGGTGACACCATCACCGCAAAAATCAAATCAGGCGACACCTCTGAAACCTGGACAGGAGATTACTGTCTGGTTGCTATTGGAGTACAGGGCAATATTGAAAACCTTGGGCTGGAACAGGTCGGGGTAAGAACTGAGCGCTCCTTTATCCCGGTCGATGAATATTATCAAACTGAAGTTCCGGGTATATATGCGATTGGTGACATTATTGGAGCTCCACTCCTGGCTCACGTTGCAAGCCATGAAGGTATCATCGCTGCTGAACACCTGGCAGGAGCACACACTCACCCGATAGATTATAACAGCATCCCCGGTTGTACTTACTGTCAACCCCAGGTCGCATCAATTGGACTTACAGAGGAAGCTGCAAAGAAAGCCGGCTACAAGGTTCGGGTAGGCAAATTCCCCTTCACCGCAAGCGGAAAAGCCGTTGCAATAAATGAGACTGACGGATTTACCAAAGTAGTTATAGATGAAGCTACGGAAGAAGTGCTTGGTGTTCACATCATACACCCTGAAGCAACCGAACTTATTGGTGAAGCCTCTGTGATACGTACCCACGAAGGGATTGCTTCAAGTGTATTTAACACGATACACGCTCACCCCACTCTTTCAGAAGGCTTAATGGAAGCCATGGGAGATGCACTTGGCAGGGCAATTCATATCTAGGCTCACGAGTAAATCTGCCAGGGAAATATGTCGGGAAATCTGTTTTTATCATTCTTAATTTTGGAAGGGGATTTTTATAATGAGTAAAAAAACTTCTGTAACTAAAAAGGCTCAAAGCAAAAAAACTCAAACCAGAAAAAGCTCCGCAAACAAAAAATCCCAAAAAAAATCTCCAAAAAACGCTCAGAAGAAATCCCCATCAAGCTCAAACACAAAAGCACTCCTCCTGAAGGCATATCAGGAGATGCTTCGATCAAGAACAATCGACACTAAAAGCATAACCCTGTACAAACAAAACAAGTGTCACTTTCAGATCAGTGGCTCCGGACATGAAGCCGTCGGGGTTGCCTTCGGGATGGCTATGGAATCAGGAAAAGACTGGGCTTTTCCGTATTACAGAGACCTGGCACTTGTAGCGGCACTTGGAATGACCACAAAAGAATGCATGCTTAATATTTTAAGTAAGGACGCTGACCCGAACTCGGGTGGCAGACAGATGCCAATGCACTATGGGCATAAAGAACTCAGAATTGTAAATCAAAGCTCTCCCACAGGAACCCAGTTTTTAAATGCGGTTGGAACAGCTATGGGTATTAAATACTCTGGTGCGGACGAGGTGGTATATGTTTCTGCCGGAGAGGGAACTACTGCTCAAGGTACATATCACGAAGCACTGAACTGGGCTGCCCGGGAAAAGCTCCCGATAATTTTTGTAATTCAGGATAATCAGTACGCCATCTCGGTTCACATTTCGGAACATATTGCGGGAAGTAATGTTGAAGCAATCTCAAGTGGATATGATGGAATTGAAGTCAAACGAATAAACGGACTGGACTTCAAGGAAACTTTCAAGAACGCAAAAGCTGCTGTCACCCGTGCAAGAAAGGGTCTTGGTCCAACTGTCCTGATAACTGATGTAGTGCGCCTTCAAAGTCACTCTATCTCGGATAATCAATTAAAGTATCGTGATCAAAAAGATATCGACAGTGATCAAAAGAAAGACCCCATATCTCTTCTTGAAAAAACGCTCATCAAGGAATTCAAATACACCAAAAAAGAACTTGCCGATATCAGGGAAACCATCCAGAAAGAAGTGGATGAAGCAAGCCTCTGGGCTGACCAGCAGGAAGACCCCGCTCCCGAAACAGCGCTCGATTTCGTCCTGAAAGACAACTACCCAAGTCTCATTACCGAGACCATACCTCAGGGGAATGAAGAGTTCCTGGTTGATGCCATCAATAAGGCACTACATGAAGAAATGAAGAATAACCCCAAGATGCTTATCTACGGACAGGACGTTGCACATGGTAAGGGTGGAGTCTTTTCTGTTACTACGGGGCTTACTGATGCCTTCGGGGTTGAACGCTGTTTCAACTCTCCACTTGCAGAAGACAGTATTGTCGGCACCGCTCTTGGGCTTGCGGTGTATGGTTACAAACCCGTTGTAGAGATTCAGTTTGGTGACTATATATGGACTGCAATGATGCAGATCAGAAACGAACTTGCAGCACTCTACTATCGCTCCAAAGGTACATTCTCCTGCCCTGCCGTCATACGGGTTGCTGTCGGGGGTTACATCAGAGGGGCACTCTATCATTCTCAAAATATTGAAGCCACCTTCAGTCACTTCCCGGGACTTGTGGTGATTTATCCTTCAAACGCCACTGATGCAAAAGGACTCCTGAAGACCGCCATCAGAGGAAATGACCCGGTGCTGTTTCTTGAACATAAGGGATTATACCGCCAGGTTTTTGCCAAAGGTGCAATTGGGGGAAATGATGATCTTCTTCCAATAGGAAAAGCCCGGGTTGCCCGTGAGGGAACTGATGCAACCATTATCAGCTGGGGTGCGCTGGTGCACCGTTCACTTGTCGTAGCAGAGGAACTTTCCGAGAGAGGCATAGAGGTCGAAGTAATAGACCTCAGAACCCTCTCCCCACTTGATACAGATACAATTTTCAAAAGTGTGAGAAAGACGAACAGAGTACTTATTGCACATGAAGATATAGAGTTCATGGGTTATGGTGCAGAAGTTTCGGCACTCATCAGCGAACACTGTTTTAATTCACTTGACGCACCTGTTAAGCGTCTGGGAGCCAAATTCTCAATGATCCCGCAGGCTCCCAACCTCGAAGCTCAGATACTGCCTCAGAAAGAAGACATTCTTGAGGAAATAGAAGCGCTTTTGAAATATTAATCCCGGAATCAGCACCTGATACATTGATTAAAACACTTTATTAATTATGTAAGATTGCTATACTTTGCATCGAAATAATTTAAAATATATCGAATTTAACGAGGTGACATGAAGACTGAAATGCTTATGCCCCAGATGGGTGAATCAATTGCTGAAGCAACAATTATTCGCTGGCATAAGAATGTTGGGGATAAAGTAAAACAGGATGAAACAATTCTTGAAATTTCTACCGACAAGGTTGATTCTGAAATACCAAGCCCGGCTTCCGGAGTAATCAGCGAGATTAAAGCTGAGTCAGGAGCAACCGTAGCAGTACAGTCAGTTATCGCAATTATTGAAAGTGAAGGCTCTGCTGCTGCCTCACCCGCGGCTCAGGAACCGGCTCCGCAGCAGGTAGTCCGGGAAAACCCGGAGCCTCAACAACAAGTGGTTCAGCAAACAAACAAACAACAACCCCAGGAAATACCTTCCTCTGTCGGTAATAAAGTATTCTCCCCCCTTGTAAGAAACATAGCATCCCAGCACGGAGTTACCCAGGAAGAACTCATTAACATTCCCGGTTCCGGCGCACAGGGAAGAGTCACTAAAGACGATCTGCTGCACTACATTGATCAAAAAGACGGTACCCCTTCAAGAGCAGTTCCATCATCACCTGCCTCGGGCTACACACCAAATGTCCAGACCGCCGAGTACACCCCTTCTGTTCGTCCTCAGCCACCTGCGGCGCAAAATTTTGGAGCTGGTGACCGTGTCGAACCTTTTGACACCATGCGAAAAGCCATTGCAGAACACATGGTACGTTCTAAACAAACAAGCCCTCATGTATATTCAATTGCTGAAATTGACATGACTAACGTATCCAAATGGCGTGCAAAATATAAAAATGAATTCAAGGAAAGAGAAGGCTACAGCCTGAGCTATATGCCATTCTTTCTTGAAGCGGTAACAAAAGCCCTTGGTGCATATCCAAAAATCAATGCTTCAATTGACGGTGAGAACCTCGTATATAAAAGAGATATAAACCTTGGCTGTGCGGTAGCACTTGGTGAAAATGGTCTTGGTGGACTCATTGTTCCAAATATCAAGAATGCCGGTTCTTTAAACTTTATTGGTATCGCAAGAGGTTTACAGGATATCGCAAACCGTGCCCGTTCAAAAAAGCTCAGCCCTCAGGACGTACAGAACGGAACTTTCACCGTAACCAATATTGGCGGTTTTGGTAATATTATAGGATATCCCATAATAAACCAGCCACAACTTGGCATTCTTGCAATCGGTGCGATAAAGAAACGACCTGTAGTGATTGAAGATGCCATTGCGGTTCGTGACATATGCTATATTACTCTCTCCTATGACCACAGAGTGATTGATGGAGCACTGGGTGGTCACTTCCTCAAGTATGTCACTGACTACCTTCAGAACTGGGATATGAACAGAACCCTCTAGGTTATGTTTTGAAACCTGAAAAGGAATTCATATTCTCCCACGCGCTCTATCCTGTTCGCTTAGGGGAGTTTGATGCGGGAGGGGTCTTGTACCACGCCAGGTACTTTCACCTCCTCGAAGAAACCCGGGAGGCATTTCTTCGCTCCTTTAATCTTCCCTATTCTGAGCTTATGCAGGAAGGCATTCATTTACCTCTCACACACTCAGAACAAAAATTTATTTCGCCTGTAAAATATGGAATGGACATCACCGCCAGGCTGTCAGTCGAATCACTAACCAAAGTCCGCTGCACCCTTTTTTATGAATTATCGCACGGTTCAAAGGTTCTTCACTTAGCCAGAACCACTCTTGCCTGTGTAAAACTCCATGAGAGCAAGCTGAAACCGGCACCTTTTCCAGAAAAACTTCTTACTATTCTAAAATCCGGCACTACTCATGAATAAATCCAAAGAAAAAGTTTCTTTAAAACGTCAGCTTGCGGCTTCTTCCTTCAAATACCTTTTAGGAAAACGCTGGGTTCCCACAGACAGCTATTCGGCACTCATGTACCACCGTATTATTAACCCTGGGTCAGTACCCTATCCACTCCAGGACGGTATGTACGTACGCCCTGATACTTTCAGAATGCATCTCGAGTTCCTGCAAAAAAATGCACGGGTCATTCCCCTTATGGATTTCATAGAAGAGGCGAGGGCTCCTGAAAAAAAAGAAAAAAAGAAGACGGTTACAATTACATTTGATGACGGATGGATGGATTTTCATGATCACGCATATCCATTACTGAAGGAATTTAATATGCCCGCAACAGTGTTTCTGCCCACCGCATATATTGGCACAAGTAAACTGTTCTGGACTGATCAACTTTCCCTGAACCTGAAAGTCCTCTCCTGTTCTGAAAAGAGAACCACGATTTCCAAAAGAATTCTGGAACACTGCGTAGACGCTGTTCTCTCTCAACAAATCATCACAACTCTTGAAGAAATAAATAACGGTGTCACCATCACCCTTGATACCATCATAGAAAAGTTAAAACATATCGAGGAAGAAGACAGAAGGAATGTATGCATCCAGATATCAAATCTTGCCAAAGAATACAGCAGCCCTGCCTGTGCTCCTCAATTTCTCACCTGGCAGCAAGTCAAATCCATATCCGCTGAAGGGCTTGTCTCTTTTGGTTCCCACAGCCATTCTCACTCCATCCTTACTTCCCTGACCCAAAAACAAGTTAAAGACGACATCACCCAGGCAACACAAGTATTCAAAGAAAACCTGATACCCCTCCTCCCCGCTTTCTGCTATCCTAATCAGGACAGAAACTCCGAAACGGACAAATTACTGGATACGGCGGGTTTCAAGTACTCGGTAGGGAGAATCAATAAAAACGAAGACCCTTCAAGCGTACACCCCCCATGCCTTCAGAGAGTGGGAATACATGAGGATATCAGCAAAGACTCTTCTTATTTCTCTTTTCGCATCTGGACTAACAAATAGATACACGTGCGACATTTATGAGTGCGGATAGTTACATAAAAAAAACAAAGAAGCGCTTTACAGATAATTTCAAAAATAGCCCCATAGCCAAATGGATTTCAATCATTTCTTTCTGGATATTTCGTCTAAAGACATGGAAAAAAACCCGTCCACGACAAATGAATCAAAATTACAGAAACTATTTCCGGAAAATCGGACGAACATGGGCTATACTTGAATATGAAAGAGTTACCAAAACAGAGCTTTCCCCCATACCGATAAATGACTTCAGGCTGGTTCACCCTGACACTTTCGAAATGCAATGCGAAATCCTGAAAAAAGAGTGCAATGTCATCTCCCTGATCGAGCTAACAGAGTATCTGGAAAATAAGGAAGAACCACCTCCGGGAACTGTCGTTATAACCATAAGCAACGGACACGCCGATGCATTCAAAAATGCAACAAAAGCACTAACAAAACACAAACTCCACGCAAGCTGGTCCATTCCCGTTGCCTATATGGAATCGCAAGCACTATTACTTGAAGACATGATATCAACCTCTATACACCTTTTTCATCAAAATGATATTCCCTTCCCCAAACTTGATTCATTTTCCGAGCAGGAGTGGAAACTTATTTCCAGTAAGCTGGATAAAGATGGACGGGTAAGCACACAGCTCATCTCTCTCCTTTATACCTTTATTATTGCAAGAAAACACGAGTTACGACACAGAACACTCAACGAACTTGAGGTACACATAAAGAAATTTCCAATAACAATCCCGGAGTATTACGATTTTATGAAATGGGATGAGGTTTTTGCCTTGCATGACGCCGGCTTTACCATTCTTCCGGGGATATTCACCCATTCTCCAATCACTGACCTTGACAACAAAGGCATCACCCAGGAAATTCAGCAGGCAAAAAATGCTTTCGATTCCATGAGACTGAAATGGCACGATATAATAGGTCTGCCTTTAAATATGTATGAGGAAAATTCACTCGACTCCCTTTCAAAGAATAATATAAAATGGTGTCTTGGCGGACAACTGGCTCCACACCCTTATTTGCAGGAGTCTGCAACAATAGTCCTCCCCAGAGTCAGTATTCTCCAGTGTGAAACATTTTCCCGAGATATGTTTTTATCAAAAATATGGAAAATAACGTAAAAGATCATGCTTGATAATGCCGTTGAAGCACTTGCCGGAAGATTTGTTCAAAGAGTAAGAACAAGAAAAGATGATTCATTTATATACCTCATGGATGAATCTGTGCACTCTCTATCTCTTCTGGATATGTACTTTGATAGAAATCTATATCCAGAATCGGATAATGAATATGCGTATGACATAATACTGGCATCTGCCTATACAGGGGTCGTTTGTTATAAAAATCTGAAAAGTAGTGGCTTCAAAACACGACTCAGCCTTACTTCAAAATCAGATAAAACACCCCCCACTATTCTTCTGGGAATTGACAATGATGACGCAACAGAAACATGCAGAATAGACATAACGGATACTCTGACAACTGCCATCCTTAAACCCACAGTCATTGAATTCTCCAGACTCTACAAGATCCCTCCCGGGTTCATGAAAAGAAAGATATGGCTTACCTGCCTCGGAATCCTGACTTTACTGCACCAGGATTATGAACTTGCAAAAAGCATCGCTCCAGAAGATATAGACATACATATTCTCAAGCTGTGCGAAAACATAGCTAAAGAATATTCCGTCAAATACACCTCCATACTTCCAGATAAAGAAAAACTGTTTGATTCCCGTATTTTTTCTTTTGACCTTACCTACCCTCCTCCCGGGGTGGAAGAAAAATCATGGCACCAGTCTTCCCTTCTAAGATTTGCTTCACTACTGAAGAAAAATGAGATAAGCCTTGAAACCCTCTCTGAGCTTTCTACCTACCTTATTGAATCAAGCAATTTCCATCACGCAACTTTTGCTGCTACGGTACTGGCTTCACTTCAAAGTAGTAGCGAAAAATACCTTGTATCAGAACTGATGCATCAATTCCCACTCCTCCCATTCCATCTTCTTCCTTCAATAGAAGCATTTATAAATATTCGGGGAACGAGTTTTTCTATTGAAAACCTGAAAAAACATCTTGCTAAAACCGAGAACACAGAAGCGCAGGAAATAAAACAATCTGTACAACATAAAATATTTCTCAATCTGTCGGAAATGGGGTTCTTCCCTTTATTATGCTGCCCTGATATTTCTCTTATAGATGAACAAAAATACACTCTCTATCTTGAAACACTCATAAGGGGTCATATTAACGAAGCCTATGAACTCGGAAACATTATACTCCGCGGGCAAAGCACCACTCCTCCCGCAAGCTTCCTCCTTCAGCATGCATGGCTGCTACTTCAATACAACAAAGGAGAAGAACTAAAAGAAATCTTCAAGATGCTTCCAGGTCAACTTTCAAAATCAGAATCCTGGACTTCAAAAACCATCAAACTACTATCTAAAGCAGAACACGAAACATTAAAAAATAATGCCTTCACACTTCTTGAAGAGGGGATAAAAGAACACTCATTTCCTTCTCACGAAAAGCTTGAAAAATTGCTGTTTGAAGGGCTTTCTATATGTATCGAAAAAGCAAAACTTCCACAGCTTCTTGAGCTAATAGAAGGATCTCCTTCTTCAGCAAGTCTACATGGTTTTTATACACTCAGAATACGCTTTCCCGATTACGAACTACCTTTACCCAGACACTTAAGAAGAGCCTACTGGAGCACATACCGTTTTAACATTCAAACCAATATGGATTCTTAACTATTTAGAAGGTCCTGTATTGTTTAAATCCGCCTTCACCCCAAGGATTCGTCGTTGTATTGTGTTCACCCGCTCCATGCACCAGTAGCTTCTGTAATTCAGGTGGGAGCTCCGACATAAAGTGGTTCATTTTTTCTTCGATAGCAGACTCTTCCATTATTGAGTCCCTATCAACAATAGCCCTAAAATGTGATTTAGCACTTGATGAAAGATCGTTCCACGAATACAAAGTAGAAACCCCCGCACCAATAGCGGTCGCAGTTCCGGTAAGAACACCTCTTTGTTTATCACCTCCACCAGCCATATCACCAGCTACACCCAGAGCAACATCAGTGGTTTCTTTCGTCATTTTCAAAGTAGCTTTCAACAAGTCCATCCTCTGATCGAAACGAGCCAGATGTCTTTCAAACTCCTCCGTAGACCCCTCTTCCTGTGCTACCGTCCAGGGAATGGGAATACCCGAAAATCTGGCAATCTGCCTATGCAGTTCATACGCACGGACTTCAACACCCGCATGCCAAGCCGCATCCACCCCTTCCCCTTTTACATCAGCAGCCAGATTTTTTAATTCAGATTCTGCAACTGCTTTCTGCTGTACTCTATCCCCAAGTGTTACCATACCAACCATTCTTTGAATTGCCTGAGATTGATTTGCATCAGAAAAATGAAATGGTTTATGAAGACCACTACTCCAGGCGGAACGCTCTCCTGTCTGGGCAATATGAGTCATTCTGTCCTTGGCATCAGCTCCGTGATATGGAGCACGATCATAGGCTCCCCCTCCTACCGCAGTAGACATAGGGGTTTGCGCCGTATGTAACATATGAGCAGATGTCGTAAGCGCCCCTCTTACTTTCATTCTATCTTCATAAGCAGATAAAGGAGAGGCTCCACCTCCGGGAGTAGAATTAATACTCCTGGACGAAGCTCCTCCTTCAGATTCATTCTTAATAGATTCAAGAAGCCTTGAGGTAGCTCTTGCAAGACCAGCCTGTTCCTGTAGTGATTTTGCCTCACTTTTTAATGAGCTGATTATATCCTGAGCCATAAATCCACGAGCAGAAGTAGCAAAATAATCAGAATATCTTGAGAGTCCTTCACTTACCAGACTGGCACCGGCATTGCTTGCTCCAAGAACAAGTTGGGCACTCATTACAGGCACAGACATAAGACAAACCGCAATCATCGTATAGTAAGTACCAGCCTGAAAGCTTGGGTCAAGTCGATCCAGAGCAGCAATAGAAAAAAACATATCATCCTGCCCCATGATATAATCTGCGCTGTTTTCCTTGTTTATCTCTGCAAGCTGTGCTTTTGTTTCAACAAAAACCCCCCAAAACAAAGTATCTATTTTCATAACAATAGCAAAACCTATGTCCCACGACTTGACCCACAACCAGAGCATAAACCAGTTAAGAAAAGCCATTGCTTTTCCTGGTATTAATAACAGCAATGCAAAAAATGGATATGTAATACCAAGAAAATATAAAGCAAGTCCCTGATAATAAGGCATGGAAAGAGCCACATGAACAAGTCTTTCTTTTTCCGACCACTCATCCAGACCTATACGAGCATATTCAGTTGCCGCATTCTCTCCGCCCATCAGCTGGGTATCAATACTTCTGGTTTCGGTTCTGTTTATAAATTTACCTACCAGCGCCCCCATACTGGGAGATCTAATTTCATTTCTTAGAAGATAGCCTGCTATAATCTTGTTAATATCTATAAACGCCGTTGCATTACCACTGTGGAGTATATTTGCTGATTCTTTACCGTCAGCTTTTGCAATCAGATTTTCGATAACCGAGGGGTCTAACTCTCTCTCTTCTGACTCTTTTGCTAATTCCTGTTTGACCACACCTGCCTCAGAGGTAAGTCCTTTTAGGGTCATACGCCAAATATCAAGACATGAATACAAGACCGTCTCGTTTGCGACTTCCTTATTTTCAAGTGAGGCTATATAGCGTTTTGCCATCTCTGGTCGGATAGTAATTTTCGTTTTTTGTATCAATTCATCAAACTCATTTTTTGCCGCCTGAAACTCTGCGTCCGTTACCGCACCTCCACTTTGAGCAACTCTAAGTGGATCAGTAACGGTACGTGCTGCATCAAAAACCTTATAACACTCCCCCATCAAAGCATACTGTATAAGATACCGAAGTCCCTCGTTTTCAATCTTGCGAACCCCAAGCATACTGAACACTTCTCCCTTAAAGAGAAACCACATATCATTCTTATCCTGAGAGCCGCTTACCTTATCGGTAATTTTTGCAATAACCGGTGCGATCATCTGCACATATTTTCTAAATACGGTTGAAGTAGAGGCAGATCCATTTGCAGTATCGGTAAAGCTTGAAAGTCCCTCTACCACTTTCTCTTCACTTCTTTCATGAGAACCAAATGACCAGCGGGCATAACCAATATCAGAACGTGCAGTTATACATGCAAGAAACAAGGGGGGTCCGAAAAGCAGCCACATTGCCCCTTTTGATTGACGAAGTATGGCAAGCTGAAAAATTACGATTGCGATACCAAGTAGATACACCAGAGCACCAACCGTATCAGTCAGTGGGTTTCCTAATTTATCAAGAATATGAGCCTGATAAATATATCCGGCACTTTCGAGTATGGAGCCAACTAATGTACCTGCGGTGTTCATACCCATTAACCTCCTTACTTAGCCTCTTTTGCGCCAGTACTATTGTAAATAAAGCCCTCAAGACTACCTTTTAAGGCATCAAGAACCCTTCCGGTATTGTAGTACTGTTCTGCAAGTTCGCGACCAAATTTTTCTCTGTATGGTGGAGCTTGCGCTGAAAGTTCATGGCTGTAATATCGGGCAAGATTGGCAGCATTTGCATAGTATCTTGCTTCATTCTCTCTTACCTTAAAAAGCGCCTCTGCTCTTTTCTCTGCCCTTTTAGCGTCTATAACAGCTTTTGTCTGCTCTCTTCTCGATTCATAATGAGCCTTCATTACATTGGCTGAGCCAGAGATGAAAGAACCTGGTGTCTTACTTACAGAATCAAGAAAGCCGATCATTGCAGACTGCCTGGCATATTGATCATAAAGCCCGCCAGACTCAGCCTTTGCCAGGAGGTCTGCCCCATGAATTGCTCTTTCATTAATCATTTGCACACTTCTGGCTGCATCCTGAGCTTGCTCCGCTCTTGCAAAACTCATAACTCCACCAGCAATACGAAAAGAATAATCCGTTAAGGATGTATGAAAAATATTAATCAGCTCATTCCCCGCACCTTTAACAAAAACACCGGTTACTACGGGAACGGCTAACAGGCAGGTAGAAATAATCATATAATAATTTGCATGACTATAGTTAGGATCAACCTCAAATGCCCTCACCATTGCCAGACCAGGTTGTGAAAGTTCCTGATCTGTAATATTAGGTCCTCGTGGAAACATCGAATAGAGCATATTATCAATCATGGTAACTATAGCATACCCAAGATCCCAGAGCTTGATCCACGCCCAGAGACCAAACCAGGTGAAGATACCAGCCGCTCTTCCCGGAACAATTAACAAGACCGCAAAAAAAGGAAATGTTGCTGAAAGGATCAGTAAACCAATCCCCTGAAGATACGGCATAGATAAAGCCGTAGTTACATAAAGAGATCTGAAACCATGCTCTTCTGTCTGATAAAATTGTTGCAGTGAAGCACTTGATCGGGGGGCATATCCTCCGGAAAGTCCTGGTACTTCCTGCCCGCTTTGCTCCATCTCCATTGCCGAGGCATTATCACGCAAGTGACTTCTTGCAAAACGATCCATACTGTTCATTTCCAGAGCCAGAGAACGGGCGATAACCCAGTTCACCGCATAAAGAGTTGCCCTGTCACCCCCTCCTACTCCCTCAACTTCCACCTTACCTCTGTATCGTCCAACATATTCACCAATTTTCCTGTTGAA
Source organism: uncultured Bdellovibrionales bacterium (assembly GCA_964612555.1). GTDB lineage: Bacteria > Bdellovibrionota_C > UBA2361 > SZUA-149 > DAOLCO01 > DAOLCO01. Next base: position 323,857 of record CAZTBW010000002.1, on the reverse strand, counting down.
AAGCTCCCGGCTGATTGACTCATCCTGCTCACTAACAGCAGTACCTTCAATGGCTTGCTTGATCACTTCCTCCATGTCTTTTTTCAATAAATTAACCATTTCATTCCAGAGAGAATCACAAGAGTACGCTTTACCGGTAAAACCATTTTTCTCTGCCCAGTTCCAAAGATCCCGTGTAAATCTTCCATGATGTGTCTCAGGTAAAATTTTTATCACGACACCTTCTTTTTTTTTCGCAAGAAATGACTCAGCCATCTCACGTAACCCGGGAAGAGTCACAATTTTATTTGCTTCATGCTGCGCATAAAAATATTCCTTACATTCAGGAACCAGTACGAGTTGAATTAATGCTTTTAAATCAGGATCAGTGACATGGCTTGAGTTCCACAGGCTCATGTAATTCTCAATTTTACTAATAAAATTGAAATTATTATCTGTGGCATCGAAACGAAACAGATGAATAAGCCTATGAATGGTTTCTGACATCATTGCATTCCAGACATGGAAAACAGTTGAGATATTAGCCGATGCAGCATCCTCGTTTTTATGTATCCCCCTCAGGGCGTACTCAACTGTTTCTCTTGAAAAATCCTTACTTCCCCATGACCACTCCGTACCGTCGCTTTCAGTTCTCACTGTTGTAAAAAACATGAACAAGGTAGGTCCTACCAGAAGATACCTCCCCCACTTGTAGTTTCCGCCCGAGGCAAAAATTATGAGTCCACCGGCTATTGCAATCAGATACAAAAGCCCTGCAATCTGAAGCCCTTCCTGCCCGCTGATAAAATCGAGCATTTTTGACTGCACCACCGCACCGGCAGTCTCCATGGCTGCCGTAAGAGGAGTTGCAATTTTCGCTTCAAAATTCCCTGCCATAACAATACTTGAGCTTTCTAGTCTCCTCCGTCTCCTCCACCAATATTTATTGATTTTTGCAAGTCCCCACCACCAGTAGGTGACGAATCAACACCAATCCTCGTAAGATCATCAGCAACATTCAAGGCATTATAAAGCCACTGACCAAAAATAGTGTACGAAGAGTCACTATTTGAATCTCCAACAGCACCAACTCTTGCCTGCTCATCTCCACGAACCGCACTAATATAGTTCTCTGCAAGCCTTCCACCAAGACCACCCACCATCATTCCGTCCATAGGTCTTGATTCCAGCATCCCTACATTATGAGCGTCAGTCCTGATTTCATGGTTTGCTGCAACAAGAAACTCTCTCCAGTTCGCCTTCAACTCTTCATTACTTCCAGCACTTTCATGTCTTTGCCTTAAAGAGTTGTGCTTAGGTAATAACGCTATGGCTTCATCTGATACCTGCATATCAAGTGGTGGTAACATTCTTGCAATATGAGGTACCGCTAAACGATACTTATCCTCCCCGTCTTTACTATTTAGCTCCTCCATGTCCCTTTTAATAAATTCTCTCCAGGTAACTTGCTCACCGGCTGAAAGATTGTTTATCCACTCACGCTTTTCATTTTCCTGATATTTCTTCATCATATCTGCAGGAACAATAGTATCGAGTTTAAGTTGACTCCCCCCATTAACCGAGATCTGCTCAAAAAGAGAGCCAATATTCATCCCTTCAATCTGATATTCCTTGTCAAAGAACGAGGAGTTCCAATTCACCTCTGACTCCAATTGCTGAAGTTCCCGAAAAGAAGACTCAACCCTGCTCATGAATTTCTCATTGGACATAGGAATGAGACTAGTTAGAATAGCATACGATAACCCAAGGTCATTATTATCCAGATTCTGTCTTCCAGTGAAGGAGTTCAGACTTTTGTTAAGAATAGAGTTTCCCATTCGCTCACGAGCAATAGGAAAACCTGAAACAGTTTGTCTGAAAAATGGCTGAACTGCATGTCCACCTGCTGGTCCTGTTCCATGAGCTCCCGCTCTTGCCGCAACTATCAATCTGCCATTTACTCCCATTTCTGCGGCTGGAAGGGAGTTTGAGGCTTTAGCTCCCATGTACGCAAGACCATGCTGTCTTTTATCCCGATCTATAATCTTCTGGGTTGCATAATCCCGTGTCCCAACCGATGCCTGAAAAGTACGGTATCTCCCGACCGTCTGGTCAATACTCAAACGAAACATGGAAAACATATTACTCGCACCAAGAAACATATGAGCAGTAAGAAAAGGGACTGAAATCATAAGGAAGGAAATCAACTCATAGTACGTATTCTGATTTGCAAATGGATCATTTTTTGCAATAAAGGCATACACAGAACCCGGATCCTCCCACTGCAGACCACTGCTGAACATATCAACCTTATCCTTAAACACATCCCACAAAAGGTCTCTCGCAACATCAACAATAGCAAAACCGACATCCCAGCTCTTGACCCACACCCATAAAGAGCACCATGCAATAAACGACGTTGCCCTTCCGGGAATAACCAGTAGCATCGCAAAAAATGGAAATGCTATAGAAAGTAAATACAACAACAAGCCTTGAATATAAGGTATAGTTCCAGAAAACATACGAAGGGAAAGAAAAGATGCTCTGGCTTCCGCAGTTATGATATTCTTATAGTCTACCCGTATATCCTTGTGGTTGTACTGAGTTCTTGAGTATATATGCCCTTCAAGTGCCGAATGAGTTGTTGTCTCAAGAGCATTTTTATACATAATCGCTGCAAGCGTTTCAGTTTCATCTGCACCAACTGCATCCCTTAACCATTTTTTTACATCTTCACGTTCTTTTGCCCGATCACCATCTCCTGCTGCATCATTTTCCTTTGAACCATACACCGCAGCATCGCTCATTTGGAGTGCGGCAATTCCCTTTAGAAGAGCGCCAATCCATTGCCAGACCTTTTCACAATTTGCATTAAAACTTTCTTCCACCTCAACACTCGGGTCTACCGTTGCTTTTATAAGGCGTTTCAGACTGGCATCCTTTCCATCAAATGTAATGTTTACTTTTTGTAACTCTTTCTTTGCCTTATCTATTGATTTTTGTGCATCTGCCTGATCTCTTCCACGAGAAAGCGTAATTCCGGCAATGTCTTTCCCTCCCTGATAAAATCCTTTCATAGGCTCATTACATACCTGATGATGACGACTTATCAATCTTGAAATCTGCCCATACTCATCAGGCAGACCAGCAAGTACGAAACTAAGTGCCCGCTCTCTTCCGATCAATTTCTGCTGTTCAATATTTGCCGAGTTATGTAAAAATTCGATCAGGCTATTAAAAACCTCTGTTACAATCCCATCAAAAGTTGCATAGAAAAGAGAAACATTTGCAGAGCCATCTCCATCAATTGCCTTGATGTGCTTAAGAAAGTCAGTGACCCTCCCAACCGAGTTTGGAACATCCTTTCCGCCCAGTTTGGTTTTTACACCATCTGTCTGAACCGTTACAGTAACCATAAATGTGTAGAGTAATGGACCAAGCAAAAGATATGCACCCTGTCGATAATTTCCAAATACCGCAACTGATCCAATTGCAAGAGCAAGGGCGACCAAATAGAAAAAGGCAGCGAGCATATCAAGAGAAGTAATCTGATTTAGAATTTCTGCCTGATCAATAATCCCTTTTGTTTGAAGAGCTGCTGCAACCGAATGCGCCATTCCTCCTTCAAAAGGACTTTCTTGCGTTCTGAGAACGACTCCCCCTGTCAGAAGCTCAAAAAGCCTCATCAGGGTAGACAAATACCCTTCCAGAGAAACCACACTTTGACAGATCGAATGTAGCACAGCAGACTCTTGATCTATATTATTATAAACACAGGGAAACACCTTGCCTAAAACAACTCCCCCTCATATCTATAATATGCTGAATCTGCTTCAAAAAGTGTGTCAAAATCCAGGATATATGAACGCTTGTTCTAGTCCTGAGCTATTTTTAGTGTTTCTGCATGTACAAAAACTTATTGGTCGAAGGACCAGTGCTCCCTCATGGGAGAAAGCGAGCAGGTGCAGGAGGAGTGCCAGCCTCTCTCAATACCCCGCTAACAAGCGGAGCAAAAATATCCACCTGTCGCCTTGCAGAAGCACCGTCAACCCTTGCATTGACCTCTCGAATAAATTTGTCCATCTTACCTACTTCCAGGCGAACATCCTGATGAATACTGGTAAGAGAATCCAAAAGACCCCACCACTCCATACGGTTTGGTGCTACATATCCACGTTCCTGCTCAGCTTGTCGATAGTTCTGCCAGTCACGTCTTTCTGCCATCATAATTCTGTGCTGAAGCTCAAGATAGCCGATCTTCATATAGTTAAATTGCTGCTTTAATTCAGTTTCTCCTCGTTTCGCCTCGGCAAAAACATCCAGACAGCGTCGAACTACCCGCCACGGCGCACGTTCCTGAAAAATCGTACCTACTACCGCAGAAACCAGCGCCCCGGGTATTCTATGACTAACCAGTTGTGCCTGAACCCTCGTTTCAAGCAGTTTCTCAAGATAGGTCTCAAGCTGATACCTGTTCACAAGCTTGTCAGGCTTATAGCCCGGAAGCTCAGGAAGATATTTTTCTCTCAACTTGTAACCAAGTGAATTTTCAGCTTTTTTACCCTCCAGAAGCTGCTTGCCTGCAACATCACTAGGTGTGCGAATCTCAAGATCATCCGCTTTACGTTCTTTTCCAAACATGGAAAAAGAGGTTTTTTCATCTTCAATCGGTCGTGCAAAGGGGGATTGGTATTTTAGCATAAGATATGACTCCTTATATACTGTTATGCTCTGGATTCAGATATGTGTGATCTTGAATAAATCACTTTCCAAAACCAAGCCAACTAGAAAAACCTTGTCCATGCGGTCTAACCGCTTCTACATTAGCCCCCCTACTTCCAGCTTTTCGACCTTCTTCTTCAGACATATTAGTCTTATTTGCGGGCTCCAGCGTTTTTCTTAAATTTGGATTATCGTTTTCGGCTTGATCCCCGGCACGATTAATACCCTTAACAGATTCAAACATCTTACTGACCAATGCCCAGAACTGCTCTTGCTCTCTCTGCGCAGTAACATCCCGAACCGCCTTCATTCGATACCAGTTACTTGCAGGGGCTGACATTCTTGAGCTTATATCCGTTACTCCTCTAAGTATAGCAGAAGCAATCGCCCGTTTTGAACCAAGAATAATTTGAGCAGTAATAACCGGAACCGCCCCTACCATAAGCGCAAGGACTACCCAGTAAAACGCAGCCGAGTAAGCAAAATCACCATCAAAATGCATTTCCATAAGACTTACTGGAGTAAAACTTGAAGCATTGGGGTCATAAAAAGTCTGATGAGGCATAATTTCATACAGGAGCTTGTCAGTAACCATCACAAGTGCCCACCCGACATCCCACGACTTGACCCATGCCCAGAGAGCCATCCATGTAAAGAAATTCGATGCCTGCCCAGGAATAATAATCATAAGTGCGAAAAATGGGTACATCACCGAAAGCACATAAAGAAGAATTGCCTGAAGATAAGGAAGCAACATCACGGTATGAAAAGCTTCATATTGATTAGTCACTCCAAGCTCAATAGCACGATCCCTCCTCCTCTGAGCATCTTTATCTGAATTTGCGCTCCTCCCAAAAGACTCATCAGAAGGTCTGAATGATGAATACCTTCCTGAATAGACTTGCTGTAACGCCGTTTTATCAACCATGGAAGTCTGGTTCTTTCTCATCACCATACCACTGAAAATATTTACAAGTGCCTTGAAGGATTCACCTCCTTCAATCCCCTGATCCGCAGGACCAGCAAAAGGACAGGGATCAACGCCAGTCTGAGCTCCATCCCGTGGTGTTTGCAATTTCTGTTTAATAGAATCAAGAGCCTTGTTAATTATTGCACTCCCATAGGCTCCAACAATTTCCGGACCAAAAACAAAGTTTATAGTTTGCTCAAGCCCACTTGCCACATCTTTTTTTAACCCCATCAAAGACCAGTTCCAGAGATCATGGCAACTGACCAGATCTCCATCTCCATACGGTACATTCAAAACTTCCCTGAGATATGTTCCAAGCTGCCTGTTCTCAAGTCTCTTGTTTTTTTTCTGAAAATTACCACAATACTTTTCAGTAGCTTTTTCATACCCCGGCTCATTTGCTTTCCCGGGATCTCTCTTTATCGCTGCAACTTTCTGTGCATCTGTAAGTTCATTTGGGCACAAAAAAAGCATGTACCCGACAAGTGTTTTTGTTTCAGGGTTCTTGATCTCAAGACCATACAGCTCTTCAATCATTCGCTGACGCGCCATAAAAAGCATCTGGTTTTCTATATCACCTGAAGTAATTTCAGAGATTAGTTTCTGATACAACTCACTGATTAATTCATTATACTTATGGAATACAAACGAAACATTCGCCTGATTTATAATTCCTTTTGTGAACTTGTCCTTAAGACCCTGATCATCCTCAAATGCACCAAATCTCCATTCCGGAACCTCGGCATCAATCCGATTATCCATATTATTCATGGAAACTCCCGAAACAAATATGAAAATAGTCGGACCAACCACAAGCCATAATCCCGCAGCATAGTTTCCCATCAAACCAACAGTTAAAATGGCACTCACAAGAACACCAAGATATATCAAGCCGGCAACTTTACCAATTTGCTCGCTCATATCCTGAAGAACCTGCTGCTGTGCTGCATACCCCATTGTTTCAAACGCAGCCGACACAAGTGTTCCTGAAGAAACCACTTTTTCATTCTGAGCTACGGCAGAGCCCGCCGTAAAGAAAATACCAAAAAACAACATGCTTAAAAGAAAGCCTCTCCAAAAAAATAAATTTGAATTTTCAGCTTTTTTATTCATATCAAATTTACTTATCCAGCCTTCCTCTGGGCACCATATCACGTACATCAAGAATAAAATTCTTTGGATCTAATTCAGAAGATTTCTCCTTGATTTTCTCAAAGGCATATTTCTGCTCGGCTGTTATATCCAGCCAGGTTCCAACGCTATCAAGAACAAACTTAGGCGCACCCCTGAGCTCCGACATGCCAGTAACCGCATCAGAACGTCCATATGTATATGCACTTCCATCAGCCAAAGACTCAAGACTGGCAGGTAAAGAACTCAAACCGGGGTATTTCTCCTTCTCCTTTTCATATAGTCGTCTCGCCTTATCAACTATCTCTTTTTCGGAAGAACCCCCATTCAACTCAACCCCAAGTCGCTCCTGGAGCTCAATCAAAACCCGTTTTTTACTCTCTTCCATCGCCCTTTGATAAAGCTCGGGCTGAGAAGTTCTTTCTTCTTCCTCTTTTACCAGCGCCATCCTCGTCCAAACAGACTCTGTAGTTCCCCCTAACATGTCAAAAAAGTATGCAACTCCAGGTACATTTTTTATAACCGACTCCCCACTGGACACTCCATGCTGAAAGAAACTACCAACAAGTGAAAGTTTTGCGGGCTGAAATACTCCATCCCGAAATTCTCCAGGGGTTCTGTTTCCTCCCATACTCGCCATAAGTGGATGTCCCAGATTTCCTTCATAGCCACCGGCTGTACCATGCGACAATACAAACAAGCTTGTCATGCCATCAGTAAGACCATTTCCCCTACCTTGACTTAAAAACTTAAACAAACCAGAAGTTCCTGACTCTTGCTCAACATATGCAGGTTGACTGGTAAATCTCTGTATAAATTCATCTCTTGAATAACCACTGTCTTCATTCAGGGTATCAAGAAAAGTAGTGAAAAAACCTTGAACTTTACGAAATTTCTCTGCTGTTCCATTTTCTGACTCCCCTAAGACCTTTTCCAAACCATCATCCCTATTCTTTAAAATAGTATTCATAGCCTGAACTGCCAAAAAACCATTTATAAACCCTGTTTCCGGTTTTTTATTACTTTCAAAAAGCCCTCCCTTTGCTTGCGGGTCGAAAGAATGAAGAAAAGAATCAGCCGCACGAGTTCCTATCTGCCCAAGTGCCCGACCCTCTGCATAAGAAATATTACCCATTGCTTCAAGAATAACGCCATGTTTTTCATCCAGAAGTTTTGCCATAGTATCCACGGTATTTGCAGTATGGTCTGTCAGCTCGTACCCAGCCGAAAACTTTGCACCCGCACCGTCCAAAGCCGCTGCGTAGGAATTACTGAACATCTGCAATTTTCCCCACCTTCCAATCAGTGGATCCCATATCCCAATCAGGTTAGCCTCATGCTTTGCCTCTGCTCTAACTATTTTCTGATACGTATCCAGTGCGGCTTCACCAGCATCATTACCAGCTCCTACAATTTTTTTCATTCTTTCTGCAACACTGTTTGTAGGATCAAGTGAAGTTAATACTGCCGGGGATTTTCCAAGGGCAGAAATTGCCGCAAACCCCATACCAACACGACCTCTGAGACCAGACTCCACACCCTGATTCTGAACTGAGGAAATGGCAAGACCTCTTAAATGTGCCAACACCTGAGCACGTTCGTTTGAAGCGGTAATAGAATACTCTCCCGCTGCTGTCTGTGCTGATGAATCTGCTGCGGTCTGTACCGCATCCGTAAAGCTTGCAAGAATCGCCTTTTTCCCTTTTATAGTCATAAGCCCCATAATTGCAGGAACCCCTGACAGTGCCATACTCAAAAAGGTATAGTGCTGAGATACAGACTGAATATGAGAAAAATTATAACCTTCCCCAAGAATCTCAGGAAGTTTATCATACGTCCAGGGTCCCTCTCTGAGGTTTGGAGAGAGGCTCCAGTTAGGAAGAAGATTATACATCACCCGTTCAAGCACAAAGACAGCAGCAAAACCCACGTCCCAACTTTTAACCCACAACCAGGCAAGCGGAAGAAATAAAAAATTCGCCGCCTTTCCAGGAATAAGAACAACCAGTGCAAAAAAAGGATACGCAATTGCCAGAATATAGAGCAAAAGCCCCTGATAATACGGCAGATTCAAAGCAAATGAATACAGAAACTGTCTTGCCCTAACCATGACATAAATTGGAAGCCCTACCTCTTCAACATGCGTTGCACCATGTGCAAGTGTGTACTGCGCCCAGGTTCCTTCCATCTTGTAACCGGAAGCTTCCAATCCGTGTTTGAGAATCGGTCTGCCAAGCTCATTATAAGCCACATCCATAAAGCTAAATGCTGCACCAAGCGAACCTCCCAGTGAACTTCCCATAGTACGTACCATACTAATATCAACTTTGTGCTGTCTGGCATTCAATGGTTCACTTCCAGTCCTGTGCCTTCTCTGTATCCTTCCAACAAAGTCATCATGACTCAAATGATTCCACAACATAGCCATTGCAACACCGGGTATGATACTACACATCTCCCCTTCATACTGATCATCATATAATTTTCTGGTAATTTCCTTACACTGCAGTTCAAGACTATCAGGTCTTGAGTTTGATCCACTTGACTTGATCAATTTGTTTGGCACCGCTTTGCTTGCGTGATGCCATAATTCATCAAACAAAACATTCCAACCAGTGGCACAGCTTATCTTCTTCACAGGTTCACCATCAACCATAAGCGTAGATGCCACACTGTTACGCCGGCTATACCATTTAGATGATCTTTTTATTAACTTATTAAGTTCTCCGTCTTCACTAATATCGAAAAAGATATCTTCTGCGTTTTTCTTAAACGCCTCTGTTTTAGTCCGGAATCTTTCCATATGGCGAGGTCTATCTACTCCCCCTGACCCAGATAAGCCTACAGTTATTCTCGGCTTAATATAATTCTGGGAAGCATCAAAAGCCATTTTAAAAGCAGGGTAACAAGGCTTAACAATTTCCTCTTCAAGCATTTCAACCAATTCACTGCTTTCGATTCGAGAACGCGCAACAAGCTCAAGTCCTTCAATTTTTGAAAGAAAAAGCATATCTTCCTGTTCCAGACCCGAAGTTATATTTTCGACCAGAAGATTTACCGTCTCATCTATAGGCGCAGTGAACAACTTGAACCCATAGGCAACTGATACATTACCTTTTGTTTTATAGTCAGTAACCTCCCCCACGTTTTGCTGAAGTTCTTCATTCATCGCTTCGCTTTTTCCAAAGCGATGTTTCACTCCCGGAATTTCTGTTTGAGGTCCCACCAGTAGCCAGTATATGGCTGGACCAATAATCAGATAACGAGATGCCCTGAAACTTCCAAAAATGGCAAGAGAAATCAAACCTCCGACAAGAGCAATAAAATATATTAAAGCTCCTGCATCTCTGAAAAAATCCTTGAAGTCATTCAGGATTTCGCTTTGCGTAACATACCCGGAATGTTCCAGTATGGCACTAATCAGACTCGCTGCTGATGCTGAATCAATATCTAGTGCCATAAAAACCTTCCACTTGATCTCCCAGGGATCTGACTAAAGAAGACTTCCCATTCGAGATGCAATATTACTTTCATGAGGTAATGGAGCATTTGACAAACGTTTGGTATCAGCGGCTCCTCTCTGCACCCCACCACCACCGGCACCACCACCAGTTGATTTCAAGGTGTTACCAAATATTCCACCAGCTCCCAGAGGACTTGTTGATCTATTACTGATCACACCCTTCCAGGCTTCATTCATTGAAGCAACATTACTGGAGAACTGACGGTCATGTTCAATCAAGACTCCTGTATTTGCAGCCAAAACGCTCGCACGTATTTGCTGTTCAACCATGCGCATTCTGAACCAATCCAGATAACGCTCAGCCAAGTTAAGAAAAACATTCTTGTCTTTGGACGTCACCTGTGAATTCAAGGCAACCATGTCATTTGCAACACGTTTCAGCATTATAACTTGCCTTGCAGCAGCAGAGAGAGCAGATACATCACAAAAAAGATTAATTGCATTTGCTGTGTCCAATCTTTCTGTTCCCGATGGCAAACGATCGATTTCAGTACTCCCAAGCTCAATAATTGCTTTTGCAAGTCCCATGGTAAATGGAATACCCGCAGAAGCTTCTGCCTCATACTCATTCAATATATCCTGACCTTCACCTCTTTGAATCCGATCGTATTTATCGAGAATTTCACCAACTGAAGGGCAAATACCGTGCTTTATCTTGAAGCGCACATCCTCATTAAGCCCACAGTCTCCTTTGGGAGTAACGTTTGAAGCATCACGAGGCAACTCTGCACATCTGTTCCTATTCATATAAAACAGTCCTTCGGGAGATATAGCCGGGGCCTGATATACCATTCCAAGATAGGGATCAGAATAATCAGCACTTCCTGCCTCGGAACTTTCTACTTCCTTCATCACATAATCTCCAAAAACTTTCTTGAATGTATCGGTAAAAGCGGCAAGGACTTCTCTAGCCGTCTGACCTTCAAGGTCTTTATTACTCGCTTCGCTTGGTGCATCTTCCTGTACTCCCCAGAATAATCGGTCAACCAGAGACCATATTTCTGCTTTGGTTTCATTAAGTCCTATTGCCATTCCACTTCCTTCTCTCAGTTTGTTTGGTTCGACTGCTGTACTGGCACAGCATACGCAATATTGATAACTTCCATTTCCTTGTCTTGACCAATCAGTAATATCGTTCATCTGACGATATCTATTATTACCCTCAGGTGCAGGACCACACGTCACAGAACACCGAAAATCAACCCTTTTCCTGGTTGTTCCATTCGTATTTCGTCTGGCACTACCCGTAGCTAACGCCTTTTCAAGGCAGGCTTCGAGCTTCTCGTCAGCATCCCTGAACGCCTGAAAGCGGTCTGGACTTGATAATCTTTCAAGAGACCAATTTATCTGTTTTAAAAACTCTGCCTGCGTGTTCTGATCTGCCTGCACTTGAATGTCATGTAAGCCAGCGCCAAGTGAGTTATCAAGAAAACTCATTGCAAGTACGCTTACTCCCCGAAGTGTCTTGGCTTGATCATAGTACCTGTCTCGTGCCGCTTTGTCGTTCAAATAATCAAGATCAAGTCTCGATTTTGGCTGATACATTGCCATGGATGTTTTAAGGATCTCGTCATCAATACCGATATTTTTCAGATTGGGCAGTTCTTCAGCGTTATCGTACTGAAACACACTGATATACGATCCACCTAAAGCAGCACTTTTTGTATTACCTGCTCCACGAGTCGTACTTCCTCCACCCCCCTGAGTATTAGCAGCGATCTGAAATATTGTCTTCGCAGATGGCATATGTTCCTTCAGCACCAAACTGCTTCCAGAAGCAAGCTGACACGGCGTTCCAACCTTATCACTAGGACAAACGGATATTGAACTTGCAGAACCTTTAGGGCTGCTCGCAACCATTTGATTTGCAGTTACACGGTCTGATCCACTACCACCACCAGCACCTCCGCCTCCGGAACCTCCCCCGCCAGAACCTCCACCTCCGGAGCCCCCTCCCCCGGAACCTCCCCCAGGATCGCCTCCACAAAAAGGATTCCCGGGAATACTACAGGGATCAAACCCATCATCATCGTCATCATCATCCCCACCAAACACATTGTTAGGATCATAGTTCTGCCCATCAATACTACCGGTAAGACAGGTATAACCCTGTTGACTCAGAGGAACTCCATTAAAATCCTGTGCCTGATTAGCAGAAACATTTATAGCACCAATATGCTGCCCGCCCGGAGGTGGAGCTGAATAAACCTGACCAGTATTTTGATCCCAGAATGCACACGCCTGTGCATGGACTGAGGACATGCCAGTAAAAAAGATACCACTTAAAAGCAGTACTCCACGCAGTAAACAAGATATGTTTTTATTCATATATCCTCCTAAAATTTATCAACCTCTACACCCTTTTTGGGTGCTAGTGGCATCCTGACAGGTCGTGCTCCATATTTTGTTGAAGAAACAGTTCCTGCATCCTTACTGGAAGCAAGGATGAGTTGTTCCGCCTGCCCGATTGGTGTTTTAATAATTGCCTGTAAGGCGGGACTATCTTCTACTCGTACTCCCTGTGCGGTTCTTACAAACTCATACATCCTTTCAAATGTCTGTTGCCCTGACTTATAGTAAGACCTCTCCCCATTAGGAAGAAGCACCATCATTATAGGGAAAAATTTAAGCTTAAAGTTTTTTGCAAACTCTGTTCCATCAAACACAGGGATACTAAGCCCCGTATATTCTCTGAATTCACGAAGCCATGCTTCATCCGCCTCTCCAACAACAAGCCCTGTAATCTTCACCCTTTTGTCACTTGCGAGTGTCCGTTGTACCCGCTCAACATCCGGTGCCATATGACGACAATAACTACACGCCCTTGAAAATATAAAAAACACCTCAACTTCTTTTTTGGGGTCAGGTACAATCCTCTTCATTGCAACATCATGTGTTGGCTTGATGCTCACCCCTTTTTCAAGTCTGGTCTTTGCAAGCTCTATATCAATTGCCTGCTCCGCCCCTATCCAGTCTTCATTTTCAATAACACTTTCTTCAATAAGCGCGTCCCCTATAAGTGACGTCATCTCACGTGCCTCGAAAAAGAAATTTTGAAGCATACGCACAAATTGCTTTGCGTAGGCACGCGCAGTAACCTTATCACCTCGTCTGTTACTTTCTATCATTGAGATAATACTACTCGGGGCATTCGGATTTACTGCAACAGAAGGCGTCTGATCAGGAGGAAGAAATGTTTTCTTGGAAATATCACTTGTTTGAAATTCAATGCCAGGGATTTCGTTTCTAGAAGGAACTTCTTCTACTCCGCTATCCTCGCTATCACTTTCCTGAGATTCCTTAACTTCAATCACCTCTTTATATTTTTCAGAAAAAAATCCACCCGCGTAAGATTTTGGAAAAAATCTCTCAATTGGTTTTGCAAGTGGCTCAGTAGCACTATTTTCTGCATGTAGAGCACCTGCATGTAAACATACAAGAGCTACAGCAAGTAAAATCTTATTGAGTAAGGCAGACTGACTCATTTGCATCTTAAATTGTTAAAAATAATTAATATCCTAAAAATGTTATGCTTTTTTCTCTAAAAATTGATACCACTTCAGATTAAACGCCATAACACAACTACATGTCGTGGTTTTTCAGCTATATGCTTCAGTAAGTAGTGTACGTAATTACAGATACTTAGCAGGAAGAGGATATTAAAGGGGCTGTTAAAGGTTAGAGAAAACCCTGCGATCATAGGGGAGGAGTTTTGCTGCCTCCAGAAGGAGCTCCCTTGCTTTTTGAGCTTCCCCATCAAACCGGTAAATGTACGCCCGATTTAAAAGGATACCAAGCGGTGCCTGACTCATCAGCTGCGCCTCCTGAAGATATGGGATCGCTTCTTTTTCCTTTTTCAAAAGGATATAACACCAGCCTATTCCATTTAATATTTCAGCCTTCATATCCTGCGAACAGGTGGCACACGCAATTGCTGTACTAAAATACCTGAGAGCAATTTCTGGCTCATTCAGCTTCAAAAGACAATTTGCCCACATTGAATAAAAATCAGGACGATTTTCAACTACCGGCTCACTGACAAGAACTTTTGCAAGCTCATGCGCATACTCGTAATCACCTCGTAACATCTCAAACCCCATATGCTGAATCCTGAACCCAATATCTCCGGGCCAGGAAACAACAATTTCTGTGAGTTCATTAAATGCCTTTTCATATTCAAATGAAAGTACTGCTTTCATAAAGAGATCGATTTTAAAATCCCTTTTCATAAAAAAATCTTCTGCCGTCAAATAGAGCCAGGGAAGAGTCCCAATTTTTTTCTCATATTCATACAAATGTAAATTTCGCTTCTCACTGGCACCCAGAAGATACTCTTCTGTCATATCAACACCACGATACTTTAATATATTTTTCCTTGCGATTGGAAGCAGGTGATAGTGATATCGCAGTGCTGATTTTATCTCCGGAGGCAAACTCTCATAATCTGCGTAAGAGAATAACCCAAGAAGAACTCCAATAAATGAAATCTTCTCATCCGGACATGCACAAAACACGAGAGCCAGTTGTTGAATCATCGAGAGGGGCGCCTTGATCTGATTCAAATACTCTATAAAAGGATCAATAGTGTCGCCTATACCTTCCTCTCTGTTAAAAAAAAGCGGGGGCAAAATACCTCCCTTTAAAAAAAGGTCTGCTACCTGAGCAAGCATTACATCAGGGTATCTCGCAGTGAACCATTCACTACAAAGCCGGGCAATTGCCCGCTCAATTTTTCTTATTTTCTCTTCCTCGTTTGTTTCACTTTCTCCTGTCTGATTCAAAGAGGGAGATGCCCCGATGGGAGCTAAGCCAAGAGCTATCCCAAGACATACCGAAGAAAGAATATTAGCATCAAAGGTATAGGGTCTTTTAAAACCCTTGAATACTTCAATCTCTGGTGGCATTCTGAAAAGGAGATCATGAATATAGTTTGTTAAAAGATACTCTGCTTCTGCTCCCGTGTCTGTCCTGAACCTGAGACAGACCCCACCCTTAAGCTCATCAAAATAGACCTTATGATCAATACCCGAGAGCTGCCAGACTCGTGAAATGACATTCCCAAGGTAAGCGGTAGTCATATAGAGAAGCTCTTTTTCCAGAGCACTCATGGAGGTCTTTTTCCTTAAGGGAAAACTGATCAGATCTATCACACCAATACTTGGCCAGCTATAATCAAGCCAGAGTGCGGGGATTTCAGCAAATGTCTGTTCCAGACCCTTACAAAGCTCATCAGAAAGCCGGTATGTGATTGCATCAACATTGGGAAAAGCGTCTTTATTCATTTCTCAAATATGGAAACAGCTTTCCTATAAAAGAACTTTCATTTTAGAATAAAACTCTTCATCACTACCTATTAAATATGACTGTAATGCTGCCTGATACTCCATGGCAGAACACGTTTCCACTTTCTGCACATCAGAAAACAGGGAAGAGATTACCGTATCATACTCGATAATGCCGAGCATCGCCAGAGATCGTAATGGGGTATCAGTTTCGAGCATAAGAAAATTCATTTCACGTTTTGATTCTATATCGTCAGAACTGAGCAGATTCTTGATACGTAAAAAAAGGCGTTTCATGGAAGAAAGATAGAGATCTCTTTTAATGCATGCCCTCCTTTCCCAGAAAGATTTCGCTTCTTCAAATGAAAACAATCCTCCCGGAAGGAAACACACCAGTATATCTTTCACCTCAGATGTAATAGTATCTTCCTTCAGTATCTCAGGAATAAGGTTCTGAACAGAGCTGATAATACTACCCATTTGATACACATCCTCACCTGCAACAAACATATTCCTCATCAGGGACAAGATCGTATCCTGAGTACCGCGGATTTGTACCATGAGAGGTTCAAAATTTGAACTCTCATTATGAGGTAGAGAGCTAAGGAAGTTGTCAAATTCCATAACTGCCTGCATCATTCCTTTTGCACAATGATTGACATATTCAAAATATTGATGGTCTTGCTCTTCTACAGTGAGCGAGGGGTCAATATAAACAGCAGATGCATCATCTATGGGTTGAAGTGACTCTGCTCTTCTTGTCATTTCTTCATAAAACGTAAAAATATAATGAGAAACAGATGAATAGCT
This sequence comes from uncultured Bdellovibrionales bacterium, assembly GCA_964612555.1. GTDB lineage: Bacteria > Bdellovibrionota_C > UBA2361 > SZUA-149 > DAOLCO01 > DAOLCO01. The sequence continues at coordinate 307,440 of CAZTBW010000002.1, read as the reverse complement.
ACCGTCTTTTCGAGGAAGAAGGACTTCTCTCATAAGCGCAGCAAATTTTTCAATTATCTGGCTTGTCTCCCGATGCACAAGGACAAGATAAAATGGATGAAGAGCACGAAGATTCTCCGCAGGGCTTTCACCATGAAGAGATGATATTCCATAAAGCGTACTTATATGATCGACCATAGCCCTGTCAGCAGTCTGGCACAACCTTGGGAAGATCACGGCAGATGCATTTGCAAGGCACATACTGACGCATAAAGGGGAAAATAAAGGAAAAATTTCTTCGAGTAGCTCCAGTGACTCACCAATTGAAAACACTGATTCATCCAGAAGAGTAAAGATATCCTGAATCAGGGATTGATACAGAGACTCAGAAGACACTACAGAATGTTCATGCATATACCCTAAGTGTATCGCAAGAATACCAGAAACAAGACGGGCTTTTTTTGCCTCAAGTGAGCTATCAGAATTGCGGCTGGATAGCTCCTCTAATATTTTAGACAAAACACCAAGTTCAGAAAAGTACGTATCAGGAAATTCGTTTCGGCTCACAAAATGCTCTATCGCAACAGTGAACAGATCACCAACCAGAAAATAAATATCCTCCTTAGCCCGATACTCAGGTAAGCGCAAATCATCATACATAAGCGAAACTTTCCCCCTAACCTTTCAAATCAAAAACCCAGACTATCTGTTATCTCGCATCGCATTCATCATTTCAGGACCAACAAGGGCATCCAGATCATTCATTACCCTGTTCTGCATAACAACGCCTGAATCCGGAATTGTTCTCCTTCTCGTCAGACGATCGCGAGAAAGGAGTAGAGGACGGGCACGATTCCCTTGATTCAGTAACGCTTCAGTCCTCTGTATGCTTGCATCAAGTGCTGCTATATCAGGCGCGTCAAAAGTACCTGGTCTATGCCCATTCATATCATCCATCCACTGACGAAGTGCTTTCCCTTCGTGTATTTTTGCATACAGCTCCCCAAGTTCATGTGGATTTGCACGTCTTGCTCCGAAGGCATTTCTCATAGCTGAACCAAGCCCACCAACTGGAGTTAGCAATGTTGATACTCCATGTGCTAATATTGTAGCAGGGGCTCCAATCATGACTCCATAGCTGGCATAAATAGAAGCTGAAGGAGCGGTTATCCAGGCAGTTGCATAACCGCCAAGATAGTTTGCAGAAGCTTGAAGCCCGTTTGCCACCATCCCGATTCCTCTTCCAATCAATCCATTACGTGCCCCATTTTCCAATCTAAGAAGCAAATTACTGGTTTGTGCTCTAAGGTTTAAGCGATCTTTAACCAAGGTATTATCCAGATTATTTCTGGCAGGAACGGGTGAATCCAGATCAATAGCATGCTTTCCGTAAGGGTTCCTTCTTTGATCACTCGCTCTTCTCAGAAAACCAAGATTTGGACTTCCGCCTGCAGGTGGAAGTTCGTTTATATAATCATTTATATACTGCCTTCCATATGCAATATTGTCATTTGTTGGCTGATCTCTTAACACCAGAAGCCGGGACGCTCTTCTTTCTGAAGCTCGCGCAACAGAAAGACCCATCCCTCTTCGCTCCTGAATCAATCGTGAACTATCCAGATTAGGATTTGCATTATTGATAGCATCGCTAACACTATCTCTGAACCTTTGCAGATTGACTCCAAAAGGAGTGAAGTTACGACCCCGGGAGTACATTGCATGAGCAGCCGTACTCATAATATGATTCCTTGCCATACTTGCAGTGTCAGCAATGTTCGCTCTTGAATCAAGTTGAAAAGCAAGAGTATTTCGCCTAAGACCAGCCCCTTGTAAAGCATGTTCACTTCCGGGAGTCGATGCAAGAACCACTTCCCTATTAAACCTTCTTCCTGCAAGGGCTGCTTGATTTCTCATCTCGTTATTTAAAGTGTTGCGCTCTGTAACTAATTCATTAACTCTCCTGTTCCCGATCGCATTCATACCTTGATTCAGGGCAGTAGTTCCAAAACGTCCAGCCATACCGGATGTAATCGCCTGGCGCATCATTCTGCTACGTTCTTCCCCGGTGGGATCAAGATCAACCCCATAAAACCATCCGGTAAGCCGATAATCTGACCAGACAGATAAAACTGACTGTGCATACAGGTCTGGAATTGCTGTAGCATCAGCAATTCTTCGCCTTATAAAATCTCTCGGATTCAATTGCTGCCTGAGTGTCTGACTGAGTGTCGGGAAAAAGGTTCTGGGATTCAAGAGTCCTCCAAGGGGCGGTGCGGCCTGTGGCATACCACCTATAACATTCCTCATCCCCATGGTACAACCTCCAAGCGCACCTCCTACGCCTGCGCTTCCAATCCGATGGGTAAAATACCTTAGCATCAGACTACTCTCTGGTATATTCATTTCCCTTAGACGCCCCGTAGGATCGAGAATGTCCGTACCTTGTGCCCGCCAGGTATCCCATGCTGCGGCAGGAAGCTCAACCACCATGCCAGTCCTTGCATGAGAAATAAAATTATTACGAAGTAAACCTCCTGTTCTGTAGTACATAGCAGTGGCTGCTCTTCTGAATATGCCAACACTGGTACCAAATACTCCAGATTGCAAACCCGTCAAATGTCTTGCCACCGCGCTTGGAACAATCCGACCTGCTGCTGAGACCGCAGCTTTCCCGGCTGCTTCAAACATACCTATTTTTGACAGACCACCACCAATAGAATAGAGAACGGAATCTTTAACATCATCAAGTATTTTGGCTTTTTCTTCCTCAAAATCTACTTTTCCGCCAGATGCAAGAAAATGAACGCCGCTCATACCGACACTGCTTGCACTACCCACTGCCATCCCTACAAGTGGAGCCGCAGCTCCTCCGGTTATCGCCGTTGCAGTTATTGCTCCTCCTATCACAACAGTTTTTTCAACTGCCTGACAAGTTGCAACTGCCATATCCGCTTCTTCATTCAGTTTCTTTAATCCTTCATTGACATTTTTCCTTGCCGCATCCCAGGAACTTTTCAATTCCTTATCCCCGTTCAGCGCCCCCCTCTCCAGAAAAGACATCGCACCAGAAATATGACCCCTTAACCTGTTTGAAATCTCTGCAACTCTCCCCGGAGAAGCACCCGAACCCAACTCTCCACGCAACTCTTCTATTTTGGAAATCATACTGCCAAGTTCATTCGCCGATGAGCTTAATGAATTAACAAGACTTGTTCGATAATCTTTTTCCTTGTGCAGTTCATCTATTCTCTTTTTCTGTTCTGCGGACAAGGAAGTGACCGGCTCTTTGAACATATCCATGTTAAAGTATGATCCGATACCAGTCCATTTGTGCGTAAGCTTGTGAGCCAGAGAGTAAGGAGTATTAGCCACAGCCAAAACCTTATCATGATACCACTGATCAGCCATTTCAGACTCGATAGCCGAGATCATCCCGAGAACTCCACCACTTCCCTTCCCATTTACGACATAACCTATTCTATCTGATTCGATCTTCTTTCGCTCTTCCATGTGTGTTTGCAGCGCTTTCAGCTCTGACAGAAGACTCTCAAGCTCGGTACTACTATAATTTTTCCTGCCTCCGGATAATGCGGACATTCGATTTTTCAAATCCCGGGCATTACGCTCCAGTGCAGAAGGAAGATCAGAAGCTGAGGCAGGGTTTAGGTCAGAAGAAGTCTCTACCTGATCTGAACGTAGTGAATCCAGTGAATACAAACCTCTTGAAAGCATTGGATTAAGTTGTTCAGCCTGGGATGAGGGCATCCGCAATGAGGGAGACGAAGCCTCATCTGAACTTTGAACATCATCCAGAGGGGCATTATAGGCATCTGTCCTTAACAAACTATAAACCGGGCGACTCATTCCTGTTTTAATCCTTCAAATTTCCCAAAAACTTTAACACCTTATGAAACACCAGTACCTCACTGGGCACAATCACCCCCTCCTACTGATATTATGGCACATTGTTAACAAAAGGTATCATAATCATTAGTGTAAGCTGGGGTTACTACAAGTATGTAAAGAAGAAATGCAAGAAGCTCTAATTCAAAACAAGGAGAGAGAAAATAACGGCTTAACTCTCCCCTCACACAATTCCGGTCTGAGCTCTCATAGACAGGCAGATGTCCCTTTTGAGCAAACCCGGCGAAATCCTCCACAAACAAGCGGACTCGCTCTTGATTCTCTAAACCCCTATCAGGTTTCAGAGACACATATACTACAAGGTAAGCTTAAGACGATTGAACAACTAAGCTCCTTTCAACGAGATATTGATATAATCAAGGAAAACACCTCCCAACTGGCACTACTTCGCATACGTCAGGATGAATTAAGTAAAGGGATTCGATCCAAAGCATCACAGGCAAAAAACTTCAGCTCCGTAGATGACCCGGAAACTCTCGAAAACATTGCACGCTCTCTAAGTGGCACAATTAACTTCAGAATGCGTAACATTGAGAAAAAAACTAACGAACTCAGCGAAAACAGTCCGTTTGACCCGGGTCCAAAGTGGTCTCAACATCAGATGATTACCGATGCATATTCAAAAATGGATGTTGTTTCTATCTTCGCCGCAATGAGTAGTGCCGGTAAACATGAAAATCTTTTCTCTTCAGCAAAAGAACTTTGCAGAAGTAAACCTGACAGACCTCTTTCTCAAACTATAGCATCACTCGAAGAGGCTATCTCGAGCTTAAGTACACTACCCAATACCAGCACTCTGGAAGAAACAGGCAGAGAGTTACGACGCTCTATCGTAGGGGGAAATTATCAGAATGCCCATCTTGCATTCAGCGAACAAATCCTGTCTCCTCTTGGTAACAATTTTTCCGGAAGCGGCACCACTTCTGAACTGAAAATGCTGGCTGAATATTTCTCCCGTATTCCACAAGAAAATCTTGAAACCATGGGATACTTTTTTCCAAATAGTCCTGCGATATTCAAGCCGGAATTTCTTGGCTTTCTAAGGAAAAACGCTGAACATGATGCTCTCGCTTACGAATCCATTGACGACCCTCGTTTTAAACATGCACTTGAGACACACAGACGAAGGTTATGGGATGCTGAAATCCCCTGGGGCACACCTGCAGCACTTGAGCCGGATATTCGACTGATAACAACAACCTATGCAACAATAAAACGCCTTTCTATCCTCACCAGCTCTCTACAGACCGCACTTGAGGAAATTGATCTGAGTGCTCCTGAATCAGAAAAAAGAAGTAGAAGAGAAGAGGTAATTGACAGTTACTGGAACCTTTACTACGACACATCTCATTATGTTGCAGAGGAGGGAGCAAAAGCTCTTTCAGGTTTTCTTGGGGGGTCACAAATAAATATTTCCGAGAAAGATATCATTGATGCGCTCGCATCGGATACCCTGTCGGTATCTGCAAAAAAGATTCTTGTAGATGCGACACTCAATAATTCCATACCAGTATCAGAAAGCACCTATTCCATGATCAACAATCATCAGGGCACCATGGAACTTCTCTCTGAAAAATCAAAAGAAATGCAAAACGGGGCTGTTTCCGAACTGATCCCTGCCCTTGCAGCCGTTCTTGAACCCTATGCCCGTATTGTTGAAAGATTGAACCAGATCCCGGAAGGTAGTCACAAAAATCTATATCAGACATCCTCTTCTCCAGATGCATCAGACGTAAACTCCGATCCATTAAACACTTCCTACGATACGTTTGTACGCTCTACAAACAATATCAACAAAATCGTCAATTCTCTTGGTGCGATTCTGGATTCTGCCGGCGCGTCTACTGAATCCATGCAGGGCATTCTCCATAAATTTGTCAGACACAACTCCGATCATCCTGAAAACGCCACCATCAGGGCTTGGGCAAAGTCGTTCCCTGCCCGATATTCAGTTCTGGGAGTTCCCTGGTTTTCTATTCCATAAAAAAAGCCGTATGGTTTTATCATACGGCTATAGTGGTAGTCCCTTTAAAAAAACATGAGTCAGTCCCCACCACCATCACCTCCACCACCAAAGTCAGAGGAGCCCCCGTAGGAAGAACCGGAACTATCAGAGCCGCCATAGTCTGATGACCCATAAGAGTCTCTGGTGCCCCATGCACTATCGGCTGTTCCATCTGGTCCTTTATTATAAGAACCGGAAGAACCATATTTCTTCAGTTCTTCGTCTACGGAAAATGAGGAACTCTTTTTGTCCTTATCATCTCCCCCGCTACTGATTCCCGGACTTGGCATGAAAATCCCGATAAACAGAGCAAGAACAAAGAGCACTATAACAAGGATACTCAGGATACTTCTTGTGAACTCTTCTCCGAACCGATGTACTACAAAACCAGCAGCACCATCCCAGATTGCAAGAGGACCAAAGTAGAGCACGGAAACGACTACAGAAATGATAAGAATCATCTGCAAATATTCGTACCATTTCAGACCATTCGATGCTTCAGTTTCGGCTTCATCCTCAACTTCGTCTTCAATCTCATCTTCATCATCTGTTGACATAAAAACCTCACAAGTAAAAAAACCTGAAAAACTACACCGAACTAATTTAACAGGAAAATACTAACAAATTAAACACTCCACCCCGGAGCTCACTTACTGATAACAATGACTTCTGCATACTCTCGCCATTTTTCAGAAATCCATCTTTTATTTTTTACCGGATTTTTTTTAATTTGATTCTCAGGAAACAGCTCTTCAGCAATTAAACAATAATCCCTTAAGTAATACTCTCCTGCTCTATTGTCATAACGCTCAATACGCTCATCCAGACCAGTAGTATTCTGTTCTAAAAGTATGATTCGCCTTCGTGCAACTCGAAATAACTCAAGAAGAACACCCTTCAATGTATCTCCCGGAAAATATAACAAGACTGCTGCAACTATTACCGTATCAAATGATTCATCAGAAAAAGGAAGTGACAAAATATCCGCATTAAGCAGGTTGATTGTCTTCACTGCATCAGCACGATACTGCACATCAACAGCAAAGACTCTCTCAAAATCAATTTCTACCCCCGTATACGAAACACCAGGCAAGAGTTCTTTTAATATGCCAATATTCTGCCCATACCCGAAACCGATTTCCAGAATATTTCCAGGAGGTTCTTTACCAACAATTTCCTCTATGAAGACGGCTCTTTCAGATCCTTTAACAGGCTCTTCAGGTGGGTCAGGTGCAAACGCAAGCTCCGTCCTTCTCTCACGCCACCAGTAAAGACTCCAGAAAAATCTAAACAGAAACGAACTGACAGCTTCCGGAACTATCTGAAAAAGAGAATAAAGAACTCGTAACAAAAAGGCATACATTATGACCAGGATATCGAGGCTATTTTCCCAAGCACTCCTTCTTTCGTCAAACCGAATTTCTCAGCCAGTACTTCTGCCGGAGCAGAGGCTCCGAAGCTTTCCATTCCAATACAAATGGTATCCTGGACAGTGCCCCCGACCATATCACGCCAGCCAAAGGTACTGCCTGCTTCAATTGTGAGTTTTTTCACTCCCGAAGGGATGAGGGTTTCACGATATGCTGCATCCTGTTTCTTGAAAACATCATACGATGGCATGGAAACCACCCGGACAGACCTTGAAGCTGAAAGCTCCTTTGCAACATCAATTGCAAGAGATACTTCACTACCGGTTGCAATAATTACAAGTTCTGCTGCGGCACTTCCTGACTCATACGCCACGTATGCTCCCTTTCTTATATCAGAGTTTTTAAACGATGATGGACGTTCTATCTGGGGGAGGTTTTGACGAGTAAGAATCAATGCACTTGGACCATCTTTCTTTTCAAGCGCCATGGCATAACACACCGCAGTCTCAAGCGCATCAGCAGGTCGGAGCACCTGCACATTTGGCATCGCACGAAGCATCTGCATATGTTCAATCGGCTGATGCGTTGGTCCATCTTCTCCAAGAAAAATACTGTCGTGCGTGTACACATACAATGTCTGAAGATGACAAAGGGCTGCAAGTCGCACTGCCGGTTTCATATAATCAAGAAAACAAAAGAAAGTAGCTCCATAAGGGATAAAGCCACCGTAATATGCCAAACCATTCATAATCCCACCCATGGCATGCTCCCGAACACCAAAGCGAAGGTTCTTTCCTGCATATGAGCCCGAAAGCACATCCGTGGAATCTTTTATGAGAGTAAGCGTCGAGGGTTCAAGATCGGCAGAACCACCAATCAGGGCTTCAACTTTACTTGATACAATCTGAAGAGCCGATTCAGAAAGTTTTCTTGTCGCAACTGCCGAGGCTCCCCCCGCTAAGGAAGTAACCAGCGCTTCTTCTAGATCCGAAGGAATAACCCTCTCAAGCTGCGCCTGAAGTTTTTTCGACAACTCCGGATTTGAAGACACCCACTCACCATATGAACTGCTCCACTCCTGATACTCTGCCTGCAAGTTTTCGCTGCGCAGAGAAAATACCGATCGCACCTCATCAGGAACAAAAAACATAGGCTCCAGAGACCACTTAAGAGCCTTTTTACTCGCCTCAAGCTCTTCTTTACCAAGAGGGCTTCCGTGAACATTATAACTGTCCGCCTTATTTGGACTCCCCTTACCGATAATTGTTTTTGCAAGGATAAGAACGGGTTTTCTCTGAAGACTGAGCGCCTCCTTGTACACTGCATCAATCGCCGAAATATCATGCCCATCCACTCTAAGCGTATGAAAACCATACGCCTGATACCGCTTCTCTACATCTTCAGTAAAGGCAAGGTCTGTCCTTCCCGCTATACTGATATTGTTGTCATCATAAACAAAGATTAAATTATCAAGCCCAAGATGCCCCGCAAGAGAAGATGCTTCAGAGCTTATCCCTTCCATAAGACAGCCATCACCACAAAAACACCACACCTTATGATCTACCGGATTAAAAGAACCTGCTCCATAACGCGCACTTAAAATCTTCTGGGCAAGCGCCATCCCGACTGCATTTGAAATCCCCTGACCAAGCGGTCCCGTGGTAGTTTCAACTCCATCCGTCATGTAGGATTCAGGGTGCCCCGGAGTGTTACTATCCCATTGTCTGAAATTCTTGATGTCATCCATGCTTACCTTGTATCCGGCAAGATGAAGCATGGAGTAGAGAAGCATGGAGCCATGTCCATTTGAAAGAACAAAACGATCTCTTGCAATCCAACCCGAATCTTTTGGATTATATTTAAGGTATTTCAACCACAGAACACTTGCCAGCTCAGCCATACCCATTGGCATGCCGGGATGTCCTGATTTTGCTTTTTCGACCGCATCCGCAGAAAGAAACCTTATGGTATGAGCAGCGGTTTGAAGAATGTCATTATGAAACTCTCTTGATTCGGACACAGCCATGTACACTCCTGAAAAAAGATAAATAAAAACACACTAAAAAGACTTGCAAATTGGAATATCAGAATACTCGTTCTGCTTTAAAATCGTCCTGAGCGTATTATTTCACAAATATTAACAATGGGATAGCCCTCTGTCTGAGATAAAACAAGATATGGGAAAAAACGAAAAAGATTCCCTGATAGACTCTTGCCATCATCCATCAAAAACAATTAAGGAAAGAGTGTGCTTATCCCGAAAAATATAGGGGGATGAGTGAGCAAATGATAAACGCTTTTTAATCGTCTCTGGAGTGTGAATTTTAATATGGTGGGTGCGCTTTTGAACAGTCATAAAGAAGATATGCTGGATACTCTAAAAATCGGAGATAAGGCACCCTATTTCTGTCTTCCCGGAACAGACGGGCTCATTCACTCACTTTCAAACCATGTTGGCTCACCTTGCTTTGTGGTGATTTTTACAGGCAATCATTGCCCCTATGCAAAAAAGTACGAAGCAACATTAAGTGCTCTGTACAGAAAATTCAGGGCTTTTGGGGTTGATTTCATTGCTATTTGCAGCAATGACGGTAACGCCTTTCCCGAAGACAGTTTTGAAAACATGAAGGAAAAGGATTTCCCTTACCCTTACCTTCACGACGAGAGCCAGGATGTTGCAAGAGCATTCGGAGCACAAGCTACACCTGAAGTCTTTGTTTTTGATTCTGAACAGGTGTTAAGATACCACGGAGCCATAGATAATAATCCGGAAGGAACTGGGAAAACCACAGAGAGCTACCTTGAGGATGCCATAAACTCCATACTAAACGGTGCCCCTGTTTCCAGACCGGAAGCACCGTTTATAGGTTGTTCAATCAAATGGTCTTTGTAACTTTACTTGACATAAAAACAAGTTTTTATCCCATTTAAGACATTATTTTCTTAAAAAACTCCTCTTAACTTAATTAATGTAGTGCGTAAATCCGCATATTCCATTACTCATATCAAAAGAGGAGAGCCATGGATTTATATCGTTTTTTTCACCCGCATCACAATCCTCGCCTGAGAAACAGAGCCATACGGCTTCAGGAGCTGAGTGAGCTCGAACTTGCGGCAAAGGAGCTGTACCGGGCACTGGAAAGAGCTTCTATCAGAATTACGGCATCTGAGTCAGAGGCAATCCCTGCAAGCCTGATCTCGGCTTCATCAGAAGCAATTGAACTTGCAGCAGAACTCCTCCACCAGATGGTAGAACTCCAACCTGAAGACTCTGAAGAGGACATGAAAGCACTCCTTGAAGAAAGAAAGTCCGCCCCCGGATGGGAAGCCTGGTGCATACTTCTAAGAGAACGCATCGAAATGATCAAGAACACATTCTCCGCACCCGCCACTCACCCTCTGAAACCATGCAAACTCCCTGAGACCAAAATTCAGTCCGGGATTCAGTCCGGCACTCAATCTGAGCTTGACGATTCTCTCCCTTCGGTTTCTACTCTGCATGAGAAAAAAATAGTTTCTGCATAAAATAGATTGTAATTATGTCAAACAATATAAGAAAAGCACGGCGTGCTCGTCTGAACGAACGTCTTAAGATACTTCGTGACCGCACTCGAATCCTTGAAATGGAACTCTCTGAGTACACAAGTGATTTCTATCGGGTGTGCATCTTTGGCAGTGCCCGCATAAAACCTGAAGATACCATGTACAAGTTAACCGCCGAACTGGGAAAGTGCCTTGGGGAACTCGGCTTGGATGTTCTCACCGGAGGTGGACCGGGACTCATGGAAGCGGCAAACAAAGGAGTACTTGAAGGAAAGAAAAACGGGGGAACAAAAAGCAAATCCTTTGGACTCACAATTGAGCTTAACAAGTTTGAAGAAGAAGCAAGTGAACACCTTGACATAAAACAACACCACAGAAGATTTTCTTCCCGTCTTGATGATTTCATGAGACTCTCAAATGCGGTAGTGGTCATGCGTGGAGGAATCGGTACTCTTCTTGAACTGTATTTCACCTGGCAACTTATACAGGTGGGACACATGCCCGCCCGCCCCTTTATCCTTGTCGATAAAGGCTTCTGGGAAGGTCTTCTGAAGTGGATGGAAGCGCAGCTTGTAACCAACACCCTGATCAGCCCGGGAGACATGAACTTCGTTAAAATGGTTGACACTCCTCAGGAAGCCGCCGCAATTATCAAAAAGGATTATGAGGAGTTTCAGAAAAATCTGAAGCGCTGACATATGATACCATCCTTGTTCAACACCATGACAAGAAAGGTGGAACCTCTTACTCCCCTTGTACCCGGAGAGGTTCGCATGTACTGCTGTGGACCAACGGTGTACAACTTTCAACACATTGGGAATTTACGCACCTACTTGTTTGAAGACATTCTCGCCCGAACCCTGAGAAAGACAGGATATAAACTCACCCACGTCATGAACATCACCGACGTGGGTCATCTCGTCTCAGATGGAGACGAGGGTGAAGACAAGATGCTTCTTGCACAAAAACGTGAAGGTAAGAAGTCTCAGGAAATTGCGGATTTCTACACTCAAATTTTCTTCGAAGATTGCTCCGCTTTGAATATCATCAAACCCGACATCGTCTGTAAAGCTACTGAACATATTCCTCAAATGATTGCATTAATTGAGCGCCTAATGGAAAGAGGCTTTGCCTATCAAAGTAGTGGTAATGTTTATTTTGATGTTTCAAAATTTGATGAATACGGAAAACTGGGTGGGCAATCACTTGACTCCCTTAAGGCAGGAGCGCGAATTGATGTAGACTCTGCAAAGAAAAACCCGCTTGATTTTGCACTCTGGTTTACCAAATCCAAGTTCGAAAATCAGGAGCTGCAATGGGACTCTCCCTGGGGCAGAGGCTATCCCGGCTGGCATATTGAGTGCAGCGCAATGTCTATGGAGTATCTTGGAGAATCATTTGATATTCATTGCGGGGGAATCGACCATATCCCTGTACACCACACCAACGAGATCGCTCAAAGTGAATGTGCCACAGGAAAACAGTTTGCATCAATCTGGATGCATGGAGGGTTCCTGGTTGAAAGTGGTGGCTCCAAAATGTCAAAATCAAAAGGTGATTTTCTTACGCTCGAAAAACTCTCTGAAAAAGGTTTTTCAGCTCTCAGCTATCGTTATCTCTGCCTTACTTCGCACTATCGAAATGAACTTTCCTGGAGCTGGGAGAGCCTTGAAGGAGCTGAAAATTCTCTTAAAAAATTAAAAAATCGCTCTGCTGAATTTTTTGATGCCGGGTTTGCTGAGAATGCCTCCGGCACTCCGCCATCATTATCTCAAAACGCAGAACACCACAAAGCCGCATTTGATAAGGCACTACACCAGGATCTGAACGTACCCAAATGCCTCGCACAAACCTACGAACTCCTTTCCGACAAGGAAGTTAAGAAAGAGGAAAAATTCAATCTTCTTACCTCCTTTGATGCCATACTCGGGCTTGATTTGCATAGAATTTCAAAACAGGATACTACCCCTGACGCAATACCGGAAGAAGTCCTCGCACTTGCCAAGGCAAGAGATGAAGCAAAAGGCAAAAAAGATTATAAAAAGTCTGATGAGCTGAGAGACAAAATCAATCAGGCGGGTTATTCCATCAAGGACACTCCCCAGGGCGGAGTGCTTACGAAAAAATGAGCATACCTAACCAATCAAAATATGATCTCGAACACGTAGTGGTGTTCGGTGGTGCGGGATATCTTGGGTGTCCGCTGGTGAGTCTCCTCCTGAACGAAGGATACCGTGTTACGGTGTTTGATAATTTTCAGTTCGGTTCTCAAGGCATAGAGCGTCTTAGTCATCCAAACTTGAAAGTTATTGAGGGCACCATATGTGACACTATTGCAGTATCAGCGGTAGTAAAGAACTCAGATGCGGTAATATTGCTTGCTGCTCTGGTAGGACATCGGGTCAGGGAAGTCCCTTCGGGTACCATGCGAGCGGTAAACTTTCTTGCTTCTACGGTTGTGCTGGATGCAGCGATTGAGCATGGGGTACCACGTTTTATTTATGCTTCAACAAACAGCATCTACGGTGCCCGCTCCGGGCTGTTCTATGAAACCACCATTCCGAATCCTGTTACCCTCTATGCCCGGCTGAAACTCAGAATGGAGGAGCGCATTATAAGCGAGAAGAAAAAAGGGGTATTTCATCCTACTGCCCTTCGTATCGGAACCTGTCACGGGCTTTCTCCCCGTATGCGCTTTGACCTTGTAATAAATGCGCTGGTGCGTGATTCTGTGCTCAAGAAGGAAATGAATATTGTCAGTGGAGAGCAGATGCGAGCATTTGTCCATGTAAATGACGTCGCTGAAGCTTTCCTGAGATGCCTCAGGGCGCATGAAAACCTGGTCAGTGGCGAAGTCTTCAACATAGCGAATAACGAACAGAACCTGTCAATTAATCAGGTGGCAAATTCCATAAAAAGGATATTACCGGATACAAAGGTAAACATCATACCGGGTGAACCGGATATAAGCGGGTACCGATTGAGCACTAAAAAAATAGAGCAGGTTCTCTCATTTGTTGCTAAGATACCCCTTGAGGAGAGTATCCAGGAGATGAGGAACGCACTGGAAGAAGGCATTTACAAGGACACCTACTCTCTTAAGTACAACAACACATAGCGCACTAACATCTATGCCAAGACTTTTCATCCTGCATACCACTTTTTTACATCTCTTTCTAAGCTCCTGCACTTTTTCTCAAAATAGAATTTCAATCCCCGAAACTCCCGAACAGGTAAACAGGTACGAAATATCGGCAGAAGAGTGGGCACAAAAAAAAGCTCCGAGATCAAATCTTCGTGGATGGGAGCATCTCGCATCCAAACTGAAACAGCGAGGCGTCAGCGAGCACACGATTGGCTCAATTTTTTCCGACGAACAGATGCCACTCTGGACACCTATTCCCTTTAAGGTACGTCCTCAGGAATCTTTTTCATTATACCGAAAAAGCAATACTCCTCAGGCAAGAAAAAATGCACTTTCGTTTTATTCTGAAAATCGGGCACATTTTAAAAAAAGTAGTATTCGTTTTTCGGTTGAGCCTGAAATCCTGCTTGCAATCCTCCAGATAGAAACTCAGTGTGGTAAAAACACAGGCACACAGCCTATATTTTACTGGCTTTCGAGGCTGGTAAGTGCGGGGTTTCCGCCCAACATCAAGTACAATGTTGAAAACAGTACCGAAGACCCCTCTCCTACGTATCGGGAGCTTGAGGAACGTGCGGAGTGGCTGGAAGAAGAGTTCATGCCACATCTGATGTCTTTGATTCAAACCTCCGAAACCCTTGCCATTCCCCCAATCACCATCAAGGGATCCCACGGGGGTGCTATTGGCTTACCTCAGTTTCTCCCGGGTAATATTGAAAAATACGGCTTTGATGGCGATGGTGACGGGATAATCAATATTTTTGTACCTGCGGATGCTATTTTTTCAGTTGCAAATTTTCTGGAACAACATGGCTGGAAAAAAGGAATGTCACGTGCAGAGAAAAAATCTGTAATACTATTCTATAATCGTTCCAATGCATATGCAGAGACAGTGCTTGCCATGGCTGAGGCTTTAAAGAAAGGGATGAGGTAGAAGTTACTTACTCAGGCTAAAGCTGGTCGCTTTTTTTTCTCTTGAGGATCTGCTTATTTCTTCCCACTGTTCTTTTTTCTGCACCTGCACTTCGACACAGTATTTGCGTTTTTTATTTTCCGGCTTCATGCAATATATTTCACGTGATGTTTTTTCAGGTGCGGCTACGAGGTCACTGAGTGGTTTCAGAAAAGCAAAGGAGTCGGTCATCATCACAAAAGTCCAGAAAAGAAGAAGGAAAATGCATGTTGCAAGAAAAGCTTTTTTCTCAAAATTTGAATATTGCTTCAGATTTAACATATACATGCTCCCTTTCAGGATATCGGCATCTTGCTTAAGATACTAAAATCACTTAAAACCGTGCTTTCTCATATTTGAAAAATCTTTACTTTGCGGTATCTTAGGGAGAAATGAGTACCGCTAGAAATAAGCACCTCTATGGAAATACTTGAAATACAGGGAGTCTCCCAGCCAAAAGTCGTTTTTGAAGCATTCCTTGAGGAGTGCGGCTCCACTATTTTGCATCTGGACGCTGTCCTCTCACAACCAGACATCTCACAACCGGGGTCTATCTCTGCTATTCCAGAAGATGCATCAAGAAATCTTGCCCAGTCTCTTCATAAGTTACAAGGGAGTTTTGGGTTTATTGGGCTTGAGGCACCTCGTGTCGTAGCAAAAAGGTGTGAACAGGAATTCAGATCAGGCTCAGGGCAGTTATCTGAATCTCTAAAGGAACTCAGATCTATTATTGTTCAACTGACAGACGAGATTCAGTCAAAAATCTGATTCCCAAGATGATAAAAAAGATCGCAGATGTTTTTTGTTTACTTTTACTGAAATTTATTTTTCTTGTTCTTGGGCTGCTTCCCGCAAAAGCTGCTGAAGTATTTGCATATTACCTGGTACGATCTTTTCTCATTTTCATGCCGCGCCACCGCTATGTGGCGTTTAGAAATATGGATATAGTGCTTCCGGGCATGACCTCCCGGGAAAAGGCAAAACTTTTAAAAGAGAATTATATGGTAATGGCAAGAAATCTGATAGGGCTTACCAGGGGAAATAAGCTTGATAAGGAAACGGTGGAAAAAACACTGGACGTATCAGATGCACTGGAAGCCATAATTGAAAGCCGAAAGGAGCGAGATGTCGGGATGTTGATTTTAACTCCTCACCTTGGTTCTTTTGAACTATTGGCACTATATTGGTCTATCTACGATAAACCTGTATCCATTCTTGCAAGAGGCTTTGGGCTCCCCATGGTAGATGCCTGGTGGAATAAAATGCGTTCCGTACACGGAAACACAGTATTTAGCAGAAAAGGTGGATACAACAGTATCATCTCTCAATTAAAAAAGGGTGAGAATGTTGCAATTCTTTTTGATCAAAACGTAAAGCCCAACCATGCGGCTTATGTTCCTTTTTTTGGCACCCTTGCTGCGACTACAAAGTCAACAGCCATTGCATCAATCCGCACCAACTGCCCCATAGTCCTAACCGCGATGATTGAAACAAAGCCATCTCATTACAAGCTATATGCATACCCAATAAAAAAACCAAATGATCGAGAAGGCTCCCAGGAAGAAATAATCTACGAAACCATAAAAGAAGCCCACCAACACCTGGAATCAATAATCCAAAGACACCCCGAACAATGGTTCTGGATCCACCGCCGCTTCAAAACCAGACCAAAAGGCGAACCCGAAACCATCTACAACTCCACCCTCCACCCTGCGTAAAAGCAGTAAGCATAAATCCTCTATATATTTATGTGCTTTTCTCGTCTTTATTATACTTTTAAGGGTAAAAGTATAATATAAAAATCCATATTATACTTTCTGACAAGACAGTGAAGCGAAATAGAAAATAGCCGAGTAAGAAACTCATAATAAACATTAAGAAGCAGGTAGAGATGTCAAAGGAAAAGAAGAAAAGAGAAACACCAAAAGAAACCAAAGGCTTTGAAGAATCGCTCTGGGATTCTGCAAACAGACTCAGGGGCAGTGTCGAATCTTCAGAATACAAACACGTAGTGCTCAGTCTGATCTTTTTGAAATTCATTTCAGACAAGTTTGAAGAAAGAAAAAGAGAACTGATTTCTGAAGGTAAGGAGAAGTACACTAACATGGTAGAGTTCTATACCATGAAAAACGTCTTCTATCTTCCCGAGACATCCCGTTGGAGTTACATTCAGGAGCATGCAAAGCAAACTGTGTGTAGCTGTCATTCTCTTTGAATGACAATCTTCTGTTAATATAATTTTGGTTATCTTACTCTAATGCCTACAATTAGATGAATACTATTTTTAAGAACCTTCTAATCGCACGTGTGGAAGGAGCAATTGCAGAAGCAAAGGCTGTATCCGGTCTTTCACATTGTGGACTAAAGGGTTTATTACGTGAAGTCGTGGTACGAGAATTGTTGCAGCCGTTGCTTCCACCATGTTTGGGAATTGGACATGGTCAAATTATATCCTCTTATAATAATGAGATGTCTACAGAGCAAGACATAGTGATTTTTAATAAGGATATAGTTCCTTCTCTGTTAACGGATGGCGTAAATGGAATTTTTCCAATTGAAGCAGCTCTCTATGCAATAGAGGTAAAGAGTAAACTTACATATCAGGAGCTGAAACAAACACATAAAAAGTCTCTTGCCCTTGAAAGTATAAAACATCGTCCTGGAATTCAATCACCAGAACACGTTATTCCGTGTTTGTTTGCTTTTGATACAAACCTAAGCGGCAGAAGGCAATCAGAAATTGAAAGATATCAAAAGATTTTAAATTCTGTCCAGCTGACATCTTCTCCACCAATTCGTTCAATATGTGTTGTCGGACAAGGCTATTGGTTTTTTTCTGGAAATCAATGGAATTCTGTGTCATCTAGTGATGACTATGCAGAAGTGATACAATTTCTTGCAGGTATTCTTGATACAAGCAATCGAGTGACTCAATCGCGAGCACATCCGAGTTTGAGGAATTACATTGTTTAAAAGAAATGTTGTTAATGTTACCAAAACTACATTGCATAACATTCGGACTCTAATGTTGCTTACTTAATCTTTGTTTTCTGCTGTATTATTGCTTAAACGACCTGAGGTTGGAAAAATCATAAGCCATGCATAATATGACAGAATAATCCCATACCAGTTAAAAACATACACCAAAGGAAAGCCAATGAGCATTGAAGGTTCAGTTGAGTTATTAATACTACTATTAGTAATGCGGTCGGTATCGCTCCTGAAGATAGAAAAAAATTCCAGATTTACAGTTTCAGCCTTGCCCTTTTTTGTGGAATTCCTATGAGATTTGGCAAGAAGATCGAGAGTTTATAATTAGTGTGATATAAAACGGGAGGGTCGAATTGATCTATGGATAATCAGGAAAAAAAAACTTCTATTTGATATTCATAATTTTGAATATAGCAAATGTTTAGCACTTCCAAACTGCGAGAAGAAAGCTATTTATGCACATTCAATTCAGAATAGTAGAGTACTCGATCTTTTAGAAGTAGAAGGCCACCTTGTCATTATCAAAGCGAATCAATCTGCGTCTGGTCCTTCTATAGAATACAGTCGCATTGGTAGAAATAAGGCATCTACTTTTAAAGGATTGTGCGCTTTTCATGACAGTGAATTTTTTAAGAAAATCGATGATGCTGTGTTAGACATATCAGACCATGAACAATTATTTTTATATGCGTATAGGTCTGTAATTACCGAGCAGTATAAAGTTAGCCAAACAGCATCTAAATTACAAACTGCATATGTCTCAAAAATTAATGCGGGCAAAATCAGAGGTGATGTCGAAACTCCCGAAGGTCTATATGCAACAGCTTGTATAATGAATGCATATGAAACTTTCTTGTATCGTTTAGAATATGAAGATTTCTTTACTCAAAGAAAATATAGCGAATTAGACCATGTAATAATATCATTATCCGTTGCTTATAATACAATTGCTGCTTCAACTCTTTTTTCACTTGATGAATATAGAAATAAAAAAAATGAAACCCCACGAATAGCTTTTAACTTAATCCCAATGGGGGCTGATAAATGTGCGTTTATCGCATCATGTCTCAAAGTTGACTATGCTTATGTAAAAGCTTATCTATCACCAATCCTTGCAGCTAAGGATTCTTACTATCAAAAGTATTTAATTTCAAAAATGATCATTGAAAATTGTGAAAACTTTGTTATTTCTCCCAAGTTTTTTTCAAAATGGAGTGAAGATAAAAAAATGACGGTCAAAGATTATTTTGAAGATACTTTGAATCCTTCTTTTAAAGGTAGAGAGAATGAAGAGTTTTATCTGTTTGAGTAGGTATTTTTGCACTATTTATTTTGATTTCAATATGAACTTTTTGGGTTTTCTAAATATGCACAATCAAATTAAGGTTCTTAAGAAAGAGAAATTTGAATGTCATGTTTGTAGCGTTGTTCTTTTAATTTTTTTAAATCATGTGCAGATAAGAAAGTGTGCCTTTTAGATTATATCTGCGTATGTTCCGTGTTGAAGTTTTATTCGGCTATCAAATTATAGCAATGAAGCGATTTTATGTTTGTAATCGTTTTCTATCTCGTTAAAGACCTCAAAAATATCAGCAAATTTTGAAAAATTGATCCCTTTTTTGTTTTTCTTTATATATTCAGCTAAATCATTCTTAGCGTAGTGTCTGGTTTTACAAAAATCTTTATCATATCCAGATTTTAACACTTTGCCTCCTAACATATTACGTAGAAAATCTTCCTCAAAAAAATCTTCTATCTCTGATTTTTCAGAATTCTCTTTTAAAGGTGTCAAAGCCACATAGAGATTTTTAGTGACATAATACCAAAAATTGATTTTGCGATCATATTCTCTTCTCTCTGAATGAGGAGAAACTAATCCTTCAATAGTACTATTCTCTTTTATGTTTCTTAACACTGCAAAAAGTTCTTTTGCTTCAACTGCGCCATTATCGATAAGTACAATAACTGGATTTCTGCTTGGAAGAGTTGAAAAAAAAGACTTTTTTGAAAAAGTGGAAATGAAAGTCTTTAAACTTTTAAATCCAGAACTATCTATAATTTGAAGCGTGATATTTTTATTTGAATATTTCAGATAATATCGTGCTAAATTATTGTTGATATTTTCCTGCTTAAATTGACTTTCAGCACATCGCAGGTAGGTGTAATCTGTTATGCCTTCGCACACTATTGTAGAACAGAGATTGCCAATAAAATATTTATAGAATAAGAATTTCGAGTAAAGCTTCTGCTTAGATGTAAACTCTTTCTCATTTTTCTTATATTTTAGTTTTCTATTTTTACTATAGGTATTAGTAGAGCAAATATGATTTAAAATCCCATCCAATTTTTTTAGACTATCATTTCCATATTTTATATTTTGAATATGATAGCAGCCTTTATGAAATAGAGAGTTACACATAGATCGAGCATCTCTATAATATTCTTTTCGCACATTAATTTTTTCATTCACCACTAATCCCGTCACAAGTTGACGAGACTGACGATATTGCATAAACACTTTTTTTTCATTAATCTTAAATCCAGACGTGTGTATTTTTTTGACTAAAGATTCACTTGGTATCCATTGATATGTACCATCATCTATCAAGGTTTGTTTTGCAATATTCTCTGGAAAATTCTTTTTATTAGTAGAGAATGTTATGTCATCAGCATATCTTGAATAAACACAACCATTACGAGTAGCTAAAGTAGCTAATCTTGCATCAAGGGACTGAGAAATCAGATTGCTAATAACCGGAGAACTTGGACTACCTTGAGGAAGGTAATTATTATAACAAGCAATCTGTGCAATAATTTTTGCAACTTTTTCATTTAAATTAAAATATTTGTTCTTGATAAAATAGCCCCTGACCCGTCCAAAATTAAAAGAAGGGAAGAAGTTCTCTAAATCAATATTAAATACAAATCGTTTGTTTCTATGAAGCACTGCATTAGAATATATACCTAAAGTAATTTCATTTTTTGGAAATATCAGTTTTCTCCTAAATCCGTGCGAACATATTCTTGGATGTAAAGGCTTCGTTTTTTGGAATCTGTCTTTTTCTATTTTTTCCAAGTAATCATTCAATATGATAGCCAATCTTTTTTGTAGAATTTTCAACCCTTTTTGAGGTTCATCTATTCTTCTATGTCCACCCGTTTTCTTTAGAATTGAATAAGATAGGTATTTTTTATTTTCTGGGAGCTTATAAAGAATATAAGAAAGATTCTTAGGCTCAACAGCCAAAATATCAGCTACATCACTGAGATTATAACACTGATTTAAATCAAATGAGATCATATATTTTCTTTTAAAAGACTTATGGACACTCTTCCTGCGCCGCTTAATTATCCAAAACTTTGCAGAACCACATAGGACAACAAATTACTTAAAAAGAGCTGCTTTGTGCAGTATTGTATCTTACGTTGCGATTCGCAACGACTAATCTATCCATAAGTCCATGATATGATAGCAGAATTAATACATTATCAATAGTAAGAGTTTTAGCCCTTCTTGTTCTCTTTTTATATATAAAATTTCATTTATCCCTGCCTACTTAACTGTTTTAAATCTGTGAAATCTTCCAACTACTCAGTTTATTTCCTAAAAGAAGAAGAAAACTGCTATTTTTAATTCTTCGAAAATTCGATTAAACTCTTGGGGCAGTGAAAGTCAGATTTTGTTTTCGGGATACTCTGATACATGTTGAATACCTGAATATAACTACCCTCTGAAAAGGGCATCAATTTTTTTAGCTTTCTTTCTAATAGGAGCAAGTATTTTATTTTTTACAATATTTTCTTTATGTTTTTTTGACCCTGAGTGTATTTTTAGTTGAGTGATATCAAGTTTTATTTTGCATTCAGAGGTATTAAGTGTTAAGAGATTTTTTTCTTTTAAATCTTTTTTATCGATTCCATCTTCAAAAAGATAATGAGACATCGCTTTAGCGATATTTGCTCTTTGGAATTTCGTGCTCCTTTTGTGAAGTGACTTTATATATGTTTCACAAATAGACTCGTCAAAAAAAAGCGTAGTCAAACAGTTTAGTAATTGCAGTAAATTTAACTGGTCTATATCTTGCTGTTCTTTTAAAACAATTATTTTATCTTTCTTGTTACCAAATTTATATATTTGAGGGTCATAAAGTGTTAAAAGTAATTCAGGTGAAATCGGAAGAAATATTTGCAGTCCTAGTGAGGCAAATCCACTTTTTATATATCCCAATTTATTTTTTTCTATGAACTGATTATATTTTACTATTGGAAAGTCGGAGCTTATAAAAGATACAGGTGATCTATTGATGACAAGTTTGTAGTCCAAATCGCTTAAAATTGAAGCTATTAGTATTAATTGACTTATTGAAAGTTGAATTGCTTCATCTGGTTTTATCGTGGGAATGAATTTATCAATATCTATTGAAGGGTATTCTTCGAGGAGTTGTTTTCTCAGCTCGACTATCCCTGCTGTCACTCCACCGATTGTAACAGGATTTCTAAGATGAATTTGCGCGATAAATAGTAATAGAGAAAAATGTTCGTAACTTTCTGCTATAGGCAGCGAATTGGTTTTGCATACATGAAAGAAAGTAGTTGCAATTAGATTTTCGAGTCTTTCCAAAGAGTTTTCAATGATTTTATCTTTACCATAGTAGTAAGTTTTTGATCCTTGTGTTTTTAATTTCGCCTTATTAAAAAAAATTGAGTTTTGGATGTTGTATATTCCAATTTCTTTTTTATTATTTTGATAAGAGAAATTTCTTAAGTAAAACTTGGGTACATAATGTTGGTTTTTTTTAGGGGGCATAAGTTTTGATTTTTCAATTATATTATTATTTTTTAATATATACCGTAGTAGCTTTATTTCCCAAGATTATTTATAGGTTTATCTAATATCATGAATATTGGCACCCCCCCTTAATTATCCTCTGAGCATATATCCAATCACCATAATCTGAACCGCTGCTAAGGCTATAAAAGAGATGATCTAAATGGTTCAAAGCAGGATACTGGTATACGCTTGAAGAAAAAAAAGGGGAGCTCTTTTTCTTTTATCGTTTTTACTTAGTTACTACGGTACTTGCCGTTCTATTTTGCAACCATAACTTGTCGGAGATCCTGCTGGTTATTTCATCAAGTCTTTGAATAGTGTCTAATGAAATATTGTTTGTCTCAAAGGGCACTTTCTTGTCCTCTTTTTTTGCTGTCAAGCTAAACCAGGTTGTCGAAAAGTTATTTGATTTTTCAAGCTCTTCAGCCGCAGTCTTTAAGATAGAGACGCTTTTTTCTTTTTGAGTGAATAGAACTTCCCTTGATTTCATATGTATGTCATGAAGGCATTCTATGTATTCATCTGCATGTTGTTTAAGATATATCTTTTCTTCGTTCGGGTAAGTATTCTTTAGTTTATTGAATAATTTATTTGAAAGACCTTCTTTAATATCTCGACTGTCCAAGGTTTCGAGATCAAGATAAGGTACCATATAGTGTCGTCTGTATCTTATATTGTTATCCTCGACCCAACTTCCTCCTACCAAAAGACCAATCGAAATTGATCTGTGTTGTAGAAAATTTCTAAGTTTTTCCATTAATTGATATGAGAGAGAGTTGTGGTGGAGGTTTTTTCGATGTTCATTTATTTCATTCCAAGCAGAAGAATCGATCTCGTAGATTTTATTAAAACTTACACCTAGATGATCAATATATAGTCGCGTTGCTGAGAGTAGATTGAAAAGTCTATGAGTTATTTTATAGAGTGGTTCATTATTTTTTCTGAAGTAGGGATCAAATAAAGCTTGATCGACGGTCTCAGATAGTATCTGCAGTTCAAAATCTCTGTAGCTTTGCAAAATGAACCAGAATTTTTCTTCTATCGCGATGCATTCAATTAAACATTCTTTTGATTTGAGGATATTATTATATCGATCTTTATTAATCGTTGTTTCTTCTATCGGTGAGCCTCTTAGCTCTAATTTCGCGATTTTATATTCTACATTACTCATTGTTTGAATAGTAACCGTTACGTTCCAAACTCTCAATTAAAAATTCCTTTTAAATCCCCTGTCCTCACAGATTCGACGGATGAGCATAAACATCGCCTCTTATTGCATAATAACAGCGACTCCCTAAACTCTCAATTCAAAATATAATTAAAATATTTTCACTTAGTTAAAATTATACGTAAGACTTCCGTTTATACTTTAAGTTGAAATAGTTTGATCTGATCTCTGGGTCAGAAATTGTGTAAAAGCATGATTTTTGTGGATGGAGGTAGAATTCCAGATAGTGGTTCTAGATGTGAAGCTCTAACTATCAATAAAGCAAAAGAGAGATATGAAACTTCAGATGATCAGGACTATAAAAGAAAGCATGAGAGGATGACGTGTATTAATTTTCCTGGATTATTGTTAAAATAAACCGTAAAATTTCAGTTATTTACACCTATTTGTACATTTTATGTACAAATAGGTTGTCTCTATACATCTTATTTCGTATAATTTAGCATAAATAAGCATTATTATGAATAATTCATACTCTATTCCAGAATCCAAGATCCTTGAAAGACTGAGGTTTGAAAACCCCTGGTGGTTAGGCGGGGGGATTGAGGCGGAGTTGGCGGGTTTACCAAGGCGGCTTTACTTTGATCTTTTCATGGAACGTCTTTTTGAGACGGAATTAAAGCGTGCGATCATTTTAATGGGTCCAAGGCGTGTTGGAAAGACGGTGATGATGCACCATGCAATAGACAGGCTTCTTGATGAGGGGGTTCGTCCTCAGAAGATTTTGTTTATTGGAACTGATAATCCCATTTATATTAACATGGGTCTGGAAGAGTTGTTCTCGCTTGGGAGAAGTGCATCGGGTGATCTGGATACTGAGGGTAGATATGTGTTTTTTGATGAGATCCAGTACCTGAAAGACTGGGAGCGTCATCTTAAAGTTTTGGTTGATAGCTATCCAAAGACAAAATTTATTGTTTCAGGTTCTGCGGCAGCGGCTCTTAAGGCAAGGAGCACTGAGAGTGGTGCCGGCAGATTCCATGATTTTCTGCTGCCCCCTCTTACGTTTCAGGAATTTATTCACCTCCAGAATTTGAGTGGTTTTATCAAGCCTTCTGCCAGATACTATGAAGCACAGGGGCTTGAGCTGTATGAAGCTCTGGATATTAAAGCTTTAAATGAAAGATTCATCCAGTATCTGAATTATGGTGGCTATCCTGAAGTCATTTTCTCGGACAAAATCAGAAATAATATGCCCCGGTATGTCAAAAACGATATTATCGATAAAGTACTTTTACGAGATCTTCCGAGTATTTACGGGATTAAGGATGTTCAGGAATTAAATCGTTTTTTTGCGTATATTGCATATAATACGGGAAAGGAATTTTCTTTCGAAAAAATTTCTCAGGAAAGTGGACTGGATAAAGGCTTGATCAGAAGATATATGGAGTATCTTGAAGCTGCATTTCTGGTCAAAGTTGTTCACAAGGTAGATGAAAAAGCGAGATCATTCAAGAGAGTTACTGGTTTCAAGGTTTATTTAAGTAATCCTTCTTTAAGGACAGCACTGTTTTCACCAATTCAGTCTACTGATGATGAGACCGGTAGTCTGGTTGAAACTGCAATTTTTTCTCAACACTTGCATTATGATAACTCAAGTCTGTTCTATTCGAAATGGAAGACCGGGAGATCGGAAGGCGAAGTCGACATGGTTAAACTTGATCCCAAAGATTTGTCACCGAGCTGGTGCAGTGAAATAAAGTGGAGTAATCGTTATTTTGAGAAACCATATGAACTGAAAAGTTTATTGGAATTTTGCAAGAAAAACGGACTGAGAAATGCTTTGATCAGCAGCATTGATAAAGATAAAGAGGTTGATTTCAATGATGTGAAATTGAATTTTTACCCCGCAGCATTGTATGCATACAGTCTAGGTGTACTGCGCACAATATGATCTGAATGTGCTAACGAAAAAAATCACCGGGAGGGGTGGGCTCCTCCGGTTTTTTCGTCTACGATATACTTCTTGCAGTATATTCCATCTCGCCATTTCTTATCTTCTGGAGGTTTTCGCCGCCGATTTTTATTGCTTCGGAAAGGA
>CAZTBW010000002.1:266300-281331 GCA_964612555.1 uncultured Bdellovibrionales bacterium | reverse complement strand
TTTAATGTTTGCCTGCACTGCTGAAGAGCTGCTTTTTGCGTTTTCAAGTTCCTGGAGTATTTACAGGTTTATCAGAAATCGGAGGAGTACCTCCCTCTAATTATCCTCGGTGCCTATACCAAACCAGAACAATTATAAAAAATAAATTATTTGTTTCTTTTATAATAAAGATTCTTTGAGTTTAATTAATGCCTGTTGCCTTTTATCTTCTGACATTTTTTTAATATTACTGAGCTTCCATTGTAGTCCTGGTAACTTATCTATTCCTTTAACGCCAATCAAATTCCACTCAGGAGCTCCCTCTTTCATCGATATCAGGAAAGATTTTTCCTGTTCGGTTAATTCTATTTTTATTATAGAAAGAAGGCGTTCTCTTGCAAGAATCAAAGAATCCAGGTCTACAGGTTCAATTGTCATTCCGACAAAATCGCGTCGATATACGTCACGAATATCTTTTAGATTAGGTGAAAGCAACTCGTTCATCGGTCGTGAATGAGAAGCCAGATATATAACAAAAGCTTTTCTGATTTCTTCAGTGATACCTTCGTTATTCAGAAGAATCATCACATCATATAAGTCTCTTGGGTGCTGCCTATCAAGAGCAGCACAAATTTTTCCTCCATATATATCTGCATCTGAAAGAATCTGTGTTTCCGTATATATCTGAAATTCTGTTTGTGCTTCTTTACAGAGAGATTTGATTTGAGGATCAAAGACAGAACCTCTTAGGACAAAATTAGTTTCAATTTTTATAGAAACTTCGTTTTGTTGCACAGTTAACGTAGTTGGCGCAGAAATCCCTTTTATTTGGATGAAAGTAACGCTTACCCCTCTTATATTTTTTTCTATGTTAACCTTAATACGTTTTAAACCTTCATATATTCCGATCAAAGAATCATCCCTGCTCTGCAAAGGTAGATACGCAAGATCTATATCCACCGATAATCTCGGAAGGTTTCGTAAGAACAAGTTAATCGCAGTCCCACCCTTCAAAGCAAATATCTTTTCCTGACTTATCGCAGGTATAACTTTGAGCAGTAAGTCTACATATTTATAATACTTGGAATTATTCATCACTGTCTCGCACCAGTACAGATTTAGGTACTATCAGTTTATATTTTTTGCTGTAACGACCTCCTTTTTCCAGGCTCATTACCCCCTTGCCCAAATCGACGGACTCAATGTTCAGCTTAGCAAACCATGGAAAATCTGCTTCCTCAGCAAGAAGCAGGAATAATCTTTTAGCTTTATACGAGCGACACTCTGTCAGAATGTCTTGAACCAAAGACGGCAAGAGGGAAGTCATACTATGCATAATTTCTTTTGCCTCTTCTATTCCATGTTCCTTAGGAACAAGACTGAGATACTCTAAAAATGCTTGTACAGGATTCGATATGTAAACTTCGAGGCATTCAAATTTATAACTCTTAAGACCTTCCTTGAATCTAGAATTAAAAAGAGATGTTGAATGGTATCTTATCTCCTGATCCCACTTACGATTTCTTACCCAGGCAGGCAATCTTTTTATATCCCCAAAGATATGAAACGGGCTTCCTCCAAAACGCAGGTAGTGAGAATAGCCCTGAAGTTCTAAAGCAGTAAGCCCTCCTACTCTTACGTTTAATTTTAGATCATTTTGCAGAGTAGATACTACAGAAAATACACTTGTATTATTACCTGCCTTGATCACAACACCATCACCTATAGACTCCAACCATCCAGAACGTCGATAATGGTTTATCAATGATTGTGTATAGCCTTGCTCTTTTAGGCTGGCTACAGTTCTAATTTCTGAATCAGACCAACTTCCCATTAGTTCTTGTATTTTAGTGCTCATATAGTTAGTAATACTATTTAATTAATAACTATATTAAAGCATTATTTACATACGGTGTCTATAAAAATAGCATAACTGTCTATATAAGTACTATTATTAAATACAACAACTACCTGGGAGCACATTCGACAAGCTACATTCCCAAAAAATCCCAAAAATAACGGAGGGGTGGGCATTCTCCGGTTTTTTCTTTTATGAGATACTTCTTGCAGTATATTCCATCTCTCCATTTCTTATCTTCTGGAGGTTTTCGCCGCCGATTTTTATTGCTTCGGAAAGGATTGCGCCGTCTCGTTTTACGTTGGAGATTGCACCTATTGAATCATCCATTTCGCTGCACGGTGTGATACTGAATAGATTTTTTCTGCGTCTTCCTTGCTGAGAAGCCCGGCTTCTACGACCTTCATAAGAGAAGATTTAATGTTTGCCTGCACTGCTGAAGAGCTGCTTTTTGCGTTTTCAAGTTCCTGGCGAAAAAGAGTTTTTGCGGGAATACTCTTTTCATAAATCTGGAACATGACCAGCCCTTCCTGAAGCTCACCCTCGGTTACCTGACCGGAACTGCCGGGACGCAAATATTCAAGAGCCTTATCATTCCACGAAAGAGCATTGGGAGTATTTACAGGCTTATCAGAAACCGGAGGAGTACCCGTGACAGGAGGCTTAGACCCTTCGGCAGCCTTTGTTACCCCAAATGCTCCGGAAATAATGTCTTTAATATCTGAAAGTGATTGCTGCACCATAGCTTTAATATCAGTAAAAAATTCATTCATCACAGACTTGAGCTGATCAAAAAGACTTTGAAAGTTCACTTCTGAATTATCAGGTACCGGTTTTGGAGAAGGTCTCTTTGACTCACACACACAATTTCCCCCTGAACCCTGAACACCAAAACCCTGATTAATATTAATCTGAACCAGACTTTTTTCTCTCGCCAGATTTGCCTGCTCAGTCTGCCCCTGCACACTTGATGGATAAAACTGACCTGATGTTGAACTAGTTTGTACTTGCATAAATTTCTCCGCTTGTTGTGATTACATATTTTTCTCTTTCATGTGGGCACTCCTGAATTTATCGCAAACTAAAAAAATTTTTCTCAGAGACAAACAAATTGATTTATAAGTGCCTGTAAATACATATATTTTGATATTGCAATAAAAACAGGGTAGATAAGTATGGTTTTTAATAAGGTTATTTCGCCGCCATTATGGTGGTTTCCATTGTTGAAAGGGTAGAAAAATGAGGAATTTTTGGAATAGATTCCAGAGCCACCCAATGGTGGTTTATCTCTTGGGCTCTTCCATGATTGGCGGAATGTTGTTTGTAGCTTACTCTGCAATCTTTCTTGTCAACGAAGATCCTAATCCCACGGTACTGACAGGGATATTAATTTTTGCCAGTATCTTGATTCGCTACCTTCAATATATCAGGGGTGGCGAAATGAGTCTGATCTCACGAAACGAGACAATCGAAAGACTTGAGAAAAAGATAGCTCACCTGGAAAAGGAAAGTGGAACACTCTCTCCTGCTCCGGTAAGTGCGCTATCAGGCAATACTCAGGGTGCCAAAGATTCAGAGAAAGAGTTGCAGAAATTGCAACGGCGAATAAAGAGTTTGGAAAAAACCCTTGAAAACCGAGACTCTGAAATTAAGAGCCTCGCAGGAAAGCTGAACTCAAATAATGAAAACTCTGGTGACCTGAACAGGGCTATAAAAAAGTTAGGCGCTGCTAATAAACAGCTTGAAGACAAGGTTAAAGAACTGACCCAAAAACTTCAATCGTCCGAAGGCTATAACGGCATTATTCAAAAAGCCTTTGATACGGCTTCAGGCACAGTAAGCAGGCTTGAAAATGAGAACGCTGAGCTGACTTTGCTGATAACGGGTCTCGAGGGAGATAATTCTGCTCTTGGAGATCAATTTAGTAAGGAAGCAGAAAGATCTTTAAATCTTGAGCTGAAAGTTGAGGCATTGGAAGCTGAAATTGAGAAAGCACGCAAACAGCTTTCTGATCTCCAGGAAAAACACAAGGAGAGCAAAGCAGAACTTGCATCAAGCTCCGCGAGTTTAGAAAATTTGAGAGCAACGATTCGCAAGCTCGAAAATTTACTCTCCTCTGAGAGATCAGAAAAAGTCAGGGAAACCAAAGCTCTTCAAAAGGAGCTGAAGTCTCTCCAAAAAGAGTATGAAGCTTTTAAAACTTTGCTACTTGGAGAAGATAGCAAAGTGAGAAAGGGTCTTGAGTTAATCATTGACCTTCTGGAGCAGGTTTCAAAACTGGCAAATGTCAGTGACGAATCAGTAGACACCTTGGTAGGCGAGGTTCATGAATCTGTTGGTGAAATCCTGACTCAACTTGAATCTCTGGAAAGTTCAAGGATTTGAAAAAGAAGGTTATAAAAAAACTTCAAAGGCGAGGCTTCTGCTTCGCCTTTTTTTATTTCTCATGAATCAAAAATACCTCGATACCACTACCTTGAATCGTGCAAGGACTTCCCTTCCCAAACATAAAAATTGCTTGCCCCTTTGTTATCTTTTGAGAAATACCAGAAGACAAGAGACTTCCCTCCCCTTCCACGCAAATCAACATGCTGCTCTCATAATGCGTCCCGATTTCATAAGAAAACTCATCGGGAGAATTAATATGTACCACCTTAAAAGGACACCCCTCAGGCTCATAATGACTGCACGTCTCAGTACTGTAATTTGGCTTCAAAAGTGGGCTGTAGGGTTCAAGCCTGATCAGCTTTGTAAACATTTCCTTGTCAATCTCTTTTGGAGTAAGCCCACCACGCACTACATTATCAGAACACTTCATACACTCAAAAAAATCACCTGAAACATATGCATGAGGAACTCCCGCATCAATAAACACCGCGTCCCGCTTTTTAAGACTCACATATGAAAAAAGATAAAGAAGCGGCATACCCGCATCAAAACTTCCCAGGTACTGATAAGAAGATCGTAAAATCTCATCATACACCCGGAATGGACTCTTCTGAGACAAGTTTCTCATAGTTGTATCGTAAAATTTTTCAACCTGAGCCTGAGAAAGTTTGAGTATGGAAGAAACAAGAACACGAATATCCTCTTCCTGCACTAAAGTGCTATCCAGTTTTAATTCAGAAAAACCCGGATGCCCAAGCAGCAGCTCCCTTATCTCATCAAGTGGACGTACTCCACAAAGGAGACTGCCCTCACTAAGCGCTATTGCCATTTCAGGCTTTGCACTGGGGTCTGGATATGACGCGGGACGCTCAGCATGCAGGCACTTTGCCGTATCGGAATCAGGATGAAGCTGCAAAGAAAGAATCTGGGCAACTGAAAGAATCTTTGCCAGATACGTCAGATCAGTTCTCCCGGAAAACTCTTTCAGTTTTTTATCCAGCGATACCTCTGCCCCGGTCTCATCCAGAAATACTGCCCTCCCCTTGGGATGAACACCAAACCAGAGCTCCGCAAGTGGACTACCCTCAGGAAAGGAATGACCGGAAGTATCAAACATCCGTATCATGGAAGAAGAAGCATCCTTCCCCCAGGAGTTATTCTTGGAAACCCCTCTGAGATATCCAGAAAAAAAAGAGTTTTTCATTTTTATAGCAACGTCATGCTGACTGATTACGGTTTTCTTGCCGGAGACCCGCTTGCAGAAGACCCGGTGGAGCTACTACCCTGAAGAGAATTATACATCTTTTTTGCTTCCTCATGGTCAGGGTCAATGGACATTGCCGCCTGAAGACATCTTCTTGCATCCGAATACCTCCCAAGCCCTCTGTATTCACCTGCCAGAAGCACCCACACCTCCGCACTGTAAGGACACTGTCTTGTCAGGGAAAGAAATTTCTTTATTCTCTCCTGAGTTACCTCAGTCTTAAGAGCATCTACCAGAGTTGATTCCGTACCGGGACATTCATACTCCACCCGCGAGATAACTGACTCCTGAGCGGGGTCGACCGCATTCGGATTATGCACCTCTACTTTTCTGGTGTTTCGACTTTCTTTCTTGTCATCCTCCCCTGCCACTTCCTTAGTAAAACCCCTACCAACATGAGGAGCAGTAGCGGAAGAGGCATTGGCAGCAGAAGACATGGATACTCCCCGCGGTACAGTATGAGTTCTACCCATCATCCCCGCTCGCCCGGGAAGCACATTACTTTTTTCTTTAGGAAGCTTTGCCCAAGCCGGCGCACCTCCGGAAAAAGTGCCCTTACTCTCAAGCGCAGCAGTTTCGGATGAGCCAGGCGCTGAAAACCGACAAGAGGCACTAAAGAGTAACAAAACAAAAAATAAAATTTTCAACATGAGTACCAGACAAAAAAATTATTTATATAACTCTACCCAGTGTATGCTAAATTACCGCTACTAACAAGTACCGTGTTTCCGAAACCGAAACAAACCTGATCTGGTTTATGGCAATAGTCTCTACCTGGTCTATTTACTGAACAGTCCCTTCTTTTTGGACTGCGGGGCGCCGCCTTTAGCCATTCCCATGTATCCATAATAACCATAATAGCCATACTGGCGCAGGGAATCATTACATTCGTTAAAAACCACCCCAAGCAAGTTATGAGGGCGCAGGAGATCAACCGCTTCAGCAACCAGACCCTGTTGCGTACGCCATGCTCTTGTCACAAGGAGAGTTCCCGAAGCAGCACGAACAATGGAGAGAACCTCTGAACACATAAGCACCGGAGGACAATCAAGAAGTACATAACGATATTTACTTCTAAGCGCTGCAAGAAGTAAGGAAAAACCTTCAGATTCAATCGTCCGCATGGAATCAGTCACAGGTGACCCCGCACAGATAACATCCAGACCCGGTTCAACATGTTGAATAACGGAATCAAGCCGGGCACCAGCCAGTAGAAGATCACTTATCCCGGGAGCACTCTGCCCGCTGAAGAACCTGTGCACATTTGGTTTCCTGAGATCACAATCAACCAGAATCGTTTTTCCATGAGGATCCGAACCAAACGCACGCGCCAGATTCACACTGTTCACACTTTTCCCTTCTGAGGGAACTGCACTGGTAATGGCAAGAACATCAAGCTTGGGTTCAGTGACATTCATCCGCTCTATGTGCGAACGAAGCATCCTGAAACGCTCAGCCGCAACAAGGTCAAGCAACTCACCATTGGCAATCAGAATGTTTCCCTCATTAAGGGTTCTGGGCTTGGGCTTGGAAACGGCACTGAGCTGCGGTTGCATCCTGTTATCCTTATTCTCTTTTAACAAGGACTTTGGAAGTTCTTTTTCCTCTTTCTTCTTTCCTGGAAACCTCATAATAAACCCTCTATACAAGAATTAAAATCAAGACCACACCAACAGAGACCGTGACAAGCGAAGTAATTACCGAGGTAGCAAATGCTTTTCTGCTGCTGGACAAAACACCCGGCGTCTTAAGAGGAGGAATAACCCCAAGCACAGACACACCAAGCGCGCCCTCAACCTCTTTTCTGAACTTGAACGCCTCATTAAAATAGTACATTGAAAAAGGAATCATGAGAAAAACCAGAATCCCTGCCGCAACCCCGCCAAGAGCAATAAGTTCACGAGGAGGTCCTGAAGGTTGCTGAGGTTTTGCGGGAGCCTCGATAATTTTAAACCGTGATGCCCGCTGACTTTTCACCAGATTTGAATGTAATGTTGCCTGCTCTCTGTCAAGCACAAGCCCGTCGTATATTTTTTTCTGTGTGGCATAGTCACGTTCGATCTGAATAAGCACTTGTTCTTTTAGAGGTATGGACTGCACCTCTTTATCAAGCTCATCTACCTGGTCTTGAAGAATTTTATTTTCCGACTTAAGTAACTCCGCCTGTACTTTCAGCTCGCTTATCTCACGTCTAATCCTTCTTGCCTCCGGAGTATTTTCATAAGTTCCCGGTACCGAAGCTTTAGGAGAATCATCATCAACATGATTGCGCCCCTTGCCACTCTGTTCCAGAATCTCAATTCTCCTTTTAAGTGCGACTACATCCGGATGCTTTTCGGAATATTTGCCCAGTAATATCTTGAGCGCATTTCTTAACTGAGGCAAATTCACCTCTGATACACTTGAAGTATCAGTGATGGCTCCCATCCCTTGAGCAGAAGTCAGGGGGTCTCGCACGGTCATTTGAAGCTCCTGATTAAGATATCGGATGCGCGCTTCATTTCCCATAATAAGCTGGGTATTGGTGCTTATCTTTGCCTGGATGGCTCGCTGCTCAAAGATCGCCCTCTCTCTTCTTTCAGGAAGTCGATTAGCATTGGCACGGACATAATCCTGGCGCTTTGATTCAATCTCTTCAAGCTTTTTCTGAATCGCCTGCAATTGCGCGGTAAAAAACTCTTCAGTGCCTCTTGTCTCACTTGCCTGAGCAACAAGACTCTCTTCTATAAATAAATTTTGAAGATCTTCCGTAACCCTGAAAGTTTTATCCGGGTCACGATGAGAAAATGTAACCTTGAAAGTCGGTGAGATATTGGGGTTTTGTCCAAACAGGGACGCTACATTTTCTATCTTGTATGCGTTCCTGAAACGCTTCAAGCCTTTCTCCTGACCCTTGAGCCCGGTATATTGGGGATAGAGCTCAAAACGCTGTATAATCGACAAAAGACGAGGTCTTGAAACGAGTTCTTTTATGAGCGCATCAAAACGCTCTGACTGCTGATCTTTTTCCTGCGGA
The DNA here is from genome assembly GCA_964612555.1 of uncultured Bdellovibrionales bacterium. GTDB lineage: Bacteria > Bdellovibrionota_C > UBA2361 > SZUA-149 > DAOLCO01 > DAOLCO01. Next base: position 272,826 of record CAZTBW010000002.1, on the reverse strand, counting down.
CTGATCAGGCTCGTCGTAATCTGTTGTGGTTGAATGTAAATTACAAAATTGGACGTAAAATAATTAGGCAATTTGAAGGCAACGGCAAGCACCAGCACCATAACGGCAAGCGCGGGAGGAAATGACAAATACCAGTATTTGCCAAATGCCGCCTTTAATCTTCGTATCGTCTCGAATAAATTTGGTTGATTCTGTTCTTGTAAATCCATTTTAAACCAGAATGCTTACTATAAGCTTTTTAATTAAATAATACTCCTCACAATTATACTTTTAAGTGAATAAAAATATAAACCAAGGTATTGTTAATGTATTTAGAGTTTTCTATCGACAATAGCACTTCAAACCTTTTGCATAATTTCAAATATTGGTAAAACTTTAGGAGAGCATGACAAAAAAGGTTATTTTCTGATAATTTTAGTAGCTATAATATCCCGATAAAGGAGTTCCTGCATAATGAACAATACGGACAAGAGATTTAACGTATATACAAGAGTTTTCACAGTACACGCCATAGCTTTCATATTGCTCCTCTCTTCCTGCTCCTCAGGTTCTAAAGACGAAAGATTTGATGCAAAAATTGAATCCGCCAAAAAATATATTTCCGAAGAAAAATATCAGGAAGCGCGAATCGAGCTTCAAACAGCAATTGACCTGAAACCACTTGAAGCCGAGGGCTACTATCAGTTAGCCGAGGTGATGCTCAGACTTGGGGATTTCAGTAAAGCGCTTGAGAATTACACCTCCGCGATCAATTACAACTCCGAACATACTCTTGCACGAATACACCTTGCCTCCCTTCAGCTTATTGCCAAACAATTCGAGTACGCTGAAAGTCACATTCAGCACGTCCTTGATCGAGACCCGAACAATGAAGAGGCGTTAGTACTCAAGGCAAACCTTACATTCCTCGGACCAAGAAAAAATATTGTGGCGGCAAAGGAAATATTAAACAAAATCCTGGGAAAAAATCCTAATTTTGTACCTGCACTTGGAAGTCTTGCGCACCTTGAGGTGGCGGATGAAAACCTTTCTGAAGCTGAAGAGTTATTTCTGAAAGCAAAAAAAATCGAGCCTGCCAATCAGGCAATCCAGATTGCGCTTACTGATATATACGCCCGTCAAGGCAGGCTTGATGATACAGAACGATCTCTGACAGAGCTGATAGCAGCCAATCCCGACAACACCGGCTTCAGATACGTACTTGGTGACTTCTTTCTTAAAAAAGGGCTCAGTGATAACGCCATTGAGCAGTATCGTGAAGTACTTGCAAAAAATCCGGCAAGTCACGATGCCCGGGAGCGTCTCTATGAAATTTTTGTTGCCCGGGGACAACAGGAAAAATCAAAAGCGCTCACCGCTGAACTTCTGAAACTCGAACCCAACAACGCCCTCCTGCCTTATTTCAAGGGCAGGGATGAGCTCCTGGATGGAAATCTGAGTACTGCCCTCGACCACTTTAAAGCAGCAATGGTAAATGCTCCTAATTTTGCCCCTGCCTTTAAAAATGCCGGGATCGTTGAACTCATGACCGGACAGGTCAAGGAAGGAGTTGAACATCTCGAACAGTCTCTTAACATTGATGGAAATAACGTACAGGCAAGGTATGCACTCGCCCGGGTAAAATTCTCCATGAACGATATAGAAACGGCAAAACTCCACGTCACGAAAATATTGGAACTCTACCCCAAACACTTGTCTGCAAACACAATCAGAGCTGATATCGCCTTACTTGAGGGTGACTATGTGCGGGCAGGAAAGGTGTTTTCATTCCTTCGGGAGAACTATCCCGACTCTCCTACAGGCTTCTTTAAATCCGGACTCCTTGAAGAGAAGCAAGGCAATTATGAAAAAGCCGTAGAATATTACAAAAAAACCCTCTCCTTTGATGTTGAGACCATAAACCCCGGCAGACATCTTGCTCTTTCCATGAGTAAAATGGGCATACCGATAACAAAAATCGTGTCAGAGTTTCAGCAGCTTAAAGATTCCAGCGAAAAGACCAAGGGAGAATATGACATGCTGATTGGTTCAATCATCGCATCTGACCCCAACATCCCTGATCGTTTTGAACAGGCAAGAAAATATTTTCAGTCTGCGATAGAAAACAATCCGAACCTGATCGGCGCATACTTTGCACTGGGAAGCATAGATTCAATCACCGGTAATCTTGAGCTGGCAGTTGATAATTACAACAAACTCCTCCTTCAGAAACCAAATGACATACCGACAAGAATGCTTCTTGCACTGACTCTGGAGCAGAAAAAGGAATATGCCGAGGCAATATCTCATTATCAGAAGATACTTGAAATAAACCCCCGCTTTGGTCCTGCGGCAAATAACATAGCCTTTCTACTTGTAGAAGAGATACCAAATGGTGACTTGAACGAGGCACAAAGACTTGCCCAGGTTGCCAAAGAGGAGTTACCAAAGGAATCAAGTGTGGCAGATACTCTCGGGTGGGTATATTATAAAAAGGGCAACCACAGAGCGGCGCTGACTCTTCTTCAGGAGGCGTACGACTTGTCAAGAGAGGCAGATCCCCAAAATCCGGTAAATCCCGAGATCACATATCACCTGGCAATCACGCATCATGCCCTGGGAGATAAAAAATCTGCCGCTAAACTTATAGATGAAGCGATTAAAGTTGCCGGGGAAAACCACCCAAAGATCGCTCAGATGAAAAAACTTAAATCAGATATTAAATAATTCAGGTAGGTGACGAACATGCACTCTATTGTAAAACATACTTTTCTTTATACTTTACTACTCTCCACTCTTGGCTTTATGGCATGCGGTGGTGCCAGGCTCAGACCCCTTGATGAGCTGCATGAGCAGGCGGAGAAAAAGGTTACAAACTATATTGTCAAGCCTGGTGACATTCTGATGGTTCAGGTCTGGGGCGAGCCGAAGCTATCCGGGGAAGCCGTGGTACGTCAGGATGGGTTCTTCTCAAATCCCCTGGTAGATGATGTACCTGCGGAGGGCTTCACTCTTCAGGAAATCGGGCAGGAGTTATCCAATTTGCTTCAGGAGTATGTCCCCGGAGCATCGGCAAATGTTGCTTTATCACAATCGGCACCTACTGTTTATTATCTTTCCGGGCAATTTCTTAAACCGGGTGAATACCGTACCGACAAGAACATCACCCTTCTTCAGGCAATTGCAACCGGAGGGGGTTTTGCACCTTTTGCGGATGAGAGCAGCATTATGTTAATTAGAAAATATCAGGGCGAAGAGCGAAGATACCGTTTTGACTATGAAAGACTGGTAAACGGAAGGGAGCCAAATCCTGATTTAAAATCCGGGGACGTAATAGCTATCCGCTAACGTGAGCTTAAAAGATAATCCTTCCACCGATACAATTACTGATACGACTACTGCTACGATTGCAGTACTTGGTCCATCGTCTTCATTTACTGAGCTTGCTGCAAGAAAAGTAGCCTCTGAGGGAACTTTTGTTTATGGCAGCACCATCCCTGAAATAATACACAAGATCACTTCTCGTGAAATTGTTTTTGGAATCGTACCACTGGAAAATCTGCTGCATGGTCCCGTTACGGAAACTTTTGATGCACTTACAAAAGAGCATCTTTCAGACCCCATACATGCCCCCCGGATACTTCATTCATACACTATTCCGATAGAACATTATATCGGAGTACCGGCACCGCACTCAAAAATTCCCTTTAAGGAAATCAGGGAAGTATATTCCCATCCCCAGGCACTTGCCCAGTCAGATACCTTTCTCAATAAAGAAATCCCAAAGGCACAGAAAATACCGGTTTCAAGTACCAGCATGGCACCTGAACAGGCTAGGAACTCATCACTTCCGGCAGCAGCCATAGCTTCCAAAGAAGCGCTTTTACAGGAAGGCTTTAGTGTTATAGGAACTACCGTTTCAAAAGAACTTCAGAATCAGACACGATTTGGAATACTGGGGCTACATTCAAATAAAGAAAAATTATCTACCAGTTTTCCCGGCATACAAAAAATTTCGCCCCGTTTTGCCACCTCAGCATGTCTTCATCCCGGAAAAGACCGTAAGGGGCTTTTACTTGAAATCCTTGGGATTATATCCAGAACGCACGAGTGTAACATGCTCTCCATCCACTCCCGACCTGACACAGAAGGTGGGTTCATCTTTTATTTTGAGATAGAGGGCGGGACACATGAGAAAAAAGTATCAGATTGCATCAGCTCCCTTACTGACTATTGCACCACTCAGACAAGTTGCTCTGCACGACTACTTACTTTTGGAAGTTACCAGAGAGAACCTTTTAAGGAACCTCTCATTCAATCAGTCTGTATGGTAGGGGCAAAAGGCAGCATGGGGGTCTGCTTAAGCAGGTTTTTTGCGGAAGCTGGTGTCTCTATCCTTGAAATTGACGCTGACAGTTCTGAAGAAGAAAAAAAGAAAATATCCGGGTGCGACACTATTTTTCTTTCTGTTCCGATGAGAGAAATAAAAGGTGTCTCAGAAACACTTATAAAATATATTTCTCCCGGAGCCCTGATTGTCGAAAACTGCTCAGTAAAAACAAAAGCACTGAAAAGTCTGGAAGAAACCTTTGACTCCCGCTATGAGATTTTGGGAATCCATACCATGTTTGGACCAGACATCACTGAATTAAAGGCGAAAAATATAATCATCACAAGGACTGGTACTTCGGGAGAAAAAGCAAAGGCATTTGAAAACCTGTTCTATAAGCACGGCGCAAACATATACCATGCCGATATAGAAGAACACGACAAAGCCACCGCATTTCTTCAGGCACTCTGCCAGTTTTATGCTCTGGGAGTGGCTGATGTTATGACCACACTTGAAAAAGAAGTCCTTGATTCGCTGCATCATTTCACAACTCCGAACTCCGAACGAACCCTTACTTCAATACATCGCATCCTTTCCCAATCTCCTCTCCTTACAGAAGACCTTCAGAACGAAAACCCCTACGCAAAAGAAATACGAAACGCTTTTATCGAACGTCTGACCAGGATTCAAAATATGAATGAGGGGGGCAGTGTTTTTGAAGAATATCTCAACAACCTCGACACATCCCTTCGTAAACTCCTTGAGGGGATGCTTAAGCGGGATAAACAATAGGTCTCTAGGTTTTAGGTTTAAAAAAGAAATTAATAAAAGCTATCATTGAGCCGGTAACCAGTTTTACCAATTCTTTACCAAACTGAATCACAGGATTAATCCCTTTTTTTGTATCCTGAAGCAGATTACCTAAATTAGTTTGCGCCTGCCCGATAGAAGACAAAGCATTATCCAGTGGAGTGTTTGCATCTGCGGAACGTCCGACGTTTCCCTTTCCTGCCTGAGTATCCATCTGGGCGGCTGCTGCGGCGACATTTTCAAAAGGAGTTGTGGGAGCTGTAAGTGGAGGAGATGCGGGTGCGGATGCCCTTGGTGATAAGGGGTTGGGGCTACTGGCAGGTGGCATATTAAGCTCATTCATGGAAGATAAAGAAGAACTTATGCGAGAGGTAGCAGATTGAGCTCCACCAGACATAGCACCTTGGGGAGCAGAACCTGAACTCGTGGCAGAACCTGAAGACTGTGGAACTTCGGGAAGGCGAACCCCTTGAAAAGAGGCACCACCAGTGGGAACGGGAGGTAACTGAACCGGCTGTGTATGACTAATAATACCAGCAGCACCAAGTCCTTGTGCCCTACCCATCACCCCAAGACCAATAGCCTCAGAATCAAGGTTACGCATTAAAGGAATACTCGGACCTGAAGACGCAGGAGTACCACCTGATTCACCACGATCAGAACCTCTCCTTAGTGCCTGTTCTGTAATGACTGCCCTACTCATTTCAAGACATAACTCCTCATAACTATTATGCTACTTTTGTGCAAAAATGTTGCATAACAGCACCCTCCTCGGTGAGATGGATGGGGGTTTTATTTTATATCTGAATTAAAGCTTCAACGCCTGATTAATGCCGGGCTCTTAGATTTTGATTATTTTTTCCCATTTCTTGCAACAAGGGAGTTACTTCATTAAGCCAATCCCCCACTGTTTTTTCTGTCAGGTTTTTTTGGTACGCCAAAGGAAGAAAGGCTAAAGTTGGGGTCGTAAAAGGATTGGAATTAGTGTTTTCTAAACTCAGCAACTCTTTGGTTAAAACCTCTTTTTCTCCTCTACTTGGCTCCCACATGGGATTGCTTAGAAACTCATTCTTAAATAACTCGAGAATACGACTAAGGTGATCTTCTTGTGAAGGATCGTGTATTTTTAAAGTTTCAGATAACTCTTTCTTCTTTTGCTCAAAACTCAGATCCAGATGAGCTTGTTTCTCTTTATAAACATGGGTCAGATCTGCAGTAGGAGCGTGGGCATTTTTAGCTTGAGCCGTGTTTTGTGCTGAGGCTGGAGTAATAATATTTTGTTGTTTAGGAATTGTAGTTATTTCAGATAACCTGAATGACGGCTGCTGAGATGCCACTGATTGATCTACTGAATCTTCAGTATCTTCATTTCGCGCAGGCTTACCTCCTCTTTCTTCACTTCTTGCA
>CAZTBW010000002.1:0-266200 GCA_964612555.1 uncultured Bdellovibrionales bacterium | reverse complement strand
GGAGTTGGGTCAACTTCACTTCTGGCAGCACGTCCTCCATCTTCATGTCTGGCTGCATTACCTTCTTCCATTCGCGCAGGTTTACCTGCTGAGTATTCAGTATCTTCTTTTCGCGCAGGCTTACCTCCTCTTTCTTCACTTCTTGCAGGAGTTGGGTCAACTTCACTTCTGGCAGCACGTCCTCCATCTTCATGTCTGGCTGTATTACCTTCTTCCATTCGCGCAGGTTTACCTGCCGAGTCTTCCTTTCGTGCAGGCTTACCTCTTACTTCTTCATCTCTTGCAGGGGTTCCACTTTCTTTGTCCGGAGTATATGGTACTGGCTCAACAGGAGCTACGCCAAGCTCAGGTTCAGGTTGAGTCGGTGGTACAACTGCACCACCGCTTTCCTTTCTCACTTTATCTTGTACTTTATCTCTATCAATAACCAACTTATGATGCCCAGTAACACAACCATTACTTATTCGTAACAGATCAATCTCAGATTTAACGACATCAGCTCTAAAAGTGATAGTAATTTGTGCCTGACCTTTTTCATTGTATGAAATTTGGGTATTGAGATCCTCTCCTACCTGAGAAGTCGCTCTTGTGTTCCCAGATATTGGGGAATAGGACTGCACCCTACTCCACAACTCAGGAAATGCAGTGCCCCTCTTTGCCGTATCTACCTTAAAACAAGAGGTATCAGGATTCGCATTAATGGTAATTGACATAGTACCATCCTCATTAATACGAGCAGAGCCACTCATGTCTATAGTATTGGCAGTAACTTGTGGCTGTTGAGGAACTCTTACCGGAGACTGATGATTACCGGGATGCATGACCTGCCCTCCAGGCTGAGGACAATTGGAGTGAAAATGTTGAGGCTGCTGATGTTGGGGCTGGCAATAGGATGGCGGAGATGGGGGCACATACATACTACTAAATTCACCACCACACGAAGGCGCACACCTATTCGCCCTTGCATTTTGGATCATGTTTCTTACACGTCCAGGCATAAAACGCCCTCCTTACGATACAATAAAATCAAGATATTACGAATCTCGTACTTGTTATGGATAGTTAGATTAATTTTGTGCTGTATAAATAAAAAAGGTGGAGAAGTTGGTAGATCAACCTCTTCACCTTCGGAACTGCCTTTCTACAGCTCCAGAAAAAATTATCTGAAACTTTTTAGATAATCCTCTATCCTTTTTCGAGAATCCTCATTGAAAAATTCAAAAGTTCCATCCTCAGCTATGAAATCTACCCCCCCAGCTTCATCGACGAGTTCCCTAGTTCTATTACGAACCAAGACCTCATCTAAGGAAACGGGGTTTTTCTGAAGCCAGGCTTTCGCCGAGGCAAGAAGTTTTGCGACTTCCTGCCTCTTGAAGTTTCTGCCTGGGGTAGAAACTTCAATTGCTGCCCATAGACCGGCATTTTTCCAAGACCCTTCCTGGGTTATAACCACAAGGTCAAGATCTGAGATTTCCTTACCATCTACAGCTGGTCTTTTAAGACCCGGTTGTTGCACTTGAGCCTGATCTCGCGCTCGCGTATCTGGAACCGACGAGTCCACCACCTGCCAATCCCCATCCGACGATTTTTTTGCCTGGAAATTCAACAACACTCCGAAGGACAAAACGAGGACTATCAGGGCGATAATAGCCGACCATTGAATCCTCTCTCCGTCAGCGGGAGAAACCACGGGAACGTCTCCTACCTCACTTTCACCTTCACCTTCACGGAGAACATCAGTATCAACGTCAGCTTTTCCTTTTGCATCCGACTCAGGAAAGGTAATTTCAGGTTCAGTGCCAAAAACATCAGCATCTTTCACCTTTGTAGTATCGGCGGCTTCCGTTATCTCGGGTTCGGGTAACGAATTTTCAATTTCTTTCTCCCATTTTTTGCGGTACTCATCCTCATACTTTTTCCCTTCTTCTGACTCTGCATCAGGCCAAAGGGCTGATTCGCCAGTTGCTTTCTCTACACTTCTTGTCAACCTTGAGTATTCTTCCCAAGGTAAAGAAGGGACGTCAAAAAGTTTAACGAGTTCTGAGAGGAGAAAGCTACTACTCTCCTCTCGTGTACCAACTTTCATAATCTCATGAAGTAGCGCATCTTGACGTGACTCTCTATCCTCTTGATTGAGAGTCTTTTCCTCATAGAGCTTGAGCAGGGAAATAAATAACTCACCACGTTTGCATGTTTTTTCTAGTCGTGACATTTTTTCTCCTTCCTAGGGTAACCCAGGAAAAAAAGGTTTATTGAAAACCCCATCCACTCCCTGTTGCTACATGCAACAAAAGGTTCGAACTAGTGAATGGGGCGATGAATACGCCTCCTGATGACTCTGCATCACGAGGCGCACCCATGCCCATATCCATAGTTCAAACAGAAATGGAGAAAGGAAAATCCCTAAACTACAAAGGGAAAAAGAAAAGGATTAGATCTGGCAATAAAAAACCTTATTATATCTACCAACTTATCCATATATGAATTTTAAAGACCTGATGAGTTAAGAAATTAACCCATTCTTAATGCGACCCATATCTCAGGTTATATCATAGAATATAAAAAGAGTGATTAATTATTTCTTTATTTTGGATTATGTAAGTAAAAATACTGATCTGGCTCACTAAAAAGGGCGGAGAAGTTGGTAGAGCAACCTTCCAGACCCTTTTGGGTGTAGAAAAAAATCTACCCCCGTTTTTATCTTTATCTTTTGGCATAGATGCCACAGGCAGCTACCCCCGTCAGAATCCCCAAAAAATAGGAGATCACTAAAAGGCCAAGGTTAAACTCAGCCGTCGTCTCATGAGGGACGTCTTCAGCAGCAAGAGGATTACTCCCGAAAAGAGAAAAAACTCCTACGATACAGATCACAGCTAGTACGTAGGAAATAATTTCTGTCTTCCCTGAAGAAAGCTTCTTGTGCCTCCTGATAATTTCCGAGACAAGGAGTCCGAAACTAGCAAGAGAAAATACCCAAAAAATTCTGGAACTCAAGACGGAAAAACCCATCGAAACTCCAAAATTAATCAGCGCTGGGATAACTCCTACCCTATCTAGTACCCATAGGGCACATAGGATAAGAACGACCATCATGACGTGAGCCTGAGCCCACGTCTCAATTTTTTTATACTTTTCTCTAAAAAAATCTTTCACTGTTTCTCCTAAGGGCGATTGCCCTAAAAAAGTTTTAGAAAAAACCCATCCACTCCCCGTTTTACTGACAGGAGTTGCAACAAGTGGATGGGCAGGTTATATGCCTCCTGATGCGCACGCATCACGAGGCATACACCTACTCAGTTCACTTACTGTGGGATAGATTTTTTCGGGATATTAAAGAAAAGGTGAATGAATACTTTAATCCAAGAGTGTAAAGGATAAAAAAGCCTATAAAAAACCGTATTTCTACCAACTACTCCATATGTAAAAAGTAAAAGATCAAATTGAGTACTACGCCAAATTAATTTTTCACTAATAAAAAAAATAGCGTAGTACTATCCCCCGTAGCACCTTTCCTGGGGCGAAGGGGGAAGGATTTCAGTCATTCTACACATTATCAATAACACAATCAATTATGTGTGTTTTATTTTAACGCCATATCAGAGAAATTCTCTGCCCCGTGTTTTAAAGTTAACATACTGAATTTTTACGAAAATATTTCACCCTAGGTAGGTTTTGAGAAGTTCTTTTTTATCATAGCAATGCCATTTTTGCTTCCTTTTTGGACACTATCAAGCCAAAAAGGAAGCATTTTTGGCTAAAAATACATTACGATTCATTACTGCATATTATTTTCTCAAAGAAAAAGGGTGGGGAAGTTGGTAGATTCAACCTTCCTGCCCTTTTGCTTACGCAAATAAAAAAGGAATAACCCCTGTAGAGACACGCTCAATAACCACACCTCCAAGGAGCATGCCGGGAATCAAAAAGATTCTCAGCATATCCATATACTCTTTCCTATCAATCCTTTTTTGCAGTCTAGCCATGTACTGCTGTACGAATGGCTCTTCGTCTTTTTCCCACTGATTTTCTTTTAACTTTGTTAAAAAGAAAAAAGCAAAGTGATCGATAAAAAAATTCTTAATTACTTCGATGAAAAACACCACATAGAGTAATATTACAATGATATAGAGATATCCCACTCCAAATCTGACAAACCAGTACTCCTTCCATAGCTCACTGGAAGAAAGTACCCTTCCCAGCTCCGCTCCTAAATCTGTCAGAGACTGAGAAAAACACTGAACCTGCCAAACAAGATCAAAACTATCCATAAGGCAGGCAAGGAATACAAAGACAGCAGCAATAGCAGCAATTCTGATAAGAAGTGCCATTATTCTATCAATCACAATCATCTCTCCTCCTTAAAGAACGGGGAGAACTCCCCTAAAAAAACCTGAGGCTGTAAAAAACCACTTTCTACCAACTACCCCATATGCAAGAAAGAAAAGAACTGATTTGCGTCCCAAAATAGAGACCAAATTCTACGGCAATAAGTTATCATAAATGATAACTTATTGCTATTCTCACAACAACACATCCAGTCCAAACACAAGAGTATCCAGTTTCATAACTTCTTTACAGGCAAGCACCACACCGGGCATAAAGGATTCACGATGTATGGAGTCGTGTCTGATACTGAGTGTCTGTGCGGTACCACCAAAAACTATCTCCTGATGAGCAACATATCCGGGTAAACGCACCGAATGAATCGGTACCCCTGCATGATACACGGCTCTTCCCTGTTCTTCTTTTGCAAAAAAATTACCATTTCTATTTTCAGAAATCATTTCTGCCGTCTTGACGGCAGTTCCTGAAGGAAAATCTTCTTTTTTATCGTGATGAAGTTCAATGATTTCTACATGCGGAAGATATTTTGCCGCTTCTTTAGCAAACTTCATCATCAGCACTGCTCCAATCGCAAAATTCGGAGCAATAATACCACCCAGCTTTTTTTCCTTTGCAATTTTTGAAAGCTCCTCTACTGACTTTTTATCAAAACCACTGGTACCAACAACGGGTCTGGCTCCCGATTCAAAAATCCTCTTCACATTCTCAAACCCCACAGACGCTAAGGTAAAATCAACCACAACCTCTGCACCCAAAGACTTTATTACCCGACTCAGATCATCTCCAACATCCGTCTCCCCCACCAACTCAAGCCCCAAATCAGCCCCCACCGCCTTTACGGCTTCCTGTCCCATGCGTCCCTTCGCACCGTTAACTATTACTTTTATCATACAAACTATATCCCGATTCTATTTATACAGTTACAAAATACCTTAAACTGATAACTAAAATTATTCAATAAGATAAACCGAAAGCCCCTGGCACAGATAATTTTTCACCTCCCCACCAAAAAAGTTACACACAAAAGTTATTAGCACTAAAGGGGCTAAGTCTGCCCCTGCTAATAACTTTATGCATAACTTTCCCCCACCCCACCCGACAAAACCAAAACACCCTTCTCACAAAAAAATTTTTATAAAAAACAGATTGCTGTGAAAAATAGACCGAGAAAATAAAAACAAAAAGGAGGGGCGGAAAGAGGTCTGAGGAGTGCTTTTTGTCGAACTCAAGCGGACTGAGGACAAATGACCTATCATCCAATCCAAAGATCATCCGTTCCGAGGGAGCCATTCGACAAAAAGCACTCCTCAGACCTCTTCGGGGAGGAATAAAAAAACAAACAATAAAAATTACAACAAACTACTTGCAGCCTCCGCAAGATCACTCCTCACAATATCCTCAAGATGAATATGCACCGCCTGAGGCCAGGAACGAAATGAATTTATTGCATGAAGAAGCCCATTATTTCTTCTGCTGAGAAACTGATTATCAATCTGACTTTCATCCCCAAGAATAACGACCATACTCCCTTCACCCAACCTCGTAAGAAGCACCTTCAAAGGACCCCGCTCAAGGTTCTGCGCTTCTTCAAGAATCACAAAGGTTCTCCTAAAAGTCCTTCCCCGAATATAGGTCAAGGGCACAAGCTCCAGACGATCTTCCATTTCAAGCCAGGTCTTTGCATCAAAGGGTTTTCCTCCCCTGCCAACTCCACCACCCACTCCCCGTTTACCACTCTTGCCTTCATCACTACCGGGCACTTGCACAATCGCACGAAGATTATCTTCAATAGGACCACCCCATGGCTTTAATTTTTCATCCAGAGTACCGGGAAGAAATCCAAGTGATGTCCCCACATCCACCATAGGACGGGTTACCACAATCCGATCAAAATGCCCCCGCTCAAGACGTTCCCACGCCGCTGCAAGAGTCAAAAAGGATTTACCACTCCCCGCAGGTCCCGACACAATCAAAAGACGCACCCCTCCCGGAGCAAAGGGGTCAGGCTCCCCACACCCCATAAGTGCCCAGAGGAGAAGTTTCTGGCGCACGTTTCTTCCCGAAACTTCCCCCGCCACTTTAAGATAATCAATCTTGCTTCGATCAAGTATCTCTACTTCTTTTAATTTCTGGTCACGACATATACCGTACGTGTAGTGATAAAAAGGATTGTCCTTGTTTACAATATGAACGAGTTGATTCATGTGCATGGCAAAATCCACCTCGCATGAACCTTTTTCAATTGCCTGATCTACCTCTTCTTCGCTTAGAAGTGCGGTTCTGAGCCCGCGTTCGTATTCATATTCCGGGGCACAAACCGATTGCAGCTCTTCTGCCTTAATGCCGTACATGCTCCGGGCAAGTACTCTGAGTATTCTATCCTGAGTAATAAGAATCACTTCGGGCAGTGATTCGTTTTCCGGATCATCCTGAATATCCCTGATTCTTTTTTTCAGATTTTCCTCTTCCTCAATCGCGGTACAAAGGATTTCGTGATCGGCAATGTTATGTCTGAGATCAAGTGCCTGAAACATTTCCCTGGTAGGGCGACGCGCAAAACGAAGAATACCTCCTTTCTCTGTTTCCACGCCATCCATAAGGGAACCTTGCGAGGTGTAATATTCAAGCTGACGAGAGGCTTCCGAGGCAATAACTGAACGCTCATCTCCTCCCTTTCTCAAGCCATCAAGCTCTTCAAGCACAACCCGTGGCACCACAATTTCATTATCCCCCAGCACACCGGCAAATCCGGGTGAACTCCTGTCTCTGGCTGTGGTAATGTCCTGCACAAGAGTTACTATGGCAGAGGTATCAAGGACGAATATTTTACTTCTTAGTTCCGGCACCGGCTAGTTTCCTTAAGTAATCTATCAATATTAAACACTATCAATCAGAGTCTATATCATGTTAAATACATCACACTATTAAAAATAATTTTAGACACATTTTTTATCGTTTTTAAGTGAGTGTTTCCGGCTTTATGAGCAGTACTGACAATAACAAGATCGAGGCAAGAATTCTTAAAGGTTTCAGGGACGAACTTCCCGCTGATGCTGAAGCAAGAAACACCCTTTTTGCTAATGTCACCGAAATTTTTGAACTCTCAGGCTTCTCTCCAATTGACACTCCCGCCCTGGAATATTCAGAAATTCTCCTTGGAAAGGGTTCTGATGAAACTGATAAGCAATTATTCAGGTTTCAAGACCAGGGGGGAAGGGATGTCTCCCTTCGTTTTGATCTCACGGTTCCTCTTGCCCGTTATGTTTCCATGCATCAAAATGAGCTGATCTTCCCTTTTAAGAGATATCATATTGCACCGGTCTGGCGTGCTGAAAAGCCTCAGAAAGGTCGCTACCGTGAATTTTATCAGTGTGACTTTGATATCATAGGCTCCAAAGCAGTTACTGCCGATCTTGAAGTGCTCCTTGTGGTACACCGTTTTTTTTCTTCTCTTGCTATTCCATATCGTGTGCGAATCAATAACAGAAAACTTTTGAACGGCATGCTTGAGGGCTTTGGAATCAAAGACAACTATACGCCCGCCCTTCGTGCAATTGATAAACTTGAAAAGATGGGAAAGGACGTTGTTATCAAGGAGCTTTCCTCAGAAGCATCTCTTGGCGAAGCAGATGCTTCAAAACTAACCGACTTCATATCGGATCTCATGCAGGAATCAAACATTGAAACCTGCGTTAAAATCCTGAAAGACAAGTGCCCTCAGAATGAACTGCTTAAAGAAGGAATAGCACAAATAGAGGGGCTGTTTTCCGGGCTTTCTGAGGCGGGGATTAAAAAAGAATCTTCGGTGCTTGATATTTCCATTGCGCGAGGGCTCGATTATTATACGGGACTTGTATTTGAAACACAGCTCACTGAGGTACCCGGTATTGGCTCTGTCTGCTCTGGTGGAAGATACGATAATCTTGCTTCTTTATTTACCAAAAAAGAATTTCCCGGGGTTGGCGGTTCAGTAGGGATAGACCGACTGCTTGCCGCATTAAGAGAACTTAAAACGGACTCTACCCCCGCCACCCTTCCTTCCAAAGTAAAGGCGCTGGTGAGTACTCTTGATGAACGCTATCTGGGCACCTGTATTAAAATCACAGAAGAGCTTCGAGACGCAGGAATCCCTTCCGAGCTATATCCTGATTCTGCAAAACTTGGAGCACAGATAAAATACGCAGATAAAAAAGGAGTTCCCCTGATACTCATTATCGGGGAAGATGAATTCTCCAGAAAGGAAGTTTTGATCAAAGATTTGAGAAGCACTGCCGGTACTCAAAATCAGAAGCACTGTCCTATGAGTAGCATTGTTCGTGAAGTAAAACACCTGCTCGAACTATAAATTAATAGACTTAGTAAGACCGGGAGCAATTCACCTATGGCACAAGAAACACAGGAACAATGGAATAGCAAAATGGGGGCTATACTTGCTGTTGCCGGCTCTGCGGTGGGGCTAGGAAATTTCCTTCGTTTTCCAGGGCTTGCGGCTCAGCATGGTGGTGGTACCTTTATGATTCCCTACCTGGTTTCCTTTATCATAATTGGTCTCCCCGTCTGCTGGATTGAATGGACTCTTGGTAAAGAAGCGGGCACAAAAGGCAAATTTCATTCCTGCCCGGCTATATTTTACTACCTCACCAAAAGTAAATTCTGTGCCTACCTTGGCGCTCTGGGGCTTTTAGTCCCTCTGGTGGTGTATATGTACTATATAGTTATCGAATCCTGGTGTCTTGCCTATGCCTGGCACTACCTGATGGGCACAATGAATCTTGGAACAGACCCTAATGAATATGCTACAAACAGCATTGCTTTTTTTTCAAGTTTTACAGGATATGCAAACAATGGGGCTCTTTATCAGGAGGGAGTTCATGAAAGTCTATTCTGGTGGGGTCTTGTTTTTACTTTGAATTTTTATCTGATCTTTCGCGGACTCACTAAAGGTATTGAGAGTTTCTGCAAAATTGCCATGCCAGCAATGGCGCTTTGCGCATTGATTGTACTAGTACGAGTTCTCACTCTTGGCACTCCTAATCCCGCTCTGCCTGAACAAAATATTCTTAATGGTCTTGGTTATATGTGGAACCCCCGGGCAAAAGATGCAATTGGTCCCTGGTACAGCTCCCTGCTGGATATTGAAACCTGGATAGCAGCAGCAGGACAAGTCTTTTTTACCCTCTCTGTAGGTTTCGGGATTATTATCAACTATGCAAGTTATCTAAGAAAAAAGGACGATGTCGTGCTTTCCGGAGCAACCGCCTCTGCTACTAATGAGTTTTTTGAAATCTGCTTTGGGGGATTAATTACTATCCCTGCTGCTTTTGTATTTCTTGGTGTTGCAGGAACTGTTGGCGGCACCTTTGGACTCGGCTTTAATACGCTCCCTGTGGTATTTGAATATATGCCCGCAGGAAGACTGTTTGGGTTTTTGTGGTTTTTTATACTTTTTCTTGCTGCCATCACAAGCTCACTCTCGATGCTGCAACCTGTAGTAGCATTCTTTGGTGAGGCATTTTCTGTTTCCAGAAAATTTGCTACCGTTCTCGCCTCGGGCTTCAGTGTGCTTGGTTCTCTTTTTATTGTATATTTCAGTAAAGACTTACTTGCACTTGATACTATTGATTTCTGGATTGGTACGGTGGGAATATATCTTCTTGGGCTTGTTCAGATACTACTGTTTTCATGGGTATTCGGGGCAGAACGTGGTATAAAAATCGCTAACGAACATGCCAAACTTAAGCTTCCTCAACTTTTTATCCCCTTCATTAAGTATGTCACTCCCGGGTATCTACTTATTATTTTTATTATATGGTGTTTTTCAAATCTTCCTGCGCGCATTGAAGATCTCTCAAAAGGTGGGGTACCACTTTATTCCCTCCTTCTGGTTGGTTCCATACTCATCTTTTGCCTTTTTTCTATTTTTACTGCCCTCCCTTCATGGACAAAACGAATCAACAAAGAGGAGAACATAGTATGACAGGCGCAGGATGGTTTTTACTAATAACAACCGTTGGAGCAGTTCTTGGTTTTCTTGCCTTCTGTTATTACCACTCCTTAAAAGATGATTAAATTTAAAAAACAAGTGCGCTGACATATAACTACCAGGAACAAAATTGACATGCAGAAACCAACACTAGAAATACAAAATCATATTGCAGTGATCTTACTGGGCACTCCCGATGAAAAGGCTATTATTCTTACTGAAGAAAGGATGCGTGCTCTTGATGCCCTCCTTGGCACTCTCCATGAAGATATCAAAAGCGGCAAAGTAAATGTCAAAGGTGTTGTTTTTACTTCCCCTCCAAATATAAGTTTTTGTGTTGGTGCCGACATTAACGCCATAAAGGATGTCACCGACCCTGGTGAGGGAAAGCGTCTTGCAGCACAGGGACAAGCCGTATTTCAAAAAATTGAAGATATTCCTGTTCCCACTGTTGCGGCAATTCATGGGCACTGCGTGGGAGGCGGTTGTGAACTCTCCCTTGCGTGTGATTACCGTATCATAACTGATCATGGAAACTCGAAAATCGGTCTTCCTGAGACCAAACTCGGGATACTTCCCGGTTTTGGAGGCACCCAACGACTACCAAAAATCATCGGTCTTCCAAAGGCTCTGGATATTATTCTGGGAGGAAAAGTAGTAACTGCAAAAAAGGCAAAATCAACAGGGCTTGTAGATACGCTAATTCAATTAACTGCAAACTCTGATGGAGCAATCACAGAAGCTCTTATTACTACTGCCCGCAAGTTCATTGAGAAAGGTAAGAATCGTTCCCACTCCCTTTCGCTTACTGATCGTTTTCTGAGTCATACTTGTCCTGGAAGGTATATTTGCAGATCAACTGCGGAAAAAGCCGCTAAAAAGAAAACCAAGGGACAATACCCTGCAATTCCCAAATCTATTTCCCTTTGCGTTACCGGGCTCAGTGCACCCGGGCAGGCAAGCTATGAAAAGGAAGCCGAAGCCCTTGGAGAATTAATAGTTACCCCCGTTTCAAAAGCCCTCGTACATATTTTCTTTCTCACTGAAAGTGCGGGAAAGCTCGGCAAACAGGAAGTAGCAACCCCCATAGAATCAATCGGGCTTATCGGGGCGGGAATAATGGGAAGAGGCATTGCATCAGTTGCCATCAAGTCAGGATATGAGCTTTCGTGTTTTGATTTATCGAAAGACGCTCGAAATGCGCTTCATGAACACGTAAACGGCTTTATTGACAAAAGCAGGTCTCTTGGAACTACAAAGAAAAAAGAACTGCTTGAAAAACTCTCCCTATACCCCACACTCCAGGAAACGCCGGAAAGGGACATCTTTATAGAAGCTGCGGTTGAAAATCTTGAAATTAAAAGAAAGCTTTTTTCAGAGCTTGCTGAAAAACATTCACCTGAGTGCATCCTTGCAAGTAACACCTCTTCACTCTCCCTTAGTGATATTTTTAAGGGTATTCCAAATCCTGAACGTACCATCGGTGTACACTTCTTCAATCCGGTCGAAAAGATGCCACTTGTGGAACTGGTGCGCACAAAAGAAACTTCAAATAAAACTCTTGTTCAGGCTGCCCGCCTTGTATCCAGACTCGGAAAATATCCTGTCATAGTGGAAGACGTACCGGGGTTTCTTGTAAATCGAATCCTCACCCCTTATCTGGCTGAAGCTTCACTACTGCTGGAGGAAGGTGCCGGCTTTAAGGAGCTCGAACGTGCAGCGACGACATTCGGATTCCCTATGGGACCTTTCAGACTGATTGATGAAGTCGGACTTGATATTGCGGCGAAAGTTGAAGAAATACTTTCCGGGGCATATGGAGAGCGGATGAAGGGAGCAGATATTCTTGAAAAAGTGGCGAGAAAGAAACTCCTTGGGAAAAAAGGTGGCTTGGGATTTTATATCCATGAAGGCAAACACACAAAACCAAATGAAACACTTCTTTCCGAACTTGGTATCACACACAGTAACGGCAGCAAGTCTCAGGAAGAGATTACCGAGCGACTTTTACTGAGTATGGTAAGTGAAGCGATACTTACTTATGATGAGGGAGTTTCCGGCACTCCCGGAAGAGAAGCTGCTGATCAGATTGATCTTGCATCCATAATGGGTTTTGGGTTTCCGCCTTTCAGGGGTGGAATCATGTATCATACAAGAAGAGAAGGTATGAAACAGATTCACGAAAAGATGAAAAAATACCGGAATCAGAGCCCACGATTTAGCCTTATCGCAAAAACAATTCAGGAAGAAAGAGAGATATAAGTCTCGCTTATTTTTTCAGGAGTTCCTGCAACAACTCCATTCTCTTTCTTTCTTTATTATCTATTTCAACAGGAATTACTGTAGGCTTGGGGGGCTCCGGCTGAACGACTGTTTCAACAGAAACCTCCTTTGAAATAGTATTTTCTGAAACAGTGTCTTCTGAAACGCTCTCCTTATCATCAAAGAGATCAACCATTTCATGTAACTCATCAAGGTCTTTTCCCTCTATCCCCTCAGAAGAGTTCTCTTTATTTTCAGAGTCTCGAGTATCGGCTATCACATCATCCGCATCTTCTTTCACTATTGTTTCTCTAGAGCTTTTATTTGCAGCAGAACCTCTCTTATCAGAGCCCACGGGCTGAGGATTAAGCGGATTTTCTCGTATCAATAGCCGATGAGGAATAAACACACTTTCACCCAGGCGAACAATACTGCTTTCCCCTTTATTATTGAAGTGAGCAATCTGCTTCCAGTTTTTGAAACTACCCGTGTACCACTCTGCAATAAGCCCCAGGGTCTCTTTTTTAGACGAAACAATATGAAGATAGGGAGCAGGTTCAATATCAGTAATAGACTCTTCAACAAGCGGAGCGCGTCCTTGAGCACATGCAGACAGCAGCAATATAAATAAAATACCTTTATATAAAAAACGCATACCCATCAGATTATTACCTGTTCATTGGATTGTTATATGCCCACGGGATATCACCTAGTAGTACTACGTGCTTTAGAGATTGCCCTTTGAATTGCAGAAGTAACAACATCGTTTTTCTCATACTCAAGCTGATCTTCAAGGATGGGAATGGCATCCTGGTCGGCATACGACACCAGTGCAAAAGAGGCAAATCCCCTTACCAGAGGATCTTCATCATTGAGCATCGCTTCTATCGCAATTTTAATCCTGACATCATCTTTAACCGCTTTTTCTCCAAGAGTTTTCAGCGCCGCTATTCGTATCTCAAAATCTTCCGATTCCAGAAACGAGATAACCTGACTTACATCCCGGGGTGGAATGGGAGTGGAAATATTATCAAGAAACATCCTGATATCAAGATGTTCATTGGTGGTTACCTGATCAAAAACGGCTTTGTTCTCTTCAAGCGGATCTTTCTGTAGTGAATTTTTCTGAAGAGGGTTCAGCGTTTCATCTTTTTTAGGTCGATACGGTTCCGGCACTGACACCGGATTATCTACAAACACCGCCTCATCAAGTTCAGGAAATTTCATATCGGAAGACCTGGATTCATAGGACTCCCGAACATCACTATCAGGAAACATATTTTCTTTTTTCGCTTGATTCCGATCTTCAAGCATTCTGTTCGGGGTGGTACCATCAAATACCGATAAACTTTCAGAAACTTTTTTTGTTTCTTTAGAGCCTGAAGTAAGATGCACTACAATTACCCCTGCAAGAACGACAATTGCAAGCACCAGAAGTACGGCAATGATAATCAGGAATTTATTTCTCCTGGGTGCTTCCTCTTCATAGCTTATCCCGGAAGATTGTTTTGAACGAAACAAGCCTGAGCCGAACCCTCCATATACTTCATCCGCTGCGGAGGAAAATTTCTTGGATACTGATTCGTAAGGAGGAGGAGAAGAAGAAATGGCATCATTAAAGGCATCAGACTTCAAAGACCCGTAGCCAAATGCACCTGAGGAGAAGTCTCCTTCATTCGGAAAATCCTTGATCACCTGAGAAAAGACATTGGCATTTTTTCCAAATTCCCCTTTTCCAAATTCCTCTGCTGAATTTTCTTCCTCGAAATTCTCCTCCTCTTTTATTCCAAAAAAATCCTCTTCTGTTTCATCTTCAGCATAGACCGGGTACTCATCATCATCAGAAGAAGAGACAGGAGTGTCTGAAACAGATTCATTTTTGGAAAATATATCCATCTCATTAAATAAAACGGTTTTATTACGCTCCCTGCTGCGACTTTTTACGAAATCCTTATCTTTGGAAGAGTCTTTTCCGTCAGAATTTTTTGAGGAATCCCGGGGAGAGACAAGTGTATCAGGCATATGAGACACTTCATCTCTGATCTCACTCAGGAGATTTCTGAATTCTGAAAGACTGGAAGTGCCGGATTTCAGTTTTTTGCGATACGAGGCTATCTGTGACTGCACCGCCTCTACCTTCTCCGCACTGACATCGATTGAAAGCTGGTTCAGCAGTTGTTCAAAAACCCTGCAAAGTTCTTTCAAGTCAGAGCGCACATTCACAGCACTCGCTTCTGTTTTTTTTGAACGAATACGATCCAGTAACCCCCGCACTCCGGGAAATAACAGAAGAAGGGTACCATCAGCTTTAACGTACCACTCAGACTTGAGATTACATACCAGCTGAGTTAAGCCCAATGAATGAACAATTGAAAAAATCTCAACAATTTTTTCAACCTGACTGATGACTTCCTCAACTGAATTATATTCCTGTACGATCAAAGGAGTCGCATCCGGCTTCACTGACATAAAAAACGCCTGATTCATCTCTGTAAAACCACTGTCAAGAACGGGGCACAGACTGGAAACTTCAACGGAAGCCATATTGATTTTATCACAGGTTCTTCTAATCTCTCTTGCCAGATCGGCAGAAGCTGACTCCACGTACGCCTCATCAGTAATAAACACAAGTAGCCTGTTAGAGGTCACCGTGTCCTTTGCCTCATACATGGAAGCAGTATCGTCGTGAAATATCCTCCTGCCAAAGTCTATGGTAAGATTTATCTCAGTAGGTTTTCGTTTTCTTGCCATTAGATAACTTTACATTTGCGTTTGCTGTATTCTAAAAAATAACACTAAATTCATCGAGCATATTTTTTACGACGTGCTGAAAATAATATAAACCTGTAATTATTCCCACAGGCATCACCAGCCGAAGAACCCATTCAATTCCCTGGGGTTTCATCAAATACAGATTAATACGCTCAAAAACACGTTTCTCAGCGGACACATCCATCTGAGATAAAGAAACAGACAACATTTCACTCCCACCACCGCTTTGACTTTCTTTTTCCCGAGATAATTCAAAGTCGGAATGATCAACCTGAGCACCACAGGATACCACGCCAGAGTTTTTAAGCTCCAAAAGAAGATGTAACACCGACTGACGTGATTCACAAACAGAATCAAGCACATTTGATATGGATGCATTGACCCCGGCTAGAGAAACAATTCGTTTCTCATCTGCGTCAAAAAACATTCCGGACTCAAGATCATTATCCACAAGAGACAAGTACTCGCCTTCTTCGCAAAGTTCTTCAACAAGAAGCATGGATTCCACATAGTCAAGTAAATGTTGACAAGGAAACATACCGGTAGTTTGCTTTTTCTTATCAAAATAAACGGGGCAGTCATTATCCTCAAGCCAAAACTCTGAGCCATGCTCAATCTGAAATGTAATGGTACCGTTTTTTTCTTCGAGTAGGGAAAATAACATTTCCTGCACTTCAGCTTCATAATATTTTACAAACTCTTCACTTGAAAGATATTCGTGAAAAACCAGCGCATGAGCCACTTCCCCAATACCAAGAGAGTTGTTGTGCACTCCAATGGTATCAGCAACATTTTGAGGAATCACCCCTCCTCTGGATAAACGATTCAAGAGCTCTTTTACAATGCTGGTAGTGGACAAGTGCACTGCCATTATCCGTCCTTCAAAAAAAGAAATGTTACCTCCTCTCCTGACAGTATCAAAATACAATATTCCGGATTTCCCGAATTGAGATATTCCTCTTAAAAAATTGGGAAGTGCCGCAATTGGAAGTGATTCTTTTTCTTCAAATAGCGTTTCCATACTAATTAATCCTCTGTATATAGGCACCTTTCCAGGGCGCCACAGACACAAGAAGGAGAAGGAGCGCAGGCAAAACCAGAAACATGATACCACCACTTACCGATTCATACGCTATAGAGAAAGGCACCCCAAACGCTACCATCACCAAAAAGATTAAAGTACTTCCCGATACAAGAAAGAAAAGTTCTTTTCCTTCAACAAGACACCAGCCAAACGGAAATAATTTCCATATTCCGTTCTGTTTCATCGAAAAGAAAACTCTTTGAGTAACAAGGCTACCCCGATAACGATATGAAACACGC
Source organism: uncultured Bdellovibrionales bacterium (assembly GCA_964612555.1). GTDB lineage: Bacteria > Bdellovibrionota_C > UBA2361 > SZUA-149 > DAOLCO01 > DAOLCO01. Next base: position 249,516 of record CAZTBW010000002.1, on the reverse strand, counting down.
CCCGGCATACTCTGATATATCCACACCAGAAACAGGACACATGAAAGTACCACATAAACCCGGGCATCAAAAAAACCGCCAATCTCCGGTATCAGCAAAGAAGAACTCATTACGGACAAAGTGATCTTTTTTGAATGAGAAGAGAACATTTTATCTTTATACACATCAATAAAAAAGCTTCTCGGGAGTTGCCCCAGAAGTGGTGCCGGTGTTTCTCCCTGTTCTTCAAATACTTTTTCAACCTCTCCCGGATATTTCTTCAGTAGTAGCTCATAATACGTTTCGTAGTGTTCTTTTTTAAACAGGGAAAGTGAAACGATAGAAAGATTATAAACAAGTTCAAATTCTCTCCAACCGGCAGCATAGAGTTTTTCCCACTCGCTATATGCTTTTTGAAAATCTCCCTTTTGAAAGGCATAGACACCTAAATTATGCTGCACCACGTATGCTATTGCGGGAGACGGGTTTGGTAAAAGCATTGCGGATTCGTAAGACGCACGGGCTGCTTCCAGATCACCTCGCTCCTGCTGAAGCTTTCCTCTAAAAACGGGATACATTGGGCTTCCTGCTTCCTGCTCAGCTACCTGATCGAGATAGTCCTGCACCCGAGGCATATAATTTTTATTGGTAACACTTTCCAGTGCCTTACTTATTTTCAGCTCGGATAACGTCATCACCTCAGAAGCAAATGGCACCCCATATACAAAGGAAAGCACCAGACCGCCTGTAAAAAAGGATATCCACTGTAGACGTTTTAACAAGAGAGGCATGAAAACAGCCCATACACAAAGAGTAAAAAGAAAAGGAAATACGAGCGGCAGGAGCACAAAAAGCGGGAAAAGTACCAAAGCAAGATAGCCTCTTGTTTTTTTTGAAAACATGGTTGCTATTGCGACATATATCTCACCTGAAGTACTCACTAAAAAAAGAAAAGTCACAAGAAAGATTGTAATACACAAGGCACATACCCCCATGACAAATAATCTTGCAAGGGTAGATGCCAAAGTAACCGGATAATCCTTCATATTTGAAATACTTTTATTAAAATATTTGAAGGAACTTTTAAAACCGAGCTCTTTATGGGCGGTAGCAAGTGATAGAAGAACGCCCGGATGATCAGGTGATAACCGTTCTGCATGATCATAAAGTAATTTTTTCATCTCATGCGAAACATTAGTATCTCTTGCTCTGCGAATCAGATCCAATGAGAATTCAGGTATATCCTTAAAGCCCTGCGAGGAGGCATGCATACGCACTTTAACAAGCGCCTCAGATGCTTTAGCGATCTCTCCTTTTGATATGGCAGTAAGCGCTTCTTTAAAGAAAGGAACAATATCCCGATCTACTGAAGATTTTGGTGCTACGACAGGCGGTGCTGCATACACCACCCCACTTGTGCATAGATACAAAAAAGAAAATAACAATAAAATGTAGCACCGCTTCTGCATACTGAGTGACACAATATAAATTACAATAAAACAATTATTCGCCTAGATAAGTCGGCAGGTTTGTTAAAAAACAAAACGACAAAAAAACAGGGGGGATAGGAGAAGATATTCTGTAATTACAGAGCTTTACAAAGTAAGACTGAAATATCTGTTTATTTGTTGCCTTCTGGCTCTGTAACATCTTCTTATGCGGGCAGGGGCAAGCCCTGCCCCTACAGATCTTTATTTACCGCCTTCCGGCTTGGTTCCACCTTCTGCGGGGGAAGCACTTGCATCCGAAGCGCCCCACAGGGGTAGTCTGATCGGGTATCTTTCATCATCAAGTATGAACTGCCTTCCCTTCATCGTACGAAGACACACAATGATTGGAGCTTTAAGATTTACCGTTGTCATTGAAGGGTCAGGTCGAACCGTTACCAGGTTCATAATCGCCACTTCATCATCTTTATTAAGACCTATTTCATGGTCACCAATGGGGAGGGGCACAACATACTCATCACCAAACTCGGCGGCATTCACCACAACAAAGGCAAGCTCGGGATTTTCCACACTCTGGAGCCATGAAAAAGGAGGACTGTACTCCAGAAGCACAAACATTGATTCATCAGGAAAACCGAGAACCCCACCTATGATCTGCATTATAGATGCTTCCGGAACTTCAAGTTCCCCAAAACGTGATGTTGAAATTTTTTGCATTTTATCTGACATAGACTGCTATTCTTTTAATTACTCCTCATCGTCAAAATCATCAGAACTTCTTTTCTTATTTTTATGCTTTGCAAGCTCGGTAAGTGCCTTGTTCCTTCCATCAGCCCACACCTTCGCAACCTGACTCAGATCAGGTGGCAACTCGGACGCAGCAGACTGGTTCTCTTCAAGAATCTGATTAAAAATCTCTTCCCGATAAATCCTTACATTGCCCGGAGCATCAATACCTAAGCGCACCTGGTTCCCCCTGATTCCATGTAAAGTAACCTTGATATCACTACCTATATAAACACTCTGCCCCGGTTTCCTAGTTAAAACAAGCATAAATAGTCCTCATCCATGAAGAATAAACATAAAAATAATACAGTAAGCATTTACCTATCAAAAATAATTTATTTAAGATAGAAAAAAATTAGGACTGAGCCATTCTCTTACAGCACCATGTTATCGATCAGGCGCACCCTTCCAAAATCCCCGGCAAAGTATCCGGCAAAAAAGATTCTACTTCTTACTGATGGGTCAATAACAGAAAGCTCCTCCAGAGTATCTTCACGATGGATGCTGAGGTATTCAAGAGTGAGCTCAGGCACTACTGCAAGGACTTCCATGGACCTCCCAATAATTTCATCCCCAGCCTTTGTCCCTGAACGTACCATCTCACGAGCAGTCAGTAATGCTTCATAAATACAACTCGCCTTTTCTCTTTCATCAGGCGTTAAACGCTCATTTCTTGAACTCCTTGCAAGCCCATGCCTCTCCCTTGATGTTTCTCCTCGGATAATTTTAATATCCATTGAAAGATCAGACACCATATCTTCAATAACACGAAGCTGCTGAAAATCTTTTTCTCCAAACACAGCGTACTCCGGCTTATAAATATTAAACAAAATCGAAACCACAGTACAAACCCCTTCAAAATGTCCCGGTCGATTCGGACCTTCCATCACTGCACCAAGCTTTGAAGGAATAACTTTCGTCCCATTATATACCCCATACAGCTGATCTACTGTCGGCGTAAAAAGGTAATCCACGTTTCGACTTTCAAGCAGAGAAACATCTTTCTCAAGGTCTCTTGGGTAGTGTTCAAGATCACTCGTATTATTAAACTGCATGGGATTTACAAAAATTGATACTCCAACCCGCCTGGCGTGCTTCCTTGCAAGATCAACAAGCGAAAGATGCCCCTCATGTAAAGCCCCCATAGTGGGAACAAGCGCAAGAGAAGCATCACTCCCCTTTAATTCAGCTCGCAAGTCTTTAAGGGAATCAAATATTTTCATACACGTAGAAGCCCCATAGTATCTTCCATTATCAGCACAACCTCTCTCAACTCCCCTTCATTATGCACTTTTTGAACTTCAATATCAGGCAGTTCAAAATTCTTTTTAATAATTTCTGCATACTCAGGGCTCACCGAAACACCATCCCTCTTTAAAAGCCTCTGACTGATTACCGCATCAGATGCAGTCACCCAGAGCAGCTCAAGAGAGGAAATTTTCTCAAGTAGAAATCTCCTATGCTTGTTCTTGTATAGCCCTTGAGCAACCACGATATACTCATGTTCTTTTTGCAGCATAAGAATTTTTTCTGTCATCTGCTCAAAAAATTCATCCCGCATCTGATCTGTAAAATCACGATTCCCGGCAATTGCAGAGCGCATTGCCGGGGTGATGTCCTCATCACCCTCGTAAAGATAATATCCGAAATTATCCGCAACATACTTTGCAAGACAGGACTTCCCAACACCCGCAAGTCCAAATAAAAATAATGTTCTTTTATTCAAAGAAAGTATCCCGTTTATACGCTAGGCTTCCTCGATCACTTCAGGAGTTTTAAAGCGTATTGCGTCGGTAAAAATATAGGTACAGACCGGCACTCCCAAAAGAAGCCCCCAGATGCCAAAAAGCTTTCCACCGATAGTAAGAATAATCAAGACCAGCACCGGATTGATATGTAAACGATTCCCGAAAATTTTCGGATTCAGAACATACGCCTCAAGCAGATGAATCCCCCAGATCACAAACGCCATAAGTACAATCCCTTCCACTCCCATCTGCTCAAGCACAATCAAACAGATAGGAACTGAACTGATAAACACACCGGCTACGGGAATAAAACTGCACAAAAACACAATCAGGGAAAGAAACGCAACCTTTTCCCCTATACCAAAAATATAAATAGCAATCGCCGTCAGAATCGTATTAAGAATAGCAATAAACAACTGCGCCTCAAGTGCGTGCCCAAGCGTCCGCCCAAAACTGAGAAGACTATCCGCAACTTCTTCATAGATAAACCCGATTCGGGTGTACTGCAAGGATTTCACACTTCGTGTCAATCGGGGAAGGTCTAAAACGATCAAGAAAGAAAAAAGAAGCGCAAGGAAAAAAGAAGAAGAGGCTCCAAGTAAAGGTTTTCCGATATTCTTTAAAAGCTCGGTAAATTGTCTTACATCAAGCATTTCACCCTGCACCACTTCAAAACCAAGTAACTGACTGATAACGGTAACTGTTAAAGATGTACTAAGATCGGAATGAGCCGAGTATGCTCCACCAGAAGGTTCAGAGAGCGGGGTACCGTCTTTTACTTCCGGAATGATAACCTGAAGCGAGGGAAATGTTTCAGACAAAGCAATAATCTGGGTATCAACTTTCTTTATGTAATCCCGAAAATTATCAGCAAATAATTCAGCCTGAGATATAACCTGAGGAATTAAAAAACTGCCAATCCCGACAAGCACCCCCAGGAAAAGTAAAGCAACCAGACTGACCACGTAAGACCTTCGGGGTATCCAGCGTTCAAGTATCTGCACCCCATGCGCCTGAATGTAAGAAAACACGAATGTCAAAAATACAAGCAAGGAAAAAGATCTGAAAAGATATATCAGAGCAAAGAAAAATGCCCATGCAAAAACACGAGTTAAAAAAGAAAGCACCTTCTTCCAGGGATCGGGAAAACTTTCAAAATATTCTTTTTCAATATCCATGGTCTTCAATATCCATCGTCTGTGTACTGCCTACCTCTTCATCTTCATGTAAAATACTTCATGCAAAATACCACAACACAACAAGCCCCAAAAGTATGCGATATATTCCAAAAGGGACAAGAGAATATTTTGTCAAATACGAAATAAAACCTTTCACCGCAAGTCCCCCTGATATAAAAGCGACAAAAAACCCGATAATAAAATACCACCAGTCCCCAAGCTCAAGCAGATGATACGATTTATAGACATCATACACCACCGCTGCCGACATGATAGGTATTGCCACAATAAATGAAAACTCTGCTGCAAGCACCCGGGAAAGCCCCCAGAATCTGCCCCCGATAATACAACTCCCCGAACGGGACATACCAGGCCACAAAGAAAGACATTGAAAAAGACCAACCATCAGCGCCTGTTTTCTCGAAACTGTCTCAGGCGTATCAAGCTGAGGAACCTCTTTTCCTTTTTTCTCAACCAGAATAAGTAGCACTCCACCAAAAATCAAGGCGCAGGCAACCGGATATGGGTAAAAAAGCAGGCTCTTAATATACTTGTAAAAGAAAAATCCTGCCAGAAGCGGAGGAGCACAGGCAATCAGAATATCCCAGGCATCGTAACTGAGCGCTACTCCTTTTACTGATCTTTTCGCACTCAAACCTCCTTTAAGCACCTCCCTCACAATGGAGACCAGCTTATCAAAATATATGAGCGCAACAGCAAGTATTGCTCCAAGCTGAATAAAAACTTCAAACAGCTTTTCTTTATCTCCATGAGAACCAAGGAAATTTGCAAGAAGTATTAAATGACCCGTACTTGATACCGGGATAAATTCCGTGAGCCCTTCTAAAATGCCCTGTAAAACTACTTGAAAGAGATTCAAAACACCCCCATCCTTATTTGCTGCCTCATTTGCCCACCCTGTTTGCCTGATAGTACCTTCATAGTAATTGCACAAAATCCATCACAGAGGTATGTTGTGCAATTTTTACTACGCTATAACAATTTTCTATGGATTTAAAGTAAAATGTGGGAACAGCTGCTGAATCTGATTGATATTTTTATTCATCTGGACAAACACCTGGCAGAAATCATCGCAGAGTACGGCTTAGCCACGTATGCAATTCTTGCTCTCATCATTTTTTGTGAAACAGGGCTTGTAGTAACCCCTTTTCTCCCTGGAGATTCTCTCCTTTTTGCCGCGGGAGCTCTTTCAGCAACAACTATCCTTGACGTTCATTCACTTGCCGCACTTCTCCTTGTTGCCGCAATTATCGGAGATGGGGTCAATTATCACATCGGGAAATATATCGGAAACAGAGTCTATCAGATCAAAGACCGCTGGTATTTCAAAAAAGAATACATAGAAAAGACTCAGAGGTTCTATGAAAAATATGGCGGAAAAACAATTATCATCGCCCGTTTTGTACCAATTGTAAGAACATTTGCACCCTTTCTTGCAGGTGTCGGGGAGATGAAGTACCGACAGTTTATCGTCTACAACATCACCGGCGCCATACTCTGGGTCGGAATCCTTACCTATGCGGGATATTTCTTCGGAGAAATGCCAATCGTAAAGAATAATTTTGGTTTAGTGATACTTGCAATTATTATTATTTCTGTTCTACCTGCGGTGTTTGAAATCGTTCAGGCAAAAAGACGAAAGAAAGTATCTCAATAAGCTCCCATTATTCGCTCTTCCTCTCGTGGCGCTTCAAGGTCACCGGTGTGTTTCCAGGCATGATAGGAGCTTCTGACCAGTGGTCCCGATTCAACGTGAGAAAAGCCAAGTGATTTTGCCTCAAGCTCGTACTCTTTAAATTCTTCCGGAGTAACAAAACGGTAGACCGGTAATTGTTTTTTAGAAGGCTGAAGGTACTGACCAATGGTAATAATATCAATATTGGATGAACGAAGATACTTAAGTACTTCCATCACCTCTTCTTTGGTCTCCCCGAGACCAACCATTAAACCAGACTTTGTTTTAACACCGGGTTGCAACTCTTTTGCCCACCTCAGTATATCAAGTGATCTTTGAAACTGCGCACCGGGGCGAACGGTCTTATAAAGCCTGAGTACGGTCTCAACATTATGATTAAGAACTTTTACAAGACCACTCTGAAGAATCATTTCAACAAGCTCTCTTCTTCCCCGCATATCAGGAATTAAAAGCTCAACATCACAATCAGGATTGACATGTCTTATCGCTTTTACTGTGTGATGAAAATGAAGTGCACCCATATCAGGAAGATCATCCCTGTTAACTGAGGTAATCACCACATGACGAAGCCCCAGCTTCTGAATAGCTTGCGCAACACGTACCGGTTCCATCGGGTCGAGAGGTGAAAGAGAGTCAAGTGAACCATCTTTTACCGAGCAGAATGAGCAGCGTCTGGTGCAGAGGTCCCCCATAATCATAAAAGTTGCGGTACCATGCGCCCAACATTCCCCCATATTCGGGCAACGTGCCTCCTCACAGACGGTTACAAGATTAAGATTTTTAACAATAGAGTGCGTATCATTAAAAGCAGGTGAACCGGGAGCTTTTACTTTAAGCCAGGAAGGTCGCGCCCTCCTTTTTACCGCCTGCTCTCCTCTGGCATCTTCAGATTCACTCGAGAGATGAAATCCAAACACGGTACAAAACGCATCAAGCACCACTTCTTTCACTACGGACATCTCAGGACAATCTTCTCCAAGAATTTCTCCAAGAGACGTCATCACCTTTCCATCCTGCCCACAGGGAGATATTGCTGAAAAGTAAGAAAGATCAGGGTCAACATTAAGAGAGAAACCGTGATAACTCACCCACTTCCTTACCCCGACTCCAATTGAAGCGATTTTTTTCCATTCCCCTTCAGGAGCCCCTTCACCGACAGGAGATACCCAGACTCCTGTAAGCCCTTCCCGACGCACCCCCCGAAGTCCAAACCAGGAAAGACTCGCAATAATAACATCCTCAAGTTTTCTGAGAAACACGTGCACATCTTTTCCAAAATCTTCCAGACTGAATACGGGGTACGCCACTAACTGACCGGGTCCATGATACGTGAGTTTCCCTCCCCTGCTGATTTCAACAGAGGGCACAGTATCATACGGCGGAAGTATATCTTCAGGATGGGGCGTCCCCCTGCCTCTTGTGTAGACATGATCATGCTCAACAAAGAGCAATGTATTAGGAATATCCGGATCTGAAATTCTTGCTTCAAGAAGATTGGTCTGCACACTGAGCGTTGCCGAATAATCCTCCGGACCAGGTCTATCAACAAATATGAGTGGTCTGGTCTTTCTTTTCATACGTATAGCAAAGTACGATTATGCAAAAATAAGCACAGGCTCTTCAAGCAGCCCTTTCAAATAAGTAAGAAACTCCCCTGCCATAACACCATCAATAATACGATGATCAACAGAAAGAGTAACACGTATAGTTTTTCCCGGAACTATTTTAGCATCCTTAACAAGCGCTTCATCCTGAATACTGCTCACTGCAAGAATCGCTCCCTGTCCCGGGTTGATAATTGCGGTGAAATGCTCCACTTCGTTCTTACCTATATTGGAAATTGAAAATGTTCCTCCCTGAAGATCGTCTGATTTTGGCTTACCCGCACGTGCACGCTGGATGAGCCCGTGAGACTCCTGAACGACTTCAGCCAGACTAAGCGTATCTGCATTTTTGAGAACAGGAATAAGAAGTCCATCCGGAAGTGCGGTAATAATACCTATATTTACAGATAGAGGCTGAACAAGGGTACCATTATCATATTTGGAATTAATTCTTGGAAACTTCTTCAGAGAAAGCCCCACTGCTTTTGTGATCATGTGAGTTACCGTAATACCCTCATATTCAGCACGAGTTTTCAGAAGCCCTCTTGTTCTGAGAAGCGCATCAACCTCGATACGTGACGTTGCATAGAAATGAGGAGCAGTGGTAACACTTTCCACCATCCGGGATGCAATAGTTTGCCTCATCTTGCTAAGGGGTTCTGTTCTGCTGCCATCCTGAGAAGCGCCAATAGATAAGGGTCTTTCGTGAGAAATTGCCGTAACTCCTGCCGCTGTAACTTCTGTCGCTGCAACCCCCGCTCCAGTGATACCTGCCGGCTTCTCCGGAATCTGACTTGAAGAAATCAGTTTTTCAACATCTTTTTTAGTGATGCGCCCTCCCTCTCCCGAACCGGAAACCTGAGAGTAGTCTATGCCATGACTCTTTGCTATATTTTTTGCAAGAGGTGATATCTTCACCCGCTCATCTGAATCAGACGATTGGGAAGAAGAAGCTGAACTTGCAGAACCGTTCACCAGTGAAGAATGTACCTGTGAGGAATCTACCTGCGAAGGGCTTGCCTGAGAAGGACTTGCCTGAGGAGGCTGTTCCATATGAAGGGGGGCTCCCAGATTGATCACCCCCGGCGTCTCCACCCTCTCAGACGCTCCACCTGAAGCAGCACCGGATGACGACTGTTCACCCGCCTGACCTATCACCGCAATCAAGGCACCCACTTTTACCGTCTCACCTTCCCCGGCTCTGATTTCAAGAAGTGTGCCCTCATCAAAAGACTCGATCTCAAGATCAGCTTTGTCAGTTGCCACTTCAGCAAGAGCATCCCCCCGGGAAACTGAATCACCAACCTTCTTGAACCACTTAAGAATAGTCCCCTGATCCATAGTGTCACTTAGCTGAGGCATGGTTATTTCAGTTGCCATAATAAACTCACTTAAATTATTAGAAATTTAAAATCCGGATAAAATATAAAATTTTGCGCACAGACTCTCATACCTTGGGTTTCTCTACAAGCAAAGGAACTCCGTAGTTTTTTATTACCCTAAGATAACCTATTTATTTTATTATTTTTTTCTAAAAAGCCGGGGGGATTATTTAAAAACCCGACTGATAAAGTTTACATATATGCTTAAGAGGACAATAACTTATAAGAACTGCTATGCTGGTTCAGGGGGTTACTAACTTGATATTAAAAGAAAAACCTTTATGGTTTTATTCATGTGTTTTGACCTAAACCCCTGCTAATCTTGCATAAACCAGTTCTTTAGTGTATTTTAGAAAGGTTTTAAACATTCGGCAGGTTTCACTGTGGGTTACAACTTAGGAAAGCGTCTTTTAGATCTTCGCAAGCAGACCGATGAGGAGCTGTCAGGGAGATGGAGCGTCAAGAGAACTGCATTCCTCGCTTTTCTCGTACTTGTCTTTTGCCGATTCTTTCTTCTGCCACTTACCACATTTCCTTCAGCAGAATCTCATCCAGAATCTCATCTCAGGGGGACTGATCAATCTGTAGAGGAGCACAGTCCCCCTGAAAAAGATCTCTGGGTTCAGAATATACAAGTAACAGTTCAGAGCAGAGTCTCATTCCTTGAGAATTCACCCTTTGTTCTCGTACCCGGCGCTTCCATAATGTATCAGCAACTGGCACAGAGTATGGATAGTATCTTCACTCTGATTAAAAGCCCCGAAGATGCAAAAAACGCCGACATAGACCCCTTCTTTACTTTCTCCGATTTTTTCATCTGGGGGAACCGGATGATGGCGGGAGCAATTTTGAGAATTGGCTTTTTACTTTGCTTTTCACCTCTGTGGATACTTGGTGCACTCGCCGGATATGTCTTTATGCAGTTTCACGACAAGCAGACCAGAAGTGAGACAATCCTCGGGGTATGTGACCGGGGCAATGGTCCATTCTATTCCGGAATATACGGACCATATCGTCCCAATAACAGTTTCAGCGGAACTGATCTTTCTGCTCCGGGGCTTGCATGCCCCAAAATGGCTGAAAAATCTGCCGTAGAAAATACAGAACTTGGAAAACTCCTTGAAAAACACCACGCAAAGAATGAAACAAACACGCAGCTGCTTCAGATCATTCACGCACATGCTAACTATCCGCATTTTGTCGAACCTGAAAGTTCCATTCAACAGGAAGAACATCACGACGAACCCGAGTCCGACCCACGTCTTTCTCAGACCGGTATTGTTTCAAATGAAGACGGGATACTTCTTGCCGGAGTAGAGCGTTCTCTGCCCGCCGTTCTGGAAGCTCATACTGTTGCGAGACGCTACATTGCTAACCTTAAAAAACAAAAGTACACGGCAAAAAGCTTAAACGAAAACTATCCGAACCACATTCAGGCACTTGAAAAAGTCTCCGCACCACTTCAGGGACTTTCAAGAACACTCCTTTTCTCCATGACTCCAAGTAAACTCTGGGCACTTGCAGAAACTCCTATAGAGGTTGTCGTCTCAACATACCTTGCAATAGAAGCGGGAAAAGCGCTTGTGTACAAACCACATGCGTCAAGTTATTCGCGAATATCCCTGTATCCACACCTTCAGGCACGTGCCGTTATTCAGTCTCTTGTCCCTTATCATAAAGAGTATAATGGAGATATCAGGCTTATCATACGTCAGGCGATCATCTCTTCACGTCGCCATGGTGATTTTGGTCGGGCATTTCTTCCAATCAGGATGCCACTCCAGAGTAGAGCACTCCGGGATTGGCTTGAAATCCTTTACACTCCACCCGAAAAACAAGAAGAGGTGGCTTCACTGGTTGAACTGGATGCCCATATAGAAGAACTCCATATAAACTTCAGAACAAAACTAACTGAACGAATCAAACACAACGAAGCCCAAAGCGCATCTGACAAAAATCACAAACTCTGGAAAGGCTTGGTACATAAATCAGTAGTGCTCCTTCCTCTTGAAGACCTTGTCAAGATGGCTCTTACGGAATTTCACAGAACCCGACTCAAGAAGATTGCACAATTACTTGACGTAACCCGAAAATATCAGGCTCAGATTACCACCTCTGCACGACTCCCGGGCTTTAAACGTCAGGCTATGGAAGCTGATAAAAGCGGTGAAGAGGTCGACCTCATTGTACAAAAAATCAAAGCGCTCCCTGGTGGTGGAGAAATATATGACACCTGGCGCATTGTAAGAAGAATGCTCACCAAATACAACTGGCTTTCAACCAGAATCGGAGATGATTCAGTTCCTCTGGTGGGAGTGGTACATGCAATTCTAAAAGTACTTAACAAGGACGAAACCTCCAAACATCTTTTTATGGATGCACTGGTACCTCTTCGTCAGAGAAGATTTTCAGAGATTCTGGGCAGACAGTGGGAAAACACGTACTACCGCTATTCTCCCAATCAGGACGACCTTGAAATTTTCACTGAAACGGAAGAATACGAAAATCAGTTAAGGATTTTCAAAGCAGTACCTGCACCACAGGAAATCCAGATAGAAGAAAAAGAGCAGGCAACAGGGTAAACATGGCACGAGATTACGCATTAGAAAGTTTCAGAAACAAGTTTGAAACCAAGCGACATAATATAACAATACTTGTTGTTTCATATTTCGTCGCAAGCATTTTATTTGCCACCTCTTCTTTTTCTGAAAAGCTATCTCCCGGAGCGTTTCTGTTGGTTGTGGGTATCTTCCCATTTTTAGGGTTTATGGCACTTACCTACCTTAACTCACACCACCGGTGGCTCGAACACGAACGGGAACAGGAATCTGAGCGAAGAGGCGGGAAACCTGTCTTGGGAATGCCTCCACAAAGAAGGGCTTTTGATACGGCACTCAAGGAGACTCGTGCAAAGGGTAAATCCATGATTGATCGTTACCTTGTTGGATTTGAAGTAGACTCGGGTGAACCGATCTGGGTAACCGATGATGAGATTTGCAGCCATGCGGCAGTATTTGCAAAGACCGGTGTTGGAAAAACTCTCTGGCTTGAGGGCTTGATGTTCCAGCAAATGGCGCGGGGAAGAGCTAGTGGTTTTACTTTTATTGATGCAAAGCGAGATCCTGGTACTCTTGCGGACATTATTATGATGGCACTCATTACCGGGCGCATTGAAGATGTAATTGTCGTAGACCCTTTTGACCCGGTCTGCTCATATAATTTCGTATTCACCACTCAGCGTGCCGATGTAAAGGCAAGAAAAGTACTCCGCTGCGGACTCCCTCCCACTTCTGACCAGAGTACCACCAAACACTACGATCGTCTTGCGGCAGATGCCGTGTATCGGGTAGTACGGGCAATGGAGAGTCTTGGGCTTGCATGGTCGGTTCGGGATATTGCAGTTGCACTTTCTGCTTTTACTTATGCATACCCAAGGATGCGTGATCTTCTTCATGAGCAAGGCTCCAAACAGGCAATGATAGAACTTGGACACCTTGCAAGCTCATATCGAAACCCGAAAGGTCAACTTGACGCGCAGCGACTTACGGATAACCTGAGAGGTATCGCTTCCGAGCTTCACTCAATAGCAAACTCCGAAGCCGGGGATATGTTCTGTGTTCCCCGTGCCGATCTTTCTCTGACTGATGCAATCCTTCGGGGGAAAATTATTTATTACATGCTTCCTCGTCTGGAAGAAGCAGAAAGTGCGGCACGAATGGTAAAAGTGTTTCGGGAAGACCTTGAAGTTTCTATCGGGGAAATCACTTCCAGTAGAACGCATCACCTTGAAGATCCACACCTGGTAGTGATTGACGAGGGTGCCTCCACTTTTGGTCCCACCTGGGCAAACCTTTTTGAGCTTGCAAGAAAAGGAAGGTTCTCACTTCTTTTCGGAGCACAGTCCGTTGGTGGACTGATGGACAGTTCCATGGGGCTGAGTGAGCAGTTTTATGAGCGGGTTATTGCAAACGTAAACCTGAAAGTCATCATGCGAATCGGTGACAACAAAACTGCCGAGGACATGTGTGAATGGATAGGTAAAATAAATACCACCAAGAAGACTCTTGCAACCGGATTTTCTTCCAGTTTATCAGGTCGTGAATTTACCAAACATATAGAACTAAACAAACGCTCCGCTGATGGCTTCAGGGATGGAGTGACTTTCTCTGATGATGAAAAAGACCTCGTAAGCGCTGAGGAGCTGAAGCACGAAATGTCTGCCGAAAAAGGACTTGCATGGTTTGATAAAGGGGATGGACGCTTGAGAAAAGGTCGTTCAATCTGGTTTGATGCCGATCTGCCTGCCACCTGGGAGGGACGGGAGTTCCTTACCCGATATGAAGCGGTTGAAGCTGATGAAATAGGTCTTGCAGAGTGGGTGGACGAACACATTCTGTCCATTGAGCGGTCTCAGGCAAGAAGGCAAGGCGGGGGGCATGGTAGCGCAGAAGATCATTCTGAAGATATCTCAAGTAACGGGGGCTCAGGTAACGGGGGTTCAGGTAGTAGAGGTGGAAGTAACGGGTCTTCAAAAGCAGAAGAGCAGGACGACGAACATACCCAGGATGAATCTCAGGGAGGATTTCGTCTGAATCTGCTAAAAGGATTCAAGGGACTCCACAAGGCGCACACTACTATCAGTAAAACTCCCGCTCCTCCTCCCGAACCTTCCCCCGCACCTCCTCCAAAAGTAACCGAAACGGCTCCAGCGTCAAAAAAACCTCTGCCGGAAAAAGAGAAACAGGAGGCAAATGATGAAAAAGGAACGGTCTTGCGTCTTTCCGGATTTAAAGACAGAAAAGGAGGTACCACTGTAATACAGTCGGGTAATAACAAAAACAACCCTGGTACTAAAAAAACGAAAAAGTGAAGGCTAGGACAAAAATAAAATTTATAGTATAAAAAACGCTTTGGAACGAACTCGTCCCAAAGCTTGAAGAAACAGTAATAATGAAGAAGAGGGTTTTAATAGTATGAACGGAATGCATTTTACAATCGCAAAATCATTTGGAAGGTTACAACTGATTCCTGAAGCTACCGGGCTTATATTCTGGTATATCCCCAATGTTAATAACGAACCTGCACCGGATTCACCGGGTGCATGCAGAATCTCTGTTCCCATTGAAGCCGTTGGTGGAATCTGGGCAACCGCACGTGCGTTTCTTTATGGAGTGGAATCACTGGACGAAAACGTGATCATCAGAGATGACAGTGGTGACATTCTTATAAAATTATATCGTGACAAACCAAAGGGGGCACAGGGGGCGCTTACTGGAGAGGAAACGAGCTGGCTTAGAATAGTTTCTGGAAGGAGCGAGGATGAGAGAAGAAGAATCAAGCTTGGACCCCGTGATTTACTCTGCATCGAACTTGCGTGTAATGCGGTACTCAGCATGTCATGTTCTCCCCTATACATAGAAGAAATCAATCAGAGTAAACACAGCAGACCTCGTATTGTAAACGATGAGATGGGTGCCTCACGATTTGATTAGTCCGCTCATAACGGCGGCACGACCCAAGACACTTACCGCAAGTATCAGTCCCGTACTGATAGGTATCGGGATTGCCATCTCAAAAACTCCCTTAAAAACTTCTTCCTGCACCTTCAGCATGTGCACGGTCGCTCTTCTCATACTGATCACCGCGATGCTTATCCAGGTACTTACGAACTACGTGAATGATCTCTGGGATTTCAAAAAGGGGAGCGATACAAAGCTCCGCACCGGACCTGAACGAGTGGTCTTTTCGGGAAAGGTGAGCGAACAGAAAATGGCATCAGCAATAAAGATCCTTACCGGTATCATTCTCGCACTGGGGTCGATTCTGGTATATTTCGGCGGCATCCCTGTTTTAGTGATTGGACTTCTTTCTATTCTTGGTGCCTATGCGTACACCGCGGGACCTTATCCTCTTGCCCATAACGGATTAGGTGAATTATTTGTTCTGATTTTTTTTGGTCCTGTAGCTGTCATGGGTACAGAGTATTTGCTCTTAAAAGAATTTTCGCTGGAAGCATTTCTTCTCGGTACTGCCTGTGGATTTCTGGCTACGGCAATTCTTATAGTTAATAACACAAGAGATATCGGGGAAGATCGAACCACCGGAAAACGAACATTAGCCGCACGCTATGGCAGAGATTTTGCTACTTTTGAATTTGGAACCTGCCTGTTTTTTGCGTATGCAGCAGTCCTGATCACTCCTTTATTTACTGAAATTTCAAATTACACAGTACTGATCTCTCTTAATTCTCTTCTAAGCTTTTATGTTTTCTGGAAATTTTTAAAAGCAGAGAAAGGTGATGATTTTAATAAACTTCTACCACTCACCGGTTCCCATCTGTTTATTTTTTCGCTTATATTAAGTATCCTCGTTCTATTATAAGAATAAGAGTTACGTTATTTTAATATGGCGTAACCTGATGTCACTGGTAGTACCTGACATATGTCTAAAACAATAAAGGGAGAAAATATGTATAAAAAATCTTTATTACTTGCCGCTAGTGTTTTCCTTCTTGCAAACGCAGCGCTTGCGGATGATCTGAAGAGCATTCTTGAAAAGGTAAACACCTATGCAGCCGAAGGGAATTACGCAAAGGCGCTTGAAGAACTTTCATGGGCGAAAAAGGAGCTTGATCAAAAGTATAACCAGAAACTTTCCAGCCTTCTTCCGGACACTATTTCAGGGTTCACCGGAGAAAAAGCTGAGATTAACTCCGCAATGGGTCTTACCAGCATCGGTAGAAATTACACAAAGGAAGGAGCACGAGTGCGACTTGAGCTTCAAGGTGGAAGCGGTGGAGGGGCAGGAGCCGGTCTTGGAGGACTTGCGGCACTTGGTCAAATGGCTGCAATGTTCGGACAACAACCCGGGCAGCAAAGTATGAGAATCAAGGGAAGAACTGCAAACCTTATGAATGAAGGTGAAGAAATGACTCTTTTTCTTGATGGAGGAAGCATGATCACCTTAAGAAAAGAGTCCGGCACTGCTGACTTAAAGGCAATCGCTGAAGCGCTTGATCTTGACAGCATTGAGAACTATCTGAAAGGAAAGCAATAGTTTTCAGCATAGTAGTATAACACTCTCCTCCCGAATCATCCGCAGGGGCGAACGGGGGGAGAGGAATGTTTTTGTCTGTTTTGCGAAAACTCAACCTTTCGACGAAACTCAAGGCGGGACGGACTGAGGGCAAGTAGACCGTTCAATACATCAACAAACAACCGTCCCGAGGGAGCCATTTGAGCAAAAGAGACAAAAACATTCCTCTCCCAAGCAGCAAGAACGATTCCCCTTCTCTCCCAGACCAGTCTGGTTTTGCTCTTCTAATGGTTATTTTTGTAATATCTCTTGCCACCATTCTGGTTACTGCCTTTACTGCAGACACATTTTCATTTCTCAAGCGCAGTCGTGCGATTACAAGTGGTTTAGAAGCTGAATATGCTGCAAAGTCCGGGGTCACTCTTGCCATAAGCACTCTGGAGATGCCTGATGACCCGAGCATGCCTGTAAAACCCTGGCAGATTTTAAACTCCATGCCTTCCCTCCCTATACCCGGATTTCTGGGTGAGATTCGGGTTCAGATTTTTGATGAGGGCGGAAAAATTAATCTGAATGCAATTGCCGGGGTACAGAGCAGTCCCGGCACTGGTGCTCCCATTGGTGGAGATGGCACAGGGGATGTTACCAATGTTTCTGATTTCTGGAAGTTCAGTCTCTCAGAACTGTTTACGCAGCTTGGTCATGGAGCAGATATAGCCACTACTTCAGGTGATTCTTTCCAGGATCCCAATGTGAGGACTCTTGGTGGGACAGTTTTTTCTCCTCAGCAGCAGGTTGCGGTTCTCCATGACTGGATTGATCATGATGCTCAAGCTTTTTCAAGTCCTCACTTTCCTGCCCAGGGAGTTGAGAGACCCGGCATGCAACATATGTTCCTTAACAGGTCTCTCCAGTCTCTTGATGAGCTTGCACGGGTACCTGGTTTTACCAATCCCTTTCTTCAGCGCCTTGCCCCTTTTGTTCGTACCGGTATGACTTCTGACTATAAAATCAATGTCAACACTGCCCCTCCCCTGGTACTTCAAGTAATTGGTTTTTCCCAGGACGAGCTTATGAGAGTTATCCAGCAAAGAAGCATTCAGTGGCTCACCACTGAAGAACTTCAGAGCATGGTACAGGGTTCTGTAAATCTATCCAAAGTAACCACCGTTTCCAGTACCAACTTTAAAATCATCGTCCGCGCAAAATCAAGCAGCGTAACAAAATGGCTCGAAGCTGATTGTGTAGTACAAAGTGGCTTCGGAAAACGAATCGCAAACATACGAAAAATGCGTTTTTTGTAGGGGGACACCTACGTACCTAGATATTTTTTAATAACCTAAGCACTAGCTGCGGTTGCAAGTTTGCCTGTGAAAGCACAGCGGCACCCGCTTGTTGGAGTATCTGACTTGCCGCAAGTTTTGCAGACTCTTCTGCTACATCAGTATCCGTAATCTGGGATGCTGCACTTGCGAAGTTTTGGGTCATGGTTGAAAGGTTTGAAATGGCGGTGCCGATTCTTGAGCTTGACGCACCAATACCTGCACGGGCAAGGTTTAGAGCTTCAAGCCGTTGTTTTGAAAGAGTAAGGGTAACACCTGCGCTTGCCTGGTTAGAAACAACCATACCTTCCATTTCCTGTACACCAGGATTTTTTATAATCCTCATATAAATATCCACTACACCATTGGTGTCATCCCCAACCAAAGCCTGATTACTGCTGAATACAATTCGACTACCATCAGCAGACATAAAAGCACCTTCCCCGCTAAAAATACCATTTGTTGAACCATCAGTACTTCGACTTACTAATAACAGTTCTCCAGTTTCAATATCCTTTCTATAAAATTGTTGCGTACTTACCCCATCTACATAATTAGTGTGAGTTGACCTGAAAACAACGTATCTTCCATTAGCACTGATCTGCGGTCTTATGGTGACACCTCCACTACCTGGATTTCCTTCGCTATCACTACTGACCAGTACTACTTCCCCAGTTTCCATGTCTTTACGATAAATTTGAGTACCTGAAACTCCAGTTTGTAAGTTATTAGCCGTTGAAGTAAATACTAAATACCTACCATCATCAGAAACATGCCCGTAATTATTCACACCGTTTGCTAAAGTTCCATCCGCTGAAGTACTTACTACCTGTAGTGTACCAGTCTCCATATCTTTACGATATATATGGTGTCCTGACACACCAGGAAGAAGCCCCTCATTCGTGTTGGCTCTGAATGTTACGTAACGACCATCAGATGAGATTGTAAGCTCTTTAAAAGGAGATTCTATATGATTAGCAAAAACACCATCAGCGTTACTACTGGCTAGTCTTATATCACCTGTTACAAGATCTTTTACATACGCCTGCATACCTGTAACACCAGCAATTAAATTATCGGAATCAGAACTAAAAACCACAAATCTACCATTAGCACTTATCTCTGATGTCCTACTCGTACCATTTCCAGAAATACCGTTCGCATTGCTGCTCACAAGTGATAAATCACCCGTTAATGTATCTTTGATATAAATCTGCGATCCACTTACTCCTGTAACCAGATTATCAGAAGTACTAGCAAACACTACATAGCGGTTATCTGCGCTGATACTGGCAAGAGTATCACTAATACCATTACCCTGCACCCCAGAACTATTACTACTTATCAATTCCAATGCACCATTAACAAGATTCTTTCTATAGACCTGAGTACCTGATACTCCAGAAATCAAATTAGAACTCTGAGAGTAAAAAACAATAAAATTTCCATCTGCACTGATCTCTCCCCAATTACTGTTTCCATTCCCCTGACTTCCATTACTGGCAGTACTGACTCTTATAGTCTCCCCTGCCGTTAAATCTCCATAGGCATCACTTACCAACGCACTCCCAATCTGAACCGCTAATCCCCCAGCAATCCCGTAACCACCCTGAAGATTCACTAAGGTATTAACACCAGTTAGCAACTTCATGTCATTAAACCTGGTACTATGAATGATTCGATTATACTCATTCTGCAAAGCCGTAACCTCATCCTGAAGCGGCTTCCTCTGATCATTACTCAAAGTCCCATTTGCACTCTGCTCCGCAATCTCCTGAATACGAAACATGATATTCGTAAGCTCTGTAATCCCACCTTCTGCAATATTTAAATAACTGATCCCATCATTCAAGTTGCGAATCCCTTGAGCAAGCACTGCCCTATCTGCATTAAGAAGAGAAGAAACAGAAAGCCCCGCTGCATCATCCGATACACGGTTTATCCTCATCCCACTTGAGAGTCTGCTGAAAGAAGTTTCAAGATCTTTACTCGCTCGAGTAAAATTTCTCTGAGCGTTCATAGATGCGATGTTTGTAGTAAGAGAGAGTCTACTCATGAGACACCCCCCCTTCGCCCCAGGAAGGGTGCTTCGGGGGGCAAGCCCCCACCTGTTGTTATTAAACATAGTCGGAACAAGACACCAAAGGCACGATCGGGTGGCGGGGGATGTTTTTGTTTGTTTTGCGAAAACTCAAGCGGACCGAAGGGAGCCATTTGAGCAAAATAAACAAAAACATCCCCCGCCCAAGCAGGCACTACCAACAACCACAACAAACAATCAGCAATCAGTGATTGGTGATTGGTGATTGGTGATTGGTGATTGGTGATTGGTGATTGGTGATTGTGGCGCACGAACACGGCAGGACGCAAGCATCCTTTTTGAAAAAAACTGAATGAAGAATGAATTACTACTCATCCTTGTACTGCATACTTCCTTGTACAAAACCTGTTCTGTGGTCTTGCAGTTTCTAAAACCATAAGCGCAACAAACACTTACCCTTTAAAAATCGACCTCCTCAACTACATACTTGAGGGTTTTAGCGGGGGTTTCTGACTTAAAAACCCTTATTTTTCAATGTATAATCAATTTACAATTACTATTGCCATCTTCCAAATTTAGGAGTAAGATCTCTCAAATATAACCACCACATATATCTGTCTATGATTATTAGAGATTTTACCTATGATTTGGAGAAGAGGCTGCTTCATCATGTCCCTTTTATGCAGGTTGTGCTTGGTCCAAGACAGGTTGGTAAGACCACAGCCCTTAAACAGATAATTGATAGATGGGATGGTAACAGCGTTTATGAAACGGCTGATCTCCCAAGTCCCCCGGATGTTGATTGGATTATCTCTCATTGGGAGCGGGCAAGAAAAAAGTTATCAAAGCCTACCTTGCTGGTTCTTGATGAAATTCAAAAAATTCCTCGTTGGTCTGAGGTTGTTAAAATGCTTTTTGATCAGGATAGGAATGAAAAAAACTTAAGAGTTGTTTTACTTGGTTCTGCGAGTCTGGTGTTAGGAAAAGGTTTAACAGAGTCTTTAACAGGCAGATTCGAAATTAATCAATGCAGACATTGGGATTATGAAGAATGTAAAAAATCTTTCAATTGGGATTTGGAAACGTATTTGCAGTTTGGAGGATATCCCGCACCTTCTATATTGATAGACGATACCAGGCGGTGGACAGATTTTATTCGGATGTCAGTTTTAGAGCCTGTTATTTCACTTGATATTTTTAATTCCGTCCAGATAGCTAACCCTGCACTGTTTCGGCAAACGCTTGAACTTGCTCTCTGCCACCCTGCACAGGAATTATCATATCAGAAATTTCTCGGACAACTGCAAGAAAGAGGAAACACATCTACCATAAGGGGGTATCTTGAAATCCTGGAAAAAGCGTTTATCTTGAAGCAACTCAGAAAATATAATCCTGAAACAATCAGTAGCAGGGTCAGTTCTCCAAAAATTATTCCACTATGCCCCGCGCTCATCTCAGCCTTCAACCCGGCAGACAGGATTGCGGATGATTTATCGTGGCGAGGTTTTGTTTTTGAATCTTACGTAGGGGCAGAACTGTTGAAAAGATTTGATAAAGTTTATTACTGGAGAAAAGGAAATCTTGAAGTCGATTTTGTTGTGGAAAAAAATAAAAAACCAATTGCAATAGAAGTAAAGCTCAGTAGAGCAAGAAACAAGCAGGGACTTGGAGAATTTTTAAAATCCTTTAAACAGGCGACGCCTTTAATTATTACAGAGAATAATCTGGATGAGTTACCAGAGTAAGGTGTGGCTGATTATATATCTTTTAACAGTGTGAGTACTAGCTGCGGCTGTATGTTAGCTTGTGAAAGTACCGCAGCGCCCGCTTGTTGGAGAATTTGGCTTGCTGCAAGTTTTGCAGACTCCTCTGCAACATCGGTATCCGTAATCTGAGATGCTGCGCTTGCAAGATTCTGGGTAATGGTTGAGAGGTTTGAAATGGCGGTATCAATTCTTGAACTTGATGCACCAATTCCCGCACGGGCAAGATTCAAAGTTTCAAGTCGTTGTTTTGAAATCGCAAGGGTAGTGCGTGCGCTTGCCTGATTTGAGACGACCATACCGGCAAGTTCATCAATTCCGGTTTTTGACATATCACGCATGAACACATCTGGCATTCCGTTTGTATCATCTTCTATCAGATTACTAGAATCACTACTGAAAAACACTTTGCTGCCATCTGCAGAAATAATACCCCCTTTTGCACTGGGAGTAGCCCCATTATTTGCATCAGCTTCTCCATTAGTTGTTCTGCTTACAAGTTCTATCTCACCTGTAAATAAATCTTTTCGGTATGTTTGGTATCCACTAACTCCTGAAACAAGATTAGAAGAATCCGAGGTAAATACCACATAACGACCGTCCGCACTTATATTCACATTATTACTACTACCATTCCCCTGCACCCCATCCTGAGTACCACTACCCAACTTTACTTTTCCCGTCTCAAGATCTTTCACATATATCTGCCAGCCACTCACACCAGAAATCAGATTGGTTGCAAATGATCTGAACGCAACATAACGACCCTCTGCACTTATGGCTGCGCTATAGCTACTATCATTACCCGATATTCCATTCTCATTACTACTTGCCACCCTTACTTCTCCCGTCTGGAGATCCTTTACATAAATCTCCCATCCACCCGCACCAGTAACCAGATTAGTGGAGTTTGAGTGAAAAACAACATAACGACCATCTACACTTATTCTCCCACTAGCACTACTTCCATTCCCTTGCACCCCGCCCTGATTACTGTTTGCCAGCTTGAGCTCACCTGTAGTTAAATCCTTGACGTAAATCTGCTGCCCGGTCACCCCGGGAATCAGGTTGGTAGCAGTTGATTCAAACACAACATGACGACCATCAGCACTAATGCTCGCTCCCAAACTCATAGCATTCCCATGCACTCCGCTTGCGTTACTACTTCCTAACTTAATCTCTCCGGTAACCAAATCCTTAACATAAATCTGACCTGCTCTACTTACTCCAGGAATCAGAGTTGTGGAAGTTGATCTGAACGCGAGATAACGACCATCTGAGCTCAGACTCCCACCATTACTCGTACCATTTCCCTGCACTCCGTTTGCATCACTGCTTCCTAACCTAAGCTCTCCCGTGACTAAATCCTTGATGTAAATCTGACGTCCCGTCACCCCAGGAATCAGGTTAGAATCTGACCTGAACGCAACATAACGACCATCCGCACTAACCGATTCAAGCCAACTATAACTACTCGCCTCCCCTCCACCACTTGTGGCGCTCACCCGTATCGTCTCCCCCGCAGACTCTAAACCAAAAACATCACTCAAAAGCGCATTTCCAACCTGTACCGCAAGCCCTCCAGCCACTCCATAACCACCTTGAAGATTCACCAGCGTATTAGACCCGGTAAGCAACTTCATGTCATTAAACTTCGTACTATGAATAATCCGATTATACTCGTTCTGTAACGCCGTCACCTCATCCTGAAGTGGTTTTCTTTGAGTACTACTCAAAGTCCCATTAGCACTCTGCTCTGCTATCTCCTGAATACGGAACATAATATTCGTAAGCTCGGTAATCGCACCTTCAGCAATATTCAAATAACTGATACCATCATTCAAGTTACGAATTCCCTGAGCAAGCACTGCCCTATCTGCATTAAGAAGAGACGAAACAGAAAGCCCCGCTGCATCATCCGATGCACGGTTTATTCTCATCCCGCTTGAGAGTCTGTTGAAAGAAGTTTCCAGATTCTTACTCGTCTGAGTAAAACTTCTCTGAGCGTTCAGAGATGCGATATTGGTAGTAAGGGAGAGTCTACTCATGGTCTACTCTCCGATTCACTATCAGATTCAGGACGCACGGGCGACGTTGGACGCACGCATCCTTTTGAAAAAACTTAATGAAGAATGAATTACTACTACTCATCCTTGTACTGCATACTTCCATGTACAAAACCATTTCCGTGGTTTTGTGATTTCCAAATCCGTAAGCGTAACAAACACTTACCCCTTAAAGATCGACCTCTTCAGGATAATACTTGATGATTTGATGAGATTTTATAAGTGGCTGAATTTCTTATAATTAACCGCAGATAAAAAACAAAGAAAAAAAGGTGGGGTAAATGAGAGTGGCGGGGAGGGAGTGTTTTTTGGGGAACTCAAGCGGACTGAGAGCACAGGCACTAACACGTGAACCAGATTCATACAACTCGAAGGGTCTATCCTGAGCTTGTCGAAGGAAGCCATTCTCCAAAAAACACTCCCTCCCCGCCACTCTCATTTGGGGCGCTTCAACAACACTACCGCTTCACAAAAAACCCCTTCTTCCCTCCCAACAAAACCAAGACGCTCCGTCGTAGTCGCCTTTACACTGATCAGTTCTTTATCAACAGAAAGTATTTCTGCAATTCGTTCCCTGATACTATCAATGTACGGACGTAGCTTGGGTAGCTGTAAAAGAACAGTCACATCAGCATTACTTAATGACCAGCCTTCTGCCAACACTTTTTCCCAGACCGTAGAAAGCAACTTCCCACTATCGGCATTTTTATATGAAGGGTCTGTATCGGGAAACCAGGCACCTATATCTCCCCAGGCAAGAGCACCAAGGATGGCATCGGTAAGAGCATGAAGCAAAACATCAGCATCAGAATGTCCTTGAAGTCCCCTATCATGGGGAATTGTAATACCACCAAGAATGAGAGGTCTCCCCTCAACAAACTGATGAACATCAGCACCTGTGCCAATTCGTAAGTCCAAGCTAAACTCTCAACATGAAGGATTAATCATTAGGGCTAATCATTAAGGGGAACATCACCAAGCCAGGTTTCAGAAAGCTCCCCGAAATCGTACACGTCAGGGTTTCTTGTTATCATGCTCAGTGCAATGAAGCGAGATACATGATTGACCGTTTCCTGGGGAAGCAGATTCATTTTTGCAATTTCATAAAAATCACGCTCCCCGCCCGCTTTCTCAATTGCCGAAAGTATTCTCCCGGGACCTGCGTTATAGGCGGCAAGGGTCAGCAACCAATCATCAAATTTATTTTGGAGATCCTTTAAATACTTTGCGGCGGCTATTGAAGAGCGAAGCACATCCTCTCTTTCATCGTTCCAGAAATTACACCGTAAGCCAAGTCCTTGTGCCGTAGGTTTCATAAACTGCCACAGACCTACCGCTCCCTGCGGGCTTCTGGCAGATACATCAAACTTGCTTTCAATAAAAACAAGATTGGACAAATCCAGTGGCAGCTCAAAATATGAAAGCACCTTTTCTATTGTAGGAAGGTGCTCGGCTCTTCTCTTGAGTGGCTCTTCAATATCCTTGCGTGCCCGTCCCGTGTAAAGAGAAAGGTATTTTCTTACCTCAGGGGTATCTCTAAGTACGATTTTAGGCTCAAGTAACTCACCATGATCAAATTTCCGGGTATCCGGGCTTACGGCGGCTGAGGCGCGGGAAGCTCCCGTGTGGGAGTTTATGGCATTAATGTCAGTTTCAAATGTATGAAAACTGCTACAAGACATTAGCCCAAAGAGAATAATTCCTGAAAATAGGTTAAATCTGCTTTTCATAATTTTAGGGAAATTTAAAAGATTTGATTAAGCTGGCTTGAAAAACAGAAGTACAACTACTTAAGAGAACATCCTGTTGCCACTATCTATCCTGTATTAAGTTTCTAAGTCTTCTAATACTCAAAAATAAAAGTTCTACAACTTTTACCAAATTGAAAAGCTACCCCACATTCATATACCTCTCCGTCAGGGTCACTTAATTTTACAAAACTCCATCTTGTTAAAGATCAAAACTTACCTTACTCTGTTACGTAATTTAGACGGAGTGCTTGCAGGTAAAGGTCCAACATAA
The DNA here is from genome assembly GCA_964612555.1 of uncultured Bdellovibrionales bacterium. Classification (GTDB taxonomy): domain Bacteria; phylum Bdellovibrionota_C; class UBA2361; order SZUA-149; family DAOLCO01; genus DAOLCO01. The sequence goes on along the minus strand of CAZTBW010000002.1, from coordinate 223,425 downwards.
TGAAAAGTCAGACGATCAAAACCCTATATATCTTATTTTTTGTTCTAGCTCAAAGTGCATGTTCAGGTACATACGGTATTTTCGACCTCGACCACAATGAATCAGCTGGGGAATCAGCTGGCAAATCAGATAAACCATTGAAATATAATGACAATTTTCTTTCCTCCGGAACCATCACTATGAGTTTTCCGATAAATTCAGAGGTGGTACTGGCTTACGGTAGTACGTCTGAGGCAGGCATAAATAAGACAGGCATAAATAACGAGAAAATTAATAATAAAATATCTCCTGGCTCAGCTCCTTCACTCAGGTTTGCACCCATCGTTGGTTTCTTTCCTCCGACTGCAAGTTTTAACCCGGCTGACAATGAACTGTGGATTGAAATTGACAGCAGCACAAAGGAGTTAAGAGTATTTAAGGGTACAGATCAGATAAAAAAGCTTAAAGGAGAAGGAGAGGTCACTCTTGCTCCGGGAGAATATCCACTTCAGCACAAACAGAAAAATCCCCTATGGTATGCTCCTGATGAGTATTTTGAAAAAAGACTTCTAAAAGTTCCTCCTCGTGGTGACACTTTCAGGTACAGAAGAGGAGCTCTGGGCACCTACGCTATTTACCCGACTACAAGCTTCCCGATTCATTCAGGACCCTTCTGGTCGGATGAAATAGGAGGGTTTAAAGTATCGGAGGCTGATCTGGCTGCGATATTCCTTATGATCAAGCCCGGAACCCCGGTTATCGTAAGATAATTTATAAGAAATACATTTCAAGGGATACACATGAGCTCAAATTTAAAAATAAAAACGGTCATGCACCCCCTTCCTCATTCGATTGGAACCAATCAAACCCTTGCCACTGCTAAGGATATGATGGCTGAACACGGCATACGCCATTTACCGGTACTTGATGGTGGCACCTTGGTTGGTATCCTTTCCGACCGTGATATACACTTTGCCTGTGCGGTTGATAAAGCATCTGCCGAAGAAATCAGTGTGAAAGACTCCTACACTCCTGAGCCTTACATCGTCGATGGCGAAACCTTGGTAAGTGATGTCGCAAAAGTAATGGCACACCAGCATATGGGTTGTACTCTCGTTGTTGAAAACGGAAAACTGATTGGTATTTTCACCACTGTTGATGCGTGCAGATTACTTTCTGAAGTACTTAGTGGTGATTAAAGCCGGGGGGATTTAGGATAAAGCCGGAAAAACTCAAACCACCACAGGCGGTACCGGAACTTCCAGGGTATCGGCTATTGCCCGGAATATCTCAGCTTGCTCAAGCGTAATACCTTTATCAGGACAAATTGTGCGAAAACACGCTTTAATAAGTCGTTCTCTATCCTGCATTGATGTTCCAAGAAGAGCCTCAAGTATTCCATCAAGATCCTTAAATGAAAGTGCCGGAATAGACGAAAGAGAAACAGCAGAAGATGGAAATACTTCCTGAAGCCCATCAGCAAATGTTTTTTCCTGCGAAGAAATACCACTTCCACCATAACGGGCAATTGTCGCAAGTAAATGAGTACATTCACGAGAAAGCTCTTCAAGAGAAGTTTCTCTGGAAAATAGTCCACCGGAAGTTTTTTCCTGAAGACGATTAGTAATAATCTTTGAAAGTACGTATTCAAACAGGCTGACTTTTTTATCCAGAGTAATAAGCTGATATACCACTTTTATAAAATCTTCTATCTGCTCACTCGAAAGAGTTTTCAGAATGGGGACACACATTTCCACAAGAGGGATGCGAAAAGCAACATTCATCGAGGCAAGCAGTGGCAGCAGTGTAAGTACTGATTTCTTTATCTCCTCATCCAGAAACTCATCTATCTGCAAGAACTCCTTCTCATTCGAATGATCGGAAGATACCAGAAGAAGAGCACAGATCAGGCTTCTGGCGTCCGATGGGTCATGCGAGGCTTCAATAACAGCCTCAGGAATCGACTCTCTTAACATCTGAGCATAGGCAATATGTGAAGCATCAGTAGTACCAATACTTTCAAGGAGGGTATCAGTAGTACCCATGACAGGCGCTAACAAGATAGAACTACTTGCAGTAAGAATCCCCTTCCCACCAAAAGCATCCTGAACTGCGTCCATTTCTTTTTTCGCACTCTCTTCAACGGAACTGAGAAGCTCTTCCTCTTTTATCCGGGAAAACTTTCTATCAAATAAAGGATCAATCTTTTTTATACGAGTGACCAGAGGCGGGTGAGTTGCAAAAAGAGAAGAAAAAGAAGAAAGCCCGCTTGAAAAAAACATATGACTTGCCTCTTCCGCTTTGGGAGAAAGGAGTATGGAACCAATTTGATAGCCACCTATTTTTTTAAGCGCACCTCCTATGCCATCAGGATTTCTGGTAAACTGCACGGCAGATGCATCTGCAAGAAATTCTCTCTGACGAGAAACCGCACTTTTTATAAGTCTTGAAAAAACAACCCCGATATGTCCCGTCACCATAACTATAAAACCAAGAATAAACAGGGCAATCTGCACCCTTCCATCTCCTGAACTTCTTCTCCCTCTTTTTTGATGTGCGCTTAGTCTAAACGTCCAGTAGCCAATTTGAGAGAGGATTAAAAGCCCGCTGAGCACCCCGATCAGTCTAAGGTTCAGACGCATGTCACCGTTTAAGATGTGGCTGAATTCATGAGCTATTACTCCTTGAAGTTCTTCACGAGAGAGAAGCCTGAGACAACCTTTGGTAACTCCTATTACGGCGTTATCAATTTTCGAACCTGCGGCAAATGCATTGATTCCACTTTCTGATGGGAGAAGATAAACCCTGGGAACCGGAACACCGGACGCTATTGCCATTTCTTCAACTACATTCAGGAGTCTCCGTTCGAGAAAATCTGTTGTGTTGGGAGGCACGGGAATCCCCCCAAGGCTTTCTGCAATCCCCATACCTCCACTGGAAAGAGCATATATTTTGGAAATGGTTCCAAAAGCGATTATTGTCAGGGTAGACATCGTAACCGCAAAGAACAGCTTCGGGTTCCACCACGTTTCATTAAAAGGGACTGCTGCCTGCTCTATCCCCTGAGATGACAAACCAAGGAAAAAGAGCAGCAGCACAGCAGCATAAATCACCCCAATAATCAGGCAGATACAGAGTAGATAAATAACTATCAGGACACGGCTTTTTCTTAGCGCCTGCTCCTGCTGCTCAAAAAAGTTCATACGCAGTTCAGCTAAAAGAAACCTTTACTGCTTCACGCTTCTCTGCTGAATCAACTTCAAAAAGCTCCGCTTTTGTAAATCCAAAATTATTTGCAACAAGGACTGCCGGAAAGACTTCACGAGCAGTGTTATAATTCATTACTGCATCATTATACGCCTGTCTCGCAAAAGAAATCTTGTTTTCAGTCGTGGTCAGCTCTTCCATTAACTGAGCCATAGTCTGGTTTGCTTTAAGGTCAGGGTATGACTCTGAAAGAGCAAACAATCTTCCAAGAGTACCACCAAGAGCACCTTCTGCTTGCATAAGTTTTTTCATACTCTCAGGGTCACCAGGATTTGCAGCAACTCCCTTACTGGCACTCACCGCCTGATTTCGCGCCTGAACAACTGCTTCCAGAGTGTCTTTCTCATGCGACATATAACCTTTTGCAGTTTCCACCAGATTAGGTATGAGGTCATACCTTCGATTTAACTGAACATCTATCTGGGCATAAGCGTTTTTATAGCGGTTCCGATACGCCACAAGTTTGTTGTAGATGGATATCACCATCATGACCAAACCACCTAAAACTATAAGGATGATTATTCCAGCACTCATTTCTTCTCTCCTGATTTCCTGATTATTAAAAATACATTTGGTGGCGTAACCATTTCGTACCCTAAACTCTCCTTCTCAATAAACCCAACTTTACCTCCTATACACCAAAGGCACGTACGGGGGGAGAGTAATGTTTTTGTCTGTTTTGCGAAAACTCAAGCGGACCGAAGGGAGCCATTTGAGCAAAACAGACAAAAACATTACTCTCCCAAGCAGCCACCACCAACCACCATCACTTTTTGGCACCACCAAAGTAGAAAAAATCTACAATTTTTATAGCTAGTTAGACAAATTAATCATCTCATGCTACGGTTTTATTTAAAGGCTTTATAACAAGGTGTAATAATTGCGTTTTAGATTTACATTTTAATATCAGGGAAGTATGGCATGAGTAGAGATGAGCTTGAAGTGGTCGGTAAGGGACTAGTTAAGAGAAAAACAAAACGACGGGTTGGACTTTTTATTGATGCTACCGGACTTGACCGGGCGACAAGAAGGATTGAAAGAAAGATTGACCTTTCGCGTCTCGTCTCAGGGCTCTCCGCAGGTCTTCAGATCGAAGTTGCCAGGTACTATACCCTTATCCCTTACGAGGATGATGCTCGCCAACTCGCATTTCTCGATGCAGTGTCCCGTGCAGGGGTTGAAGTGCTCACTAAACGACTCCCTCCAAAAGGAGTAAACCGCCAGGTCTCCATGGATGTTCACATGGCAAGTGACATTATGAACTTTGCTCACGGTGCATTTGACAAACAGGTAAAAGAATCTGAAGCCGAAGATACCTTAAGAGCAAACGAATCCACCTCAAGAATAATCTCACCAAGAACTCCTGCTGCAATAAAACGAGTTGCAATTGTAGTGTGCGCAAGCAGAGAACTCAGCTATGCACTTCACTCAGCATATGAAACGGGAGTCGAAACCGTCCTTGCCGACTTTGGGCAGTACGGCACATCTGATGGCTGGAAAGGCGTTGATCGCTGGATTGATCTTTCCACTTCAGAGACGATCTGGAGATAAGGCGTAAAAGAAAAGAGCAAAAAAGACGCCACCAGCCTTACGGTGAAAAAAGAAAAAACCGTAACTTCAGTAACAGTGAGTCTAACTGTCCTGAAAGCTTAAAACTACAGTATGTTCTTTGGAGGACGGGTTGTCTCCTACTGTAATTTCAAGGCTGGTGGCGGTAGCCAAATAAAAAACCTTTTGCGTCTCTTTTGCTTAAAAAACAAACTCAAGGGGGCACGCTCTTTAAGCACGAGAATAATAATTATTCTAAGGAAAATATTTAATAAAGCAAGAGTTACTGATAAATCTCTACGGTATCAGATATTTACCGTGCACCAGTACCCAGAACCACTGCCGGAATTGTCTTAAGAAGCAGAATAAAGTCCTGTTTTAACGACCAGTTATTAATATATTCAAGGTCAAGACGTGTCCATTCCTCAAAATCAGGAATTTCGTTTCGCCCACTCACCTGCCAGATACAGGTAAGACCGGGACGCATGCTGAGTCGCTTTCGTTGTTTGCGTTTATAATGACTTACCTCTTCCGGTAAAGGCGGACGAGGACCCACAAGGCTCATATCACCCTTAAAAACATTCCAGAGCTGAGGCAGCTCATCAAGACTGTATTTTCTTAAAAATTTTCCCACAGAAGTGATTCTAGGGTCATCGTTTATTTTGAATACCGGACCTTGCATTTCATTTTTGTCCCGAAGATTTTCCAGCAACTCTTCAGCATTGGTAACCATGGAGCGAAACTTGAGAAGGGTAAACATGCGTCCATTTAAGCCAACCCTCCTTTGGGTGAAAAATACAGCTCCGTCTGAGTCAAGCTTGATCAAAAGAGCAATTAATAAAAGAAACGGAAAACATACGACCAATAAAATGCCGGATACAAAAAAATCAATAATACGTTTTATAAAAAGCGGAATATTATCATCTCCCCCGGGAGCCGCATGAAAATGAATTACCGGAATATCCCCAAAGGAACTGACTTCGGAAGTAAACACCCCCAAACTGAAAAGGTCTGCCGCAAAAGTAACCCGCACCCCTTCATCTACGGCAATTTCAGAAAGCGCATGCACAATCGGGAAACTTGCTATTACCTCTGTAAAAATAACTTCATCAATGGCAAAGCGTTTTAAAGCAGCTTCAAATGTCTCAGCCGTGGCAACAATACGAGCAGGGAGATCAAACACGGATGAATCAAATTCAGGAACTACCTCACCTTTTTCGTTTTTAGCACCACGTACATCCACAAAGCCTTTAACCCTGATTCCAAGTTCGGGCTGGGATTGAATCTCAAAAAAGATGTTTCGCGCCTGCACTCCGGTACCAACAACCAGAATATTCCTGAAGTTCTTGCCCCTGATTCTAAAAAAACGAAGTATCATAAGCACCATAAAACGCTCTATAAAAAGCGCCGTCCCACTCAAGAGACAAAATGTTGCAACAAAACTTCTACTGAGATCAACTTTAAGAAGAAAGAGAAAAGCACCGATTGAAAGAAACACAATGGCTGCCGAGAAAAGAGTGTAGCGAAGGATTTTATGCCACACGTGAAAACGCATACTGCGATACGCACCAAGAATGGAAAGAGACGCATTATATACCGGTAGCGCAATCCCAAGTATCAGATAGTACTGATCTATCTCCCCAAGCTCTAACAGATCAGACTTAAAAGGAAGCACATCGTCAATCAGGGAAAGAACAATACTGTCACGAAACTCATACGCAAGGAGAAATGAAAGGATAATGAGTATATTATCCCCTATTCGCTCAAGCCATGAAATAATCCGCCAGTATGTTTTTAACATCTGAACACAAACTCCCTCTCAGTCACCACTATACGGTAGTGGTATCTACTTCCTCGACCCAGCTTTTGTACTCCGGAAGCTCCCCACGGGCAGCACTGAAGTAACAGTCCTGAAGAAGACGGGAGATCGGTCCCACCTGTGCCGCACTGATCTGATGATTATCTATTTCAGTTACGGGAGCCACCTTGGCACCTGTTCCCGTAAGAAACACCTCCTCAGCCCTGTAAAGCTCGGAGCGACTGATAGAACGCTCAAGACAGGGGATGCCTTTATCTTTTGCAATCTCAAGTATGGTCTGTCTGGTAATCCCCTCCAGTATATGGTCATTAACCGGAGGAGTTATAAGAGTACCATCCCGAACTATAAAGATATTCTCGGCACTACCTTCAACCACATTACCATTTTGATCTAAAAAAATCGCTTCATCAAAACCACTTAACAAGGCATCTGTTTTTGCCAGGGCAGTATTTACGTAAATACCATTAATTTTTGCACGGGCAGGTATTCCATTATCACTCACCCTTTGCCAGCTTGAAACAGCACACCGCAGTCCTGATGTGGGGACATAGTCTCCAAGAGGATAAAGATAGATCGAAAGAGAGTCTTTATGCCCTTTCAGATATGGTCCTATTCTCGTTTCATCAGAATAATTTGTTACCCTGAAGTAAGCATCCCCCTTGATTTCGTTAATCAGGAGAAGCTCACGAAGAATTTCAGTAAACTGCGCAAGGGAATATTCTTTTTGAAAATTTTCAAACCGCATCAATCGGGACGAAAAGCGAAGTCGCTCATAATGCTCAGGTATCCTGAAAATATACAACTTCTCATTTGTGGGGTTCTTAAAAGCACGCATGCCGGTAAACACTGCCAGACCATACAAAAAGCCTGAATTTGCTATTGAAACATTCGCCTCTGAAAAAGGCACAAATTCACCCCGATGAAATACTTTACATTTTTGATGGTCAAACATATCATCCTATTTCTTTATAAATACCAGCTTGTCTGTAGTATAAATTTCTATTAGCTTTTTGAGCAATGTATTAAGAAATCTATTTTATCGCATCATATCTTATTTTTTTAAAAAAGGGCACAAATGATCGTAGCATCACGGGAATTTTCACTTTACAGATGCTTTTGTGGAGCGTGGGTGTGTTTTTACCTTGCTCTGATACTTTGCATACTACCGGGTACTGCCCGGGCAGATTCAGAAGAAATTTCCGACCCCCTGGAATCACTTAATCGTGGGATATTCTGGTTTAACGATACGCTTGATGTTTACGTTCTCGAACCTGTTGCAAGTGGCTATGACTATGTCACACCTGACAGGGTACAATCTTCTGTAAGCAACTTTTTTAGAAATCTGAATTATCCAATCTGGCTTGTTTCAGACCTCTTGCAGCTTAACTTCACTCAGGCAGGAAAAGATACTGCGCGATTTTTCATTAATACGGTTTTTGGTTTCTATGGGGCATTTGACGTTGCAGAGTCTCATCTCGGTATTCAACGAGTTGAAGATGATCTCGGCGTAGCTTTTGGAAGATGGGGTGTCCCTTTTGGTCCCTACATTGTCATTCCCTTTCTTGGACCCAGTAGCCTCAGAGACGGGGTTGGGCTTGCCGGTGAAAGTTTTCTTTCACCCACTGTTGCCCTTGTCTATTCCAATACACGAAACAGTACAAAGAATTTTATTATTTACGGCTCCAACACGCTTATGGCTATAAACATCAGATCTCGTTTACTGGATCCTGTACGCTCTGCAAAAGAGGCGTCTCTTGATTACTACTCATTTGTAAAACAATCATTCTACCAGCGCCGCTATACACAGATTCACGGAACCCCTCCTCCTGCCTCAGATGATTTTGAGGGTGATTTCGAGGATGGCTTTGAAGATGAATTTGAGAGCGATTTCAAGGGCGATTCCCGGCTCGAAAACAGCAGTGAATCTGTCGAGTAAAAAGCTCATCTAAATTAGACCTGGTGTTTACAAGGTAACAATTTTTCCTAAAAAATTAATATCTTTTTAGGGGACTTGCCGCTGTGGTATAATATAATTTGGGTTTAATTTTTTTGAGTTTTTGCCTATGTTCTTTTCAGCAAAAGAACTTTCTGATCTGATCATTGAGACCTTACAGGATGCTCATCCTGATGAGAGGTCTATACACCAGCTTATTTACCTCCTTCACTTTCCAACCGAAGAGGTTCCTATTACCATCGCAGAAATACTCTGTTCGGATGATGACTTTCTTACACGCCAGGATCAACTTGGAAAACGGCTCGCATGGGGGCATGCTGAAGATCTCTCACAATTTCGTGACATTGAACTCAGGGCAATCAGGCAACTTAGAATCAGCAGACAGCTAAATCGTGTGGTATTATACCTTGCTGCCCAGAAAGCGCCCAATAACATTGGGGGAGAGTTTTCAAATCTCGTTGGACGTTTTGTCCACATCCTTCATTATTTCGACGCACGAAAAGAAAACACTCAACTTGCCTATGCCGCAGAAGAGGTCTTGCTTCTGGAAAATATTCTTGAAAGCTTTATGATCTCTGAAGAACTTGCTCAAAAATTCATCACCCTTCTTTTTGAACGATTAAAACCCGCACAAGTAAAAACAGTTGCAATAAGTCTCAAAAGACGCCTTGAACAATGTGAAGAGGAAACTGAGAGAAACTCCCTTGATACCCAATCAGAAACACTAAGCGAACATCTGATCATCCCATCCGAAACCCCACCCCTCAAAAAAACACTGAGAACCCATGAAAAGTTCTCATCATTCTGTAACCGTGTATATACCCTCCTGGAACAATACACCGGACCCATGCCGCAATTGCATTAGAATACGCAAAATAGAGGAAGGTTTCCTTCTAAAAATTTTTCTAGAAAAAGAAGAGGTCGACCCTTTTATTGAGTCAACCTCTGTATGAACGTCACAAAATCCTCTACCTGACCTCAATGAATACCGGTATACTCAATCGGAAGAATTCACTTCTTTTATCGATGCATGTTGCCAAGGCAAATATTCTTCCGTCGTTATCGATTGAATATACGTACTCAACCCTCCATCCGGGAGTAATGATTCGTAAAAATTCAGGCTCACCAGCGCCAAAACGAATCAGAAGCACTGACATTTCGTCTTCGTTTTGCTCTGTACCAAGAACCAGATTCCCATCAGGGGAAACGGATTCCACTGAATAGCACGAACCACCATCGCTGCTTCCAGCGAAAAATAACTTGAGAGGTTCTTCGAGAGCAGGGTTATGTATTTGATGATAGGAACGACTCCCTTCATTAAATTCCATAACAATGGTATCGCCTTTCGCATCAAGGAAATACGCCCATTGAGCATGCAATTTAAACAGTGGGTTTTCGGTACTGAAACCTTTGTGTACCAGGATTTCCTGGTCACCAGAGCCGATACCAAGCTTGCTACACACAAGGAATTCGTTCTGATGTTTAGGGTGAAAACAAGCATCAAGCATCGGCTTGAAAGACCTACTCTCACTTTGTTGAATATCGCTACCACTGATCCTCAGCAAGGTGAGGCTACTTTTTCGCGAGCAAAGAACAGTACCATCCTTGCAGCGAGGATTAGGACCTCCTAGTAAACAAAGATGTTTTTTCTCACTCAGAACAAGACGGTTTATTGCTCCCTCTTTTTTCTTTTCAAAATTACAGACGAATAGCTCACCCCTAGTCATCGATATTTCTGAAAAAAGTACTGCATTACCCAGCACATAGGAAAATCCCAGTTCAAAGCCTTGATTCGGATTTCGACTGAAAGGAAAATCCACCTCACAAAACTCCTCTGTATGCAAATCAAACAGAAGAACTAAAGAATACTCGTTACTTGCATGAACCATCACCTGGTTCGTCCCTGGATTAGAGAAGGCTAAGCCACCCAACCTCAGAGTATCATAATGACCTCGCACCACGGGGTCAAAAGGAGCGGTATCTCCAACCGGAGTAACTGTAACTGTTGAAGCACAGTTCTTAAAATCTATTTCTTTTTCCATGACAGACCTTTCAAAAAACCAAAAAAAATCCATTCGAAGGAAACGCATCCATGCACACAGTAGCTATACTCCGTGCACAGATTCGTTAAAAAAACTATTCAGATTAAAGTTTGAAAGAAGATGATTTCGTATTTTTTATATGGTAAATGAGTTTTGGTGTCAAATCTTGTGTGATTTCAGCTTGTACTCGCAATACTCGCGGTACATAGAGGAAGGTTTCCTTCTAAAAAATTTCTAAAAAGAAGAGGTCGACCCTTTTATTGAGTCGACCTCTGTTATAGGAATTGTCACCTTAGTTGATTTCAATGAATACCGGCACATTCAGGCGAAAGAACTTCTTGTTCTCCTGATCAATGCAGGTAGCACTAGCGAATATTTTTCCGCTGTTATCAACTGAATACAGGTACTCAATCCTCCATCCGGGAGTATTAAGACGTAAATATTCAGGCTCTTGACCGCCAAGACGAATCAGGAATGTCGATACTTCATCCTCACTATCTGATGCGGTGCCCAGAACCAGTTTTCCATCAGGAGAAACCAGCTCAACCGAATACGAGGACTCGTGGTTAAAAACACTTCCATGAGAAAATAGCTCGATAGAGTCTGCAAGACCAGGGTGATATATCTGATGATACGTACGACCCTCATCAGATCTCAGAACAGCCATAACAATGGTCTCCCCTTCGGCAGCAACGAAACTCGCATGTCCAGCATCTAAACTGAATAGCACATTTTCAGTATCGAAACCTTCGTGCACCAGGATTGGATAAGCAGAATCGATATCAGCCCGGCTACATACAAGAAACTTATCTTCACTTTTGGGATGAAAACAGGCGTCAAGCATCGATTTAAAATATCGGGTTTCTCTTCTGATACTGCAACTACTTATCTTCGCAAAAATAATTCCGCCACCTTCTTCCAGGCAAAGAACAGTACTGCCCTTACAACGAGGATAACGCTGAAGATGTACCGGTGGTCGAGAACAAATGTATTTTCTTTCCCCTTCGTCAAGATAGTCCACTCTCAATTCACCATCCTGACCATCGATTTTAAAAGGACAGAGAAAAAACTCACCTTTTTCAACACAAAGCACAGCATTATCCAGCAGACCACAAAAGTGGCGTATCCAGACCTTATGTAAATCTTCACTGGGAGGGAAAAACACCTCCACACTGCAAGGAAAGAACATTTTCAAAAAATATCTTCTTTCCAAATCAAACAAAAGCGCCGGGGAACCTTCTCTATTGGCACTTACAATAACTTGTTTTGTTTTCGGATTAGAGAAAGCCAAGCCACCTAATCCCAGAATATCATTTTGATCCTGCGACACGGGGTCGAAAAAATCGCTTCCCCAAAACGGAGTAACTATCGAACCACGGTCTTTGAAATCTGTTTCCATGTCATAATCCTCTTGTAAAACCAAAAAAAATCCATTCGAAGGAAACGCATCCATGCACACAGCAACTCTACTCCGTGCACAGATTCGTTAATAAAAACTATTCAGATTAAAATTTGAAAGATGATGATTTCGTATTTTTTATATGAGAAATGAGATTTAGTGTCAAACTTCGTGTGATTTCAGCTTACTGCGATAACTGATATTCACGATCTACGTACCTCTCCGACTGGGGAAGCATCTCGTAGAGTTCTTTCAGGGTAATATGTTTTTCAGGATGAACCCATTCCGGCTCAAGTTCAAGAAGAGGTTTCAGGACAAAGTCACGTTCATGCATCCTGGGATGGGGAATATCGAGGGTTCTTGAGTGATGTACCAGTTTCTCAGCACATACGATATCAAGATCAATAGTTCGGGGACCCCAGTGATAACTGTTTTTACGATCTCTTCCCAAACGAAGTTCTATACCAAGAAGCTTCTCAAGTACTTCCTCAGGCTCAAGCGAAGTCTCTACAATAAAAACAGCATTAAGATACTCCCCCTGCTCTACTTCCCCAACCACGGGAAGAGGTTTGGAATAATACCACCTGGAAATTGAGACAACTTCACCTATTTCTTCATTAACCAGCAGGAAAGCCTTTTGAAACGTCTCAGGTACATTTCCTAAATTTCCCCCAATACCAACACCGTATCGCATGAATGAACCTATAACTCAGAGCCACCTTCTTCTTTTGCGATTTCCTTAAAGAACACTTCGACTTCCTTCATAAACTTCTTCCCGACAAAATCAGGGACTACATATACCCATTTACCGAGCCGCTCACGCTCCTTAAGTACTTCATCTTCAGTGACTACCTGAAACACCTGATTTTCCTCTTCCTGCGTAGATGCTTCCTGAGCAGCTTCTTCTGAATCTCCTTTTTCAGACTCCTCCGGAAACTCATCCGGGGCTTCTGTCTTTGAAACCTTTTCCTTCTCAAAGATACCGCTCAGCTCCTCTACCAATGCCTGATCACGATTCACCTCAATTGAAATAAAACAAGCTCCATCTGTCTCCTGAACACGCACTTCATACACAAGACCATTAGTGAGAAAAAAACGCATTACCTGCTTTGGAGAAAAATCTCCAACTGATGTATCTTCACGAAGATACACATCATCTGCCTTAAGATCTTCAAGCGCCATGGTCACCTGACGGACCACGGTTTGACTGATTTCCTTATCCCGGGGAGCTTTTTGAGAAAAAGAATATTCCGGCTCCGCCTCATTTGTTAAAGAACTTACCCGATTAATAGTATATTTCAGGATCTCCTTATCTCCTTGCAATACATAGGAGGCTACCCGATACACCAAAGACTGATCTAACTTAAGAACAGATTTATCTATCCAGGAACCAATATCAGTCGATATCGAAACAGGTAAAGAAACCAGATACACTTCATTTTTCGACCCAAGTCGCACAAACTGCCCACTTAAGGATAAAGTATCTTCCTCACTTGCACCCTTTCTGGTTCTTAGTGAACCCAGATACAAAGTCTCAATTTCCTTGCCTTCCCTGTTCTTTAAAACCACTGCCCCTTTAGATGCCTCTCCACCCATTTCATCCAGCCCCATTTTCTTCATCCCTTCTTCGGTTGTTTCAATACTCTGAGAAGAAGAAAGATCCATCAGTTTTAAAAGAAAAGAACGGATTGAGGAGATATTTGCAGGATAGTTACCTCGTGATGGGAGAAACCAGCTCCCTTCCGCCCCTGAATCAAGCGTAATTGAATCGCCTTCCTTATGAAGCTCGATTGATTCAACATCACTCCAGGATACTTCAGAGAATAACAGCTCGCGACCCGCAACAGATTTTTTCTGCCTTGTATCTGTGTAGCTCAGCCAGTAAAGGATAAAAAGCCCAAGAGCAACAAGTAAAAGGTTAACTACGGTTTTCTTGTTCATTACCAAGCCTCAACATTTTATTTTACAGATTTTTTTCTTCTGAACGAATATAAAATCGCAATCAGAATAAGAACCAGAGGAACAAAAAAAGTATTACCGACAAAGAGAACATTACCCAAACGCTCTTTATCCTCACGAAGTGCCCGCCTTACTTCCCGAAGTCGTTGCTGAACTATTCGCTTTTCTTCCCGCAGGGATTCTATTTCTGACAGAAGCGCTTTATTCATGATGGTAGCCTCCGAACCTTTTCCCTGAACCCCGGACTGTAATTCCGACAAACGCTGATTTGCCTGGTTCAGAGCCGCCTGAAACCTTTGCTCTTCATTTTGATATTTCTGCTGAGCTGTCGTTTCAATTTCCTGAACTTTTGTAAATGGACGAGTAAATCTTCCACGTGACCTGAGACTGATCAGATCATTATTACCATACAGGTTTTCAGCAATATTACTTACAAGATTAATATTATCATTTAAAAGCGTTACAATCTCAGCACCAAAAAATCTCTGAGTCATGGCAGAGTAGGCATCTGCCATAAAATCAACATCTGCAATAATGACAACACTTGCGGGTTTAATTGATCGGGGAAAATGTCCCGATTCAGTGGACACGGGAGTCTCTTCTGAACCCGGCTTTGAAGAAAAGGAACTGGGGAAAGTACCTGAAAGTTTCACCGCAATCGGATAGGAGGTGCCTCCGGGCTGATACTTTTTCAAAAGCCCCTTGGGGTCTTCAGCCATTATTCGAATATCTTTTTCTTCAAAAAGCATGGCATCTGAAGTGGTTTTGAGAAGCACAAGTTGCTCTATCCCATCTCTGGCTTCAAGCTCAAGAACTCCTGACCAGGGAATCATCACACTATCCAGACCATTTGTTATCACATCTTCTGAACTTAAAAGCTCAGCTCCCTTTCCTCTGGACTGCCCGATACTTAACCAGGCAATGAAATTCTCCTGCTGATTAGGTTGAGTTGCCACAAGCGTAGCAAGTCGCACATCAGTAACCACCTTACCTTCCTTAAGACTTACCCCCCACGCAGCAGTAAGATCATTCAGGTGAGAGCTTCTATCATGAGTAAAATTAGCCATTGGATTTGAAGGATCAGCATTAGGGGCATCACTCATACAAAAAGGGTCAACTGCAATAAAAACATTTCCACCCTTCATCACATACTGATCAATTGCATACACCGTTTCTTCTGAAAGCCCACGAGGATGAATAACAAAAAGAGTCGTGATTTCATCAGGGATATGCGTAATCATCAGGGGAAGATTTCTCACTTCGGCAAGTTTTGAGAGTTGATTAGCAAAAATCCAGGGTTTGTCCTTTGGCTGAGGTGGCTGAAAAGGATTTTGCATGGCAGGCATAGAACCTTCCACCACCGGAAGGGAAGAGAGCACTCCAATTACTGCCTGACTCCCGGAACTCAAAGAATAAATAAGTTTGGTAATATCGTATTCAAGAAATTCCTGTCTTCCCAGATTGAACACAGGAATCACATCTTCAGTTCCCTCGCTGTTCACGGCAACAAGCCCAAGATAAATTCGCTCACCCGAAGGAAGATCCATAGGAGTGATGCCGTATTTATCAGCCCATTCTTCATCTTCCGAGTCAGGTCGTGGGTCAAATACCTCAACCGTAATCATTCCCCCACTCTTTCTCTGGTACTCTTTTAGCAAGTCAGAAATTCGAGTGCCGTAAAGCTTAACTATTGGAAACTTGTCCCCTTCGGTTTTGGAATAATACAACTTCAAAGAAACAGGCTGACCAAGACCTGAAAGTATCTCCCTGCTCCCTTTACTTAAGGTATATAAACCTTCCTGGGTTAAATCTACATGGAAACGGTTCAGGATTTTATCCGAAATACCATTCACTGCTATAAATATAACAACAAGTAGTAAAATACTGCTGCCGGAAAGAAATGATCTGTTCACGCGAAACACTCCTCCACTGTTTAATCTGCCTTCTTTCGTTCTAAAATAATTGTCCCAGCATAAAGAAAAACAAACATCACTGAAACAAAGTAAACAAAATCAGTAAGGTTAATAACTCCACGCTGAATCGCCTCGAAATGAAATGGAAAACTGAGGTTCACCAATTGACTCACCAGTACGGGAGAGAGAATGCCTTCAAATAAACGCACCACCGGGTCAGAACCAATCAAAATAAAAATCAAACATACAAAGGTCGAAAGAACAAAGCTGATCACCTGATTACTGGTACAAGCAGAAAGACAACACCCGATAGCAAGAAAAGCTCCCGCCATTAAATAACTTCCAAAATAACCGGCAAGAATCACCCCAAGATCAGGTTCCCCAAGATACATAACGGTAAGAATAATAGGAAAGGTCAGTAAGAGTGCAAGACCAAGAAAGAGCCAGGCAGCAAAAAATTTACCAAGCATCGCCGTCTGAAGACTTACCGGCAAGGTAAGAAGAAGCTCGATAGTTCCAGTTCTTCGCTCTTCCGCCCAAAGACGCATAGAGACCGCAGGCACTATAAAAAGATACAACCAGGGGTGCCATACAAAAAAAGTTCTCAAATCTGCCTGCCCCTGCTCATAGAACCCTCCCAGTTTAAAAGTAAAAAAACCGGTAAGTATTAAAAAAACTGTCAGGAATATAAGTGCTATGGGAGTTGCAAAATAAGAAGAAAACTCTCTTTTTAAAATTGCCTTAAAAACTTTCATAATTTACGCTCCTATATCACTATGCGGCGGCATGTACGGGCAGCTGAACAGGAACACCCGCTTGAGTGACCTGCCTGAAAACTTCATCAAGGTTTCGACTGCTTGAAAGAGATTTTAACTGCTCAGGAGTACCATCAACCAATAAACGTCCTCCTGAAATAATCATTGCCCGGGTACATACCGCATCTACTTCTTCCAGAATATGAGTACTGAGTATGATACACTTGTCAGCGGACATCCCTTTTATGAGATTTCGCACTTCGTGTTTTTGATTAGGGTCGAGACCATCGGTCGGTTCATCAAGTATGAGCACTTCAGGGTCATGGAGAATTGCCTGAGCAAGCCCCACCCTGCGTTTAAACCCTTTTGAGAGAGTCTCGATTCTTTGTTCGAGAACTTTTTCAAGACTGGTACGCTCCACTGCGCTGCTCACTGCCTTGGCGGCATCACTTCCTTCAAGACCACGAACGCCAGCTATAAAATTAAGAAAATCATTAACCCGCATCTCACCATAAAGAGGGGCATTTTCCGGCAGATATCCAATACGCCTGCGTACTTCCTCGGGAGATTCCAGAATATCAAAACCGGCAACTGAGGCAGTACCATCACTGGGAGTAAGAAAGCAGGTAAGCATCTTCATCGTAGTAGATTTACCGGCTCCGTTTGGTCCCAGAAAACCCAAAAGCTCCCCTCTGGCTACCGAAAAGGATAGATTATCAACCGCACGGATGTCCCCAAAAGAACGTCCAATACCCCTGACATCAATCATTACTTCCATATACACACACCCATTTCTATCGAATTTACTTGAGAAAAGGAGGACTAATAATGCATGCAAATAACCCTAAGTAGCAAATTTCTCAAGTAGTATTTTTGGGTTTGACGTAAAACTGCCACTAACTATTGAGTTGGGCGGTAATTTTTAAAAACCCCTAAATTTCATACAGGAATTGCAATTTCAGCGACAAAGTACTATAGTTTGGGCGCTGAAATTACTTTGAACAACTGGAGAATTTTGTACATGACTACGGCATCTTTTAAGTTAAAAGTTGGTCTGGCAGAGATGCTAAAAGGCGGCGTTATTATGGATGTCGTTAATGCCGAACAGGCAGCTATTGCAGAAGACGCCGGCGCTGCGGCAGTAATGGCACTTGAGCGTGTTCCTGCTGATATTCGTCGCGAGGGCGGGGTTGCCAGGATGGCAAACATCGAGGTGATAGAGTCGGTAATGAAAACAGTAAATATCCCTGTGATGGCAAAAGTCAGAATTGGGCATTTTGCTGAAGCTCAAATCCTTGAGTCTCTTGGGGTGGATTTTATTGATGAAAGTGAGGTTCTCACTCCTGCCGATGAAGCCTATCATGTTGATAAACATTCCTTCAGTGTTCCTTTCGTGTGTGGAGCGACCAATCTTGGTGAAGCCCTCAGAAGAGTTCACGAGGGTGCTGCCATGATCAGGTCTAAAGGTGAAGCGGGTACGGGAAATGTAGTTGAAGCAGTACGACATATTCGTTCTATCCGATCTGAAATTGAAGCTTTAAAATTAATGGATGAGGCAAGCCTCTCTACCCGTGCACGGGAAATGCGAGTTCCCCTTGAACTGGTAAAAGAAGTCAGGGAATCAGGAAAACTTCCTGTACCACTATTCTGCGCCGGCGGAATAGCGACCCCTGCTGATGCAGCGCTCATGATGCAACTGGGTTCTGAATCGGTGTTTGTTGGTTCTGGTATTTATAAATCAGAAGACCCAAGCGCCCGTGCTCGTGCAATTGTAAAAGCAACCACTCACTACAATGACCCTAAAATACTTCTTGAAGTGTCTAAAGACCTGAGAGGTGCCATGTCAGGGCTTGATGTACATATGATTCCAAAAGAAGAGCGTTTGCAGAACAGGGGCTGGTAACAGTAATACCTAACACGGGAACACTTAACACGGGCAGCTTACGTCTATGCATGAGGTCTCGGAAGCAGAATCTTTTCGTAGCAAAAATGAAATAAAACCTGTTGGAGTACTTGCTCTTCAGGGAGATTTCTCTGCACATTTAAACGCAATAAAATCATTTGGGAGTCCCCTTCAGGTAAGGGAGATACGCACCCCTGAAGCGCTACAGGACATTTCAGCCCTGATCATCCCCGGGGGTGAGTCCAGCACCCTGCTTCGTCTCCTGAATCAGGAATTTCGTCTTGAAATAATTGCTGCGGTAACTTCGGGACTACCCCTTCTTGCCACTTGCGCAGGGGCGATTCTTGTTGCCAAACGGGTTTTAAACCCTGAGCAGGAAAGCCTGGGGCTTATTGACGTAACCATAGAAAGAAACTCCTACGGAAGACAGATGGAGTCTTTTATAACACCGGAACTTGAATTACATCCCGATTTTTCAGAGTACCTTTCCGGGTTTCCTGAAGGGAAAGACTCCGCAAAAAATTCTACAAGAGAAGGAATATTTATTCGTGCCCCACGAGTGCTCTCCTATGGGTCTGAAGTGAATCCCGTTCTTACATACAACAACGACCCTGTCCTCCTTCAAAAAAAGAATATACTTCTTGCGACATTCCACCCTGAGCTCTGTGAAAAAAAACATTTTGTATATGAACTTTTCTTTTCCCGGATAAAAAAACATCACATTCAAATGGCGAACTGAACCGGTGGACACATCTCTCCCATATCGAAAAAACGTAGCCGCCTTTATTTTGAATAATGAAGGTAAAATCTTGAATTGCAAAAGGGCTGATCAGTACAAGGACTGGCAACTTCCTCAAGGGGGCATAGACCCAGGAGAAACTCCTGAGCAAGCAATACGCAGAGAACTAAAAGAAGAAGTCGGACTTGAACGTGTAGTATTTCTGGGACATCTGGAGGAAGCAATCCGCTATGACTGGCCTCCCGAACTGCATAATCGGGGTTTTGCCGGTCAGGAGCAGTACTTTTTCATGCTCAGAGCCCCTCTGGGCTGGAAACCCAACTTTATTCTACACCACGAAAAAGAGTTTGAAGAGGCGGCGTGGGATGTTACAAGTGAATTTTTAAGAAAAGTTGAACCTACTTTCAGAGGAACATCATATAAAAAGGCAGTACTGGAATTTAGAAGAAAATATCCCGACATAATTGCTTGGTAATAAAATGCCCTCTCTTGCCACGAAACTTTCAGAATATTTTGAAAAGAACGAGAAGGAAATTCTTGCAGAGTTTTTTGAATACCTTCGTTTTCAGTCGATCAGCACCGACCCTACATATGCTTCTGAAATTAACAAGTGTGCAGAGTGGGTAAAAACTTATCTTCAAACATCCGGGTTTAAAGTAGAAATATGGAAAAGTGAAGGGCATCCTTGTGTATTTGCGGAAAAGATAGTGCACCCGGATGCACCTACCGTTTTATTTTACAATCACTACGATGTACAGCCAGTAGATCCTTTGGAACTATGGGAGAGTCCTCCATTTGAGCCAACAGAAAGAAATGGTGAAATATATGCCCGGGGAGCTGAAGACAACAAGGGGCAGTCCTTTTATGTTCTTAGAGCACTAAAGACCTTACATGAACTTTCACTGGCTCCAAATGTAAATATCAAAATGATCATTGAAGGGGAAGAAGAGTGTGGCAGCAAGTCTCTTCCTGCACTCCTGGGCAAACACAAAAAAGATATTCGTGCCGACTACCTGTTCATAGTTGACTGCGGATTTCCTTCCATGAAGGAACCTGCGATTACTCTTGGGTGTCGTGGCATAATCAGCATGACCCTTGAGGCACAAGGGTCAAACAGTGATTTACATTCGGGCGAACACGGGGGAATCGTTTTTAATCCCCTTCATGCCCTTATAGAAATCCTTGCAAAAGCACGCTCTTCAGAAACCGGCGAAATCCTGATACCGGGTTTTTATGATAATGTTGAGACACTTCCTGAAAATGAAAGAAATGCCTTTGCTCTTGATCTGGATCCTGAATTCTACCGAAGTCTTTTCGCTTCAGAAATGACGGGGGGAGAGAAAAAATTCTCTCCACTTGAATCTGCATGGCTCAGACCAACACTTGAAGTAAACGGGCTTTCTGGTGGATATTCAGGTACCGGCTTTAAAACTGTAATTCCGGCTAAAGCAATTGCCAAAATTTCCTGTCGCCTTGTCCCCAATCAAGACCCGAAAAGAGTTGCGAAACTCGTAGAGGAATTTTTTACTGCACATGCCCCTCCGGGAATTAACATATCGGTAAAAAACGTATCAGATGCAGGAGAACCCTTCAGATCATCACCCGTCAGCAAGGTTGCCGAATTAACACGATCAGCTTATGAGGAAGTTATGGGGCTACCTTGCAGTAATATTCTTGCGGGCGGTTCGATTCCGATCGTTTCGGAACTGTCCCGACAATCAGAATCAGAAACCATTCTTATGGGCTTTGGTCTACCGGATGATAATATCCACGCACCAAATGAACATTTTGGCATCAATCGTATCAAAAAAGGAATGATGACGATTGGAGCGATACTCCAAAAAGTCTCACAATAGAGCGCCTCTTTCCATCTAAACATCTACGGTTATTTCGTTTCTTGTTTCTTACTTCAAGTCATGTAAAACTACGGGGATTATTTAGCGCATAAGAATATTATAATTTGGAGAGAAACCTGCATGATTAATTTTAAATTAACTACCGGGATAAAGACCTGCGGGAGCCTGTTACTGGGTGCAGCTCTTTTATTCAGCACACAAGTTAAGGCAGCTCCCCCTGAAGTAGAAAGAGCCGTTTCTGGTGACTTTGATGGTGACGGGAAAACCGATATCCTCGTAACAAGACCTGCTCTTGCGGGAGACACCCACAAAATGTGGCTTGCCCGTTTTTCAAGTGGAGCTCCTCATACACCGGCAATTTTTGGTCTATCTTCTGATACCGAAATGACTGCTGATTTTGATGGTGACGGAGTAAAAGACCTTGTGGTTTACAGACCAGATCACATAACCACCACGCCTCCGCTTGTAAGATTCTATACTGCACAAACCACTGGTGGAATCACTGAGCGAACTTTCGGGCTCACAGGAGACCGTTTCTTTTCTGGTTATTTTGATTATGACGATAAGGAAGAACTTGTCGCCGTCAGGAAAATAAATGGTGGGCTCACCTGGTTCATCGCATTATCAGACCCTGAAGAGGCACAATTACCACCAGTACTTTCATATAACTGGGGACTTGAAAGTGATACGCCATTTCTTGCAAATATGGATGGGGATAATTATCACGACCTTGTAGTAATGCGTGACAACCACATCCCCGGTTTCAAATCATGGTTTATCAATCGTGTGTTTTACGAAGAAGATGGTGCAGATCACCAGGGTATAGTCTTTGGTTTAAGCACTGACACCGCACTGCCTCCGGCAGATTTTAACGGTGATGGTGCCGCAGACCTGATAATATCAAGGGTGGAAGGGAATTTTACTTATATTTTTGTACGTTTGAGTGAAAAAAGAGAAGATAGATCAAAAGCTTCATCCGAACCTCAGATTTTATCATTTCAGTTTGGACTAAAAGACGACATCCTGCTTCCGGGCAACCACTTTGATGCAGAAAAGGCGAACATACTTGCCTTCAGAAGAGGCCAGGGTAATGCTCAGGCATTTTCTTTCCTTACTCTCCCTGGTTCATCAACTCTGTTTGACTCCTCGGTACCCTTTGGACTCAGCTCTGATACTTTGATCAGTCCGCAGGGTCACCCGATTCCACCAGCCGCAGGAGGAGAAACTGTGGTTCCTCAGCAGGGCGGTGGGTCGCTTGCCTCAGTTTGCTCGACCATTCATGCCCCTTTCAAAGGGTTCTTGTGGAAACCTGCGTCCGATCACTCTGGCTTTCCGAGAGAAGGTAAACCAATGATTGCGTGGCAATCAGGTGGTCAGCCATCAGGAAAGACCTGTTTAAGAGTGCTTAATCAGAATGGGCAGGTTGTTACACAATTTGGACGATACGCAACGGGTGGTCACTATGGGGCGCGCTGGTATTCCGGCTGGGGTTGTGGTGAAGGGAAACACGGCTCTGTAATTGCCTCACAGGCACAAAGTTCTTCCGGGAACAGAAGTGTCTATGTTGAGTCAACCAATGGCAGATGTATTGGACCTATCAATCCAACAGCAAGGAATGGTAGCCTCTAAAATAAGAGACACACGCCCTTTGCAATAAGAAAGGGCAGATTAATAAAAAGAGGGCTTCTGCCCTCTTTTTTAACCAAGAGCACCTATGGGTCGAATATTCGAAAAAAGAAAAGCACGTATGTTTGCCCGATGGGCAAAGACATCAAAAGCATTTACCAAGATAGGTAAAGAAATAGCGGTTGCCGTAAAACTTGGCGGACCCGAGCCGGCTTCAAACCCTCGTCTGAGGATGGCAATTCAGACTGCAAAGTCTCTGAACATGCCCAAAGACCGGGTAGAAAACGCCATAAAAAAAGCTTCCTCAAAAGACGCCGAAGGAATTGATGAAGTAACATACGAGGGCTATGGTCCCTTTGGTGTTGCTATTTTCATAGAAGCCGCAACCAACAACAACACCCGAACCGTTGCAAATGTCAGAAACATCATTTCAAAAAACGGGGGAAATCTCGGCACCGACGGCTCACTTGCATTCCTCTTTACGCGAATCGGCAGTTTCGTAATAAAAACCCCAACCAACATTGACCTCGAAGAGTTTGAACTCGAGCTAATGGATCACGGGCTCGAAGAACTCTTTGAGAACGAAGAAGGAAACCTTATCCTCCAGGTCGAATTCAACAAATTTGGAGAAATGCAAAATTTCCTCGAAGAAAAAAACATCGAGGTAATCACCGCCGGACCCCAACGCCTCCCCCTAAACACCACCACCCTAAACGAAGAAGACGAAAAAAAAATCCTAAAACTAATCCAGGCACTTGAAGATGATGATGACGTGCAGAATGTGTATCATAATCTGAAAATGAGTGAAGATATTGAGTAAGACAAAACTCCTCCCTTCGACTATATACTTCTGCTATTAAGCATGTTTAATTTCTCCACTTTCCTGAATCCGGAATTACAGAAGAAGTGAACAAAGTAGTTACATCGATTGAATCAAATTCAAAAATCTGACCACAAAACTCACAGGAAGCTTTTATGACGCCTTCTTCTTTAATAATATGCTCCGACTCTTCCTGACCCAGAGTAATTAAAAGAGAGGCTATTTTCTCTCTTGAGCAGGTGCAGGTAAATGCTACTGCCCGATCTTCATAGACACGGATATCATATTCGGGAAAAAGCGATCTGATGACATCATTTGATACGCTCAGATGAGAAATAACATCCCCACAGGAAGCAACCGTGGATGATATGGTATCAAGAAAATTTTTTGTGGCGGAGGCTATAGATGCATTTCTGTTTTCTTCCGGTATGACCTGCAAGAGAACTCCCGAAATGACTCCATTTTCGGATGACACAAATAGTCTGGTATCTATTTGTTCAGACTGCATCATATATGATTCAAAGATTTGAGCGACAGAATCATCCGTCACAGTAACAATACTTTGATACGCCTGCGATCCTTTTTTAGGGTCAATGGTAAGTGACATAGTTCCACCCTGAATCAGACTTGATATCTTTACATCTTCTATTTTTGATAATAATTCAGGATTGGTCTTTGCCATGGCACGAAAAGAAATATCCCTGTCTTTTGACCCGACAAAGATCTCCACCAAAAGCATGGAAAGAGCACCTTTTCCAATCACCTGAACAAGTAAAGACCCTTCCAACTTCAAAGTACTACTCAACAACAAACCACAAACAACAAATTCAGCAAGAATAGCCCTGACTCTCTCATCCCCTTCTTCAACAAGAGAAGTCTCAAGCACCTTCGCCCAGCTCTCATTCAGACGCACAAACACGCCTCGAACAGAATGGTCTTCGAATGTAAAAGAAACTGTTTGATCCATTATGAAAACAATTCTTCCAATGCTTTTCGCCAATAGAGCGCTTGCGTCGTTCCAAACTTCTTATCTACCCGATCATTTGAAAGCAGCCATTTCTCGGCTTCTGAATCAATATCTTTTCCAAGGGTTTCAAGTGCTTTGGCGTCAAACTCACTCACCAGCTCTTTTGACTTTATTTCAATCAGTATTTTTTTCAAACCTGGACGATCTATGACAAGATCAATCTCAACCCCATCTTTTGATTTAAAATATGACAATTCCCAATCCAACCTTTTGTATTGTATGCCTTTCACAAACTCCAGAATCACAAAATGCTCAAAAGCCTCTCCATATGCAGAAGTCTGAGGCTCAAGGCGTACCGTAAGTGTTCTATCCAAAGCCCTTTTTATACCAGTATCAATAAGGTAAAATTTGGGGGACATAATCTGTGCTTTTCTGACTGAGGCATGATACGCAGGAAGATAAAATCCCAAAAGAGTATCTTCAAGAATCTCAAAATAACTTGTTACCGTAGTATCATTTACACCAATCTCTCTGGCAATAGAAAGTTTATTAATAATTTTTCCACTCATTTGACTCGCTACGGTAAGGAATTTTCTGAAAGGAACAATATTTCTAACCCATCTTTCTTCCTGAATTTCCTTTTGCAAATACGTTCCTACATATGCATGCAAATACTCTCTCAATTCTTCTTCATTTTTGGAAAAATAAGCCTCTGGCAGACCTCCCCACTCTAAAAACTTTCCTAGATCAAAATCGGAATATAATTCCAGAACTGAAAAAGGATAAAGATGAAAAACCCAGGCTCTTCCTGCAAGAAGGTTTGCTCCTTTTTGCTTCAATCGTCTGCTACTGGAACCCGTAAGAACAAACTGCCTCTTACTTTTCTGTATTTGTGAGTGAACTATATCAAGTAGCTGAGGAATTTTTTGAATCTCATCTACAACGACACGTTTGTTACGGTTTACCTCTGAAGTAATGAGCGCAGTGAAGTTTGACCTGTTCAGAATAAAATTATCGTAAGTATCCGGATTCAAAAGATCGAGAAATAAAGTATCTTCAGAATGATATATTCTCTCAAGAGAAGTTGTTTTGCCCGCCCCTCTGGGACCGAACAGAAAAAAACTATTAATTTCTGGGTACTTAACCAATCTCGGTATCATAACCCGAATATTAACGCTATTTTCAGGTTAACGTCAAGAAAAAGATAACTATTTAAATTTACTAACTAAACCCTACACATCCACTTCAATAAACTCCGCATTCTCCTGAATGAGTCGATACCGGGTAGAAGAATCACTTCCCATAAGTTTTTCAAACCCCTGCTGTACTTCTGCAAAATCTTCGATCTTCACCTGAAGCAGAGTCCGCTTTGACGGGTCAAGTGTCGTTGACCAGAGTGTTTCGGGATTCATTTCACCAAGACCTTTGTAACGAACGATTCTGGGCTTTGCACCCTTATGTTTTTTTAAAACCGCTTCGAGCTCTGAGTCGGAATATGCCCATTCAACATCCTCATCGGCTTGCCCCTTTTTCTTCGCTTTCGCCTTTCCACCCAAACCAAACACCCCATATAAAGGAGGTTTTCCAATATATAATTTACCTTCTTCAATCAGATCTCTCATCTGGGTAAAGAAAAAAGCAAGAAGAAGCGTACCAATATGCATACCATCAGCATCCGCATCAGTAAGAATGATCACCTTACCATAACGAACTTTTTCAACCTGAAAATCCCTTCCGGCGCCAGCTCCAAGTGCTGCTATAATATTACCAAGCTCCTTATTCTCAAGGATTTTCTTGTCATTGCTTGCAATGGTATTCAGCACCTTTCCTCTAAGAGCAAGTACTGCCTGGGTTTTTCTGTCTCTCCCTTGCTTGGTACTTCCACCCGCACTATCTCCCTCAACAAGAAAAAGTTCCGTTTCTTTCGTACTATTCGAACTGCAATCAGCCAATTTCCCAGGTAAGGTCATTCGCTGATTAAGCCCGACCTTTCGTTTTACCTGCTGCACCGCAGCACGGGAAGCTGCACGTGCCTTTGCTGCAAGAAAAATCCGATCAAGGATTTGTTGACTCGCCGAAGGTCTTTCATTAAGCATCTTCTCAAGACTTTTCAACGCCGCTTCCACAAGAGAAACTATCTCGGGATTATTCAACTTGCTTTTTGTCTGCCCTTGAAATTGAGGCTGATGTGTTTCAGAAGGCATACGAATAGAAGCCACACATAATAAACCTTCCCGAATATCTTCAGCTCCAATCTTTAAACCTTTTGGGATTGAATCATGCACTTGCATGTAATTTCTTACTGAACGTACAATCCCGTTTTTAGCACCTTGTTCATGAGTACCACCGTCCGGAGTATAAATACCGTTCACATAGGAATAAAAACTTTCTTTTGTCTGTTCAGTCCAGACCAGAGCAAGAGACACAGGAACAGGCTCATTAACTTCAACAAAAAACATCTCACCAACTATTTTCTGCTTTGAAGTCGAAATAAGCTCTTCAAGATACGCAGCCACCCCATTTGGATAATGAAACACCTCACTGGAACCAGACACTTCATCCACAAATTCTATTTTCAAACCGGGAGTAAGAAACGCCTTGATTTTTACCTTTTCCCGGATATATTCCGCAGAAAATTGTTTGAGTTTAAAAATAGAAAAATCCGGTCTGAAGAATATTTTCGTTCCCGTTCCTCTTTTGTTTGTAGCGGTTTTCTTTACGGAACCTTTGGGCACCCCGTGAGTATATTCCTGAACATACAAGGCACCACCTCGCAGCACTTCAGCCCGCATATCAAGACTAAGAGCGTTTACAACCGAACTCCCAACCCCATGAAGCCCTCCCGAGGCAGTATAGTTTTTAGCGGAGAACTTCCCCCCGGCATGAAGAGTGGTAAGAATAATTTCAAGAGCGGATTTCTTAAACTTTGGATGAGTATCAACAGGAATCCCTCGCCCATTATCTTCCACAGAAACACTACAGCAGTCTTCATGCAGAGTTACTGTAATATAATCCGCATAGCCATTCATGGCTTCATCAACACTATTATCAAGAATCTCGGTCACCAGTTGATGAAGACCTTCTACGGTATCAGTCCCGGCTATATACATACCGGGTCGTCTTCTGACTGCTTCCAGCCCTTCAAGTACCTCAATATCCTGTGCGTCGTATGATTGTTTTTTCATAGCATTACTCATTTCACCACCTCAATTACCCCAATCCGCTTCTGGGGTATCTTATCCCCCTTGTTTCCCCTTTTACCAATTGTAAAAGAGGATAATGAAATATCAAATTCTCCTTTTGAATGCCTAATAGAAAGTGAGTCTTTTTTCTTTTTACCGACTGCTGCAAAAAGAATATCATCCTTTCCGGGACGCATAAGCTGTACCCCTTTTGCTCCGACACTAAGAACAGGAACTTCAGATTCCACCAGACAAAGACAGTATCCACTCCTGCTGACAAGGGCAAACATTCCCTGACCTGTCTCTGAAATTCCCTGCACAAAATCCCCGTCTTTAAGACGCATAACTCGTTTTCCCGCCTTTTTCCCACTTATACAATCCCCACTCTCCCCCACATACCCGATACCGGAGCGAGTATAGAAAAGGAGTTTTTTGGACTCCTGTTTTTCTTTTGTCACGAGCGCAGAGATCACCACCTCTCCATCATTACACTTAAATAATTTCTGCATCGGCTCCCCATATCCCGAGGTAGCACTCAGTGAGAACACATCCGTTGAATACGCCACTCCTTGTGAAGTAAAAAGAGTTAAAGTGTCTTTTGAATTGGCAATGGCAGAAAAGAGTATTGCATCTCCTTCTCTGAGGCGGGTACCAGAGGGATCATTTGTTGATTTTATTCTCTTGACCCAACCGTCTCTGGTAACAATAACATACACTTCTTCATCCTGAACAAGATCTGCTTCCGAGACTTCCAGCATCTCATACTGTGTCACTATTTTACACAGCCTTTTATCGCCAAACTGTTTTTTTATACGCTCAAGGTCTGTAAGAATCTCTTTACGAAGCTTCTTGTCACTACCTAAAATAGCAACAATATGTGCAATTCTTTTTTCCTTATCTGCAAGTTCCGCTACCACTTCTTCAAGATGAGTCCTGGTAAGCTGATACACTCTAAGATCAACAATAAACTGAGCCTGCTTTTCCGAAAGTTTAAATGCTTTTTGAAGGCGAGAGATTGCATCTGAACGCGAAACACTTTTTCTTACTTCTTTTATAACCTGGTCAAGCACATCAATAATTGATGCCACCCCTTGCAGCACATGCACCCGCTCTTCAAGCTGTTCCTTTTCATAGGTAAGTTTCTTTGTGACTACTTCAATCCTGAACAGTATGAACTCTTCAAGAATGGCACGGAGTCCAAGAAGCATAGGCTGACACTTCTCTGCACCGGAGGGCACCAGCACAGTCAGGTTCACAGGAAAATTTGACTGCAAGGGAGTTGACTTGAATAAGTATCCGAGAATCTTTTCCACTTCAGCTTCCCCGGAAACTTCAAGTACAATCCTTATTTCTTCCGTAGATTCATCCCGAACATCTTCAACCTGGGTAATCTTTTTGGAAACAACAATATCGGCTATTTTTTCAACTATTGCGGACTTATCAACTCCATAAGGGATAGAATCAAAAACCACGAGCGTGCGTTCATTTCTTGCTCCTTTTGGTTTTTCTTTTTCAAGGTGCCAGGTCGCACGCATGCGCACACTGCCTCTCCCGGTAGAGTACATCTCATGTATCTCTTCTTTAGTGTTAAGAATTTCACACGCAGTTGGGAAATCGGGACCTTTTATGATCTGATACACCTTATTATCCGCCACATCGGGAGTAGTGATAAGAAGCTCCAGGGCATCACACAACTCTGACAAGTTATGAGGCGGTACAGAAGTTGCCATTCCAACAGCGATACCGGTTGCTCCGTTCATAAGGAGATTGGGGATACGACTTGGAAGTACTACCGGCTCACTGGTTGTCTGATCAAAGTTATCTCTGAAAAGAACTGTGTTTGAATCAATATCACCAAGAAGCTCTATCGCAATTTCGCGAAGACGCGCTTCAGTATAACGATACGCCGCCGCACCATCTCCATCAAGAGAACCAAAATTACCTTGCCCTTCGACTATTGGATACCTGAGACTAAAATCCTGTGCCATCCGAACCATGGCTTCATAGCATGCTGCGTCTCCATGAGGGTGATACCGCCCAAGCACCTCTCCAACAACCGCAGCAGACTTCCTGAAATTCTTTGAGGGCAGCAGAGAAAGATTCTTCAGCATGGCATATATAATACGCCGCTGAACCGGCTTTAACCCATCTCTTACATCGGGAATAGCACGACTGGTCACCACACTCAGCGCATAAGTAAGATACCTGGTTTTAGATTCTTCAATAATATCGACTACTTCTATTCCCACAAAAACTCCTTCATATCTTAAAACTGCTCCCCTTATAATGGTAAGAACATAGTTTGCACAAGACACCTCACGCAAGAATGATTTTTAGCGGGCAGGGACAAACTCCCTACGGGAACAAAAAAATGCGTGGGAAAGAAGAGGGGCAGGGAGTGGCTTTCGGAGAACTCAAGCGGACTGAGAGCCTAGGTATTAACCACGCGAACCTGACTTATACAGCTCGAGGGAGCCATTCGACGAAAGGCACTCCCTGCCCCTCTTCTTTGGGGGTGGAGGGCGACGATCGGGGGAATTAGCGGGCAGCCGCAAGGGCTGCCCCTACAGGGAAAGGTGCGAGGACAGTATTATTTCTTAAAGAAAGATGACGGCGTATCAAAAATCAGGTTTTTCTTTTCAGTTTCCCTTGGCATTCTTCTTTCCTGAGACACTTCACCTTCAGGAATTACGGTTGATACTTCAACTTTAAGACCTTTTTCCGGTACTGCTTCTTTTGGTGCTTCGGGAAGTTGAGGACCTATTTTAATGAATTCTTTTGACTCAAGTGGAGTTCCGCTTTGGGTCGCCGTGTTTTTTTCCTGAGTTATCTCTTCCACTACTTTTCTCTTTTTAGCATTTGTTTCAAAAGTCTGAGTACCATCAAGAGCTGATTTTGCGCGGTCAGTATAGCGCATGGAAATAGTGATGCGTCTGTTTGAAGGATTAAGAGGATTTTCAATATCACGGGGGCGTTCTGCTGCGTATCCCACTACCCGAGCGATCTGCCCTTTTTCAAATCCCGCTTTTTCCAAAACTCTTCTTGCGGCATTGGCACGATCAGTTGAAAGATTCCAGTTATCATAATTACGAGTTCCCCTGAAAGGCGTTGCATCGGTATGCCCTTCAATATCAATCGGATTGGGAACAGTTTTGAGGATGTTGGCTATTTCAAAAAGTTTTTTCTCTGCATCTCCCAATATTACCGCCTGACCTGAATGGAACATTGAAGTTTTTTGAGTGTCCATGATTTCAATCACAAGACCCCTCTGGTCAATCTTGATTTCAACGTCTCCAAGTACTCCTTCAATCGAATCAGTGGCTCCCGCCTGCTCCATTGCCTTGACAATCTCGGTTTTCAATTGCTCCAGTTTGGTACGCTCAATATCTGTTTCTTTGAGGTAGTCTTCTTTTCTGGTGAAGAACTCTTCTTCGGTCATACCTCTGGCATCATCTCCCTGGATTTTCGGAGCATAGCGATTCTCTTTACTCCCTTGTCCATCATCATAAAGCTCTCGCACCCGACCACTTGCCGCATCCACCATGTAGATTCTGTCTGAAACCTGAATTTGAGAATTACCATCAGAGGCAGGAGCAAATGCATCCGGAAGGATTCCTCCTCCTCCCATCTCAAGAGGATTACCCGAACCTTTTTGAAAAATACCGGGTTTTCTAAAGTAACTTGCGATTCTCTCCCGTGTTGGTTCCGCGGCAGAGTTTACCAGCCAGAGAACCATAAAGAGTGCCATCATTGCGGTTACGAAATCCGCATAGGCAACCTTCCACGCACCTCCGTGGTGACCTCCATGTCCAGAGACCTTTTTAATGATAATGATGGTTTTTCCGTCTGGTCCTTCAGGCATGGCTTTTATCCTTTACGAACTGCCTGGTTGATTTCTTCCATTTCTTCTGCGGTCGGACGAACATCCCCTTCAATTGATTTTCTGGCAAACTCAAGCGCAACCGCAGGCGGAGCCCCTCCGGCAAAAGACACGACTGCCGACCTGATTGCGTTCAGAAGTATATGCTGCTCATGGTGCATCATGTCCACTGAGGAGGCTAACGGCTGTAAATACCCGTAGCTGAGTAGAATCCCTAAAAATGTTCCTACAAGTGCCGCCGCAACGTGGTGACCGATTTCACTTGGCGGACCGTCAATGTGCTGCATCGTTATGATAATACCCAAAACCGCGGCAACAATTCCCAGACCCGGTAAGGCATCACCCACTTTATTCAGAAGTGCCGGTATAACCGCAACTTCCTTATGGTGCGTTTCGATTTCGGTTTCCATGAGTTTATCAAGATCAAAAGCATTCACGACACCATCAACAAAAAGTCTGAGCGAACCAACCAGAAGATCCATTGCGTGGTGGTCATGCGCGATTTTTGGATATTTATTAAAGCGCTCACTGTGATGAGGATCTGCCAGATCCTTTTCTATACCCAACACTCCTTCTTTTCTGATCACATTAAAAATAGTCAGAAGAAGCCCCATAAGCTCAAGATAGGTTTCCCTGTTTATACCACTGCCCTTGGCTACTTTTGGAATACTTTTTAAAATTTTTACAAACACGGGAAAGGGTGCATAACCAATAAGCGCACCAAGTGCGGCACCACCAATAACCACAAACTCTGATGGCTGCATAAGCACTCCGAATGGACCATGCGCCATGGCATATCCACCAAAAACCGAAGCGGTAACGACTATGAAACTGACGATGAAATTCATGAATCCTCATCCCTGGATTACTTGCTATGACTATGTCTCATGGTAAGTATCGTCAGATTAGATCAGAAGCTTTACTTGATCATGTTTTTATACATGAATTTTCTATGTTTATATTTACTTTAATTTGAGTTTTATCAAGCTCCCAATCCTGTGCTACTGTTAATCTGGAAACCTTACGTTGTTAATTTGTATCTAAGATTAAGAAAATATTTAACATAATAGAGGCACACTTATGTCTGATTCCAACACTGCAAAGCTAAGTTTTCCTGACGGCAGTTCAATTGACCTTCCTATTATTGTAGGTTCTGAAAATGAGAAAGCGGTTGATATTTCCGCTTTGAGGGCACAGACAGGGTACATCACCCTTGATGACGGATATGGAAATACCGGCGCTTGCCAAAGTGCCATCACCTATATTGATGGTGAGAAAGGTATTCTGAGATATCGCGGTTATCCAATTGAACAACTTGCAGAACATTCCACCTTCGTTGAGACAAGTTTTCTCCTCATCTATGGACACCTTCCTTCAAAAGAAGAACTCGAAACCTTCACTAATAAACTTACCCGCCACACATTGATACATGAAGATATGAAAAGGTTCTATGATGGCTTCCCCAGGGATGCTCATCCGATGGCTATTCTTGCTTCTGTGGTGTCTGCATGTTCCACCTTTTATCAGGACTGGGATGACCCAAGGAATGTTGCGCGTCAGGATCTGGGCATAGTTCGTCTTATGGCAAAACTGCCAACAATGGCTGCATTCAGTTATAAAAAATCCATTGGTCACCCTTTTATTTATCCAAGTAACAGCCTTTCATATTGCGCAAATTTTCTGCATATGATGTTTGCTACTCCTGCAGAAGACTACTATCTTGAACCTGAAGTGGTTCGCGCTCTTGATCTTCTTTTAATATTACATGCCGACCACGAACAAAACTGTTCAACTTCAACAGTACGTCTGGTAGGAAGCAGTCTTTCAAATCTGTACGCATGTGTTTCTGCCGGAATCTCCGCACTTTGGGGAGTCCGCCACGGGGGAGCAAATCAGAGTGTAATCGAAATGCTTCATGCCATCGTTGAAGATGGGGGAAATGTAAAAAAGTTTGTTGAGCGTGCAAAAAGCGGAAAAGATACAAAAGCACGCCTTATGGGCTTTGGTCACCGTGTGTACAAGAACTACGACCCACGTGCTCGCATTCTAAAGGAAGCCTGTCATAAGGTTCTTGAAAAAATTCCTCTCTCCGACCCTCTACTCGATCTTGCAATTGAACTTGAGCAGATTGCCTTAAGTGATGATTACTTTGTTTCCAGAAAACTGTATCCGAACGTGGATTTCTACAGTGGGATAATTTATTCAGCGCTTCAGATACCGGTAAACGGCTTTACCGCAATGTTTGCCCTCGGAAGACTTCCCGGCTGGATTGCCCAGTGGAGAGAAATGATAAACGACCCCAAAAACCGTATCGGACGCCCCAGACAGGTATATACAGGTGAAACCGAAAGAAATTATGTAGAGATCTCAAAAAGATAGGAATTTGAGCGGGAACTGAATTGACTTTTCAAAACAGGAAGTTTATTAATCCCAGCCTTAAATTCATAAGAGAGTAGATCTTTTAAGGTTTTTGTAGAAATACCCCTTCTCAGGTAGAGCGTCGGAATGTGCAGTGCAGAATGTGCACCGGTCTTCTGCCTGGGAAGGATATTTACTACGAAGTGCGGAGAGAAAGATTTATATGGGCGGTGTTTCTTCCCTGATACGCCCACTTTCCGCACTTCACAATATACCTGACGTACCTGGACTGATGAAATGAGGAAGTCTAGACTTGTTGAAGACTTTCAGCCAGGTGCGTCAGCTAAATCAAGGAGCAGAGAGGAGAAGAGAGAATTGTTGGACTTTGGATGCTGTGCACTGATTACGCAGCGGGGGATGTACGGCATCGTATAAACTCTTAGTTCATAATTCTTATCTATCCTCTTTTGCTCCGCCATATACCCGAAGAGAGAAATTTTTTCTTTTCAGTGTCTGGCAGCTACGGGAAGGGCAGTGGTTGTAGAGGAGGTATCTTTTTTACTCGTGCTCGCGGATGAGCTTTACCCCTCTCCCACTGCTTCTTTCCCTTTAATATGGATTTTATGATCTACTCTCTTCTTTTCCAGAAGAACATTATCTGCTTGGCTTGCTGACTGAAAATGCAGCGTCCTTACCATCTTTTTTATTGAATGAAATATTTTTCCATTCCTGATCGGTGGCTTGTTTTCTTTTTTCCGTACAATATTCAAGTCTCCAATTATCGGGCTTTGAGCAGTCTATTTCTTCTTCAATAACAGCATTCACCATATTTTTGATTTCTCCCCCAGCCCAGGCAGCAACGGTTTTACCCTGAGAACGTGCCTGTACTTTTGATTTGTGAATCCCGTAGACCAAAACCACAAGAAATAAACACAGAGAACAATATATAAGAACCGATTGACGTCTCTTCTTTTTTTTGAGCTCGCTTTCAAACCGAAGTATTCGCTCACGCTCCAACTCAGCGGCAACTCTTCTTTGCTCAGCTTTTTTCTTTTCTTCAAGCTCTCGTTCGATTTTTTTGAAAGCTGAAATATGCCCCTTTTCCATATAAAACTCAGAAGAACCCATCAATGAGAATTAACACTAATACGTATTAGAATTTATCGTAAATTTTGAGGATATACTTAAGTATTGATTATTCGCCCTACCCCTAAGCACTTATTATCTATACTTAATCAGTAATTCAGATAGGACGACAACCAGCGCTCTGTTGTGGGAATATCTGCCTGTTTTCTCTTTGAGTAATCTTCAATCTGGTCTTTTCCAAGCTTACCTACATTAAAATAGGTACTGGATGGATGGGAAAAATAATATCCACTTACAGAAGATGCCGGATACATGGCACAACTTTCGGTAAGAGATATCCCCACCTGATCTTTAATTTTCATTAAATCCCATATGACAATCTTCTCAGTGTGATCCGGACACGATGCATATCCCGGAGCCGGACGAATGCCCTGATATTTTTCACGAATCAACTCTTCATTGGAAAGAGATTCGTCCTCGGCATATCCCCAGATTTCTTTTCTGACACGCGCATGAAGATACTCCGCTCCCGCCTCTGCAAGCCTGTCCGCAAGTGCCTTGCACATAATACTCCCGTACATATTATGATCCTCTTCATGCTTCCTGACGATAGCATCCAGCCCAATACCCCCCGTAACGGCAAAAAACCCCAGATAATCTTCCTTTCCACTCTCAGGAGGTGCGATAAAATCTGAAAGACAATAATTAAAAGCCCCTTCTTTTCGCTCATTCTGTTGTCGCAGAAAATTAAATTGCGTCTCTCTTCCGGTATCATCTACTACCACCACCGCATCCTGTTCTGCCAGTGCATACGCCCGGTACAAACCCACAATACCCTTAGCTCTGAGAACCCCTTCGGATTTCAGATCGGCAAGATACTTTTGAGCATCTTTATATAATTCTTTTGCCTGTTCACCATATGTTGGTGATGAAAAAATTTCAGGAAATTTCCCCCTAAGCTCCCACGAATAGAAAAATGGCGACCAATCGATATATGGTTCAAGTGCAGTAATTGGAATATCATCAAACACACTGATTCCGGGTTTTCTGGGTTTGGGAGGAACATATTCCGACCAATCCAGAACACACCTTCGCTCTCTCGCTTCAGAAATACTGATTTGAGTTTTAGTACTCACACGGGTTGCATGCTCTTTACGAATCTTGAGATATTCTTCATCAATGGTAGTGAGAAGCTTTGGTTTCTCAGTAGAAGAACAAAGACTCGTTGCCACAGGAACTGATCGTGAAGCATCATGCACGTGTATCACTCCATGATCATACTCAGGTGCGATCTTAACAGCCGTGTGTCGTTTTGAAGTAGTAGCACCTCCTATAAGAACCGGGATCTTCATCCCTCTTCGTTTCATTTCTCTTGCAACAAAAACCATCTCATCCAGAGACGGCGTGATAAGCCCCGAAAGCCCTACCATGGAAACATTTTCTTTCTCGGCAGTATCAAGAATTTTATCAGCGGGAACCATCACCCCAAGATCAATCACCTCAAAGTTATTACATGCAAGCACCACTCCCACGATATTTTTACCAATATCGTGAACATCCCCCTTAACCGTGGCAAGAAGCACCTTCCCGGAACTGGAGCTCGCACCTGCCTGTTTTTCAGCTTCCAGAAATGGGGTAAGATAGGCAACCGCTTTTTTCATCACTCGAGCACTTTTTACCACCTGCGGTAAAAACATTTTCCCTTCAGCAAAGAGATCTCCAACCTCATTCATCCCGTCCATGAGCGGACCCTCAATCACCTTAAGCGGAGCACCATACTCCTTGCGGGCTTCTTCCGCATCTTCCTCGATAAATTCAACTATTCCCTTCTTTAGTGCATGAGCAATTCGAGTCTTAACTGACTCACTGCGCCAGGACATATCAGGACCCCTGGAAACAGCACTTCCATCTGATTTATTCTCTTCAGCGTACGTAATTAACCTTTCTGTGGCGTCGGGGCTTCTGTTCAGAAGCACGTCCTCCACAAGAGTAAGCAATTCTTTTGGCACTTCTTCATACACTTCAAGCTGCCCCGCATTCACAATTCCCATATCAAGCCCCGCACGAATGGCATGATACAAAAACGCACTATGAATGGCTTCACGAACCCGATTATTCCCCCTGAATGAAAACGAGACATTACTCACCCCACCACTTACCTTGGCGTAAGGCAGATTTTCCTTAATCCATTTTGCGGTCTCAAAAAAGTCTACTGCATAGTTATTATGCGCTTCTATGCCTGTTGCTACGGTAAGAATGTTTGGGTCAAAGATTATATCTTCAGGTGGGAATCCAACGTCATTTACAAGAATCTCATATGCACGCTTGCATACCTGTATCCTTCTCTCATAGGAGTCTGCCTGACCTTGCTCATCAAACGCCATCACCACAACGGCAGCTCCGTAGCGAAGAACCTTCCTTGCGTACTCTTTAAAAGCCTCCTCTCCCTCTTTCAGGCTGATAGAATTTACAATTCCTTTTCCCTGTACACACTTGAGCCCCGCCTCTATCACAGACCATTTTGAAGAGTCTATCATAAATGGAACCCGGGCAATTTCAGGTTCAGAGGCAAGAAGATTAACAAACTGGGGCATCAGCACTTCACCATCAAGCATGCCCTCGTCCAGATTAATATCCAGAATCTGCGCCCCGTTTTCAACCTGATCTCTTCCAATAGAAAGTCCCTCATCGAGCTGACCCGCAACAATAAGTTTTTCAAATTTTTTAGAGCCGGTAACATTCAGTCGTTCACCGATATTTACAAAATTTGTCTCTGAAGTAATGGTAATGGCTTCCAGCCCCGAAAGTCTCAGTGCCGGCACATAATCGGGAATTTTTCGGGGGGTATATTCAGGGAGAATCTCCGCTATTTTTTTCAAGTGCAGAGGAGTAGTACCACAACAACCTCCCAGAAAATTTACAATCCCAAGGTCTAAAAACTCTTTGACCTGTTCGCAAAAATACTCCGCACTTTCATCATACTGACCAAACTCATTCGGAAGTCCCGCATTGGGATACGCACCTACGGGCACCCATGCCACACGACTGAGCTCCTGAAGAAAAGCTCGCATCTGCTGAGCACCCAGAGCACAGTTAAGACTCACACCAAGAAGGTGCGGGGCATGTGAAATGGATATCCAGAAGGCTTCTGTGGTCTGTCCCGAAAGAGTTCTTCCGCTCTGATCTGTAATCGTACCGGAGATCAGGAGCGGAGTATCCTTTTTGGATATATCTCTCCACTCCTCAATCGCACATATGGCAGCCTTTGCGTTTAAGGTATCAAAAACTGTTTCCACTAAAAACAGATCAACCCCCGCATCTCCAAGACTGCTCACTTGCTCAAAATAACATAAAACCAGTTCATCAAAAGTAATCGCACGATAACCCGGATTGGAAACATCCGGGGAGAGAGAAAGAGTCCTGTTTGTAGGTCCGATTGATCCCGCAACATACCTCATGTTAGACGGATCTTTTTTATTCCATTCATCTACCAGGGTGCGGGCAAGAGAAACGGAGGAACTATTCAACTCGGAAACCAGGTCACTCATTTTATAATCCGCCTGGGAAATAGAGTTGGAGCTGAAGGTATTTGTAGCTATTATATTACAACCGACCTCGATATATTTCCGATGAATTTCAGATATAATATCAGGTCGAGTGATGGAAAGAAGATCAAGATTCCCCTTGAGATCCATAGGATAGTCCTTAAAACGATCTCCCCGAAAATCTTTTTCCACAAGATCACAGGACTGAATCATGGTACCCATAGCACCGTCTATGAGTAGAATTCTTTGCCTTATATCATCAATTAATCGCATAAGTTACTGTTAATACTTACTTTAAATATTCATTACCTATTTTTGAAAACCGCAAACGAACTTTACAATACCTTCAATCCGCTTGGAACCTGAAGGCTGGTATTTACTTTAGGGGAAAGTCACATCTTGAGTTTATTGCTTGCTTTTGTCATGTATTGGACTTTTATGAAATAATATTTTGACTCAATATATATAACGCGAAAAAAAGAACTTATCTTTTGATGATTTTTCTCATAATTTATAGAAGGCGCACTTCATGTCCGGCAAAACACTTGTAATCGTAGAATCACCTACAAAGGCAAAAACAATAACCAAATTTCTTGGAAAGGACTATACTGTCACTGCTTCAAATGGACACATCAGAGACCTTCCGAACAGCGCTTCAGAAATTCCCGCAAAACTTAAAAAAGAAGCCTGGGCAAAAATGGGGGTAAACATAGAGAAAGACTTTGAACCTCTCTACATCATACCGCCAAAAAAGAAAGATCAGGTTAAAAAACTTAAAGAAGCTATTACAAAAGCCTCTTCTTTACTCCTCGCAACGGATGAAGACCGTGAGGGAGAATCCATCAGCTGGCATCTCCTTGACACTCTTTCTCCCAAGATTCCGGTGAAGCGTCTCGTGTTTCATGAAATTACCAAAGATGCCATCCAGAAATCTCTGGATAATGCCCGGGATATCGACATGAATCTGGTACGGGCACAGGAAACAAGAAGAGTGGTTGATCGCTTGTTCGGGTATGAAGTAAGTCCAATTCTTTGGAAAAAAGTCGCTCCGAGACTTAGCGCTGGAAGAGTACAAAGTGTTACTATACGACTTCTTGTAGAACGGGAACGGGAAAGGATTGCGTTTCAATCCGGTGAATACTGGGACATCAAGGCAAACTGTCTGAAATCATCCACTAATGAAGAGTTTGAAGCTGAACTGACTCATGTTGATGCAAGTCGGATCGCAAGTGGAAAGGACTTTGACCCTGCCACGGGAAAGCTTAAAAGCAAAGATTCTGTGGTTCTTCTTGGTAAAAAAGAAGCTGAAGCACTTGCAGAAAAACTGAAAAACAGCAGCGTCCTGGTAGATACCGTTGATGAAAAACCATATACCACGACCCCTCCTGCACCTTTTGTTACAAGCTCGCTTCAACAGGAGGCAAACAGGAAACTCAGATTTTCAGCTCAGCGAACCATGAGAACTGCTCAGCAGCTTTATGAAAACGGGTTTATCACCTACATGAGAACTGACTCAACTACTCTTTCTCAGGAAGCACTTGGTGCTGCAAGAAATTTCATATCATCCGAATACGGTAAAGATTTTCTTCCGAAAGAACCTCGGGTGTATGCCACTAAAGTTAAGAATGCTCAGGAAGCACACGAAGCAATCAGACCGGCAGGAAGTTCATTCACTCCACCTGAAGCAGTCCGAGCCGCACTGGGAGATGAAGCATTTAAGCTGTATGATCTTATCTGGAAGAGAACTGTTGCAAGCCAGATGGAAAATGCGAGAGGAACCTATATCTCCGTAACCCTGAAAGCCCAGAACACTCAATTCAGAAGCAGCGGAAAAACAATTACTTTCCCTGGGTTTTTACGCGCCTATGTTGAAGGAAGTGATGACCCTGAAGCGGAACTGGCTGATAAAGAAAAACTTCTTCCAAAACTGACAAAAGGTGAAGAAATTGCCTTTAAAGAGCTGCTTTCTCTCTCTCACACCACTCAACCCCCTGCCAGATACACTGAAGGATCCTTAATACGGGAGCTTGAAAAACGTGGTATCGGCAGACCCAGTACCTGGGCATCTGTCGTAGAGGTGGTACTCTCTCGTCAATACGCGTTTAAAAAGGGAACTGCTCTTGTCCCAAGCTTTACTGCAATGGCAGTAGTAAACATGCTTGAAAAACATTTCGGGATTCTCCTTGACTACGACTTCACTGCACGTCTGGAAGATGATCTTGATGCTATTTCCAGAGGTGAATGTGAAAATATCGGATACCTCAGATCATTCTACTTCGGAAACGGTCATCCGGGGCTTAAAGACCTTGTTACAAAAGGTGAATCAGGAATTGACCCACGTGACGTGTGCGGCTTACCACTTGGTAAAGATGAAGCGGGTAATGAGGTAGAAGTACGAGTGGGAAGATATGGTCCCTTTGTGTCAAACGGCACACAACGCGCAAGTGTCGCAGAAAACCTTGCCCCCGATGAAGTCACTCTTGAAAAAGCAATCGAGCTTCTTGTAACCGCAGAAAAAGGACCGGAGTCCATTGGAACGCACGTATCAGGGCTTCCTATGTATCTCAAAGTAGGAAGATACGGTCCCTATGTCCAGCTTGGGGATAGTGATGGGGAAGAAAAACCAAAAATGGCTTCACTTCTTCCCGGCATGTCACTTGAAGAGGTAACCCCTGAAGTTGCCACAAAACTTCTTTCCATGCCCCGTGATCTTGGAACTCACCCCGAGTCAGGCGCTAAAGTACTCTCCAAGCTTGGTCCCTATGGTCCCTACGTGGAGTGTGGAACCGAAAGAAGAACCATTCCTGCTGAAGGTTCCTCCCCACTTGAAATATCACTGGAAGAAGCACTTCACCTTCTTTCACAACCCAAGACCAGAGGAAAAGGACGCTCCGCTGCATCTGCCTTAAAAGAGCTGGGAGACGATCCGGTTTCAGGCAACAAAGTAGAACTGAAAAGTGGACGCTACGGACCCTATATCACCAACGGCACCGTTAATGCTTCTGTTCCAAAAGGAGTAGACCCCATGAACTTCCCTCTTGAAGAAGCACTTGCTTTATTAAGAGAAAGAGAAGCAGTAGCTCCCCAAAAGAAAACTCAGAAGAAAACAACAAAGAAAGCTCCTGCTAAAAAAGAAACAGAGAAAAAAGCCTCAACAAAGAAAGCACCGGCAAAGAAAAAGACAACAAAAAAGAAAGATGAGGATTAAGATCAAGTGGCTTTTGGCGAAGTTGATAAAAGTATCTAATCTTTTAAACACCCAAGTGGCACCACATAAACCCCATCTGCTCTTTTCATGGCATATGGATATCCTGTGAGAATCATTAAAAATGAAGGCTCGGTGGTATAATTTGTGTCAATATTATTTCTGAACTTAATCAGATTATTTGCAGCTTCATCGATTTGATTACCTCCTAATTTTATTTCTACGGCTCCCCATTTACCGTCAGGCAAGTGTATAATCGCATCCACTTCCAAATTATTCTTATCAAGATAGTGATTAAGTCTTCCTCCTAAGGATTCAGAATATACCCTTAGATCTCTTTCGCATAATGATTCAAAAAACAGTCCCATTGTTTCAATGTCATTTATAAGATCTTCCGGACTTATATTTAATGCAGCTATAGCAATCGATGGGTCAACAAATTGTTTCTTATCAGAAGTTCTTATCGTTGTTTTACTTCTCAGTTTTGGACTCCAGGCACTTATATTTTCGATAACAAATAATTTTTCAAATGCTCTAAGGTAGGAAAAGAATGTTTCGTCACTAATAATATTTTCCTTCTTATTAACGTCAGCAATCATCGTTGAATAAGTTGATAGAGATGATATATTTCTTGCATACGACTTAAGAACATCTCTTGCACGTGAGGGGTCACGTTTAACACCATCTACGTTGATGATATCTGACTGAACCAAACCATTGTAATACTCTTTAACAACATGCAGTGCGCTTTCTACATCCAAACCTATAGCTCCAGGCCATCCACCCCGACAAATCAAGTATGACAGTTGTCGAATGCTTAAGTCAGACTGCCCTGATACTTTACAATTTGCTTCATTAAACAATTCTTTTAGTGAGACCGTTCCATTGGAATCACCCGATTCCCACAAAGACATAGGTCGCATTCTTATTCTGCCGAATCTACCCGTTCCTGTGTGTCGCTCCTCATCCTCTACAGGCTTTGCCGACCCTGTTAAAAGATACTCACCTTTGTTACTGCTCTCATCTACCGCCAGACGAACAAAGTCCCACAGTTCAGGTATCTTTTGCCACTCATCGAACAGTATAGGCTTCTCACCTGAGAACAAATCTTCAATACTTGTAGATGCAAATGTTTTATATCTTTTAAAAACTATAGGGTTTTGGAGTTGAACAATGGTTTTAGCAAATCTACCCGCAGTGGTTGATTTACCCGACCATTTTGGACCTTCAATAAGTAGCGCACCAATAGCCCTTAGATTTAGCGCAATTTTAGA
Organism: uncultured Bdellovibrionales bacterium; assembly: GCA_964612555.1. Classification (GTDB taxonomy): domain Bacteria; phylum Bdellovibrionota_C; class UBA2361; order SZUA-149; family DAOLCO01; genus DAOLCO01. Next base: position 180,349 of record CAZTBW010000002.1, on the reverse strand, counting down.
TTCAATAAGCCTTGGATAATATTTGTTTATTTTCCCCATTACCACATTCATACTACATATTTTGGATAATTGTCAATATTTTATTTGGATAATTGTCTTATTTATATTTGGACATTTGCCGTTAGTAAAACAAATTAAAAAAAGTAAGTATCTGTAAATAAAGATATTAACCCATAATAATACAAATTTTTCATCAAAAACTGCACCTTATTCTTACGTCAGCGTGTCAAGAGTCATTGAAGTCTCAATATTTAACGAGTATTGTTCTCCCTTCCTGTAGAGTATTTCTCAGATCATCAATCCTCAAACGGATCAGTGAAAAAAGTGAAAAAAGGAGCGTTATGTTAAACAAGGAATTTATCTCAAACCTTCAAAATCAAATTGAGGATTTAAAGAAAACCGGATTTTATAAAGCTGAACGAGTAATCACTTCTCAGCAACAATCCCACATAACCGCAAATGGCAAGGAGGTCATTAATCTCTGTGCCAATAATTATCTTGGACTTGCAAATAATAAATCTCTTGTTGATGCAGCACATCAAACTCTTGATAAGTACGGCTTCGGCATGGCATCGGTAAGGTTTATCTGTGGTACATTAGACATCCACAAAGACCTTGAAAAGAAAATCTCAGGCTTCCTTAAAACAGAAGATACCATTCTTTACTCATCCTGCTTCGATGCAAACGGAGGTCTTTTTGAAGCACTCCTCGACGAAAATGACGCAATAATAACCGACCAGCTCAATCACGCAAGCATCATCGACGGTATAAGGCTTTGTAAAGCGGCTCGTTACCGCTACGAAAACAATAACATGGAAGACCTTGAAGCAAAACTCAAAGAAGCAGGTTCAGCGAGATATAAATTAATTGCAACCGACGGTGTATTTTCCATGGACGGAATCATTGCAAACCTGAAAGGGGTTTGTGATCTCGCAGAAAAATATAACGCCATGGTTATGGTTGATGACTCTCATGCAGTCGGGTTTATCGGACAGACAGGGCGCGGCACGCATGAACATAACAATGTTATGGAGAGAGTTGATATAATTACAGGAACCCTCGGTAAAGCGCTCGGCGGAGCAAGCGGTGGTTATACTTCCGGGAAAAAAGAAATAATCGAATGGCTCAGACAGAAATCACGCCCCTATCTTTTTTCAAACACACTGGCACCAGTAATCACAGCAACCTCTATTGCCGTTTTAGACATGCTTGAAAAAGATAACTCTCTGATTTCCAAACTTCAGGAAAATCAAAAATACTTCAGGGAAAAAATGCAGGCACTGGGCTTTAATCTGGTACCCGGAGAACACCCCATTATCCCGGTAATGCTTGGAGATGCCGCACTTGCTTCAAAAATGGCAGAACTGCTGCTTGAAGAAGGAATCTATGTAATCGGATTTTCATTTCCAGTAGTACCCAAAGGACAGGCACGAATAAGAACTCAAATGTCTGCCGGACATAGCTTGGAAGATTTGGAAAAGGCAGTCGCTGCATTTGAAAAAACAGGAAAGACACTGAAGGTAATCTAGTAAGAGGTGAAAGGATATTGTTATGGCGCAAAAAATGAAAGCACTGGTCAAGGCAAAGAGAGAAGAAGGTCTTTGGATGGAAGAAATTCCGATTCCCGAAATCGGCGTGAATGATGTTCTTATCAAAGTAAAAAATTCCGCAATTTGTGGCACTGATGTCCATATTTACAAATGGGACGCCTGGGCACAAAAAACAATTCCAGTGCCAATGGCGGTCGGACACGAGTTTGTGGGACATATCGCACAAATCGGCTCTCAGGTCAGCGGATATAAAGTTGGAGATCGGGTTTCTGGTGAAGGGCATATTACCTGCGGGTATTGCAGGAATTGCCGTGCCGGGAAAAGACATCTTTGCCGAAACACGCTCGGAGTAGGAGTAAACAGACAAGGTTCCTTTGCGGAGTATTTATCTATACCCGCAAGCAACGTGTTTCCCGTGCCCGCTGAAATCCCCGACGATATAGCTTCAATTTTCGACCCCTACGGAAATGCCGTCCACACAACCATTTCATTTGATCTTGTCGGGGAAGATGTTCTTATTACCGGGGCAGGTCCTATCGGAATTATGGCTATTGCAATTGCAAAGCATGTAGGCGCAAGACACGTAGTTATCACTGATGTAAACGAGTATCGTCTTGAACTTGCAAAAAAACTTAATCCTACACGTGTCGTTAATCCGATGAAGGAAGACCTGAGAGAAGTAATGAAGGAATTGGGGATGGTCGAGGGCTTTGATGTAGGGCTTGAGATGTCTGGGAGCCCAAAAGCATATCGTCAGATGATGGAAGTCATGAACCATGGTGGAAAAGTGGCTCTGCTTGGAATTTTCCCCGAAGAGGTGGCACTTGACTGGGATCAGGTGATTTTTAAAGGACTCATAATTAAAGGCATCTACGGTAGAGAGATGTATGAAACATGGTATAAAGGCTCAACCATGCTTCAAAGCGGACTTGATATCAGTCCGGTCATCACGCACCGCTTGCCGATAGACGATTTTAAAAGCGGTTTTGAATTAATGAAATCCGGTCAATCAGGAAAAATTATTTTAAACTGGGATTAACCAGTTTAAAATAATTTTTGTAAGGGCAGGGCTTGTCCCTGCCCGGAGGCGTTAGGCTGGTTCCTGCTGAGTCAAACAATGAAGCGTTCCAAAACCTAAGACGAGGTCAGTAGCTGCAACGCCTATTACCTCTCTATCCGGGAATGCCTTTTGCAATATACCAAGCGCCGCTAAATCATTCACGTCATTAAAAGTAGGAACCATAAGGGTTTTATTTGCAATATAAAAATTTGCATAGCTTGCCGGTAAACGCTCTTCACCAAAATACATCTCACGGGGCATGGGAAGTCGTGTAACTTCTATCTCTCTTCCTGCAACAGTTCGTGAAGCTTTTAAAATTTTCTCATTTTCAAGAGAGACTCTATGAAAAGGATCTTCTGAGTCTTCAGGAAACGCAAGAAGTACTTTTCCCGGAGCAAAAAAACGGGCAACATCATCAATATGACCATGAGTGTCATCACCCTCACATCCACCAACAAGCCAAATCGTATTTGTAATACCAAGATATTCCCTAAATGCCTTTTCATAAGCTTCTTTTGAAAGACCTGGATTTCTACACTGCACCTCTGATTGCAGACACTCTTCTGTCACCAGAAGCGTCCCTGCCCCATCAGTTTCAATGGCTCCCCCTTCGAGTACCAGAGGAGCTCCGGTATCAGGTCTCATCGCTTGAATCATCCCGCGTTCAGATACCCTGGATACAAGTTCCGGAAGTTTTGCATCTTCAGCGAAATTATCATACTTCGCCCATGCATTAAATTTCCACTGAACCCAGGCACTCCTGTCACCTTCTTTTATTCCGGTCGGTGCAGAATCTCTCAACCAGGAACGATCTGTAGGAAGAATGTGAAACCTGACCGTATCTTGAGAAACACCATGCATGGAAACACAAAACTCTGCCTGCGCACGTACTTTTTCAGACTCACACACAATTTCCACAAATTCAGAACGACTAAGCACCCGAACGATCTCGGCATACACCCAGGGAATAGTCTCAAACTTGTCATGCCAGTCACTTTCCTCATGAGGCCAGGAAATCCAGGTAGCACGATGCGGCTCCCACTCAGCAGGCATTCTTCGTTCAAGATTCATATTTTCCCCTTACTTGAATTTTGATTTCGGCTCACACAGCAAAGTATATGAGTCAGGTCTTCGTTCCTTAAAAAATCTCCACCCTTCTTTAACAAGCGAGCTATGAGAGAGGGAAACGGATGCCACCACAACTCCTTCCCTGTTGGTACCCTCTGCAAGTACCCGACCAAATGCATCTGCTACAAAAGACCCTCCCCAAAAAACAGAATTACCTTCCTTACCGACACGATTGACAGGAGCTATAATCGTGGCGTTTGCAATCGCATGCCCTCTCTGCACGGTGCGCCAGGCATCATGCCAATCTCCCTCTTCCTGCAACACCCCTTCAACCGTACCAATTGCAGTTGGATAAAATATAATGTCAGCTCCAAGAAGAGCGAGACTTCTTGCTGCCTCAGGAAACCACTGATCATAACAGATCAGTACTCCGATCTTAAGCTCCTGCCCTCTTACATGCACAGGAAATACTTTATAATTAGGGTCTGAAGCTTCAAAATAATTTTGTTCATAAAATGCAGGGTCATGAGGAATATGAGTCTTTCTATAGGAACCCACCATACTCCCATCCGAATCAAAGATCAGTGAAGTATTGTAATTACCTTCTTTCGTTTTTTCATACACAGACCCACCGACAACAACCACGCCAAGTTCCTTCGCAAGAGAAGAAAGCACCCCTCCCACCTCCCCCGGCAGTTCCTCCGAGTAATCAATCTCAGACTCTTCTTCCGTACAAAAATAAGGAGTCCTGAAAAGTTCCGGAAGACATATAACCTCTGCCCCTCTTCGGGCAGCTTCCTTAATCCCCAAAACTGCTTTTTTCAGATTTTCGGACGCAGCCTCTTCCATCGACATCTGAACCAGTCCAATAACTATTTCAGCAGAATGTTCATTTTCAGTTTTCATTCAGCACCAGAATTTCAAGACCATACAAAATAACAAATAATATCAACTACCATAACAACAAGCGAAAAACATTTACCCCAAATACTAAAAAATTGGAAGCCACTGCTAATTCTGAACTTATACTTTCAAATAAACCCCTACTAAATGAAAATAAAAAAAAAAGGGGGGGTAAGAAGAGGAGCGGGGAGCGCTTTTCGTCGAACTCAGCCGCAGTGAGGGCAAGAGACTAACCAAATCATCAAGAAACATTCGACCCGAGCGAGCCATTCGACGAAAAGCGCTCCCCGCTCCTCTTCCTGGGGTGGAGGAAAGCATCAAGGATTTTCGGGCAGGGGCACCTTCGGCAGGCTCAGGGTAGACAAGCCCTGCCCCTACACTCTTCTATCCTTAAATAGGAAATCACCCAAAAGAAGTCTTGGAGCCTGGTTACCGGTTTTACTTACGAAAGTCTTCATACTTCCAAATACAATAAATGAATCTTTAGCCCGTGAAACTGCAACATTCAATATTCGCTTATCATTATCAAACACATAAGACCCCTGATACGAGCTATCGTACACCGAAGAAAAGATAATAATATCCCGCTCTGCTCCCTGAAGTGAGTGCACGGTACCTATAATCAAGTCAGGATATGTCCTTTTTAAAAGCTTCTCAAGCTCACGAGCCTGTGCGGTAAAGGGAGTAAGCACCGCTAATATTTCATGGAGGGGTTTTGAGTTATAGTATTCGGAAAACTTTGAACTCATAGAAGAAATAAAATCAGCCACCCGCTTTGCTTCATTTAAATTTCTCCTGCTTTGTCCCACCTTGACAGAAGCACCCTCAACTTCAAAAAAACAAAACGTCGGAATCATACGACCCACCAGAGGCTTCCTCATGGGAATCAACCTTCCATGATAGGAAAGCGCATTACAAAAAGAAACTATCTCCGGAACCGATCTCCTGTGCTCTTCAAGAGAAGCCCCGATTACTCTCCCATCTTCCCTCTTGCACGAAGCAACCGCAAGCTCCATCAGATTACTTGAAGAGGCGCTCTTTCCAAGTCTGATAATATGCTCAAATTTATTTTTGTCATGTAAGGGTAATAGTCCCGCATCACGAAGCAGTATTTTATCAATATGGGAAGGGATATTGGTGTACGGTGCAAGCTGGGCAGTATCTCCGATAACAACAATCTTTTTTGCAAGTGAGGCAAGAGGTGCCGCAAACTCGGGACTGACCTGACCTGCTTCATCAAAATACAAAACATCAAGCGGGGGAGAATCCCGCAGCTCCCTTACTCCAAAAAACCTTCCTGCCATTGATATGGTTGATACAAAAACCGGGGTGATCATGGCTCTACGTCTCCAGTCCAAAAGGCTGGAACGGAATCTGGTATCCAGATCTTTTTTTGATGAGCGGTTCATAAGCTCAGACCTTGCTTCAAGTAACCATCGAACTTCCCAGTAGTGAGTAGCAAGTAAAAACGCCTTATGCCGATACGAAGTATCAAACCCGGCAAGTATATCAATATATTTTCTTACTTCATCATCCTTTAGTCTGATAAAATTTCCAAACAAAAGATCCCAAAACGAAATTGAAAGTGCCCCGACAATTTCTCCTGAAAGCGTTTGAGCTGTTTTTTGCAGTTCTTTTTGTAAAAACCCCGCCGCAGAAAGTATATTCGTCACTCTCGGATAAAGCTCATGAAAGTGCGAAAGAAAGAATCTCTCCCTTTCATGGATATAGTCATGTTCTTCCATGTCATTAGAGAAGCCTCTTCCATCCGCACACTCCACCTGATACCCCCCGGCTTCTTCAAATCTGCTAAAAGAAGAAAGAAAGCTCCCATAGCTCTCCACCCCCGGAAGCCACCTCAGAGAAAGAACATCAGATTGTTCCTGCATATTCCCAAAGGCGTTAATTACATTCAATACCGATTGATTCGTTGCACCGCAAACAAGACTTACGGGCGGAAACCCATTTTTCTCAAGCGCACTTTTAACCCAAGACGAGGTAATAAAATTTTGAAGTACGGTTGTCTTACCAGTCCCTGGCGGTCCATTAACACAGAACACTTCACCCTCCGGTGTTTCAAGAAACCTGTGCATTGAGTGGCGCTGACTGGGAGCAAGGGGATGGCGGGAGGTAATATGAGCAAGATGGTTTCTTGCCTGTTTATAGAGATTTATTTTTGTCGCACCATAGAGTTTCCTTTTGGGAACATCTTTTCTGCACAATGTCTCCAGAAGCCCCGGGTGTCTTCTTCCCTGCAAGGACTCATCAAGTATCCTCAGAAGCCAGTTAATAGAGGCAGTAGAATTATCGTACGTCCTTACATATATACTGGAACTACTAAGGTACCCTTCAATAGTAAAATCAGCCAAAGAGGCTCCGCTTACAAATTTGAATAGAGAGTCACAGTACTCGATATAGTCGTGTATAGATCGAAATGAATTCCTTGAATTCTTTTTAAAAAACTTTTCAGAACTCGAAAGCTCACCAATCGTCGGGTATCTCTCTGAACACACCGGCTCAAGATATTCTCTGGGAATCCAGGGGAGTGCATTTTCAGGAGGAAGAAGTGCTCCATCTTTAGTCATTCTTGCCGGAGCAAGAAGCATATCATACTGGATTTTGGTGGATTTACCATAAGAGTCGTACATCCTTAACAAAGACAACACCACGTCCATTGAATCGTCCTGGGAAGAACCTCTCCCTCGCTTTCCTTCCTCACTTTTAAGTTTCTTAAGAAACAGAGAGTCAAATATATCCTTAACTATGTACGGAGACTCTATTTGATCAGGCTGAAGGCTTATCCAGGAGTCTTTGGCGGGATCGAGAAGCCCCTCTATTTCAGCTCCTTTCAGAAGAGCCTCATACCAGTACCGAAGCACACGTTTTGTGTAAGATGAAACAAGAAACTTCTTCTCCGGATGCCTCTTATTTCTTTGTTTTTTCATGCGCTTAACTTTATGCTATAGACCTCTTATGTTCAAACTAAGACCATATCAGGAAGAAGCGGTTACTGCTACTTTGAAACACTTCAGAAGATCAAGAGATCCTGCTGTTATTGTGCTTCCTACAGGAGCCGGAAAGAGTCTCGTCATTGCAGAACTTGCTAAAATTGCAAGAGGAAGGGTGCTCGTTCTTACTCATGTTAAAGAACTGGTAGAACAAAACTCCGCCAAGTTTGAAAGCTACGGATTCAAAGCCGGCATATTTTCTGCGGGACTCGAAAGAAAAGACACTTCTGAAAAAGTAATTTTCGGAGGCATCCAGTCAGTTGCCCGTGCTGATACCGATTTTTTTTCCGATTTCTCTCTCCTCATAATTGACGAATGCCATCGGGTATCATTTGATGAAACCACTCAATACAAACAGGTAATACAAAGCCTGTTCACTAAAAATCCGCAACTTTGCGTTTTAGGTTTAACCGCAACCCCTTACAGACTTGATGCCGGGTGGATATACAAATATCACTACAAGGGACATCTACGAACACAAGAAGATCTTTTTTTCAAAAAATGTATTTTTGAACTCAGCATCCAGTACATGATCGAAAACGGCTACCTCACAGAAGCGGTTCAGATAGACGCACCGGTTGCTTCATATGATTTTTCAAGCCTTATTCTACCACCGGGAAAAAACTCATACCGCATCTCCGATATTGAAGATATTCTAAAAGATCAAAAAAGAATAACTCCGATTATTATTCAAAATATAATTGAGCTTTCCGCTAACAGAAAAGGAGTAATTATTTTTACTTCATCAATTCGTCACGCAAGAGAGATTCTTCAGCTTCTTCCAAAAGGAGAATCTGAAATGATCATCGGCGACACTCCCAGTGAAGAAAGAGATCATATCATAGAAACATTTAAACAAATCAAAATAAAATATCTTGTAAATGTCTCGGTACTCACTACAGGCTTTGATGCTCCTCATGTTGATGTTGTGGCAATTTTACGACCAACCGAATCTGTGAGCCTGTACCAGCAAATTGTGGGAAGAGGCTTACGCCTGTATGAAGGTAAAAAAGACTGCCTCGTTCTGGACTATACCGGGGTACCTCATGATATTTTCAGCCCTCAAATAAGTGATCGCCGACCCACTGAAGATTCGGTCCCGGTCACGGTATCCTGCCCCATGTGCAGTCATGAGAATGAGTTCTGGGGTATCAAGGATGAAAAAGGAGAAATAGTCGAACACTTTGGAAGAACCTGTAAAGGTGCAATTGAAGACCCCGATACCAGCACAATAGTGCCCTGCGGATTTAAATATCGCTACAGAGCCTGTGAAGAGTGCGGTGCGGAAAATGATATCACCGCCAAGACCTGTACCGCTTGTGGTTATGCCCTGATCGACAATGACACAAAACTACAAGAAGCCATGTCCCTTAAAGACGCTCACGTGATGCGTCCTGACACCATGATTCTTGAGAAAAAAATAGACAAAAATGGCAGGGAACGTCTTGAAATCAGATATTATGACCTTGATGCGCAGTATCTTAGTGAAGTATTCTTTTTTGAAAACCCCAATGATTCCAAGGTCTTTTACTATAATTTTATCCGCATGCACAATAAACTTCCGGAAAAAGAGCTTAAGATCAATTCTATAGATCAAGCAATTTCACTAAAGAACCGATTCAGGCTACCGATGTTTATCATCGCCCGGAAACAAAAACATTTCTGGAAAATTCGCGAAAAAATATTTCGCTAGAAGATATTATCCACAGGTAGTAAATAGTATTTCTAACTTTACAGGGTTTGCATCCATTATGAAACTTAAACGAACTCTCCTTCATTCGCTATTTCTACTTGTTTCAATCTGCCTGTTACTCCCGAACGCACAAGCGAAACCAGAACGTGGTGCACGTGGCATTTTGCCCCGTATCGTGGGAGGCACCGAAGCACCAAGAGGTGCATATCCATTTATGGTTGTTATTGCCAACAACGGCTTTGGTCCTCTTTCAGATCGGGCGTTCTGTGGAGGAGCCTTGATTCATCCAAAATGGGTACTGACCGCAGCCCATTGTCTGGAAGACGAAACCAAGGATACTATTGCCGTTGCTATCGGGGTACATGATCTTAACATCGATTCCGGAGAATCTCCGGCAATTTCAAAAGTCATCATACATCATGGATATAACAGTCAGAGTTTTGCCAACGATATTGCACTTATTGAACTGGCAACTCCATCCCAAACAGGCACCCCTATTCAGATATATCGGGACAACAATAATCTTGCTGGACAAACGGCACGCACCATCGGCTGGGGTACCACTTCTTTTGGCGGCTCAGCTTCAGAGAAACTCCTTCAGGTTGATCTTAATGTGGTCAGTAACGCTACCTGCTCTCAGGCTAACGAAGAAACCATACTTCCCGGAATGATCTGTGCGGGCGCTCCCGGAAAAGACGCATGTCAGGGTGACAGCGGCGGACCCATGTTTATCGGTGACAAGCATATCGGTGTTACCAGCTATGGTTTCGAGTGCGCACACCCCGGCACATACGGAGTGTGGGCAAGAACCAGCCACTATGTGGACTGGATTGACTCGCATCTTCCACCACCGGTCCCCGCAAATGGCGACTTTGGTCTATGGAACAGTTTTCTTGGAATGGTCAATATCGCAGAACTTCGTAACGAATCATCAAGTGCGGTAACCGCTCAGGTAAATATTTTTGACATAAACGGAAAAGTCATTTCATCAAATTTTTTCCCGGTAAGTGCCGGCTCACAAAATGATGTAATACTGAATTCACTACCCGGATTCGTAAACGAATCCTACGGGGTAATACAAATCTCAAACAATGTTACAGGTCAGATCACCTACTACAAACCCAAAGGAACAACTTTTGATGATTTTGATTTTGCATACAGCATTCCTTTTCAATCACCAACACGCAAGATCTCATACGTTTCATTCAATACTTTTCACCCAAGTACAAACCCTGCTCAGGTAAATAATCTGGTAGCAAACTGGATGAGTCTGGTAAATCTCTCCGCGGTACAGAAAAGTTTCCTCGTAAGGAAATACAAACAGGATGGCTCTCTGATTTCATCTATCCCGATCAACCTTAAAGCAGGTAACAGAACAGACCTGGATGGAGGACACATAGACCCGGGGAAAAACTCTGTCGGGTTCATCGAGGTCGTCCCGCAGGATGGCAGCACGGATTATCTTGCCCAGCTTATCCGCTACGGATATCAATCAAATGGGGTTTCTTTTGATTTTGCCTTTCCACTGGTTGCAAATGGAGGACTTACAGGAAATCAGATTCTACCGGTAGATAGCAGCAGTGATAATTCATACAACTGGATAGAGCTGATCAACCCCATAATAACCACACAGACGGGAAAACTCTTACTATATGCGGCTTCCGGTCAACAACCGATTCTCACTCAGGACTACACTCTTCTATCAAGGGCACAACAGCACTTCCATATACCGCAAACAACGACCGGAAACCTTCCAACCTTCGTTGAAATCCGCCCAAACGGTAGCGATCCACTGGTTGCACAATCAATGTTTTATTATCAGGATCCATCCGCTCAGGATCTTGTCACCATTGCCGGAATCCAGGGTTCTTCTACTTCACAACACAACAAATCAGGCTCATACAACACATTTCTGGATATGAGTAGTGAGTTGACTATCCACAACACTTCCGCCTCACAAAGAACCTACAGGGTAACACTGCAAACACAAGGGCAAGCCCCCGTACAGCAGAATATCACTATCCCCGCATATGGCAGCGCTTCCCGCCAGTTACGAAACGCACCTTTTTCCATATCAGCCGATGTGTACGGCAGGGTTCTTGTAGAAGCTCTTGGGGCTGGAACAAAAACCTTCACTGCCCACGTAACCCGAACCAGAAGAGAATTCAACGGTTCCGCCCAGTACGTAATCCCAACACTACTACGATCAGCACCTTAGTGCTAGATCCCCCGAAGCACCCCCCTTCGCCCCTTACGGGTGCTTCGGGGGGCGAAGGGGGACACATCTCACTCTTGTCACAGCCTTTAGTATTCGCTTCACTATTATGTTTCATATTGTAAAACTTTCTTCTCAAATTCTGTGAAAAGAAATCATAGCAATAGGTATCCGGATTCCACATCCGCCCCTTTTATCATCTCTACTAGAACAATCATACGATAAGAAAAACTCTTAATTTCAGAAGCTTCTTCCTGTCGATTCAACACTCTTTCTTTCCAGGCAGCAGATGGAACGCTTATTGCTGTTCTAAACACCAGTAACAGACATTCCTGTTACAAAGGGGTTTTTTAGAAGTAGAAGTATATGCAAAAAGTAGTATCATTTGCACTCGGACTTGTCAGTGCATGTATCATTCTGGCGGCAAACCAAACCGCGTATGCAGAAACGCTCTTGCTAAACTGGAGCAATGCGGGAGCAGGGTCGTTCTATCAGCTTGCAATCGGAACTTCAAGTAACAATTACCCTAAAAAGTATTACACCACAGGGGCGGGAGTCAGCATAGAGCACGTTCCTTCCGAAACTCCTCTTTTTATCAGAATCTCAAAAGTAACACCTCAAGGTCAGATACTTTCCAGTTCACACCAGCACGTACTCATAGTACCAAGAGTTAATGGCGTCACTCCCCAGGATTCAGACGGAGACGGAATACCTGACGGACTGGACAATTGCCCTTTTATTTATAACGCTTCACAAGCTGATTCAAATAACAACGGTGTAGGCGATGCATGTGACGACGGAAGTTTTCCAGGGTTTGAAAATCCCGTTTACAACCCTAACCCGACTCCATACCCTACCCCATTTCCAACTCCGACAAATCCTGATAACGGCTCTAATCCTGACAACTCATCTCCTCACCATCCTGGAAATCCGAACAACAACGGAGGAACAGGGGGTGGCGCAGATCAGGGAACTCAGACTGAAATTCTGAGAAGTTATTTTTGCAGTGAGTGGAATGGTTTCTTTACTATGTATAATTTTGCCGAACTCAGAAATCAATCCACAAAACGTATAGTGGTTGATGCCGACATGTTCACAATGAATGCAAGCTTTTTAAGCAGAACCACTTTCACGATTGCCCCCGGCACTCAAGTGGATATTCCCTTGCATGAGCTTGAAGGCTTCACAAAGGATAACTACGGAAGAGTGTGTTTCTCCTATGAGGGCGTTGATGGTTTACTTGGGGGTCAGGTATCATATTATCTTCCCGAACAGAGCAGTGGCAAGTTTCAGTTTGCCTACTCAAGTCCTTTCACAAACGGTAAAAAGGGAACGGTTTTTGTTCCGACTAACACTTACAACCCCAGTCTTCACGCAGCCAAAGAGAATAACCCTGTAGCAAACTGGATTCAGGTTACCAACAACAATATGTATGAAGCTTCTGGTACGCTCTATTTCCATGCCCAGAATGGTGCATTGATCGGTAACCCCGCAGGACACAGAATACACCTTGAAGCGGGCGAAAGAAGAGACATCTCCGGTCATTCACATGGAAAAAGAGTGGGGATGGCTCGCTGGGTACCGGACTCGGAAGAAGATGAGTTTCTTGTCCGGGTAGTACGTTACGTATACGATAATCCGTTGTTCCTTGATTCTTTCGACACCGCATTTCAAATTAACGGAGTACAGGGTACCGGCGCACTTCTTTCCGTACCGCTTGATACCACTCAAGGCTCTTCTGTAATAGAACTGATGAACACTCTTAACGAAGCCGTGGGAGCAAGTGTGGAAATCCGGGATGAATCAGGAGCGGTGGTAGCCCACTTACAAATCGGAAAAGAACATCTTCCTGCATATGGTAGTTTTCATATAATCACAGACCAGATTCTCGGCGCGGGAAAACGCGGAAGTGCATATATCAAAGGATCAAAAAATAACAGCATAGCAGCAGTTTCCATGATCTATGCAAGAGATCAGTATGCAAACCTTAATTTCATGTACGGCATTACCGCAACTCCCGTTAAAAAGAAAAACCTTGTCGGGTCTTACAATACCTTTCTTGGAAAGAAACCTTTCCTCGCAGTGACTAATCCGGGAAATCAGTTTACCTCAATAACAATAGCCCTGAGAACTTTTTCCAACACACCAAGAACGATTGGAAATGTTCAGCATATTCCACCAAAGGGGACTCTCTATCTTGACCTTTCTGCTTACGAAGAAGAGAATACCTATGGACAGGTTTCTGTAAGCAGCAACTCCGCCGTCAGTGCATGGATTATCAGGGAAAAACTTGAGAACTTCGGAATACCAAACCAGCTAGAGTAGAGTCCCGGACAATATCGGATACCTGCACCACGTCTTCGGGTCAAGACTTTGATCATCCAGATGAAAAGAAGGGGCGTAGCGTTCCCGTTTCCATTGATTCTGCTGCCAGAGTCTTAAGAATTTGTGAACCCAATGTTTTGCCTGCTCCCCAGATTCAGCCAATTTTCTTTCAAGAAGCATATCAATAAGTTGATCGGGCGATTTTTTTTCTCCCACAAAGCCTCGTTCAATAACATCCAGAACTATATACGGCATCAGCTCTTCTTCATCCGTTTGTTTATCAGAAAGGGGTTTCAGCTCCGCACTGGGAGAAAGAGAGTTTACCTCTTCAAGAAAACTAAAATCCCCAAAAGAATGATTCTCCTTAGCAGAAAGCCACCTGAGCCATGAGAGTAAAAACGCCTTATCAATCCCCCCTATAGGACTTAAGCCTCCGCAGGTATCTCCATCCATGGTAGTGTAACCAACCGCGGCTTCTGAACGATTGCTGGTTGAAAGGAGTAGTGCCCCACGAAGATTTGCAAGAAACCACACAAGGGGACCACGACTACGAGCCTGAATATTCTGAAGAGGAATCGAGTGTTCATCCCAGTTCAAGCTCTTATTTTCAAATTCACTTACTTTCTCCGTATACCCTGAAACGAGCGTATCCAACTCAAACACCGCAAACTTTCCACCAAGCCCGTCCGCAACGGATTTTGCCGCATGAAGGGTAGCTTCAGAATTATTTTGGGTCTTTAAATATACCAGTGTCAGATATTCTTCCGGAAAAACCTCCTTTACCCTTTCAACACCGAGCGTTTCCACTGCAAGTAAAAAAGAAATTCTGGAAAGACACGCACATGCCGCAGAATCGGCTCCTCCACTTAGAGAAATCACAAATCCCCTGCTTTTAGACTTTCGCATATAATCAAACATGCCAAGGGACACCGCCCGGGTAAACTCTTCTTCCTTAAGAAACTTTGATGATTCAAAAGCTGCCACTCTGTTTCCACTTGGAGTCACCGTACAAGGAACAGATTTTTTTAATTGCAGATCGACAGAATTGATATCACTATTCTCTCTGACAAGAGCTGGTGTTTCCTCAATAACTTCACTGATTATTTCCATTTCTCTAAAAGAAAATCTGGGCGACCGGGATAAAAGGCGACTTCCCTGAGCAATAAAACTTGAACCATCATAAATGGCTCTACCGGCTTCATTTCCAAGAAGATTAGAATACAGATAGTAGGTATCGGGAGAGGTATCAGAAAACGACAATGTCGTTTCAATCCTTTTTCTGGATTTCAATAACGAAAAATGACTCGCACTTAAATTACATATGAGACTTGCACCACAATTAATATATCTTGCTCCGGGTCTTTCCTTCACCCAGGCATCTTCACAAATCTCGATTCCGAAAGAAATCGAATTTATCGAAAATAACAAGGCACCAAAGGGCACCTTCTGCCCTTCAATCTCAAGCATCTCGCTTGAATTCGACTTCCAGGGAGTAAACCATCTTGCTTCATAGTGGATACCGTCATTTGCAAGAAACTGTTTGGGAACTATCCCAAACACCCTGGCATCACCAATGACCGCAGCAGCATTATAGGTACTTCCCCTGAAATGAAACGGCAAACCCACAAGAACCCGAATATCTTTTGAGACCTCTGACAACTTAAGAAGATACTCCCTGGATTTTGACACAACCCATTCAGCCATGAACATATCTTCACAACCGTACCCACTCACACACAATTCCGGAAGACAAAGAAGATCAACTCCCATACTTTGAGCAGTCTTCACCGCTTCCCTGCATCTGAGAAAATTACCTTCCCAATCCAGAGGGGTCTGATTTAAAGAGGCTGCGGCAATATGTAGTGTTTTCTTCATGCTTTCTTTTTTACTGAACAGAATCCATAAATATGTTATAAATGTGGTATTGAAAATTTCATAGAAGATTAATTTATCATGAACTCTACCTTAAATTCTTCCAGAATAGAAACTCTACTTGCAGAAAAAAGAGTTATCCCCGTACCCGAGCACTTTAGAAAAAACGCCCATATTAACTCTGAAGAAATATATGAAAAAATGTACCTTGAATCAATTCAGAACCCTGAATCGTTCTGGGGCGCACAGGCACGAGAGCTCCTTTCATGGTACTCTGAGTGGAGTACTGTTGTTTCCTGTGACTGGAAGAACATAGGAGAAAAAACCACTCCCTATCTTCGTTTTTTTGAAGGGGGTCTCCTGAATGCTTCCTATAATTGCGTAGACCGTCATGTCCTCTCGAGTAAGGGGAAAAAGACCGCTCTTATATGGCAGGGAGAAAATGAAAAAGAGGAGCGAACGCTTACCTATGAAGATCTTTTAAGGGAAGTAAATAAATGTGCGCATGCCCTATCTTCACTTGGAGCAAAAAAAGGCGATCGGGTAACTATCTTTATGCCCATGATTCCCGAAATTGTAATTGCAACACTCGCTTGTGCACGAATCGGAGCGATTCACTCGATAGTGTTTTCCGCCTTCAGTGCGGATGCACTTGCAAGTAGAATTCAGGATGCTGACGCAAGTATAGTGGTGACTTCAAACGTGAGTTATCACGGAGGAAAAACAATTGACCTCAAGGAAAAAGTTGATTCTGCCCTTACTCAATGTCCGGGTGTGAATAAAGTACTGGTATATCAGAGAAGTCAGGATTTTACGAAAATGCTTGAGGGGCGTGATCTGTGGTGGCATGAGGTGTGTCAAAACTTTTCAGATGACTTTCCTCCGGCTCATATGAATTCTGAAGACCCTCTATTCATTCTTTACACAAGCGGAAGTACAGGAAAACCCAAAGGGGTACTACACACAACGGCTGGCTACCTTCTTCATACCGCCTTAAGCAGCAAGTATGTATTTGACCTGAAAGATTCTGATATCTTCTGGTGCACTGCCGATGTGGGGTGGGTTACGGGACATTCATATTTGGTCTATGGTCCCCTTTCAAACGGAGCCACCTGTGTGATGTTTGAGGGGGTTCCAACCTACCCCGAAGCGGACAGATTCTGGAAAATTATCGAAAAATACAAGGTTTCAGTTTTTTACACTGCTCCCACTGCCATACGTGCACTGATGAAACTTGGTGAGGAATTACCTCAACGTCACGATTTATCCAGTCTTCGTTTGTTGGGCTCGGTTGGGGAACCAATCAATCCGGAAGCATGGATGTGGTACTACAGTGTAATCGGTAAAGAAAAATGTCCCGTGGTGGACACCTGGTGGCAGACAGAAACCGGGGGAATCATGATCACAACTCTTCCCGGTGCACACTCCATGAAACCAGGCTCTGCGGGAAAACCTTTTTTTGGAATCAAGCCTGAAATATTTGACACGCAAGGTGAAGTTACCAAAACAAATGAAGGAGGTTCACTCGTTATAAGTACTCCGTGGGCGGGTATGCTCAGGGGAGTATATGGAGATCAGAAAAATGAGCTTATAAAAAAAGTTTATTTCAGTGCCTACCCTGAACACTACTTCAGCGCAGATGGTGCCCGGGTGGATGAAGATGGTTATTACTGGCTTCTTGGCAGAATTGATGATGTCATTAACGTATCAGGACACAGACTTGCCACTGCCGAGATAGAGAGCGCTTTAGTGAGTCACAAGAGCGTGGCAGAAGCTGCCGTGGTTGCTTTTCCGCATGAGATCAAGGGACAGGGCATTTATTGCTTTGTTACTCTTAAAAACGGTTTTGAAGCATCCACTGCTCATGCAAAAGAGCTAAAAAACCATGTAAGAGAAGAAATAAGCCCGATTGCAAGCCCCGAACATATCCACTTCACCCCGCAACTGCCAAAGACCAGGTCTGGAAAGATTATGAGGAGAATACTCAGGAAAATTGCTGAAGGAAACCCCGATCAGATTGGCGACACCTCAACCCTTGCAGACCCTTCAGTTGTTGAATCACTGCTTAATTCAAAAGCAGATTTATGACTATTACGGTGACTTAATAAGTTTCTTTTTCAAGAAAAAATCAGAAGCTAACGATATCACCAATAGTTTATAAAGACAGAAGGCGGACAGCATCATGGAAGAAAAAGGCAAAGATTCTTCATCCGGGCAGCAGCAGGCTCTTTCTACCCGATTCATCGGACACGTGTTTGATCTGAGCGATGGGTTACCAAGATTTTCCATTGAAACTGAAACTATATCGGACGAAGTTGGAAGTATTGAAATCGGATCGTACGTCCTTGTTCAATATCAGAATTTTGCAGTACTTGCTCAAATGGTCGAACTCTCCGCAGTAAAGCGACTGGAAGCTCAGCGCCATGGAAGAATCAAGTTACTTGCCTCTATAGACCTTGATCGCTGTGAACTCATCCCCGGAGTATCACGGATCCCCTCACTCGGGTCAAAAGTATATCTTGCCTCTGAACCCCTCGTGCAGACTCTATTTGAACCATCACATGATCAGAACGCTCCCCTTATCAGACTCGGGTCACTCAATACAAAAAAAGGAGTAACACTTGCCTTATCCCCCGACACACTCTTTTCAAAACATTGTGCCATAGTTGGAGCAACGGGATCGGGAAAAAGTAACACGCTTGCAAAACTTGTCGAACAATGTCTAAAACTTAATTCCAAGATACTTCTTCTGGATCCATCCGGTGAATATTCGTCTATCCATAACCGTTACATAAAACATCTTCACCTGGGTGAACTGGACATCCCCGCCAAACAATCAAAACAGGTAGCAGTACCCTATTATCACTTAACCGAATCTGACCTCATGTCCATATTCAGACCTTCAGGGCAGAGCCAGGCACCAAAATTAAGAGCGGCACTAAAAAGTCTGAAACTTGCAATTCTTTCTCCGGGACTTGCCGTTGATGGAAATATAATAAAAGCCGACAAGGAAAAAAGATTTTTTCAGACAGAATATGCCCGCCACCTTAAAGCCATAGACAACCCCCTTGCAATTGTTGACATAAGCAAACTCCCGCAACAAATAGAAAACGAATGCATCAAACCCACCAGAAGTGCGGTTGAACCATTTTTCTGGGGAAGTATCAATCAGATTGAACTGGCACATTGCTATCCGCTTATAATCCGAATAAGCGACATCATCACATCGGATGAACTCTCACCAATATTTAATCCGGGAAAGCTCCCTTCTCTTCTCGATGAGATTGAGCAATTTATCGGTGACCCTCAACTGAGAGTACTGCGAGTCTCTCTTGAAGCACTCCCTTTTGTATATAACGCTCGGGAAATTGTAAGTAATGCGATAGGAAGGCAGATACTAATACTGGCACGAGCCGGCAAATTCAAAACAAACCCCATGCTTATGATGATTGATGAAGCACACCAATTTCTGAATGAAGAACTTGAGAGCAATCCCGATGTTGCAAATATCGACTCTTTGGCACTTATTGCCCGTGAAGGAAGAAAGTACGGACTCTGTCTCTGTCTTGCCACTCAAAGACCACGAGACATTCCGGAGAGTATTCTCAGTCAATTCGGTACCTACGTCATTCACAGAATAACCAACTCAAGCGATCTATCAATAATAGAATCCGCTTCCGGAGAGCTGGATAAAAGCACCCTGCACATGATTCCCTCTCTGGGTCCGGGCAAGGGATTAATTCTGGGAGCGGCAGTTCCTTTCCCGCTATTGATACAAGTTCAAAAAGCAGAGCAGGAACCGAATTCGGGGACTCCCAATATCAGTGATTTTTGGAGAATCTGATGTCAGAGGGGATCCCCCCTTAAGGCTGCAAGCGTTCACAAGTCCATGCACCGCTTTTCCTCACTACGTACTGAAATCGGTCATGCAGCCTTGCCTCTCCAAACTGCCAGAATTCAATTTTCTCAGGAAAGATCTGAAACCCTGACCAGTAAGGAGGGCGAGGGATTTCAGTATTCTTGAATTTCTCAGCGTAAAAAACAACCTTTTTTTCAAGCTCAGCCCTGGAAGAAATGTATTCACTCTGAGAAGAAGCCCAGGCTCCGATCTTGCTTTCCCGACTTCTTGAATTAAAATACTCATCTGCTTCAAAATCAGAAACTGCTTTTACCACTCCATACATTCTGAGCTGCCTCCCCAAAGGATCCCAGTAAAAGCTTGCTCCCACCCGAGGATATACAGATATTGACTTACCCTTATTCGATAAAAAATTAGTATAAAAAATCAGCGAATCCTCTTTTACTTCCTTCATGAGCACTATCCGCCCTTCCGGAAATCCTTCCGGATTCAGGGTAGAAAGTGTAAAAGCATGGGGATAAGAAATTTCATTGCACGCCACTGCGTCCTGATACCACACATTGAACTGAACCCAGGGGTCTTTATCCAAATCATGTATATCCAAAGCAAGCGTCATAACTATTTAGTTTATTTGTGCTATTTTATTTGTGACATTACAAACCCATACACTTCACGATTCAGACTTTCTCGTGACAACTTGTAGCGATTTTCAAGCGCCTCCAGAAAGGACTTTGGCTCTTTTTTTATATCTTCATACACCACAAAAACCTCGGCAAGCCCATAGCGATACTCCAGCCACGCAAAATATGAAGCCATTCTGTCATAAGATTCGGCACTTCCATCAAACACAAATGATTTTGTATCATATCTTTTAAAAGACCTCTCAGCATTGGTAAATATCTTATCTTTAATATCTTTTTCACTGAGAAGAGAGCTGTTCCTGCTTGCAAGAAGCTCAAACCATCTTGCAAAACCTTCCCTTCTTGCTCTATCTCCGATAGCTACAGTACCAAAAAAAGAGTATTCGATCACATGAGCAAGCTCATGCACAACCACCCCACTTAATAACTCTTCCGCTACTTCCTTACCCAGCCTGTCTCCACCACAGCCGGAATAAATCCTTTCTCCGACAATATACACATTTGAGGGTGGCACCATCCAGCCCGGATGACAGTTATCAAAAAGGAACCTTGGAAACTTTGCATTCTCCTGAAGAGTATCCATAAAAGCTATACGTAAATCAATAAAAGGGTTTTGCAAAGCGGTAGGAATTGCGCTTAAACGAAGTACTCTACTTACCGCAGTTGCAGCATCCATAGTGGCGCGCAGTGGAGTCCGACCAAATTTTTTTTCAACTTCCCTCGTCCAGCGAAGATTTAGAGGTCCCAGGGGTGAATTAAATATATCCTGGCGAACCAAACCACCCAAAGGAACAGAGTCCGGTGAATCAAACCCGTAAGGCTCCGCCCCTGCAAATTGAACACTCCCAAACTGAGCACCTGCAACAACAATAACGAGTAAATAAAATCGGTAAATCAAATAAAACATGCAAACTACCTATATAATATGCTGTAGGGGCAGGGCTTGCCCCTGCCTGCTCTAATCTGTCATAATACCTTGATTATTCGATTTTACAATAATTTGTTCGGGCAGGGGCAAGCCCTGCCCCTACAGTATATTATTAATAATCAGCTATTATCAGAAAATATGAAAAAAGCAGCTTGCATTCTTATCGGGGGAACGGGATATGGGGCAAAAGAATTTTTGCGACTTTCTTCACAGAACAGAAATATCAAAATTACTCAGGTAATATCAAAAAGCGCTCACGGAAAGAGACTTGAGGATGTCCATCAGGAATTTGGGAAACTATTTCAGTTACAATTCGACTCAAAACCCGATCTATCCGGTTTTGATAAATTTCAGCATCGTTTTATTATTCTTGCCTTACCTCACGGCGAGAGTCTCTCTTTTTTCGCCACTCACAAAAAGCAAATCAGGGATATGGGCATTCATGTCATCGACTTAAGTGGCGACTTCAGACTGAAAAACATGGAAACAAGAAATAAGTACTATGGAAAACTCCCAGATGAAATTTCATCTGAAGATTATCAAAGCTTTACTTACGGCTTATCTGAAATCAATAAAGATGCGATTCTTCGTGCAACTCATATCGCAAACCCCGGCTGTTATCCAACCGCTACCTTACTTGCCTTGCACCCTATAACTGCAGGGTGCAAGATCAGATCAATTGCAGTTGATGGCAAATCAGGTTCTTCAGGTGCGGGAAGAACTCCCTCCCAGGCATTTCACCACCCCGAATCAAATTCAAACTCATTCCCCTATAAAGTCCTTGAACACAGGCATGAGCCGGAGATGATCGAACATGGCAAAATCCCCTCATCCTCTTCTTTTATGTTCGTACCTCATGTTATTCCTCTTAGCAGAGGTATGCTTATTACCGCTTATATTGAGCTGGAAGAAAGTATAAGTGAAACAGACATACGAGAATTGTACCACAACACCTATAAAGACTCTCCATTTATACGAATCAGAGAAACTCCTCCTCAAATACGACACGTTGCAGGGAGCAACTTCTGCGACCTTCATGTACAAGTACGAGATAAACAGGTAGTGACTACTTCATGCATAGACAATCTGGTAAAAGGAATGGCGGGTCAGGCGATTCAGAACATCAACCTCATGTGCGGACTTGAAGAAACAGAAGGTTTACACTTACCCGGGCTGGGACTGCTGTAATAAACACCTACATTCCATTTGGATATTTTGAAAAATCAAGAGATGAAAAGCGCACTTCTTTTAAGGCACGAGTGTAGGCAACCAAAAGGTCAAGAGAAAAATCCATTCTCTCCCGAATGGAGACATCACGTTCATTCTTCGGAGTGACGCCATTACATACCTCCGCTACATTTCTCACTATTACATGCTCGGGAATAAAACATATTTTGGAATTTTTATACCCGCTCATCCTGAGTTCTGAAACAGGATACGCCCCGTTAATGCCGGCAGAAACAGAAACAATAAGCGCAGGCTTGTGACTAAGCTCCCCTCTTGTAGCAAGAAGCAACAAATTCTTAAGACCCGAAGGAACCATACCTGCCCATTCAGGAACCACCACTACGAGACCATCTGCCGTATTCAATGTTTCAGAAACGGGAAGCCATGCACGGGAGAACTCTGACTGGGGGTTTTTTAAACCATCTTCATCCCATAGAGGAACCGGGTTCGCTCCAAGAGAGAGTAACTCCGAGTCAACACCTTTTGGCTTAAGCCGGGAAATAATAAAATTTGCGATTTTTTCAGATTGCGAGTCTTTTCTGTGACTTCCCGAAATTACGATAATTCTATCAGACATATTCCCCCATATTCATTAATCACAAACTACATACCTTCTCTTACCGCACCTTCACTTACAACACTCAAAAGTGCCATCTTCTCCGTAAAACTCAATTCAAACACCCGACTTGACAGCGAGTAGTGCGTCAAACCTGCGTCACGTAATACCTCCAAAGCCCGCCCCAACTCACCAACACCTCTAAACTCATCCAGCACCTCAGCAGAGCTCCCGGACAAAAACTCTCTCAGGGAGTATCCCATATAACGATACAAATCTGACTTCTCTGAAACTTGAGTCCCTTCACAGTCAGCACACACGCTACAACAGGAATATCCAAGAGGCAACGCATGAGTATAATAACCTTTCCCCATACAAGACAAGCAGAGAAGGCTTTCATTACTAAAAAAATCATCACCACTCAGTCCCTGAACCCGTGCTTCCATAGTAGAACCAAAGAGAGAAGCAATCACATTCCTGATTCCCAGGATTTCTGCAAGTGTTCGGGGATTTTCAGATATTCCTATCTTCCCGCTGATTCCTGTCTTCCCCTCGATTCTCACCTTCTCACCGGCACCTCCCCCTCTAACAACCTCAGCACAGTATTTTCTTTTCAATGCTCTTTTTCGAAATTCAGCACTCCCGCCATAAAAAACAAAAGAAGCTCCCTGTCGACGGATTGAAGCAATAAGTTTCCAGAAAATTTTTTCCTGTTCCTCTTCCACCCAATCCACCGGAAGAAAAAACAGATGTCGATCAAGAGATTTTTCCTGAAATATGTACAATAAAAATAAATACGCATGCACTTCATCCATTTCGGATAACTTCTCTGAAAGAGGGACGGAATCAAGCCCCGCCAAAAAAAGTCCTTCAAGGTTTTTATTCAGGTCTTTCGGGATAACTTCCGGAAGCTTTTTTGTTATCGTGGATAAGGACGATAAACAATCAGAATAGAGTAAATGTCCATAACGCTTCTCAGGCATACAACGCACAGACAAGGAATCAGAAGAAGCATCTGAAATCAGCCTGAGAGTTTTCTCAAAAGCCGCTCCCTTATCCTTATGCGGCATAAAAGAACGCTTACATAAGGAACATTCATAGACAGAATCAAGAGCACGACGGGCATTCAGAGTAACAGATTTTGAAGAAAGCAGCGTACATCTATATATCCAAAGTTGAGAATTTTTATCTATCGAATGAACATGAGAGGAAACTTCCTCCAATAAACGCTTTTTAATATCTGCACCGGAAAAAACACTCCTTCTAACAACTCCTAATCTACCTACACCTTTTAAAAGTGAAGTCTCATCTCTCTGATCATCACTGGTATAATATAATTCATTTAGAAAAAACCGACGTACTCCTCTTTGCTTTTCTTCCCGCATCTTCCAAAGAAGCGTCTGATCTGTGCGGGTCACTGTGGTATTTTCCGATTCATACTCCTCGACAATAAAATAGACGATGTTCTCATCTTCCGGCTCTTCTACCAAAGCAGTAATAATATCTTCTGTTGTGATTTTTTTATTTTTACAGGAAGGTTCATCACACAGAAATTCACCCTTTGAATCAATAGAGGAATACAAAAAATCAAGCATACCGGAAGCTTCACCAAGAGTGCGAAATTCAGGTAAGCTCCCTGAACTTGCTTCCAGATCAAAAACCACAAAATCTGTTGAGATCAGCTCATCATCTTTTGCAAAAAGCATCCTCTCCTGTTCAAGGGATTTTAGCTTTTTTTCAAAATCGACCGGTTTTGATAAGACAATTTCATCTTTTGCTGACAGTAAATACGAGAGAAGCAAATGATCTCTTAAACGGATAGCGGTATCCATATCAGAAACAAAAACAACTTTTTCAGGTAACAAAGGGCGGATTACTTCCCGATAAAGCTCTCGTAGTTCCTGCATTTTTACACTAAATTAGATGGTTTTTGCTCTATATCAACTTGAATCAAACTGGCAAGTCCGTGATAAAATTAATTTTTATTTGTAAAAGAAAGTATGTACATTAACATAAAATACGTCAAAACCCTAAGACATAACATTCATCAAATTAATAACCCATGAAAAAGACAGCAGCAAAACTAACCCGGCTTTTTGAAACACTGGCTTTCATATCGCCTCTAAGTCTCAGAGGATTCATAGCTCTTGGCATATCTGCCCTTTGCCTTTATTACCTGGCAAAAGAATATTCTGATCTTGTAAGCAGCATTCTTGGCATATCTCTACTTATACTACTCACTTTTTTTACTCTCATTCTTATTTTCTCGGCACCCTATATAAGAAAAAAAATCAGCATCTCACCTCAAGATCAAAACACAGAGCTGATTTCCAGAAGAGAAAACAGCACTGGCTTTACTGTCAACAACATCAAAATCCCTCCATTCTTTTATTTATCAATACAAAGAGCGATTGATGATAAACATGTTCGACATACAACTCACATCCTCAGAGGTTCCACCTCGCATACCAGCAGCAGAAGAACATGCCTGGACACCATACACTTCCCGCACCGTGGGGTCTATGAGTCCAGGGGATACATCCTCGAATTTGGAGACATTCTCGGCTTAAGCAAAAGAAAATGGCTTCATGAATTACCCTTGTTGTATCAGGTCTTTACCCCACGATCAGAAATCGCACCTCTACCAATTATGGCTGCAAGCACTCAGCTTGGCGACACCGAGACTTCTCAAAAAAATAAAAGCGGGGATCTCTTCAACATAAGAACATATCAGGCAGGAGACAGCCTTAAAAGGATTTTATGGAAGGTTTATGCACGTTCAGGAAATCTTGTGGTACGTGAGCCCGAACCTGCAATAATCCCGGAAGGAGAAGTTGCTGTTTTTGTACTGGCACAAAAAAGAGAGGATAGCGTTGTGAGCTGTGCCCTCTCCTATCTTCGCATGCTTGAACGACAGAACATTATCTACAGAACAGGGTTTTCGGGTTCTCCCGAAATAGCCTCTGACTATGAAGCGGCAAATCTCCTCTCAATAGAAGCCTCCCCCCGGAATTCTTACGAAGGTTCTTACCGCAATGCCTTCACTCATTTCATTGAAAATCTCAAAAACAAAAATCAGGAAGCACAGCATATCGTAGTTTTTTTTAATGAGGCGCTAATCTCCGGTACCCGGAGTGAGGAACTGAATAAAATGGAACTCACAGAGGGAAGAAACATCCTTGATAAAATAATGAGGGAAGCTACCGATTTAAACATTCAGCTTCATCTTGCATCCACCCCGGACACAAATCACAGAAAAGCAACTGGTAAAAAACCAAAGTTCACCCCTGACAAGGAAATACAAATTCCTGTAGACTACCCACACGTAAAAGTACAAATAGAATCAATTGCCTAAGCAGAGAATACAAGAATGCGAGATTCAATAATCAAAATTATCAGATACCTCCTGGCAGTAGCGCTTGGAGTATTTGTATCCCAAATGGTACCACTTGGTGTTTCATTCTGGTATGTACTTCTTGCTCTTGCCGCGGGTCTTTTTGTTTCCAATTATTTTCTTGCAAAAGACGTTTCTCTAAAGAAAATCTTACTCCTTCATTCTATATGTCTGATCGCATTTGAAGGTATTTTCTTTTTAATCAACATATCAATCTCAGCTTTTAACAGCACCCCATCTCTCGATCTTTACCCCGGTACTCTTTATTCTCAGGCAGCACTCCTTATTTTTATTTATCTTGTTTCATTTATTGAGAATTATTTTTTCTGGACGAGGGCGAACTTTTTGATTCTTGAGATTGTACTTACCGGGAGCATCCTCGTCATACTTCTTAGTGGACATAGAAACTACAACATTGACATGCCTAATGCGCTAAGCTCTCTTACCTGGAAGCACCCTCTGCTTCAGAGTCTCAATCTGGAACCTCAACAACTCCTGATCATTGTGGCTTTCTTTTTTGCCACTCTTTCACTCCTCTATGCGGCACTTGCTGCCCATAGAACGATTAAACACAACAAGAGAATCGTCATTCAAAAAAGCGCTCCATCTCCCGTACTATCATCCATAGTAACTCTTTTTATTCTTGTTCTTATCGGCTACTCTGCATCAATCGTACTCTCACGGTATAATGCCGAACTCTTTCAGGTCATGAATGGAGTAGGACCATCTTCCAATCTTCAGGACGGCGAAAGTAACCTTGGTTTTAATGAAGCATCTCAACCATCAAACCAGCCTGCCGCACTTCTTCGGCTCTTAAACTCTTACGAGGAAAACCCCTGGGAAGGCATGCTCTATCTGAGAGAAGGTGCGCTTTCCGCTTTTAGTGGAAGGGAAATGGTAAAAGGTTCTTCTGACTTTGACACAGATGCTCCTCATATCAATCCGGAAGAAAGAACCAGCATACAGACTCTTGGGGATGCCTCTTTAAGAAAACCGGTCAAGCAGGCAGTCTACATGCTCTCTGAAAAAATATCTCCATTTGCCATTGATAGCCCTGTAGAGTTTATACCTATAAAAAACCCGAACCCGAGGCGCTTCAGATACGCCTACACGGTACAATCACTAGCCCTCAGGGAATCCATTGAATCTCTCAAGAAACTGGAAACGGGAGACTCCCGTTGGTCTCAGGAAATCTGGAATTATTATCTTAGAGCTCCCGGAAGTAATGATATTCTTGAATTTGAAACTGCCAGAAAAGAAATCTCCCTGGAAGAAGAATTACTTTCAGCAAATAACGAGGACTTAAGATACCTCGCTCTTTCACGCTCCATTACCCAAACCTCAGACACTCCAATGGAAAAAGTCTTTTCCATAATCGATTACCTCTCCAAAGAGAGTATCTACGTGCTCAAGCCCGGACATCAACTTGGCGCTCGTGGAGATCCCGTTGCTCCTTATCTTTTCGCAGAAAGGAAGCGGGGATATTGCGTTCACTATGCGCATGCTGCCGTGTACCTGCTTCGGCTTTCCGGCATCCCTTCCCGAATAGGCACCGGTTTTTTAGTCGATCTTCAATATGCAAAAGGGGGAGACATTCTTGTTCAAATGGGAGACAGGCATGCCTGGCCAGAGATTTATATTCGGGACAGAGGCTGGATTGCAATTGACGTAAACCCGGCTGAAGCTGAAAACGATCAGGTGGCGATTCCTGACGAGTCACTTTTAGAACAACTAATGAGCGAAATTGACCCCATTGAGGAGCTTCTTGGGGAACAATCTGCACTTGAAACCCTGAAAGATAAAAAGAGCCCTATTGAAGAGTTACTGGATTCAAAGATTTTCAGTACCTACCCTCTTTATATCCTTGGCATGGTGATTATCATTCTCCTTCTATGTAAACTCTACATGCGCCATATCTGGAGAATCTACAAAAACCCCTCCAAGCGACTTCGATATTCCTATCTCGGCATGATAAGCACTCTGGAAGACTTGGGAAACCCACGAGAATATGGCGAAACCCGCATGGAATACGCTCTCAGACTTTCCAAAAATGGCATAAAGACGCTTCACCCATTAACAAAAGCCTATATAGAGTCCTCAAATACAGTAATCACAAAATCACATGACAAACTCCCGCTCAATAACCATAAACTATCTTCAAAGTCTCCTTTAGAGTTTCTTCTCCTGATCATCAGTTACCTTAATCCCATTTCTCTTAAGTACGTCCCTTACTTTTTTCGCTCCGGGACTCTGCGCGGTATCCTTATGATCTTAAGCATTTCCATCCCGGACACTCTTTATGCAATTCCGGGAATAGAACACGATGACAACTATATACTCGGGGCAGAAGAAGTCGTTGAACCAAACCAGAAAAAATCACCTGAACGCTTACTCCGCGAAGGGATGCTTTTATATCAAACAGGGAGGGGCATAGATGCTCGTGCAAAATTTGAAGAACTTCTTTCCCTAACCCCGAATGACTACAAACCCTATTACCATCTTGGGCAGTATTACCTGATTGACGTAGGTCATTTCAAACTTGCCTATCGCTATTTAAAGAAAGCACGTGAACTGTTTGAAAATCGCTACACGATTATGGGTTCCGAGTTTCTTTCGGATTTTCAGCTTCAAAATGAATACTCTATCTTACTCTATCTTGTGGCAGAGTCCGCTCTGAACCTCGATTTTTACGAGGAGTCTCTTGAAGTTCTAAATGAATACGCAGAACTTTATCAGAGTGCATGGTACCCTGGTCAAAAAGCCTGGGTACTTATGAAACTCAAACGGATAGAGGAAGCGATAGAAGTGGCGAAACTCGGGCTCCTTCAGGGAGCAGACCCAAAACGCACCTGGAACATTCTGGGCATCCTTCTTTCCGTCAGTGGACAAAGAGAGCTCTCTCTGGATGCGTTTTCCCGCGCAGTTGATTATGAATTTACCATGCGAGGCAATTCACAAGCTGCAACCCCTCTTAACAATGCGGGCGAGGTGTACAGAGAACTGTTTCAAGATCATTACGCTGAAAGCGCATGGAAGACCGCTCTCAGTCTTCCCGACGGGTGCGAGCATATTCTTCCCAGCATTAACCTGAGCATACTCTATACCGATCAACTCAGAATCTTTCAGGCGCTTCAAACCCTTGCTGATTTTGAAGCATGCTATGCAAAGAGACCCGAAAGAAAAGACACTGAGCACAGAACCATCCTTGCACTTGCACGAGGAAAATTACAAATTTTTCTAAACAAACCCGAAGAAGCACTCCGTCTGCTCTCACAGGCAGCTTCAGACCAACAGTGGTTTGGAAAGATCGGAACGAATGAAAACGATGTTAAATTCGCCGCATGGGTGAGCCTAGCACAAGCGCATCAACTCGAATCCGAACGACTTCTTGATACCATAACGGACTCTTTATTTGAATCATTCATTAACCGTACCTCTTCCTATAAACACAAAATTTCTGCCTGGTGGCTTAACAGAACCGCAAAACTTTTTTCGGTACAGGAGCTTGATGATTTTGAAGACCTTTCAATTCGACATACCGATACCATGATCACCTATCCCATGCTCGGATCTCTTCTTGCACATTTTGACACCACTTCTCTTGAACGAAGAATTTCACGCTTCCTCCAGACAGACAAAAGAAAAGAAGCCGCAGCCTACTATTCACATTACCTTGCAAGAAATTATTTCAAAAACGGAAACGACGCCAAAGCACTGTCTCTAGCAAAAGAAGTTCACTCACAATTTCGAAACCATGAACGTCTCATGCAGGCAGAAAATCTTGCTCTGAAAATACTGCTTGAAACAGACACCTTTTTCTGGTGGAAGCAAAAAAGCCTCATACTTGAGCAAAGTGAAAACATCGAGGCACTTTACAGAATCAGCCCCGCACATCTCAGGCTTTACGGAATACCTCTTCCTGTTCAGCTTGACATTGAAGAGGGAATTGAAAAAAGCATCAGAAATGATCTCAGATCATATCTCACAAAAAGAAGATTTATACTTTCCGACTCCACTGAAGCTTCTTACAGAGTACTTGTATCAAAAAGCGCTGGTAAGGAAATTCACATTCAACTATATGATCGTATGAGAAACAGAAAAATAACCTCAATTGAAGTAAAAACCACCGAACACGAAAATAACATACCAAAAGCGCTTAATGAATTCATACAGGAAGTATTCAGCCATCGTGAAGACCCGCTAACTCCGATACCCCCGACAGTACCTTTTATGAAAAAATATGGTAATTTTTAATATACAAAAAAACAGGACACCGCATGAACGCAATTGAAACCATTCAAACTTTAAAGAAATCACTTGGGGAAGTAATCAGGGGAAGAGAAGATACGATAGATCTTGTCCTCACCGGACTTCTTTGTGATGGTCACGTACTTCTTGAAGATTATCCGGGTTCCGGAAAGACCACTCTTGCAAAAACACTTGGGGGTCTCATTGATTGCTCCTCGGAAAAAGACAAAGATTCAGGAACACATGTAGTATCTTTTAGAAGAATTCAATTTACTCCGGATCTCCTACCAACCGACGTACTGGGAGTCACCATCTTTGAACCAAAAAGTGGCACCTTTCATTTTCAACATGGACCAATTTTTTCCCACATAGTACTAGCCGATGAAATGAACCGTACCGGTCCCAAGGTTCAGGCAGCCTTTCTTGAGTGTATGGCGGAAAGGCAGGTCACCATAGATAACCAGACCTATCCGCTCGATGAACTGTTTTTTGTAATTGGGACTCAAAACCCTCTTGACCTTGCCGGCACCTACCCCCTGCCTTTAGTGCAGCTTGATCGCTTTCTCCTGAAAGTTCCAATGACCTATGTAAGCCCCGAAGTAGAGCTTGGTATTCTGAATGATGCCGAGGAGATTAAACATAAGTCAACCCATGTAACTCCCGTAGTCACCAGAGAAGATATTCTTTCGGCAAGAAAGGAAGCTTCCGAGCTTCCTGTTCCACAGGAACTGTTAAAAACTATTGTCGAAATTGTTCAGGACACGAGAGGGAACCCTCTTTTTCAATATGGCGCCTCGACTCGTGCCGCACTTATGTTTAAACGTGCGATTTCGGCATATGCACTCATACAATCCAGAGACTACGTAACCGAAGATGATCTTCAGTACCTTGCCCCTTTCATTCTCCTCCACCGTCTTAAATTCCACCCAAGCGCAGGTGAGCCAAAAGCTGCTTTCAGTGAATTCATGAAGGGACATATAGAGCGTCTGGTACGAAAGAGTCTTTAGTCCCCCTTCGTCACATTACTATCTTAAACAGGCATAACTATTATACGTTTTGGTGATTTTATTAGGAGAAAATAACCTCAGGGAATCTACCTTTTAGAGTATATTAGAGTAAATACAGTGGGTTATATAATATGTTGTAAAGAAATTTTTTCTGCCGCCCGACTATACTTCCGAGCAGCAGAAAATGGTGCTCCAGCTACAAAGTAAAACCGGAAGCAGACATACAATAATGAAGCACAAGAACCAGTCAGGGGTAACTTTTGTAGAGTTTTCACTCGCATTTCCTTTTTTTCTGTTTGTAGTGTTTTCAATAAGCAGCTTCACCATAGGGCTGTTTAACAGTTTTGGTGCATATTATTCAATGGTTGTAACTCTTAGAGAGATAGCAGTGGAAATCACACCCATCATGATAAATGGCGGTTCGACTGCAAACCCCGTCATGAGAGAAATGGTTACTCGCCTTGATCAAAAACTACAGGCACATACCACCAATATCAAACTCAGCGATATAGAATTAACATTATTCCGTGAGATTGTTGATACTGGAAGCGGGACGGTTACACTGGTACCAAAAGTAGTAAGAGCAAGCCAGTATTCAGGTTCTTCAGGTAACAATGCGGGCTTGCCAGACATCCTCCCTGATACCTTTGTTTCCATGACTGCTCATGTAAAGTTTGTTGATTTTGCCAACTCAGGACTGCCCCCGGTTCAAATGAAAGTAAACACCGTCCAGAGGATGCAGGAGTACGATGACTACTAACAAGCTCTCAGCACAAATTGACAACAACGATTCAGGGAGCATACTCTTTGAATTGGCAATTATTACACCACTCACTTTCTTTCTCTTTTTTGTGGGTTTTAATATATGTCGTATTATGTTTTATGAATTTGCACTGAAAGATTTTTCGCGTGAACTTGCAGTAAGTTCTTTTACCTGTGCATTTAAAAACAGAAGTGCCGCCGATAAGTGCCTCGATGAAAGACTCAGCCAACTTACTGAAATCGCAGCAAAAGCATTTAACACAGAGCCAGTTGATATAAAACTGAGCTTTGAAGCCTATCAACTGATACAGAACACCGATCAGCAAAAAGAGAATAGACGCCTTGCTTGTGCGGGCGCACTCAACCTTAACAGACTAAAAATGCTTCCAATAGAAAAAATCATAAGCGCAGCCCCAGCGGACTTCAATGCAAAATATTCGGCAACGGCAGCTCCTGGTAATCCTATAAGAATCGGTGATCTTTTTAACACCCCGGAAACATTAAAATATGGTGAACTACTCTGTCTAAACAGAACTCTAACCATAGCAGAAGCCGCTTATGATTATAACTCTATATTTTCTTTCAATTTTTTTGGTGGAGATCCTTCTAACAACGGTTTTTTTGGATTGAGAAGACTTCATGTAGCAACTTTTTTATAAAACTGGTCATAACTTTAAAGAATGATGTACCACAACACTGAGAACAAACCAGATGCTGCAAACTTTGCCGGCTCGGAAGCGGGTGTTATTGTCATTATTTTTCCTTTTATATACGTAGCTATCCTTCTCCTTATCGGTCTTGCTCTGGACTCAGCCCGACTGTATCACACCGTACTTGATCTCCAGACAGCAGCAGATTCCGCAGCCCTTTCGGCAGTAGCAGCACGAGCCGGAGAAACAGACAGCAACTTTAACTCAATGTCCACCATTCAATATGTAGAAAAGAGAGTAAATCTGGCTACTTCACTTATTCTGGAAGAGCGTAACATCGACACCGACCCTGATGCTGCAAACTACGACTTTAACAGGGTTGCAAACCCACTGATTACAAATATTCATCAAACCACTCCTGCCAATGACCTGTTTGTACAGGTACGTCCATCCGCATCTGTCCCTACATTTCTCATGTACCGGCTTTCACAACTGATCGGAAGAGGAGTTGGAAGCACTCAGGGAGATAACAAACAGGACTTAAGGGTTGTTGCCAGATCTCGAATCACCCCTGCAAATATCGTTTTCATGGCAGACCTTTCTGAATCTTCAAGATGCCCTGAAATTGGTCCCTGCGACTGCAATGTGGAAAATTCAGGAGTAGGAACCTGTAGCAATGAAGCCACTATGTATGGACCAAACGTCAAACTGAAATATCAACGTATAAAAGAAGCCTTTGAATTTTTCATCTCGGCACTGGATCAACAACGAGACAATGTGGCTCTTGTTTTTTTTAACAACAGTGCCTGGGTAGAAGTACCATTTAAAGCAGGACGTGGCTTTGTTCCCGGAGAGTTCACTGCTGCTTTTGACAAAGTATTTGAACTTGATTCACAGACGACTCTTCCAGTAGGACAATACTACGTACCAAGAGGCAATACAAACATTGCAGATGCACTCCTTACCTCTCTCCACCACGCATCACAATCAGGACTAATAGAACGGAAATTAAAAATGCAGTACATCCTACTTACCGACGGGGCACCAACTGCAATGCGAGGAACCGTTGTGAGCGAGGTAGAAACACTTGATGCATTAAACTTCAACCTGATCTTTAAAAAGCGAATAACAAACGCCCAGGGACAAATGTTTGACGTAACGTATGAGGGACCTGGTTATTTCACCCCAGCCTATCATTATAAACATACGTATCAGGGTGCTTATGTAAACAGAACAGTAGCTCCACTTATGCCAAAAGATAATACTGGATACTACATGATTAACCAATGCTATGAGGGTAGAAGACATGAGGTGTACGACATGAACACTCATGTACGAGAAGACATAGCCACATACTGCTCCAATACACAAGCAGCTTACATCTTCTGCAATCCCGAACTTCATCATCCTGGCATACGTAGAGAAGTCTGCCAGGCTTCTCACTATAAAATCAACTTTATAGACACAATAGCAGATGGTACGTATAAAAAATTCTACTATCATTCTGCGATGCAAGTCGCACAGGTTCTCAGGCAACATAAAGGAACCATTTACACCATTGGCTGGGGTCCTCCTGCTACAGCAGACGATCTGTATGGTGATATAAGGGACGGAAGCAATGTTAAATCAATATTCCTCTCAAACCTTGCGAATGAGCAGGATGGAGAATTTGCAAGGGATTTCGATTATTATGGCTACCGACCACTTGCTCTAAGAAAAGTAAATGTTTTCAATGGATTATTTGTTAAAGAATCTGTCGGGGCGTTTTACAACCCAAGAGGAGACGATCATGGAGTAGAACTAAGAAAATCTCTGGAGCTTATTGCTCGTCAAATCAATGCAAGATTAATTGAACCACAAATATAACAGGAAGTGTCTAATGTTATACCAAATAAATGAACGGGTGCCATTTTATGATTTTTAGTGATGACAACAAACGCTGCGTTACTCATAATGTACATACAACCAATAGGAAGAAACACACCATGAGAAATATTACAATCCTGAGTTCTCTTTTTCTATTTTTGGCACTAATGTCTTATCCATATGCCTCGCCAGTGGCGGATTCGGGCACACACGTTTGTCAGGTTTGCGATGACGCTCCCCCTCAGTGCCCACTTAGGACGCCATGTTCTCAATGTGGTAATGGCGGCAATCAATGTCCGAGTCCGACTCCACCACCAGGACCTTCAGTGTGTGAGTTTGGTAAGATCAGCACCCATGTTACCAATCCTACCGGCAAGCATGACCAGAGAAAGTACTCTAAAGAGCAGTACTATGCAGGCTCAACAAATCTTAATAACATTCCATGTCTGAAAGCTATTCAGGATTCGATCTGGAATCAAAGTATAAACAGAAGACACAATAAAGCCAAAGCCTATGATGATGACATTGCAACTGGTTTTCTTAACTCTTTACTTAAAGGGAAGGACTCATCTCTTGCCAACGCGGGTTGTCAGGTTTGGGTGTCTCTACCGCATGATTTAAAAGATTTTGCAGATGATCACAACAGGACATGCGGTAGCGGTGCATGGTTTGTTGATAAGAACTGTAACCTTGTAAGCGCAAGCTCAGTTGACCCATCCAAGGTCTGTGACAACTTGAATGTAACCTGGTCACGTTCAACCCCGATTTCTCTGATCTGGGGAGATCATAAATCAGGAGATACCACAGGTGTGGCTATCTATGGCTCGCTTGAGCTTAGTGGTGAGAAGAGCTGGATTCTTTGGAAAGGCTCTGAAGCTACACCACTTCTTGTGTTTGACCCTGAAAGAACCGGTAAGGTTTCTTCTCCAGCTCAGTTATTTGGTGACTGGACATTTGGAGGAAAACAGACCGCAGCTCTTTCTGGTAGTGCAGTGAGTCCTCAGCCACAACCATGGAAACATGGATATGAGGCACTTGCTACACTTGACTCTAACGGAAATGGCAAGATTGATGCTGAAGAGCTTTCTTCTCTAAGCCTTTGGTTTGACAAGAACCAAAATGCGGTAAGTGAAGAAGGTGAGCTGGTACCTGCTACGGAACTTGGCATCACTGCAATTTACTTTAATGTTGATCCATCTGTTGAAGGAGGTCTTGCAAAAGATATCAACCTTCAGGTTGGGTATGAGCGAGTTAAAGAAGATGGCACAGTGATTGTTGGAGCTTCTGTCGACTGGTACACTCCGAAGCTTGCAAGTCCTGCTGAGGTAATGCAGTATCTTGGAGCAGCTTCCATGTACGATGAGCCACGGTATGATTCTGAATTCCTTAAAGAGTTTGACACTCAAGGGGAAGGAGTTTCATCTCATGGCAAGGCTTCATCTGAAGGTTCTGTGGTAGGAAACTGGCACTGGAGGATCGAGGATGGGACT
Source organism: uncultured Bdellovibrionales bacterium (assembly GCA_964612555.1). Lineage (GTDB taxonomy): Bacteria > Bdellovibrionota_C > UBA2361 > SZUA-149 > DAOLCO01 > DAOLCO01. Next base: position 144,027 of record CAZTBW010000002.1, on the reverse strand, counting down.
CAGGAGAGTGGAATCTTTGTATTCATCGCTGATGAAAATGACGGTGACCTTGTTGCAGGCTACAGTCTTACACAGAGGAACCTACCGGAAGGAGAAGCAGCAAATGCTCTTCTGTCTTCTCTTTTCCTTAAAGGGAAGAGGGCGGTGAATTCAGATGGTGTTACTGAGCTGACTCTTAACTCCGTAAACATTGGTGGGCTTCAGCTTAGTTCAACTGCTGTACTTTCTAAAGACGGAAAGTCCATGAAAGGTCACACAGTTGTAAAGGGTAATGATTTTGGAAACATCACTACCGCTGAATATAACTGGACTGCCGAAAAACAATAGCAAAAAATAGAGAGTGCTTAAAGTAATAAACTAATAAAACATTGGGCGAGATATGAAAAAAATAGCATACCATATACTACCTGTAGCTTCTGTATTAATTGCGCTACTGTTTCCGGTTCTCATTTTACATGCGGATTCGGGAAAACCGCAGATTTTTTCACCTGAAAAATCACCGAGCCGTTCACCACACGGATTAGAGTGTGGTGAATGTCCTACGCATACACCATGTCCTAAGCTTTGCTCTCACTGCCCTCCTCGTCCCTGTCCGAGTCCGACTCCACCACCAGGACCTTCAGTGTGTGAGTTTGGTAAGATCAGCACCCATGTTACCAATCCTACCGGCAAGCATGACCAGAGAAAGTACTCTAAAGAGCAGTACTATGCAGGCTCAACAAATCTTAATAACATTCCATGTCTGAAAGCTATTCAGGATTCGATCTGGAATCAAAGTATAAACAGAAGACACAATAAAGCCAAAGCCTATGATGATGACATTGCAACTGGTTTTCTTAACTCTTTACTTAAAGGGAAGGACTCATCTCTTGCCAACGCGGGTTGTCAGGTTTGGGTGTCTCTACCGCATGATTTAAAAGATTTTGCAGATGATCACAACAGGACATGCGGTAGCGGTGCATGGTTTGTTGATAAGAACTGTAACCTTGTAAGCGCAAGCTCAGTTGACCCATCCAAGGTCTGTGACAACTTGAATGTAACCTGGTCACGTTCAACCCCGATTTCTCTGATCTGGGGAGATCATAAATCAGGAGATACCACAGGTGTGGCTATCTATGGCTCGCTTGAGCTTAGTGGTGAGAAGAGCTGGATTCTTTGGAAAGGCTCTGAAGCTACACCACTTCTTGTGTTTGACCCTGAAAGAACCGGTAAGGTTTCTTCTCCAGCTCAGTTATTTGGTGACTGGACATTTGGAGGAAAACAGACCGCAGCTCTTTCTGGTAGTGCAGTGAGTCCTCAGCCACAACCATGGAAACATGGATATGAGGCACTTGCTACACTTGACTCTAACGGAAATGGCAAGATTGATGCTGAAGAGCTTTCTTCTCTAAGCCTTTGGTTTGACAAGAACCAAAATGCGGTAAGTGAAGAAGGTGAGCTGGTACCTGCTACGGAACTTGGCATCACTGCAATTTACTTTAATGTTGATCCATCTGTTGAAGGAGGTCTTGCAAAAGATATCAACCTTCAGGTTGGGTATGAGCGAGTTAAAGAAGATGGCACAGTGATTGTTGGAGCTTCTGTCGACTGGTACACTCCGAAGCTTGCAAGTCCTGCTGAGGTAATGCAGTATCTTGGAGCAGCTTCCATGTACGATGAGCCACGGTATGATTCTGAATTCCTTAAAGAGTTTGACACTCAAGGGGAAGGAGTTTCATCTCATGGCAAGGCTTCATCTGAAGGTTCTGTGGTAGGAAACTGGCACTGGAGGATCGAGGATGGGACTCAGGAGAGTGGAATCTTTGTATTCATCGCTGATGAAAATGACGGTGACCTTGTTGCAGGCTACAGTCTTACACAGAGGAACCTACCGGAAGGAGAAGCAGCAAATGCTCTTCTGTCTTCTCTTTTCCTTAAAGGGAAGAGGGCGGTGAATTCAGATGGTGTTACTGAGCTGACTCTTAACTCCGTAAACATTGGTGGGCTTCAGCTTAGTTCAACTGCTGTACTTTCTAAAGACGGAAAATCTATGAAAGGTAAGACAGTTGTCAGAGGCGATGATTTCGGGGATGTTACTACCGCCGAATACTCCTGGACTGCCGAAAAACAGGCTCCCACTGAGCGACCTAAAGAAAAAATGAGTCAACTATAAGACCATAAAAAAAGAAAAAAAGAGTGCGTGGAAATATAAAACTATTTCCACGCACCTTATTTCCCTCTCCCAAACCTACTTCTTCAAAAGCCCAACCCACTTCTGCACCCATCCCAATCCTATAAAAACCATAAGAATGGCAACGCCGTGGGTAAGGATACGCCAATACATCATTGGAAGAGAAAGCACCCACGGAGCAGGGAGTTTGTAGCTGGCATCTTCCGGAAGGGAGATATCGTGGTACCAACTTAAATACATTTGGCTCGATCTGTTTCCTGCAATCAGGGAAGTCGGCTCACCAAGAAGTCCAACCCTGATTATAAGATAGAGCACAAAAAGACCTGCGATCAGAAGTAAAGTCATCAGCGTTTTTCTAAGCAAGGGAGAAAATTTTTCGTCGGGAAACTTTCCAGATTCCATGCTTTGAAATAATACATGAAGAAGTACTGGCAAAGGCTGAAGTATGGTAGGAACCATCGACAGTCCAATTCCAAAACCAACAAGTAGGAAAATGTTAACATTCAGAACCTGCACATAGCGAAGAGCTGATAACACAAGAAGAGTTACAAGCAATTTAGACCAGAAAAGAGACGCCGGTCCCCACTCTCCACCTCCAAAATAGACCAGCCATCTATAATTTTTTATCGGAAGTCCAATATTTGTTCGTATATTACCCGCTGGTGAATTGAGAAACACTTCTTCAACTTTTTCAAAAATTTCAGGTGAAAATGCCCTTGCATATTCAACAGTAACTGCCTGCTCTCCCGGTTCAAGCAAAATTGATATTTCATCATAATTGAACTTTCTTGCATCCTGAGTATCACCTACCTTAACTGAAAGTATTTCTATATCCGGATTACTCAACCTCATTTGCAGAGGCGCCTGCCTCGTTGCCTTGGCTCTGATATAAACACTCCCCTTTAATCGACTCTCTCCCCAGGAAACACCGTGAACAACCTCCTCTATAGTCAAAAAAGCACCGGGGGCACTCTCCAGAAGCCTGGATGATACAGAAAGTGTTTCTCCGGAAAAAGGAAGAAAACTTTGTTTTATTTCATTAGAAGCCCCCACATCTCTTGTTAAAGGTAAACCCGAAATGTCACAAAAAATATAATCTTCACATATAATATCCCACCTTTCAAAAACACCCGATCTATGAGAAACGGACAATAAAAACTCTCTCACCAGTGATTCTTTCGGAAAATCAATCCTTGATTGAAAATATGAACTACTGCTATCTGCGGTAAAACTCATTACAATGTTTCCATCACGGGATTTCCATTCGGGAGATGTCAGAATTTCATTCTTTTGTAAAGGAACCTCGATTGTCGCACTCTTATCAGAACGCCCCAACCTGTTAACCACTCCACTTACTTCAATATGCTCTCCAATGCGAATGACTCTGTGCACAATAAACGTCTCAGGAAACTCCTCTACTCCAATATGTCTGTCAGCAGTTCCAGGAGACTCTCCTTTTTCAACACTCTCCCTGATTAACTTAAGCTCAGTGGGAACCTCTCCTCGCTGAAGCACCTTATCCAGTCGCCAACTTGAAGAGGTATAAGAAAAATCAAGAGGCAACTGAGGAAAACGAACGGTAATTGAACCATCAAATCTAAGCTCCCCACGCACTTCAACACTACTCAGCCCATTTTCAAGAAGCACCTCAAGATGTTCTTCATTAATTCGGGCATAACTTTTTCTACTTCCATTTATAACGATTTCTTTTGGAGAAAAGTCTGTGATCTTGCCTGGAATACGAACGACACTTTTTCCAATTGATGAAGCACTAATTTTAAAAACATACGTGCCTTCATCCATAACAAGAGAAAGATCATGGATGGTACTACACTCAGCCTCTTTGCATAGCCGGGACTCAAGCCGATTTTCGAGATCCTTCAGATAGGCTTCCGGTGGAAATTCTGCCCTCGCCTCTTTTGCCCCCATAAGAGCAGAAAGAACAATCAAAAAACACACCGAATGACGAGCCGCCAGAGAAGAAAGCCTAGCCATCACATCACGTGGCACTATCAAAAGGAGAGACCAAACAAATAAAACAATTGAAAGACAAGAACGAAGGGCACATAAAAATCTCTCAATTCCTGAGGGCAGATAATACATTGACACCTCATAAGAAGGCGGAACAGGTCCCCGTATAAGAGCAGATGCGGTTTTCCATCTCCACTCAGGCACAAACAGACCTGATTGAAGCTCCCTGTCTTTTGGTTTCTGCACCTGCCTTCTACCTCCTGCAATTTTCGATAATATCCTTGTATCATCATAACTGATTTCAGAAGGCGCAGAAGAGCTCATCATAGCTTCAGGTGCATGGCTTGCAGGAGCGCCAAGATAGGATTCTGATGAATCATCAAAAGAAGAGCCGAGAAATAATGCCGATAAACCCACAACCCCTGAGACCACACCACTAACAATAAAAACAAAAAAACCACCAAGGACAAGACGACCCACCTTATAACCCCAGCTCTCCCCTTTCATAGCCCAAAACAAAACACACAGCCCAACAAAGATAAAGAAAAGCATTGTAGGCCAAATTAGGGGGCTCATTTCTATGAGACTCGCTATTTCCTGAAAAAGAGAACGATATCTGGTTCCCGATTGAAGTTGCGGATGTAAAAACTGAATAAACTGTAGCTTTGCAAATGAAAGTGTCTGAACACAATATGCCGCAAGAGAAAGAAACACACTTCCATAAATTGCAGCCTGAAGGGTTTTATGTGCAGTACTGTTTAGAGCGGTACTTGCAGCATAAAAAACCATAAGCCAGGCGAAAAATATGCAGGGGTTCATAAACTCGCCTTTGGAGATAACGGAAAATACAAGAAAAAGCACAGCAAGTTTCTTGTTAAACAACTTCATTACAAAAATACTTAAAATCAGAAGTAAAAATATCTCATAAGAGTTCCAGAGAGAAACCCAGGTGCCTTTTGCACTTGATACACCACTTACCGCCAGTAGTTTCCATGATGGTGGCAAAGGCAAATTCAGATTCACCTGCTCCATCTCACTGTTCCAGCCCGTTGCCTTAAAAGTAGTCTTTGTGCTGAATGAATTTTCAAAAGCGGATGTTCCGGAAAGTACAAATTGAGTTTCTCTGATTTCAACTCCTGATTCATTCGTCCCCGGGTCAATAGTGAGAGGAACCGGAGCGTGATTAAGAAAGGCTCCACCGGGCTCAAGCTCAGGCAGCATATTTAATCTTGTAGCAGAATTAAGAGTGCCACTAACCTCATCCTGAATTATGAAACCCGACTTATCTAATTTAGGATATATGGTTCTTGTAACAAAAAGTGAATTTTTCGGTGCAACCTCTTCTCCACGACGTATTTCTTTTAAAACGATCTTTGACTCCCGAGCTACTCCAAGAGTCGAACTACCTCTAAAACCTGAAGGTAACCTGACTTGAGAAGGATTAAGAGAACGGGCACCACTTATTTCAACTCCACGAAATTGCGGATAGGCATTCCAGACCCAGATTTCTTCTTCAGGCAACAACTCAGACGAAACATCGGAAACATCTATCTCATATACCGGCTGAGACAGAAGACTCACAAGCTCAACATCGTGCGACCCCTGATACACCTGAAGACTGAGCTCAGAATTATTCAAAGAATACTGAAGAGTACTGTTAACCCTGCTGATAACACTATTTTTGGGGAGCACCTTTCCAAAACTGATGGTACGCGGATTTCCTGATACCTGTAACCGAAGACGAGTAGTTATTTTTAAAGGGCTTCCGTCCTGAATGGAGCGAAAAAGCTCCACACGCACACTGTCCTCAATTTCTATTTCAGACTGAGCCTTTTTCTCAATATATATCTGATCTTTCCCTCTGTAATAACGAATAGTCCCAGCACCCTCTTTGACAGACACCTCACTCGGCACTATCTCGATCAAGCCATATTCGGATGGCGCAGGAATTTCAGATGGGGTTTTTTCATATAACAACTTGCCAGTAATTTTATAGGTACCTTTGGGTAAACCCACAACCGCAGATTTCCCCTCCTCGCGACTTACTGTGTAGCGCAGATATTTGCTGCCATCTCTATAAACACTGATGTGCGATGAGACAAGCTTGCTACTTGAAGGAAGAGGAATATCACCTCCTCGAAGTAATAAACCTTCAAGTTCAAAATCAGTTTCATTATCTGCAATTGAATAAGTCACCTTCCCAATCCAGGTACATGCTGTCCCTTTGGGAGTTTTTGCACAATTCCATTCGGGGTTTTTATCCTGAATCCAGGGAACCCATTCGGCAAGTGAAGAAGGAATCGACTCAGTGTGTACCTCTGCTTCTACATCTGTAAAAAGAAAAGAAAACGACAGTGAGAAAAAGAATAGACTCCCGAAAAAGATATACTTACGAAGCATAGATTTTAGATGATTTTGTTTGCGATTATTAGTAACAACGGTTTTTATATTCTGAAGATTCAGGATTGACCACTTTCTTACTACTAACACCTCTCACGAACAGAGGGGAAAATACACAGGGCACTTCGGATCCCCCTACGCCCCGGGAAGGGTGCCCCTAAGAAAAATATTACGGGGGATAATACTACACTGTTTTTATTAATGGGATTTAATTGTGTAGTATTACTATCTCAACCCGGCGGTTTCTGGAGCGTCCCTCTTCGGAATTATTGCTCGCCACCGGATAGCCTTCCCCAAAACCACGAACTTTCATATACGAGGAGCCCACTCCGTGTTGTCGTAACTCACTTGCAACCACCTCCGCTCTTCTTAAAGAAAGCTGCTTGTTATATAACACCTTACCAATAGAATCGGAATGTCCCTCAATGGAGATACTCCTCCCAGAAACATCCTTAAGCACGCTTGAGATTTCCTGAATAATAATCCTTGCGGCTCCGGTCAGATGATAGCGATCAAACTCAAAAAGCACATCAGAAAGGTTTATCACCACCCCACGGTCAGTACCCCGCACATCGGCACCTTTTTGACGAAGCTTTTCAATTAATCGTTTATTCTCACTTACAAGAGCCTGATTCTTTTGACTGCGCGCCCCGAGCTCTTGATCAGATTCTGTCTTTAACTCACTGGTAACAAAATCAGGTACCTGATCTGAAGTCTGATATCCTGCCTGATTTTGGAAACACGCACTTGTGCCAAGAAAAAAAGAGAAAAATAGAACGAAAGAGGCTCTCATAAGATATTAATTACTTGCGTGACTATCTAACATCATTATGCTTAATTCATCCTGAGCCGACTCATTGGAAGGATCAAAATCAAGCGCCTTCGTAAACTCTTTTCGGGCATCTTCCTTTAAGCCAAGACGAGCATAAATCTTGCCAAGCTCTACCCGAAGAGAAGAGTCTTCAGGACACGCAAGAATGGCTCTTCTGAAATAAAACACCTTATCCGAATCACTGGCAGCGCTTCTTGCACGAGCCACTTCGCTTTTGCCTTTTTCACAAGTACTTTTCACTGCTGACGTAGTTGCAGTTTTTTTAGCCGGGGTAACAGGAGTAACAGTCTGTGGAGCTGCTGTTTTTTGCAGAGCCACTTTTGCCTTTACCTCTTCCTTATTTTTTTTCTCAACTTCCTGCCTGGAAGGTGCCTGCTTCGAAGGTACCCGACTCGAAGGTGGAGGGGTCAGTGCTATTCTTTTTTCCGTTCCCTGTGGTGGAGACGCCAGGGATGAACGCTGAGCATTTTCTCCTGCGCTTTCCCGTGCATTTTCAAAAGAAGGTCTTCTCATAGGAGGAAGACCCTGTGCCGGGGGTAACTCTGCCCTTGGCTTCTCAAGTTCTATCCTCGGGGCAGATGCAGCACCCAAAGAATTTGCAGACGTTTTTGTATTTATGGGCTCCTCTGTAAGCACTCTTGATACCTCCCTCTGTGGGCTCTGATCTTTCCGGGAAGCATACAGATCACTTGTATCTCTTTGAATTTGAGTTACCTGAGAAGGGTACCTCTTTTGGGGAGAGACATTTTGGAGAGAAACATTGCTGACATTTCCAGCTCTTGAATCTACCGAGGATACATGTCTTGCTGCCACACCACGGTCACCACTTGGTCTGTTATTGGAATACTCCGTTTCATCCGCAGGCGCCCACAATCTGGAACGCATCGATGCTCCACCGGTAGGTCGTGTATCCATCCCAAGTTTTTGATCATGCGCCTCAATTCTCTTTTCCTGAACCTCAAGTGCCTTTCCAATCACACCACCGGTAGCTCCACCAGCCACTCCACCCACTACGGCTCCCGCTCCTGCCTGACCGGCAGTAGAACCCACAATCGCACCTATACCCGCACCCAGCACCACACCGGTAGCAATACCAGTCTCCGTAGTTTCCATTTCAGGTGCAGGAACTCCGGCATCTCTCAAAGTGGAACAGGAAGTAAAAAAAACAGGAAAGAAAAATATTAAAAATTTTATAGAAACGGCTTTATCACTCATACAAAAAGTTTCCTAAAAAACATGAAACAAAGAATGTGACTATGAAAAAATCCCCAATCGTATGAACAAAAAAAGTTCACACTTGAAGATATTCAAGTCAGACGTATTGAAACAGTTTTTTAGTGATCTAGCCAGACCTAAAATGCGGCTTTTGTATTTTAATTAATAGCGCTGAAAGGCATCGTCGTAGCGTTGTTGTCTTCGAACACCCTCGATTTCCCGATTCTGACGATCAATCTCAAGCCCCTGATAATATTTCTCTTCATCCATCCGCTTTCTTTCTAATTCCCTGATATCCATACTACTTCCGATGAGTCCACCACTGATTGCACCAAAACCGGCACCTATGGCGATTGCAGGACCAATCGTACCAGTTGCGGTACCTATCAAGGCACCCGCACCGGCACCTATAAGACCACCGGTAAGCACCCCCGCACCTGCATTTGAATTCAGGAAACCACAGGAAGTGGTACATAACAGGGAGAAAATTAAAATTAATTGCAATGACTTATGAAACATGAAAACCCACACCCTACAGAAATAAAAATCAACCCTTTCTTCTATTATGAGCTATAATTATAAAACTGTAACCAGATTTTTATTAATTTTACACTTTTTTCAAATTAAATTATCTATTCATTTCAACTAGTTATACTACAAGAGCACAGCCTATGGGATACATTCTAGCATTAGATCAGGGCACCAGCAGTTCCCGGGCACTTATATTCAATGAAGATGCCCGGATTATCTCCCTGGCACAAAAGGAAACAACACTTCTTTACCCTCAGGCAGGGTGGGTCGAACAAGACCCCCTGGAAATATGGGAGTCCCAACGAAGCGTTGCAATTCAAGCCATTACAAAAGCAAACATATCACTCGATGAAATCACCGCCATCGGTATCACCAACCAAAGAGAAAGTATCATCGCCTGGGATAGGAACACGGGAGCTCCCCTCTATAACGCAATTATCTGGCAAGACCGGAGAACCACCACTCTGTGCGAAAGTCTCGTTCTAGAGGGGCTTGAAGATACCATCCTGAAAAAGACAGGACTTGTCATCCACCCATATTTTTCTGCCTCAAAAATCAAATGGCTCATGGAAACCAGAAAAGAGGTAAAGCAATCTGCTGAAAACAATTCTCTCTGCATAGGCACTATTGACTCATGGATACTGTTTAAACTCAGCGGGGGCACTTCTTTTGCGACAGATCATACCAATGCTTCCCGAACTATGCTCTACAATATTCACACCGCGTCATGGGACGAGGAATTACTAAAAATATTTGAGGTACCGAAAAATTGTCTTCCCGGTATCCAGGATTCCAGTTCTGAATTTGGTGTGGCAACTATGGAATTAAAAGGAATACCAATATACGGTATCGCCGGTGATCAGCACGCCGCACTTCTTGGACAGTGCTGCACAAAAAAAGGAATGATAAAAAACACCTACGGCACCGGATGTTTTCTCTTAATGCACACAGGAGACACTCCCATAACTTCAACAAACAGGCTTCTCACCACACTCACGTTTCAAAAGAACTCATACGCACTGGAAGGCAGTGTCTTCATTGGAGGTGCTGCCGTACAGTGGATACGGGATGGACTTGGATTAATCTCAGCTTCTTCCGAAATCGAATCTCTTGCTGCTCAAGTACCCGATACTGCCGGAGTGTACTTCGTACCGGCATTTAACGGCTTAGGTGCCCCCTACTGGGATACAAAAGCGGAGGGAATTATTACCGGCATAAGAGGAACAACTACCAAAACCCATATTGCCCGTGCCACTCTTGAGAGTATGGCATTTCAAACCAGAGACGTAGTTCATGCAATGAGTAAAGACTCATCAACAACACCCACCGAACTCCGTGTCGACGGGGGCGCTTCAGTAAACAATATACTCTTACAGTTTCAATCAGATATTCTGGATATACCGGTAGTACGACCAGTAATTTCCGAAACAACCGCACTCGGCGCCGCATTTCTTGCAGGGCTCCGGTGTGGACTATGGCGCAATTTTTCTGAAATAGAAAAGACCTGGAAAGCGGAAAAACGATTTGAACCAAAAATTCCACAAAGCAAAAGAGAAGCACTGCTTGAGGGATGGTCTCGTGCCATTGCAAAATCAAGATATCAGGAAATTCTTTCACAATGAAGCGGGAAACTTTACTCAAAAAAGCCGGCTCAGATAACGACATCTGGGATATTATTATCATAGGAGGAGGAGCTACCGGACTTGGCATACTCCATGAAGCATCTGCCAGGGGATATCGTAGCATTCTGTTTGAACAGCATGATTTCGCTTCAGCAACTTCGAGCAGCAGCACAAAACTCATTCACGGGGGAATACGCTACTTAAAAGACTTCAGCATACCGAAACTTCTCGAATCGGCAAAAGAACAGGAAATACTTAAAACCATTGCTCCACACCTCGTAGATACCATCCCATTTATTATTCCCTGTAGATCAAAATTTGAACATCTTTACTTTAGAAGCGGGCTTTTATTTTTCGATTTGTTAACCAAATTCTCCTCAAGATCACCTTCAAGACCCCCTTCAAAATCACTGCCAAATCGGGAAATAACATCTCTCATCCCTAACCTCAACATAGAGAACCTCCACGGTGGCATCAAGTATTACGATTGCCAGTTTGATGATGCAAGATATGCCTTGTCACTTGCCATTTCAGCAGAACAAAAAGGAGGAGTACCGCTCAATTACTGCAAGGTAATTTCTTTTATAAAAACAGATGGAAAAATTTCAGGAACAAGAATTCTCGACACTCTCTCTGCTACAGAATTTGAAGTCCGGGGAAAAGTTATCATTAACGCCTGTGGACCTTTTGTAGATCAGATTCGAAAACTTGATGCACCTGATGCAAACAATCTCATACTCCCCATGCAGGGCTCTCACCTGCTGCTTCCAATTGAATTTCTCGGAAGCAGTACCGCTTTTATCATACCCGACACTTCCCGTGGCACGGTCTTGTATGGAATCCCCTGGCAGGCAGCGATGCTTATTGGAACAACTGAAACAAAACTCTCTGAAGCAAAATACCCATGCAGACCAAGCGAATCCGAAATTGATTATCTTCTTGAAGAAACTTCAAAATATCTTCTGAAAAAACCAAGCCGTTCAGATATTTTAGGTACATTCTCAGGCATCAGACCACTCATAAAACCTCCCGAGAACAAGAAGGGAGTAGTCCCAAGAGAACATGCTATCTACACTTCAGACTCGGGGCTTCTCACCATCACTGGTGGGAAATGGACAACGTATCGAGTGATGGCAGAAGATGTCCTTAAAAAAGCAATTCATCTCGGAAAACTACCACACCTAAAAACCCCAAACACTCCCACACCTCTTGCTCACTATTCAACAGCTCAGGCAAAAGATCCATTTTTAAAAGCATACGGCACTGAAGCGGAAAAGATTCTACAGCTCGAAAAAGAAAACCCGGAACTTGCAAAAAAAATCCACCCGGAACTTCCTGTCAGATACTCCATGATACAACACGCCCTTACTCACGAAATGGCACTTACCCTGGAAGACATACTTTCGAGAAGAACACGAGCAGTCCTTCTGAACAGAAAAGCAACAATAGAAGCCAGTAAAGATGTAGCGGAATTCCTGGCAAAAAATCTTGGTAAAGACAACACCTGGGTCAATAAGGAAATTGAAAGATTTGTCTCTACACATCCATGAATAATACGGATTAAAGAGTCACGTCATTCTCAGCAGAAAAACGTAACTCTTCAAAAGAGAAGCGTCCCATAAATTTCGATTCAGCTTCCGTGTCTCCCATTACAATCAATTCGGAACCTTCACCAAGTAATTTATCCGGGTCGGGGTTTATTTCGTGTTGAGCATTTCTGATCACAGCAATTACACTACATCCGGTTAATTCACGAAGGGCAGACTCCCTGAGAGATTTATTTACGAGAACAGAAGGAGTCGTAACCCGAAACGCCGAGAGACCTTCAGTAAGGAGAATGGTATCCATCTTCTGTAAAAGATTAAACAAGGCATTTGCTCCTACTGCCGCATATGAAAGTACAAAATCGGCACCTGCTCTGTGAAGGGTTGAAATGTTTCTTTCAACATTGGAACGACTGATCAGTTGCACTTCGGGTCTGAGCTTTCTGCAATAAATAGTAAGATATACATTCATATCATCATCGTGTGTAGTAAGAAGAATGGTACTTGCTTTATCAATGCCAGCTTCTCTTAAGACCTCAATATCTGCCGCATCTCCGTACGTGTATTTCTCTTCTTTTCTAATCCGGCTCGCGTCCTTGTCTATTATGCGATAATCAATTTTTTGAGACTCAAGCTCTGCCGCAACCGCTCTTCCCACCTTTCCTCCGCCAATAATCAATATATAAGGGTCGGAAGAAATATTTTTCATTCCAAAATATGCATCATAAGAAGCAAGCTGAGATTTTGAACCGGAAAGAATCACCACTGAAGATTTTGTAAGAACGGTTTCAGGTCCCGCAAGTTTAAATCGACCCCGCTCCCAAATACCCGAAATGGTAATATTTGCAATATTACGAAATTTCACTTCACGAAGTGGTTTATCGATCAGCTCAGGATGCAACACCACCGCTTCTGCAACCAGTAAATCTCCAAACTCTCCAATAACGTGACTCGTACCATCCCGACCGATTATTCGCCTGCTGAAAGACTTTCCCAGCATCTCTCCAAGCTGCAACACCCGGTTGCAACCCGCAAGCTTCAGTATATCAACCGAAGCGGGAAACGTCGCAGTTGAAACCACAGGAACAGTCGGACATATTTCCTTGACAGTAAACGCTATATTTGAATTAATGGTATCAGAGCGGGTTGCTACTACCAGTGCCGCATCACTAATTCTGGCATTTTCATACGTATGAATATCATCAAGCTCACCGACAATGACAGGATACCCTTCATCGTTTAAAAGAAGTGCCTCAGAAATATCTGAAACAATGACCACATACGCCACCTTGCACTTCTCAAGTCTGCTGATCAGCGCTCTCTCTATCTCACCAAGACCGGTAAGGATAACATGATCTTTCAGATCAGACGCGACTTTTCTGGGTGCACGCTTTGTTGCCTGAGATTCCATCCATGGAATAAAAAAAAACTGAATAAAGAAGAATGGGAGAAGCATAAGCATGAAGAAAGTTCCGCTCAGGAGCACAAGTATCGAAAACACCCTTCCGAGATCACTATGAAATGTAACATCTCCAAAACCGAGTGTAGACATAACAACCAGACACCAATAGACGGCAGAAACCCAACTGTGCTCCTGATTTTCATACTGCATAATAAATTGAAAAATTACACTGTAGATTCCCACCATAAAAATGAGAATGAAAAAAAGCCTTGCAAGTACCGCAAGATTTCTTGCCCGTTTCCCGGAGTGTGCTGAGTTTAAAAGAGAAAAAATAGATTTCATAATGGGCATAGGATATTTCTGATTAACTTACGTTAAACAGATTTAAAAAATCTTTATGTAAACGATCCCGACGAACCATTTCTCCAAACACCACCCCTTGTGCATGCGAAATACTGGTATCAAGAGCCTCATTAACAATGACATAATCCGAAAAACCGGGAGCAAGTGCGATCATAATTTCTTCTCGCGCCAGTTCTATTCTCTGGTTGACTCGTTCTTCCGAATCGGCACCTCGTACCGCAAACCGACTCCGAAGCGCTTCCAGTGAAGGAGGACATATGAAAACCACCACCACACGATCGGGATATAATTTTCTAAGCTGTCGCACTCCCTGCACTTCAATATCAAGAACCAGGTGTTTTTTCAGCTCTCCTGCCCTTTCCAGATTTCTCTTTTCCGTACCGTAGAGATTATCAGCAAATTCGGCATGCTCAAGAAAACTTCCTTTCTCCAGACGTGCGGAGAATTCCTCTTTTGAAAGAAAATAATACTCCTCCCCTTCTTTTTCATACGAACGCGGAGCTCTTGTGGTAGAAGAAACAGACAGCACTATGGGAAGACTGGGATTTTTGGTCAGTGCGGTACAAATGCTGCTTTTACCACTCGCACCGGGACCTACAAAACAAAATAATAAAGGAGGTCCGTCTTCTTTCTTTAACATAGGATACCCGTTATTCAACATTCTGAAGCTGTTCTTTTATTTTTTCGAGAATGGCTTTTGAGTCCACCACCAGAGCACTTACCTCTGGAAGTGTGGTTTTGGAAGCAATAGTGTTACACTCCCGAACCATTTCCTGCAAAAGAAAATCAAGCTTGCGACCACCCTCTTTTACAATCGACTTAAAGTGATCAATATGAGCATGTGCCCGAACCAGTTCTTCACGAATATCAGCTTTATCAGCAAGAAGCGCAACCTCTGTCAAAAGCCTTATATCGTTCTGAAGTTCATATCCATCTAACAATTCAGACACTCTCTGGGAAATCTTGTCCTTGATCTCTTTTGATTCCCCTTGAGAAAGACGCTCGATCTTGTCAATACACTTCTCAAGCAGAGACAACTGAAGCGCCACTTCCTTACCAAGCACTGCCCCTTCCCTGGCTCTGCTACCACTCAGTGCACTCAAGGCGGAATCAAGAAGACTGAAAAGAAGCGCTTCTTCCTCACTTGAAACACCACTATCCATAGATACGGGCTCAAATATATCTTTTCTTGACCACATCGAGGGAAGAGAAGAACTGAGCAACTCTTCCTTCTCCACTCCCGGAACAGAGAGTCTGGATACCTCTTCAATAAAAGAACGAATATAATCGGCATTAATTTGCAGGGTACTTGCCGAGCCCAACTCTTCCCTTGCCACTTGAATCTCGATTCGTCCTCTGCTTATACAATCACGAATCTTTTTTTGGATTGCGAGTTCAAAAGAAGAATATACCGAAGGGCACTTGAGAGAAATGTCAATAAATCGGT
This sequence comes from uncultured Bdellovibrionales bacterium, assembly GCA_964612555.1. GTDB lineage: Bacteria > Bdellovibrionota_C > UBA2361 > SZUA-149 > DAOLCO01 > DAOLCO01. The sequence goes on along the minus strand of CAZTBW010000002.1, from coordinate 128,530 downwards.
GGTTAACCGATTTACATTGCACCCTGAGACAAAGCATCTTTCCATTGGGTAAAGCACATTCCGAGCAAGCCTCCCCAAAGCCGGTCATACTGTTAAATGAAAATGCAGTTACTGATGTTTTTCCCAAAACCGGATAACCTCCTTTAAGTCCTCTGGATTAATCGCAGCAGTACCAACCTCACGTATCACGCGGGCAGCCGCACAGTTTGCAATGGTTGCCGCTTCAGAAGGCAAGGCTCCCACCGCAAGGCTTAATGCAAATACAGCCAGTACCGTATCACCGGCACCGGAAACATCAAATACTTCCTGAGCAATAGTGTCCAGTGCAAACGGCTCCCCCTGGTCTTCAAGTAAAACCATACCAAGATCACCCAGGGTAATCATTACCGATTCGAAGCTCCCCATTTCCTTAATAATCCTTGCCGCCTTAAGGGCATCTTCCCGCGTTTTGATAGTAACACCGGATATCTGAGACGCTTCTTTTTTATTAGGCTTTACACAGGAAGCATTATAGTACCACGTATAATCATTCCCCTTGGGATCCACTATAATACTTTTCTTTCTTAAACCATATTCACCGGATTTTGAAGTTTCAGAAATCACTTCAGACAAAGCTTTTGTAACCACTCCTTTACGATAATCCGCAACAAGCGCACTATTGGAAACGCTGATACCTTTCCTGAAGCTGGTATACACACGGGATTCAACATCACCAGAAACGGGAGTAGTAACTTCCCGGTCTATCCGAACTATCTGCTGGGACTGCCCTATCACTCTTGTCTTTTTTGTGGTGGGACGGGAAGAATCGCGCACAATATATTCAGAAGAAATGCCCGCCGACTCCAGTAAAGAAATGCACTGGGAGCCACCTTCATCATCTCCAAGCACTCCACATAAAGAGACCACACCACCAAGCGTGGCTATATTGTGAGCCACATTTGCTGCACCGCCCAAACGCACACTCTCCTTAACAACTTCAACCACCAGCACGGGGGCTTCTGGTGAAACCCGGGACACCTCTCCATTCACGTACTCATCAAGAATTATATCACCGAACACACAAAGCCGTGCTTTTGAAAATGCGTCCACATACCCGCAAAGTTTATCAGAATCTACTGACATAACACCCTCTACTTTCCTTTATTCTCTACTTCTCTTAAGTCACTCATCGTTCGAGGCTCGGGTAACATTCCTTCCTTATACGACTGCAACTCCCAGAGTTTCGCATATTTCAAAAACACATAAAAGGCTTCAGTTATTCCGACTACAACGGCAGGTACCCCTTCTTTATAGCCTTTTTTAAAAAAATAAAACTTTATAAATCTCAGCCAAGGCTTGACCAGCATATCCGAAACAGAAGCACGACGACCATCATCAAAGTCAACTTTCGCACGAGTAAAGGCATGAGAGGTAAGCTTTTGTAACTGATCACTGAAATCTTCGTAACTGAAATGATACAGCTCTCCTTTTAACTTTGCGGTGGGACCTCTTACCTCGACATTCTCATGAGGCTCTCTGCCAACCCACCTGGCTTCCTCTTTCTTGAAAAAACGAAGTCGGTGCTCAGGATACCAGCCTCCTTTTCTCCACCACTTGCCAAAATAGAACATCACCCGATTAAGACAAAAGCCGGAAAATGAGTTGAGTGACAAATGAGATTTACCTTGGAGAATCAATTCAATTTCTTCTCTCAGCTCATCTGACACATACTCATCCGCATCAAGACATATCACCCACTCGTGAGTCATCTGGGAACATGCAAATTCTTTCTGCGCCCGATATCCAGGCCACTCCCTTTGAATCACCCTTACGTTATATTCATTGCAGATTTCAACAGTTCTGTCCGTTGAAAACGAATCAACCACAATAATTTCATCACAAAACGAGAGACTCTCAAGACACAGACCAATATGACGTTCTTCGTTTTTGCACACCACAAATGCTGATATTTTTTGTCTGGACATACTGGCAATAATATAATTTTTAAAAAGCCGGGGGTAGAAAGTCCCATGAACTAACACCGGATTCAAGAGGGGCGGCAATAGGTTTTCTAAGATATTTAAATCATTTACTTTTTCAAGCCTCAACCATCAGTCATATAGAGATACCCATATAGAAGTAACTGAAATCTCACATTATTTAACTAAAACATCATATCACTACTGTAGTGGTATAAAAATACAGAGGTCTGGTGGTGATTTATTTTTTCAATCGTTCCCTTATGGCAATTGCTTTGGCATCAATTGCCTTGACATCAGAAGTGGTGGCAGAGAAGCAGGAAAAACCGGGAATATTACAAAGGCAATACCACCACGTATGTCCCAAGGGAACTGAACGGGTTGGAGAAGGTCCCCCTGCGACAAGTGTCGTTTTCTGCAAACAAACACTACATAAGGGCTCACGCCTTGAGGGAGAATATGCCAAATTCTACAGGAACGGAAACAAACAGTTTCAAGGTACCTACGAACAGGGCAAAAAGCACGGAACCTGGGTCAGCTACTACAGAACCGGAGAAATCCGGGAAATCAGAAAATATCAGGACGGTGAAGAAATAAAAACCATTCAGTACAAACGTGATGGTGGCGAAATAAAAAATAAAGAATTTGATAAAGACAAGGCAATAGTTGAAAGCAAAGTTTACTCAGAACTGCGTCAGACCCGAAAAGGGGGCTCTAAAAGAAACAACGCCTCTCTTACACTCGGATGGCCTAAAAAATGAAATAACACGATGAAATAGCACAATGAAGAAGTATTTTTTCTGTACCTGTCTCGTTTTCGGACTGCTTGTTTTCCAAATGCCTACCCGGGTACATGCAGAGCCACTGCAAATAAAAGTAAACCCACTTCTCAGTTTCAAGGAACAGATCAAGGAAATCCAGAAAGAATGCAGAAATGCCGGAAACCCTCCCGAATGTCAGGAAAAAATTGATGCACTTCAGAAAGAGGAAGATGCGCTCAGAAAACACTGCGAAAAACGCCCGAATGATTTCAGATGCGACTCTTTAAAAAAGAAAAAAAGAGATTACGTAGATCCGGTTGAAGAACTCTGTTCAAAAAACCCGTATCATGAAAAATGCATGAGGAAACGTGAAAGCAGGATACGAAACATGAGACATCTTGCCGAACATTGTAAAAAACAACCTGATGCACCCAGGTGCAGACCAAAAGCACCTCCACAACCAAAAGAACCCTATATTGAAAGATACTGCAAAAAACGGGAACATGAGAAAAGGTGCAAAAGGTACGCTGCCGAAAAGAAAAAATCTTCCGGGGCGGTATCCGGGGAAGAACGGGATAACACCTTTTAAGCTTGATTCCTGGAAAACAATTCCTCAAACTTGTACAGCACTATTTGCGGAGTGATATTTTTCAGACACATGGTATCAAGTCCCGGACATTCCCTGAAATAACAAGGAGCACAACCGATTGGTGATTGCAGCACCAGTTCTTTATTACCAAAGGGGGTTGAACGCTCAGGACTCGTAGAACCCCAGAATGAAATTACAGGCAAGCCCGCCGCAGAAGCAATATGCATAGGACCCGAATCAACCCCCACTCCGCAAGATGACCTCTTACAAAGAATAACCAACTCGTAAAGAGAAGTCTTTCCAATCAGATTCAAGGCGATGCTTTTATCATCAAGTGCACTCAGAATTTCATCTCCTTTAGAAGCATCGGAAGGTCCTCCTACGATAACAGGAGTCATACCAAACTTCTCTTTCAATTTAGTGGCAAGCTCTGCAAAATACCCCGATGACCACTCCCTACTCTCCCAGGTAGAAGCAATAAAAAAAAGGACCCGCCGTGAGGGGTCTGCAAAAGTCACCCCGGACTCTTCACATATTTGAGCCAATTTCTTTTCAAAAGCGAAGATATCGGCTTCTTTTAGAGCAAACCCGAAATCAACCTCCTGATCTCCGGAGATACCCAGAGATTCCGCAAATTTATGAAACTGCATGATCTTATCAGAAAAATGAAGAACCTCCGGTATATGATCAGTCTGGAACAACCAGTTTCCCTCACGAGAATTTTTTCGGGAAAAGCCAACCCTGACAGGAGCTCCGGATAAAATGCTGCACACTCCCCCTTTCAGATGACGGGAAAGATCGAGAGTGATATCACATTTTTGAGAACGAACATTTTTCAAAAATGAAAGATATCCAGACACCCCGGTGGTACGATCAAATATCAAAAGAGAATCTATTGAGGGATGATCTCTCAGTAAGGCGCTTGAGGTTTTCTCAACTGCCCACACTATTTTACTTGCCGGATAATGCTTTTTAATTTTAGTGGCAAGACCCAGTCCACGAACCACATCACCAATTGCACCAAATAAAATAACAAGAATTTTACTTTCAGGATTCTCTTTTAATACACTCAGGGACATAATAAACCTCCTCTGAACCCACGAAGTAAAACATCTCTTTTTGAAGGAGAAGAAAATCTCCTGACAAGAGAACGCTCCCATCTCTTAACCAAGCGGTCTGCATTATGAGAAAAATCGTCCGCACCGGGACTGAGCCGCACTGCCTTATCAAAATCAATCAGATATGCACCACTGGAGGAAACCATAACATTCCCAAGGTGCAGGTCTTCATGGTACACACCCGCCTGAAGCATTCGTTTTGCCTGCTCTCCCGCTTCATACGCACGTGCATAAAGTTTCATCTCATCACCGGAGGACATTGCATAGTCAAGAAAATTCTCCGCACCACAAATCAGAAATGTCCCAAGAAAACCCTCATACCAAAAATATGCCCGCCTTCTCACCGCAGCAAACACCGGCTCAGGAACTCTCACCCCTGCTTTTCTAAGTATACTTAAAATATGAAACTCTTCCCACATTCTTGATCGCTCCGGATAACCGTGAGGCAGAATAAAATACAAGGAAGATATCACACACGCCACCATCCCACCCCTTCGTCCTTTTCTTATCACTATTTCACGAGGTGAGCTTTTTCTTTGTATCTTAAAAGATCGTACCGCACCTCTGCCGGTGGTATGCTGAGGAGAGTCACTTTCTGAATTGTCCGGGGAAAGATTTTCGCACACAAGCTCCATCTGATCTGTGGAGATATCCTGATCGTATATAAGATCAAACCCCTTGCAAGAACTTCTTTTTGGTAAACCCATCTCTTACACCACAAGCCCCAATTCTTTATAAAGACTCTCCAGTTCCCTGAATACTTCCTCAGGAGTAACCTCTTTTTGACATGCATCCGTACCCACCGGGCACACCTGCCCACCATGAGAACCGCAGGGTCTGCATGAAAGACCTTTTTTTTCAACAATTCTGTGAGGCACTTTCCAGGGCGTAAAACCAAACTCGGGAACAGTAGCACAAAAAATCGCAACAACAGGAGTACCAACTGCTCCGGCTATGTGCAAGGGAGAAGAGTCATTTGTCACAAGACATTCACTGTTTTTAATAATAGCAGCTGAAGTCATTATTGGAATCTTCCCAATAAGGTTTAAATACTCCCGACCTTCAGTAAACTCAGAAGCAAGTGAGCGGCTGATAAACTCTCCACTTTCTGCATCATCAGGACCTCCCAGTAAGACAACTCCCTTACCGGAAGCGATAAGCTTTCGGGAAAGTCCTAAAAATCCCTCTTTAGTCCAGCGCTTGGTTCGCCATACACTGCCGGGGGCAATACTGACAAAATCAGAAGCAAGACCTTCCACTATCTCCCTAGCCTCTTCTTCTTTAGCCGGGTCACAGTTTAACAACAAGGGATAAGAAAGTTTTTCAGGGTCGCCACCACATACTCGCAGTATGGCAAGATTACGCATCACTTCATGAGGAAGGTCTTTTCTTTTGGCAGTCCCGGTATAAAGAAAAGAAAACGAAGCCTCCTTAAATCCAAAACGAGAAGGAATACGGGAAAGGTACAATAAAAGCGCTGTGCGATATGACTTATGAAGAGAAAAAACCGCATCATAGTGTTTACTGCGAAGCTCCAAAGCTTTTCTGAGAAGTCCTCTGAAACCCGAATCCTTCCCTCGTTTATCGAACTCTATCACCTGAGAGACCAGTGGATGTGAAGACAAGAACCCGCTTGCCTGCTTTGTGCAGACAACATCTATGGTTGCAGCAGGAAACATATCATGGAGCGCGGATATTACCGGAGTGGAAAGTACGAGATCTCCAAGAAACCCTGTTTGAAACAAGAGTATTTTTTTGAACGCAGCCAAATACGGAAGCTCCTTTTGGAATAGCTAAAACTGAAACAGAATTTTAGCTATTCATTCCAAAAAGAGCAAATCAGGCATATCTATGCTGCAAAGAGCGCAAGCTGATCCGGGTCTTTTCTCACGTACTCAGGAAGCTCAAGATGTACGGGAGAAAGCTTTTTAATAACTCCCTTAACCTCTTCTTCCGCATTAGGACGAAGCACCTTTAAATGATTATCATTTTCGAGCTTCTTTGCGATCTGGAGCTGTCTAAGGCTTGTTTCTTCATGTTTCTCACCTGCATACAAGGGCTGAAACAAGACCCGATCAGAGTAGGAGATCAGCACTTCTGCAAATTTCCAGGCATCCCCGCTCGTGTCCCCGTATGGTAATATCGGCGACACAGAGAAAGTAACCTCTATATCTTGTGCCCTTAAACCTGCGGCGGTGATAAGTCGCTCTTCAAGACGAGGCTGTCCCGGAGTATATCTCAAAATACTACCTTCAAGTCTGCTCTCAAATGGTATTACACAAAAGGCTGTTTCGGACATTGATTTTAATGTCGGCAGAGCCGTCAACAACATCCTCGAACGAGATTGAATCACCAGACGACCAGGCTGATACCTTTCCAAAGTTTCGATCAAAGCCATGGTCTGCGAAAACTTTCTGTGAAACCCATGGAAGGGATCTGTAAAAGTACCCAGATACACTATGGTATCGGAAAGTTGTTTCTTTTTTGCCAGAGAGTAAAAAATCTTTTCAAGATTTTGTTTTATGTTATCACGATATACCAGAAATTTTCCTTCAGGCACGTGAACATCTCTTGTCTCCCTGGTCCTTGGGAAAAAAGGGTCAATTAAACCCCTGGATTCAGACTGCAATACAGGACTATTAGTTGCACGTGCAAGTGACTCCTGCCAGGGCTTGTGAATGGTAACCGAAATCCCGTTAGGATAGGCGTTTAGAGTTATCGCCTGAGAGAAGCCTTTTGAAAACCCTGTTGAAAATACCTCAACCTTCCCGAGCTTTTCACCAGCATCTACTTTTTTACTCTCAGAATTTCTGTTCCTGTTTCCAGACTTTTCTGACTGCGGGTTCTTTTTCATAATAACCTCCATACGTGTTGGGGTTTGTTTGTATGTATGTACCGCAACTTCATCCTAATTAAACTATATACTGCCGGTAGTCTTAGTTCAAGTAGTTTAAAGCAATAAACCTAAGTAATGAATATTCATTCTATTTTTTTCTTTAGACGATTAAAGCAGCAAAAAATTACTTTAAGTTAGTTGAAACTAAATAAAAAAATATTCATCAAAGAAAGTAAGTTCCGAGGATTTTAACAAGTTTAAAAAAGCACAATAAAAACGAGGGCATATGATATTTAATCAAGAATATATTCGTGAAGGGGAGAACACAGGGAGTAATGAGTTTACCACTGAATCCATCATGGAATTTAATTTTAATCCCTCAATAAAGGAAATTCCATCTGATCTTGCCAAGATTAAGAATTTTCTTTTAACGTCTGATTCCAGGGGAGAATCCCGTATATCTATTGACCGTATATCTATTGAAACCAGCACCCCCCTTGTGCTCATATTGATTCCCCTCCTTTTACCACTTCGTGATAGAGTCCAGGTAAAAATTATACTTCAAGATACCGAGGTACACTATCATTCAGCAGCACAGGAAGACCTGGAAAATGATATTCGACGAACAAGAAAATTTAAAGAACTGCTGGAAGCAGCCAGATCACTTCAGGCTCACGGCATTACCGTTATATTTGCAAAAAAGATTATGTAACATTTCCGTTTCGATCATTTGTTTATTATTTTTTTCGCTCCTCATATCCTGCGCCCCTGCCCGTGCCCCTCTTCCTCCCGGACACATACCACCAGCAAGACAAGTAAGTCCTGAAGATGAGAAAGTTGGACACGAACTCCTCCAACGCCTCAGCCAGGAATATAAACTTGACTTTGACCACCCCCGAAGAGCGGAAGTAGATCAGATTGTATCAAAAATCACAGAAGCAATTGGAGCATCCGCACACCCCTGGCATGTAAATGTATTTAAGGCACCAGAGGTAAAAAACGCTGCCGCCACGAGGGGTAATCACATTTTTATCTGGACAGGAATGATTGATGCCACAAAGAACAAGGACGAACTTGCTTCCATACTTGGACATGAAGTAGCTCACATCCTTGCCCAACACACTGAACCATCACAGGAAGAGGCATGGCGAAGAGTACTGGTTGAAGGGCTATCAACAGCGGCAGCCATAGGAGTAGTCATTGCAACAAGAGGGGCTCAAGGGTCTGATCTTGCAGCCGATCTTGCAGCATCTCTTACCAAAGCCGCAGGGCAGGGAATCTTCATCAACCCCTACTCACAAGACAAGGAACTGGAAGCCGATCAGATCGGAGTTTATCTCATGGCAAAAGCAGGATACCGACCTGAAGCCGCAATAGAATTCTGGACACGAGCCCTTCAAGACCCTTCTTTCGGTTCCTCCATCCCTTTTCTCTCCACTCACCCACCCGCCTCAAAACGCCTGGAACAACTAAAAGGAATAATCCTAAGAATGAATAAAGGCAGCATGAGTCACACTCCCACCACCCCCCTAAACGTCCCCCCTCCAGTATCCATCCCACCCAGAAAAACTGAACCAGGCATCCTCAAAGAAGGAGATAGTTTTGACATTCGAGATAGATAAAAATTAAAACAAAGACAAAAAAAGAGTCAACGACATAAGACAGCCTGTCAAACAAATAAAACAAAGGCGGGGAAAAAGAAGAGGGGAGGGAGTGGTTTTCGTCGAACTCAAGCGGACTAAGCACACCTACATTAACACGCGAACCCGATCCATACAGTGCGAGGGAGCCATTCGACGAAAGCCACTCCCTCCCCTCTTCTTTGAGTGGGGGAAGTTATCCTAAAGTAGTTATCCCATGCGCCTTACACCATAGAGTAAACGAAAGAATCGAAAACAGCTTTTCATCGTAATTTCTCTTACCCTCAAGATGATCATTGAGGATCGTGTTTACATACGCGGGATTAAAAACTCCTACCGATGCAAGAGACTCGGGAGAAAGATGCTCCAGAAGAAAAGGTTTCAAGATGTCTCTAAACCAGACCGTGATAGGAACAGAAAACCCTTGCTTTCTTCTGTACACAATATCACGAGGAAGATATTCCGCCGCTATCTCCTTTAATAACACCTTGGTCTCAAACATGCTCATCTTGTCAGAATCGGGAAGTGAGTAAAAAGCATCAATCAGAACACGATCGACAAAAGGCACCCGCATCTCCAAAGACGCTGCCATACTACAACGATCACTCAAGGCAAGAAGGTCTTCCACAAGGTAGGTATGCATATCAACATAACAAGACGAAGTTACACTTGAAGAAGACTGACTTTGAAAATACAACTCCTCACACCACACACGCGGGGACTCAGAATACCCCTCCAATTGATCACGCACTCTCTTTGTGAACATACTTTCATGTTCAGAAAGAGAGAATTTTGATAAAAAGGAAAAATATCTTTCAGAAGGGGGTTTAGCCGCATAGAGAAAGAAGCGTTTAAGACGTTCTGAAAAAGGATGTCCCGTAGCGGAATCCTTAAGCCCCCAAAGCATTCCTGAAATCATCCCCGTAAGAGGGCGCATCGTATTTAAAAAGAACTTATCTGCCAGATACATCCCACGATACCTTTCATACCCCCCCGCCACTTCATCTCCACCAAGACCCGAAAGCACAACTTTGACATCATTTGCTATGTACTGTGACAGAAAATAGTTAGCAAACACCGAGGCATTGGCAAAAGGCTCATCAAGTGAAAGAAGCACCTTCGTTATAGAGTCTTTAATCATAGCAGAAGTCAATATGCACTCCTTATGATCGGAACCTACATGACAAGAAACCGCATCTGAAAACCTCCTCTCATCAAAGAGCCCTCCCCCTTCTTCATAACCGATAGAAAATGACTTGATACCATCTCCAACCTCTTCCTTCATTAAGGCAAGAAGCAAACTCGAATCAACTCCTCCGCTTAACATCACACCAAGAGGAACATCACTGATAAGATGTGCCCGAACTGACTCCCTGAGCACTTCCTTGATGTATTGTTTTCTTTCCTGACGACCCGTCAAAGAAGTAGGGGTAACTGACAGTTGAAAATATTTTTTCAGCACTTTACCCACACCAGAGACCTTCATACAGTGTCCCGGGGCAAGCTTTCTTACGTCCTTAAATAAAGTATCTACCGAATTGGTAAAAAGTAAACTGAGGTGACTGACCAAAGATGGCACTTCAAGGGCTTTTTTAAAACCCGGAACAGAAAAAAAACATTTTATTTCCGAAGCAAAATAAAAACCGCTTTCATTTTCAAAATAAAACAGTGGCTTGATTCCAAAGTGATCTCTGACCAGTAAAAGTTCCTGCTTTGTCGTGTCCCATATCGCAAAAGCAAACATTCCACGCAGTTTGGAGAATGAGTCCTCACCAAGCTCCTCATATAAATGGAGGATAACTTCTGTATCAGATTTAGTAGAGAACACATGCCCTCGAGAAAGTAAGAATTCTCTTAATTCCTGGTAATTATAAATTTCTCCATTAAACACAATTACAAGGCTGCGATCTTCATTAAAGATCGGCTGATTACCACTGCTCAGGTCTATAATGCTAAGGCGATTCATCCCAAAGGCAAAGCGCTCTGAGAAATAAGTCCCTCTATCGTCAGGGCCACGATGTTCAATAGAGCTCAACATAGAAGACAAAGTAGCTTCTAAATCATTCCCCCTATTCGCAAGAACTCCTGCTATACCGCACATACATTCCCCATCTTGTGAATCATAACACTACCTGGACACCTCAATGAGTCTGGTTCTTGTTTTTGCATCAAGAATAAGTACTTCTGAAAACCGGGCATGCTGAAGCTGCTCCTTGATTTTTGTTTCAAGCTTCTCTCGCGCAAACCCCGGCATGGCATCTACCGGAAAATCCCGTACCAGTACCAGAAATCTGCCATCCGCTTCTTCAATCATATCGTATATTTTAGGTCCAATAATTTCATGTTGTCTGAAGAAATCCCTAAGAGAGGATTTCTGTACTCCGGTATCGTAATTATCAGAAGATCCCTTTTCAGCCGATTCTCTTTTCAAAGAATCCACAATAAGGGAGGAAACCCTTTGCTTGAGAAGTTCATTCTCTTCAAGCCCCTCAGCCTTTAACCAGAGCGCCCTCGCTTCTTCTTTTTTCCCCATCTCTGAAAGAACCAATCCCTTGGTAACCATTGCAATTACAAAATCGGGCTGTGCACTTAATATTGTCTCAAGCCTTTTCAGTGAGGAGTCCACCGCTCCACTTCTTGCTTCTGCCAGTGCCATATTAGCAGCGATAGAAAGATCATCAGGTCTTACCTCAAGATACTTTCCATAATATTCAGCTGCCTTGTCTGCAACTCCCACATGAAGACTTAAAGTTCCCAAACCAAGTAAGGCATCGGGCTGCATGGGGTCACGCTCAAGTATCTCATGAAAAACACCTACTGCCCTTTTCAGACTCTCGGCGACCCCCCGGGTCATCCCCTCTTCAAAAAGAGCATTTGCAAAATTGATAGAAGCTTCAGGAGAGGCGGGATTTTTTTGATACTCCTCTTCAAGAGCAGATAATGAAGCAGATAACGAAAGGGAAGCTTGCCCCCCTTGACTAGTAGCCTGCTGACCACTCCCCACTTGATTACCTCTATGTACATGCCCATCTTTTTGAAGTCGTCTCGCAGGTTCATCAGACAAGTACTGACTGATACCAACCCCCGACAACCACACCACCAAAGAAGCAACCACCACAAAGCACGTAATATATACCTGTTTCATAAAAATATAGCCTGAATCACATTATTAAATGCAAAAATGTATTATCTCTTAAAAAACTAAAGGAGTAATAATATGATTAGGCAATTAAATCCAGCCTAAGAATGTACATCCACTGATTTGATATCGGAAAATCGAACCTCTGATGCAAGCAGAGTCCAAAAACCTGAATGTCCTGTTATCAAATTTTTGTACGATCCTGAAATTGAATTACCAGATATCTCATGAGGCATTAATATCACATGGAGCCCTTTTCCTTTTACTTCCACTCCCTCACCTCCAAGTAAAGGCTCATATGACACTATCACCTGCTCCCACCCCTCTTTAGTCAATGAGAAAAGTCCAAATCCGGGTTCAGCGGGTATGATTGTAAAATTGAAATCTCTTCCTTCTGAATACAGATCAAAGAGACGCCCAAAAGCAGGTGCCGTGGAAAGAGTATCATACATCACCGCTGCTACTGATACCGACCCTTTTTTTGACGTAACATTTTGAAACACATCCTTAACAAAGTATAGCCCGATAAACATCACTACACACAACAAGGAAAGCTTCAAAAACTTAAAACACTCCGCAACACGCGCGCTTATTTTCTGAGTAACCCGTTCGACAAAAGAAACAGGTAAAATTTTCTGTAAAAAAGTTTCTGCACTGACTTTATTTTCCAAAGAGAAATTTTTACTGAATGAGGATAATTTTTCCCCTACGGACAATTTTTCTCCCCTGAATGTCCCATCAATCACTCCATTAATGGCGGTCATCATTTCTTCTGCGGACTGAAAGCGTTTTTCCGGCTCGGGATGTAACGCCTTGTTAAAAAAATCCTGCACTGCCGGAAACTCCTCCAGCAGCGCTCCGGGAAGTGCCCTTATTCTTCCCCCGGACTTATCTTCCAGCATTTCCTTGATGGTAGTTCCAAGAGTCGGCAATCTTCCACTGAACATCTCAAACGCACTCACTCCCACAGAGTACAGATCAGAGACGTAAGAATACTTACCCCCTTTCAAACACTCCGGTGCGGTATAATCGAATGTCCCCACAACTTCATTTACTACGTGAATATCAGGTCGTTCGCCCTTTAAAAGACACACACCAAAATCAGCAACCTTAACTTGATAATCATCTGTAAGAAGAAAATTTTCCAGCTTTAAATCTCGATGAATAATACCAACATGATGAATACTGCGTACTCCCTCCAGAATCCCCTGCACCAGTTTCAGAATCGCAACCGTGGAAAGATCGGGCTTACCATCATCAAAAAGTCTTCTAAGGTCACTGTACTTTGCATACTCCATGGTAAGATAACAAGTATCTTCGCGTGCCACATAATCAAAAATCCGAATTACAGATGGGGACTTGCAGGAGAGAAGTGCAAGTGCCTCCCGTTTGATTCTGCGAATGGCGGCATCAGGGTCTCTCTCTATTCCAAGAAGAACTTTTAGAGCAATAGGAGGAATACTTAAATCAAGTGTATCACCGGGTGAAAATCTTCTTGCCCGATACACAACACCGCTTCTACCCCTACCTATGGTAGAAAACACCTCATACCTGTTATCAAAATAGGCGGGGGCAAGATCAAATTTTTCATTAGTCGAATTTCGCATATTCCCTGCGGCTACATCCCAAGCTTTGTGCGAATGTTGCACCAAAAGACACATTTCCCTTACCTTACGTTATGATTTTTTCCTCCGGAATTGACTCATAGATCAGCAGAATATGCTAAGTCTTTAAAAAGACTAGGGGATTATTCAACCTCATTTGCTCTATTTCACTATCAAACCCTTCACCGGAGCTTTCTTCCAAACCTCATAAACAGTTTAAGTCAGATAAAGTTTTTCAAAACTCCTCCTCTGCGAGAGAATACGAATCCCTAAAAATGCTCCGTCAAGGCACTTATATGAAAAGAAAAACACCGGAAAGCACTTTCATTGTTTCCCTTATTTTTTTACTGACCCCGGTACTTCATTCATGTAGTCAGGTAAATTCAATTTCAACCTACTCAGACGTTACCTCTCACTCGAGCACCGCTTCTTCTCACATAAAAGAAACAACTCAAGACCCCGAACATAAAAAAACACGCCAATGGGATTTGGAACATCCTCCAAGTATCAAGGAAATTTCCAAAGCAGTAAAAGATGACACCGCGGGGGAACAACTTGAGGGTATTGGCACCTGGTGGTTATTTGGTCCCGGGCTTGGACATTCGATACTGAATATTGGAACAGCGGTGCTTTTTCCACCCTATGCACTCTATCTCTTGGGAAACGCAGGGCTTGCACTGGCTGGAGAAGAACCGATTAAAATCGTAAACATACTTCCACATGGTCCACGAGAACTGGTAAGCAACTCAATTGACAGTGTCTGCTCGGTACCCGGTCGTATAACCTCCGCCGTAGCTCAAAGACCATACGTTGAGCAACTTAATGTTTCACCCCGAAACAAAACTCCCGACCCCATAAGAGAACAAAACCCGCAAGAGTACAGCCTTATAACCGACTAAAATTCATACAAGAACAGTGACATTCCGGAGGGCATTCCAAAATGCCTTAAATTGATATAATAATCAGAGCATGAAAACCTGTGCGATTGTTGCAAAACCGAATCATCACCTTGCACCTCCCTTGATAGATGAGGCGGTTAATTTTTTAAAAAAGCAGGGAGTTCCATTTGTCACCGACACGGAAACCAGTTCACATTATCACTCTCTGGAAAGCCTCTCACAATGTCAAAAAGTGGTGCCAAAAAAAGAGCTGTCTCAAACAGCCTCTACCATTATCATATTGGGTGGAGATGGAACCCTTATCAGTGTATGCAGACATCCGAGTGAGACTCCTCCGGATATCATAGGCATAAACCTGGGCACACTGGGGTTTCTTACCGAGATCACCCCGGAAGAACTCCTTCCCACCCTTGAAGCATACAAAAACGGAGAGGTAAAAACTGAGATACGTCCCTTGTTCCACGCCCAGTTACTTTCCGGAACAACAAAAAAAACATTCTACGCGCTCAATGACATAGTTATCAGTAAACATGCACTTGCCCGAATATTCGGATTACGACTCAGCGTTGCCGGTCAGGAAGCAACCCTGATGCGGGGAGATGGAATCATAGTTTCCACTCCGGCTGGCTCCACTGCCTATTCTCTTGCCGCGGGTGGGTCGATTGTACACCCCGGAGTGGATGCTCTTCTGGTTACTCCCATCTGTCCTCACTCCCTTACCTCTCGCCCACTCGTAGTTCCCGGAAATACAAACATCGAAATAGAACTTGGACCCGACTGTAAAACGGATTCAGTATATCTTACCGTTGATGGACAGGAAGGGCTTCCTTTGGAGAAGGGTGCTCATATAAAAATCTCCAAAAGCGCCTTTCGGGTTTCATTTGTTAAATCATTAAGTAAAAATTATTTTGGAATTTTAAGTAACAAACTACGTTGGGGGCAAAGCTAGTATGTTGTCAACTCTGAGGATTGAAAATATTGCAGTAATAGAATCCCTTGAAATTGAATTTTCCAAAGGTCTGAATGTTCTTACCGGTGAAACGGGTGCGGGAAAGTCTATTATTCTCAGAGCCATTTCTCTTCTTACCGGAAAACGTACCGGTGGTTCCATTATTCGTCACGGAGCTGAAAAAGCAAAAATTGAAGCACTCTTTATTTTACCCGTGCATATTCAAAAAGAGCTCTCTGAATCTTTTGAAGAACTTGCCGATACTATTACCGAATCGGACGAACTTCTACTGAAACGAATCATTGATCAATCAGGAAGAAGCAAGTTTTATATCAACGGCTCCCTCTACCCTTCAGGTACCGTCTCTCAAATTGCTCGTTATCTTCTTGAAATCACAGGACAACACGAACAGCAAAGTCTCCTTAGCTCCACTTCGCACCGGGAGATGCTTGATTCATCCGGGGTCTCTCCCGAGTTACTTCAAAAAACCGCTCAGGCATATGAAGAGTGGCACCACTACCACACCCTCCTCCATACGCTTCGTGAATCAAAGCACGAGCAAACACTCCGCGTTGAAAGACTTAGAGCCGAGTATGATGAACTGACAGAAGCTCATTTAAAAAAAGGTGAGCGAGACGCCATCCTCGAAGAACTTTCCAAACTTCAACATTTTGAAAAAATTCAGCACTCGCTTACCACTTTTCTTAACCTTTTTGACTCAAGCGATTTTTCTGAAAATAGTGCTTCTTCTCTGACTTCCCCTTCTTTGGAAGAGCTCCTCAATCAGGCATCATCCTGCCTCATCACGGCAAAAACTCATGATGCGTCTCTACATGCACTCTCAAATCTCTTTGAATCTGCCTCTACACAGCTTAATGAAACCAAACTGGAAGTGGAATCGTATCTCCACTCATTTACCCATGACCCGGAGCACTACGAAGCGCTCCAGATAAGAATAACCGAACTTAAACAACTCGAACGAAAATACAGAAAGGAACCTGACGAACTTATTTCCTACCTCGATGCAATCTCAAAAGAAATCTCAGAGTTTGATGCGGGAGAGTTTGACGAAGAAAAAGTGCGAGGGAAACTGGAAGAAAAAGAAAAAGTACTCACTACTCTTCAAAAAGAGCTTACCCGTGAAAGAACCGTAGCCGCTAAAAAATTAGAGCAGGCGATGCAAAAGTCTCTGAAAGAAATTCAAATGAACAAGGCAAAGTTTGAGATATCCATAGCACCTGCCGATTCTTCCCGACACGGTGCCGATACAATCAAATTCCTTTTTACGGCAAACCCCGGAGAACCCCTCCAATCTCTGGACAAGGTTGCTTCAGGGGGAGAATTGTCAAGAATCCTGCTTCTTCTAAAATCAATTATCAGATCAGTAAAAGATGCATGTCTTTATGTCTTTGATGAAATTGATGCGGGCGTAAGTGGTGCCGTTGCTCAAATTGTTGGAGAAAAGCTGCTCTCTATATCAAAAAATTCTCAAGTACTGATCATTACTCATGCGGCTCAGGTTGCAGCACTTGCCGATGCTCATTTTCTTGTCTCCAAGGAAGTTAAGCAGGGAAGAACTTTTTCTCTGGTCACTTCACTTGATACAAATGCAAGAACTGATGCAATCGCGGGAATGCTTGCGGGAAGAGAAGTAAGCAAGGAATTTCTCCTCTCCGCAAAAGAGCTGATGAAAGCCAGAGATAAACACATATAAACATCTACACCAGCTTATATCAGAGTAATTTCAGTATATTGCACCGTTAATTGCGGTAATAGCTCCTCTTTGATAGACTCCCTCATAACATTACTAAGTGGTTTATTTCTAATGACAAGCAGTACCAATAATAAGCAAAATTTTCTCCTCCATGATTTCCTCGTCCATGCACGAGCCATAGGCGGTGTGTCTCTTCTAGGTGCATGTTTTTTGTTAGCCGGGATTTTTTCCGCTACCTATGGATTTCAATTTGCCTGCTCTCTTATCGACATGACCCCTGAGGTCACTGCGGTAGCCGTACAGAAAGAAGATTTTGACATACCCTCTCATACCATATCCAATGCATATCTCATTGAATCAATAATACAGGAGCTTCCTGAGGTAGAACCCCAGACAAGCGACAACTTTTCTCCTTCACTTTTTGCTTCACAGAGTGATTCATTCGATCTGGAAAATGGAGGAATGGGTGGTGCCATTACTTTGAGTAGATCTATAATTTCTTCAAAGAATGCCTCGCTGAACTCTTCTTCATCCCTGATGCACAAGATCAGAAACACCGCCCCCAAAACTTCCGAGTTTGATGTAAACGGTTTTAAATACATCGACACCATGCAGAAAAGGATTTCCCGCATACCGATTGGCTCACCTGCTATTGGTCGGATTACTTCCACCTACGGACGAAGAAAATCTCCATTCAGACCAGGAGGAAGAGATCTGCACACCGGAATTGATATTGCGGTAGACCAGGGCACACCGGTACATGCCAGTGCCGATGGTAAAATAGTCTATGCGGAGCGAAAAGGTGGATATGGAAAGGCGATACTTATAAGACACCCAAGTGGCTACGAAACACTATATGCACATCTTTCAGACTTACTTGTAGAGGAAGGACAAAGTGTATGCAGAGGACAGCAGATAGGCTTTGTTGGTACCACCGGACGCTCAACCGGTCCTCATCTTCACTATGAAATCCGGGAAAACGGCACCCCCATAGACCCTGCCCCCTTTATTGAGCTTGCGCATATCCTCAGATTTGCAAAATAATACGGTTCAAAATATATAAGTACCTTCTCCATAAAACCATGGGGGCCCGTAGCTCAGCTGGGAGAGCGCATGACTGGCAGTCATGAGGTCGTCGGTTCGATCCCGATCGGGTCCATTCGATGCCTCCAAAAAACTTACTCACAGCAGATAACTCACACAGCATCGAATGCCTTGAGTAGCGTACAGCGTATCGAAAGGCTAAATCCCCCCTTTATATCTGCGCTTAGTACTTAAGTGAAAAATAAAAAACCCCTGACAGATTTACTCTGTGTAAAACCTGCCAGGGGGCGATTAGTGATCAATAACTTCTTGTTGAAAAACTTGGTATAGCTCTCCATCAACAAACTTTGCGGCTGTGAGCACTTCTCCGCCATCAAGATTAAGCCTGGCATTTACAATCACAGGCTGCTTGTTTCTGTAACGAAACTGAATTTCGTCCAGAAACTTCTCAATTGACTTACGTCGTTCTGGATCTCCTTCAATTATGAGCATCGTGTAATATCTACTAAAAACAGTAGATATAGGAGTATGCCCGTGAACAATCAGAGTATCCTTTCCACATCCGGGTTCGATGTCAAGACAACATCTCTCCCAAAGCATATGACTTTCTTCAGGAGAGCTAGAGTCTTTAAAAATACTTTCACGAACAACCTCGTAGACATCTGTCATATGCAGAGTGTCAGGATGGATATCCGCGTGTACAAATAAAAGATTTTTTCCCTTATTACCAACACGTGGAATCAAGCAATAAGGAACAAGACTCTCCAGAAAATTAATATGCGCTTTCGACACTTGCGGTGGAGTAAGGGTAAACAAACCATCGATACCTTCAGGAGATATACTTGCATCTCTGCAAACATTTTCTGAATACGTAACTCTAGACCCATACTGATAGAGAGCATCAAGCACGCCATTATCAGGAATTAACATATTCCTCCAGTTTCCAACAAAAAACGGAGGGTCATCTTTCCACAAATTTAGCATATCAAATCTTTTCAACATGCCAAGCCAGATGCCACAATGATTTCCTGCAAGAAAAACGGTATTGACTCCTTTCTTTATCATTTGCCTCTTGAACTTAATCAAGTGCGAAATCACTCCACGAGAATCCGGACCTCTGTCCAGATAGTCTCCAAGAAAAACGATCGTATCTCCGTGAGCCAAGTCCAGCTTACGAAGAAGAGCTTTCAAAGTTTTCGGATGACCATGGATGTCACCTACGGCAAAGACTCTTTTTTGATTCATATTTTAACCTTTCTCAAAAATGAAAAACCACTAAATTACCACTTAAGTAATAAACACAAATTCCAGGATTTAAATTTGAAAGAAGAGAAAGGCTATTTGCTAAAATCCATGAGGGTTCTCTGCGATACCCATAGTGTTGGAAGAGTAGCACAACATTACAATAAAAGCACTATTTTAGTAGAATTTGCGGGCTTTCTAGCCTTAAGATATTATAATAACTGGTATAACAGACATCACTATCAAAGAAACTTCACACATCTACGTACCCCCAATCAGCTCTTCTAAAACCTGTGTAACATCTTTT
Source organism: uncultured Bdellovibrionales bacterium (assembly GCA_964612555.1). Taxonomy (GTDB): domain Bacteria; phylum Bdellovibrionota_C; class UBA2361; order SZUA-149; family DAOLCO01; genus DAOLCO01. The sequence goes on along the minus strand of CAZTBW010000002.1, from coordinate 108,730 downwards.
GATTGTTCCAGTGCAATGGTTTCCAGTTTTTGTATTGCCAGTGGAGTAAGTCGAAATGTTTTTACAATTTTCTTTTCTCCAACTGGTTTTACTCTCTTATCTTTTAACGGAATAGACGCCCACGTTTTCATTTCCTTAAAGGAAATTCCTTTATACAGCACATCCAGATGTTTATTTTTCTCGATTGCGCTAATGATTTTTTTTATTGCAGCAGGCAGTACTTCCTGCTCTTTGATTGAATTTTTAAAATGGATAATAACTGCCGGTAATACCGCATATACTCTTGGTTCATAGTGCTCTGCGGTATATAGCAGATCACGACAAGTAAGCATTTTGGGGGCCTTCCCAAAAGTTTCATTGGAAACAAGAAGCCCTTTAGCGATAAGAAAAGCCAGAACTGACCTGACACGAGGATTTTTCTTTAGCCTATTATGCTTTTCAACTTTAGCCCTTACTTTTTCGGCTATACTATCCATCAATAAAAAACCCTATATCTCCACCATGCTTCGTTATTGCCTGAGCAAGTGCATCTCCATAGAGAAGGAGCGCCTGCATAATCAGCTGTTTATTTTTTTCAGGTGCTTTTACTGCTTTACTCAAAAAAACATAAAATGGATCTAATGCTTCAAGTTTTATAGAAACACTTTCAAACAGCACAATAAAAGAAGCCTTTGGAGGAATCCAGATTTCTTTGCTTAAATCATCATACACCAATCCCAGTTTTGCTATTGCCCTTTTTATAAGAGATCTTGACGACCAATCACCCTCAATAAGAGCGTCAAGATCCCTGGTCTGGATAAGCGTCATCCGCTCAGAGATTTCAGGATTAAAAAGCAAAGCCGATTGACCAAGCAATCTCAAATGAACCTGTGGCAAAGGTCCAAGATCATCTGCATTCCTTTCCTGATTTATAAAAGAAATTTCTTCATCAAGACTACGAATCAAAGTATGTAGTAACGCATTCATACTAATATATTAACAGCATATATAAATAGTGTAAATACAATAAATATTATAAGATTTTTATATAATATTATTAACAAGTTAGATTAAATTTTCTCATACCCCGCCTTTACTAGAACCATAAACACCTCCCCCCTTTCCTCAAAATTCTTAAACATCCCGAAACTGGGAGCAGCAGGAGAGAGGAGACAGGCGTTTCCGGGTTTTGTATGCTGAAAGGCATTACTGATGGCTTCCTGCATATCTTTTACTTCAAAAAAATTCACATGAGCATAGCTCTCTGAAAAATTTTCTTTAATCTCTTTTAGAATACGACTACCAGCAGGAGGAAAAAAGATAATATTTTTTACCTTAGTAGAGGGAAGATACTCTTCTAATATTCTATAAGGAATCCCTCTGTCATATCCCCCCAAAATAAGCGTCTCAACAGAATCACCATACACTTCAAGAGCATTAATTGTCGCTTCAGGTATAGTAGAGATAGAATCATTAACAAAAAGAATTCCATTTGAAGACACAACCTCCTGAAGTCGATGCGGAAGAGGAGTATAGGTTTTTAACGCCAGACGAACAGCATCCCAGTTAATATTTTCAAGAAGACCAAGTTCTTCTGCCGTCAGTAAACATTCTATGACTGCACATGCATTTAAAAGTATTCCATTACCCTTTAAAGGAATATCAGTAGTTGCTGTCAGAGGAATTTCACTTCCTGACAAATCACATACATAGAACACCCCTTCACGAATGTACGCACGAGCTGAAGCATCTCCAAAGTACTTCTTTGTAGAACTCTCAGAAAGAAGCGGAAGATATTCATTTTTTTTAGAACCCGGAAGTATCACAACATCTCCCTCTTCCTGAAAAGCTCCTATTCTCAGTTTCGCATTTCTATACGCTTCAAAACTCTCGTGATGATCCAGATGATCCGGAAAAATGTTTAATACCACTCCAACTCGGGGAGAAATGCCAAGCGTCTCTAACTGATAACTTGAAAGTTCAAGGATATAAATTTCAGCTTCAGTATCAAGCATATCCAGTGGAGGGGTACCAATATTCCCTCCAAGAAGAGAATTCACTCCAAGCGTTTTCAAAATATGCTGCAAAAGACTTACAGAAGTTGATTTCCCTTTAGTTCCTGTAATGGCTATAGTTTTGTCACGATGTTTTTCCAGAAAAATCTGAGTGGCTCCTGAAATTTTGCCGGAACAATTGCTCACATAATGAAACGGAATGCCCGGGGATTTTAAAATAACATCATAGTCATATACTGACTCCTGCCACCCCTCTCCAAGATACCATTTTTTAACCTGAGGATATTGTTCCCTAACACCTTCAAGTAATGCACTGTCCGCAATCCCGATATATTGGGCACCTTCTGATAGAAGATAGGAAAGGCAGGCTTTGCCCTCTTTTCCAAAACCAAGGATTAAACACGTACAATGCTTAAGGTTCATAAGTACGTACCAGGTTTTCTACTTCATTTTTCAAAAAAGCTGCAAGCTTTTCAGGAAGAAAATGCTGAGCATTCCATTCAGTAAGGAGTGAAGTAATGGTGGTGCTGGTAGTAGCACCAATAAGACTTTCTAATGAAGATACCTGAGACATCCCACTCGCTAAAGTCCGATTGATAAAAGAAGATAAAGCAGCAGTCACTTCCTCAGGAGTACCGACACATTCAAAAGGTTTGCCACTTCCTTTTCCAAGAAGGTCACGAATATATTCCTGATTTTCAGAACGATAGAGAATTATATCTCCAAAAATATTCTTAAGCTCTTCAAGAGAAAGAAAAGGAGAAAGACAAATAAAAGTAAACACACACTTGGGACACGAACCACACCAGGAGGTAGCAATAGAATCTCCTCGAGCGATCCTTGTCTGCATCACATTACAGCTTCTAAAAACAGTATGATACTGTTTGTGCATACTGAAAAGTCCTGCGATTTGAATTTCATTGAGCGGCCGAAGGAAGCTTAAATATGAGACTGGAACATTAGAGTATTCCAGGTATTCCCGAAAACACTTTTCATAAGAATATGATTTGGAATACTGATGATTAATCTCAAAACCATGATATGTGGTATTTCCTTCAGAGGCACTGCTTTCATTAGACGCAAGTATAAACGAAAAACCATTACACAAAGCCGCTATTGAAGAAGCAAATGAAAGCATGGCAGAAAATGGAGTATGACCGTTTAGATACCCCTCTTTATTACAACGATAGAGCCCAGGGTCAATTGATCTCTTAAGAATAAGTGCCCGGTCATAACCTCCAAGTGCTATAGCATCAAGAGATGCCTGAATAGGATTAAGACACAGAGCTCCGAATTTCTTATTTAAACCTTCACTATACTTTCTAATACACTCAAGACTAACAATAGAATCCTTACCACCTCCTACAAGAACCAGAATATCTTCTGAGCGCTCCGGGAAATGGGTACTGAATCCTTCGTTAAAAACAGAAGAAGTACCACCTGCGGCACAGATAATCTGAAACGTAATAGCAGGTGATATTTGGTTCTGATAAAAGAACTCACCTAATCCATTTCGGATGAGATATTCCCACCACTTTATTTCATACTCACTTAAGGTACCGCATTCAACTAAGATCTTTTCCGGACATGCGACTTTCCAATATGAAAGAAGCTCCACCATACCATATAAAAATATCATACGCTCAAGAGCGGGGATGGTTTTTGGATCTCTATCAAGAGGAATTTCTATGCGGGGTCTAAATATAAGATCAGGTTCAAGAACAAACTCGTAAGAAATATGCAGCGATTCGCCTGCAACTTCAGAAAAATATCCCGTATAACGTAGCACAGGGTGTTTTTTTCTAAGTTCTTCGAGCTTCTCTTCCATATTATACCGCACAATTATACTGCACACCGGAGTCGAACAGGACAATGATCTGAACCCATTACCGAACCAAGAATAGAGATTTCTTCGCACTGCTTTAACGCATGGGAACCACAAAGAAAATAATCAAGACGCCATCCCAGATTTTTCCCTCTTGCTCCCGCTCTATATGACCACCAGGTGAACTGCTGCTTATCAGGGTATCTGTCCCTGTATATATCCGTAAACCCAAGCGAAAGTAAATCAGAAAACCAGGTACGTTCCTCCGGCAAAAAACCGGAAAGCATTTTCTTACTTGCCTCTTTCGGATGATGAATATCTATCTCCTGATGACAGATATTAAAATCCCCGCACATAATTATCCGCCCACGTTCTTTATCAGAAAGTCCCGAAAGATATGTTTTAAACTGTTCAAGAAAGTGAAACTTTCTTTCCTGCCGCTCTTCAGAAGAACTTCCGGAGGGAATATACAGGTTCAGGAGTCGTAACCCTGAAACCACAACCTCCACCACTCTTCCTTCATCTCTAAGCTCTTCATCAATCCCTATATCGGAATCTTCTACCACATCAAGCTCAAGTTCATTCTTCCAGAGCGTCAGGGTACCAGAATACCCCTTCCTTTTAGCGGGGTTTGCAACATAGCGATATCCGGAAGAAGAAAAAGCTTCAGAAATAAAAGAAAGATCATCACATTTTATTTCCTGTAAACAAAGTATATCGGGTGATTCTGTTTTTAAAAAATCACCCAACCCCTTGCCAAGTATCGAGCGAAGACCATTTACATTCCAGGTATAAAGGGAGATTCCCATAAAGAATTACTTGGATGAGACCTGTGGTAAGAACCGGGCAAGGGACTGAGATAAACGAGCAACTCTTCCATAGGCAGATTCGAGAAGCTCATCCACTTCTATCTCAGGAGTTTCCACAGGTATCGGGTCAAGGCGTTTTAAAATCGAGGCGGGAAGCTCATCTGCCCGAACTATTATTTCAGGCACTTCGGACACTTTCCCTTGATAAAAATCATAAACATTCTCTACATGCTGAACACCAGAGGCAGCATCAGATGGTCGTTCAAGAAAATTCTCAAGTGGGCTCTGAGATGTTCTCTTCTCTCGTAATTCATGAATAATTTGTTCAATATTTCTTCCCCGAACGGTACAAATACCAAAAGGATTGGATATCAATTGCTCCGCAAATTTTTCAAGCACCGCGGCAGCCTCTACAGAATGAAACGGAACCTCCTCTTCATCTACCACACAAGTAAAATCCTGAACTGAACCTGTAAGTGAAACATTATGCACTGCGAAAAATGGCTTTACAGAAAAGGGAAGATAATGATTATAGCACTGTGCAGTAACAAGAGGACGAGCAGCAATCATATCAAGCACTGCATCCCATATCTCCTCATTAAACTCACCCAAATTCAAAACTACCCGCTTACTCCTTTTACTATCTGCGATTATCCGGGAAGAAACCCTCCCGGGCTCAAGATACACCTCACTCACCCGCTTTTCATAGATCAGCGTTTTTACTTCATCAATAATGGCAGAACCAAAAGTCTGTGAAATAAAATCACAAAGATCTTCAGCTATCCAGTTGGTATGTTTCAGCATTAATAATAAGCTCCAAAATTCAGAAAAATACACGGAGGATACTAAACAACACCTATAACATCAAGTATTTAGAGGGCTTGATGTTAAAAGCTAAAAACCCCAAAATTAACCTTTGAATACCCATTCTAGAGTTTTTTTATGCCCAAATATTTACTAGATCACCACAAATGTTATACTTATACATAACTTACATAGAAGCTGAAGGAGGATGCTCTTCTCCTTGAGCTTCGAACAAAAGGTTATATTTTTTGTGTTTTTCTTGTTTGTTTTTTTACTATACCTGAAGGATTTCATTTTTAGATCCTGTTTTTAAAAGGTTTGGTATAGAAAAAATTACAAACAAACTTTTTGATTGGTACTTTTATGCGAACCCGGCAGAAATGCACGTGAGTTCCTGAAAGACTAGCAAAAAGTAAACGGTTTCCGAGAGAATTTGCATACAGTATCTTTTTGATCTGTTTTTTGACTTGTTTTTTTTAGTTTAACCCTTATGAAAATTAATTCATAAGCAGGTTCTTCAAAAAGAAATGCAAATTGAGCTTTCTGAATTCATCGAGTTTTTTAGACCTGAGACATTAATCATTAGTCGCAGATCAGAAAACAAAAATGATTCAGAAGTGTGTAGAAGAAGAAATTATTCATTTTTACACACAAGGAGGAGGCAGCATACTGCCCATTCCTGCAGCTCTCCTCTTAGGAGAATGTTTTTAGTGAGAAGCTCTCACTTTTTCTCTGTATTTAATTTTCCTCTGCATCCAGGACTGTAAAAACACCCGCTGCATAGAGATATGCCTGTCGTCCGGGATATAAATCCAGAATTTTTTTATTCCGCTCCCTAAGATCTCTCACAAAAAGATAGCCTCCTGAAAAATCGGCTTTATTCAGTCTGATAAAAGGATAATATATTCCAAAAGCAGTTTGATCATATCTGATCTCATCCCTACATAAAGGGTCAAGCACTCGGGCAGTATCCAGACGCAGGGTCTTGTCCTGAGAAATATTTTTCAGAGCTTCAGATTGTTTGATACTGGGGACTTTCTTTTGAACTTGTAATAAATGGACAAGACGATTTGAAAACTCATCGGAACCCATTTCAGAATTTCTTGCCTCATTAAACTCAAGCTGCAAAAGACAATGATCAAGAGTTGAATATGCCTTCTGAGCCAGTGATGCAGAAATTCCATATCCTCGTATCTCGGCAAAGAGCCTGCTTCCCCAACTTTCCTTAATAAAAATTATTCCTTCCTTAATGCCCTGGCTCCTGGCTTCTTCAAGTATGTCCTTCTTAATGGAAGCCATTCCACTCTTGTATATCATATATCTTTGAGGAATTGTGATCGTAAGGGCGTACACCACTGAAAGCAAAAGTAGTGATCGGAAGAGAGTACCTGCTCGAACAGGAAAAAATAAACCCTTAATGTAAAATAACTTCTCATCCAGAGAGCTACCGAATTTGTAAACACAATAGGCAGTAAGCGGTATAAAACAAGCGATGCTTTCATACAGAAAACGAGGACCAAGATAAGCATCTCTATGCCAATAAAAAAGATAGGTAAGAGGTAACAGCAAAGAAGATAGTAACAATCTTTTAAACCACAAAGATTCAGGCTTACCCCAAACAAGAAAAGCAGCAATCAGCCATAGAGCAGGAAAGGGATATTCAAAAAGCATTTCCTGAAGAAGTCTCAAATCCCCAAGCTCATTTCTTAGCCCATGTAAAATTGAATGCTGCTCTCCCCAGGGTGATTCATGAAACCCAAGTCCATGCCCCTTACCCCAGAGTTTTAGATAGCCTGGAAGGAAGGCATCTCCCGTAGTCCGAAGCTGATACCAGAGCAAAATAAAAGGAGCGATAAGAGAAGTAAATACAGCTGCAACAAAATCAAAATATCGTCTCTCTTTTAGAACAATTTGAGCCGTATAAAATACAAAGGGAGCACAAAATGCCACTGCCGTCAGCGGACGTATTAAAAGAACGGCACTCCCAAAAAGCACACTACACAATATCCATCTCGTTTTATTCTCATGTTCCCATCTTTGAAAAAAATAAAGAAAACCAGAGAGAAAAAACAGGGAAGAAACATGGTTCATAAAACTTCCACTCATAAAAATAAAAAAAGGTGAAAGCGTCATAAGATAGAGCACAAGAACGGACACTTCCTTACCGAACACCCGTCTTGAAAACAGATAGAGAAAGCCCATACTACCCGCTCCCAAAAGCGGTGGCATAATCCAGGAGGCACCGCACAGCGCAGCGAGTGAGAGCATGAAAGAGTGTCCGGGAGGGTACTGTGAGTACCAGCCTCCCTCCTCAAACAAAACATGCTGCACCATAAAAAACTCAGGAAATGGATGTGGATCTGTTTTTATCCTTCCCTCAGCAAAAATCTCTGCCTGAAACAGCTGAACAACCGAGTCAATCAACAAAGGACGCGCTGAAAATACATCCTGATTAATAAAGACAAGAAGTAAAAAACAAACTACAAGATGGAAAAATACGACAAGAGGCGTATAAAAAGAACAGATTTTATGAAGAAATTTATCAATCCTATCCCTTTTTGATTCAAGAAAGAGAGAAAGAAACCACACAGAGGGCAGAAGGATTGAAAGTGACAGCACCCACCCTTTCATATCCATAGCACCACCAATCCCCCTGATCAGTCCGAAAAACGATTCCAAGGGAAGAAAGGGAAGCAGAAGAAAAAAGATGCCAAGAACTCTGTAGCGCATGTCCATATCTAAGTAAAAATGCTTGAATTATTCAATATCACTCCTAAGTATCACTCACTATCTAATAATTACTAGTCTTTATTTAAAGCCACTTATGTGATATATTGTGTCTATTCTTTGACAACTCCATCTGAGTAACCCGAACCCAGACACACTGCTAAGCCTTCAGGTCTTAGCCCTTAAAGCTTAGCGGTGCTGTCTGTATCATATTAAAATGTTTTTTAAGTTTTAGCAGCTGAAGTGATACAGGTTTGAGAGTTTGATAATTTTCAAGCCTTCAATCCTGTATCACTAACTCGTTTTTTAATTTTTTTTTAACCCGAGGTAATATCGGGGGAAGGAGTCGAAAATGACTACATCGCTTTCTCAAAGAAACTGCAAAACAAAATGGGCATCGTGTAGCGCTTTTGGGTATTATACTCTGAAGGGCAGAACGCCCATTGTATTCCACCCGTTCCATGATAAAGATGATACAAGTCATCAATGGGATGAACTGGCAAGGCGCGATCTCGTGAGCCATCTTAAACCTGCCAATGTCTTCATAGAAAGTGCTACACACGAATCTCTGAAGATCATTGTCAAGGGTGCAAGAAAAACGGCTCAGTTCGACCGTATATGGTATGCACTTAGAAGAAAGAAAGATTCAAAGCTACTCACGGCTCTTGAAAAGTTGGGGATTATAAGTACCCTCCTCAAGGATAGCCATGGGAGCTTTTTAATGATTGGGGTTGAGGAACTTCCCCAAGAAAACATCTTCTTCGAAGAGAGTGAAGAAAACGCTATTAAAATCAGCGGAATGCTGATTTTAAGAAGAGTTGGAAAAAACTGCTGGGAACCGGTATTATATTAGTACCCGTACCTGGCAACAAAGAAGCTGCACTGTTTTTCTGAATAGGGAATGATACAGGCAGTGCGCTTCTTTTTCCTCACTACAGCCATACTTCCTTATGTTTCCAAAACTCAACCCTTCAAAAAAAGAATAATTTAAGTATGTTAACTGCCTTTTTATAATATTTAGCAAAGAAACTTTAAAATAAGCCATAACATCTTATTCAACAGTCACCATAAGGTGATCTGAAATAGCACCAAGGGTAGAAGTCGCACTTATAAGCTCCCATAAGATTAAAGAAATCTTATGGGAGCTAGTACTTTTTTTTCTGGAGGTTCCAGAAAGGTTCTGATTCCCGAATACGTTTTTCATGGAAGGTGAAAAATGAAACGGATTGTTTTAAATGAAGTACCGGGATTTGTTTCTCAAATCGCAAAAGTGGCTTTTGATGGGATGAATCTCTCAGAGCCAGTTGATGCGGTTGAAATAAGAGAGCGGAAAATGATCGTTCTTACTTGTACTTTTCCGGGACTTCTTGATAGTTCCTTTCGGATACTAATTTTCAGACCAGAAGAAGGTTTGGAATTTATCTGTCACGTAAAGCTGTCATTTCGCCCCTCTTCTTCCTCTCTTGAGGAGATTAGCTTTGAATATGACCACAAGGCACTCTCAAAAATGTCTCTCCGAGAGACGCTCTGGGGAAGTAAGGCAGAACTCATTACCACAGCAGGAAGTGTCTGTTTTCAGGAGTTCTACAGAGCATTGGATGGGGAAATACTCAACATATTTCGATCTCCAGTCTCCAGTTCAAGCCACCAACTTGATCTGATCGCTTAAAATTCTAATCCTTAAAACAAAGGGGATGCTGGTTTTTATAAACGCAGGTTTTATAAAAGTACTAGCTTCCCCACATCTAATACCGCGGCACTATCTGTACCGTATACAATACCCATTCCCGCCATTTGCTCTTTTATCCTGACAACCCCGAGAGCGATCATTTTGAGAGCATTTATTTTTACTGAAAGACCAACCCTTTTCGCAGCTCAGAGTTGCTACGGTATTCTTATCTCTACAGAATGCCGCCGTGGTGCAATACGCCTTCCCCCCACTTCCCCGACTATCAGTACAGGATGGTCTTTGTGAATCATCACATTTATGAGAACAGGGAACTCTTCCGTCAGTACATTGCGCTGAAACTGACGTTGAGAAGCCCATCAGAAACAACACAAAAAAAGCGAAAACGAAACTTTGCTTCATAAATCAATCCCCATTAATAACACACTAAATAATACACCAACTATCAAATACAAAAGACAATTTCTATCTGATGCCATCTTCTGTATTTTTTCTAAAAGTGTCAAAAATATAATTAGCTAGAGAGACGCCAGAGACTTACCCATCGCCCGAGCAATCATCTTCATTTCCTTCATTGATTCAATAAATGCCTCTTCTGTGAGTGATTGAGCACCATCACTGAGGGCTTCTTTTGGGTTTGGATGCATTTCCACTATCACCCCATCGGCACCTGCTGCAATTGCAGCTCTCGAAAGAGGAGTTACATAAGTGGCGACTCCTGTTCCATGACTTGGATCAACAATAACAGGTAAGTGTGTGCGGGCTTTTAGTGCAGGAATAGCATTAAGATCAAGAGTATTCCTCGTAGCGGTTTCAAAAGTTCTTATACCCCGTTCACAAAGTATAACCCTCTCATTTCCTCCACTGAGAATATACTCGGCAGACATCAACAACTCCTCCACTGTAGACATGAGCCCCCTCTTTAAGAGAATTGGTTTATTAACCCGACCCAGAGCTTTCAGGAGTGTAAAATTCTGCATGTTCCTGGCACCGACCTGAAGAACGTCAGCATATTCAAGAACCATATCAAGCATCTGAACATCCATTATCTCAGTAACGACAGGAAGACCAACTTCTTCCTTTGCAAGACGAAGTAACTTTAAACCCTCTTCTCCAAGCCCTTGAAAGCTGTATGCAGAACTTCTCGGCTTAAAGGCACCTCCTCGAAGTGCATTCGCTCCTGCATTCTTAACCATCCGGGCCGCAGTTAAAATCTGCTCCTCACTCTCCACCGAGCAAGGACCCGCAATTACCAAAAGATTTGAACCACCAACCTCAACCCCGTCAGCAATCTTTACGACACTTGCCCCCTCTGACTGAAACTGCTTTGCAGCAAGCTTATACGGAGTCAAAATCGGCATGACCGATTCTACCCCTTCTATATTCTGAATATTCCTGAGGGCAGCCTTACCTCGCTCATCTCCGAGACAACCAATTACATTTCTTTCGACTCCACGCATGACATGCGCACGATACCCAAGCTGCTCAATTGCAGTTACCACTTCTTCCAGCTGGGGCTCTGTAGACCCGGCTTTCATTACCACTATCATCACACACTCCTGAAAGAGAATTAATATTTAGAAACTTATATATAACAGAATTTAACGAACTTAAAAGTGCTCAGAGGAATTTTTATGAAATGAGCTGACTATGGCAATCAAAAAACCAATCAGGACGAACGCTAACAGTCGTATCTCTCCATCTCCGAAGTTATATTCAACGATACCTGCAAGCTGCCACCCTATAATGCTGAGTAACAATACACAAACATAGAATCCTTCCTGAGATACCTTCGTAAATGCTTCATATCGGGCAATAATAGAACTAAACCCCTTATATATAAAACCAAGGAACCACCAGACGTACACCAGAGCACCAAGAATGCCCGTTTCAAGAGTAACATTAAGAATATTATTGTGCATATGCCGATGGGTGAGAGGAAGGCTGGGGTCAAATTCTCTCATCAAGCTGGAATTGGCAAAACCAATACCCATAGGGAAACGCTCGATCATTTGCAGTCCGAGTTTCCACATATCAAAACGACCCCCTCCGATAAAAAAATGTTCCGCAAAACTCGCTATTCTTTCATACACCGGTGGGGTTAAAGAAAAAAGTAACATAAGCACAAGAAGCCCGACCATCAGGCTTCTTGAAAAGAGAAGCCCAAAAATCATGATTTCTATGACTCCGGCAAACCAGGGACCACGCTTAAGATTCAAGAGGAATGCGGCAAAAATCAAGATTCCCAAAAAGGGCAGCATTCGCTCCAGAAGAGAGATAAAAGTTCTTGATTCCTTTTCTTTTAAAAATTTTACCACAAAAGCAAACACATAAAGTAAGGCAACTATACCACAGATAATACCAATATACTTACTGACGAATGGAATCCTTCTATACCAGGCAAAGAACATCACAGGGAATAAAACAAAAAACACATGAAAAAGCAGACGACGACCATCGAGGTGCACTCTATCACGGGTGTACGTATAGACGGTTCCAACTACAAGAGGAAGTAATAAAACAATCTGTCCGGACTCGGTAAGATCTCCGGGTATTTTAGGTCGTATTTCATAACCAAGATAGGTACTGATAACCGTATGCACTGCGGCAAGACCCTGAGCAAAAAATATCAGAAGTATATATTTTTTTATTTCTTCCAAAACAAAACCCTTTCTCTTTGAACGATGCAGAAAAATACAGAGTGCCAAAGGAAGAAAGAGATACACTGAAAATTTAAGTAAATATAAAACAGATCGAAGGGGATTAAGTGAAACAGGAAGTCCGATCGTACAAATGAGTAGCCAGAACAGTAAAGGAACATAGTAGTCTTTTACATAAGGCACCTGAAGAAAAGGAGACGCTACTTTATTCCAGCCACCCCTCACAACTGCCCCACCGACAAATACCATAAACGCAATTATGGAGATCTGGGAAATTGCAATTGAAAGTGAAAAACAAAGACAGTATGCTATGAGAGAAATTTGAGCCAGAGCATACAAACCTGACTCTGAAAACCATCGATACTTAAGAATAGATTTTATCTGCATTAATTTAATAGTATTATAATTTCCGGTATGTTACATTAGCAGCGATATGTTTAGAAATAGCTTTCTTATACCAATATATTTTGTTTTAGTCTCTTTGTGTTCTTCGGTTGGATATACCCAGGATCAATTAAGTGAGATTCGGGGCTTGAGTAAAGAAGAGCTAAGCTCCCTTTTGGGACCACCTACAAGAGTGAGTGCTCTGAATACCAGAACAAACTCAGAAACTTTGTTTTACGGAAGCTCTCAGATTTTACTCATTAACGGAACAGTTGCCTCCTGGAGTGATACGGGAGAACTGAGAACCAGAATTCAGCATTTTGCACCAAACAAAAAAAGCACCTGGAAAAAATGGCTCAACCCCTGGACACCGCCAGAATAACTGCCTTTCTGAATAAATATATAAAAAAACGGCGGACACTATATAGTGTCCGCCGTTCTCCCATGAGATATATGATCCGAAAATTTAACTAGGAAAGATACTCCACTTCCACTTCAGTGGTGACACTTCTCAGTGGTACAGGAGAAAGGAGCTCCCTTGCATCGTCTCTGATAAGTAGTGAGTATGCATTGATTAACTTTACGTGACGATTTACTTCCTGCCAGTTATTTTTCATTGCATATTCACAAAGAGAAGTAATCAGTTTCTTCTGTTTAGTGAGAATATCTTCATAATGTCTGATTCTATCAAGTACTTCTTTACCTGCATCTCCTCGAGTAACAAAAGACTCTCTTGCCTTTCCAATAGCAGATTCCAAATCACTGATAGACTGAAAAAGTTTTTTTATAACGATTGGTTTCATAATGTTTATCCCCCACAATCTATGTACACGGTCAGTAAGTATGGAGTAATGAGAAAAGCCTGTGCGATTAAAGCTCGTGCAAAGGACCATGTACTCAAGACTCCCAGATCACCAAATGTATCCAGATGCCACTTACCTACACCACCTCTAACACGCACCCCATCACAAAGCAGAACAAAGGGAAGCAATGGTTTCACTGCAAATGATACCTTAGTGTACCGACATCTCTACTTACGTTATGGCAGAAATAGCAAGTAGCGCTACACCCGGGGTATCAGTCTCGCATCATCCGTGAGCGTACAACACACCCAACCTGGGAATTTACCAACATATCACATTCTGATACATTGGTAAGATACTGTCATACCTTGCAATTTTCTTGCCAAAGCTTTGACACCACACCCTAAGAATATTTCTTAGTTTAAAACCAAAGCCTTAAACAACATTTCCCTAAAAAGCAGTACAAGAAGAAATTTCCACTTTGTAGACAAAACAGGCAGTTTGTACCTTCTGCTGAAGATATTTTGAACGATATTTGAAAAGTCCCGGATAATCGGAGATACTCGGTTTTATTAAACCAGAGCAGGATTTCAATAATAATGACTTTAGCATCACGCGATCAAGCACTTGCACTATTACAGGAGTATATAAAAGGTGAGGGATTAATCCGCCATTGTCTTTGCGTAGAAGCATGTATGAGGTGGCATGCAAGAAAATCCGGAGAAGATGAGGAACTCTGGGGGATTACGGGGCTCTTGCATGATTTTGACTACGAAAAATACCCCGAACCAAATGAAAATGGACACCCCTACGTAGGAGTATCAATCCTCAGAAAACAAGGATACCCTGAGATCATGTGTGAAGCCATCATGGGTCATGCCCTGTACAGCGGCATTCCAAGAACCACTGCTCTTGCTAAAACCCTCTTTGCCTGTGATGAATTAAGCGGACTTGTCTATGCAAGCGTACTAGTCCGCCCTGACAAATCAATAGAACATCTGGAAGTAAAATCAGTAAAAAAGAAAATGAAAGACAAGGCATTTGCAAAAGGAGTTTCAAGGGAGGATATTTACCTCGGAGTTGAAGGACTGGGCGTTCCTCTTGAAGAACATATACAGAATGTAATTACCGCAATGCAGGAAGGGTGGGGAAAGATACACGGATAATATTAAAGTAACGCGAGAAAAGAAAAGCTACTTGTTTTTTAACGGATTAGAAGTTTTCTCCAAATATACTTCGGATTTATTGGAGAAATCCGAAGTATGTAAAGGATATATTGCGTTCAAGTGAGACACTAAAGTGCTCTAATCAATCATCGTACAAGCCCCCCTGAATATTCCCCCTTCTTCGAGAGCAAGACGGCGAGTGACTATGTCTCCTTCAAGAGAGCCGGTTTTACGGACTTCGATAAGGTCTTCCACTTCTATGTCCCCTTCCACCGAGCCAAGAATTATAAGCGAGCCGACCTGAATTTTTGCTGAAACTTCTGCTTTTGGTCCTACAATAAGAGCACTGCTGGACTTGATCTCACCCCTGAGAATACCATCTATCTTTACCGGATCTTCAAAGCTGAATATTCCCTCAATTACAGTACCGGAACCAAGGGCAGATTTAAGGTTTGTGCCAAAGCGATTTGAAATATCCTGCTCTACCGATAATGAAAAATCAGCCGTCGGGGTTCGTTCTCGCGGGGGTTTGGGAGCCTGCATTTGCAGAGGCTCTTCTTCCAGTTCCATCGGAGATATGCTCTCCTCCTCTTCAGGAAATACCTCAAGCGAATCTTCTTCAATAACAGTAGAAAGATTCAATACGATTTCTGCGTTCTCTTCCCCAGTAGCATATTCATCAGCAGTGTATTCATCAGTATCACCTTCAAAAGCATTATGCTCAAAATCCAGAGCATCCGCTACAGTGTTCTCCACCGAAGGTGCTACCTCATCAAGAGAAAATAGGGTTGGGTCTTCAGCAAATTCGGTAAACCTGTGCTCCTTTGTGGTAAAGCCAAAAGATATTTCCTTGGTATTCTCCTCGGTTTCTTCCTTCTTGCTTCGATCAACTGAGCGCCATCTGTTAATGGCAGCACTCTCAAGTGGTCTTTTAAACGGACTTTGCTCTGTCTCTTTTTTTCCCTTTCCAAAAATCATAACTCAGAAACCCCTCCTAGATATGTGTACTACGTATTTGACTATTCTTATGTCTTTTTCAATCTTAGTCAAATAGAAAGCGTTCAAGAAGCTGGGTAAAGTGCTCGAAAATCCCATATTTAATATGTATATACCTCGTTAGCCGAACCCAATATTGCCATCCTCACTAATCGTGAGAATGCAGTTCTTTTGAACGCTTAATGTATTCACCCCCAAAAGGGACCCCCTGAGGGGGCCTTTCGCTTAACGCCAATACGTAGACCACGCAGTGCCACTAATAAGAGAGTTAACCGCTTACGTCAAATGGATTTTTTTCTTGTTAGTTTAAGGAATTATGTGCAAATCTAATCGCACCCTGAATGATTAGCATGCATCAATATCAATACTGACACGTACAGAAATATATAGACAGATTTCTTTTCACCAATGCAAAACACAGAAGTACCACTTTCATCAATAGCAGTCAGCAATCTCGCAAACAAGATTCGCACAAGTGGTCTGAAAGAACCGGCATCTCTTCTTTTTGAAAGTCATATACCGGCGTTTACCATTTTATATTCAATCTTTCTCTGCACTGAACCTTTTATCTTGCCATTTACTTCATCAAACTTTCGTTCCACCCTGCACTCTCTATACGAACATCCGCATCTCAGAGAACAATTCATTGAAGAGCTAAGAAGGGAAGAAGTCTGAGTTATGGAACATGCTACTCCGGGCATTCTTATACTTATTATACTCTTTATCGGTCCGGTGCTCTATTACATTTCAAGAGCAAAAAAGGGTGCTACATTTTTTCTACGACGGATTCGGGGTATTGATGAAATCGATGCGGCAATTGGACGCTCCACTGAAGACGGAAGACCTCTCTGCTTTTCTACAGGGATGACTCCGGTAAGCCCTTTATTCTTTGCGTGTCTTGGCATCCTGCATCATATTGCTGAAAAAGTTGCAACGCTGCGCTCAACTATCATTGTCCCTGAAAAAGACCCCGAAGCCCTTGCCTTGATTGATGCCACACTTCAAAATGCGTATCAGAGTAAAGGCAGACTTTCTCACTACGAAGCGTCTCAAGTGCGTTTTCTTTCTCCTGATCAACTTGCCTATGCATCCGGCTATCAGGGAATCATGCATCGGGAAAAACCGGGTGCTGCGTTTCTCTTTGGAAGTTTTGCCGCAGAATCTCTCATCCTCGCAGAATCAGGACAACAGGTCGGGGCAATGCAAATTGCTGGAACTATTTCAAATGAACAAATTCCTTTCTTCATTACCTCCTGTGACTACACGCTACTGGGAGAGGAGGTATATGCAGCAAGTGCCTATTTAAGTAAAGAACCAACACAACTTGGCAGCATGAGAGGGCAGGACTTTGCAAAACTCTTCATTCTCATACTTGTTCTACTTGGAGTACTGATTGAAAGCATGTCCGCATACGGAATAGGGTCAATTTCTCCATCCCTACTTAAAACATTTTTTTCTACAGACTGGGAAGCATTTTCAGGTTAAACATTACTACGTATGACAAAACTACTTACCCCTGTTCTGACATTCCTTGGTGGACTTTACTTTTTTCTGGAATTTCTGCTTCCCGAGACGGTTCCACTTCCCGGCACCCTGGGTAATTTCACCCTTGGCAAATACCATCAGGAAATAACCCGCGGAGTGGTGTTAATTTCAACCATGGCGGTCGGGCTTGGAGTGATTAATCTTTGCATGGTACACGGAAGGGCTATTCTCAGAAAATCAAAAGGTGCTCTCGTGTCGTTTTTTTTACTGTTCAGCTTTCTTGGAACCCTGGTTGTTCTTCTACATAGCTGGTACCAGAACGAAACACGCCAGGCTTCATGGAACACCACACTTGCCCTGATGAATTACACCAAACAGGAACTGGCAAAAGAAAATACGGAAATAGAAGCACTCTATGAACTGCGGGCAAAAGTCAAAAAAAATATTGAGATTCTGCAAGCTCAAAAAAATCTTCCCGCGGGTGCTACCTCTTCAGAATATAGAAATTTCTTCTCAGAACTTTCTTCCACTCTGGATAGACCCCCTTCTGATTTACAGATAGAAATGCCACAGGTAGATATTCAAACAGATTCAGAGCCTGAAGCAACACCTCAAAATCCGGAAGCACAATTTATCATACATACCCTTACTGAAGTAATTACAGAGCTTTCTATTTTCAGAGCAGCAAACCTTGCAGAAGCTGAGCGAATACAACAGGAAGGATACAGCAAAAAAATAGAGAAAATTATTATCCACGGGCTGTTCTTTCCGCTTGGGCTCTCCATGTTTTCTCTTCTTGCTTTTTATATAGCATATGCAGCATATCGCTCATTTAAGGTACGCTCACTGGAATCGGGAATCATGATGTGCGCAGCCTTTGTAGTCATCCTTGGGCAAATCCCTCAGGGAGTCCTATACCTTTCTTCAGAACTACCGGCAGTACGGCTCTGGCTTATGCAATATCTCTCCACTCCCGCAATGCGTGCCATCTATTTCAGCTCGGCAGTGGCAGGTTTAAGCATTGCGGTTCGTATGTGGTTATCCATTGATAAGAATCCAATTTCATCGAAGTAGGATATGCGGTAATGGAAATAAACACTAAAGAACGCAGAATTGTTTTCCTTTTGGTTATCCTTTGCCTGCTCCCTCCAATAGTACTTGGAATGAAACTTCCTCCTGCCCCGCTGGGTACTGCCGATGCAGTGTTCAACTACATTGAAGAAGAACCAAAAGAAAATGCGCCAAAAGAAAATGCCGGGGCTATAATTGTCCTTGCACTTGATTTCGGACCCGGCACCGCAGCAGAGAACAGACCTCAGGCAAAGTTGATGATCGAACACCTGCTTAGAAAAAGAATTCCCTTCGCCCTTACCAGTATTTATGTTCTGGCATCCCCCTTTCTGCAAGAACTGCCACTGGAAATTATCAAGGAACTTAAAGAAGAAATGCCAGATGAAACCTGGAGTTATGGCACCGACTGGGTAAATTTTGGTTATCTCCCGGGAGGATTTATGGAAGTACAAAGCCTTGCCCGATCAAAAGACTGGTGGGCTCATCTGAAAACAGATGCTTCTGGAAATGTCCTCTCTGAACTTCCGATCATGCAATCATTAAAAAGCATCAAGGATGTACGTAGTTTGGTTCAGATCACCGGTTTAGTTGGTACGTTTTCTGCCTGGCTTCAATTTTTTCAGGTCAAAGGGCATATTCCTGTCATGCTTCACGGATGCACTTCCATTACCATTCCCGATGCCTATATGTACTATGCTTCAGGTCAGATGCACGGACTGTTTGAAGGAATTGCAGGTGCTGCCTGGTACGAACACAGGTTAAACACCGTATTTCAAGATCGCAAAATTGACTCCGCTCAGAGGATTAACACCGGCACCTCATTTGCACAAATACTGGTGGTGGCACTGGTAATAATCGGAAACCTCACCCTGGCTATACAGTGGATCAGAAAGAGGGGCTCAAAAAGAGGAGGCGTGCATGATTGAGTTTATTCAGATTGCACTGGCAGGGATAGCCACTCTTGCAATTTACAGCTTTCTGTACCGGGAAAATATTTTTTACCGCTCCTTTGAGCATATATTTATCGGAATTGCCACTGCATGGGGATTGGTAAAAGTCTGTGAGGATTTTTTATGGCCTCGCATATATCGCAGCATGTTCGGATATGAAGTCTTACACCTTCCTGATGGAACCCAGTTTGGAGAGTATCAGTCCTGGTACCTTTGGTATCTCATCCCTGCCCTGTTTTCACTACTGTACTATACCATGTATTCAAGCAAATACCGCCACCTGGCACAGTTGGTAATTTCTTTTCAACTTGGTTGCGCCGGAGGGTTTGCCTTTAAAGGAATCTTTGTTGAACTCATGCCCCAGATATATGACAGCTTCAGACCCTTGTATTTTTCACGCGACATGAGTCAGGAAGCACTGTTTCTTTCTCTTTCCAATGTATTCTTTCTGGTTACTCTTTTTTCTGCATTTATGTATTTCTTTTTTACTTTTAGAAGTTCCGAGTCAAAGACCGTACAGAAAATCAGCACCCTTGGTCGATTACTTATGATGGCATGTTTTGGGGCAACCTTTGGTTCTACCATGATGGCTCGTATGGCACTGCTTGTTGAACGGCTGGATTTTCTGAGTAACACCTGGTTCAGCACACTCATGGAAGCCGGAGAAAAGCTACTATGAACAGCACTTCTTTTTCTCCTGAAAACATGAACTCTGTGGTCGTAACAGATTGTGGGTCAACTACAACAAAAGCAGTCTGGTTTGAGAAAACAGAATCTGGCTGGCGACAAACATACCGGGCAGAAGCTCCCACTACTGTAGAAAAACCCGTTGCAGATGTTACCATCGGGGTAATAAATGCACTCAGTTCTCTTGAATTAATGGCAGACCGCAAAGGGCTCTGCAAGCAATCTCCCCATGCCGAGATTCTCAGAAAAAACACCGGGGGAAGCATTGACCACTATTTCTCCACAAGTTCTGCCGGGGGTGGGCTTCAGATGGTGGTACTTGGTCTAGTATCCCAGATTACCGGAAAAAGCGCCGAACGAGCAGCACTTGGGGCAGGTGCGATAGTTCTTGCACGAATCTGTCTTGATGATGAAACACCGGCGTACCTTCAGGCAGAAAAAATCAGGGAGCTCCGCCCGGACATCATTCTTTTAACAGGGGGAAGTGATGGGGGTGCAAAAGAGCAGGTAAGGGAACTTGCAGAGATCCTGCTTCTTGCTGAACCAAAACCCCGTTTTGGCGAGGGTACCAAAGTTCCTGTAATTTATGCGGGTAACCAAAACCTTTCTAAAGAATTCCTTGAACTGCTTTCAAACGAATTTGACTTCAAATCAGTCCCCAATATTCGTCCACAGGTTGACACTGAAAATCTTAAACCCGCACGAGAATCAATTCACGATGTTTTTCTTGAACACGTAATGAGTCAGGCTCCTGGCTACAGCACACTTACAAGCTGGGTAGATGGGGACATCATGCCGACTCCGGTAGCAGTTTCAAAAATGATCGAAGTTGCCGCAAAGAAACTGGATACTTCAATCATTGCAGTTGATATTGGGGGAGCTACCACCGATATTTTCTCTATCAGAAAAGAAGCTGAGGGATTTCTTCCCGTACATAGAACTGTCAGCGCCAATCTCGGTATGAGTTATTCAGTTGGTAATGTCATAGAAGTTGCGGGAAGCAAAAAAGTACAGCGCTGGCTTCCTTTTAATCTTTCTGAAGATGAACTCCGGGACGCCCTCTGGAACAAGATGTACCGCCCAACCACCATTCCTCAGACCCTTCAGGAACTGCACATCGAACACGCCGTAGCAAGAGAAGCGCTCAGGCTTTCTTTTGAACACCATAAACAACTTAGCGAAAAAATAGAAGGTGCTCGTGAAGTACAGGATATTGGAAAAACATTTCGACACCAGAGCCACGACGAGTTTGATATTTTTGGAGTTGATTTTATTCTTGGTTCCGGAGGAGTGCTCAGCCATGCACCTCTTCGTGCAAGTGCCGCTTTGATGCTCATAGACAGTTTTGAACCTGAAGGGATAACAAAATTGGGAGTCGATTCCATTTTCATGCTCCCCCACCTGGGTGTTTTTTCTCAGTACCATGAAGAGGCGGCACTTGAGGTACTTTTTTCAAGCTGCATCATCCCTCTTGGAACAGTGATAAGTCATAAAAAGACCAGAAAAAGTATTAAACCGGGGGAACCACTTGCTGATATTGAGCTCTCAACCGGGATTCGAGTCCGTCTGAAAGGTCTCTCCATAAGAAAAATTCCTCTTGGAACAGAGGAATCCTGCGAGATAACAATACGCCCAAGACGAAAAGATCTGAACTTTGGGGCAGGTGCGGGTAAGGTGTTTACTGCACAGATTGAGGGGGGAGAAGTTGGAATCATACTCGATGGAAGAGGGGGAAGAGAGAACTTCAGTGTCGTAGGTGATGAACTCACCACGCTTCAAAAAGAATGGAACAGTGAACTAGGCATAACGGTATAAATTTAAATGTACACTCCGAAATTACTTTCACACGGATATGTAGAAATAATCAGGGAAAGAACTCTTCCTGTTAAGGGAATGACTCATGTACAAAATGGCGAACTGGTACGTGCAGATCAGGTGGTTCTTTCTACGGAGCTAAAGGGTGACTTAACAATTATCCGCATCATGGAGCGCCTTGGGATTTCTCAAGAGGAGGCACAGAAAGGTATTCAGGTTACAGTAGGAGATGCGGTAAAAAAAGGGTATATCCTGTTTAAAAAGAAGGGACTCTTTGGATATTTTGAAGAAAGTGTCATGTCACCGGTAGATGGTACTATTGAATTTATTATTAAAGAAACTGCTCACATCGCTATCAGATCGGCTCCGGAATTACTGGAAGTACCTGCGTATATCCCCGGAACTGTAATTTCAACAAGCAGTGATCGTCAGGTACTTATCCAGTCTCACGTCGGAATACTTCAGGGTGTATTTGGATTAGGGGGAGAACGGACGGGCGTCGTATATAAGCTTCCTGTTTCGGATAATGAAATCATCACTGAAGATCATCTTAAAGAAGTAACAGAGGAGAAGGTAAACGGTGGCATCCTTGGTGGTGGCATGAGTATCAGTGAAGAGGCATTTCATCTTGCATGCAAGTGGAATGCATCCTGTATTGTAACCGGTTCATTAAAAAGTTCATTTATAAAAGAAATCATTGAACCCGCAATAAAAACGCACCCTGAAAAATGTTTTCCTTCCATTATAATTACTGAAGGTTTTGGGCTATTACCCATATCTAAAAAAGCCTCTCGTTTGCTTGAATTGAACAACAAGAAAAAAGCTTCCGTGAGTGGAAAAACTCAAATCAGAGCAGGAGCAATACGACCTGAGGTCATCTTCCATGAACCTGACCTCAGCCTTCCCTTACTAAAAGAAGAAAGCGCTTCCGCTCCTTCAATTGGTGATCACGTTCGTATTGTTCGGGGCATTCATTTTGGAAAAACGGGAGTCATTACCGATCTACCCAAAAACCCCGGCAAACTGGAATCGGGCGTAGTCGCACGAGTTGCACACATATCCCTTGAAGAAGGCAAAACAAAAGAAATCGCGCTTGCAAATCTGGAATGCATGTAGTTGAGAAAATTCGGTAGTTGTGGTATACTAATTTATATGAAAAAAGAAATTAGAATCTTTGATTCTCATCAGGAAGCTGATGAACACGATCTTAATGAAGTTCGTACATTATCAGGGTCAGAAAGGATTCAGCGTGCATTAGAATTGATGAGCACTTATTATGAAAATTCCCCAAGACTTGAAAGAGTTTATCGAGTTGTTAAACTCAAAGACATGCCGATATCTGATGGTTGGCGGGTGGGCATATAACTTCTATGCAGACGCCAGACCTACTGGAGATTATGATTTTTTCGTCCCTATAGACAAACATTCTGAAACTTCTCTTCGACAAGTATTAAGCGAGTTTGGTTTTGAGGAAACGCTTCCTCTCCCCGACAAAGCACTCCTCCAAAAAAACAAAGTTTTAATGCTAGGTAGAAAACCGATGCGGATAGACATACTTACCACTATTGACGGAGTTGATTTTGAAGACGCCTGGAATACAAAAGTTGAGGGATACTTTGGGAACATCCCTGTATTTTACATAAGCAAAGAATTATTAATCAAAAATAAAACTGCATCAGGTAGAGAGAAAGACTTACGAGACGTTGCTATGCTCAGGAAAATATAGAGTGCGATGAGTCTTTGAACCTTAAAAAGAAAATTTAAAAACTGGGTGAAGGAAAAACGTCCCTCGCCCAGTTTTTAATTAGGTCTACCTGAGGTTAACTCGCGTTAGATTTTATGTACATATTTAGAAACTACCTTACCTCTAGCAAGGTACTCTCCCAGGGGCATCGTCTTGATGCCCTTTTTCTTGTCATACAACAAAACAAGAAGGATACTTCCTTTGTCTGTTTCAATTGCCACGGAATCACCTGGCGACATAATAAAGAGAGAGTCATGCTTCTCCTCCCCTTCTTCTTTGGCATCCCAACCACTGATGAGTTCCGTTGGTTCACCATGTAGCTTCCTTACTCTGGTAATCATGCCACCTTTCAGTGTACTTGTAGAACACCCCTGGGTTTGGATACGGAGCAATATCTTAGTCTTATCTTTATGATCTGGCTCGGTAAGAAGCCAAATATCTTCCTGAGCACGATCATAAGCAAAGTGCACTGTCATTTTAAGAGGGTTTGCTTCCATAACGCGCATGATTTGATCGCCCCCCTCGCACCCGAACTTAGTGTACTTAGAAGGAGGATTTCCAGCGTCTAAATGAACCATCACACGATGAGAATGTTTTCCCCCATCTCCTCCCAAAAAGATTACCCGACCAAGACAGGAGAACTCCATTAATTCAATCCCTGGGGTAATAACCCCATTACAAAAAGTGTAAGTTTTCATTTTATTCCTTTCAGAATAGAGAAAGACTAACTCCAATTAACAATTCAAAAGTGGAGCCGAACTTTTGATACTACTCAAACCAGATGAGCAGTCCTGATGACTTTAAAAAAGCCGTTAAGACTACTCATCCTGAGTAATACCAATGCCGAAAAAGGAAGTTTGAAAAACTCTAAAAACCAATAAAGACTCAAATCGCACCTTCTCTGAGAGCAAGAATATAAACTCCCACTTCAAAGAAGATGCGTTTTTAATGCTTCTACTGATGTTATAATTTAAAAAGAACGATTGAAGATTTCTGCACTTATAACAACCTGCCAGCTAAACTAGTACTTTTTTGCTCATTTTTCAACCTGAGGCATTGTAAACTGCATATGTAGTTAAAAAGATTTAATATTTGCAGATACTGGTGTACACAAAAAGAAATTCAGAAAGTTGTGGTAGTTTCTTTATTTTACTGTAGCAGTCTTTGTAAATTTTTCAGCAATCCACATTTTGACAAGTGATTGTCTGGTCACACCAAGTCGCTTTGCTTCTTCATCAAGACTTTCAATGACCCAGACAGGGAAATCAATGTTTACTCTTTTTAAGTCAGTATTAAGCCTTTTTGTTCCGGATAAATCGAGATACTTGCTTATATCTTCATCTCGATCAAAAGCGGAATCAAAATTTTTTGCTTTAATTTTTTTCATATAATGCTACCTCTTCTTCTCTTGAACGGCGCACAGAAGTAACTCCTAAATATCAATCGGAATCACACTTCTCAGCTTGTCTTGAAAATCCTGGCGAGTGAAGGGTTTTACTATGTAGTCGGTTACTCCTTCTTTGATTGCTTCTTCGAAATATTCCCGTTCTTTTTGAGAGGTGAGAAAGATGAAAGGGATGTTTTTTTGTTTTGATTCGTGGCGAACATATCGGAGAAGCTCCAGTCCATTCATTTCAGGCATGTACCAGTCACTGATAATAAGACTGAACTTTCTGGCTAAAAGGCTATCACTGCTGTTTGTAAGCCTGGGAGGGTTTTTTAGTACATTAATCGCTTCACGACCATTTGAAGCTTCAACAATATTATTCAAACCCTCCTGATGACAAAACTTCTTAACCAGTTTCCTGGTACTCAAGCTGTCTTCAACAAGAAGAATACGGTATGAATCAAGCGCAAAAGACACTCGTAATTAGCCCTTAATAAAAAATTCACAAAATCTATTTTGCATATTTTATACTACACCCATACGGTCGGTTCTTTACCAAAGAAACTGAAGACTCCTGAGCTGCATGATCGAGAGTTTCTTTGATAAAGTTTTTAGCCAGAGCTGGATCGGAATCAGTATCAGGAGCATCATCGGCAGCACCATTGTAAATCAACTCTCCATCTTTAAATATAAAAATATGAGGGGTAGTTTTTGCTCCAAGATGAGCACCAAGCACTCCTGCCTCATCAAAAAGAAAACTATCCTTATCAAGAGTCCATTCAGAAATCAGTTTGGCTCTTTTTTCAGGAGAAAGAAAATCTCCATGAGAAGGATTTGTAGAATTTATCAAAAACCACTGAACTCCCTGAGCACGATATGAGCTTTGTAACTTCTGCATAAAACCATTTTTATAGAGCTTCTGAACAAAAGGACATCCCTGATTAAACCATTCCAGAACTACAAGACCATCCTTGGGAATTGTGAATAAAACTGCGTCACCTGAGTCATTTGTTAAATTAAACGGGGCGCCACTTTCCACTAAAGACACATCTGATACTTTAGTGTCAGTACCTGAGTGTGAACTTGATGACGGCTCACTACAGGCAATGGTTGAAAACACTAAAAAAGACAACACCACATAAAAACAGTAAAACTGAGCTCTCATAATCCCCCTAATTCACTTTATTTAGCTTAAACCTCTCATAAAACTACCATAATAAAAACCCATGGAACAAAGGAGGACTTGCTTTCTTTTCATTTTCCATATAAAAGAGGGCGGAATTTTAGATTTCTTTCTTCTATTTTGATAGAGACCTTCCTCCCTGTGGGTGGAAGCAGATCGTCTATAAGAGCTGAAAAGCTTATCCCGAACAATAGGTACTAGTGTTCGAGTTTATTTTACAAGAGAGGGGTCTAGTAACACGTTTAAACGTGTTAGTGGCGCCTTGATAGCGCTACCCTAATAACTGTGTAAAATAAATTGGAACTATGAAGACTTCCGAAGGTCTCGGTATTTCTTTATAGAGCGGAGAACCCCTATGTCTGAATCAGTAGCTCAAAAAAACTCATCAACCTTTTCTTTTAAAGATCTCAAACTCCCAAAAGAACTTCTCCAGCGCCTTGAAGAGGTGGGATACCAGACTCCTTCCCCAATTCAGGCAAAGAGCATTCCGGTTCTTTTACAAGGGAAAGACGTAATCGGACAGGCACAAACGGGAACCGGGAAAACAGCAGCCTTTGCTTTGCCCATACTTTCAAAAATAAACTTAAAATCAAAACACCCTCAGGTACTCGTACTTGCTCCAACCAGAGAGCTCTGTATTCAAGTATGTGATTCTTTTAAAAAATACTCACAGGGTTTACAGGGAGTAACAAGTATCCCCATATATGGTGGTCAAAGTTATCAAACCCAGTTTAAACATCTAAAGATGAATCCTCAAATAGTGGTCGGAACTCCGGGGCGTTTAATGGATCATCTAAGAAGGGGCACACTGGATATTTCCCGCATCAGCACTGTGGTGCTTGATGAAGCAGATGAAATGCTGAGAATGGGCTTTGCCGAAGACGTAGAATGGATTCTTGAAAAAACACCAAAAGAAAAACAGACCATTCTCTTTTCTGCAACCATGCCTCCTCAAATCAGAAAACTGGCAAATAAATATCTGAAAAACCCTGAGGAAATCACTATTTCATCAAAAACAGCCACTGTAAAAACGATACGGCAGCTGTATTGGGTTGTTCAGGATATCAACAAACTGGATGCTCTTAACAGAATACTCGAATCAATTCCTTATGAATCCGTCATTGTCTTTGTTAAAACCAGAAACCAGACAACTGAGCTTGCTGAAAGACTAAAAGAAAGAGGCTTTGATGCACTTGCGTTAAATGGCGACATTGCCCAAAAACAAAGAGAGCAGACCATATCTCTTATCAAAAGAGGTAAAGTAAGAATTCTTGTTGCTACAGACGTTGCCGCACGAGGTTTGGATATTGACTGCATCAACTATGTAATTAACTACGACGCCCCCTATGACGCTGAAACCTATATTCACCGCATAGGAAGAACCGGTCGGGCAGGCAATAAAGGAACTGCAATCTTATTTGTCTCCCCCAGAGAAAAGAAAACACTTGAAACCATCGAGTACCACACAAAACAAAAAGTTGAGAATTTCAAACTCCCAACCACAAAAGAAATAAACCAGTGCAGAATCAACGAACTATACGCACGAATAGACGGAGCCAAAGAATTTCTGGAAGAAAACGAACCTCTCCGCACCACATACGAGGAAATTCTAAGCGAATACGCCAAAAAGAAAGACATTGAACCTCTGGAACTTGCCGCCGTTCTTTCTCACCTCCTCTATCAAAACACTCCTCTCCTTCTTGATGAAAAAGACTTCTCAAAAACAGTCCGGGAAGAATCTTTTGACGCAAACACCCCTGGAAGAAGAGACTCACGAAGAAGAGGCAGACGTGAATACGGACATCCCTCCAGGAGCAGAAGAAGGAACTTCAGGAACAGTAGAAAATCGTCCTAAACCCTTTCTATCCCCACCCACCGATGTATGTATCGGTGGGTAATAAAGGATTGGGGTTGGTAACATCTTTAGAATAGCTCAAGCACCGTATATTGGGGAGTGTCACTGAGAGTTTTTTCACTCACCGAAAAAGTCTTCGCTATAACAAGGGTTACTCGGGGGTAAGGCTGTTCGGGGCGAGGTGTCTTTTATTGCGGATTTGGAGCGTTTTTTATTCCTTAGCTAAATATATATGTAAAAAATGCGATACCTCGCACGACGAGCGTTTAGCGAGGAGGAGAATGAGCAATAAAAGACACCTCGCCCCGAACAGCCTTTGGATTGAACTAGCAATATCATCTATTCATAAGATATTGAAGCGCATGTCCATAGCCTGCGGTGCCGGCACCTGCAATAACACAATCAACAATATCACTAAAATAAGAATGATGCCGAAATGCTTCCCGTGCATGGATATTGGAAATATGAACTTCCACTTTTGGACAAGAAAGGCAGAGCACCGCATCTCGAAGGGAAACACTTGTGTGGGTCAAACCACCAGGATTAAGAATTAAGCCATCCAGTACATCAACATGGCGATGCACCTCATCAATCAGTGCGCCTTCGTGATTCGATTGAAAAAATAAAAGCTCAAGTTCTTCTGAGGGAAACATACCGCTAAGCTCTTGCTCAATATCTGCAAGAGTCTTTTTTCCATAGACAGACACCTCTCTTTTACCGAGCATATTCAGGTTTGGTCCATGAAGAACGAGGATGCGTTTCATAATAAAAATCGAATGCTATTCTTTTGTTCGCACACTCATCTGAGCAAGCACTTTATCCTGGGCAGTATCACTTCCCCCAAGATGAGAAATCAGGGTACCCAATAAAGGAGATGATACTCTTGTTCTGAGAGTTAGTAAAATATCAAGCGCAAACTCATAATATCCATCAAGATAAAATAGTTTTGCAAGCGCGAGTTTTACCCGATCAAGATGTGGACTTTCTGAAAGTTCTTTATAGCAAAGCTCCCGGGCTTCAACACGTCCCTCCCTGGAGCTTTGAAGCTTTCTAATGGTAGCAAGAATGTTCTCCTGGGGGTTTCTCACACGCACATACTGCTTTTAATTACATGCATCGACATCATATGCACGAATTGTTGCAAACTGCTCAATAGTGCGAGTTGCTCCGTTTGCGGTTTTCACCACAAGTCTGAACTTTATGTTATGAGTACCTGCCGTTACAGGAGAGCCGGTTCCCGCATATACTTTTGATGCTCCGGCTACTTCAGTAAAAGGACCGGTAAAATCAGTGCTTCCATTTGCATTAATGAGAAGTCCACCTAATTGTTGTTCAGCCATAGCAGCACCTCCACCTTCTATTGAAACCGACTGAACAAAGATTCTCTCAGGTAATCCATTAGCTACACTCATAACAAAATTATCAGGAGCAAAAGGTTCAGGAGTCGTACTTCCTCCGCTTCCACAAACACCTCGAGTGGTGTCAATGTTAGCAGTTCTGGTAGGTTGAGAAGTTGATACCGTAGTAAAAAGTACCTGCGTTATAAGAACATCCTGTCCCACAGGCGGCGCAACAACAGCCCCACCCCCCAGATTTCCTCCAGCCGCTCCGGGAAATCCGGCAAAACCCTCAGGAACGGGACCAGTTACCCGCAAACGTACTCTCGCAAAAAGATCAAATCCATGAGGAGCTCTACACTCAAGCATATAACTACCAGGCAACAATCCTCCAATCACACCACTCATAACACCATTAGAATTGGTATGAGCGAAGGCGACTCCTCCACTTGAAGGCTCAAGGATGGCAATTCCTTTTTCAGATTCGCAGAAAACACGAATACTGCTGATCGGACTTCCCTGAGGATCTCTCAGCGTTACCCGAAAACCTCTCTGCTGCGATACTCTTATTTCATTACCAGAACCTTCAAGCTCAAGTGTAATGGCACTGCCTCCTCCCTGACTTGAAACATAAGGAGTACCGGAACCGGCATTAGGATCACCCGAATTGGCAGTATCACCCCGACCACCACATCCCAGAAGATATGCACTCGCACCGAGAAACACTCCCATGAAAAAGAATATCTTTCCCGCTCTAGTCACTGGTGAGTAATTAGTTTTCATAATGAGCCTCAAATAATCTATTTTATTATGTAGTATCTAAAATTAGAAATCGCCCCCGGTACCAGCACCAATCTGAAATCCAGGACCTGGCTCTCCGGTACAACACTCTTCCATCGTAACGAACTGCACAAAAAAGTTAATGGGATTTGTCGTCATGGTATTTCCCGCCTGAGTGACACCGGTCGCAGAGCAAGTAGCAACCATTCTAAAAGGCAAAGTCGGTAAAGATGATCTATGACTGTTCAAAAACGTAAATATATCAGGAGAAAGAAGCTGAAACCCTGCATAAACAGTCGTTGGAAGATTACCCTGATCTCCTCCATCCCCGTTACCCCCACCAACTCCCGCAGGAGGCTCGGCACCTGGACCAAGCACAGTAGAAAAACCATACGAATCATTTGGGATATTAATAAAACTACCTTCTACATCATATCTGCAATCTATTCGAACGATTCTTATAAACTGTCTGCTGAGACGATTAGTGATTCCCATGAAAGTCCAGTACTGCATATCATTGGTACCATCCAGGGCTACGTCCGATGATAGAGGCAGAATGTCTCCGGTTCTACCGACCTGACCTGTCGCATCATCAAAAAAGCCCAGGGCAAGAAAGGAAGTCCCCTGATCATTATTCACCCCGGAATCACCACACCCACCACCGGACACCACAATCACCAGCGCAAGAACAACCAGACTTTTTACTTTATTTAACGTACGTGTGAACATAATCTGCTCCTCCAAAAACTTTTTTATATACTCTCTGAGACCTACATGGTGCTTGCATCAAAACTACCCTCAACAATATGAGGAGTAATAAAGAAAATCAGCTCTTCATCTCTCTTGTCAAAAGACATTCTTCTAAACAGGAATCCCAGGAAAGGAATATCCTTGAAGAATGGCACTCCGGAAAGGGTATCCTGATCTTCAATTCTGTACACACCACCTAGCGCAAATGTTTGACCACTCTTAACCAGTATGGTTGAAGTAGCTTCTCTCTCACGAGTATTAGGTATGTTGTCAGTTTCTTCACCCGTAAAAGTACTGGACTTTGCGTTTACATCCATCAGTACATAGTAATCAGGAGAAGCCTGAGGGGTAACTTCAAGAGAAATACCAACATTGAACTCCTGGAATGCCATACCACCGCCCATTCCACCTGCCTGAGCACCCGCACCAGTCGCAACCATGGAACCCATACCTGGCATACGTACCCGCACGGTTGTTTCACTTCTTATGGTAGCTTGCTTATTATTGATAGTAGCTACCTGCGGTCTACTGATCACGTTTACAATACCTTCACTTTCAAGTGCTGAAAGTCTTGCACCCAAAAGTCTGCTTCCATCAGCCGAATCCAATATGGCGGTTATGGCACTTCCTTCTGTAGCAGAAATTACCGCAGGAAAGTTTACTGCCCACTGACCATCAGCAGACGGAGCAGAACCACCGGTACTTACCGTGTTCGGAAAATTCAAACCGGTTGCGTTACCCGTTTGTGGACTCTGGATGTATGAAAAATTCCACTGAAAACCAAGATCTCTCAGAATAGTCCTTGAACCTTCAACAATCTGAGTCTCAAGAAGTACCTGAGGTGTTCTCAAGTCAAGCTTACTGATCAACTCCTGTGCTTGTTTTTGACCGGACTTGATATCTTTAATGATTAACTGATTGGTTCTTTCATCAGAAGTAACCGTTCCTCTTTCAGAAACAACCGCTTCAACTTTTGATCTGATATCTTCCGCACGAGCATAACTGATTCTTACATACTGAACCGTCAAGTCTTCCAGATTTTCCGCCGCTCTTTTTGATTCCCGCATAGCTTCCCGTTCTCTTCGAAGCTTATCAACGGGAGCAATTCGTATCACGTTACCTTCAGTGACCTGATCAAGACCATTTGTCTTGAGAATCACATCAAGTGCCTGATCCCAGGGCACATCAATTAAACGCAGAGTTACTTTTCCCGCCACATCATCACTTGCTATGATATTCAGATTGGATACCTCGGCAATAATTCTCAGGGCATTATCAATATCAGTATCCTGAAGATCCAGAGAAATCAGCCTGCCGGTATAGGACTTGGAACCATCCGAGCTCTGTACCCCGGTTGGGTTTGCCTGAGCTGCAACATCATCAGTTGCACCTCTTTTTGAACTTCCTTTTCCATCTCCCAACTGGGCTCTGGATGCGGCATGTCTGGCAGCGCCCGGCTCAGATGCCTTAACAAGAATAACATTTCCTCTTGGAAAAGCGGTTACCGAGGCACCCGGATCAATAAACATTCTGATTTCAACAGAATCTTCCCGCTCGGAAACCCGAACACTTCTGATACCATCTTTTCCTTTAAGAGAGACAAGTGGCTGCTTAGCCGCTTCAGAAGCATGCACTCCCGGAAGAGTAAGAACATACTCACTCTGGGAAGTCTGATTCAGTTCAAAGGCAATCTCTTCAGATAAGGTAAGAGTCACCTCACCGGAAGAATGGGTAGATTTATTAAAATCAACTTTTGATAAAACCGGCTTATCAGATCCCGCATGCGCAGTGATCTCACTTTTCATTTCCCCACTTTTCATTTCACTGTTTTGATTAGATCGAAAATCAGCCACTTCTTCATTATGGAAGCTCTCCTGAACAAGAAAATCTGAAATATCCTCTTGGTTACTGTCTACAAGCTCTTGAACTTCAGAATCAAGCTCCAACTCACTTCTTGCAAACTGATTGCTTTCCGGAAGTACTTCTGCCGAAGGTACTTTTGTTCGGGTAGTTACCTGAGTTTCCCATCCGCCTTCAGTTCTCCCATCTTTCATCTGAGCCATACCACCGCCAAAACTTTCAGAAAGTTGTGCCAGTCTGAAATTCTGAATCTGCTGTGAGACGGGAATAGAAACTACAACTTCACCTTCGCTGGCATCTACCGAATGACCTTCAGTAGAGTGAGATTCTAAAAGATCAAACACTATACGAAGCTTATCACTATGAGAACCAAGTCGGATTGAAGAAACGGAGGACTCCTCACCTATCATCAACTCTTTATTCGCAGAAGTTTTTGCACCAAGTAAATCAACCACCAGTCGGGGTGGAGAAGTTAGGGTCAGAACATTAACCACAGGCTCATCCCCATTAACCCCATTAACCTGAATGATAAAACGATCTTCATTAAAGTTCATCTCCTGAAGTATTGATATTCCCCCGGAGTGGTCACTTAGCAAAATGTTGTTTTTAACTGTCGCATCAGTATCGGCATCAGCCATATTGATCGCATCTTCCTGAATTGCATGCTCAGAGCTATCAGATGGTACTGCTGCCGCACGGATAGTATTGTCCATACCACGCTCTGAGTCTCTATTGGTCAATCCAGGGTGTGTGCAAGAAATGAACGCACCACTGATTAAAAAGCATATAGATTTGGCTATCAAAGAACCTGTTCTCATTGTGAACTAGCTCCACTTCTTTAGGGAAAATCCTAATCCTGAGGTTCCCATTTGTTTACTAAAAAAACTTCTTCCTGTTTCAGTCTCTAACAGATCAACTTACAGCAAAAAACATTTACCATAACCCGATCGAATACAAATTCTGCTATGTAGATACATAGATGCTCGCTGGCACTACAAGCGATTCACAAATCTCCATGTAACACCATCATACTAATGAGGTTTTCAAAAAACATTTCAAGCAGCAAATCACTCCAGTTTTAGAGTCGAAAATATATTGGAAGCTCGGGGCAGGTAAATATAAAAAATAGAAAATTTGTTAACTTTTTATGAGTTAAAGAAATAAGCTTCTGAAAAGCAAAGTTTTATTTACCTTCCTCAATGCTTTGTAAATATGAAATTTTAAGTAAGATGAAGGTTTTATACAGGAAGAATTATTTTCTTCTTCGCTTTTTGGTTTTTTGTTCTTCCATCTTAGGGCGTTCAGATTCATCAAGGAATCTGAAAGAAGTAGCAATTACACTTGTTTTTAAGGTTTCCCAGCTGTTTTTTGAATCTACCTGAAGTCGAAACTGACTCATATTTACTATACGCTCCATATGCGCCACTTCATCAAAAAAGCCTGCAACCTGATGAAAGCCCCCACGCACTTCAAGACTCACGGGAACTTCAGCATAAAAATCCTTTTTCTGCTCACCTTCCGGTTTAAACAAAACCACGTCCAGTCCCGCATCTTTTGCCTTCTCGGAAATTCTTGCAAGTAGAGTATCAATCTCTTTCTTGTCAGGAAGCTCCCTGAGTGCTTTTGCAAGCTCCATATCCAGTCGCTCTACTTCCGCCTGGAACTCCGGTAAACGATTAGACTTGATGCGTAGTGCCTGAATTTCTTTCTGGAGCTCCCCAGACTTTGTTTTTAAACCCGAAATTTCTTCATACATGGGAGACAGGAAAAAGAAATAAAACGACCCGCTCACAAGAACAAACAGGAACACCCCGGAAGCAAGCCTGTAATACCAGGGGAGATCAAGAAAGGTGTCAATTTTATCTTTGATGTCCATCTATATTATTTCCGCTTCTTCTTTGGTTTCTTTGAAGGGGCAGCTTCTTCAGTGCTCAATTTCTTTAAAATCAACAATTCTGAAAGACGTGCCGGAAAAGTAAAACTTTGAAGTTTTACATTATCCTGCATCACCATCTGTGTCTTTACCGCATCAGCGTCATCTATAAATTTGGATTCTCTCAGTCGGGCAATAAAATCTGATACCGTCTGTCCGTCAACCGCTATCCCGGACACCTCCAGAATATCATCTTTCTGAGTAACAGAAGTCAACCAGGCACGATCAGGTATGGCAGTTGTCAAATCATCCAGGATACGAACGGGACCCTGCTTTCTCGTTTTTAATCTCGCAATAATTTCAAGTTTTTCAATCAGGAGCTTTTGACTCTGCTCCATGTTCTCCACTTTTTTTGTCTTCTGCTTTAATTTTGCAAGTTGCGATTCTTTCAGTGCCACCTGATTTTCAAGTTCGGACAAATTTGAAATTGCATAATTTGTACTCCATCCGCCTGCAAGCAAAAACACAACAACCACACCAAGAGTGATCAGACTATGAACCGCATACGCTGCCGATCGATCAACCTGCTCCCCTAAAAGATTTATCCTGATCATGACTGCCCCTTTAACAATCTGTCTCCAGATCGTCTTATGCCAAGACCAAGCGCAAGTGCCATGATACTCGAATATTCATCTTTCCAAAGCTCCCTGGCATCACTTGAAAAATCAAAAGCAGACCCGACTTCCATGAACGTACACGGAGCACCAAGCTGAGTTCCGATCTCATCTTTCAAACGAGGAACGTGAGCTCCTCCTCCAAGTAGCACCACCTGCTCGATTAAACTATCTATCCCAGTTCCATTCCAGAAAAACCCCATTTGTCTCTGAAGCTCTGAAACTACGGTTTCAGTAGTCTTGTCAATTGTTTCATTGACCAGTGCAGCATCTGCTCCGGGCACCGCCCCTCCTTGAAGGAGAATTCCCGCCTGATCTACCGAGATATCAAGCGCAGCAACCAGAGCATCGTAATATTGACGTACTCCACTACCAACATCTCCGGACAAAAGAAATATTCCATCTTTAAGTAAAGTAACCGTCGTATGCCTCTGCCCGATATCAAGTAATGCTAGAGTTTTTTTATGAAGCTCTGGCTGGGTAAACTCAAGAATATTCTGACAGGCAAATGATTCAACATCCGCAATAACACTTTCAAGACCTATCCCATCAAAGATTTCCCGATATGCATCAAGAATTTCATGTTTTACCGCAACCAGAAGCACCTCAGCCATCGCTCCAGAGTCATCCAGTATCTGGTAATCAAGATTGATTGCATCAATTCTATGGGGGATATAATTACTCGCTTCGAAAGTAATATTACTTTCAAGATTTTCTGCCGCACTTTTGGATAGTGATATTCGTTTGGTAAACACGGCAGAAGAAGGAAGCGCAAAGGATACCCGTTTTGTTTCAAGCTGGTGCTTCTCAAAAAGATCCAGCACCGCCTTACCTATGACATCTTTTTTTGCCGGCATAGACCCGGTAAAAGCATCTTTTGGGAGTTTAGCAAAACCAAATGAGTTTATTTCCGGTTTTGCCGAGTCTTTAAGTAAAAGCTCCGCAAATTTCAGGGTGTGCGAACCAATATCAATACCGACGAGCGGTTTTTTATGTTGAGGAGAGAATATGTTCTGTAATATTGGCAGCATAACATCCAGATTGGTTACACCGAAGGTATCGGTTCAGCAGGAAAAATTCTTAATGACTCTGTCACAAAGCTGAATATACTGTAATCTTTGATAATACCATATATTTTTTTACGCCCAAATACTCGGCTATTTTTCTATGAAAAGATAAAAATTGGTCTATATCATGTTATTCCTATAATCTTCTCATTCTTATGGAACAAGCATCATTTGCAAAGGTAATAGTACGAGGGATGAAAGACGCCCTCACCTATGAAATACCGGAGGGCTCCGACTGCCTCCCCGGTCATGAGGTTCAAGTTGAGATCAGAAACAGGATTGAACGGGGGTGGGTAATTGAAATATCAAAATCTCGTGATATCCCGGAAACAAAGATATCGGCAAAAAATATACCGCTAAAAAATTCTCAGAATAACGTCAAAAAACTTCAGACCGCACTATTTTCCGAAGAAGAGATTCAAAAAAAAATTACTCTAAAAAAAATCCTTGGAACTCATCCCGCTTTTAACCCTGATGATATTCCATTTTTAACATGGATTGCCGATTACTACGGCGCTCCTCTTTACGAAGTGTTTGAAAACGCCGTTCCAAAAAAACTGGAAGCCCCGGTACCAAAAGACATCCATATACATCCCGATCAAAAAAATACAATTGAGGAGATCATTCTCTCAACAAGAAAAAAAGCACCCCGTCAGGCGGAGTTGCTCTCTCTTATTATGGAAAATCATGGGGTACTTCCCAGACATATAATAAGTGAAAAAGGTCTTACTGCCCCCTGTAAAGCTTTGGAAGAAAAAGATATTCTCATCTCTGTTGAAAGAAAGGAAAACTCCCTTAAAACTGTTACGACAGAAAAAGGTCCCGCACTCAAGCAGGAACAGGAAAAAGCGGTTTCTTTCATTACAGAACACTGTAAAACAAACACCTTTACTCCAATAGTATTATTCGGAATCACCGGAAGCGGGAAAACTGAAGTGTACATGGAAAGTATTCGTTCAGTAATAAACAGAGGCGGGAACGCTCTTCTTATTGTCCCGGAAATAGCACTTACTCCGCAGATATTACAAAGATTTAAAAACAGACTCGGTATTCCCATTTCAGTCCTCCACAGTAAAGTCGGATCGTCTTCACGCTGGGAGTCATGGGACATGATTCTCAAAAATAAAGTCTCACTTACAATTGGAGCCCGCTCAGCAATTTTTGCGCCGATAAATAACCTCTCACTGATCATCGTTGACGAGGAACACGAGGGTTCTTTTAAACAATCAGATGGGCTTCGCTACCATGCCCGAGACCTGGCTATTATGAAAGCAAAACAACACGGATGCCCCGTAGTGCTTGGTTCTGCAACACCATCTTTTGAAACTCTTCATAATGTCACAAAAGGAGCCTTTAGCCTCATTGAACTCAAAGAACGAGCAACGAACGCAAAGCTTCCGGAGATTTCCATAGTAAACATGAAAGACATGAGACACTCAGACATGATCTCGGAAAACATCTCACCTCAGCTCTACTCCGAGATGCAGTCCACACTTAATAAGGGTGAACAGCTTATCCTTTTCTATAACAAAAGAGGTTTCTCAAGTTTTCTTCAGTGCAAAACCTGCGGACATGTTCTCTCCTGCAAACACTGTTCAGTCACCATGACCTATTACAGAAGCAAAGAAAAAGTATCTTGCCATTATTGTGGTGAAAGCTCAGCAGCTCCTACTCTTTGCCCTCGATGCCACGATACAGATGTCATACTAATGGATAATGATATTACCGAGGCGAAAAAAAAGAAATTTGGACTTCTGGAAGGTAAGGGATCAGGAACAGAAAAAATCTACGATGAAGTATCAAACTTGTTTCCGGATGTAGCGATTGCCAGAATGGACAGAGAATCCGTCACCGGTAAAGATTCAATGGAACACATTCTGCAATCAGTACATGACGGCTCTTCAAGAATACTTATTGGTACACAAATGATAGCCAAGGGACATGATCTTCCAAATGTCACTCTGGTTGGGTTCATAAATGCAGACATAGGGCTTCATTTTCCCGACTTCAGGGCAAGTGAGCGAGTATTTCAACTTATTGTACAAGCTGCCGGCAGAGCCGGTAGAGGAGTACTACCCGGAAAAGTAATTCTCCAAACATTTGCTCCCGATCATCCCACCATAGTTGCTGCTGTAAATAACCGCTTTAAAGCATTTGCCCGCTATGAGCTTGAGTACAGAAAGCAACTCGAATATCCACCATTTTCACGTCTTGCAAGAGTGGTAAGCTCTTCCACTGACAGGGAAGTTTCCCATACCGCCGCACGCCGCATACTCAACTATCTACGCTCACTCCAAAGCAACTCCGAAAACGACCTGAGCCCCTGGAAAATCCTCGGCACCTCACCAGCTCCAATAGAAAAACTCAGAGGCAGATACCGCTGGCACCTGCTCCTGAAAAGCCAGTCCGCCACAACCCTCTCAAAAATAGCCCAGCATCTAAACTCCTGGAAATTCAGCCAGAAAGATTTAAAAGATTTTCGACTTACCGTTGATATTGATCCGGTTGATATGTTGTAACGTAATCTACTCTTGCTTTTCTCTTTGGAGTGGATAACCATTCAGCCATACATACGTCTTGAGTATATCGTGAGGGTGAGTTCCGGGGGTAATCGTGGGATGGTGCAAGGGGAAAAGTCCTTGCATGGTGCCGGTGCCTTCATAGGCAACATTTTTGTCTGTACCTGCGGTATTATTCCAGTCCGAAATAGAGTTTACATATATTCGGTTCATTTCTCCATGATAGCGAAAATAATTAAATGAAGTAACAAGATTAACCTGGATGAAAATCCAGAAAAACAGCAAGAGGAAAACACCAGCGGTACTCCATTTTGAAAAGTAGCGTCTGAATCCACTTTTCTCTGTGGGGATACACTGCACACCACTTAACACCAAAATAACAACCCCCAGTAACCCCTGATACTGATACCGAAGAGCCAGTGATTGAAGCTCTCCAAAAGAAAATCTCGCCAGTGCCGGAAGTAACAAAGGACACAAAAGAAAAATCGTTCCAACAAGATATCCAAATAGTAACTTTCTGGATTTCGTTATTAAAAACAAAACAAGAAAAAACAAGATCAATGCAGAATGAACTATTAACGAAAGACTGAGTTCAAAACTGGTGTTTGAAAATGTAACGTAACTCATCACACGTGACATAAAAGGATAGTACTCCCTTACCATCTCCATTATCGAGCTTAACCCCAGATGAGGATACAAACCCAAGCCCCTGAGTATAGAGCCTACCCCACTTCCCACAAGAATATATTCAGAAACCGGAATGAAGTTATTCATCAATAACGATGATGGAGACCTTACTGCATGCTCCGTACCCCCTTGTGGTGCAGCAGAAAGATACAGTAAAATTGCAGGAACACTTACTACGGCACTTCCCAGAAGTGCAGAAAAAAACCGAAATGCCTTTACTTTTAAAGCAGAAAAATCACGTAACAGAAAATATAAAAAAGCTACCATAAAGCTTAGTGGTAAAGAAATAAACCCGTTTCCAAAAAGAACCGGGGCGGCAAATATACTGACAAAAAAGACTACAAGATTCAGATATTTTCCTGTAGCTATAAATCGTTTTAAGTGCAGTATTGCCAGGGTGCTGCTTATTGAAGATAGAATTATTGATTGCTCAAACCCCCATTCCAACACTTCAAGATGCACCGCTGCTACTGAGTAAAGAAAGATAAATACCCGAATGTATTTTTCAAAAAAACCAAGTTCTTTAAAAAGTAAATATAACAAAAAACAATGTACTGAATGAAGAAAGAAACCAAGAAGCAGCAACAAGACATAAGAATCTCCCAAAAAAGACACTACAAGATAGTACCAGCTGAAAAACAGCGGGAGAAAATGTTCATTATGTGGATACCATATCCCGGAAAACCCAAGATCCTTAAAGCGCTCAAGTACATGCCATTCATCAAAATAATAAAATGGACGGTATGAAAAAAACATCAGACATGTTCCTGAAAATACTATCAGGAAATAGTTCAAGCGACTCAGATCTGGCTTATAAAGCAGAACTCCTCCAAATATCAACAGGAGAATACTTATAGGCAAGGTTTTATAAAGGCTCGGTTTAAAGTTTCCTTTAACACTTAAGTGAAGAGGAGCCGGCTCAGCCGTTAAAAACTCTATTCGATTTCGAACCTGAAGCCCCTCTCCCCTGAACTCCAGCCAGATAGAATCCTCCGAAATGGAATCAGGGATATCAACATACAAAGTGAGCCATTTTGGAAGGTCTTTACGCCCCGAATGAAGATCATAACTCTTCACTTTATCCTTTCCCTGCCATACGCTCAGAGCATACAGATCACTTCCCCTAGCCGAAACACTGCCCGGAACATGGCTTGGAATATAATATTGAACTTTAAGTACAGGAGCCTTTAAAATCAGAGGTTTTGATTTACACCACTGCTCCTTACCTGCCTTCATGACAAAAGAAACAGAGTCCAACTGAGAAATACTATTTATCTGGCATCCTTCAGCAGCTTCCCATAAGAGGGTACCAAAGGAGACATACTCTGCAGGTTCTTCCTGAGTAAGCAGAAGATAAGACAGTAACGACAAACAAACTGCAATTAAGGTATATCTGATTTTTGTGGCACTCATTCTCTTATAGTTTAATTACACAACTCATAGCACTTTATACCCAGTTCTCAGGAAATTGAAGCACTTTTTGTAATTTTTGTTCTTCCTCATTAAGAGAAATATCCCCTTCATACTGCCAGTGTGCTTCAGGAGGTATGGACATTAAAATTGACTCGGTTCTTCCCCCGGTAGCAAGACCAAATTGGGTTCCCCTGTCATACACCAGATTGAACTCTACATATCTTCCACGACGAAGGAGTTGAAATTTTTTCTGCCTCTCTGACCACTTCTCTTTTTTTCGCTTTTCAACAATCGGTATATAGGAATCAATAAAGGAACTTCCCACCCCTTTGGTAAATTCAAAATAATGGGGAATCTCTTCTGAATCATCTTTCCCAAGATAATCAAAAAAAACACCGCCCACTCCCCGACTTTCTTTTCTATGTGGAATGAAAAAATATGAATCACACCCCGCTTTAAATCTGGGGTAATATTCAGGAGAGAACAGATCACATGCCTGTTTTAAAGTTAAATGAAAATGTCGTGCATCATCTTCTTTCAGAATGTAGGGAGTAAGATCGGCACCTCCTCCAAACCAGGCAATATTGCCAACTTCAAAATAACGAAAGTTGGCATGTACCGTTGGCACACAGGGAGAGTACGGATGAATCACCAGAGAAACTCCCGTGGCATAAAATTCTGCTGCGGTATCAGTATCAATAGTAATCCCGAGCTTTTGTCTCATCAGATCAGGAAGCAGACCTTGCACTTCGCTGAAATTAACCCCTGCCTGCTCAAACACCGCTCCCTTTCTTAATATTCTCGTGTGCCCTCCACCTCCCGGTTTTCCTGAGACGGTGTCTGTTCGTTCCCAAAAATCAGGCTGAAATTCAGATGCCCCATCTGCTCCCTCAACAGCGGTACATATTTCATCCTGAAGTTTCTTGAAAAAATCACTCGCCCTATTCTTTAAATTCACGTTTCTTAAATCCACAAAAGAGAATCCCATTTCTTTATCAGACTGATGGATTGTATTAGAAACAGGAAAGGGAATCAATAAGGAGTGGTTCTAAGGAGTGGTTCCAAGGTGTAATTGTAATTTTATCGGGCAATACGCTTTTTATCTCGAATCGCTTCGTCAAGATCTGAAGTAAGCTTCTTTACCACCAGATTTAGATCATCCCATTTAATAGGAGGAGTATCCTGACTTGACAAGAGAGAGTGCAGCGTGTCCTTTACGAAAACGACAGGAGCGGTAATTTCCTCATATATTTTTTGATAATCAGGACTATTTGACCGACGCTCTTCCTTCAATATTTCCACTCTCTTTTTTAACACCTGAACCAGTTTTCTGGTAAGTATTATATTATCGGCGGTAGCTTTTGATGCAATAGCACTGGGTTCGACAGTAGAACCATCAAAATATTGCAATCTCTCCATGCAATCCGATAAGTATTGATTGAGCAGCTCTATACTTTCACGAACGGTGTTTATATTAACAACACCAGACCTGATCACAGGTTCTCTTTTTGCTGAATGGAGATTAGCTTTTATTGACTCGGAAGAGGTCTGAAGAAGGCGAAGACGCGCTGATTTGTCTACCACCACATTTTCCCCCATGATCGTTCCCTTTACCCCTAGTGCCCTGATTGGTTCATCTTCTGCTATCGATTCACCCCTTAGCACTTCAAGCACTTCGTCCTTATAAAGATAAAGGATAAGAAAGATTGTCCCAATACCAAGACAAAATATTCCAAGAAAAATTGCTGATAGCATACCCAGTCTCCTAGCTGATCTATTAATCCCAAAAACTCCTGACTTTGCTTCAAAAAGAATAAAAAAACCGGATAAGGTACTAAATTTACAATTATTTTATGCTAAAAATAATCCATAACACTTTAACCTCACAAAAAGATTACATGTCCCGAAAAATGGTGTAGAAGACATTTGTTTATGTTTAATTATAACTACTTGGGAGAATACCATGCCAGAATCTGATATCGGTTTAATAGGTCTTGCGGTAATGGGTGAAAACCTTGTCCTTAACATGGCAAGTAAGGGTTTTAGTGTTTCAGTATATAACAGGAGCACGGACAAGGTACAGGATTTCGTCTCTGGTAGAGGTAAAAACGAAAAAATATCCGGATGTTACTCCATCGAAGAACTGTGCAGCTCTCTTAAACGACCCAGAAAAATCATGATTATGGTTAAAGCAGGAGCACCTGTTGATGCGGTGATTGAACAACTCATCCCCTATCTTGAAAAAGGTGACATTATTATTGACGGTGGAAACTCTCACTATCCCGATTCAAACAGAAGAACTCAGAACCTGAAAGAAAAAGGCATTCTTTTTGTTGGCGCTGGAGTATCCGGTGGAGAAGAAGGGGCGCTTAAGGGTCCCTCTATCATGCCGGGAGGAAATGAAAGTGCATGGTCTGAAGTAAAAAATATTTTTCAAACCATTGCTGCCAAAGTAGAAG
Organism: uncultured Bdellovibrionales bacterium; assembly: GCA_964612555.1. Classification (GTDB taxonomy): domain Bacteria; phylum Bdellovibrionota_C; class UBA2361; order SZUA-149; family DAOLCO01; genus DAOLCO01. Next base: position 65,279 of record CAZTBW010000002.1, on the reverse strand, counting down.
ACGGCTCTCCGTGTTGTGACTGGGTTGGTCCTGAGGGTGCCGGGCATTTTGTAAAAATGGTACATAACGGTATCGAATATGGCGATATGCAGCTTATCTGTGAGGCGTATCATGTTCTAAAATCAGTAGCAGGTCTTTCCAATCAGGAGCTTCATCAGGTGTTCAGCACCTGGAACAAGGGAGAACTTGATAGTTTCCTCATAGAGATAACTGCCGACATCTTTGCAAAGAAAGATGATCTGAGTGAAGCGGATTCAGAAAAAGGTGATCTCATTGATGTCATCCTTGATACTGCGGGTCAAAAAGGTACCGGGAAATGGACTGCCACTGTGGGACTTGATCTTGGTATTCCAGTGACCTTGATTGGGGAAGCGGTATTTTCTCGCTGCCTTTCAGCTATAAAAGAGGAGCGGGTTCAGGCAAGCAGGATTCTCAGTGGTCCTCAGGTAAGCGGTCCTCAGGTAACTGTTATGAACAACGACAAGGAAGAGCTCATCTCTGCAATGAAAGATGCCATCTACTGCGCCAAGATAATCTCTTATGCCCAAGGCTTCTCTCTTATGGCAGGAGCCGCAGAGGATTTTAAATGGAAGCTAAATTATGGGGGCATTGCTCTTATGTGGCGGGGTGGTTGCATCATTCGCTCCAAGTTCCTTGGAAAAATAAAAGATGCCTATGATGCCAACCCGAATTTAAAAAACCTCCTCCTTGACCCATTCTTTAAAGAGGTTCTGGACAAGGGACAAAAAGGATGGAGAAAGATTGTAACGGCAGCCGTAGAACATGGCATCCCCGTTCCTGCAATAAGCTCCGCACTTGCTTATTATGACGGGTACAGAACGGCACGCCTTCCTGCAAATCTGCTTCAGGCACAACGTGATTACTTTGGTGCTCATACCTATGAGAGACTCGACAGACCAAGAGGGGAGTTTTTCCACACTAACTGGACTGGGAGGGGTGGTAGTACTGCGTCGACTACGTATAATGCGTGAAGGGGATTACTAAATTTTAACTTGCGCAATTACGGGTGGTTCGGAAGAGACCCCCCTTCGCCCTCCCCTTTTTTAAGAGGGGGGTGCTTCGGGGGGTAGTACTGCACTATTAATTTGAATCTTGCGGGGCAGTACTAGTCTCTGAACTCTGATATTTTGCTTGCTGGATTCTGGCAGCTTTTCCGCTCAGGTCTCTCAGGTAGTAAAGACGGGCACGTCTTACTCTTCCCTTTTGTTTAACTTCAATCTTGCTTATTCTTGGTGAATGAAGAGGAAAAATTCTCTCTACTCCAACTTTGTAGGAAATTTTTCTCACCGTAAAAGTCTCGTTAATACCTCCACCATTACGGCAGATCACTACTCCCTCAAATACCTGAGTAGCTTCACGACTACCTTCCACGATTTTTTGAAACACCCTGACCGTATCACCGGTATTGAAATCAGGTATATCTTTTTTTAGTTGATGCTCTGTAAGAAAATCTAATGTATTCATGATCTTTAAACTTCATTTTTGAAAGTTGAGGAGGGTATGTAGAATATGAGACATAAAAAGTCAATATGAACACCTGCACTATATCTACATAGGCATTCAGATAAATCCAATAAGAATCAAATACTTATATGAGCGAATTTCATAATTTATCAATAATTTTAATAGGAAATGAGCTTTTAAATGGGGATATTCAGGATAAAAACGCCCAGTATCTTCTCAAAAAAATAGATGGCAGCAATCTTAAGGCGGTTCGGATTGTACAGGTCAGAGACGATGCACACGCCATAAAAGATGCGGTGCTCAGCCAGATGAGTTTATCACGACTGGTTATTTGCAGTGGAGGTCTTGGTCCTACCAGTGATGATATTAGCGTCTCCTCCATTGCAGAAGGACTTGGACGCCCTCTCTATCAGGATAAAGAAGCACTGCTTCGTCTTGAGAAAAAGTACGAATCAAGAAAGAGGTCTTTGAATAAAAACAGTTTTAAACAGGTGCTGTTTCCTGAAGGAGCAGAAATCCTCCCTAACGAAGTTGGAACTGCCGATGCCTGCATCATGACAAAAGAAGTAAACGGCACTATTTCCTATGTCGCATGCCTTCCCGGTGTGCCTAAAGAATTTGCCCATATACTTGATACTTCACTGTGGCACTGGATAGAAAAAAACATATCCCTTGCATGGATAGAAAATGCTGTTGATATAAGAGTGTTCGGAATTGCTGAATCTGCAATAGGCACTGCAATTGATGAATCAAAAATACTCCCTGAAGATGTAAGCATAGCATATCGACCTCAATTTCCTGAAATACTACTAAGCCTTAAGAGCACAAATAAATCTACGGAAGAATTGGAACAAATCGTGTCAGGTCTATCTTCCATTCTTGATTCTTCGTGTTTTTATTCAAGAGAAAAAAATGAAAAACTCCCTCACACACTGGCAAAACTTCTTAAAAGTAAAAAGAAAACATTTGCATGTGCAGAGTCCTGCACCGGTGGTCGGGTAGCTTCTGAAATAACTAAAATTCCAGGGTCTTCTGAATTTTTTAAAGGCGGAGTGGTTTCATATTCGAACGACATGAAAATAAACTTTCTTGATGTTCCACCTGCTATCATTGATCAAGTCGGGGCAGTAAGCAGAGAATGTGCCCAGCATATGTCAGATGGAATATCTCGAAAAACCGGAGCAGACTACGCAATATCCATCACCGGCATAGCCGGACCCGGCGGAGCTACAAAAGATAAAGAAACGGGTACGGTCTATATCGGATTCACTTCACATGAAAAACATACCACCTTCAAACACATCCTCCCCTGGGATAGAGAGCGCAATCAAATCTACGCAAGCTGGTTTGCAATGGATTTGGTAAGAAGAGATTTACTGGGACTGCCTCTTGAAATAAAAGCAGTATGATGCACATCCAATAAACTTGTATTCCAGACGGAACAAAAAAAGGTCGGGGTTGATCATTAAAACCTTACCCGACCAAATCCATTAAGTGTAACTACTTCGTGCTCTACTATCACGTAAATTACGTAAGACCAGACACATAATGATGTACGATAGCAAAGGTGGCGTTGTACAAACCATCCACGTCTCAAGCGGAAACTCGACTCCGTATATTCCACAAAGCGCATTTAATACTCTCGTCCCGTCCATTGAAGATGCCGGAATAAGATTAAAGAAAAACAAAAAAACGCTTATGCAAATCCAAATTCGCAAGAGTCCGCCTTCCCACATTATTTTATAAGCGTCGGAAGTTCTACGAGGCAACTGTCCGAACGACACCAGACCCAGAACGATATTCAAAGCAACGATCTTCAAAACCCTGAACTCTTCGCGAAGAAAAAACTCATAACCAAAGTATTTTCGCTGCTGGTTCATAAAAGGAAAAAGCGCTACGACAACTAACACGCTGAGTAAATTTACAAGAACCCCTGCCGAAGAAATCCATAAATCTTCTATTGGAGAAACCTCTTTGTATATACGAAAAGTTGCGCCGGTACCTTCCACCTCTTTTGAAGAATAAGGAAGATTAAATCCCCCAAAAGGAATCAGTCCAACCTTGAAATCTGTTTCCTGGATACTAAACATCCGAAGTGATGGACCTATTCCAACTTGACAGTCCTTCACACCAACCCCGCACGACTTAAGTGCCACATAATGCCCCAGTTCATGAATTGCAATGGGAACACCAAGTACCACATGAAAACAAACAAAATAAATCAGTAACCATACCATTAAACGTACTGGTAAAAATAAAACCTTCATTTCAACTCCTTTTAAATAGAGCTTAAAAACCTGAGATCAAACACCCGATATGAAATAAATATAAAAGATCAATAGAACAAAGCGAGGAACATCAATACGCCTTGGCAAAAATTGCGTCAAGAGAAGCGTTTTTGCCGCTCAGTACACATTTACCGGGAGTACCACTCTGGTCATCTGGCAGACAGCGAATCGTTACCTTTAGTTCATCAAGAATGGGACGGGTCAGTGCTTCATCTCCACACCATTTTGCCCTTACAAATCCACCGTGAATCTCAGGTTTATCCTGATTCTTTGGCGTAAAGAATTTTGTAAATTCTTCAGGGGTTGTAATATTCGTAACAGTATGCGCTTCAAGATTAGATTTCGCCTCAGCAAAATAATTATTCTGAATTTCTTCGAGTATTTTTGCTGTGTTTGCTTTTAGCTCATCACAGCTCAGGAAAATCTTTTCCTTTGGATTCTGATCTCTTCGGTACAGCACCACTGAATTATTTTCAATATCACGAGGACCAACTTCAACTCGAAGTGGAGCACCTTTTTTAATCCATTGCCAGCTCTTCTCCCCTCCCTTAAGATCACGCACATCAACATGCACACGAACTTCGGCACCATCAAAAAGAACTGAGGCAAGTTCAGTCTGCAGTTTTTTTGCATAGGCAAGTACTGCTTCTTCATGTTCCGGTTTTGGAATAACAGGAAGGATGATTATATGTTTCGGTGCGATTCGTGGAGGTACTCTCATACCATTATCATCTGCATGAGTCATAATAAGACCCCCAATCAAACGAGTAGAAACACCCCACGAAGTGGTGTGAGCAAATACATGCTCTCCCTCTTTATTCAAAAACCTGATATTCTGAGCTTTTGCAAAATTCTGCCCAAGATAATGTGAAGTACCTGCCTGCAGTGCTTTTCTGTCCTGCATCATAGCTTCAAGACATTTTGAAACTTCAGCACCTGGAAAACGTTCACCAGGAGGTTTCTCACCAAGAATGACAGGGATGGCTAAAAAATTCTCAATAAGATCACGATACATATCTCGTGCAACATCAACCTCCCGAAGTGCATCCTCCTTATCGACATGCGCAGTGTGTCCTTCCTGCCAGAGAAATTCAGCCGTTCTCAGAAAAAGACGAGTCCGCATCTCCCATCTCAGTACATTTGCCCACTGGTTAATCAGCAGCGGAAGGTCTCTATAACTCTTGATCCAGCGAGAAAACATTTCTCCAATAATCGTCTCAGAAGTGGGTCGAATGATCAGCGGTTCTTCAAGCTCACCTGCAGGCACAAGCTTACCATCTTTTTCTTCAAGCCGGTGATGAGTTACCACCGCACACTCTTTTGCAAAACCATCTACATGCTCCGCTTCTTTCTCAAGAAAACTAAGCGGTATGAGTAGAGGAAAATAGGCGTTTTCGTGTCCGGTATCTTTTATCATTTTGTCCAGAGCCGCCTGAATACGCTCCCAGATTCCATATCCCCAGGGCTTTATAACCATACAACCCCGAACCGGAGAAACTTCAGCAAGCTCAGATGCCTTTACGACCTGCTGATACCATTCCGGATAATCTTCTTCACGTGTTGGTGAAATAGCAACTTGTTCTTTCATATATGTTTTTAATTGCAGCTTTTTATACTAGTTTAATTGACATGCATTTGGAATGTGCTCTTCTCTGGTAGCGCAGGATAGTACAGCATCATTACCTTCTATCTGCTTGAATTCCATACCAAGCTTTTTGATAAGCTTCATATCGTCATCAACTGCGGGGTTTGGAGTAGTAAGGAGTTTTTCTCCGGCAAAAATGGAATTTGCCCCTGCTACAAAACACAGTGCCTGCATTTCTTCTGACATGGATGCTCTTCCGGCAGACAAACGCACATAACTGGTCGGCATAATAATTCTTGCAGTTGCCACAGTTCTGACAAACTCAAAAGGGTCAACTGCTTCCTTGTCAGAAAGAGGAGTTCCTTCCACTCTTACCAGCATATTGATCGGAACACTTTCCGGATGCGGGTTTTGACTCGCAAGCTGTTCAAGAAGCCCAAAACGATCCTGAACAGATTCCCCCATACCGAGAATCCCTCCACAACAAACCGTCAGTCCCGCCTTTCGAACATTCTTTAAAGTCGTAAGCCTGTCTTCATAGGTTCTTGTAGTAATGATTGATTCGTAAAACTCGGGTGAAGTGTCCAGGTTATGGTTATAGGCATAACACCCCGCGCTCTTTAAACGCCTGGCTTGATCTTCTGTCAGCATCCCCATTGTGCAACACACTTCCAATCCAAGTGCAGAGACCTCCTCAACCACTTCAAGTACCCGATCAAACTGCTTTCCATCACGCACTTCCCTCCATGCTGCCCCCATGCAAAACCTGGTCGAACCGGATTCTTTTGCCTTCCCTGCATGTAGAAGAATGTCCTCCATCTTTAAAAGCCCATGGGCATCAACCCCGGTGTCGTAATGAGCACTCTGAGGGCAATATTTACAGTTTTCCGGACAACCACCTGTTTTTATAGATAATAAAGTAGAGCGCTGCACCTCATGGGGGTTGAAATTTTCACGATGAACCTGCTGAGCGGTAAATATAAGATCAGGGAAAGGCTGAGAGTAAACAGCTTCTATTTCCTTCCTGCTCCAGTTAAATCGTAGACCGGTTTCTGCCATAATAATTCACAGTATAATTTACAGTAGTTTATTTTTTTAGTAAGTACGTATGTATATTTGCATTTGTCACTATATAGGAATACCACTTCAAGATAAACAACAAGAAAACGGTGTTCAGTAAGATCAGATATAACAATGAAAACAATGCTTTATATACTCACATGGCACGTATAGCTTACTTTATATTCTTCTTCCTGCTTTTTTTTGCCTCAAGCTTCCCCGCTGAAGTACTTGCGGACAAGACATCGAAAGGGAACTGCCTTCAATGTGGCAAAAGGAAGCTCTCTCTCTGCGCCGAGGAGTGTCTCAAAGTACCTTCTGATAAAAATCGCCTGTGCCAAAGTGACTGTCTTCATGAGTACTGCTCTCATGCATGTGGTCTAAATAAATCAGATTCAAAACGATCTAAAGAATTAGAGAGCCTTTTTTCCGATTCCTGCGAAGAGTGCAAGGAGCAGCAATTCAGTCGCTGTGATGCGGAATGCCGCAGCGGTTCAGATTATCAACGAGCCAGGTGCAAACTCGGATGTGCGACTGTAGATTGTATAGATGTCTGTGGGGGACCTCCTCCACTTGAAACCCAAAAGTAATGATCTGCCCGCCTCTCTCCTCCTCTCCCTTTATTATTCTTAAAGCAGCAATAAGTCTTAATGGCTGTCTTGATGAAGGAACAGGTAAGAGAACTGTTTTATCTGATGATGATGATCTTCAAGCGGTCGATGCTCTTCGTGCCGAGTGTAATGCGATTCTTATTGGAGGAGGAACTGCCCGCTACGATAATCCCTCTCTTTTGATTAAATCACCGGCACATATAGGTGAAAGAAAAAGGAAGAGACTCAGCGACCATCCTCTCAGAATTATCCTCTGGGGAAAAACTCCTCTCAGTTCTTATCTTGCGCTACACGTCTTTACCCAAAAAGAAGCAGAAACCATAGCACTTCTTCATCACTCACTTAAAGAGGAAGCAAATTCTCTTCCACCTCACGTAAAAAAAATATTTTTTACCACGGAACATATTACTCCGGATGAAGTCATCGATTTCATCCGCCCTTTCAACATAAAGAGACTTATCATAGAAGGCGGGGCGAGGTTATCTGCGGATTTCATCGAAACTGAAAACTTTCATCAACTCCGACTCGCATATTCACCTGTAGTAATAAACAGCAAGTCACCCGTACGGCTTTTGCCTACAGAAGATAAAACATTAAACAATTTCAGCTCTATTCTTAGCGGGGAAGGAAAAATGACACTTCTTGAGTTTTTCCCTTATATCAATCCCATCTCATGATTAATAGCATCCTGTACGCCAAGCTTCTGTCTGGTAATAAGCTCGTAATAGTAGTCGATATCATCAACTCCCATGTTCGTGATGTACATGGTAACACTGAGTACAAGGTCGTAGTTAACCAGGCTGAGTTTCGCGCCGATAAGGGTATCGGCTACTGCAAGTGCAGTGTAGAAAAATGCGGCGGCATCACTAAGCGGAACAGGAAAAACATTTACCCCCATATAAAGGGTTGTCTCCGGTGACCTTCCAAGCCCTTCAAGGGTAATCTCAAGGTCTTCCTCTTCATTAAGAGGGATAAGCCACTGCGCAAGGTCAGACGAACGCTGCTGAATACATTCATCAGGGTCAAAGCCTCGTCTAAGCATAAACTCTTCGACAATTCTTGTCGGGTCCTTGCCGCCTGTGATCTTTCTGATCTTTGCTGGCACTATTTTCTTAATCTTGCTCATAGTACGGTATAAAACTACTCTATTTTTTCATTACTCTCAAATACTTAACTTAGATGATCTTTCATTGAAAGAATATGCTTAAAATTTAAATCTACCAAATTAATGCGCATACGTGCTATGAAAAAAGTTTAGACCTGAGAGCAAACTTATGCAATCAAATTGTAACAGGAAATAAATTTTTAAATGGAGCCCACAAATGCACACCAGTATACTATTTTTTATCTTTATATTCGGGCTGGTCATTGGAAGTTTTCTTAATGTTCTTATTTATCGACTGCCAAGAAAAATTTCAGTCGTACGAAATGCTCGTTCAGCCTGTCCCAAATGTGGAAATATGATTGCCTGGTATGACAACATACCTGTGGTGAGCTGGTTACTTCTCAGAGGGAAGTGTCGACACTGCAAGGAATCCATTTCAGTAATGTACCCCGTTGTGGAACTTCTTTCAGGAATAACCGCACTCCTTTCAGTGTACTACTTTTCTTTCACTCCGACCGCACTACTGGTATTTCTTTTTATCAACATCCTCATAGTCATCACCATTATTGATCTTCAGTTTATGATTATTCCCGATGCCATTAACAAACCCGGAATGGTGTTTGGTGTTGTCATTGGTTGCATAAACCAATTTACAAACTTGTTTGAAGCTCCAATTACTTCCGGCATTACAGATTCACTGCTTGGTGCGGCTCTTGGGTACGGGATTCTCTACTTTATTGCATGGTCGTATTTTAAATATGCAAAAGTCTCCGGTCTTGGTGGTGGTGATATAAAACTGATGGGATTTACGGGAGCACTGCTGGGAGTTGATGCAATTTTTCCAAGTATTCTTATTGCTTCATTTGCGGGGGTATTTGCCGGCTTCTTTGTACTGCTCGTAAAAAAAGGAGGATTAAAGACCGAAATTCCATTTGGTCCATGGCTTGCACTTGGAATAGTGTGTCATATGCTTGGAGCAAATCCTTCCGATTTTATAAATTCTATTTTCATGCCGTACCGCTAGTTTCAGAGTCCAATGGAAGACAACTTTTCATTTGATGGATTTTTTGGCACAAGCCCGGGAATGAAAGAACTCTCGGAAGTACTTCAGCGAATCATCCATTATAAAACAACCGTTCTTATAGTTGGTGAGTCAGGTACCGGAAAAGAATTAATAGCCAAGTGTATTCATCAAAACTCGGTTCGCTCAAAAAAACCTTTTATTGCCATTAACTGTGGAGCCATCCCTGAGCACCTGATAGAATCGGAACTCTTCGGACATAGAAAGGGAGCCTTTACTGACGCAACAAGAGATAAAAAAGGCTTATTTGAAGAAGCTTCAGGGGGCACCATTTTTCTTGATGAAATTGGCGAGCTTCCGATACACTTACAGGCAAAACTTTTGCGTGTATTACAGGAATCAAAAATACGTCCCGTCGGTAGTGAAGAAGATACTTCTATAGACGTACGGGTTATTGCGGCAACACTTAGAAATCTTGAACAGGATACCATTGATGGAAGATTCAGAGATGATCTTTTCTATCGACTAAACGTAGTTCAGTTAAGCATTCCGGCGCTACGAGAACGTAAAGTTGAGCTTCCCGAGATGATTTCGTATCTGCTTAAGAAAGTCTCCAATCGACTGGCACTACCCCTTCCGGAAATTTCAGAAGCGGCACTTACCGCGCTCACCTCTTACCATTGGCCTGGAAACATAAGAGAACTTGAGAACTACCTTGAACGGGCAATCATACTTTCAGATAGAGAAACGATAGCCCTTAAACACCTGCCTGAAAAGCTCAAAAATAAAAGATCACGGCACATTCTGCCAGAAATCAGAACCAGTGACTCCCTTTCCATTAAGGAACATACAAGGTATATTGAAAAATATCTCATAGAAAAGGCATTAGAAAAAACCTCTGGAAACAGAACCCATGCTGCAAAACTTCTTGAGATCAGCCATAGAGCATTATTATATAAGCTAAAAGAATATAATCTGGTGAGTGACCCCGATGAAACACATGAGGAAACGGACAAGGACGAATAGGATTTCTTTTAACAGCGTTAGTATTTTTATATTTTCTCTGTTCATACTTTCCTGTTCCACTAACGCCGAGCCTATCTCTACTTGGATTGATGAAGATGGGGTACGTCACTTTTCTACCATAGAACCCTCTCAAATTGCCGAAACAGCAGAGCTTCCTGACATAAAAAAATATGACGGTGATTCAAGAATTCAAGCATTGAAAGAAGTAGCAAAAAAGACGTGCCTGAACAGAGGCGGAGTTGACTGTGAAGCGGGAGCTACAGAGACGGGTACTGTAATTTGTGCAGATGGGTTCAGGGGGTCTGTCGAAAAATACGAGGGGAGCTGTACCGAAATACGCCTGATAAGTACTCTCAATGTTCCCGAAGCGGGAAAACCTGATAAACGATTCTTGAGCGTTCCGATAAAAGTAAGTGTGAGGAATGAAAGTCGTATAGAAGCAACTGATGTTTCGGTACGAAGCAGCTTTCCGGAGTCTCTTTCATCTGACAACAGGTTTGAACTTCTCCTTGAAGGACCGGATACCATTCCCCCATTTGAAATTGCTCACTACACGTATACGGGGAAAATGCTGGATGCAAGAATTGCAAGAAGGGGAAATGTAAAGGTATCCTGTAAAGAGTGCTGGGATCCCCTGAAAGAAAAACAGCAAGAAAAACAGAATACAAAAAATAAATAGTACCAGGCATAACAAAACTACAGGAATCACACATGACCGCACGCGAGAGAGGACAGGAATTAATCAGAAAACAGATTTCAGCACTTGAAACGCTGGCTCTTGATGAAAGTTTTGATCTGGCGATAGAATCGCTGCTGAACCTGCGCGGGAAGATCATTACAACTGGTATTGGAAAAGCCGGCTACATTGCCCGAAAAGCAGCATCCACTTTTTGCACAACCGGTTCTCCCTCTGTATTTCTTCATCCGGGAGATGCCTCACACGGAGATGTCGGCATCCTAAGTGCTGAAGATGCCATTCTTGCATTTTCAAACAGCGGTAAAAACAGAGAAGTACTTGAGACCGTTACCTTTGGAAAAAAACTTGGTGCCTCTAAAATTATCTCAATTACAAATTCAAAAAATAGTCCTCTAGCCGAACTAAGTACTCACATTCTGTGCATGGGTAAACTTGAAGAAGCCTGCCCTCTGGGCTTTACCCCAACTTCGAGCACCACTGCGATGCTCGCAATCTCTGATGCCCTTGCAATTACCCTGATGGAGAAAAAAGGCTTTGATAAAGCTGCGTTTTCACTACGCCATCACGGGGGGTATTTGGGAGAACAATCGAGAAAGTAAGGTAAAAACACCATTACTTGACAAAATGCCTAGGTTATTATACCCTCACCTTTCTTTCCTGGTTCTTTTTCAAACGTAGCACCTACATCGTCGCTACATCATATGCGGCAGAGTAAACAAAATTTTTTTGGTTTTTACGGAGGCTACAATGAAAAGGGTTAATTTAATTAAACAATTCCCTACCCAAGGGAAATATCCGATAGAGCTTGGTATTACAACTCTTGGACGTTCTGAATGTGATATTCTACTGAACACGATGGAAGCAAGTCGTAAGCACTGTTAAATCGAATGGGATGGGGAGAACCTTACTATCAAAGATCTTGGTAGTAAAAATGGAACCTTTATTGTGGAAAAAGGGGCTAAGATCATGGAGTTTGATAACTTGTCCATTACCTGTGAAAACTCCATAATTCCAAGTAAAATTGAAGGTACAAAGATCCTTCACGACGAGGACTCATTCTCCTGCGGTGCAGAGCTCTTTCTGGTGAGAATCATGGAAGAGTAATCACCGCGCGAGCCGCGAGTTCGCGAGTTCAAGCGCGAGTTCAAGTTTAGTTAATTGGCGGGCAGCAAAAAAGGTTTTTATTTACCTCTGCCGCGCCTTTTATTTTAGTGCTTTTATAAATTCCCGAATGGTACTTTTCATATCTTCAGTGTTCTCAATTGCTCTTAAAAAAGCACTCCCAATAATCGCACCATCAAGGTATCTGGTAGCAAATTCAAAACTTTCCCTGTCATGTATTCCAAAACCTGCAATTACAGGATGAGAAAGATTCAGGTTTTTAAGTCTCATAAAATATGACTCCTGAACACTTTTTAAAGAAGCAGTGCTACTGCCACCTGTCACTGCCTGAGAAGACACTGCATAGATAAATGCAGTTGATCGTTTATCTATTTCCCTGATTCTTTCATCACCGGTCTGGGGAGTTACAAGAAAAATCAAGGATATTCCATTGGCTTCAAGATTTTCTTTCCACTCTGCATCATACTCATCTATTGGAAGATCAGGAAGAATAAGCCCCTGAACTCCCACTTCTTTACAATCAGAAATAAACCTCTCCACCCCGTATGCAAGAACCGGATTAAGATATCCCATCAGAATAATTGGCATTGAAATCTGGTCTTTTATACTACGAAGCTCTGAAAATAAGACTTCGAGATTCATTCCATTTTTAATTGCCTGTTCACTTGTTTTTTGAATGGTAGAACCATCTGCAATGGGGTCTGAAAACGGGAAACCAATTTCTACAAAATCAACTCCCGAATCCTGGAGTGCAAGATATATCTCAGCAGTACTTTCTGGTTTTGGGAATCCGGCAGTAAAGAAAATTGAAAGTAAAGGGGTTTCTTTTTTCCGGATTACTTCCTGTAACGACACGCGACTATTCATTATGCCAGTCCTTTTGTTTTCTTACTGCTTCGGTACTTCCGGTAGGTATCAAGATCTTTATCTCCCCTGCCCGAAAGACAGACCACTGTAACGGCGTCTCTTGAAAGACTCAGTTTTGGAATCACGGCAAATGCATGCGCAGTCTCAAGTGCAGGGATAATTCCTTCAAGTTCACTTACTTCCAGTGCCGCTTCAAGTGCCTCCTCATCGGTTACACTCATATACTGAACACGCCCACTGGTATGAAGATGGGCATGTTGGGGACCGATTCCCGGGTAATCCAGCCCTGCTGAAATCGAATGGGCTTCTTCAATTTGCCCGTGTGCATCCTGCATAAGAAGAGTTTTTGAGCCATGAAGAACGCCAATACTTCCAAGTGCAGTAGTCGCAGCCGAACAACCGGAAGTAAGCCCTTTTCCGGCAGCTTCAACCCCAATCAATTTCACTGAAGACTCTTTAATAAAATGATAAAACGCACCAATAGCATTACTCCCTCCCCCGACACATGCAAGTACATAATCCGGGTTTTCACTCCCGGTATGAGTAGCTAACTGTGCTCGCATTTCTTCACTGATTACAGAGTGAAAGCGGGATACCATGTCAGGATAAGGGTGAGGACCAACTACTGAACCGATTATATAGTGAGTTGTTTCAGGATTACATATCCAGTCTCTCATTGCCTCGTTTGTAGCATCCTTAAGAGTTTTACTACCTGAAGTAACTGCACGCACCTGAGCTCCGAGCATCTCCATACGAGCGACATTTGGCGCTTGACGTGCTACATCAATGGCTCCCATGTACACCACGCACTCAAGTCCCATCAGTGCCGAAACCGTTGCAGTTGCAACTCCATGCTGCCCCGCTCCGGTTTCAGCAATAATGCGCTTTTTACCAAGACGCCTGGCAAGAAGAATCTGCCCAATAGTGTTATTAATTTTATGTGAACCGGTATGGTTTAAATCTTCTCTTTTTAAATAAATGTTAGTTTGATAGCGCCCGGATAAACGACCTGCAAAACCAAGAGGAGAAGGTCTCCCTGCATAATCTTTTAAAAGAGAAGTAAACTCTTTCTGAAATGCTGAATCTTCAATAATTCCAAGATACTCATCTTGCAGCCTCTGAATATTGGGATAAAGCATTTCCGGTACATAGGCACCTCCGAATGTTCCATAATATCCTCGTGCATCTACAAAATGATCACTCATCTCACCTCTCCAATAAAAGCTGCTACCTTACTTACATCTTTTCTCCCCGGTGCGGTTTCAAATCCGCTATTTATGTCAAATCCACGTAACTGTGGAAGCTCACTATAAAGCTTTTTAAGCACGGTACCATGAGGACTGCTGATACCTCCTGCAATGAAAAATGGAATATTTCCACGATAATTAAAAAGAAGATTCCAATCAAAAGGCATTCCGTTTCCTCCTGCCCGAACACCTTTTGTATCAAAAAGAAAAAAATCAACCCACTCTTCAAAAGAAGTACAATCAGAAAAATCAAATCCGGAATCTACTGAAAACGCCTTTATTATTTCAGCATCTACAGAGCTCCTTAAAGCCCTGACAAATGAAAGATCTTCCTTTCCATGCAATTGAATAGCAGAGAAAGAAATTTCTTCATGAATCTTTCTTATCATATCAAGCTGAGCTGAAACAAAAACTCCAACGGTTTTAATTGTATCGGGAACCTCCCGCACCAACTCCCTGCACTCTTTCACAGAAACCCCACGAGGCGATTCAGAATGAAATATAAACCCCAAATAATCAACCTTAACAGTACAAACCTCTATTAAGTTATCAGAGTACTTATTTCCACAAACTTTTATTAGAGGCTGAGACATATTAGAGCTACAAAAAATTAGTTTGAAATAACATTAGAGCACCTCAGAATCTCTTCTTAAAGTCCCGATAAAATCTTTACATGCCTGCACAGGGTCTTCTGATTTCATAAAATTCTCTCCAATGAGAAATCCCCCAAACCCAACACGTGCAAGCTCTGTAATCGTTCCAGGATCAGAAATTCCACTTTCCGATATAGAAATGCGATCAGCAGGAATCTCTGATATCAGAGAAAAAGAAGTAGCAAGATCAATCTCAAGTGTTTTAAGATTTCTGTTATTAACTCCGATAAAATCGGCATAGGGGTTTTCATGCGTACGAAGCTCAGAAGCTTCATGCACTTCAAGAAGAACCTCCATTCCGCTCTCTTTTGCATAATGAGAGAGCTCTCGGGCAGTTTCGGGAGTCAAGGCACTTGCAATGATAAGAATAACATCTGCTCCAATCGCTCTTGCTTCATCAATCTGATAAAAATCCACTATAAAATCTTTTCTTAAGATTGGACTTGAAACATGCTCTCTTACAAGCAGAATATCATCTATGCTTCCTCCAAAACCTTCATAATCTGTTAAAATCGAAATACCGGAAACTCCTGCCTCCTCATACCCTTTGGCAACTTCAAGCACATCAAGATCAGGATGTAACAACCCCCGGGAAGGTGAGGCGCGCTTGATTTCAGCAATTATTCTGGAACTTCCGGGAGCCACAAGTTTTGATTTTAACGAAGCTCTCTTTCTATCATAAAAAGGCATTTCTTTTAATTTTGAAAGTGGTGTTTCTGTTTTTGTTTTCAGAACCTCACTTCTTTTTCTTTCAATAATCTTTGAAAGTAAATCCATACTATCCCCTTAGAAATCTAACACTGCAATTCTAACAATTTTCTGGTAGTATCATATGCGGCTCCGGAGCTTATGACATCCTTAAGCAGTGCCATTGCTGAAGAAAGATTAACCTCAGGATATTTCATGGTATAGGCAAGTGCAGCATTTGTAATTATGACCTTCTCAAGATCAGAATCCGCCTCTCCCTTAAGAAATGCCATCATCAAGGAAACTGCCTCTTGTATTGTATCCGTGGCTCGTAACACTTTTGGTTGAATACATGGAAACAAAATATCACAATAAGGGAACACTCCCGGCTCAAGATATGAGGACACTCCATTAGTTGAAATATGACACGGGGCGCTTAGACTGACTTCATCATGTCCGTCTACAGTATGAACCACCATACTTTTCTCACTAATACAACGAAGGACTTCAACATAGAGAGGAAAGATTTCCATGTCATACACCCCACTCATCTGGGAGTGTACTGAAGCCGGATTTAAAAGCGGACCAAGAATATTAAAAATAGTACGTACCCCAAGCGCCTTTCTTATTGGAGCAAGCTGTTTCATCGCAGGATGAAACAAGGGAGCATGTAAAAAACAAATGGAACAAGTATCAAGTTCACGTTTCAACTTACTCTCATCAGTAGAAAACCGGTATCCCATTGCTTCAATAATGGTTGAAGACCCGAACAGTGAAGACACTCCATGGTTACCGTGCTTTGCGACAGGTACTTTTGCTGCGGCAAGAAGAAGCGCACTTGCAGTTGAAATATTAAAAGTAGATTTTCCGTCTCCTCCCGTACCACAGACATCTAGAGGAGACCACTGAGAGAGATCAACAAGAATAGCAGATTCAAGAAGAGCTTCCCGAAATCCAAGCACTTCTGAAACCGCGTACGGTCTTGTATTCATAAGCGTAAGAATCGAAGAAACAAGCACGGGGTCTATCGCTTCACTTATAATATTTCTGACAAGTACGCTGGATTCATTGGCTGTTAAGTGATACCGGCTTTGTAATTTTTCAATCAGTGCTTTAGGGTTCATTATTCAGTAAAACCAGACGACAACCAGTTTGTAAGCATTTTCATTCCATCCGGAGTTAACACAGACTCCGGGTGAAACTGCACACCACAGACATCAAATGCTCGATGTCTAAGTGCAGTAATCTCACCCATATCGTCCTCTGCAATAATCTTTAAACACTCCGGGAAACCCTCTCTGGAAACAACCCAGGAGTGGTACCGGGCAGCAGAAAAACGCTCAGGAAGTCCTTTAAATAACACTTCATCAGAATCAGTTACAATGGTTTCAAGTCCCTTTCCATGAAGCACAGTTGAAAGATTATGCAGCTTCGCTCCAAATATCTCACCAATACACTGATGCCCTAAACACACTCCAAGAATTTTTTTAGCAGGTGAATAACGACGAACTAACTCAGGCATCTTCCCGGCTTCTGAAGGAAGACCAGGACCGGGAGAAAGTACAATATGAGTATAGCCCTCTACTGCATCAAGATCTATCTCATCATTTCGAATTACATCTACTCCCGCACCTGTACCTGCACCACTGATCTCCTTAAGCATATGCACAAGATTATAGGTAAAAGAATCATAATTATCTAAAACTAATATTTTTCTCATGCCACCTTTCTTCCTTCTTTCATTGCTACATCTTCAAAACCTTCATCTCCTGCCTTTAAAATTGCTGATCTGAGTGCACCAAGCTTACTTTTTACCTCTTCCATTTCCGCTACCGGATCTGATTCAGCAACCACTCCCCCTCCGGCTTGAGAATACAGGACATTATTTTTACTAAGGAATGAACGAATCATAATTGCATGATTAATATTCCCATTAAAACTCACAGTACCAATTGCCCCCGCATAAAACCCACGATGTCCCCTTTCCAGCTGATCAATCAATTCCATGGCACGGTACTTGGGAGCACCGCTCAGAGTACCGGCAGGTAAAGTGGCTTGAAGCAGATGAAAGGGGGAAACCGGTGTACTAAGCTCCCCATCTACTCTGGAAACCAGATGAATCACGTGGGAATAATTTTGAACTTCTCTGAAAATAGCAACATGGACATTTTCACAAAAACGACTCAAATCATTTCTTGCAAGATCAACCAGCATGATATGTTCGGAATTTTCTTTTGGGTCGCT
Source organism: uncultured Bdellovibrionales bacterium (assembly GCA_964612555.1). Classification (GTDB taxonomy): domain Bacteria; phylum Bdellovibrionota_C; class UBA2361; order SZUA-149; family DAOLCO01; genus DAOLCO01. Next base: position 47,582 of record CAZTBW010000002.1, on the reverse strand, counting down.
GCGCAATTTTTCCGCTCTTGGTATATCAATGGCATCATCCCCTGTCCTTGGACAAGTTCCTGCAATGGGATAACTTGAGGCTATTCCTTTACGAAGTGTAATCAGAGCTTCCGGTGAAGAACCAAACAGATGAAAATCTCCAAAATCAAAATAAAAGAGATATGGTGAGGGGTTTATCGCTCGAAGCACCCGATACACTTGAAAATCATCACCTGAATAAGACTGGGAAAAACGGCGTGAAGGGACAATTTGAAATATATCTCCTCGCTGAATATGGGTGAGGCATGTTTTGACAACTTTAATATATTCCTCGTCTGTAAAATTAGACTGCTCATTACCCAGTGGAGTAAAGCATTTTTCTTCAAGCGCACCGTGAATAATAAGCTGCTTTATTTCATCAATGCCTGCATAGGCTTCGGATTCATCACATGATTCAAAATCACTCAACACATTTCTTGAAATATACAATTCACTTTTGTAGTGATTAAGCTGAATAATATAACGGTAGAGTGTATAACTTGCATCGGGAATATCCCGCTCGGGGTCACGGTCTGCTGAAAAGGTGATATTCTCAAAATAAGGAACGGCATTATAACTGACATAACCCAGGAGACCATTAAATATATCCTGAGCTTTGCCACTACCTCCGGAAGTACTACTTTCCGGAAATGTAAATTGATCAAAAAACTCCTGAAGTACTTTCGTTAACTCTTTTGGATTATCAAGCCTGAAAGTCTCGGGGGGCATTCCCGGATATTCTTTTACGACAAGCCCATCCCTGACCCGAATTCTTGCAAGAGGGTCAATCCCGATAAAAGATTGACTGTTTTCTATACCCCGATAATCACTACTTTCAAGAAGACAGCTTCCGGAAAATTTTGCACGAACACGAAGGAACATACCTACCGGAGAGGCAAGATCACCAATAAAAGGTTTTGAATAAGTACTTAATATCATAAAACTTTATAAAAATTAATTGATCAGCAGTATAGCGAAATAAAAATAGTATGGAAATCGGGAGCCAGAAAAATATAGGGAGAATATACGGAGACAGGGTATTACAGGGACTAAGCCCACCAGAAACGAATAAATACTTGAGAAAATAATAGTTTTTGATTCATAGCGAGTCAGATATTATATTCTGAATTCACAAAAGTCAATTTATCAACTTAAAACCTAAAAACTTATTTTTATGACACCTTCTCTTGATGAAATATTTTCAGTTACAAAGGAAGCTGCTCTAAAAGCTTCAGAGGTTGTTCGTTCCTTCAGTGTTTCCGGTTTTGAAGTGGAGAAAAAATCACCTGCTAATCTGGTTACTGAAGCTGATATTCAAACAGAACTAACTATAATTGATCACATTAAAAACCACTTTCCCGATCACTCCTTTCTTGGTGAAGAAACAGCGAAGGGGGGGCTTGATGAAGAACATCTTTGGGTAATAGACCCGATTGATGGTACTAATAATTTCGCTCATGGCATTCCTCATGTTGGAATATCAATTGCATACTGTCACAGAGGAGAACCTCTTGTTGGTGTTGTATATCAACCGTTCTCCGACGAACTCTATTCCGCAATAAAAGGTCATGGTGCTTTTCTAAATGAAACAAAAAAACTTCATGTCAGTTCAGCATCCTCTATTAAAGAAGCAATGATAGTAACCGGTTTTTATTATGATTATGGACCAGACATTGCACAGGGTTTGAAAACCATCGAACTCTTAATAAAAAATGAATGTCATGGCATCAGAAGATTTGGAGCCGCCTCACTTGATCTCTGCTACATCGCCGCCGGCAGATGTGATGCATACTACGAACTCAGACTCAATGCCTGGGATTTCGCTGCGGGAGCCCTTATTGTAAGAGAAGCAGGGGGGCTTGTTTTAAACCTTGAAGGTGAACCGCTTACATTACACGATACAAAACTAGTCGTTGGAAACCCAATCCTTGCAGATAGACTGAAAACAATTGTCCAAGAAGCAGGAAGATTGATTTAAGTCTCCAAACATGGGCATATACTTATAATGAAATATTTAAATACATTTATATCTGCATTGGGCACATGTCTTTTTATATTTTTATGCCTGCACATTATTTTTGAAACACCTGCGGTTAAATCTGAAAATATAAAAAAAGAATCTGAAGAAATAAAAATCGGTGCTCTTTTTTCTCTTAGCGGATATGGCACAGTGGGAGGAACTTCTGAACTTCGAGGCTTACTGCTTGCATATGAGGAAATAAAAGCACAAGGAGGAATTGGTGACAGACCTCTTACTCTCATTACCGAAGATTTCAATTCCGACTCTAAAATGCTTGCATCATCTGTAGTAAAACTCTCAACTGTAGATAATGTTTCTTTTATCATTGGACCTAACTGGGCAGAATTTGCTGATATCGCAGCACCAATTGCCAAACGACTTAAACTTACAATGATAACTACAAGTGGCTACACCTCAACACTTTTTGATAATAATCCTTATATATTCTCTATGCAGTACCCTCCCGAAAAAGTGATACAACCCTTCACCGAATATATCCTTTCAAGAAACTTCACTAGCGTTACCTTAATAAGCAGTTCCAATACTTTTTTTGAACTGCTTAGTGACACTCTCATTACTTCACTTGATTCAAAAGTTCCTCTCACCAGAGAAACCATAATTAACGACTCACTTGATTATAAAAGTCTTTTACTAAAGATTAAACAATCTGGTGAGAACTCTGGAATTGTTGTTTTCATGACTCAAAACGGACCTGCTTCGACGTTTGTAAAACAGGCAAAATCATTTGGAATCAAAGGAGATCGACTACTTCTTGGTCCTGTTGTTCTCTACGATGAAATCCTGAAAACAAACCAAGACATTAATGAAGATATTATATTTTTCGACTACATAAGTGATCTTTCAGAAAATTTCAGAACTAAGTATAAAAATCGTTTTAAAGAAGAGCCCAAACTCGGTTCCGCCTTTTCATATGATGCCTTATACCTTCTAAAAGAAGCCTTGGAAGAGTGTAATTCAAACGGTATTACCGATATTAATCAATGTATAATGAAAGGACTCGAAACCGGTGCTTCGGGGGAAGTTCGATTTAATGAAAACCGTGAAAGAATTCTTCTGAAACCAGCATCCAGCGTATTTCAGATGAGAGAAGGGAAGGCAGTAAGGATAAATTAATTAGATCGTTCTGGCACTGACTTTAATGGGAGCGCTCCCTGATACTCTCATAATTACCACACTAATTCTCTTTTACAACGGGACTTCCCTGAACACGCCATGTGAGATTAAAAATTCATCCTGTTCATTCGTACTTTGGGCAAGTTTAAACCAAAAATCCCAATATGCAGAAAGCTCCTCATCTGAAAGCTTACCAGTTTCAATATCTTCTTCTGACAAAAACTCGTAAGGATTTGACGTTTTAAAAATCATGGACGCACCTCTGTTGGTAAATACTTTGAGGCTTCAGATACCATAATCTGATGAGCATCAAGTAAAGGTAAATCTTTTATTTTTGCTGAGATGTGAGACCACCTCTCAGCCCATTTTGTAGCAGCGTTTTTAAATTTCAAAAGTCGATCTGAATTAATTCGCATGAGAGTTCGTCTTTCAGCATCAAGCCCTGCCTCAAGTGCGTCTCTTCCTTCTATGCACAGTTTCAATACAGGACGAACTTGAGATACTGATTCTATGATTTCCCGATCAGTATCCCAAATATTAAGAATATCAACAGCGCTACGTGAATACTTTAACATCTCCCTAACATCAGATATTTTTCTGGCAAGTTCTCCTAAAATAACATAATCTTTTTCTCTATCCGTCTGCTTCAGAAGAGCCAAAGTCTCCAAGTCTACATACTGAGGTGCACCTGCCTCAGCTTTTTGCCACAGATCAGCGATTTGTTCATTATTAAGTCTCGGTGGTTTGGTAAAAAAGTCAGTTCTGATTCTAAGATCGTTATGGGTATATTCAAGGTGAGTGCTCCAGCCCCCTTCAAGCCATGCACTCGCCAATGGAGCCCCATATCTATACACAGCCCCCTTGGAAGCCAAAACAGAAAGAATAAAATTTAAACTCTCTTCATCTGATCTTATTATCCAGTCACCATCCTTACTCATCACCGCAAGACCATGCAACACAACAGCTTGACCAGAACACAAGATAGAACGCACCTTTCCCTTATTAAAATCTCTGGTAAGTTCCGTATAAATATTGCTAATCATGACTTGATTCAAATAAAAACTTTTAATTACTCCAAGTATATCAGTACCTTTTGCAACAAAAGCAGCAAGTAAGAATACTCAATGAAAATCCGACAACCGAACTCACAAGAATAACCAGCCAGCACCTATGTTAATTATAGTAAATAACCTCAATAATTTCCAGAAAAATAAACTTATAAAATAGAAATCTAAGAGGCACGACTAACTCGGATTTTTTCGCCGACAGCGGCGAACGTCCGATGCAAGAAAAAATCCGAGTTAGTCGTGCCTCTTAGATTTTCCACTTACATTTTCCACCTCACTCCTCATCCCCTCCCCCCTTTTTTGACTTATCCTGCTGCCGCTTTTCATAGAGCTGGGCGTATTCTATGTCTAAAGCGTCGTATGCTTTTTTCAGTATCACGTACTGTTGGTTAATTGTTCCGATTTCGTGCTGGTAGAATCCGAGTTTGGATTGTATTTCCTGTATCTCCTGTTTTGCCTGAGTGAAATAGTTTTGTATATTTTCATCGTTAGGGAACATGTTAAACAGGATATCGATCTGATCACTTGCCTGGGTCAGATTCTCAAGAAGTACTTCATTTTGGGTCTGAAGGTCTCTTTCCTGGGATTTAAGCATCTCTATTTCCCGAAGCGCATCCATGTTACTTACTTCAAGCTCTCGTTTTAACTCACCAAGCTCCCTTAATCTAAGCTCGATGGCATCCAGTTCAGTTTGAGTGATGGCAAATCTTCCCTTTTCCCCATCAATATTAGCTTGAAGATCACTAAGCTTCGCATCCAGTACACTTATATCTTCTTTCCTTACCAACCCAAGACTGATTTCCAGAAGTTCTTTAAGATGTTCCTGTTTTTTTTCAAGCTCATCTTGAGCTATTTCAAGATTTTTCTCCTGCCCCATGATTACTTTTTTTCTGCTGCCACTGATTTTTAAATATATAAAGACGGCAGCACCGCAGTATAGTAGAAGAAGTATGAGTATCCAGAGTAATTCCATAACTAAAATTTCTTCTTATCCATCATCATTACTTGTTTGTTCAGAATCCTACTCATCCTAAGAATCTTCTTCCAGGAATTCGGCTTCCGTTTCTCCACCGGGAACCTGCTTATTATCTCCATCCTCTTCATCATCACTTGATTCATTATTTTCAACAGAAGCCTCAACTGTACCAGCATCGATATCTGAATCCGATGGCGCATCTTCCAGATCATCAGATCGGGAATCATTGTCGTTCATATCTTTTTCATTCAAGTCTCCCTCTCTCTTATCAGAAGAATCATCAACATATTGTGAAATAATTTCATTATAGGCAGGGATACTCGAAAAAAGCTCACGCTCTTGTTCATTTGCCTGACGTTTTTGAGCAGACGAGGTGCCCCTTAATGTCTCAATCTGGTATAATAATTCTTTTGGTGCCCCATATGACTCTCTTAAAGATCCAAGCTCCTCATCATTTCTTTGAACACTCTTTATATGAAACCTCGCACCACCCAATGAAACAATTAAACCAATAACAAGCGAAACGATTCCCCAAAGTATTCCTGGAGAGGAATCATCAACCGCTTCGGATTCTGCATCTTCACTGAAATCAATATTTTCAATATCTATTGCGTTTTCTTTTTCCGTTTCCTGAAAAGAACTTGCTTCCTGAGATACGGATATTTCAAGAACCTCACTCTTTGCCACTATTTTTTTTCTATCTTCTCCAATCGCAGAAAAAACCGCGGTGACAATATTTTTACCTGATTTAAAACGATTCAAAGGAACAAGATAGGTTCTGTCTCTGACCTTGAAGTCTTTTAAAGGGATGGTGTACTGCTCTTCAGTACCCTTAATATTATTTATTAAACCAACAGTGAGGTTTTTAAATGCATCAGTGGCAGGGTGCAGAACCACTTCATAGCTGTCCTCTGTCCCCGTAAATTCATTTCCCGGGACATGAACCAATGAGATAAGCCCGGTTGATACGCTGAAGGGAATGTGAGTCTGGCGGGTAAAGGTGGGAGAGGTTACTGTCAGGAACAATTTATACTCACCCTCGTCATTAAACGTAACGGTAGTCTGAAAGCTTCCCTCTTCTTTTTCAAGTAATTTTCCCTGAAGATAGACGGTGCCTTTGGACGAATTTATAATTTTAAAATTATAAAACACTAAATCTTTAAGCTGAGGATTATTCAGAACCGTACCGGATTCTGTAAGCCGTGCTTTTAATACTACAGAATCACCAACACTGAAGGTGGAGCCGGGCCAACTATACTCGAGTTTTAAATCAGAAAGCAGCTTTGCAAACCCACTGCTACCTCCCGTAACAAGCCAGGTACCCGGTAAGGGTTGAGGAACGGTAATAATATCAAACAATTCTCCCTTAAACCATTTCCATTGAGAGGGAAAATCCTTATTTAAAAACTCTTTACCCGTAGGATCTATAACAACTACGGTTTCATTCTTTGTGTCTCTGTTGACAAAGAAAGTTGCCTCATGAGTACTCCCATCTATTTCAAAACCATCCTTGGTAAGCTCCAGCACCTGAGGTTTTTTTATTGTGAGGAACAAATCGGAGAAAATTCTGTGAATTTCATTTACTTCTTTTGCGTACCAGCTTAAGCCCCCCGTCTCCTCTGCCATTGCCCTGAGGGCAATTTTATCTGCCTCTTCACTAAGTGCCAGAGAATATAATTTTATGTTTTGCTTTGTAAGCTCCGGTACCACTTCTTCAACGAGTTTTTTTGTTCGTTTTTGTTTCGTACCCACTCTCGGGTCGGGATCCATATGACCGTCAGATAAAAGAATAATTACTTTCTCCGCTCCCGGTCTTTTTTCATATTTAAAAATTTCCAGCGCCTGTTCCAAAGGGAACAAAAAGTCGGTAAAGTTACCCTCATTCTGGATACCCTCAAGAATTGTTCTTATCTCATCAGGTTGTGAGTTTTTTAAGTAGGTAAGCGGTTGCAATACACTTGCCTGTTCACCAAACTCTATCAGGGAGAATCTGTCATCAGGCTCAAGGAACTGGAGGAACAAACGTGAGCCCTGATCGCGAAGACGAGCAGGGTCGTTTCTCTGCATACTTCTGGAAGAATCAAGTATTAATATTGCATCAACCGGCTTTCCAGCTGCACCTAAACCCTTTGTATCCTCAAATGCCAAATCCTGCCCACGGGAAGGAGGTAAAGACGCCGGTGATTCAGGTTCCCGGGGTGGTAAAGGTTTTCGTTTTCTGACCGCCTGACGAGAAGATGTTTTTTTTGGAGGATCAGCAGCATACACCTCTGAGTCGTCTACAAGCACTTCCAGAAAAAGTGGTGATGTAAAGACTAGTAAACTCAGCAGTATGTAATTAATATACTTTTTCATGTTTTTTATTATCGGTAGTAATGATGCAACGCATTACAATTACTTATGGAATATAAAGACTGAATAAAGAAATGGCTATATAAACTTTAGATGATTCACTATTAGAATAATGGGTTATCTTTTGCTTAAAAGTCGCTATTCGTAAGATAATCCCCTCCCTCCTGTGAACGAGGCACATATTGCTCCTGATAGCGGTTGAGACGACCATAAGGATCTTCAGTATTTCCCAGTATGAAATACTCTACAAAGGCTCGCTCTGAACCCGGCTCAAGTGGCAAGCCACTTGTTGGGTCTACCGTAAGCGGAACAACTCCTTCCGGGGGGATGAAATCAAGTGCCGGTGAATCCTTTAAAAACTCCGTCATAAATTCAAGAAAAATTGGTGCCGCAACCACTCCACCTGTTGCGGTCTTTCCTAAAGATCGTTTTACATCAAAGCCCACCCAGACCCCGGCAACCCACTCAGGAGTGTAGCCAATAAACCAGGAATCCATATGATTATTAGTAGTCCCCGTCTTTCCACCAACAGGCATACCAAGTTTTCTGATCACCTGTGCAGTACCTCTCTCTACAACTCCTTTCATCATATGTGCCATAACAAATGCTTCGGGAGGATTGATAACTTGTTTCTGCTTTGGAAGACCAAGATAGATTTCAGTTCCATCACGTTCTTTTATTGATTTAACGAGTAAAGGCTCCGGCAGGTATCCTCCTGAAGAAAATGGGGCATAAGAACGAACCATATCAATAACCCGCACCTCAGGAGTACCCAAAGCGATAGACATGTTTCTTGGAATGGGGGTACTGATTCCAAGCCTCCGTGCACTTCCAATTATTTTATCAACCCCTATCCGCTCAAGCAGATACACCGAGACTACGTTTCGAGACTTTTGTAAAGCCACACGAAGAGTAATTGGACCAAGAAATTTTTTGTCGAAATTTTGAGGTGCCCAAACTCCGTCGAGAGTTTGATAACTGATCGGCTCATCCGGAACGAGCGTTGAAGGAGTCATACGCAACTCCTCCAAAGCGGAAAGATATATCAGAGGCTTAAAGGCAGACCCCGGTTGAAGATCCCCTTGCGTTGCCCGATTAAACTTACTGAGCTTATAGTCATATCCGCCGATAATAGACACCACTTCACCCGTCGCAGAATTCATCACGACCATTGCACCCTGAACTGCCGGAGTCTGATCGAGTTGTAACTTGAACGAACTTACCTTTCCCGAATCATCATGGGTTATTTGTGAAACAGAAACTTCAATAATATCCCCCGGAACAATCACACGTGAAGGACTTCCCCCGTGCCAGGATTTTATTTCCGGATTTCCCGCCTCAAGCTTACTGAAAGTCTTTGCCCAGGCAGCAGAGTTCACATCAAGCTCTGCTTCAACTGAACCAAGCCTTACCTTTACAATCCCGCCGGGAGCATGCACTGCACTTACCAGCGCCCTGAATATTTTACCCGGGACTAACTCCTGCTCCGATGCAAGCTCATCCCAGCCAAGAGGGGTGCCCGTATCCTCACGAATATTTCCCAGAACTCCTCTCCAGCCCTGACGCTTATCAAGAGATTTCAAACCATTCTGAAGAGACTTTTGTGCAAACGTATCCGCAGGTACATCAACCGTAGTCTGCACTACAAATCCACCCGGATCCCGAAGGGTGTACTCGGGGTTTACTTTTTGAATAATCTCTTCTGCAATCTTAATCGCATGAGTGGTATAGTAGGGTGAGGCAAAGAGGTTTTCCTCATCCTGCGGAAACATTTTTATTTCCTCTTTCACTGCCTGATCAAACTCTTCCTGAGAGATAAAACTTTTTCCAAGCATTTGCCTCAATACATATCTCTGGCGCCCCATAGCCATCTGGAAATTCTTTGGTCGTGTCAATTCACTTGGTTTTTTGGGAAGCCCCGCAAGGAGAGCCGTTTCTGCGATGCTGAGCTCTTCAAGTTCTTTATGAAAATGTACTTTCGCTGCGGCTTTGATACCGTAGGCTCCGGAACCGAGAAAAATCTGATTCAAATACATTGAAAGGATTTCATCTTTACTCAAATATTTCTCAAGGCGATACGCAAGAAGCGCTTCCTTAAGTTTTCTCTCGTAAGTCCTTTCACGACTCAGCAAAAGCTCTTTTACAATCTGCTGAGTAATGGTCGAGGCACCTTGCCTGGTTCCCCGGGAGGTAAGGTTAACCCATGCCGCACGAAGGATACTCAGAAAATCAATCCCTCCATGCTCATAGAAACTTGAATCCTCCGCGGCAAGAAACGCATTTTTAACATGAAGGGGAATCTCTTCAAGAGAAACCGGATACCTTCTTTCATCCCAGATTTCTGCAAGCAGAGTACCATCATCACCAAGAATCCTGCTTACCGCCTTTGGCTTATAATCACTCAGTTTTTCAATTCGAGGTAAATCACGGTTCAGTCTGTTATAAAAATACAGACCTGCAAAACCTCCAAACACTACCGCAAGCATTCCCCCGCACACAAAAACCCAGGTTATAATTCGAATGATGACTTTAAATACTACTCGCATCAGGAAGCACCATCGGTACAAAAACTTTTAAGAACGGTGCGAAGTGGTAAAAAAGTATCTTCACTGAGTACTCCATGATACGGTGCTTCATTTTTACGCTTCACCTTCAGTATCAGTGGGGACAGATTATCCCCTCCTTCAGACACATCGGGCTGAACACTGCCCACAACTTCAAGAGAAATACCCTCTTTTTCTGAAAGACTCATTTCAAAGCCGACCCCGGCTCCCAACGTGTAGTTCCTCAACTCATCCTCATCAAGTAGTGCATCAAACCTGATCTCCTGAAGTGATTTTTTCAAGGAGTCCATGAGCTGAGAATTTTCCACAACTGCCTCTTTTCCAAAGACCACCGTACAGGAGTCATTAGGATCGGAGACACTGAGTGAGGTTACCGAATCCAGAACCTCAGATATGTCACAAAACGGACATCGCTCCCTGAAATGAAACGCACCTTGCAGCCAATCCGAAAAAAAGACTTTTTCTATTTCGTACAACCTTACCTCGCCACCTACCTTTAGATAGTACGAAACATCGGTAGCAAGCGTCCCTTTTCCGGATAGCTGCACCCCCAAGCCCTTTCCAAACTGCAGTAAAAGCTCTTTTTTTCTGCCACTATCACATGCGAAATTTCCGGACTCATCAACCTGAAATGAAATATTCAGTATTAAAAAAGGATTATCAAGGCCCGTAAATGAGAACACATCAAGCGGGGTTTCAAAGATTCTTTTTACCTTAAGATTTGAAAGTTCCCTGATTTTTCTTGAAATAAACTGAGAATCACCCTGCTGCGTTTCAGCACCACCCGCAACAATCCATTTGTCTTCCTTTACCTGACACTTGTTTGAAAGAACCCTGAAGTATCGATCTTCATGAATAACATCCACTCCCGTAACAAGTTCAGGATTAATTTTCAGTACTTCACGACTTTTTATTTTATCCTGTATCTCAGTAACATATTTTGGGAAATCCTTACTGCTTACGTAGAAACGTACATCACCTTCTTTTTGAAGAAACCGTCGTTTTGTTACAGAACTTTTTGCTCCGAAACTGATAACCTGCTCGGCACCTCCTTTAAAATCCAGAATCAAAATCAACTCCGGGGGAGTTAAACCCAAAGACTCTTCATCCGCTTCTTCTGTAAATTCGGTACCTGATATTTTACTTACCCGGCTGATCAAATCATCGAAAATATTCTCATCTACGGGAGCAAAAACCGGGTCTTTAAGAACCCAGTTTGCCCGATGCAAGAGAGGTGACTCGACAGGTAAGGAACTTGATCTGGAAATATCAATCGAGTTACCAATAGAACCGAGTAATCGTAAACGAACAACAGAATCCTTATCAAAAACAAGAAGTGCCTTCTCTTTTGTAAGATCAGGCGAGTCCTTATCACCCCCAAGCGACCCAAACAAATACAGGAACAGGAGCAGTATAAATACAAACGCTAAAATGACCACTTTCTTTTTCATACTACCTCCGGGAGACCCAGACTGCTATTCCTAAAAGCAGAATTATCTCAGGAATAATAACCCCAGCCCAGGTAAAAATCATGGTAAATTGTTCAGGTGTGATGACCTGCCTGGACCTTTGTAATGTACCCGCACGAATCTTTACCACTTCATCCTCTCCGGAAACCCAATTAAGCATATTAAGAAAAAAGTCTCTATTAAAAAGCTGTCGGATATTTACGTTACTTACAAAATCCATATCACCCAGCACGATGACTCGCCCCATACTATCTTCAGGTCTCTCTCTCCCCGCATTCTCATACGCAGCGGCAATTGAAACGGGACCGGGAATGTCATCCTCAGTTTTCTCGGCTGTTGGGGAATCAGAGTACAAAGCCTGAAGATTGGTTTCCGCCCAACTGGTCTCACTGGTAAATGCAATTTCTGTTACCGCATCAGCTTCGGCAGACTTACGAACAGATACGGCAGTACTGAGAAGAACCGTTTTCCCAAAATCCCTGGCGGAAGGATGACTTGAGAAGGTGTCTATCAATGGTTGCACTCCCATCACACCATCTTTAAAAGTAAAAGCTTCACGATCAACAATGGTATCCTTACCGGGGAAAATACCAAGGGGTTCGATAATATCTCTTACTATATTCACATGGAGCGGTTCGAGAAGAAACAAGGCACTGCCCCCGGCGCTTAAAAAATTTTTTATTTTTTCTTTTTCACCGGGAAGAAAGTCTTTCTGGGGAGAAAGAATCAACAAGAGGGATTTTGAAAGAGGTATTTCATTAACTGCAATCAGATCAATCTCGCTCACAGTATAGCCTTCACCCGCTATGGACTCTCTTAGAAAACTGAAACCTGTTTCAGTCTCATTTGAGAGGCTCCCCTCTCCGTGAGATTGTGGCACATATATAAGAGTATCCCTACCACGAGAAAGCTTTATAAGGGCATTTGTAAGACCCTCTTCATCAATATTTCTGCTTAAAAGGATACCCTTGGGGTCTTCATCTGATTCATTTAAAAAAGAAAAATACAGGGTATCTTTTTCCTGAACCCCCAAACGCTCAACCAGAGTTCGATTAACATCGGGGTCATAGGCGCTCCACCTGAAATATTTCGATGCATGAGCGTAGTGATCTAAAAGCCTTCGCAACTTTTCAGGTGGTTCAGCTCCAAGCGAAAACACCTTTACCGATACCGGTGCAGCCAAATCATCCAGCACTTTATGAGTGTGAGAAGAAAGGGAATGTACTTTCTCTTCAGTAACATCAAAACGATACGGGAAATATGTTTTTACAAGTACCCCGGTAAATAAGACCACCCCGAGAAACAGCACTATATATAAAAATGAATACACCCCCTCAAGTTGAACCTGAGAAGCGAGAGGTAAACGGCTGTCAGAAGCGACTTTCCGACCACCTCCAATTATCAACGAGAAAAATAAACTTAAGCCCGCCAGAACAAGATGTACTATCGCAAGCGTCTGAAACGATTTTCCCAGAAAACCATATAAAAGAAGCGAAACAACAACAAAGACAAGCCCCGCATATGATAAAATAACAGCAAAATGCTTTCTCTTCACTACATCCTCCCATTTTGAGATGAAAGAACCTGAGTGGATATAAAAAGGAAGCATACTACCGAAGCCATAAAAAAGTATAAGGACGGAAGGCTCAGCACCCCTTGCAAGAACTCTTCTGTTACAAGGGAAATGGAAACAGACTTCATAAAAAGGGCAAGTTCGGTACCTTGAGACGCAAAGGGAACATCAAGCAAGAACCATAACAAACCGGATATCAGAGTAAGAATCCCCGCAATGGTCTGGTTCTTTGTCAGACTTGAAAAAAACACGCACACCGAACAGAGTAGCCCCGAAAAAAGATAAAGCCCCACCGCACCCAGCAGTACGGGTTTGATTTCCGGGTCGGCAACCACGCACAGAAGCAGAGGAAATACCAAACCAATGGTAATAACACCGCTTATTAAAATAAAAAGATACGACCATTTTGCAATAACAAAAGAAGTAATTGAGAGGGAAGTACTCACAAGCAGTTCAAAAGAATTACGTGCCCGTTCTTCTGACACTGAACGCATACCGATCAGTGGTATTATAAAAAGAAGAAGTACTAACTGTGCCTGATACAGGGGAACGATTACTCCTGAATTAAAACTGACTCCCCCATCATGGGTCATGGCGGTAATCTTCTGAAAAGGGTTAAATGTGGTAAGATAGGAAAAGAAAAAAAAGCCTGAGAGAAACAAGTACCCCGCACAGAGAACATAGGCAAGCGGAGTGCTCAGTGCAATGTACAGGTCTTTTTTTAAGAGTGTTAAAAATATCTTCATACTACCTTACTCTTTTTCGAGCGCTTCGAGGAACACCTGTTCAAGATTTTTTTCAGTGGTGAGTTCTGAAACAGAACCCTCAAGAACCGTTCTACCTCTTACAAAGAAAACAACCTTATCGCATATTTCGGATACTTCTGACAGGATATGACTGCTGAAGAGAATTGTTCTGTCCTCTTTCAGTTCGCGAATAAGTGCTCTTATCTCTATTATTTCTCTTGGGTCAAGACCACTGGTAGGTTCATCAAGAAGGAGCACTTTGGGGTCACCGACAATCGCCGCACCAAGCGCAACTTTCTGACGAAACCCCTTGGAGAGTGTCCCGCAGGGTGCATCCTTAACCGCACTCAGGCGACATCTCTCAATCACAGACTCTACCGCCACAGAAAGTGCCCGCCCCGAAATATTTCTTAAACTTCCCATAAAAGAAATATATTTTGAAACCCGAAGCTCATCGTATAAAGGAGGAGACTCAGGGAGCACCCCAATAATACTATGGATTTTATCGGGATACTTTGTCGTATTATATCCTCCCACCTCAACTGAGCCGGAGTCCGGGCTGAGATACGTTGAAATAATCCTCATGGTGGTAGTTTTTCCTGCACCATTTGGACCAAGAATGCCGACAAGCTGATTATTCCCAGCACTGAACGTAACCCCTCCCAGAACAGGATTTCCGGAAACGCTCTTCTTTACTTCCCTACACTTGATCATTTTTATAACTATTTATTATCTCAGAGGCTTTATTAAAATCACTATTATGCATACAATCATACCCCAAGAATTTTACAGTAAAAAGGATGAAATCATGCGATCAATTACTCTTTTAGGTTCTGCCTCCGGAAGAAATGCAGGGGATGCGGCTTTACTCTCTTCCATAATGGATACTATTGATACTGCCTGTAATGAACGGCTTCTATATGAAATCCCGACGATCAATCCCGAATTCATATGGAAGACCTATGAAAACCGTGTTCGTCCTGTCAGCATCCTCCCCTGGAATCTTTCTGCAAAACTTCTGGGGCTCACCACTTACCAGTCCCTGATGAGAACAGATCTGTCTTTGGTTTTTGATGCAACACTGTTTGATCGCTCTTTATATAATCCACTATTCAACTTTCTTTCGTCTTATTACCTTCTTTTGCCACAAGCTAAAAAAAGAGGGAAAAAACTTGGCTGCTATACCGTAACGGTAGGACCATGCAGAACACCAAGAGGGAAAGACATGCTAAAGAGTGTTCTTGAACTCATGGACTTCATCACGGTACGAGACCAGGAATCCATTGATGAAATGAGAGACGCCGGCGTGGAAAACCCTAATGTCATAATTACAAACGACATTGCACTTCAAACCACTCCTTCATCCAAAGAACGACTGGAACAGGTGTATAACGAGATAGGACTTACATTTGATAAAGAAATTATCGCACTCAATGTTAATCCCTATTTTGATAGCTGGGCAGGCTTGAATAATAAAACCCCCATCTCAAAGGAAGCCTTTATAAAAACATACACCGATGCCCTGAATACCGCGCTTAAGGACATTGATGCGACACTTCTTTTTGTATCCACTCAGCACATGGATGAACCTCTTACCCGGGAAATCATGGCGGGAGTACGCACAAAACATAAAAAAGTGCTTCTCAGTAACAGGAAATATTCACACTTTGATATTCGTGGTGTCATGGAAAAAGTTTCATTACTATTTGCCATGAGGCTCCACTGTCTCATACTTACTTCGGCAGGACACACTCCTGTCTCTTCACTGAATTATCTTCCCAAAGTAACCACCTACATGAAAAGCCTTGGGTTAAGCGATTACGGTCTGGGGTTTGAAAATTTCTCAGTCGAAAATCTGGTATCCCATATTCAAAAATCATGGGAGAACAGACGCTCAATAAGAACCGAACTTGATGGACGAATACCCCGAATGAAAGAAGAGTCTCTAAGGGCTGCCGCACTTGTTGCGACCCTTAATCGGGGTGAGTCGATTGAGAAGATGATTGAATCATTTAAAAATGAGCAGGTAAGAAAAGTCGCTTAAACCGGCTTATAGTACCAAATCAGGGGCTTCCAATGCATTATCTTCGTTTCAGGACTGTTCTTTTCGGCACCTCTCTTTACCTCCTTGCTTCCTGTGTTTCGTGTGCGCTAATATCGCCCGGGAATACGGGGGAGGGAAAGGCAGCCGAGGTACTTATTACATCGGAGAACTCCGACACAGAGTCCCCGGAGCGGATTTATTTTCGGGAAGAGCTCGCCATGGCACGTGAAGAAATAAAGACAGACCTTAGAGAAATGATTCTTGAAGAAATTTTACCTGAAATCTGGACTGAGCATCATCATGATAAAGAAATGAGAGATGCCAAAAATAAAACATCACAGTCTGCAAAAGAAAGAATATACATAGGCAGAGTGGAATGGGTTACATTTAAAGACCCTGATTTTTCTCTTCAGGCAAGGATTGATACGGGAGCAAAGACTTGTTCCATACATGCGGAAAATATCAAGGAACTCCAGATCAACGGAGAACCCTTCGTACAATTTGAAACAGTTGATGATGAGAACAACAAGCACACCATGGTGAGAAGAGTGGTGGCAAGAACCAAAGTCAAAAACAGTTCAGGTAAAACTTCACTACGCTACGTCATTCGTCTTTCACTGCGGATTGGAAATGATCTGCACGATGTAAATGTAAATCTTAACGACAGAGAAAGTATGCGCTACAGTTTTCTCATCGGAAGAAACCTCTTGTTAGGAAACTATCTTGTAGACGTGTCAGAGTCTCATCTTTTAGGCGATAAAAAATGAAGTTTTCACTTCGCCTCGCAATAGCGCTCCTCTTCCTTATTCCCATAGCCATGGTGGTATATAAAAACAATGTGCTTGGTTTAAGTATATTACCAAAAGAGATCAGCGATGAGTGGAACCTTCAACTTAAAGTCGATGCGTCGCAGTTGGCTCACACGGATAAAATCCTGTTACCCCTTCCGGTATCAGGTGAGTCGCAGGAGATCAGTAACATTAAGCACTCAATCCCCGCCACCCTTAAAACCGAGGAGATAGTAATTTCCGATTCCAGATACCTCACGGTTACCGGTGATTTTTCCCGTGAAAAATCTTCCATTGGATACGAACTCAGAATAAGAGATAAACCATACACTCAGACACTTCCTGTTACCATAAGCAACAGAAAAATTCCTCCGGGAATAAGAAAGTACACCGAACAAATCAAACTCTCCAAAGAAGACCTGGAACCTCTTCAAGAACTTTCATCTGCCATTATCGACCCATCTGCCGGAACTCTGGCTTCCCTGAAAAAGATTTTCTTTTATGTTTCTGAAGAAATTCGGCTGTCTCAGAACACACAGAGCATTAATGAATCTCTGGCTCTGGGGCTTGCTTCAACCTATACCAAAGCCCAAATCTTTAATTATCTTGTTCGTTCCAGCGGTGTTCCGAGTCGCACAGGAGCGGGAATAAAACTCGAACCCGACCCGACACTTCGACCCCATAAGAACCAGTACCGACTTATCTTTTTTAATGAGGTGTACCTTAACGGAAAATGGTACCAGATAGATCTTCTTAAAAAAACACCGGGAAGTCTTCCAAAAAACTTTGTCATATTTTCAAATGACATCACCTCACTTGAGATGTCTCACAAGAAACTCCAGAATCTCTCCATCTTCGCAGTCCCTCTTAAAACAAACAGGTACGATGCAAAGGTGTATTCTGATGAACTGAAACGATCTGATTCCATCTTTTATACATTTTCTCTTTACAGCCTTCCCCTATCGGCTCAGGCGAGTATGTACATCATCCTCCTTCTTCCGATTGGAGCGGTGATGATTTCGTTTTTTAGAAATATTGTCGGTTTCAGTACCTTTGGGATTTTCACCCCTGCGCTTCTCACCATCTTCTTTATTGAAACTCAATTTTTATTTGCATTACTTTTCTTCTCAATCGTTGTGTTTCTGGGGTTTTTTCAAAGAATTCTTCTCGATAAACTATATCTGCTTGCGGTACCAAGAATCTCCATTCTTCTTACTTTTGTAATAATCGCCTACATGCTTTTTGTTCTTGTAAATCAGAATGTGATTGAGCTTGGTGGTTCCGGTTCGGGAATTTTAAGCTATTTCCCTGTGGTAATCATTACCATTCTTATTGAGCGTTTCAGCATTGATTTTATTGAAGAGGGTTCGTGGAACACCTTTAAAAAACTTGCCGGTACGATCACCATCTCATTTGTCTGTTACTTTATTCTGACATTTAACATACTTCAGCAGCTTCTGTTTACTAACCCTGAATTTCTACTCTGGACGATTGCTCTGAATCTGCTTATTGGAAACTACAAGGGATATAGAGTGTCTGAATTTTTTAGATTTAAAGAACTTAGCGCAAATGTAAATGCATGATTTTCTCCAGCCTGAAAAAAGCCGGGATACTTGGAATGAACCGTCGTCTTGGTTCATTCATTATTCCCTATAACCCAAGACACCTCTATCCGCTTGTTGATGATAAATCAAAAACCGCAGAGCTTGCCATAGCGCATGATATTCCCATGCCTGTAAACTATATGACGATCAAAACCAATGGTGAGCTAAGGTACATATGGGAAAAACTTGCCCAGCTGAATTCTTTTGTAATTAAACCGGCTCGCGGGTCACAGGGTAACGGGATACTTGTTATTAACTCCACACACCTTCACCCTGAGACTTCCTCACTGGAGTTTCAATCAAGTAGAGGGGTTCGTAGCCGAAGAGATATTCAATACCATATTTCGACCATTCTCTCCGGTCTGTATTCCTTAAACGGCATGCAGGATGCTGCTATCATCCAGGAAAAACTTGAAATCCATCCTCTTTTTATGAAACTCTCAGACTCAGGCATTCCGGATATCAGAGTGATCATTTTCAAAGGATTTCCCGTAATGGCAATGATCAGAGTGCCTACACTGGAATCCGGAGGAAGGGCTAACCTGCATCAAGGTGCCATAGGCTGTGGTATCAGAATAAAAGACGGTACAATTACCAACGCAGTTCATAAAAACAAAGTAGTCCACGAGCACCCCGACTCCAAGGTTTCATTTCAAGGCGTGATCATTCCTCACTGGCAGGAAGTACTCGAGGTAGCTTCAAAATGTTATGAAATTACCAAACTCGGCTACCTCGGCATAGACATGGTACTAGACCCAACAAGAGGCCCCCTTCTACTGGAAATGAACGCCCGCCCGGGACTGGCAATCCAAACCGCAAACCTAAAAGGACTTCTGCCAAGATTAACCCTGATCGAAAAAGAAAATCCTGATATGAGTATAAAAGATAAAGTAAGTAAGAGTATGGATTTGTTCTAGGGGCTCCAGGAAGGGCTACTTCCTTTAGTTTTTTGCTGTATAAAACGGATCTATGTATGCTATAATACTCTAATGATAACTTTGCGTGATATAAAACGAGATTTCAAAGAAGAGATATACAATGTAGCCGAGAAGTTTGGCGTGGTTTCTATTCGGGTTTTTGGTTCTGTGGCTCGAGATGAACAGACTCCCAGCAGTGATATTGATTTTCTTGTGAAGGCACCTCAGGGAGCTACATTTTTTACTCTTGTAAGGTTTCAAAGAGAATTAGAAGAATTGCTCAAGTGTAAAGTAGATGTAGTCACGGAATCAGGTCTTTCAAAACACTTGAGACCAATTATCGAATCAGAATCTGTGCCTTTATGAAGAAGAGGTTACACTGCCTATCTTGAAAATAATTTTCCCTGACTTTTCTCCCTGAAGCTAAAACTCAAAAAATGAAAAAGAGGTGGGGTAAAGAAGAAGTGCGGGGAGTGGCTTTCGGAGAACTCAACCTTTCGACGAAACTCAAGGCGGGACGGACTGAGAGCATAGGCACTTACATACAAACCTGATTTATGCAGCTCGAGGGAGCCATTCGACGAAAGGCACTCCCCGCACTTCTTCTTGGAGGAGGAGGGGGTTGTTACTTCTCTACCATCTCCTTAATCATCCCAATAATCCCCCCAAAATCACCATTGGACATGACCACAATAAGGTCTCCTGCTTTTGAGATAGCACGAAGCTGGGAAAAGAGACCCGGGATGTGGGGGTCTGAGTATGCTTTTTTATTTGAAGCTTTCAGGAGATTAATTAATTCTGAAACTTCAAATAAAGGTTTAGAGGAACCAACACCGGCATATGGAGTGCCGGAAGTAGAGGTTTCAACTTCTTTAACAAGAATAACATCTGCAACAGAAAGCGCATCTTTATACTCGTCCCTGAAAAAAGCTCTTCTGCTGGTGTTAGATCTGGGTTCAAAAAGGACAACGACCCTGCGATCTGGATATGCATCGCGAAGCCCCTCCAGGGTTACTTTTACTTCTGTGGGATGATGCGCAAAATCTTCAATAAGAACGATGCCACCTGAGTTTGTAATTACCTGCTGTCTTCTCTTCACAGGAGAAAACGCTTTTAAGCCCTGAGAAATAGTATCATGAGAAATTCCCAATTGAGAACAAACCCCAATTGCAGCGGCAATATTTAAAGCATTATGCAGTCCGGTAAGAGGAGTCATAACTTCTATCTTCCTGGCATCTATAACAAACTCAAGACGCTGACCTACCCGCCCTTCAGATGACTCTTCAGAAGACTCCTCAAATGCCCACGCACTTCTGGAGCTAAGATAAATATCTGAAGACGAATCCGTACCGTATGAAAACATTTTGGGGCTGTTCTCATTTGAAGAAACAAGCTCTTTTACAAGTTCAAATGCAGGTTTTGCATCTTTACAAACAAAAATCATTCCATCATCCGGTACTTTCTTTAAAAAACTTGAAAACTCTCTTTTGATCGCATCAATATCTTCAAAAATATCGCCATGATCAAATTCAAGATTAGTCACCACTGCAATATCCGGTCGATAACAATGGAACTTGGAGTATTTTGCAAAAAAAGCGCTGTCATACTCATCCCCCTCTAAAACAACTATCCGCTCTGAAGGGGGTAATTCTTTTGAACAAAGCCTTAGTGAGCCTTCAAGTATATCTCCTGTAGGTACTCCTCCAATAAAATATCCCGGGGATTTCCCTGCATACATCAGGATACTTGCAATAAGCGAAGTAGTTGTCGTCTTTCCATGAGTTCCACTCACCACAACAGAAGTTTTACACTCTTCCCTGCTCCCTATTAAAAGCCCTGAAAATACTTCTGGCATTGAGCAAAATGGAATACCCTGCTCAATCACAAATTCGATCTCCGGGTTACCACGACTGAGTGCATTTCCAATGACCACAAGATCTGGTCTTTTCCGGAAATTATCAGCCGAATATCCTTCAAAAATTTTATCAGCAAGTTCCTTCACCACTGTCCCCATTGGAGGATAAAACGCTTTGTCACTGCCCGTAACATAAAACCCGGACTGCTTTAACAAGGAAAGAACCGCACCAGTACCAGTACCACACACACCACTTATATGAATATGCGCAGCTTTTGGAAGACGTTTAAGATACTCAGCCCTTTCCTGGCTACTTACATCATGTTCTTTTGATATTTCAGGAGAAAAAGAATTATTCATTATTACTATCTAACTTAATTTTCCAAGAAGGTTTTTCCTTCCTGCGTCCTGAATCATAAAATCAACAAGAACAAGCGCAAGCATGGCTTCTGCAATCGGCACTGCTCGTATTGCCACACAAGGGTCATGACGACCTTTAGTAACTATCGAACTTTCATTTCCATGGATATCAATAGTTTTCTGTTCTTTAGGAAGAGATGAAGTTGGCTTGATTCCTATTCTAATCACAATCGGTGCACCTGAAGAGAGTCCTCCAAGTACCCCTCCATGATGATTTGAAATAAATCCATCTGCATTCATTTCATCATTTGCCTCACTCCCTTTCATTTCACAAAGTGAAAATCCATCACCAATCTCCACACCCTTGACTGCTGGAATTGAAAACATCGAAGCTCCTATCGCAGCACTTAGTTTTGAAAAAACCGGCTCTCCTAAACCCACAGGCACCCCATCTGCCCGTACTTCAATCACTCCTCCTACAGAGTCCCTGTCCTTTCTTGCAGCTTCAAGCTCTTCTGTCATCGCATCTACCAATCCAGGATCAACAGAACGCAGCATATTTTCTTCAACAGATTCCCACTGGTATTTTTTCGCTTTTATTTTTCCAAGCTGAACCAATCCGCCATAAATCGAAACTCCCCAATGAGAAAGAATCTGCCTCGCTACACTTCCTGCAAATACACGTGCAATAGTCTCACGAGCCGAGGATCTTCCTCCTCCACGATAGTCTCGATGGATATATTTTTTGTGATAGGTATAGTCTGCATGCCCTGGTCTAAAAAGGTCTTTAATAGCATCATAGTCTTTTGACTTGACATCGCTATTTTTGAAAATTGCCGCAAGGGGAGTCCCCGTGGTCATTCCTTCAAAAAAACCACTGACAATTTCAAATTCATCAGCTTCCCTGCGAGGTGAAACAAGTTTTGATTGACCCGGTTTTCTTCTATCCAGTTCTTTTTGAATTCCCGGAAGGTCAAGTTCCAGCCTTGAAGGACAGCCATCAATCACCACTCCAAGTAGAGCGCCATGACTCTCTCCAAAAGTAGTTACCCTGAAACTGTTTCCGAATGTGTTTCCATTAATCATGATATAAGTTAGTAGCAAAGTTTTGCTACTTTTCATACTATAAGTCAGAATAAGAACGAATAAATCATTAATTATATACAAAATGACACTTGAACATACTCCTCTCAAAAATGCACAAGTTCTTGTAACCGGAGCGACCGGGTTTACGGGTTCACTTCTGGTTAGAAAACTTTGCAAGTTGGGCTGCAAGGTGCGTGCAATTGCCCGACATAGTTCAAATCTTGAGCCACTTAAAGACCTTCCCATTGAATGGTTTAAAGGTGATGTCTACGAGAAAGAAACGATCGAAGCTGCAACTCAAGGGATTGATTATATTTTTCACGTAGCGGCACTCTTTAGAAGCGCAAAAAACGGCGACGAAGAGTATCATCTGGTACATGTTGAAAGTACGAAACTACTTGCAGTAGCAGCCCTGAAAAACCCTAACTTTAAAAGGTTCATTCATGTTTCAACCATGGGAGTACATGGGCATATTCCCAATCCTCCGGGAAATGAAGAATCCCCCTATGGACCGGGAGATATTTATCAGGAAACAAAACTTGAGGCGGAACTCTGGATAAGACAGTTCTCAAAAGACCATGGGCTTCCCCTGACTGTTATTCGTCCTTGCGGAATTTATGGTCCGGGAGACATGCGACTTCTGAAAATTTTTAAAATGGTTCGTCTACCGGTTTTTCCGGTTCTTGGCTTTGGTAAATGTTTATATCATCTGGTTCATGTAGAAGACCTTACTGATGCGATCATCACTGCTGCTGTCCACGAGAATGCTCTGGGAGACTATTTCTTAGCCGGTGCGGAGTCTCATATTCCTCTTACAGAAATCGCATCAATTGTGGCAAGTGAACTCGGTAAAAAGCTTTATGTGCTCAGGATACCGGTGCTTCCTTTTTTTGTACTGGCAGATATTACTGAAGCAATATGTAAACCCTTCGGGATAGAGCCGCCAATTTACAGAAGGCGGGTTGCTTTTTATACCAAGGACAGGTCTTTTGATATCAGTAAAATCAAATCACGCCTTGGTTTTACTCCCAGGTACTCCAATGAAAAAGGTATCAGGGAAACGGCTAAGTGGTATATAGAAAACAGCTACTTATAGACACACCCGCCTCCACTGTAACTTTTATTTGAGATTTCACTTTTAGTTTGCTAGTTGTAGCTTGAAGGTTTTTTATGGCTTTCTGGTGAGAGCCAGCCTGTTTTTTTATTGGGAGAAATCTCATGAGGAAGAGGAAGAAGAAGTACACCTTTTCAAGTCCAGGGAAGAAGAGACGCTCAAACAGAGGATTTGTTAGAGAAAGTGAAAGAGGTTGTGGTAAGGATGAAAAAATTCTTTTTCAAAAAAGAGCAAGAAAGAATGCCTTGCGTGATAGGCGCACTCCTAAGCTCGAAATCATCTCGACTGGTCGAAATATCGGATACTGCTTTGAAGGAAAGAAGCGAATTCCGGTAATCAATATTCACGGGCGGATTCCCTCAAAGAATCTCACTGTGAAACACTCATGCGGGAGGATTCATCAGTACCTACGTTTTCTAAAAGAGAAAGGACATTCCTTGATTTACTTTATCCACGGAAGAAGTAGAAAGAGAGGATGGAAAGATTTCCTGAGAAGAGTCCAAGCTGACTACAAGTTCTCAATTAAGCCGTTTTTCAACGAAAATGGCAAAGTGAACGAAAGTATCTCAGTACTTTCTTTTTAAAATTTTTAAAACCTGAACGACCGCTCTTTTGAGCGGTCGTATTTTTTTAAGGGATATTTACCTCTGCATCCATTAAATATCCTTCAATAAAGAGATCTATCTCTCCATCCAGCACCCCATCAACGTCCGCAGTTTGTATATCACTTCTTAAATCCTTTACGAGCTGATAAGGTTGCAGGACGTAATTTCTGATCTGGCTTCCGAAATCGATTTTCTTTCTTTCGCCTGCAATTTTTGCAAGCTCTTCACGCTGTTTTTCAGATTCGAGTTCATACAGCTTTGCTTTAAGAAGCTTCATCGCAGTTGCCTTGTTTTTATGCTGGGAGCGTTCGCTTTGGCATGTTACGACAATGTTTGTAGGAAGATGGGTGATGCGTACTGCGGAATCAGTCTTGTTTATGTGCTGCCCCCCGGCACCACCTGCTCTGAAAGTGTCAATACGAAGATCATCCTCATTGATGTCTATGGTAATAGTATCATCAATATCAGGCATGACTGAGACAGAAGCAAAAGAGGTATGTCTTCTTGCATTTGAATCAAAGGGGGAAATACGAACAAGCCTGTGCACTCCCCTTTCAGACCTTAAAAACCCAAAAGCGTTCAGCCCTTCAACAAGAAGAGTCGCACTTTTTATTCCGGCTTCTTCTCCGGGATTTGCATACATAAGTTCAGTTTTGAATTTTTTGCGCTCCGCCCAGCGGACATACATCCTGAGAAGCATCTCAGCCCAGTCCTGCGCCTCCGTTCCCCCTGCACCGGCATTAATTTCAATAATTGCGGATTCAGAGTCATGAGCACCGCAGAGCATTCGCATCAGCTCAAAAGATGTTATTTCAGGTTCAATCTGCTGAATCTCCAAAAGCAGTTCCTGAAGAGAAGTCTCTTCCTGACTATCCTCAACAAGACCCGAAAGTACTTCAAGGTCATCAATTCTTGATTCAAGTTTGTCGTACCTGTCTATCAGGTTAAATATCTCTGAGCGTTCTCTTGAAACTTTTTGAGCCTCTTCAGCATTAGACCAGAACTCAGGGTCGGATGATAAAAGATCAAGTACTCCTAACCTCTTCTTTCTCTCATCCAGGTCAAAGGTACCTCCCCAGCGAGTAAAAACGCTCCTTTAAGCGATCTATCCGCTGTGTAAGTTCAGTAAAGATTAAAACCGATTGAGCCATTTTTCTGAAATTATTCCGTATAAGTGTTTTTCCTTTCGTCTCATCTTCTGAGCTTCACCCCTGGAAACCTTCTCATGCTGAAAGCCTTCAAGGTGCAACACCCCATGAATCAGCAATCGTAAGATTTCACCCCGAAGACTCGTCCCATATTCTCTCGCCTGTCGTCTGGCAGTCTGAACAGAAATTGCAATATCTCCAAGATAGCCATCCTTTTCAAGAGGAAAGGAAAGAACATCTGTTGCTTTATCTTTCCCGCGAAAATTGCAATTTAATTCACGAATCTCAACATCATCCGTAAAAAGTATAGTAACCTCTTTTCCCTCAGATTCCAAGTCGTTTAAGAGTGTTTTTGTTATCGCCTGAATCTCCCTCTTCTTCAGAATCCGAAGAAGCCCCTTCCTTATCTTTGCTCTCATCAGAATTGCTACTTCCACTTGTCCCATCTCCTTTTTGGAAACTCTCTCGCTCCACTCCCGTTATCTCCTCTGCCTGTTCCGAAGTTTTACTTTTTTTATCTTTTGCTGAATCAGGATAGGTTACCCGCTTGTGATATATCCCGGTAAGAACCCGAACAAAATATTTTGCTATAAAATGAAGGTCTTTAAGAGTAAGACCACTTTCATCCAGCTCTCCATTTGAGAACGCCTTGTTTATCATTTTCTGCACCAGACCCTGCAACTTTGCAGGAGTGGGGTCGGGAAGGGTTCTTGATGTTGCCTCAATGCTGTCTGCCAGTAAAAGAATACCCGCTTCTTTTGTCTGAGGCTTGGGTCCCGAATATCTGAAATTACGTTCATCCACAATTTCACCCTCTTCAGCAGAACGCTTTGCCTTATCATAAAAATACTCAATAAGGGTGGTGCCGTGATGTTGCTGAATCATATCAACAAGCTCTCTGGGCAATCTGTTAGTAAGCGCCATTTCGATACCGTCTTTTACATGCGCCTTGATTATCAGGGCAGACATGGAAGGAGTCAGTTTATCATGTCGATTCTCACCCGACTGATTTTCAATAAAATATGCCGGGTACTTACTTTTTCCGATGTCATGATAGTAGGCTCCTACACGAACCAGTAACTGATTGGCTTTGATGGCTTCCGCTGCCGCCTCTCCCATCTGACCAACTACCATGGAATGATTCCAGGTACCGGGTGCCTGAATGGAAAGCTCTCTCAGGAGCGGCTGATCAAGAGATGAAAGTTCAAGGAGTTTAAGATCAGTCGTGTACTGACCGAAAAACTCAACAAGAGGTACAAAACCTGCCGCAATTACTCCGGAAAGAACACCACCCACGGCAGCAAAAAGTATTCGATGAAATTTTTCTTCCATCCCCATATCACTGTGAAGAAGCAAGAAGGCAAGCACTACCACAAAATTAACCGCAGCGATTTTCAAACCCGCCCTGAGAAAGACACTCCTCTTTGAGTATCTGCGAACTGCTGATGCCGCCACCAGATTTCCCACCATCGCTAACGCAAGAAAAAGCCAGGAACTTCCAAGAAAAACTCCGGTCAGCACCGAAAGCACCATTACAAAAATACAGACTGCCGGAGTGCCAAGTATAATCTGGATAATCATCCCCCCGGCAGAGAGTGGCGTTGCAAGTAAAAAGGTGTCTGTCCTGAAATCCGGAATGGTATCACTGAGAGATTCTCCCAGAACGGAAAATATTTGAAGCGACAAAAGAGACGCAAGCAGAGTAATTGCAAGTAAAGCATCATCTCTTGCCTCTGTTGAGAACCCCGGATAAAATCTTGAAGAGAAAATATAGACTGAAAGAATAAGAACCGAGCTTAAAATAAAATAGGCACCCCAGATACGAAGCGGGTCTTCATGGGCGATGCTCTCTCTGAGCATTGAAAGTTTAATCGCCTGAGTCTGGCTGACTTTGTCTCCAGATCTGACAATAACCTCTCCTCTTTTAATTTCATGAGAAACAAATGTTTCTTTTTGTTCAGCCTGAATCAAAATGTCACGAGGAGCCCGTATGGTTGAAGTTGCGATTTCCCCTTCTTCAAAAACCCCTCTTGCCACTATCCCATGAACAAAAAGACTCATGACAGTTGCGATTGCTATACTGGTAACAAAAAAAACAAGCCATTTTTTAGTGGTTTTGGTAAGAACAAATCCGCTTTCTTCAGGATTTTTTTCTTGAGTAACCATATAAACTATCCCTGAACCAATGATTCAAAGCGGGTAAGCACTTCAGACACTTTTTCGGGATTTCCTCCACCTGCCTGAGCAAGATCAGGTTTGCCTCCGCCTCGTCCTCCAAAAAGAACACTTAGTTCCTTTACCAAATTGCCCGCATGGAAAGTTCCCATAAGGTCTTTGGTGATAGCCACCAATAAAAATACTTTATCATCATTAACGCTCGCTAAACCCACACAGGCAGACCCCAGTCTGTTTCTCAGGTCATCAGCCAGTATTCTCAGTTCCTCCTGAGAAATATCCTCCAGATGAGCTGAAAGGATATGATGTCCCCGGGGACTTTTCTTTGCTCCTTTTAGGAGTTCCTCTGCTCTTGAAGTAAGGGATGACTGTTTCGATCTTCCCGCTTCACGCTCCAGTTCCTTGTTTCTTTCTACAAGTCTTGAAAGTTTTTCAAGCAGATCTTTCTCCCCCGCCTGAAGTACTTCCTGAGCGCTGCCAAGCATTTTCTGCATGGCACATACCCGCCCATATGCTTCAAGTCCCGAAACCGCTTCAATTCTCCTGACTCCCGAAGAAACAGAACTTTCTGAAAGAATCAGACACTGTCCAATATCTCCCGTACTTTGAACATGAGTACCACCACAAAACTCCTTTGATGCGGCTCCAATTTCCACCACCCGAACAATTGAACCGTATTTTTCACCAAAAAGCGCCATTGCACCCATCTTTCGGGCATCATCAATGGACAGTACGTGCGTCATCACGGGGTGATTCTGAAGAATGTAGGAATTAATATATCCCTGAATTTCTGAAAGCTCTCCGGGAGAGACTGCCGAATGATGAGAAAAATCGAAGCGGAGATTTCCATCACTTACCCTTGAGCCAGCCTGTTTCACATGAGTCCCGAGAACTTCACGAAGGGCAAGGTGCAGGATATGAGTGGCACTATGGTGCACACGGATATGTTTTCGTCTTACTCCATCAACTACGAGACGAACCTGCATCCCGTTTTTAAACTCGCCATCCAGAACACGACAGACGTGAACAATCGTGTCACCTCCCGCTTTACAGGTATCCAGAACGTCCAAAGTTCCACTACTGCTGCTGATTCTTCCCGTATCACCCACCTGACCACCTGACTCGGCATAAAAAGGTGTCGCCTCAACTACCAGAGCAACTTCATCACCTTCTTTTGCAAGTTCAAGGTCACCTGCTTCATTAAACATTCCTTTAATGCTTGATTCATACTCAAGATACTCATAGCCAACAAACTGACTTGGAAACGGTTTTACAGAACGCTGTAAAACCAGACTTGTCTGATTGGCGCGTGCTGACCTGGAACGCTCTCTTTGTGCTTCCATTTCTTTGGCAAAACCTTCATGGTCTAAGGTGCACCCATGCATACGAAGCATATCTTCGGTAAGATCAAGAGGGAAACCGTAGGTATCATGCAACTGAAAAGCAGCAGCACCTGAGAGGATTTTTTTACCTGAATTTTTTAATGCACTGACTTCCTTTTCAAGGATGCCGACTCCCGTATCAAAAGTCTGGAGAAATTTTTCTTCTTCTGCCCGCAGCGTTTTTTTAATCAGTTCTGATTCCCTGACAAGCTCCGGATATGCTTCCCCCATAAGTGAAATAACCGTTTCTGCAACTGAATAGAGAAAGGCTGAAGTGAAGCCAAGCACCCGACCATGACGACATGCTCTTCTAATGAGTCGTCTCAGGACATAGCCTCTTCCATCACTTGAAGGTAAAACCCCTTCAGCGATAAGAAATGAACTTGCCCGTGCGTGATCTGCTATTACCCTGAGTGCAACATCATAGGCATATTGCCTGTCTTTAAGAGGGTCTTTTGCCTCATAAGACTTTCCATCATATGACTTGCCTGAAAGCCTAGAGGTAGCTTCAATAATACCTGCAAGGAGATCAGAATCATAATTGGAAGTTTTACCCTGCACTACCGCAGCTACCCGCTCAAGCCCCATACCGGTATCAACGGATGGTTTTGGAAGAGGAGCGAGTTCTCCTTTTGTGTTTCTGTTAAACTGCATAAAGACCAGGTTCCAGATCTCTACATAGGTTGGGTCGTCTGCCAGTAGTTCTTCGCCTTTTTGCGGGTAGTCTTCAGAACCAAGAAAATAAAAAATTTCAGTGCAGGGACCACAGGGACCGGTATCTCCCATTGCCCAGAAGTTATCACTCTTGCCTCGGGAAAGAATCCTTTCAGGAGAAATGTCTGTAAGTTTTTCCCAGAGCATTCGTGCTTCATCATCTTCTTCATACACCGTAACCCATAAGCGGTTTTTGGAAAGTTTTAATACTTCTGTAACGAACTCCCATGCAAATGTAATGGCATCTTCCTTGAAGTAATCTCCAAAAGAAAAGTTCCCAAGCATTTCAAAGAAGGTATGATGGCGAGCCGTTCTTCCGACATTTTCAAGATCGTTATGTTTTCCAGAAATTCTGAGACTCTTCTGACAGCTTGTTGCCCGCACATAGGGTCTTGGGTCTGTCCCAAGAAAGACATCTTTAAAGGGAACCATACCGGCATTGGTAAACAGAAGCGTAGGGTCTCCTGCCGGTATTAAAGAAGCACTCTCAACTCTGGTGTGACCCTTCCCTTCAAAAAATGATAAAAAAGATTCTCTTATTTCCGACGTTTTCAATCCAGTTCCCTCAATGTCCTGCGTGTAAGGCACAGATTATACACTATTTTCCAAAAAATAGCAGAACAAAGAGTATTTTTTGTTAAAATTCAAGGGGTTTGCTGTATGGGGATATATTTTTTGATAGATTCAATCTTAAATAAAGGGTTGTCTAAAACATGAATTAAAAATACCGCCCTGTCCACCGGATGGGTGAACAGGGCGGGGGTTTAAGCTCTTAGATCTCGCAATTCAGCTTTACTGCCTTTAAAACTTCTTCCAAGTTTTTGCAATCAAGGTTTACTACTCTGGAAATTTCTTTCCAGTCTTCACAAAAAGAGGGGCTTTTGGAGAGGAGCTTTAATGATTCCTCCATTGAAACTCCATTACCCCTCAGAAGCTTCAAATGACCGAAAAAGCGTTCTCGCGGAAGAGATTTTTTTTGGTAATAGCTTGCATATAAGAATCTGAAGATTTCTGAAAGAGAGACATTATGTGCTTCAGCGACATCCAAAGCATCAAATATAAACTCCAAATATTTTTCAATATTTGGAATGAATATTTCTTCAGATCCTTTTCTTATTTGAGCCCATTTCTCCCTCTGGACTTTTCTTATTTTTTCCCTCATCCTGTCACTTCCGTGCTCACCAGCCTCAATGCTTTCAGAAAGCAGGCAGAGAAACATTGTGATCCAGGGGTGTTTAGGAGGAACCACTGCCGAATGAATTGCATCAATTGGTGTAACACCAAAAGAAATTGCAATTGTAATATTCTTAAAAAGATCTTCCACCTGTTCATCTCTCGGAGAAACTGCCGAAAGCACCTCATTGTGGCTACAATACACATTTCCCGAGATGAAAAATGGCAGTTGTGTTAGGTAAAGTACCTCTTCACAGGCATACCTCAACCTATCAAAGCCCTCCTTATTACTCTCATAATGAGGAAATTTTTCTTCAATGAAAACAGAAAGTGGCGTGTAGCGTTCTTCCTTGAGATATACTACACACGTTAAAATAACGAGCTCAAGCCATTCTTTGGCGTTATCCCACTTTTCCTGTTCTTCAGAGGAACGCCTTAATTCTTCAGCCCTCCTATCTTTCGCCAATGCCTTAAGTAGCATTGTAGGTAAATCGCAACGCTCTTCATGAGAGAGACAACGCATCTTTGCGAGCATGGCTAAAAATCGCATATTGCCATTTTCAGCACCCTTGAATACGTCTTCTTCAGAAGAAAGTTTAATCAGTTTTTGAAGCTGCTTATTGCCGTGCTTCTGTGTCTTAGTTTTCATCTTCAAACCTCCGTTATAAAAACCACTTTCCCCGAAAACCGCTCCCGGGAAAATTAAAAAACCTTTGACAACCCCACACAATAAACCTGAGCCAGAAAAGGAACAGGCTTGTGTATGGGGATTTTTACAGATTTACAAATATTAAGTTTTGAAAGAGCAAATAGTGGAAAAATCAAGCTATCATTTAACAGTTTTTAGGTCAATTTTAATCTGTTTTCTTAAAAACTCAAGATCATTCAAAAGATTTGGGAGATCGCCCAGGTGAAGGATTACGGCATCTGGTTCACTGGCTTCGAGGACTTCTTTTTTGATGCCGCCGCTTTGTACGGCGATTGTGAGTTTTAATTTTGATGCTCTGCCGGAGATAATGTCGGAAGGAATATCTCCGACGATTACCGAGTTTTCAGCAGAAATATT
This sequence comes from uncultured Bdellovibrionales bacterium, assembly GCA_964612555.1. Classification (GTDB taxonomy): domain Bacteria; phylum Bdellovibrionota_C; class UBA2361; order SZUA-149; family DAOLCO01; genus DAOLCO01. The sequence goes on along the minus strand of CAZTBW010000002.1, from coordinate 15,632 downwards.
CATGGAAGAAACAAGATTGTGAATCTGGGGGGTTTTGTCTTTCCAGTCATCGAGGTGAGAACTTCTTGTTTGAACAGTTTCAAGAGAGAAATATTTTCCAATACCACATGCGTGCATCTCCGATAATAAATTCTGAGGAGCAATCACTCTTGCGGTGGCAATAGAGACACAGTAGCCCAGAGAAAGAAGCTCCTCCAGAGTCTCCAAAGTCTCAGGAAAAGGTTTACCTTGCGGAAACTCATTCCACCTGAACTCTTTCCAGTACAGTTCTTTAAACTCCCGCTCTGCTTCCAGCGGGTCAGCGCCCTCACGGGAAAACCTGAAAAAATCAAAATCAGAAAAAGCACTGTTCAGCACCTCGGATGAAACAGAAGGTCTCCCCGCAAGCTTCAAAATCCGCTGAGCCTCTTCAAGCATAAAGGAAATCGGAAACTCAACAAGAGTACCATCATAATCAAAAATGATGTTCTTTTTCATAACAATAATGAGACATTTTTATATAATAGATACATAACCATAGTAGCGTTACCTGTTTATAGACCGTAGTACGAATGAATATAAAATATTTTAAAATTTCAGCATATTACATATTATTTGGGGTTTTATGTGCTCCTTCTCTCACCAATGCCGACAGCGGAGCGCTCTATGACGCCTGGGAAAACGGTGAGGCAGTAATAACAACAGAGGAGTCCTCACTCATTAACGGAGGATTTTTCTATTCTCCTGATGAAGAAATGGTCGCACCTCCTCCTCCAAAAAAACCAAAATGGGAAAGATTTAAATCACTGGAAGAACATGGTGCCATTGGAAGAGTTCCCGCAGAGGAGAAACAGAAAGTACCTTCCGAATATGAGAACTATAACTCAGATCCATTTGCAAACAGAATTAATGATATCGAAAGTTTGCTTTCTTCTCAATAAAATATAAACCAAACAACAGAAATATCTACAGCAACAAAAGTTTATCGGGAGAAGCCTCTTCGGGGTGATCTTTGGACCAACTCGCTATCCATCGAGCATAATCGTAACAGGTCCATCGTTTAGAAGCGATACCTTCATATCTGCTCCGAACACTCCCTGAGCGACATTAGCTTCACCCAAAACCATTTTTGCCTCTTCGCACGCGAAAAGAAACAGCTCACAAGCCTCTTCGGGGTTTAGTGCAGTAAAAAATTCAGGTCGTCTTCCTTTTCCAGTGTCCGCATACAGAGTAAACTGAGGAACCAGAAGAAGTGAACCTGAAATATCCAGAAGAGACTTGTCAAAACGTCCTTTTTCATCCGGGAAAATTCTTAAATTAACAAGCTTCTTAATCATAGGGGAAATTACTTTTTTCCTGTCCCCTTCCGCAAAGCCCACAAGTGCCAAAATACCACTCCCGGTAATTTCACCTACCGTTTCAGAGTTGACCACCACACTCGCTCCAAGTACTCGCTGTAAAAGAATTTTCACTCCTTAATTACCAGTCTTTATTGAACAGCTCTTGTGTTTACAACAACAGGCTCGGGGCTTTGATCAGGGATGATGGGTTCAGCACCCTGAATAGATCGCATTGTTTTTGGAAACAATAAACGAACTACAGGATTATCCGGCAGACGATATACTATAAAAGTAGCAATACTTCCCGCACCAACCATTAAAAAGAAAAGCTGAGTACTGTTCAAAACATCTTTCAGACTCCACATCAAAAGTACAATAAAAGCGTTAAAACCGACGAGCTGAAAACCAATCCGAGTGTGTGAAAACCCCTTGGACATAAGCATGTGATGAATATGATTTTTCTCAGCAGCAAAGGGAGATCTACCTCTGAGGATTCTCGAAGAAAATACACGCATCGCATCAAAGAGAGGAATAAATAAAATCGCCATTGCGATGATGGGACCATTTGCAGCCACCAGAGCTCCCCCTCCTCCAGAGTTCACTTCGGGATTCGCTGCAATAACCATAAACTTAAGGGCAAAAATCGCATTAACAAGCCCCAAAAGAAGAGACCCGGTATCCCCCATAAAAACCTGGGCGGGAAAACGATTATAATAATAGAAAGCACCAAGACTCCCTATCATGGAAGCTGCAAGAATAGAAAATCCAGGTTCATTCGTAAAAAAGAAATATGCACCAAAGACAGACATACTGAAAAGTCCAAGTAAGGCACTTAAACCATCAATTCCATCAATGAGATTATATGCATTAATAATCAGAATAATCGTTAGAGAAGTAGTGAGCACCGTCAACATAGATGGGACGGTATACAAGCCAAACAAACTATGGAAACTAAAAATAACCAACCCATGCTTAAACACCACAATGCCTGCTGCAAATATCTGTAAAAGAAATTTATTTGTTGGACCCACCCCTACCGTATCGTCCTTAACCCCAAGAAAGAAAATAACAAGACACGCAGCAACAACGCTTGCAAGTTCATACGCATTTACGACCTGAGAACCAGGCCAGAAAAGACATCCCGTAAGAAGAAACCCGACAAAAATAGCAATCCCTCCCAGAGAAGGGACAGGCTCTTTATGAATTTTGCGCCTTCCTGGTGAATCTATGAGTTTCTTTTCTTTGGCAACCTTGATGATAACAGGTAGTGCTCGAAATGTTATATAAAAAGAAACAAGCACTGCAAGAAAATGAAACATTAAATACCCGCTACTTCAATAATATTTAGAATGAGCATGAGCTAACTCTAGCAGTTTGTATCATCTCCGGTACATAGTCAATTTTGACCGGGAATTGTAGATAAAGGGATATTTAGTACACTGATCCTTGAATAGCCCACACATGCATATCAGATTTAATCAGATAAAAATCCTTAAAAATCAACACCTTACACATCCTAAGATATCTGCTAACAGTTTATCTCAGGATGTGTCGATATGTGTCGATATTACTGGAAATTGTCTATAACATCAGAGTAGTATGAGCTTTCTTGAAACTGAAAATTCCGTAGTTACGAGCAATAAAAATATCCAGTCCAGACTTGATCATTTTGAGTCTAAATTACAAGAACTGAAAATCCTCTACGAACAATATTTCTGTGATCTGCGTCCGCTTGCACCGGAGACTGAACACCAGGAAGTAAAAACACTTGTTCGAACCCTTCTAAAAACACCATTTAGAAACTCTCAGGCAAATTTCAGATTAAAAAATCTGGTTCTACGATTTCAAACGCTTCAAACCCACTGGGAAAGAGTACTTAAACAAAGAGAGGAAGGTCGTTATGCGGGAGATGTATTCAGGGCAAATCTGAGAAAAGAACTTAAAGATGACATGATAAGTAAAAGAAAAGCTCAGACAAATAAAGAAGATTCCCTGTACCAGGAGTTATTCAACACGTACAAAAAAGCTCTCAAAGAAAACGGATTTACATCAAGAGATCTGGAGTTTGGCAAATTCAAATCTGAATTACAAGAAAAATCAGAACTCCTGCGACAAAACAAAAACACAAACTCGGTACACTTCAGAGTCGCAATTGAAAAAGGGAAAGTTTCGATTAAGGCACGACTTGAAGATTAAGATCAGTACCTCCATCGGAAGGACTAGCTCATGGAGTGTCGTCTCAGAGCTTCCTGCATCGCAAGATATAAAGACTCTTTCCTTGTAAGGGACTGGTTATCCTTGGTGAAGGTATCAGTCTTTGACTTAAGCTCCTCACGGACTTCAAGCAGATTACTTTCAACTTCAGATAAAACAATGTCTTCTGCACGAACCCCGTACTCTGCAAACAAGGTAACCTGCTGATTCTCCACTTTAAACGCTCCACCCGAAACCACAAACCAGTAATCCTTCCCATCCTCTACAATTTTAACCGTTCCGGTTGCAAGTAAACCCACCAGGTCTTCGTGATCGGGAAGAATTCCAAGCTCCCCCCTGAAAGAAGGAAGCAGTACCTCAGAAGCGGTACTATTTAAAACTTCTCCCGCAGGGGTGAGTATTTCTATCTGAAGTGAAGTTGCCATGAAACACTAATTTCCTTTCTTTAAAGCATCCTTAGCGAGCTGTTCAGCTTTCTGCTGAGCTTCTTCAATAGTACCCACAAGATAAAATGCATCCTCAGGAAGCATATCATGCTTCCCTTCAACAAGCTCCTTAAAGCCACGAATAGTATCTTCAAGCTTTACATATTTACCTTGAATACCAGTAAACTGCTCGGCAACATGGAAGGGCTGAGAAAGGAATCTCTGAATCTTTCTTGCTCTTTGAACCAGAAGCTTATCCTCTTCAGATAACTCATCCATACCAAGAATAGCGATAATATCCTGAAGGTCTTTGTACCTCTGAAGGATTCTTTGTACCTCACGAGCAACTCCATAATGCTCCTCGCCAAGAATATTAGGATCAAGAATGGTAGAGGTAGAGTCCAGAGGGTCAACCGCAGGATAAATCCCTTGCTCTGCAATTGAACGTGAAAGTACGGTAGTTGCATCAAGGTGAGTAAATGTTGTTGCAGGAGCAGGGTCAGTAAGGTCGTCCGCCGGAACATAAATCGCCTGAACTGAAGTAATAGAACCCTTCTTGGTAGAAGTAATTCTTTCCTGAAGCTCTCCCACATCAGTTGCAAGAGTTGGCTGATACCCCACCGCTGAAGGCATACGCCCAAGAAGCGCTGACACTTCAGAACCTGCCTGAACAAATCTGAATATGTTATCAACGAAAAGAAGCGTGTCTCTGCCTTCTACATCTCTAAAATATTCAGCGGCAGTAAGTGCAGTAAGTGCAACACGGAATCTCGCTCCCGGGGGCTCGTTCATCTGACCGTAAATCAAAGCCGCCTTATCAATAACCCCTGATTCCTTCATTTCCATCCAGAGATCATTTCCTTCACGAGTTCTTTCCCCAACCCCGGCAAATACGGAATACCCACCGTGCGCCTTAGCCACGTTGTTGATGAGCTCCATGATAATAACGGTTTTACCAACACCCGCACCACCGAAGAGTCCGATCTTTCCACCCTTCACATACGGAGCAAGAAGGTCAATAACCTTGATACCTGTTTCAAAAAGCTCTGTACTTGTTGCCTGCTCTTCAAACTTGGGCGCTGCACGGTGAATTGGCCAATACTCCTCTGCGTTTACGGGACCCATTTCATCAACAGGGTTTCCAATCACATCCAAAATTCTTCCAAGAGTGGCAGCTCCTACAGGAGTTTTAATTGGCGAGCCGGTATTTTTTACAGGCATTCCTCGCACAAGCCCGTCAGTAGAATCCATAGAAACACATCGAACCACGTTGTCACCAACGTGAAGACTCACTTCAACCACAAGGTTATCTGGTGCATCACCAAGTGCAGGGTTTGACATGGTAAGTGCCGTATTTATTTCTGGAAGCACACTCCCTTCATCAAATGCCACATCCACCACTGGTCCCATGATCTGAACAACTTTTCCAACTGATTCTTGCGCCTGCATATTTCCCCTTTTTTATTATCCTAATTAGTATCCCGGATATCCTATCCCTTTTGTGCTTCAGCACCGCCAAGAATATCCATAAGTTCAGTAGTAATCGCTCTTTGTCGAGCCCGGTTATAAAACAATAATAATTTTGAAATTAATTCATCAGCATTTCTTGTAGCAGAATCCATAGCGGTCATACGGGCAGCATGCTCACACGCTTTTGATTCATACCCTGCCTGATAAAGTTTCGTGCTTAGAACCAAAGGCAAAAGAGATGAAAACACTTCTTCTGCTGAAGGTTCAACTTTAATCTTTTTAGTGCCTAAACTTTCAGTACCCGGACTTTCGCTCTGAAGCGAAAAAGGCAGTAAACGCTCTTTTGTAACCTGAAGCGTCATTGCAGAAATGAACTTTGTATAAAGAAGAACTACTTCATCAACTTCCTTGTTTTCATACATGGAGACAAGCTCATTACCAAGCTCGGAAAGTGCCCATTCGGATGGGTCTTCAGAAAGCCCAACCAGCGCCCCTCTGATATTCCAGGAATATCTTTTTGCAGTGGCTTCTGCACGTCTTCCAACAACAAAAAAATGATTCTCAATTTCCGGATTCTCCCTGACTGTGGCAAGGGCAACTTTACTTATGTTCGTATTATATCCACCACAGAGCCCCCGCTCACCCGCAAAAAACACATACGCCCTTTTCTTAACAGGACGCACCTGAATAAGAGCATTTTCAAAGTTTTCAGAAAGCTGGGACACTGCTCCAAGGAGCACCTCATCAAGCCTTTCACTGAACTTCCTTCCTCCCAAGGCAGCATCTTGTGCCCGCTTAAGCTTTGCTGCGGAAACCAGCTTCATAGCCCGGGTAATCTGCTTGGTGTTCTTTACCGAAGCAAGCCTTCTTCTGATTATTTTTAAACCTGACATTATATTACTCTGCTAATCCTTACATTACGCACTTGCCTGAGAAGCACCACTATCAACTTTTGCAGCAACCGTCTTACTGCCCTCAGCAGAAGACCCTTTTTTCACATCAGCACTGGAAGCCGCTGCTGCAAGAAAATCCTCTGTATATTTTTTCAGACCGGAGATGAGTGCTTCTTCCTCAGCAGAACCCATCGCACCTTTTTCCTTGATAACACTTATCACATTCGGGTGATTCGCTTTTATAAAGGAATGTAGACCTGCCTCATACTTCTGAACATCTTCTACCGCCACGTCATCCAGGTAGCCACCGTTTGCGGCATAAATCGAGATAACCTGAAGCTCCACTGAAAATGGTTTAAACTGCCCCTGTTTAAGAAGTTCTACCAGACGAGCACCACGAGCAAGTTGCGCGCGGGTGACCGCATCAAGATCTGAACCAAACTGAGCAAATGCCTGCTTTTCACGATACTGAGCAAGTGCAAGACGAAGTGTTCCCGCAACCTTCTTCATGGCTTTAATCTGCGCCGATCCTCCAACCCGGGAAACTGAAAGCCCTACGTTTACCGCAGGTCGTACCCCTGCATAAAACAGGTCGGTTTCAAGATAGATCTGCCCATCAGTGATCGAAATCACGTTTGTCGGAACATAAGCAGAAACGTCCCCTGCCTGCGTTTCAATAACAGGAAGCGCAGTAAGAGAGCCTGCCCCCTCTGCATCACTGAGTTTTGCCGCACGCTCAAGAAGTCGGCTGTGAAGATAGAACACATCTCCGGGATATGCTTCACGACCAGGAGGTCTTCTCAGAAGAAGCGAAATTGCACGATACGCAACCGCATGCTTGGAAAGATCATCATAGACCACCAAAGCGTGTCTGCCATTATCACGGAAAAATTCTCCAATGGTACAACCTGTGTACGGTGCAAGAAATGACATTGGAGCAGGTTCACTGGCAGTTGCAGCAACAATTATCGTGTGATCAAGCGCTCCGTTCTCTCTTAAACGCTCCACCACCTGAGCAACACTGGAACGCTTCTGCCCGATTGCAACATAAATACAAATTACCCCGGTACCTTTCTGATTGATAATGGCGTCAAGCGCAACTGCGGTCTTACCCGTTTGACGGTCTCCAATAATAAGCTCACGCTGTCCTCTTCCAATCGGAATCATGGCGTCAATCGCCTTAATCCCTGTCTGAAGTGGCTCATGTACCGATTTTCTCTTAACAATACCCGGTGCCTTCACCTCAAGACGTGAATATTTTACATTTGAAAGCGCAGGACCTCCATCAATAGGATTCCCCAAAGCATCAACCACACGACCAATCAGAGACTCACCAACCGGCACCTCGGCAATTCTTCCAAGTCGCTTTACCTGGTCTCCTTCTTTAACCTTATGGGTCTCCCCCATTATCACCGCACCGACACTGTCCTCTTCAAGGTTCAGAGCAATCCCCCGAAGCCCGGAAGCAAACTCAAGAAGCTCACCCGCCGCAACTTTACTTAAACCAAAAATACGAGCAATTCCATCTCCCACAGACACCACTGACCCGACCTCGGAAAGATCTACATTAGATTTCAAATCCCGAATCTGTTCACTTAAAAGCCTGCTGATTTCCTGAGCTTTAATTTCCATCATATTCCTTTTTATTCCATTTGCTTATCGTTAAGTAATTTACCTAAGAGAGAAGCTCCCGCTCTATCCCCGAGAGGGCTCCCCGAACACTTGCATCTATACGATGCCCTTCATATTCAACAATCACCCCACCTATAATTTTTGGGTCAACCTGCCATAAAAGTTCAGGCTCCCCCGGTAGTCTTGATCGCAGTGAATCAGTAATAAACCGGCGCTCATCTTCCTGCATATCCCTGGCAGAAGTTACTCTTACAGATACCATCTTTGTCTGCTGATACACCAAAGCTCTGAAGCTTTCAGCGATCTCTGAAAACGCTGCAAACCTGCCATTACCAAATACCGTTTTTGCAAAAGAAGAGAGAAGCTGATCGGAAGAAACGGCGTCCAGCATTTTCTGAATCACCTGTTCTTTTTTTGCAGAATCAATCATTGGGTTTTGAATGGCGATACTTGCTTCTTTATTGGAAGACAATGCCAGACTTACCGCACTCAGGCTTTCAAGCACAGAAAACAGCCTTTTTTTATCAGCACCATCAGCAACAAGCGCACGAAGGAGTGCCCGCGCATATCGTAAACTAATCTTGCCATGTTTTGATGCCACGTATCGTACTCTCCCTGATTAACTGTATATACCCTTAGTAGTACACCCTAGACTTGCGTTTCAGAACCGGACAGGACAGATCGAATCAATAACTTGTCCTGATCTTCGGAATAATTTTTAGAAAGCATGTCACGAACACTATGAATGACCTTAGCCACCAGCTCCTGCTTCGCTGCCTGATACACTTTTTGCTTCTCGGACTCTGAACGAAGGAGCACATCACGACGCATGTTCTCAACTTTCTGATTCGCAGCCAAAGCAATCTCTCCTGATATATCCCGGGCTGACTTTTCAAGCTCCTGAACCAGCTCGCTCTTTTCTTCCGAGATATGCTCAAGGCGAAACCGTAGCTGCTCCAGCTCTCTCTCAAGAGTGACATATTCATTCTGAACACGAACCGCAAACGACTCAACCTCAGCACGGAAATTTCTAAGAACCGGGCGCACGAACTTTCTTGCAACCCAGAAGACAAGCACCATATAGATGGAAAAATTAAGCGCGGGGTAAAGAAGAGTTTCAATGCCGGCATCAGTATGCCCGCCAGATGCAGCGTAACAAAGCCCCGGAGTAAATAGCACCGCAGTAAGTAGTCCGGCAGCAAATAAAGCACCAAGCGGTAAAAACACCGCAATCACAGAGTGAAGAACTTTTCCCGAAGAGGAGACAATCTTGCTATACATCGCAGAAGCAAGCCCCGAAACCTCACCGTCAAGTGAATCAAAAACCTGAGCACGAACTCCCTCAAGTTCCTTTGCCACCTTTGCCCAGTCTTTTCCAGCCTCCTGTTTTCCCAGCTCCGTCATTTCCTGCGCCTTCTTCCTTGAATCGGCAATAATTATATCCCGTTTTTTAATTCCCTCAAGCCGGGCAGTACGAAGCTCCGAGACAATCTCAAGTTTTAGTTTTTCGATTTCTTTTTTGAGTGCCGCATTTTTTTCCTGAAGCCCAAGAGTTTTCTCTTCTCTCAGAAAATGATTTTCAAGGTAAGGCTTTGCCACCATCTCTCCGATAACGAGCCAGACTAAAAGAAACAAGCCCCCGGAACATAACAACTCAAATGCACGCTCGGGAGTTAGCAGGTTTTTAAGAAAACCAACTCCCTCAGGACCGGCAAGACTGACAGCAAGCCAGGCAAGAAGAAGAAAAATAATCGCTCCTGCGATAATGTCAGAAATACCTAAAGGTGTAGTATCATTCTGCATAAACATCTCCCGATTCATCACCCATCATTTCACAACGACCATCAAAAACTACCCCATCCTGAATCAAAAGACGTTTTGCCTTGAGATTACCACGTACTTGCGAGGTGGCATGAAGTTCAATACGCTCCGAGCAAATAATATCACCCACCACACGACCGAACACCTTAACCGAAGTTGCCCGGATATTGGCACGAACCATCCCCGTCTCAAACACGGTAAGCTCACCATGTACAAGAAGATCCCCTTCAATAAACCCCTCAAGCACCAGATCACCCTGACACTCAAAAGCACCACGAACCGTACAACCATCCTTAAGAAGCGAATATTTCTCTTCTTTTTTAAAGGCAGTACTGAGGGAATGATCTTTGCCCCCCTGTTCATCAAAACCCGAACCCGAAGAGTCATTTCTGACTGACCAGGGAGTTTCAATAGAACCAAGAAAATTTTTAGATGAAAAATTAGTTGCCAAAGTCTAAGCCTTTGATATTATTGAACTTTGTATTTTTCGCTCATTTTTTGCCTAAACTACCCTAAAACTGCCCATAACATCAATTGCAGAGAGAAAAAAAATTCAAAATCGCCCTTTGGATTGATCAGGTCGGATTGATTAGGAGGGGCGGGAGATATAGAATACTAAAAGTATAGTTTTATCGCACAGCTTATCAATGTCCAAATTATCAATGTCCAAAAACCCAACACATAGTGATTACTCGATATGGTAGCAGTTAAACCTGAAATTAAACCCAGTAACAGACTTGTCCAGCTCATTGCCCGGATTGAAAGATATGCAGGCTCCTGGGAGCACATTGCCTCTAACAGCCAGATATTCAGTGAAGAAAGCAAACGGGAGGCAGTACAGAAAAACGCCCTTGCCATGCTTTGTCTTGACCAGAGTAGCCCGGCACCCCTTACCCACCCCGTGCTCAGTTATTTCAAGAGTACCTCACCGCTTGATCTCTCCCTTCACTCGTTTGTGAGTGCTGAGCACATGAAGGAAATTGATTCCTGCAAAAAAGCACTCACCCAGGAACTCGAACTTTCAGAAGAAGGGGTGGAGAAATTATTCACAACTATTGTTAACGTGGAAAAAATTCAGCATTCGGAACATTTCCGAAACAACTCTACTGCATTTTACTCTCACGAAAATCAACGTATTTTCACCACCGTCTCGCCCTTCCTGGTTCCCCGAAGGTACAGGGAGTTACTGGAGTGGGTGTCTGAGGAGTTATACGCCGAGGAGACTCATCCGCTGCTGGTAATCGGGATTTTTCACTTGCTGTTTCTTCAGCTGCACCCCTTTCCCACTGCAAACCATCGGGTAGCCCTTTCAATAAGCTGGCATCTTCTAAAAGATAGAGGATATGAGTTTATTTGTGCCTCCAACCTCTGGGTTCAACTGCTGAAACAATCAAGCCTTTACTACAGCACCATCAGACATGCCGAGCGTTCAACATTCGGAGACTGGTCTACCACCCATGTATGGCTCGAATTTCTGTTCAAAACGATTCTTGAGTCAGCACTTGAAACCACCTCACTCCACAATAAACAGTTCAGTGAGGCGCTCCTTTCTGAAACACAGAGAAAAATTCTCGAAACGGTAAGAACTCATGGGGTACTTAACCGGGAGCGTGTAGTTACAGAAACCGGTATTAACCTGAGCACGGTGAAATACAACCTCTCTTTACTTGCCCAGAGAGGGCACCTCGTAAGAGAAGGGGGAGGGCGTTCAACTTCTTATCGGGCTACTTGATAGTTCCCCGATAACAGATTTTCCTGATAACGGAGTTTATTCAAAACCTGTTATCAGTCTGCATATAGGCAGGGTGTGAGCGTTCATCACTCCAAGCATGGTGTCGCAATCAGGCTGACCACATACAGGCGGGTTAAGACCAAGATAGCTCCCGCTATGTATTCCAATATCAGTATTATCCGCACCAAGAAATGTCCGCGCAAAAAAGGAACCGCTTCCATCTACCCGGATATTTAATTCTACCGAATTGGCAAACTGCCAGCTATCCGGATTTATTCCGCTCATCTTTTCAAGTGAGCAGAAATATCTGCTGTTCCCGGAATAACATCGAACACCTCTTGTAACTTTAATAAGAACATTCCCGAATTTCGCACAGTTTGACATATGTAAAAAATGATTCAAATCAACACTGCCAATTTCACACTCTGCTTCAAAGCCGGAAGCCCCCAGAGCTGGCGCATGATTAAAAAATACACTTTTGTCGGTAAGAGCTCCAACCGCTTCATCATTAATCCCCCGAAACCCTCTTGTAAAAAGACTGCCATCAGAACTCTCGTACTCTTCAGTGGTAACCTGTGCAAGTAACATGGCAAGAACAACGATTTTTACATCCTTGAAATCCCTTACATCCGGTGAAAATGTATCAAGGGGGCTTGTTTTATAATTCTCAAATGTCTGCACCCCTGAAAGGGTAATGGCATCAGCAGTTTGTTGCATGCTTGAACGATTAAGAAAAAAGACCCCGATATCAATCGCAAGACCGAGCATGCCTATAACTACAGGAATAAGAATTATCAGGAGAAGCAGAACCACTCCCTTTTCTTCCTCTCTGTAATCAGACACCATAGGCTGCCCTGCTGAAAAATCTGAATTAAACATTAAAAAAAGCACTCATCTTCAATTACTGCCTGAGTAGAAGCTCTGGCTGGTATTGGGAAAAAACAAAACACACAGACATTACTCCACTCAACATTAACCAGTAGTTGCACATCACCTGCTTTCTGCTCATTCCAGGGCATACCCGGAGACTGCTCTATTTGTGCGTTAACTTGCAGCGGTGGATTTTGTGCATCATCTGTCAAGGAAACATAGTTATTGTTAATATGATTTATAAAACGCTGCTTTAAGACATTATTAAGCTGGGCTCTGTATTCGCCTGTATTAAAGCCAGAAAGAGTAAATCCGGGAGGAAAATTAACCGCCACACTTCGTGTCCCTCTGGTTACAGTGGTAACCAGCACCTGATTTTTAAAATAGAGAACCATCATGTCAAAAAGAAATCCAATGACCATGACAAGCAGGAGCCCTACAATGGCAAACTCAAGCATTGCAACACCCTTTTCTCGGGCAGCTTTTTCGGGATTATGTGGTAACATTCGGTAGATAAAAAATCTTAATTTAAGGTCGTTATGGGACCCAAGATATCAAAAGAGTTGCCTCTTGTCTCGCCTTTTATAACATCTTTTGGCGCTTTTGGCAGCGAAGAAGGTACTTCATAGAAACCATCAGGCAGATCACGCTCTTCTGTAGTAAAATCATGGAAACTACCAGAATCTTCATGAGTGGGCATTCCACTATCCTTTCCACCACCAAATACATCACCACCCACCTCCGGGTAATCGTTAAATCCCCGCGGTTGCTCAGTATCCAGCTCTCCAACATCATAATAGTCACCGTCACCGAAAATATCCGGGCTATTGGGGTTAACGGGGTTTTGGGGATTACCAGGCTCTACAGGATTATAGCCACCAAAGTTGCCATCCTCAGCGTTCTGATCATCAGGATTGAAGTTCTGAGGGGTCTCGTTACCGGGGTTATTACCAGATGAACTGCGTAAGCCCGGGGAGAGTGCACAAGGCAACATGAATAAACTTGATGTACTCATGGTAAAAACCTGGTTCAAGAAACTCGAGCAGAACTTGCAGGATAAATCAGGTTTGTTCAGAATAGTCACTATGGAATAATCGAAGGAGAGCATATCCTGTGCTCCATCACTACTTTCAATGCCGCTTCTGGGGTAACTCACTGTTCTAAGGTCTACATGAGGAGTGGTTTCCCAGGAGTTTCTTCCGCTTGAAGAGTTATTCTCCCTGTAGTTTCCCATATAGCTCATAACCATTTCTTTAACAAAGTTCTTGTATGTTTGTGAGCTTTCTCCACAATGAATACGATTATAGGTCTGCATAGTTGAATATCTGCTGGCAGATCGATTCACCTCAGTAAATATTGTAGCTTCCCAGATGATTGAACCAAGGTTAGTAGCCCCTGCTATTATAAAAAGTATAACACCGATAGAAACGGATGTTTCAAGAAGAATCGAACCCTTTTGATTATTTTTGATTCCAAAACCGTTCATAGCAATTGCCACCAAATCAGATACGCCTGTAAAAACCGCTTACCCAAAAAAACACCAACTCCAGACCCCTTGCTTATCTAATCGACAAAATATGCGATTTTCTTCATGCTTTTTCTAAATCTCTACAGTGATTAAGAAATTTTCTTAGCCTATCCCTTTTTTAAGTCACCCCACCTCAGAAAGCTTACCAGTGCACATGCCATTGAAAGTGAAAAAAAGCCGACATGATTGAGAAAAATGGCTATTACAAACTGAAACGCTATTGCGATAAAAGCAATATATTTCCTAAGCCTGGGAAACCACACCAGGATACTAAAACTCCCTTCCAGCAAGAGACTCCCCCAGGTGGCAAGGAGAGAAACACCGGGTATAAGAAATAACTCCGGGAAAGGGAATTTTGACCATATTGGATTATATATTACGTAGTACATGGTCTCACCTGATAACCAGACCTTATCTTTAACGATTTTCCAATAGGTACTAACGGAGTACACGACGCAGCAATGAAGTTGCATCATTCTTAATGACCATATTGGGCTAAGGTTGTTTTTGTTTTTGAAGAGTAAAGCATCAATAGAGAAATTCCTCCCAAGTGGCATAAACAGACTGTAGAAACAAATCATTCTAAAAACAGTCTGTTCAGCATTACTTGCCCAGTAATTTCTGTGCTGAAAAGAAGTATGAAGTATCAATAGCAAAAGGCACATGAGCTTTGACGAAAAACCTAAAGTAAACGCCAGGCTGACAAACAGACAAAACCACCACCAAAAAATGATCGGCACGTATCCATCAAAAACATCTACAACCGAAAACCATTTATTAAACCAGGGATATTCGGAACCCATAACATACAAGGAAAGCATCCCCTCAGAGTGATAGTCTCTGAACCAGTTCGGGTATGCTGCCAGTACCCAGAGCGTCATCAAAACCCCTGAAGTAATTCTGATAACTGCAAAAATCCTGGTATCCACCATCTGGAAAAAAAATGAATCAATTTTTGATATCATACTCTTCAGTCATATAGAGGTTTTTTTTCTCAGATAGCCCAGAACCGAGTTCTCTTGCCTTATCAAGAGGGTATATTCCCTGCCAATACCAGTCTATAGCGAGTTTTTTAATTTCGAACGGAGCATCAGCCGCGTAGGTTCTGTAAAGGTACTGAGAATAGGCTTCTCTACCGAATTTACTATTCCACAATATTAAATGGAGTTTACCTCTTTTATGATCAAAGAGATTGCGCTCCCAGAAAGTCCTCTCAGATTGCAGCTCAATCGGATAGATATATTTTTCGCCATTTTCTCCTGCTCCATAAAACTGGTACTCGTAGTACGACCTATGGATAGTGCTGAACATGGTATATCTTTGGTCAAGACCAATAACATAAGGATACCACCAGAAAAACTTCTTAAGCGTCTGCACACTTCCAGTGCTATCAAACTGACTCAGCTGATTATACTTTAAATCAAAGTACTCAATAAAGTTCCAATGAATGGAGCCGTAAAAGTTCAGTAATACAAAGAAAACAATAAAAACTTTCTTCACAGTAAAGAACTTTTACTCTCGCATATATAAGACATCACTGAGAAAGCCTTACTCCTCTGCCATAGCCATAACCCGGACTTCCCGGGTCACCGGGATCACTCGGATTTCCTCCCGGGTCACTTGGGTGTCCTGGTTGATCAGGATCACCTGGATCACTTGGGCTTCCCGGGTCGCCTGGATCGCTCGGATTTCCAGGATCGCTAGGTTGACCGGGTTGTCCCGGATCGC
>CAZTBW010000001.1:0-417548 GCA_964612555.1 uncultured Bdellovibrionales bacterium | reverse complement strand
CATTATAGCCACTTTAGACCTATATCTCGGTCTTAGCTACTTCAGCCCCTATTTTTATATATGGATATCGTGGTGGGTGTTACCAGGTTCTTGTTACGGTACCTTCAAAAGCTACTTCTGCCGGTCCGGTTTTAAAGACTTCGCCGGAGTCGGAGATTTCTATTTTTAGATCGCCTCCTCGGAGTGAGATGGTGGATTTGTTGTTTAGGACTCCTGTTAGGTGTCCGGCTACGGCTACGGCACATGCTCCGGTGCCGCAGGCGAGGGTTTCCCCGCTGCCTCTTTCCCAGACTCGCATGCTTGCCTTGTCGGAGGATTCTGCTTTTGCAAATTCTACGTTTGTCTTTTTGGGAAAGCTGGGGTGGATTTCTATCTTTGGTCCAATGGTGTGTACCAGATAGTCGTTTATTTCATCTACAAATATTACAAAGTGAGGATTTCCCATTGAAACGGCTGTGCCGGTGAAGGCTTGTCCTTCGACTTCGATAGTTTGATTGGTTGCGGGTGTTTCAGTGAAAGTACAGGGGATTTCCTCCGGTGAGAGTATTGCCTTGCCCATGTTGACCCTGACCTCAGTTACACGGTCATTTTTGGTGGTGAGGTATAATATTTTTATACCACCGGGAGTTTCCAGGCGGATGGTGTTCTCTGATGAAAGCCCTTTTTCGTAAATAAGCTTTGCAATGCAGCGAACTGCATTTCCGCACATTTCTGCTTCCGAGCCATCGGCATTAAACATTCTCATCCGGAAGTCAGCTCCTGTGCTTATAGATGGCTTCTGAATCAGGACAATTCCGTCTGAACCAATGCCAAAATGCCGATCAGACAATACCACAGCAGCTTTTTCGGGTTCAGGGAACTCATATTCAGTACAGTCAAAGTATATGTAATCATTCCCAATGCCATGCATCTTGGTAAAGCTGAAGTTTGTCATAAGTTTATTCAGGATATGAGTAATTTTCTAATACGATAAGGGCATATTAGCGTAAAAGATAAGGGCATACAATTTTATTAGGTCTTTTTAAGGGGTCGTATCTCTTATTACTAAGAAAATTTGTTAGAGAAGAGGTGTCAAAAGTGTACAAAATTGGAAATCGACAAATTTTTGATCATAGTGATTTTGACATCCCTGTATAAAGATCGTGCAGGCAGGGAAAGCCTTAATACCGGAAAAAAGCAATAAATACACTATAGTTATCTCATAAAATAGGCTCAGGGGCTTCTCCTTGCCCCCCGGGACTGACGAAAATCTGACAGTTGATACAAAATTGGTACGTTCCTTGCCGTAAAAATGACACCTGCACGGAAAGATTTCAGAGTCAGCTGTCAGTCTCTTGTCATCTGAAATCGACAGAGGTGTCAGGGAAACGGCACAATAAACGCGTCTGGTGTTATTTATGAAAACACAAAACGCACAAATGGGAGGGAGATAATAGAATGTTTGAACAAATCGTACAAACAGAGCGGTTTTCAACAGTTCAGAATATTTCAAAGCAATCATCTGCATTTGATTCAATAGTGACAGCAGATCCCGGTATGCAGAAAATATTTAATGTCATTGAGCGAGTTGCTGAAACAAATAGTACCGTACTCATTCTTGGTGAGAGCGGAACCGGTAAAGAAATGATTGCTCAGGCAATTCATCAAATGAGCGGAGTAAAGGGTAGCTTCATTCCGGTAAATTGTGGTGCTATTCCGGATAACCTTCTTGAAAGTGAGCTTTTTGGATATGAAAAAGGAGCATTTACCGGTGCGGTAAATTCAAAACCGGGCAGATTTTTACTTGCTGATGGAGGAACCATCTTTCTTGATGAAATCGGAGATATGAGTCCGCACTTGCAGGTAAAGTTACTCAGAGTGCTTCAGGAGAAAGTGGTTGAACCAGTTGGTGGTCTTAAACCAAAACCGGTTCAAGTGCGAGTTATTGCAGCAACCAATGTTAATCTCAGAACAAAGGTGAAGGAAGGAAAATTCAGGGAAGACCTGTTTTATCGTCTTCAGGTAGTTCCTGTTGAGCTTCCGGCTTTGAGAAGTCGGGTTGATGATCTTGAGTTACTACTGGAGTTTTTTGCTGATAAATTCGCAAAATCAATTGGCAGACGTCCACTTGGGTTTTCTGATGAAGTACTTAAAGCTCTGAATATGTACCGATGGCCCGGTAATGTAAGAGAGCTTGAGAACCTTGTTCAGAGATTATCTATTCTTGTTGATGGGGATCAGGTTGAAATTGACGATTTGCCACCAGGGTTCGTACATGGAGAGCTTGAAGGTGAAGAAACAGTTGCAGGCGTGACCCCTTTTCTTCCCACCACAGGGGTCGATTTTAATTCTCTTATCGAAGAGTTTGAAAACCAGTTAATTATACAGGCGCTTGAGCGCACAAAAGGGAACAAGAAGGCTGCTGCCGAACTTTTGAACCTCAATAGAACAACACTGGTTGAGAAAATAAAGAAAAAAGGCTTACTGGCTGGTACTGATCAGGAAATGAGAGAATAAAAGACACTAAACAATGAAAGTATCGTTTACTACCATTTTATTTATTACGATCCTGTCTTTGCTTCAGTTAGTAAGCATGTCTTTTGTACATGGAGATTCTCGTGTGGGAAGTGATCCGCTTATTGGAGTAAAAGAATTGAGTACAGAGGGAAGGCACTTTGATGCGGTACTTCTTTATAAGGATAATGAAAGCATTCGTTCTCTTGGAGAAACTCTTGCGGTTGCAAGGAGTGCGTGGGCACTTGGTCTTGTAGAGGAAGCACGGAAACGCTGGGATGAGGCGCTGTTGCATCCGGATTGCAGCGGTACTGAACGGGCACGGGTGTATCTTGCCCGGGCTATAATGGAGCTTCAGGAAGGGGAGTTTGAAAAAGCAAGAAGTTTTGCCGAAGAAGGAAGCAGTGCTCTTGATGAGTCAGAACTTCGAGGTGAGTTGTATTATATTATTGCGGAAGCCTTGTATGCTCAGAAAATGTATAGCTTATCTGAGCGGTATTACGAAAAAGTATCTCGTGAGGGAGCCAAGGAGCGTACTCAGGAAGCATTGTTACAGCTTGCAAGAGTCAGAAATCACCTCAGAAGAAACACCGAAGCGAGAAAAGCACTTACCCAGATTGAACTTACGTCCAGAGTTACTCCTGAGGCACTGGAGGAGCTTCTTACTATTGATACAAAAAATAAAAATTTTTCAGGAGTGCGTACCTGGGTAGAAGAGGGAAGGAATTCATTTCCAAGTGAGTTTCGCTCTTCAAAAATCAGTTACGCGCATGCGATGGCTCTTATCAATGAAGGGTTGATGGTAGAGGCGGAAGAGGAGGTGTCGTATATCTCAACCAATGCGAAAGAAAATGACCCCTGGTTCCAGCTGGGGCGTGCATTGATCGAAGCTGAGTACGCAAAAGAACTGGTACAGGAAGAAAATTAACAGGTTTTATCAATGAAAGATATACTCGCTGAACAAGCCTATACTGAAGATCATACCGGAAGACTCGTAGCTATGGGGCAAATGGCGGCTTCTCTTGCACACGAAATAAGAAACCCGCTTGGCAGTATGGAGCTGTACTGTAGTGTGCTTAAAAGAGAAGTAAAAGATGATAGTTCAAAACTTGAACTGGTGAATCATATACAACAGGGAATCTCCAGTCTATCCCATATTGTTTCCAATTGTTTGCTGTTTACCAAGGATATTACGGTTTCAAAGAAGGAATATGGAAGCGCAAAAATGTTTCTGTCAGAAACATGCAGATATGTATCCTCGTCTTATGAGCACCTTGCTATCGTTTCAGGTTTACCTGAAAAGGACTGTGATGCAGGATTGTTTCTCTCATGGGAGGAGTCGGGAGAAGAGTCCTTTATGATGGATCCATACGTTCTTGGTCAGATTGTTCTTAATTTGAGTAAAAACGCACTGGATGCGTGTTCCGAGGAGTCTCTCTCGAATCTTCCCCATCATGTTCAAATTTCAATTGATCACTCCGATTCGGCATGCTGGACTCTTTTGGTATGCGATAATGGTAAGGGAATGAGTGAAGAGGTGAAAGAGAGGATGTACGATCCTTTTTTTACAACCAGGGAAAAAGGAACAGGGCTGGGGCTTGCGATTGTTTATTCTCTGGTAAAGGCACATGGAGGAACAATAGAGGTGCAATCTGAGATTTCTATGGGTACCCGGGTAAAAATTAAATTTTTAAACTAGGATGGTGTTACTATGATTGGAGAAGGAATGAACATTCTGGTAGTAGACGATGAAGTGCAGATGAGAAGTGCAATGGAAACCAGTCTTGGAAGACTTGGTGCGACTGTCTTTACGGCTACTAACGGGAAAGAAGCATTTGAGCAGCTTGAAAAGAAAAGCTTTGATCTTGTCATCTCGGATATGAGAATGCCCGTGTGCTCCGGAGAAGAACTCCTGAAGGAAGTAAATAAAGCGTATCCGCAAGTTCCAATCGTTATGATTACCGCATACGGGACTATCTCTCAGGCAGTTGATGTTATGAGGCTTGGTGCCTATGATTTTATAACTAAACCATTCTCTATAGAAGATCTGGAGTCTCTCCTTGAAAGAATTCAGGGTGGTAAAACAATTAAAACCAGTCGAAGTGCCAGTCCGGAACAGAACAAGAGAAGTAATAAGGATGATGTTGCAATAATCACCAATAATGCAGAAATGAGAGAGCTGATAAAGATGGTTACACATGTAGCCTCAAGCTCTGCCAATATTCTTATTCAGGGTGAATCCGGAACTGGTAAGGAACTTATAGCTCGTTTACTCCATGTAAGTAACAAGAATATCAATGGTTCATTTGTGGCGGTGAATTGTGCGGCGCTACCTGAAAATCTTTTGGAAAGTGAACTTTTCGGACATGAAAAAGGGGCTTTTACAGGAGCACTTTCCACGAGAATAGGTAAATTTGAACAGGCGAATGGAGGAACGCTGCTTCTGGATGAAGTAACAGAAATGCCACTTTCGCTTCAGGCTAAGCTTCTCAGGGTTCTTCAGGAACGGGAAGTGGATCGGGTTGGTGGAGGAAAACCAATACCGGTACAGGTTCGGGTAGTTGCAACTACAAACAGGGATATGCAGAGGGCAGTAGATGCCGGCGATTTTAGAGAAGACTTGTATTATCGTCTTAATGTTATTCCCCTACATATTCCTCCCCTTCGTGAACGTGCTGATGATGTTCAGCCTCTTGTTCAATATTTTGTAAGAAAATTTTCTGAAGGAGAGCCAAAGAAAATTTCTGAAGATCTTTTAAAAACGCTTTCGGCTTACCACTGGCCAGGAAACATAAGAGAGCTCCAAAACGCATGTGAGCGTGCGGTTTTATTATGTCAGGAAGATACCCTTTCGTTAAAACATTTTATGCTCAGAGAGAAATTACAGGAACGAGAGAGGGATGACTCAGAGGGTATTTTAAAGGCGGGGCTGAGTGTGTCAGAGGCAGAAAAGATGCTCATCTATGAAACCCTGAGAGCTACAGAGAATAATAAAACAAAAGCGGCTGAGCTTCTTGGGATCAGTATCAGAACGCTACGCAATAAATTGCATGAATATGGTGATACGGGAAAGTAATCTCTCTGTCCGGGTATTGACACGGTTTGAGGCTATGGTGACGCAAAAAGGTTTGGAAAGAACAGGGATATGAGCAAAAGAGTTGAAAAATCAGTATCTTATAAAACGATTGTTTCTGGCATGAAACTGGAATTGCACTCGATGGATACATTTGAGACCCGAGGGCTATTATGAAACTTTTTGACCCGACATTTCAGGCAATTGAAAAAAAGCTTGATCTGACACTGCGCAGACATACTGTTCTTACGAGTAATATCGCAAATAATGAGACTCCCAATTTTCGTGCCCGGGATGTGAATTTTGCGAGCGAAATCGAAAAAGCACTTGGCTCCAATAAAGATGAACTGAAAAAAACCAACCCGATGCATCTTGATGTGAACGGACTCTCCGGAGAACATATATATTTTGATAATTCGATGCATGTTGGAGCAGATGGAAATAATGTTGATCTTGATATTCAAATGGGGAAGTTATCCGCGAATTCAAGGAGTTATTCAGGAGCCTTAAACTTATTAACTGTAAAATTGCGTATGCTTAAAGCGGCAGCAATGGGAAGAGCAGGAGGGTTTTAGTCATGTTGAATAAAGCGTTTGACATAGCGGCAAGTGCAATGAGTGCCAACCGTCTACGGATTAACACGGTATCAAGTAATATTGCCAATGCGAAAACAACCAGGACAGAAGAAGGAGGTCCTTACAAAAGACGGGATGTGGTGTTTGAGGCACATGATGTGAAGAGTTCCAGGTTTGATTCGGTGCTTGATCAGGCGGCTCTTAAAACTGTTCGGGTGGCTGATGTGGTTCAGGACGAGAGAGCACCTGAGCTGGTGTATGACCCGGGACATCCTGATGCTGATAAGGAAACAGGTATGGTCGCCTATCCAAATATCAATGTGGTGTCTGAAATGACTAATATGCTTACTGCAAGTGCAGCGTATAAGGCAGCAGCAGAGGTTGTGAATATTACTAAAGAAATGTCTCAAACAGTAAGAAGTTTGTTTACAAGGCTATAACGTACAGGAAAATCTGATATGAAAGTTGGAGACAGTTCATTAAGTAATCAGTTAAATCTGATAAAAAATTTAAAAGGTATTGAGTCCGTAACTCCTAAAAGTTCAGAGACGCAGTCCTCCGGAGGTGTGGCGTTTGGAGAGATGCTTCTTCAGAAATATGAAGAGGCTAACACGCAAGGAATTGAGGCGGAACGGGCGATTCAACGAAGTGTGTTGGGAGAAGATCAGAACCCGCATGAAGCGGTTATTGCCGTGCAGAAAGCATCTGTTTCATTAACTCTTATGCTTGGCATTAAGGAACGTCTTGAGAGGGCATATCAGGATCTGATCAAGACACCGATTTAAGGAACGGATTTAGTGGTACTCAGGGATAAAAGGAGAGGATATGAAATTTGATTTTGGAGCGGTGTTTGAGCAGATTATTGGCTTTTATGTGCGCCTTCCCCTTTCTCAAAAGATCGCACTTCCTCTTCTTGCCTTTGGTTGTATGACCCTTATCATGTTTGTTTCAAACTGGGCTACTCAACCCGAGTACGCCGTATTATATTCAAACTTATCTGATGCTGATGCTTCCGGTGTGGTTGATAAGTTAAAAGATATGAAAATAGGGTATCGTCTTACCAATGATGGTAAAACGGTTGAAGTTACTCCACCCAGAATAGTCCATGAAGTACGTCTGGATATGGCATCAAGTGGTCTCCCAAAGGGAGATCAGGTTGGTTATGAACTCTGGAATGAAGCAAAGCTCGGTTTATCATCTTTTGGTGAAAATATAAACTACGTAAGAGCAGTTCAGGGAGAACTTGAGAGAACAATTCTAAAAATTGAGGGAGTCGCCGCTGCACGGGTTCATATAACCACTCCCAAGCGTTCCGTTTTTGCTTCACGTGATGTGCCTCCCACCGCATCAGTTTTGTTGAAGTTAAAGGCAGGGACCGAACTCACTCCTCAACAAACCAAAGGTATTTCCCATCTCGTAGCCGGAAGTATTGAGCGACTTACTCCGGAAGGTATTACCATTCTTGATCAGTTCGGAAAAATGCTGAACGAGAAAAAAGACTCTCAGGCTACGGATGGAGTAGACCTTACGAGTCTCCAATACCAGCGTGAGATTGAAAACTCCTATAGTAAGCGAATCGAAACCATGCTTGCCGAGATTCTTGGGCACGGAAGGTCGGTTGCCCGGGTAACTGCAAGTATTGATTTCAGTAAACTTGAGAAGGAAGAAGAGTCTTATGACCCTGCGGGGACTGTAATGAGAAGTGAAAGATCGGTAGAGGAAAATAGTGGAACTTCCGTTGAAGGGGGAGTGCCTGGAATCTTGTCCAATCTTACTAATCAGACCGGAATCCTTGCAGGAGGAGCTGAGGGTAATAACAAAAGACGAGAAAGTCTTAAAAACTATGAAATATCAAGGGCGGTAAGTAAAATTGTAAAGAATCCCGGTAAAATTGATAGACTCTCGGTTGCGGTTCTGGTTGACGGTCAATATGTAGAAGTTGATACGGGAGCCGTTGATGAAGAAGGAAGTGCTATTAAAGAGAAAAGATACCTTCCGCTTACTCCTGAAATGGTCAGGAAAGTTGATAATTTGGTTAAGCAAACCGTTGGTTTTGACGCAGCCCGGGGAGATACCGTAACGGTTGAGAATATACGTTTTGTTGAGCCTGATGAGTCTTTATTAACGGTGCTTGAAAAGACTGCGCTTGAGCAGAAGCTCTGGAGTATGACTGAGTGGTTACCGGCGCTGTTATTGTTTATCGTAACGCTCTTTATTGTAATTAAACCAATGGTCAAGTTCCTGGTTACTCCTTCAGATGCCGAAGTGGATTTAAGCAGACTGCTTCCTGCGGGTATTGAAGAACTTGAAGCGGAACTTGAAGCGGAACGAGCGAAGCTTTCATCTACACCTGAGAGGGCAAAACCCGCAATTGATATTGAGGAGCTTGAAACGCTTCTTGCTGATAATTCCAGAATGGTTAAGGATAATCCTCAGCAGGCGGCACTCCTTATCAGGTATTGGTTAAATGATGGTAGAATTTAGAGGTAGTCGTGTCACTCGAAGCTAATAATCTTACAAAAGCTGCTGTGGTGCTGATGTCGCTGGGTAAAGACCTGGCGGCAGAAGTTATGAAGTACTTGACTGAAACTGAGGTAAAGAAGCTCAGTCGTGCCTTTATGAGTGTACACGAGGTGGGTCGTGAGGCACAACGGGATATCGCCAATGAGTTCTCTGCAATGCTTCGGGCATCTGACACAATGGTTGTCGATGGTAGAGAGTTTGCTAAGGATGTGATCGGTTCGGCATTTGGCAGCGATACGGGCGATTCGCTCCTGGAGTACATTACCGGTAGCAGAAAAGAGCCACTTTCAACATTGATCGCAGACATTCCTTCAAATATCGTGGATAACTTCATACAATCAGAACACCCCCAGACGATAGCTTTTTTACTTACCAAGATGACTCCTGATATGGCTGCTGACTTACTTAGTAAAATGGATGAAGATTTGCAGACAGACGTTCTTGTGCGGGTTGCGCAGTTGGAGCATGTTAAAAGTGACGTGGTTGATGAGGTGAGAGAGGTTCTCAGATCACAGCTTCGTGGAGTGAGCATGGGTGAGGAAGAAGAGGTAGGAGGGGCAAAAGCGACTGCGGATATACTTAACTTTGTTGAGCGTAATAATGAAGAGAGAATTCTTGCAGAAATTGAAGATTCCTTTCCCGAGCTTGCGGATGAAATCAGGAATCTCATGTTTACTTTTGAAGATATTAACAAAATTGATGACAAGAGTATCCAGACCGTACTTAAGGAAGTTCCAAGAGATCAATTGGTTATGTCTCTTAAGACCGCAAGCCCTGAATTGAAAGATCTTATCTTCAGAAACATTTCACAACGAGCTGCTGAGATGATTCAGGATGATCTTGATTCTCTTGGACCTACTCCGCTTAAGGAAGTTGAGAAATCTCAACAATCAGTTGTTGATATCGTTAGAAGACTTGAAGCGGAAGGTAAGATTGCGATTTCTTCCGGCGGAGATGACGTTCTGGTATAACTTGAGAATAATTAAGAGTTTAATAAATGGATACTGTTGAAGAAGGACTTGAAGAAGAAAAAAAAGAACCTTCTGAGGTTGAAAAAAATGCTGAAACAGATTCATCTGTAAATAAGTTTGAAGCCGGATCTGCCTATGTTTCTCAAAAAGATTATATTCCGACACCATATAAACCTTCGGCGTGGGAGGGTATTGAGAAATATGATGTTAATGCATCATTTCTGGGTATTTCACTTGATGTGATTGCTTCTGATCAATTCAGGATTGATCCCATGTTCGAAATATTTGAGGGAACTCTTGAAGTGCCTTCTTTTCAGCAATTTAAATCCGAAAAGCTGGGAATTGACGAAGCGCCTGTAGAGATTCCGGAGGAAGTACTTGAAGAGGTGAGAAGTGCCGGGTACCAGGAGGGGCTTAGTGAGGGTATGCGTCAGGCAGAAGAGCAGTACACCGCTCAGCTTGCCGAAATTCAGGAACAGTACAATCAAAAATTATCTGAACTTCAAACCCTGATATGTTCTGCCATTAATGAAAAAGCCGAGAATATCGAAAAACGGGCTCTAGAGCTTTCCATGGCGGTTTCCAAAAAGATTCTTGATACTACCGTTGATGTGAGACCCGATTATATTTTTGAAATAATTAAAAAGGCACTTTATTCAGTGCCCGGTGCCAAGGCGGTTACGGTAAAACTAAGCCCTGAAGATTATGAATTTATTAATATAGAGGGACTTCCCGCTGATATAGCGGAGCTCCCGATTGAGGTTTCTTATCAGTCGGATGAAACGATCGTGTCGGGATGTGTGATAGAAAGTGAGTTTGGAACGATCAATCTTGAAATTGACAGTATGTGGAATGAGATCAGACAAAACCTTTTCTCGGTGGTTAAAGAGTAATGGATATCTGGAGTCGTGCCAACGCCGTTATTGAACAGTCCAAGCCAATCACTGCTCAGGGGGTGGTTACTGATATTATCGGTCTGGTAATTGAAGGCAGTGGTCCAACGGTAGGGATTGGTACCACCTGTGAAATTAGATTTTCTGATAAAATCATACCGGCACAAGTTGTAGGGTTTAGAAAAGAAAAAGTTCTTCTCATGCCTCTTGCAGATACTACCGGTCTTGCTCCCGGGGCGGTTATCATTTCACGAGGGCTTGGGGATAGTGTTCAGGTTTCAAGGGGACTACTTGGTCGTGTAATTGACCCTATGCTTAAACCACTTGATGGAAAACCTCTTCCTCCGGCAGAAGCAGAGGTGCCTCTCTTTCAGATACCACCGGAGCCTATGCAACGAAAACGGGTAGAGGAGCCACTTGATGTCGGAATAAAGGTGGTGAATGGGCTTATGAGCGTTGGTCGTGGTCAGCGGGTGGCTATTATGGCAGGTTCCGGGGTCGGAAAATCAACCTTTTTGGGAATGATCGCTCGTCATGCCCAGTCCGAGGTCAACGTCATTGCACTGGTGGGGGAACGGGGTAGAGAGGTGCGTGAGTTTATAGAGAAGGATTTGGGTCCTGAAGGTCTGGCAAGGAGTATTCTTGTGGTAGCCACAAGTGATTCAAGTGCTTTGATGCGTATTCGGGCGGCAATGGTTGCTACTGCAATAGCAGAATTTTTCAGAGATGAGGGTGCCCGGGTTACCTTGATGGTGGATTCCATAACTCGTTTTTGTATGGCACAGAGAGAGGTGGGGCTTGCGATTGGTGAACCACCTACCGCTTCAGGATATACTCCATCGGTGTTTGCTCAACTTCCAAAGCTGCTTGAAAGGGCTGGTACTACACCTGGTGAGGGGTCAATTACCGCATTTTATACTGTTCTTGTTGAAGGTGATGATATGAATGAGCCGATAGCTGATGCGGTAAGAGGTATTATTGATGGTCATATTGTACTTTCAAGAAAGCTTGCGGCAAAAGGGCATTATCCTGCGGTCGATATACTGAACAGTCTTTCCCGGGTTATGTCTGATATTGTCAGCCAGGATCATGTTACCTTTGCAAGAGTTTTAAAAGAACTTGTAGCGCAGTATCAGGAGATTGAAGACCTGATTTCAATTGGGGCGTATAAATCCGGACAGAACCCTAAAATAGATCTGGCAGTAGCAAAGATTGATCAAATTACCTCCTTCCTTAAACAAACCCCTCATGAGCACTGCTCATGGGATGACACCCTGCAACAGCTTCATGCTATTCTTTCTGCGTGATAGGGGCGGCATATGAAGAAGTTCAAATTTCGTCTTGAAAAAGTCCGCCAGTACAAAGAAGGAGAAGCTACAAGATCAAAGCGAGAGCTTGCAAAGCGAATCAGTGATTTAAATCAGGCAGAGCACATTTACGAGCAGTTAAGTGTCGAAAAAGAGCGTTCCAAGCTGAGTAATGACAATATTATGACAGCAGGTGACCTGGTTTTGCTGGGAGAATATGAATTTTTTCTTCAATCTCTTCTTGTCAAACAAGCATCAGTAATAGAAGAGGCTGAAAAAGCTGTAGAAATTGCCCGGGAGGAGCTTCTCCTTAAAGCTCGTGACGAAAAGGCATTATCTTTGCTTAGAGAGAGGAGGTTTGAAGAGTTTCGGGAGGAAGTAAAGAAAACCGAGAAAAAAGAAATTGAATCCTTAGCAATACGACAGCATACGGTGCGTCAAGAATTTGATGGTGAATAATGAATATAAATCTCATGCCAGATGAAGATGAAATAGAGTTGCTCAAGTTAAAGAATGGAATGACTGAGCAGCAGAGAAATGACATGGCAGAAATCATTCAGAACGAACTGAAGCGCAGAGAGGGACTTTCAAAGAGAAGCGCTCAGTCAATGCTGATGAATAGTAAAAGTGCTATTAAATCATCAAGGCTTTCAACAAATCTTACTCATGAAGACTTAAGTGACATTTACAGTAGTACGGATAAAGACATCCAGCATCTACGTGTTCAATCTCTTGAAAAGAGAATTCAAGAAGCAAAACGGGAGGTGCTGAGGCTTGGTGCCGCAGGCAAAGGACGTTCCGGGAAGAAAAAAACAGTGGAGCATAGTCCCTTTACTTCTTCTTTTGGAAGCAAGATACCGGCGTTGTTTGTTGTGTTACTACTGGTTGCTTTTGGTACGCTTCGCTATTCAAAAGACAACGGTTCTTTTGAAGAGATTTTTTGGAATAAAAAGCCGTCATCAAATCCTTCCGCAAGAGCGTCTCTTTCACCGACCGGCGGACAGGAGTTTCTGTCCAGGACTACATTCATTGGAGATCAGGCGGTAGAGGCAGAAAACAGTGATGAAGGAGTAAAAGGTAATCAGCTTGTTTCCCAGGTTACCTCTCCTATAGAACGAGGGGTATTATTGCAACTTGATCAGCGTCGGGTAGAGCTTGAGAGAAGAAGAAAGATTCTTGATAGTAAAGAACAGGAGCTTCAGCAACAGGCACAGCTCGTAAGTGAAAAAGTTACAGAGCTTAAATCTCTGATCAATAAACTTTCCACTTTGAGAAAGGAGAAAGATCATAAGTATAATGCCCGTATGGAGCAGCTTGCTTCAGTCTACAGTGCTATGGCACCTAACGAATCTGCAAGTTTAATAGCGAAACTTGATAATGAAGTAGGACTTGCACTTTTAGAAAGAATGCCTGGCAAAAGAATGGCTCAAATTCTTGGAGTTATGGATCAGAACCGGGCACTTGAACTTACGAAACACCTTACTGACAAGAAAAAGCTTTAGGTTGTAGTGAAGTAAAATTACTCTGAGTGCTGACTAGAGGGCGGTGATGTTAGCGGTATTAAATTCTATGCTACAGAGTATAAAATATAAAATTTATAATGGGTTCAGATACTTGGAGTATCTGCAATCGCTTCAGCTTTCGAGGTTCGAGTTTGCCTTTCTTATAACTCTCTGGTCTTTACTTCCGGGGGGTACCCTTGCCGTATGTGGCTATATTTCTTTGAGAAATCGGGTGTTCTGTTAAGCCATTGTGTCCTTAATTAATTGCCGATCAAGTTTTATCTTTTCAGGGTCGATAGGTCGGGGTATGGATTTTGAAAGCATATCAAATTATATGGAAGGACATGTAGTGGAGCTTTTTGCAGCCTTTATTGTCCTGCTTTTTATTGGAAGTACCGCCCTGTTTATCAGAATGGGCAGGAACGGTAAGGGAACACGATCTCCCCGAAGCATGAAGGATAAAGTAACTTTGGTTTTAAAACAGGCTGGAGTGGCACTTCCTCAGGCTGCCGATTATCCGGGAATGTTAGGTAAAGAGGGTTCCAAACTCATTAATGAAATTCAAAATCATCTTGCCTATATAAGAGCATGTGCAGACTTGTCTTCCGGGACACAGGTGTGTTCCAAAACAACTTCAGAAATGAATACGGTTGAATTTCAGCATACGCTTGTCGATTGTCAAAAAAAGCTCAAACAGTTCTCGCTAATGCTTGTTGATGCTTCAAAAAAAGCTTCTGATATCAATCTTCCCAAAGCATTCAAGGAAAAAAGAACCATTAAAAGTCTTGGTGATGTGGGCTTAATTGAAAACGAAGACGGGATATAGAAAGACCTTCCCCTTTTTTAAAAATAATCCTAGTGCCTCGACTCGAAGGACTAGATAATCTGATCTACCTTTTCCTCCAGATGGAACTCTTCTATGTGGTCTGGTTTTGTGAGGGAGTGAATCTTCAGTGCGGTAAGCAGTTCGTAAATTTTTAGAATGCTCAGGAAATTCTTGTGTAATGCCCTTCTGAACTCTGCAAGCTGGGAGGGGTGATCGCTGCTCTGCTTAACTGCGGTGGTCGTCGTAATTGTCTGGTGTATTTTTGAAACAGATTCAAGAGTCTTATTCATATGTAAAAGCAGTCTCGAAAGTTGAAAAGAATCCAGCTCCGGAATCTTGTATAACTGCTCGGCAAGGAGCAGCGTTCTTCCCGAAAGTACTCGCATGTTGGATACAGAAAGCGATTTTCTGGAAGGAGCAAATTTGTCTCTTATTTCATCGGGGACGTGTGACCCGGGAGTGCTGCAAGTGAGGAGCGATCGAGCATGTGTGCTGTAGCCGAAATAAGCAAGAGATGAACACATCAAGATCCCGGTAACAAGATAATCCGAGCTGATTAAAAGATGCGCATATACTGAAAGTGCAAAGATTATAAGTATTAAAATACTTATATCTGCCGGAAGAAGGTTCGTCAGAGAGCGTTTTCTTTCTTTACCAATAAGGGAGTGCTCCTTCATATGTAAAAGTATTTTTTCACATAACTCCTCGGAGCAGAACAGGACGGGTCTTTGCCCAAGTGCAGCTTCGTTTAATTCTTTGGCGTTAGTGCCTGTCTGGAGAAAATTTTTAAGATTTTTTCTCGTTTCTTTCAAAGTTCCCTGTTCAGAAGTGGATGAGATGAAGAGGGCATGAGAGTCTGGTTTTGCAGATTGGTTTTCGCAGAGAGCACAAACCCCGGCTTTTTCATTCACTTCTTCCTTGCAGCAGAGACAATTGTAACAGCTCATGTCAAAAAAAAGCATTTCCTGATTTATTAATTCAGGGTTCCTGATAGTTTCAAGAAATGATTCTGCGGTGGGGAAACGATCAGCAGGATTGGCAGAGGTTGCTTTTTTAATCGCATGAGCAAGATTATGAGGTATCTCAAGCCCGAATTTATTAGGGTCAATCCCGTTTTTCTGACCGAAAGTAAACATGGTTTTTATTTCTTGGGGGAGGTCTCCCGTGAGAGCGTAAAACAAGCACATTCCAAGAGAATAAATATCCCATCGTGTGTCAGTTTCGAAGTGGTTATAGACTTCGGGCGGAACATAAGGGAGGCTTATATTTTTTGGGCTTTTAAACCTTGTAAACGCATAGTTATGGCTTGAGAGAATATCAGTTAACCAGATTTTACCCTTTGTATCAAAAAGAATGTGAGCGGGGTTGATATTCTGATGAACGATTCCTTCCTTGTGAAGTGAGATAAGACCTTCAAGGAGCACTTCGGCAATATGTTGTACATATTCGGCAGAGAAAGTACCAAGCTCTTTATTTGCAGACATGAGACTATGTCCTTCAATATAGTGCATGGAGATGATCAGGCGTTCCTTTTCGATAAATACGTCATTAATTTTTACGATATTCGGGAAATCACATTTTTTAAAATATTCCGCCTCGGATTTTATATCAGGAAGTAATGGGAGGACGGATTCATCAATCTGCTGAATCTTCAGGCTAACCAGTGAGTCTGTATTGGAATCAACTGCTTTGTAGCTTCTTGAGTTTGAGCCTGCATCAGATTCTTTTTTTATATGATAGCGATCACGAACAGTTTCATTGATGTTGGGGAAGATGGAACTCATGGTGTGTGTTATTTTGTATAAAACAGGGTTATGTCAACGATAAGAAGTAAAAGGTAGAGAAGGGCAAAGAATTTTATGAGTTTTAGATTGAACATTTTTTAGGTGGTAAATAGTTTGTGTGTAGCATAGCGTAGCTGAGGGGGATGTGCCAGATGCTTTTAGTGATGTGTTTGGTTATTGGATGTTGGTTGTGCCTGCCTGGGAGAGGAATGTTTTGTATCTTTTGCTCAAATGGCTCCCTCGGGATGTTTGGTTGTTTATGTATTGTACGATCTACTTGCCCTCAGTCCGCTTGAGTTTTCGCAAAAGATACAAAACATTCCTCTCCTCCCCCGTTTGTTCCTGCCGTGGCTTGTATTTGCGCTATTATTAATTTTGAAGACTGGTTTAGAAAGATTTGCTAGGTTATATTCCTCTTATGAGTTATTTTTACCTTACTTTAACAAGAGTGACTGATGTCTTTCTTCAGATTTGATCTGTTTTTAAATACCTTTTTTGGTTCTCTTATTTTTATTCTGCTGATTATTCAGGGGGTGGGGGTTTATACGAGGGTGGTGGGTCATAGTAATCAGCTTTGTGTGGGTGAGTGTTTTGACGGTCTTAGAGAGTTTCAGGACAAGAAGTATATTAAAATTCCTCCAGAGTTAAGTCCCGATCTTGATTATCAGACGAGAGAGGAAATTATATCTCTCAGACAATCTCGGGTTATGGAACAGGAAAAACTTTTGAGAGGTATCTATCAGCCCTCTCAAAAGATTTTTGGACAAATTGCGGGTAAACTCAGATGGTGGGGAATGGATGGGTACTATCAGCATCTACGCTCTGCTGATCTTCCAACATGGAGTATGGCGGGAAGAAGTCTCAGGGGGGAGGAAATTTATAATCCATTTTATCTTATTTCTTTTAAGCCACTTACTTATACAGTTGAGAATCCGAATTTTAAATGGAGTAAGGAGGCAGTGCCTGCCATCTCTGGTTCACTCTGTCCTTACGTACCAAGAAAATCAGATGTGTTGTGGAAACCCGGTGAGCGTAAAGCTGAAGTTGTATATTTTATGAAAGAATTCATTGATGTTCTTTCATCCAATAATTGTCTTGAATCGGAATTAAGAACTCAGGAAATTTCAGTCGGGCTGGATCCTGTGAATGCTCAGGATATGGGGTTTAGTTATTTATCTTTTTCTCACTCAGATTCGAATAACGTATCTTTTTCAGAATTGGAGGAGGATATAATAGCACTACAGTTTTACTATCACCGGGGTACCAGTTGTCGTATCCCTGAAGGTTGCAACAATATCAGTCCTCTTGTGAGAGATTTGTTTGGCAGGATAAAAACAAAAGCACTTCCTGCAAGAATCAATAGCCATTTATGGGTTAAAGCGCCGGCAGACGCAGATGCCCAGCCGGACTTCAGATACATTATACATTTACGTTAAGAGTTTGGAGTCCCGACTATTTAGGCTGGAATCCAAAAGATGTTGACCCATAGCTGTAGGTGCCATAGTCGCTATTGGAACGATTGCTGTCCTGCACCAGCTCTTCATCTGAATACTCGTCGTAGTTGGTATCGCTAGCTTCACGGGCTTCCCTTTCATAGTCGGCTTGAGTTTTGGGGCGATGTTTTTGCTCCTCCACTTTGTTTCTTGCGATCTGAGTATGCTCTTGATTCTGATCAGCGCTAGCTGAGCTGCAAAACAAAACACTCACAAGAAGTGCTGCAAAAGAAAGTGATTTAATCTGTGAAATTTTCATTAGAAGGAGGCTCCGTTTAAAAACCGTTTAAACAAACACTATTTCTATATGTTATCGACAGTTTTAGATTATTTGCTTCAAGAAAAATGGGAGGCAAGCGTTATTTTATTTAGGTTTTTTAATTTAGTTAGTTATATTAAATAGTTAAGTTATTTATGATAATGTTCTTAGTCTTAAGACATATTATTTTATAACCTTCTAAATATTAAGGACTATTTGAAAAGAGGAACAAGATTTCAGCGATATAGTTATTTACTACTAAATTTGTACTTCAAATTCTTCTATGTTACTAATGGGCATCTTTCATTAAAAAGTGGGTAGAAAGTAACTCCACCACTGAACTTGTTGTGGTAGGAGAGAAATTAAGGTTTTTCTCCTTTTTTGTTTTTTAAGTTTACAAACTTTTTGAGGTTTTAAAATGAAATTTCACGATGACGAACAAAATAGGCGAGTTTTAAAAGTCTTGCAAAAATTGTCTGCGATTGAAGATGCGCTTCGGGGCGGTACGAATTTCGAAACTCCTCATTCTGTTGATGAGGACGTACTTAAGATCATCAGGCGCAAAGAGACGGAAGCGCTTCATGCGCTTGAAAAAGCGCTTCAGGAGTTTGACGGAGTTTCTGCAACGGAGTTAATCGAGTTGTATGGTATGTTCACTTTTCTTGGTATTCGATATCATCAGATGTTTGTTGATATTAAATTGAAGAGCTCTAGGCTTGGGTTGTTTAATATTCTCAGATTGGCATACCAGATAAAGACACGTCTTGACGCGGAATCTGCTACTTCTGCTCCAAATATTTTGAATTATGAGCTGCACCCTGAAGATGACAGTCGTTACAATGTATTTCATTACGTAGTTCGGGGCGATCACCTGGATTGTCTTAAATTTCTTCTTGTAGCAGAAAAGAAACTCTGCGAATTTCTTTTGCTTCACCCGAGTGTTGATGGTTATCTTCCGATAGAGATAGCAGCTTCTGAAGGTGCATTTGACTGTCTCCGGGAACTCTGCGAACGTTCACGACATGGTCAAGGCTTTGATTTCGAATCAAAAGTTAGTTATGAGACTTTGATGCACTTGGTGGTTCGTAGTCGCAAGGGTAGGTATCTTGATTGCCTTAAATACCTTGCGGAAGAAGGTGCCGATTTACAGGCTAGGAACTCAGCAGGTCATACTCTACGTGATGTTGCCATTATGGGGGGGAAGGGTAAGACGATCGTTGATTTTATTGACGATTTCTTGAACGCAAAAACCTCAAGTCCCTCATCTTGAATTTGCAATTTTACGGTTTAATCTTTCCCTGGTCGATGTTTCGCCTTGACCAGGGAATTTTCTCTCCTCTCACCACATGTTTCGTGGCATCATTCTTTTTCGTTAGAAAGAGACTTTTGTCTTTCTGTTTGTAGCGGGTGATTTTTTAAAGATTCGATTATCAAGAATTTATCACGTCGTGCCCATGTACAGACCTACACCATAATCTTCTCAATTTCCTTTCTGTTAAGGGGGATGTCTTTAGATAGAACCTCATATCCCTTAGGGGTGATGAGGATGTTTTCTTCCAGACGGATTCCGATTCCCCTTAGTTCTTTGGGCACAGAGAGGTCGTCGTGGGGGAAATATAAGCCAGGTTCTACGGTGAATGTCATTCCGGGAGCTAGTGGATGGAGTAGTGAGGGAACAAACTCTTTATTGAGATGCTGAGGAGCAATGTCATGAACATCTATTCCGAGCCAGTGACCAGTACGATGCATGAAGTAGGGTTTGAATAGCCCTCTTGCGAAGACGTGTGAGGGGTTTCCTTTTATTACTCCGAGATCAACAAGACTTCGACTGAGAGATTTTGCAGCAGCCTGGTGAATGTCATCGAGACAGTTACCACTCAGGGCTTTTGTGAGTGCATCCGTAACAGCTTCTTCTACCGCATCGTACACCTCTGCCTGAATTGCAGTGAAAGTACCGGAAGCAGGAAACACTCTTGAAATATCACCTGAATAGTTTTTAAATTTTGTTCCACAGTCAATTAAGACAAGGTCACGTTTCCAGATGGGTGAGAAGGAAGGTCGATGGTGGAGAACCGTTGCATTTTTTCCCGAAGCAACAATTGTTTCAAAAGCAGTTCCTTGTCCACCGTATTTGGCAAACAGGCTTTCCAGAGTGGCGGCACAGTGTTTCTCATTTTTCATGCCGGGAATGTAGGGGGCAAGTTCCTTGAGCGCTTTTGCGGTAATCTCACTTGCTCGTCTTATGAAACCAGCTTCCTCTTTGTCTTTAACAAGACGCATTTGTGAAGTGATAAGTCTTGAATCTTTCAGCACGGCAGGTCGTTCAAATTGAGGGGCGGTGTGAGAAGAAAGATATTTCCATACGATGTTATCAAGTTCCTCATGACTCCCCGGGGCGTAGTGTATCGCATGACATCCATGGACGAGTGTTCCGAATTCTTTTCTGAAATCTTCGATAGGACGTATATCATCGACCTTGAATCTTCTTCTTGCTCTTCTTATACCCAGACGCTCTCCTGTCCAGCGTTCCTGTTCGGGGTTTCTGTCTTTTATATAGAGTACGCTTTTTATTCCAGTAGTGTTTCTGAGAACGAGAATCGCAGAATCTTCTTCAAAACCGGTGAGGTAATAAAAATCTGAACTGG
The DNA here is from genome assembly GCA_964612555.1 of uncultured Bdellovibrionales bacterium. GTDB lineage: Bacteria > Bdellovibrionota_C > UBA2361 > SZUA-149 > DAOLCO01 > DAOLCO01. The sequence continues at coordinate 397,204 of CAZTBW010000001.1, read as the reverse complement.
GTACGTAGGGGTAACTCTGATCTCTTGTCATATGACGTTCCTGATACGCAGGAAAAATGGCAATTTCATTTTTTATATGCTGAAGAAATTTTTTTCTTCTTGTGACAAGTCGATTTTCCCATTGAAGTCTTGGAGAGGTGTTCATAAATATTTTTTGTGACTGATTATCTAAGGAATTAATATATTTTAACTAAACAAAAGATATATAATATAAATCACTCCGGGTAGGGGTGAAAAAATAGTGCGTGATTTTGAACAATATCTGTAGGGGTAGGGCTTGCCCCTACCCGTGTAAATCTTCTTAAAATCGAATAACTCCATAGAAACCGACAGAATCAACGGGTAGGGGCAAGCCCTACCCCTACAGTAGTTTATTGAAAATAAATTCAGAGTTCCCATTGTTTGAAAAATTGCTATTTGCTTCGTGCGTGATTATATCAATTAGCGACGAAGCAAATAAAAAGATAGTAAATATATAGACAATGCAAGATCAAGTTTTTAAAAGTACTACAATTTTAGCTGTGAGAAACAAGGGTGTGCTTGCCATTGGAGGAGACGGTCAGGTTACCTTGCAGAGTATGATAGTTAAGCACGGTGCCCGAAAGGTAAAACAGATTGGTGATGGGGCAGTGCTTGCAGGGTTTGCCGGAGCAGCCGCAGATGCCTTTACACTTTTTGAGAGATTTGAAGCAAAGTACTCTGAATCGGGCGGGGTGTTATCTCGTGCAGCAATTGAACTTGCCAAAGACTGGAGGTCGGACAAGTTTTTAAGAAGACTTGAAGCGATGTTAATAGTAGGTGACTCTGAGCAATTATTTCTCCTGAGCGGTGCCGGTGATGTCATTCAACCTGATGATGGAATCATGGCAATTGGCTCAGGTGGTACCTACGCTCTTTCAGCGGCACGTGCCTTATATCGTGCGGTGCCAGAGATGGATGCAAAAGAGATAGTGGGGCACGCCATGAAGATTGCTTCAGAGATTTGTCCCTACACTAATGAGAATATTTATATTGAAGAAGTAAGCAAGAAGTAGAGAGTGTAAGATGCAGGAATCAGCAAAGGAAAGTGAAGATACTATCCTGAAGACTTCAGAAGTAAAAGAGGTGCCGGAAATGCTCCCCCCGGAGGTAGTACAATACCTTGACAGATTTATCGTTGCACAAGATGCCGCAAAGCGTGCAGTGGCTCTCGCGCTTCGGAGTAGATGGAGAAGGCTTCAGGTACCGGAACCACTCCGACATGAAATTACCCCAAAGAATATTCTGATGATTGGTCCTACCGGAGTGGGGAAAACAGAGATTGCGCGTCGGCTTGCAAAGCTTACTAAAGCACCTTTTGTCAAAGTGGAAGCCTCAAAATTCACTGAAGTTGGTTATATTGGAAGAGATGTTGAATCCATTATTAGAGATCTTGTAGACTCTTCTCATGCAATGATACGTGAAGAGTATCGTGAGAAAATGCGAGAAGCCGCACGCGAGGCGGTAGAAGATCAGTTGGTGAAATTTCTTCTCAGACAGGAGAAGAAAAAGTCTCAAACACATGACAAAACAGAGGATATCTATGCCGGTGAATTGAAAGCAGTAGTGCCACCTGAGGTTATCTCCATAGCCGCAGATGAGATTTCAAAAGTTCTTGATCAGGATATTTTTCAGGAAGAAATTATGAAAAATGGTCTTGAAGCTGACAAGGAAATATCTACAGGAGAAACTGTTACGGCAGAAGAGATGAAGGAGCTTGAAGAGGCGCTCAGAGAAAAACTCAAAAAAGGGCTTCTTGAGGACGAAGAAATTGAGATTGAAGTGGTACGGCATGTGAGCACTCATGTGGAGATACTGGGACCTCCGGGTTTTGTCGAAATGGAGGGGCAGCTTAAAGATATGCTCTCTCAAATGATTCCCCGGGGGCGTGACAGGAAGATGCTTAAAGTAAAAGATGCAAGAGAATCACTTCTTGAAGAGTCTCTCGATAGACTTATTGACCCTGATGAATTAAAGCGTCTTGCCGTTCAGCGTGCCGAAGAGAGCGGTATAGTGTTTATTGATGAAATAGATAAAATCGCCGGTAGTGGCTCTCAGAGTAAGGGTCCTGATGTGTCCCGGGAAGGGGTACAGAGAGATCTTTTACCTCTCGTTGAAGGATGTACGGTGAGTACCCGATGCGGTCACGTAAGAACAGATCATATTCTTTTTATTGCATCCGGAGCTTTTCATTTTTCAAAACCTTCTGACCTTATGCCAGAATTTCAGGGAAGATTCCCAATACGGGTAGAGCTTGAGAGTTTGACCTCTGAGCATTTTTTTAGAATCCTGAATGAACCTGACAATGCACTACCGAGACAGTATGAGGCGCTGCTTAGTACTGAAGAAGTTGATCTTGCATTCGAGGATGAAGGGCTTAAGGAAATTGCCCGGGTTGCTGCCGAGGTAAATGAACGAATTGAAAATATTGGTGCCCGGAGACTTCACACCTTGCTTGAGAGGATACTTGAGGATATTTCATTTGATGCTCATAAAAGAAAAGGAAGTACGGTGGTCATAGACAGACCTTTTGTTCAGGAAAAACTTTCTTCTTTTATTAAGGATGATGATATTGCAAGATTTATTCTTTAGTCGAGGAGTCTCATGGGATATTTTAAGATAATGACACTTTTCAGATCTGTTTTTTCTTTCTTTCTTGTTATCGGGCTTGTGGTCGGCATTGTTTCCGGTTCATCGTCTTGTGGTCGGAAAAGTAATGTGAAGCCACCTGAAGAGAGTGCTCCGGGTCCTGTCGTGTTTCCCCGAATTGAAGCTCGTTCGAACAGCCTGGTGTTACTCTGGCTTCCTCCCAAAGAAACTGCGGGGGGGGATGAGATAGTGGGTGACCTTAGATATGAAATTCTGAGACGTTCTGTCGGCAGAGATGCCTATCAGAGATTTGAAGAAATCGCGGTGATCGTCACCGACACTGATGAGGAGAGACCCTCCAATGAATCCTTTGAATATCAGGATTTTGATATTCTTCAGGGGAAACAATATGAATATCTTATAGTTCCAAGAGATAGTTATGGATATGAAGGGGTACCGGCAGTGCGCTTACGAGCAACCTTCATTGGGACTGCAAGTGTGGTGGAAACCCTGCCATTTTACGAAGACGAAGATGAGGTGTAATGTTGTAATGAAAGATTGCTTTAAATAATACTCTGGATTAATGGTGAATATATGTTTAGTGGCGTACTTACAGCTTTAATTACCCCCTTTAAATCTTATGATGACCATGAAATTGACTGGGCTTCGTACGAGAAGTTGGTAGAGTGGCAGCTTGCAAGTGGAGTACATGGGCTTGTTCTTTATGGTACAACGGGAGAGTCCGCAACACTTCGCACTGATGAAAAAATCGAGCTGCTTAAAAGAACAAAAGATATAGTGAGAGGAAGAGTGCCTCTTATTGTAGGTGCGGGAACTAATTCCACTCAGGGGACACTTGATTTTATTGAACAGGTAAAGCCACTATCTCCGGATGGGGTGCTTGCCGTTGCTCCTTATTATAATAAACCTACTCAGGAAGGTTTGTTCCGGCATTTTGAAGCAATTGCTCTGAAGGGTGGTCTTCCCGTGGTGCTGTATAATGTTCCTTCAAGAACGGTAGTTGAAATTTCAATTGATACTCTTGTTCGATTGGCTGAGGTGCCTAATATTGTTGCCCTTAAGCAAGCGACAGACTCGGTAAGTAATCTAACTGAACTCGGAAGCAGAATAGCAGGGAAGATTTCATTACTTGCGGGAGATGATCCAGTGGTACTTTATACCATGCTTGTGGGAGGTAAAGGGGTTATTTCTGCAAGTGCCTGCGTGTTACCTGAAGATTTCGTTTCCTTGTCCTCTGCATGTACTGATAAAAACTGGGATAAAGCTTCTGGGATTCAGCAGGAAATGCTTCCAAAGATAAAAGCACTGTTTGTTGAAACTAATCCTTGTCCGATAAAGGCGGTGTTATTCAGGAAAGGTATTATTTCCAGTGATGCGGTAAGGCTACCCCTGGTTCCTGTAAGTGATCATAGTAGAAATCTTTTAGATTCAGTATTTTAAATTTTTTAGCTTTTCGCCAAGGTCTTTTTGATCTTTCAGTCCCTGTATCATTGCGACTGAATCGGCGCCGCTTTTAAGTACTGATTGCGCAGTTTCCAGTGTTATGCCCCCTATGGCAACAAGAGGAAGGGGGCATACTGATTTGATTTCCCGCACCCCTTCAAGACCAAGCTCATGGGCGTGACCGGACTTGGTTTTTGAATGAAAGACGGGACCGCAAGCAAGATAATTTAATATGTGGTGTGGAGCTTTCCTTGCTTGTTCAGGGGTATGTGTAGATTGTCCTATAATGGCAGAGGTACCAAGGACTTCTCTTGCGTAAGATGGGGATTCATCGGTTTGTCCAAGATGTACCCCGTCAGCTCCACAAATTCTACATATTTCCAGATGATCATTTATAAGTATTTTTGCATCGGGATAATGATTTCTTTTGATTTCAAGGATTTTTTTTGCTGATTCAAGGAAGTCCGAGCCCGGAGCTTTACTTTTATTACGCAGCTGAATCAGGGTAATTCCTGATAAGAGAAGGTATGCTGCAAATTCTACAGGATTTGTAGTATCCTCAAAATTTATTATCGCATATATTTTTGGAATGTTCATAGTAAAATAAGAGAACGAAATAAAATTATTCAAGGATATGGTATCATGCAAATTCGCAGTTTATCAAATCGGGTAATCAATATGAAACCTTCAGGGGTGAGGAAGTTTTTTGCCCTTGCTGCAAGTATGGATTCCTGCCTTGATTTAAGTATCGGGCAACCTGACTTTGATATATTCTCAGAGCTGAAAGAAGTTGCTTGTGAAGCGATTCGTGAGAATAAAAATTCTTATACGCAGAGTCTGGGAATGGCATCTGCTCGTGAAGCAGTCAGACGAAAATACGCTCTCACTGAAAGCAGTTCGCATGACGTGTGTCTCACTTCCGGAGTGATGGGTGGTTTGTTTCTCAGTTTTGCAAGTGTGCTTGATCCGGGAGATGAAATACTTATCCCCGATCCTTATTTTGTTGGTTACAGGGAAACTGCTCTTTTACTGGGTGCGGTTCCAAAATTTTTTAATACATACCCCCATTTTTCTTTCTCCGCTTCTTCGCTGGAGCCTTTGATTAGTCCTAAAACCAAGGCAATCGTTATATCAAGCCCATCAAATCCTACCGGATACGTACTTTCGCAGTCAGAAATTTCAGAGCTTGAAGCTCTTTGTGCATCCTATGGCTTGTATCTTATCTATGATGAGATTTATGAAGCTTTTTCATATGATGCACCGCACCGGCGACCAAAACTTGCAGATACCACTATACTTCTTAATGGTTTATCCAAGTCACATGCGATGACCGGCTGGAGGATGGGATGGGCGCTTGCATCAAAAGAGCTGATTGCTCAATTCGAAAAAGTGCAGCAATTTACCTACGTATGTGCTCCTGCACCATTTCAGCATGTACTACCTGAAGCTCTTGCAGGTACACATAATCCGATGCTCGAAACGTATCGAGCAAAACGTGATCTTGTTTTTGAGGCACTTTCAAAAGTTATGGAAATCAAAAAACCCGGTGGTGCTTTTTACTTTTTCCCACAAATCCCTTCAGGGACTGCCTCTGATTTTGTTGAACGAGTGATCAGGAAAAAACTACTCGTGATACCCGGAAATGTTTTTTCTGAGCGAGATACCAACTTCAGACTTTCCTACGCCGTTTCGGATGATAACCTGGGCAGGGCGCTTGAGGTACTTACTCAGGAATTATCCTAAGACCTTAAAATCGTTTATTTTTCTACCTTTTTATTAGAAAAAGCCCTTCTTAAAGTCTTAATCAAGCTTACTAAGAAATATTCCGATAAATCCTGAGTGGTCAAATTTTGTCTATGAGGGACATTTTATGTCTCAGTACAGGTTTTTTAGTATGTTAGTTTTTCAATGTGAGAATTTTAACAAATGACATCCCGGATTGGTGAGTTACTTATACAGAAAGGATGTCTGGACAGGGCGCAGCTTGATGAGGCTGAGTTACTTGCTTCACAGAATGGAGGCTTGATCAATTCAGCGGTAGTTAAACTAAGCATCATGGCAGAAGATGAACTTTTAAGTCTTCTGAAAAGCGAATATTCTCTCTCATCTATCGACCTTGAAGACCTTGACCCGGTTCAGGAAGCTCTTGATCTCATTCCTCAAAGTATCGCACTTAAATATTTTGTTCTTCCAATTGATCTGGATGCAAACGTGATTACTGTCGCTATGGTAGACCCTACCAATATTGCTGCCATTAACGATCTTCGTTTCATTACCGGAATGAGCGTTGCCATAAAACTCTCAACAGAAAATCAAATCCGTACTCATATTGAAAAATGGTATGAAGGCGACGTCTCGTATGATGAAATATTCGACGGGATGAAAGACGATCCTGAGATAGAGGTTCTTTCCAGTGAAGAAGATGTTGATGTGATTGCTCTGGAGAAAGCAACCGAAGATGCACCGGTGGTGAAACTGGTCAATGCGATATTGATGGATGCCATTAAAAAGGGCGCATCGGATATACATATTGAACCTTATGAAAAGAGCTTTCGGGTGCGTTTTCGAATTGATGGTGTTCTCTATGAAATAATGAAGCCCCCGCTTAAGCTGAAAAATGCAATTATTTCCCGACTCAAGATCATGTCCGATCTGGATATTGCTGAAAGAAGGCTTCCGCAGGATGGAAGAATCAAACTTAAGCTTGGAAACAAGCGGGAAATGGATTTTCGGGTCAGTGTGCTTCCCGGGCTTTTTGGAGAAAAGGTCGTGCTTCGACTTCTTGACAAGGGAAACCTTCAGGCGGATATGCGAAAGCTCGGTTTTGCAAGCGATCAACTAAGACACTTCATGGAAGCGATAAACAAACCCTACGGTATGGTACTTGTTACCGGACCTACCGGTTCAGGGAAAACTACCACTCTTTATTCAGCACTTGCGGAACTTAACAAGTCAACGGTAAATATTTCTACCGCAGAAGACCCGGTAGAATTTAATCTGTTTGGAATTAATCAGGTGCAGATGCACGAAGAAATCGGATTAAACTTTGCCGCGGCTCTTCGCTCGTTTCTGAGACAGGATCCTGATGTAATAATGGTTGGTGAGATTCGGGACTATGAAACTGCGGAAATAGCGGTCAAAGCTTCACTGACAGGTCACCTGGTTCTTTCAACTCTTCACACCAATGATGCACCTTCTACCATAAATCGACTACTGAATATGGGTATTGAGCCGTTTTTGGTGGCTTCTTCCGTAAATATTGTGGTGGCACAGAGACTTGCCCGGAAAATATGCGATAACTGCAAGGAAGAACAGGAAGTACCTGTCGATGTATTAATCAGTTTGGGGATACCCTCAGTAGAAGTCGGACAGGTTAAGGTCTGTCATGGCAAGGGATGCAGAAGATGCAGCAATACCGGATATCGGGGACGTATTGCGCTGTACGAATGTATGCCAATTACAGATTCCTTAAAAGAATACATCCTTAATGGAGCTTCTGCCGCGGAGATTAAACGACATGCGATATTGGAAGGGATGAGCAGTCTGCGTATGTCAGGAATTTCTTATTTAAGAGAAGGGGTAACAACTATTGAAGAGGTGCTGCGGGTAACCGCGCCTGATTAATGGTCAACGTAAGAGGAGATCGTAATGGCTCAGTATTACTGGGAAGGTAAAAATACTGCTGGAAAGAAAGTAAAAGGGGTGATTCAGGCTGCCAATGCTCAGGCTGCTTTCAATCAGCTTAAGGCAAAACGTATCAGCCCTGATGTAAGGAAAATAAAAGAGAAGGGGAAAGGACTTGACCGTGAGTTAACGGTGCCGGGTTTTGCACCAAAAGTTAAAACAAAAGACGTGGTAGTTTTTACCAGACAGTTTGCAACAATGATTGATGCGGGACTGCCCATAGTTCAGGGGCTGGATGTGCTTGCCCGACAGCATGAGAACCCCGCAATGAGGAAAACTCTTGCCAAAATCAAAAACAAAGTTGAGGTGGGAGGAACGCTCGCAGATGGCATGAGAGAGCACCCCAATGCATTTGATAATTTATTTGTGAATATGGTAGCCGCCGGTGAAGCTGGCGGTATTCTCGATATTATTCTTGAAAGACTTGCAAATTATCTCGAAAAGTCTCTTGCGTTGAAGCGACAGGTGAAGACGGCAATGATTTATCCAAGTGTGGTTGTTTTTGCGGCAATTGTGGTTACTGCGGTGCTTTTAATATTTGTGATTCCGACTTTTGCCGAAATGTTCAGTGAATTTGGAGCGGCACTTCCTGCCCCGACTATGTTTGTCCTTGCACTGTCTGATTTTATGGTTGAGAACTATTATTTTATCGGATTTATCTTTACCGCACTTGGTTTTATTTTCAGGAGATTCTTAAAAACCGAGCGAGGTAAAGAAGTGATGCACCCGCTTTTTTTAAAACTTCCTATTATTGGGGAATTGATCAGAAAGGTTGCGGTGGCTCGTTTTACCAGAACTCTTGGGACTATGCTCAGTTCCGGAGTGCCAATTCTTGAAGCCCTTGCAATATGCTCCAAGACTGCGGGAAATAAAGTGGTTGAACGTGAAGTAAATGGGATTCGTGTTTCTATCAGTGAGGGGAAAACCATCGCAGAACCACTTCTGAACTCCGTAGTGTTTCCTCCTATGGTGGTTCAAATGATTTCGGTAGGAGAGTCTACCGGTGCACTTGATGCCATGTTGAATAAGGTCGCAGACTTTTATGAAAGTGAAGTGGAGGTTGCGGTCGGGGGAATGAAACAGTTGATTGAGCCTCTTATGATATTGTTTTTGGGAACGGTAGTTGGAGGACTTGTGATTGCCATGTATCTTCCAATATTCAAGCTGGGGTCGGTAATACATTAATGAAACGCCATCCCTCTTCAACACAAAGAAGCCTGAAATTTCTCAAGGGAGCATTCGCAATTACAGAAGCGAGCACCGAAAAAAGGATGTTGCAGTTGTTTTTGCTTCTCAGGCTTTTGATGGTAGGTTTTTTTGTTGCTCTTTATTCCGGATATTTTATCGGGGAGCGTAATGAAATTGCTGAAGATGTTCGCTTGTTGTTTTTTATTGTAACCTCGGCATCTCTCTTGCAACTGGTATTGCTGCATAAATTTTCTTCAATACGGGTGCTGGGTTTTGTTCAATTATCTCTCGATATTATTCTTCTTACCTATGTACTCTCAATCACTGAAAATGCTTCGGGTTTTTCTTTTTATCTTGTGTTGATAATTTCTGCTTCACTGGTGACGAACTCGGTTTCTGCTTTATTGATAGCGGCACTTTCGGGTGTCTGTTATGCGCTTCTTGTCGCGGGAGTGTTACAGGAGGGAGTAGGGGGAGGCAGTCCCGCTACGGGAGAGATTTTGCTTTCTTATGCTGCTTTTATAGGAGCGGCATTAATTGCGGGCTACTATGCTAAAGGGAGGGAGCACTTGCTTTCTTCCATGAAAGAGCAGTCGCAGGAACTTGCAAATCTTACTAAAAAGCAATTACAGCTTATGAATAGTATGGCTGAAGGGGTCATTACTCTTGATATTGATTCGGCTATTACTGGAATCAATGATGCGGCTAAGGCTATTTTGGGGCTAAGTAATCTGGGACCGGGCTCTCTTTTGGGTAAGAAGCTTGATGTTGCACTTGAATCCTGTGGAGCTGTCTCATCTGAAGTGGTTTCAGCTATCAATTCCAATAAGCCTTGCGAGATGCGATTAAAAAGAGAAAGCAGGGATGAATCTGTGCTCAAGTGCAGTGCGATGGAGATATCGGGAACTTCAAGTGAACAGAGCGGAAAAATTGTTTTCCTTTCTGATGTAAGTGAGCTTAAAAATATTGAAAGCAGGTTAGAGTTCCACGAAAAAATGACTCGTCTCATGTCTCAAGTGGAAGCATCTGAAGATTTTACTGACGAGAGCTCAACTGTTCTTATAGGTAAAAGCCCCCAGATGCGGGAAATTCATTCGATGATTAGAAAAGTTGCTCCTGCGGAGGCTCCCGTCCTGCTTCTTGGAGAAAGTGGAACTGGTAAGGAAGTCGTTGCACGAGAGCTTCATCTTAACAGTGCCAGAAAGAACAAATCATTTATTCCGGTAAACTGTGGGGCGATTCCTGAGACCCTGATAGAAAGTGAATTTTTTGGATATGTACGAGGTGCTTTCACCGGAGCGGAAAAAGATACTCCCGGCTTATTTCGTGAAGCAGATGGCGGTACCTTGTTTCTTGATGAGGTCGGAGAGCTTCCGCTCCATCTTCAGGCAAAACTTCTGAGAGTCTTGCAGGAACGAGTGGTTCGTCCCGTTGGAAGTACCCGTGAAGTGCCGGTTAATGTTAGAATCGTTGCAGCGACAAATCGTGATCTGAAAGAAGATGTAAGGAAGGGACTTTTCAGAGAGGATCTTTATTATCGTTTAAGAGTCGTTGAAATTGAAATTCCTCCACTCAGAGATAGAAAAGATGATATTCCTTTTCTTATAGCGTATTTTCTTGAACAGGGAGGTTACGCTGATAAATATTCTTCAAGTGTTTCCCCGGAAGCACTTTCGTTTTTGATGGCATATTCTTATCCGGGAAATATCAGAGAGTTGGAAAATATCTTATCAAGGGGAATTGTGCTTGGTGGAGGAGTGATTCTTCCTGAAAATCTTCCTGAGGAAGTCCGAAAATGTATTTCCGGTAAATTCCTGAAATCAGAACATGATACGAGTACGGGTGTTTTCTCTGAGGTTTCTCTTATTAATCTTCCGGTTGATCTGGAGGGGGTTCTTTCTGAATTGGAGCAAAAATATCTGCTGGAAGCTCTTGCAAAAAGTAATGGAGTAAAAAAAGAAGCTGCAAAACTTCTTGGTTTAAATTTCAGATCTCTCCGCTATCGTCTTAAGAAGTACGACATTGACTCTGGGGATGTGACTTAGTCTTGCCGAGTGGAAAGTTTGAGTGGGATGGCTTGATTGGGATTTTTCCTTGCATCGGACGTTCGCCGCTGTCGGCGGAAAAATCCCAATCAAACCATCCCACTCAAACTTCAGTTTTTATTTTTTAGTTTTTTTGTATGTGAGCCACTTTTTGGTCACTGAGAGAAGCCATTGGAGAGAAGATATAGTAGATTGTAAATATAAGATCCTATTATTATTCATTTTATTTATATCTATAGCATTGACGGTAGGTATATCTCATTTTTTATATGTAGATAGATTGATTGCCTTGTGGGTGGAGTGTCTGTTTGACATATAGAACATAAGTCAATATATTTCTCGGACTCTAAAATATTATGGAGCTGATTATGTCTGGATTAAGATTGAAGCAGTATCGTTATATGGGGCTGGATTGTCGTCTGGTGGGTGACGTGCAAAGTGAAACTCTCATAGAGCTTACTGATTCTTTTCTTTCTGACTGTGTGGAAAGGAAAGTAGAATTGAGTTTTGTCTCTCCGATGAAGATTTCACTTGTTACGGGGGTATCTGAGTCAGGTGAAATGTGGGGTTTTGATGTTATCGCATCTGCTAAACTAAAACCAAGAAATAAAAATTATTTTATTTACTATCCGGATAATCAATTCCGTTGTCAGGACTTTGATTTATCGATGGCTGAGCCTACTATTATCAGAGTCTATCGGGTTTGTAATAAGGAATATTGCCATGAACGAATTCTGGCATGTCTGCCATTTCCGATTGTGGAATCGATTCAGGGGAGAGCCGATTTTTTATGCCAGATGGATGCCCAAAAGGGTTCTTACCATCAGGAAGAGTATAACATAAATAGTCATTATAAAATTCACTAAACATAAGAAAGGATTAGAAATCAATGAAAACGGGAGTCAAAGTAGGAAAAATTGCAAGGCGTTTGCAGGTTGCGCCAACATTCAAGACAGCAAAAGTCTTATCCAGACGTCCTAATCCACCGGGAATGCATGGGGGAGGTCGAGGTCGGCAGCGTTCCATGTATGGGAAACAATTAATTGAAAAGCAGAAGCTGCGTTTTCAGTTTATGATTACTGAAAAAGTGCTCAGACGAGCATTCAAGATGGCTTCAAGAATGGAAGGGCGTACCGGGTCGAACCTTATTGAGCGACTTGACAGACGACTTGACTCTACTATCTTTCGTGCCGGTGTGGTTCGTTCAATGAGTGCAGCAAGACAACTTATTACGCACAGGCATGTAATAGTTAATGGTATTCGGGTAGACAAGCCAAGCTATCTTACAAGTCCTGGTGATATTATCTTGTTTACCGAAAAAGCCATGAAGTTTGATTTTCTAATGGAGGGTTTTAAAAACGCCACTTCCGAACTTCCTTATCTTGATCTCAAAAAAGAAGAGATGCAAATCATCCGCATAAGAGGAGGAGAGCGTTCTGAGATACCGGTCGATTGTCAGGAACAGATGGTTGTTGAGTGGTACTCTCGGTAGTTCTGTATTTTTAGTAGCTGGGGAAAGTGGAAAGTTTGAGTGTCATGGTTTGATTGGGATTTTTCCTTGCATCGGACGTTCGCCGCTGTCGGCGGAAAAATCCCAATCAAACCATGACATTCAAACTTCAGTTTTATTTCAGGATTGATGCTTAAGTACGCTCATGGCAGAAAATAATCAGGGTTCATATTTGACAATACTCCGGAATTTATGGACTCTATAGGTGTTGTTATGGCTGGGGGATGATTTGTGAGTGTAAATCACATTTTCAATCTTCTAATCATAAACTTTCATAAGGTTTTTTTAAGGAGTAAAACAGAATGCCTACTAAATCAGAACATCTGGCTGTATCGGCGTTAGCGGGAGTTGTTACAGTTCTAGCGACTTGGTGCTTGCTGTTAAACTTGGATAGTGTCATGGCTGTTTCAGCATTTGGCACTGTGGTTGCTTCCACTTTCATGATCTCACTTGTCAACCTGATATGTTTTTTTCAAAGATAGCGGTTTCGCTATTAATTCGAATGGTTTTAATCAGTTCTCGATCTGTAAAATCGAATTTATTACATTTTCTCGATTAAATTCACATAACAAAATTCTCAAAACCAAGCACGCTATTAATTCTTTTAAAAATCTTGTCATTACTCCATAGTGGTATGGAATACTGTTGAGCGAGGGTGGCGATCATGCAGTCTACTGTAGATAATGTTATTCCACGCTTTTTGCATTTAAAATAGTTTACTGCGGAAATTTGCCAGAATTGATCTTTGAATTCCAGAAATTCCAAAGCAAGAAAACCATCCCAAAGTTTTAAAAATTGTTCTTTGGTTCTCGCGCCTTGACAAACTTCTAATTGAATAATGTTTGTTGTATAGATTGCAGCTTTAGGATTCTTTAAAGCTTCAGATAGCTTTTTTGAAATTTTTGAGTTTGATTTTGATGCCTCAATCCATATGGAACTATCAACGAGCATTTTTCTTTCTCTCTCTCATAACATCCAGATCAGCATCATAAAAACCAGTTCCCAACATATCAGCCAGACTTTCTCTCCTGCCCTGAGCTATCAGGCAACTTAAGGCTTCATCCAATAACTCTCTCAGAGTTCTGGAACGACTTAGAGATTTTGCGAGTTCTACTTTTTTATCATCTAACTCTACGGAAGTTTTCATGGTATGTATCTATGTTCTATTGATATCTAATTTTACAATATTAGATATCTAATTTCAAGCGGTATTTTTTGTAGTTACTTTATTATCGTAAGAATACGGACTTATTTGCAAAGAAGTGTGAGTAGAGACAAGGGCTCAGTCGTTTTTATAATGAGTTTTTATAGTGAGTTATTGGGTTAATATCCACTAGCTTGATGTTTTGTATATTTGCCATTAGAATACTCGGGTAAATTTTGGGTTTTTGTGGGGGTTTTTGGAGGTTATAATAGTGAATGTCGCATTAAAAGTGGATAGATTTAACTGGAGGCAGTTTAAATCTGTTTGTGGTGCTTGGAATTGTGATGGTCGTGTTTGGTCTGTTGGGTCTCCAGCCTTGATTAGTATCTTGAAGAAAGGCTTTTTTACCCGCCCAAATGCTACTGTTTGTATTCCAATTCTGGAGAATTGCAGAGCTGAAAATGTGTCGATGCTACTGGAAAGGGTATCGGACATTCTCAAATGTGTAAAGAAAGGGAAATCAGCGTCTTTTACCTTTCATGGCAAGTTTGATGAAGTGAATGCTTTCGATCAGGATTGTCCATGGGAATGGAGTTCTATGGGGATGGCTGTAGGAGAGCTTTTTTGGAAATTGATTCTTCCAGGCAACGATGGAAGCCTTAAGGAAAGTGAACTTAAGGAAGTGAGATCCGGGACAGGATATGTTGTAGAGGTCAAAAAAGAAAATATTCACTTCAAATTTTTTGTTTGTGAGAAAAATATTTTCATAAAAACATTTGGTTTCGCCGATAATGTCCTCCTTGTTGTAGAGGAACTTAATGGGATTATTCGTTCCAATCCTGTTAAGCATTTTATGGCTACTTGAATGTGCATGTTTTTTATTTACACCAATGGCACCGAATCTACTCGGTGCCTTTTTTATTTATAGTTTTTGACAAGTTCGCCGATTCGTTCCTGAGATTTTTCCAGTGCGGGTTTAAGGGCAGATACATGAGGTGAAATGCCTCTTATGATTTCCTGAATAGTTTTAAGAGACTTTCCTTCCATGCCATTTCCAACAAGCATAATATCAGTACTTGCTTCCAGGGCGAGTTTGATTTTTTGAATGCTGTCAAAGTGAGAAAGCGCTTTCATGTCAAGGTCGTCAGTGAAGAGTACTCCGGTAAAGCCCAATTCTTCCCTGAGTAAGTCAGTTAGTATCTTTTTTGAAAGGGAGGCAGGGTATGTATTGTCGAGACAGGGGTACATTACATGCGCACTCATAAGAGAAGGAATGCCGTTTTTTATGAGTGCCCTGAATGGTGCAAGGTCGGTTTCCAGTTCTGCCCGCTCGCAATTAACTACGGGGAGTGTCTGGTGTGAGTCACTGGTGGTGCGTCCATGTCCCGGGAAGTGCTTTCCGCAGGTAATAATTCTTTCTTGTTCCATGACCTGAAAAAAATCATTTGCGCTTTTGATGACTTTTTCAGGTTCGGACGAGAAAGATCGCGCCCCGATTACCGGATTACTTGTTTCAAGATCTACATCAAGTACTGGACTATACGTCATGTTTAAAGAAAAAGATTTTAGAATGTCCTTCATCTCAAGGGCGGTTTTTGAACTTTCTTTCTGCCAGTCCCGGGCATATGGAAATTTCTTAACTATATCCGGAAAACGATGTACTCTGCCGCCTTCGTAGTCAATTGAAAGTATCTTGATGGAGCCTTGTGAAGCCTCTTTAGCTTCTCTGATCAAGGTTATAAATGTTTCTTTCCATGCAGGGTTGTTCGAAGGAGAGTCGAAATTTCTTGCAAAAAAAATCAAACCGAGAGGCTGAATCTCTTCAAGCAGCTTTTTTTCGTGCTCCTCAAGTGTGATGCCCTCAAGACCAGTAATGAAATGTGTACCCAGCTTGTCTTGCATTTGAAATACAGATAGAATTCTTTATAGTTTATCTTGTCAGATTGTAGCGTATCCTAATTAAGAATTTTTTAAAAGACAGTAGTAATGGCACAAGGCTCGGAAAAATCCTTTGAAAATATTGAGGTAAATAAAAAAGCCCGAAGAGATTATGAGATCCTTGAAACTCTTGAGGCGGGTATTTCTCTTCTTGGTTCAGAGCTTAAGTCAATTCGCCAGGGCGGTATTTCGCTTCAGGAGAGTTATATCCAAATTACTAATAATGAATGTTTTCTTGTACAGGCGCATGTCACTCCCTATGCGTTTACCACTGTTCAGCCCCCCGACCCATATCGAAAAAGGAAATTATTGCTTCACAAGAAGGAAATCATAAAACTGGGTAACCAGGTACAAAGAAAGGGACTTACGCTTATCCCTCTGAAGATTTACATAAACCCAAGGGGTAAGGTCAAGGTGGAGATCGGGCTTGGGAGAGGGAAGAAGGTTCATGATAAACGAGCAGACATAAAGGCTAAAGAGACGGCGAGAAATCTTGAGAGAATGATCAAGTCACATCGGTAGTTTGTTGTAGGGCAAGCCCTTGTGGTTTCCGCTCAACCGTAGTTTTGAGTTGTGAATGGCATTGCGGATCCCCCTACGCCCTTGCAGGTGCTTCGGGGGATAGTACTACGCTATTTTATTTATGGAAAAATTGATTTGACGTAGTACTAGTTTAAGTAAGATGAAATAACCGAACTTTTTTGTATGTTTTTTGCTGCATCATCTTTTACTTTGTGGCATACCCTTTCAGATGAGCCATGCGATAACTTCAACTTACATTCCGGCATATACGACGGTATCTGAGAGAAAGGTACCTGATTATGTTCTCTTTACTGCCATAGTGGCTCTTTTGGGTTTTGGCTCTTTGATGGTGTTTTCCACAACTGCCCTGACTTCTAAAGATATGGGTATAAGTCCAGCCTTTTTCTTCAAACGCCATATTTTATCAATTATCCTTGGTGGTGTGCTCGCCTATATCTGTTTTAATGTAAAACCACTGCTCTGGAAGAAAGCGGCGTTTCCCTTGCTGCTTGCTTCGGTACTTATGCTCCTGATGGTTCTTCTCGTGGGGAAAACCGCCGGAGGTGCAACAAGATGGATACAAATCGGTTCTTTAAGAATTCAACCCGCCGAATGTGTAAAACTCGCCATAGTTATTTCAATTGCGGCATATGCCGACAGATTTAAAAACAGACTTGGTTCTTTTCTTTACGGTATCTTTTTTCCTTTTTTCTTTTTGTCCATCATCGGAGTTTTACTCCTTCTTCAACCTGATTTCGGCTCAACCGCAGTTATCTTTTTTGTAACTGCCACTCAGATGTTACTGGTGGTTCGCTTTAGTCATTTTGTTTCGGTTCTTTTTTCAGGAGTATTGATCGGGATAAGCCTTGTAGCGTATAGCCCTTACAGAATGAGGAGGTTTCTTGCATTCCTTGACCCCTTCAGTGACCCGACAAGCTCCGGATACCAGCTTATACAATCCCTCATTGCGGTTGGTTCAGGAGGTTTTTTTGGTGAAGGTCTTGGGGTTGGAAGACAAAAACTGTTTTATCTTCCTGCGGCGCATACTGATTTTATTTTTGCGGTAATTGCAGAAGAGTTTGGGATGGTTGGTGCCTTACTTGTACTGATGTTGTTCCTTACCGTTCTTTTCAGGGGGATTAAAGTGGCGCTTCGCCTTTCAGATAATATTTTTCTCTCGCTTTTTGCCCTGGGTCTTACCTGCTTTATTGTACTTCCCTCCCTTCTTAATATGGGAGTAGTCCTGGGGTTACTCCCCACGAAGGGTCTGGTGCTTCCCTTTATATCTTACGGGGGTACTGCAATGATCGTAAGCTGCATCGCCGCAGGCATCCTTCTGCGTCTTTCCGCCGAGGAAAGTAACATAGAGGAAGCAACAGAGGCAACATGACTATCCTGATTGCCGCTGGCGGTACAGGGGGGCATCTTATCCCTGCCGTAGTTGTAGCAGATTCCATCAAAAAAAAATGTCCTGAAAGTAACATCGTTTTTATCGGTACTGGAAAGGAGCTTGAAAAGAAAATTCTTTCGGGAACACCGTATTCCTATGAAGTAATTTCGAGTCCCCCACTGGTAGGACAGAATATTTTTAAAAGATTTTTGTATCTGCTGGGATTTCTACCTCGTTTTGTCAAGGCGTGCAGGGTGCTCAGGCAGCATAAGGCAAAAGTCGTTATTGGATTTGGAGGATACCCTTCCGTGCTACCGGTGCTTGCAGCCTGGTTTCTTGGTGTCCCCGGAATTATATTTGAACAGAATGGACAAGCGGGGTATGCAAACAGATTTCTTTCATTGTTTGCAGATAAAATCTTTACAGTCCCTGGAAGTTCCCTCGCAAAAAATCATAGCTCCTATATAACAAATCCTGTTCGTGATGAGATCAGGAAAGTCAAAAAGTGGAGTGCCCCTTCAAAAGATAAGCCTTTCCAGATATTGATTCTTGGAGGAAGCCAGGGGGCGGTACGGGTAAATAGCGCAGTGCTTGCCATGCTTCCCGTTTTGAAAAAGTATTCAGTAAAGTTGCTACATCAGACCGGGGAGAAAGATTATGAGCGAGTTAAAGATGGCTATGATCAGTCTGGTGTTGAAGCAGAGGTGGTGCCTTATATTCAGGATATGTGCGCTGCCTATGAATTTGCTCATCTGATTATTTGCAGAGCCGGGGCGGGAAGTGTCTCTGAGATTCTTTCCGTAGAACGCCCGGCAATATTTATACCTCTTGCCATCTCTCATGGGCATCAATATTTTAACATCAAGGATATGGTCGATCATGGAGCTGCCTTGCATGTTCCTCAGGATGAATCTCTGGATGTAAAGCTTGCATCGATGGTGCAGCCCTTACTTGATCAACCTGAACGCTTGCAGGATACAGTACGTGGGCTCGATGAATACAAAAAACGCTATTCTTTCAGAGACGGTGCTACCGCACTTACTGAGACGGTACTGGAGTTGTATGAAAAAGAGAACAATTAATTTATTCTTTTTTCTTGTTTTGTGCGTTCAAGGTGCAGGGAACTTTTATGCCCGGAGTGTTTATGCGCAGAGTATTTCTTCCCTGGACTCAATACAGGAGTTTAATCAAGCACACGGCAGCTTTTTTCATCTGTATTTTGCCGAACGTACAGATGTAAGAGCCGGGTATTTGTTTGAGCCTTCTGTGGAGGAGTCCAAAGGACCCGGAAAATTTGATCTTCATAATCCTTTTTTAAATTTTTCTACTGTTTTTGCAGTGGATGAGGGTATGTTTTTTTCATTAGGGGGAGAGTTTGAAGCCCGCAGGTATCTTTTCTCTCATGTTGCAGATGCCTCTACCGGGTCAAGAAGAACTGCCCCCGAGAATCTTTATAAAATTGCTTTTTCTCCGGGGGTGGGGAAATTCCTTACTGATAGTATTCTCGCCTGGGGGTCTCTTACTCTGGGAAACTATAGCGACCTTAAGGGAGGGGTTTTAGATAAAGATGATTATCAGCTCCTTGCTGATGCCCGGCTTGTTTTTCAAATAAACCCCGGAGCACAACTTATATTTGGTGCCGCATATACTAATAATTATCTTAATCAGCGTCTGCTTCCGGTACTGGGTCTCAGGTTACTTTCGGAGTCTGGAAAGCTTCATATTTCAGTCGATTTTCCCTTTCATGGGAGGATTGGATATTATGTTACTCCATATGTTGAAGGTTTTACTCAGATTGTAGTGAGCGGAGATCGCTATCAGGCTCAAATAAATGGTGAGGATATCAGGGTAGGGGTGCATGATGAGAGGCTAGGGGTTGGCGCACGATTTTGGCTGGGTTCTTATGTCTCATTTACTCTGGAAGGTGGAAGGACTTTAAACAGTCAGCTCCGATTTATGAGATCTGATTCCAGAGAGTTTGGGAGAAATGGAGCGCTTGATATGCATTGGTATTTAAGAACGTATATCGGGCTTGCATTTTAATTCAGGCGAGAGCTTATAAATAAACTTCCCACCTTGATTGTCTTTTGTTAAGCAGCAGTTTTGTCTGTTCATTTATTTCTTCAGTAGACATGGCTGGAGAGTTAATCTCGGCAAAAATCTCACGTGCCATACGACATGCACGATGACAAAGATTATGATGTCTGATTTGCATGGAGTTCCAGGGTGTTCTCATATTCAGCTGAGAGCCCTCATGGAGTTCTTTTAAATATTCGATGCTGCTTCTTATTGTACTGAAGGAGCTTTGTATTTGATCTTTAATAATCAGATTTTCCAGATAGGGAAGGTCGCAGTACCAGTTAATGGTGGCACCCTCGGAGTGTTGTAAAATGTATCTGATATAGGTAACTCCTGTTTGAATTTCAGCTTGAATGGGATTTTCTGAATAAAAAAATTGCAGAAGTTTTTTACTATTGGGGCTTGGAGATTCTTCATGAGGGAATTTTATGATACCCGCACCACAGGCAAGGTACTTTCTTGTCCTGAGTTCATCGAAGAAAGTTGCATCAGAATATAGTAGTATCTCTTGCTTTAAGCTCATCTAGTGTTTATATTTAAGAGTGAATATTAATAAGTGTAATAAACTCTGTTTCAACTATAAGTCTTTTTTCTATGAATATTTTTTCAGTATTTTCACGACTTGGATCAACTTCTTCCTCAGGGTATCATCATGGTTCTGATCAATATCATCAAAACACTTCATTTTATATACCTGATTCCATAATGTATGCATCCAGAAAGGGGTATGCGTCCGGCAGAGGTGGGGCATTCTGGCTGTTTTCTCTGATAATCGGGCTGATCTTTGTTGTTTTGTCTGTACTTTTGATTGTGTATCCTGAACTTCTTGCGTTCTTTTTTGCCGGAATAATGTTGTTTGCCGGATTGTTTTTTATTTCAACGGCACTGTTTCTCAGAAGTGTTTCAAATGGGGGGTATCTCAAACGGAATTAATCTGATAATTCCTGCTCAACAAGTCTGGAGAATTCCACTTCAAGATCGTTGAATTGTTCGTGAAGATTTAAGAATCTGGCGGACGACTGCTTGTAGGACATAACAAGCGTTTCAAGTTGCTTGTTCGCAGTATTAATGTTTGAAAGTATTATCTTGAAACCGGCGTCCTGATTTGCATCAAGTTTTTTAGTTTGAGAAAATGTTTTTAAAGCTTCAAGGATGTTGGTAAGGTTCTTTTGTAGTGTCTCATTTTCACTTTCAAGATTGCTTTTTTGTGATTTGATATTCTTTGTAACGTCCTCAGCCTCTTCTTTACCTTTCTTTATTTCATTATACTCCCTTTCTGTTTCTTCGACTTCAAATTTCAACTCATTCAAGTTGCCTTCAAGTTTGGAGATAGCTGTAAGTTGTTTTTTAAGCTCCTCTTGTAAAATACTCTCTTTTTCCCGTCGCTCAAGTGCCTGATCAAAAGGGACAAGCTCATTGGCATATTCAAGTGCTTTTTGGATCGTTTCATCAACCGTGGTAATTTCTTTAATCACTTCCGGAATTTGTGTTTCGGCTTCCGATGTAGTGTTCTGGTTGATTCGGGCAATAAGAAATTTGATTGAGAAAAAATAAGCTACACCAAGAAAAATTGATGCTAAAAGAGTTATCACCGGTTACCCATCCTGAGAGTTTATATTAATCAGACATCAGTTCTTTGTTCTATATCGACCACCAGACTACTAGAGCTTGAATAAAAACAATAGAACAAAACTGGTGTTCAAAGAATATAAAAAATATATCTAATGGTGGGACATGAGGTACAGGTCATTTTTATCACTCTGTACCTTACTTCTTAGCCAGCGATGTGCCTGAGAAACATTTTTTGGAATCTCAAGACAGAGGATGCGTTCTCTTAATGCATCGGGTTGAAGCCCAAGGTACTCACATATGGAAACAAAGGAGAAGGCATCTTCAAATTCCGCATAAGATTCACCAAAAATCCATTCTTTAGCTTTTTCATGTAACTCTCCTTCTCTCCCACAGAAATCCAGCACAGCCCGATCAAGAACTGCAATCAATAACTCACGTTCCGGAGTAATTTGCTTAATTGCCGAATGTTCCCCGGTATAAAGCATCTCATTAAGAGAAAACATAATATTTTTATCCTTAATGGTTGATAAAACTTCCTGCCAATATAGACGTGAGACATTCTAAAATCTTTCTTTATTTATTTTTTGATTCCCAAATTTCTTGATTTACTATGGTTTTATATATTCAGCTGATCTAGTATGGGCTGGTTAATTATTATTAAAAGGAGAAAAATAATGAAAAAAGTTACCAAATCTTTGTTAGTAATGTTTTCATTGGTAATGATGTACGGTTGTGCTGCTGGTGTGGCTCCTGTAACTGGATACGTATTTTCTGAAGTATCTGGTCCAGTAGTTGCTACAACATCAACTGGAAGCAGCAAGACTGGTACTGCTACTTGTCAATCAATCCTTGGATGGGTTGCTTTGGGTGATTGCAGTATTGCTGCCGCGAAGAAGAGTGGAGGAATCACTAATGTTTCTTCTGTAGACTACAAGACAAGAAGCATCCTTGGTATATATGCTGAAGTAACTACAACCGTTGCCGGTCAGTAGGACTTTGCATATTGTTTATTGACCTCCTGAGTATATATCAGGGGGTCAATATCAGATTAAAGTTATTCTTTTAATTTGACGATATACCCTTTGTCGTTTGTTACATGGATTATTACAGATGTATTATCACATGGATGAAGGGGTGACATGCAAGTCGCAGGTTTTTCTAATAAATTCGTAAGTAGCCTATACGAAAGATCATTATACACGGAGTCTTCCGTAAAGAATGTTAATTCCAGAGCGGTTTCTTCCGCAGCAGTTTCTTCTGTTCCGGCATCCAGTACCCCCCAGCTTTCAAATGCCTATAAAAATGAAGATGCTGCAATTATTGAATTATCTTCCGCAGCAAAAGCATATCTTGCAGTTTCACAGTCTTAGCAAAAAACACATTTAATTCCCCTTTATTCTATAAATAATTTTCAGCAAGTGGTCGTCTAGTATGTTAGAGTAGAAACATTGGGGAGTTTTCTTTAACTTCTCAATATTTTGAGTACCAAATAAATAAAAGAGGAGATACTGCATGAGTAATGTAAGTGAGCCTATTATATCTACCACGGTTACCTTTAGACACACAGAGCCCACAGATTCTTTAAAAACATACGCAACGGAAAAAATACTTCACAAAGTTCAGAAATTCATACACGGCTCTGCTGAAATAGATATAATTCTTTCGGTTGAAAAATTAGACCATTCAGCTGAAGTCAGAATTGGAGGAAAAGGCGGTATAGATATTGACACGACTGCCACCACCACGGATTTATACTCTGCAATTGATAAAGTTGCAGACAATATTGATACTCTGCTACGCAAACAAAAAGAAAAAGTGGTTAAGTCTCATAGACAAGTCACAGAAATACCTGTTGAAGCCTGACACTTAATTGTAGTAGGTTAAGACAAGCTGGAGGGTTGCCCTGTGCGACCCTCTTTTTTTAGGTAATTTTTATAAAAAGCTGTGAAAAATCTACACCTGATTATTCTAACTGGTCTCTCTGGTTCCGGGAAATCTACCGCTTTAAGAGCACTTGAAGATACGGGTTATTTCTGTGTTGATAATTTACCTGCTTCTCTGGTGATGCCTTTTGCCCGGGAAATAATAAAAAAGCATCAGGATGCTGATGATGGGAAAAAAGAGGCATCCGGGCAAACACCAAAGTACGCACTTCTGGTTGATTGCAGAGATGGTGCACCGTTTGCAACTATTGAGCATGCAAAAAAACTGATACTTGGTGCGGGGCTTAATTTTGCTCTTCTCTTTATCGACTGTACAGATGAAGTCATTGCTCGAAGGTTCAGGGAAACCAGAAGGAAACATCCCCTTCTGAGTAAAGACTCCGACTCCCGATCTATTCTCGAAGCTCTTTCAAAAGAACGCGAACTCCTCCAGGAGTTCAGAAACTCCGCAACAAGAGTTATTGATACTTCCAGAATGAACGTACATGAACTGCGAAAAGCGGTTGAAGATTTCAGTGAAGAGAGAAAAACCATGCTTATCACTCTTCAGTCGTTTGGGTATAAATATGGTAATCCGGTTGATGTTGATCTTTTGTTTGATGTGAGATTTCTTCCCAACCCTTATTTTGATGATTCTCTCAAGGAGCAAACTGGTCTAAGTGGAGCGGTACATGATTACGTGATCAAAAGCCCTGATGCGCTTGAGCTTCTTGATCGAATTGAAACGCTCCTTGAGTTTCTTCTTCCCCGATATGAGATGGAAGGTAAACAGTATCTTTCAATTGGGATAGGTTGTACGGGCGGGAAGCATAGATCGGTAGTCATTACTGAAGAACTGCTGCGAAGACTACGAGAGAGTAAAGGAAACAGGAAAATCTATAAAGTACAGATATTCCATCGAGACATAGAAAAATAGGGGAAGTTTTTTCTTCTCTTTATTTTCTTCTCTTTATTTTTTTACCGAGCAAATTTTTCTGAAAGAATCAGGTTTTAAGCTTGCGCCTCCGACAAGAAAGCCGTCAATATTTTTTTGGGTGATTAATTCCTGGGCGTTGTCTTCCTTGACAGACCCGCCATAGAGAATTGGAATATTGTCAGAAGATGTGTTTGAGCCATGTAGTACTTCTTTGAGAATGTTCCTGATTAAATGATGGGCGGATTCAGCTTCTTCAGAAGTGGCGGAGAGTCCCGTTCCGATTGCCCAGACCGGCTCATAAGCGATAATTAATCTGGAAAAATCAGAGTCTTTAAGTAAAGAAAGAGATTCGGGGATTTGAGTTTGGAGTATATCTTCCCGTTTTCCTGATTGGAACTCTTCTTTTGTTTCTCCTACGCATACTACTGCAATAAGATCGTTTGATATTGCAGTTTTAGCCCTTTTAGAGACACTTTCATTTGTTTCTCCGAAATATGTTCTTCTTTCAGAATGTCCGATAAGAGAGAACCTGACTCCTGTATCACGTAACATGGGTGCAGATATTTCACCTGTAAAGGCACCTTCTGTTTCCCAGTGAATGTTTTGAGAACCGGTCAGGAAAGAAGTTTTTTCAAGTGTACGTGAGGTAAGAGCCAGATAGGGCGAGGGCACTGCAAAGCCTATGGTTGAGTCGTCACTAAAGGTGCCCTCGCCAGTAAAGTCTTCAAAAAAGGAAGATATTTTTTCTGAAGTAAAATGCATCTTCCAGTTTGCAAGAAAGACTGGTTTTTGTACGTTAGGGTTCATCTGCTATACCTGATTCTTACTTTTTCGGTACTGTTATTTTCCAAGTAACATGGAAAGAACATCAATCATTCTATAGGAAAAGCCCATTTCATTATCGTACCAGGAAAGCACTTTGACCATAGTTCCGTTCATTACCATGGTTGAAGAAAGATCAACGGTACTTGATGCGGGGCTGCCGTTAAAGTCACAACTTACAAGAGGTTCATCAGAAATCGCGAGCACTCCCTGAAGAGAGCCGGTGGAGGAAGCGATCAGTGCCTTGTTAACCTCTTCTACCGTGGTACTTTTCCCAAGTTCAGCAACAAAATCAACCACTGAAACATTTGGGGTGGGTACTCTGATTGCAAGTCCGTCCAGTTTGCCTTTTAATTCAGGGATTACAAGCCCTATTGCTTTTGCTGCACCCGTAGTGGTTGGAATCATCGAAAGAGCAGCAGCGCGGGCACGTCTGAGGTCTTTATGGGGAAGGTCGAGAATTTTCTGATCGTTGGTATAGGAGTGGATAGTGGTCATCATCCCATGATTTATTCCAAAATTATCAAGAAGCACCTTTACAACCGGCGCAAGACAGTTTGTGGTACAGGAACCATTTGAAACTACGTGGTGCTCAGAAGCGTTATAAAGATTATGATTCACTCCATATACCATGGTCAGGTCAGAGTCATTTGCAGGAGCGGAAATGAGAACCTTCTTTGCGCCTGCCTGAATGTGTTTTGAGGCATCAGCTTTTTTTGTGAACACTCCTGTACACTCCAGCACGGCATCAACTGCGAGTTCCTTCCAGGGTAATACGCTCGGGTCTTTCTCACTGCATACACGAACCTTTTTGCCGTTAATCTCGATTGAAGAATCACTTACTTTAATATCACCACTAAATTTGCCATGAACCGAGTCATATTTAAGAAGATGAGCCAGTGTTTCCGGAGTGGTAAGGTCATTAATGGCGACAAGCTCTACATTGGAATTTTTAGAGTTCTCGATTGCTCTGACCACATTTCTTCCAATCCTTCCAAATCCGTTTATTGCAAATCTGACTGCCATGAGTGTTCCTTTTTTTATATTTGTGGATATAATGCTATGTTTTTAATAAAGAAAAATAAGCACTTTTTAAAATTACCTTGATAGGATAGCAAGAAAGAATATTGAATGAAATAAGCATTGAGACAGTGTACCTATGTAGGGTGTGTACCTGATATAAATTACTTTGTCGGCAGTTTCGTCATTAAGATAGGTGTTTAGATAATTAACGTATTGATTTGTTAGTGTGTTTAAATTTATGAGTTTTATAGTACCGAAATTTTTCCAACTTATTGAAGAAGAGGCAGTGCCTGGGATAGAGACTCCTGTCGTAGCGGCAGCTGAAAACGTCCATAGCTTCTCTCTCTATGAAATGATTTTTTCTTCCTCTCCTGTGGTACAGGGAGTTTTGGTTCTCCTTGTGGTGATGTCTGTCTGGACATGGGGTATTGTCATTTACAAGTATAAAGCCATGAAGCGGGCAAAGGCGGAAAGTGACAAATTTGAAAACGTGTTTTGGAACAGCAAGAATCTTGCTCAGATTGGAGAGGTGGCAAGAGATCTTACCGAAAGTCCCCTTGCTCAAGTGTTTGGTGCCGGGCATCGGGAACTTACCGCGGTTCTTGGTTCAAAGTCTCTGCACACTGAACATGGTGCGCTTGAAAATATTGATCGTGCCTTGCGAAAAGCAAAAATGGAAGAGGTCACCCGACTTGAAAAGGGAACTACCATGCTCGCAACTACTGCATCTGCCGCCCCTTTTATCGGGCTTTTTGGTACGGTGTGGGGTATTATGAATGCTTTTATCGGGCTTAGTCAGGTTCAGAGTTCTTCGATTCAGGCAGTGGCACCCGGGATATCTGAAGCACTTATTGCTACGGCAATCGGACTCGCAGCGGCTATTCCCGCAGCGATTTTTTATAACGTGTTTATGCAGCAGCTTAAGATTATGTCCCGGACGATGGATAGTTTTTCAGCAGAGTTTTTGAATATCGCCCGTAGACATTTCCTGAAATAGCCCGAGTATGAACAAGTAAATAATATATCAGGAAAGATACAGCTATATGGCATTTGACGACATGTCCTCTGAAGGAGGAGCAATTTCCCAGATTAACGTAACTCCTCTTGTTGATGTGATGTTGGTTCTTTTGATAATTTTTATGGTGGCAGCTCCCATTCTTCAGCAGGGAGTTGAGTTGGAACTTCCCAGAGAAACCATTGCGCCGGTTGAGGGAGGGGAGGATGAGCAACTTGTTGTTTCCATTGATAAGGAGGGAGTGGTCTTCCTTGGTGCGGATAATGTGATTTCGCTTGAAGAACTTGGACCAAAACTTCTTGCCATTGTCAGTACACGAACTGATAAACGTGTTTTTATCAAAGCAGATCATCGTGCCACCTATGGTCAGGTTATGGCTGCAATGGCTCGGATAAAACGCTCGGGTATTGATAAAGTAGGTCTTTTAACTGAACCTTCCTAGAGTTATGCCAATAAACAGAGATCCAAGAGAAGAACGTGCGGAAAGAGAAATACGGGGAAGTATCTTTCTTGCCTTTATTCTTCATATAAGTGGTTTCGTTCTGGTTTTTCTCTGGGTAAATGTTGCGCAGGCACGCCTGCGTAAGGCACCTGAGGTGTTTACGGTTACTCTTGAAGGAGGAGAGGTTCTTGGTGGTGTCTCTCAGGTACCGCTGCCGGGTAAGGAAGCTGAAAAACCGCCTCTTGATGCTATTCCTGATGAAGTACCTGATGCCCCCCCTCCACCTAAAACCGTACAGGAAGAAAAGAAGAAAGCCCCTGAGGTGGAAACAAAGACACAGAAAGAGATAGAATCTGAAAAACAAAAAGAGCTTGAGAGATTAACCCTGGTTGAAGAGCTGGAGAGAAAAAAGAAAGAAAAAGAACTTCTTGAAAAAAAGAAAAAGGAAGAGGAGCTAAAGAAAAAAAAGGAACTGGAACAGAAGAAGAAAAAAGAGCTTGAGGAGAAGAAAAAGAAGGAAGAGGAAGCTCGAAAGAAAGCAGAAGACGCTAAAAAGAAAAAAGCGGAAGAAGAGCTTGCCAGAAAAAAACGTGAAGAGCGGGAGAGTGCGCAGGCGAAAAAAGATCGTGATAAAAGGATTTCAGACCTTGCACGTGAGATCAGAAGCAAGAAAGAGTATGGAGGAGAATCGGTTCGGGCTGGAGGAACGGGTTTTGGTGGTGCAAGAATAGGGGGTAGTGGAGGAGGTGGTGGTACCCTTGCTCCATATGCCAAGGTTGCTTATCAGAACGAGCTTCAGGCGCATATAAAGTCCGGGTGGAGGTGGATGCAGAAGAGTTCTTTTTTACAGGCATTTGTTGAAGTGAATATACGACCGGATGGCGAAGTTACCAGTGTCAGAATTACCCAAAGTTCGGGTAATGCTCATTTTGATGATTCGGTGATTCGGGCTGTCAAGAAAGCCTCTCCTGTACCTCCACCCCCCCGTGAGTTTTATTCTGATTTTTCTTCGGTTAATTTTGAGTTTAATAATAAGGACGGCTAAGTGTATTTTTATTACGGAGCATGATGGTGTCGATTATGATAAAGTTTGGATTCACTTCTTTTATTTTTCTTGGTATTTTCTTCTTTCCACATGTCTCATATTCTCAGACAGAGATTGTTATTTCCGGTGCTCAAGTAGGGTTTCCTGTTGCGGTACCTGAGTTTTGTGATCGTACTGAAAAGGGTACTGTCGCACGTAATATCCCTAAAACTATTTCCAAAGATCTTCAGATTTCGGGACTCTTTAAACTTCTTGACCCTAAAACTTTTATTGAAGCTCCCGGTTCCTGTAAAAGTCCGGAAGGTTTTGCGTATTCAGACTGGTCGGTGATTGGTACGGAAGGTCTTGTCAGGGGTGAAGTGCGTGAAATAAGCGGTAATAAAATTCAGGTTGATCTCTATCTGTTTGATGTACTCCAGCAAAAACCTGTTATTGCCAGAAGGTACACCGGGGGAGAAGAAGACTACTCCATGATGGCGCATCGTTTTGCCAATGAAATTCTTTTATATTTTACTGGTGAAAAAGGTGTGTTTGGAACCAGGGTTTCTTATGTTGGTTCGGTTGGTCGATTTAAGGAACTCTTTGTGGTTGATCTTGACGGAGCAAATAATACTCAGCTTACAAATGAAAAAGGGTTAATTTTTTCTCCTTCATGGTCTAAGGAAGGTGACAGGCTGGTATATACTTCCTATCAGTCGCGTGTACCGGATTTATATATTGCGCCATCAAGTGGGGGCAGGGCTACAAGAATTACTAACCGACCCGGGCTTGAAGTTGGTGCCAAGTTTACGGAATCGGGTAGCAGCCTTATCTCTTCTGCTTCCTATGATGGTATTTCAAAGCTTGTACTGTTTGATCTTAGAGGTCAGATACTTAAGAAGATAACAACCGGTAGTTCCATAGATGTCTCACCTTCTTATTCACCGGATAAATCTCAAATTGCCTTTTGTTCCAATCGGGCAGGGGGACCTCAGATTTATACCATGGATAGTGAGGGTTCCAATGTTAAGCGGATAAGTTATGTGGACAGCAAGTACTGTACTTCACCTGCCTGGTCTCCCAAGGGGGATAAGATTGCCTTTGTGTGTGCTCGGGGCGGTTTTCAGATTTTTATGTCTGATGCGGAGGGTGGTAATGCGGTTCAGCTTACCTTTAGTGGTGATAACGAAGACCCTTCCTGGTCACCAGATGGAAGGTTTCTGGTGTTTAGTTCCACAAATCTTGGGGGTGGTTCAAAGCAGTTAGGCATTCTTTCTCTTCTTGGTGGTCGACCGACCAGAATTGAGGGAACAGCTTCTGATGCTCGTCAGCCCTCCTGGTCACCTGCAATTGATTAGTGTGTTATAGCATCTTTTTAATACCCGGGTGTTGATATTTCTTGCAGATTTATTGGCTTAGCAGTAAATAGCCATTAGGGCGCATTTTAATTGTTATGGCGCTTACTTTACCTGGAGGAAATATGAAATTATCACGTTTGATTATAGTCACGTTATTGATGCTGGTAATGGCTTCTTGTTCAAAGTCCCGAGGAGGTGCTGGCTCCCCCGAAGGCTATGATGGACTTGATGAAGGAAGTATACCGATTGCAACAAAGGGGCAGGTGCTTTCAGATGTAAATTTTTCGTATGACTCTTCTGCTTTGTCTACCTCGGCTAAAGACGCCTTGCAGCGAAACGCTCAGTGGATGCGTTCCAATTCCAGTACTAAGGTAATTGTTGAAGGGCACTGTGATGAAAGGGGTACTTCTGAGTACAACCTTGCACTTGGAGAAAGAAGGGCAAAGGCTGCTTATGATTATCTGAGAAGTCTTGGGGTAGGTGCTTCGCAGATGAGCACTATCAGCTATGGTGAAGAGCTTCCGCTTGACCCAGGAAAAAATGAAGCTGCCTACGCGAGAAACAGAAGGGCTCACTTTGCTGTTAAGTAGATAGCTTAGAGTTATTTTAAATTAATTTTTTGTTGTGCGTCCAAAGAGCGTGCGGGGGCGGCTTGTCTCATGTTCCTCATTCTCAAAAATTGCGGGAGGCAATTTTCTCCGAGGTGTCGTGTTTTTTACATTTATATTTATCTAAGGAATAAAAAACACTCCAAATCCGGAACATGAGACAAGCCGCCCCCGCACGCTCTTGCCCCCGCGAGTATTTTGCTTTCCCCCTTTGAAATTAGAATTGAAAAACTGGGGAAATTAATTTGATGTAGTGCTAGTATATACAGAAATACATCGACTGTAGTCTGTCGTAGTCTTTGATGGAGGC
This sequence comes from uncultured Bdellovibrionales bacterium, assembly GCA_964612555.1. Classification (GTDB taxonomy): domain Bacteria; phylum Bdellovibrionota_C; class UBA2361; order SZUA-149; family DAOLCO01; genus DAOLCO01. The sequence goes on along the minus strand of CAZTBW010000001.1, from coordinate 366,600 downwards.
TGCTTTTTGTGAGAAGGAAAGGTCGATGTGTGTGTTTTCAGATCGTTCTTCTTTTTTTGCAAAAGAGAGGGAGTTTAGTTGGTGGGCAAATCTGAGGTCTATAATAAAGTGCGTTATTGAGTGTATGAGGCGTATCCCGTAGAGAGAACCTGCTACTTCTGATGAATGAATGTTTGTAGTCTGCTCTGAGAGGGGATAGAGTCTGTCGTCCTCTCCTCCTGCTGAGATAAGAGCGCGGAGGTGGATTGATTGAGCGTCTCCGGGAAAAATGAGGGGAAAGTGAAGCCTGATGTCGGAAGTATCGGGTAGTGTTTCAGCATTTTCCAGCCAGTATTCAAGACTGAAACCGGTAGTTGAGTTTGGCATAAAAGAGCCGAGTCCTGACTTGAAATAGATAATCTTGCAACATACAGGTTCGGTGTCGTTCAGATGGGATAAAGGTTCATCAAATCGAATGGCAAACAGATCAGGCTGCTTACGCATGATTCTATAGTTTTGAGAGGGTTTGGGATTTTTTTTCTGTTCTTTCGGAATAGAGCTGTCAGAGATGCTGTAGTAGAGTGAGTTGAAGCCATCATTAAGAAGAATTTTTCTTGGAAAGTATTCAATCTTAGTAATTGCCCCATAGGTATTCGTATTCATTGAAAGAGACATAAAGGGATTGCATACTTCAAAGGAATTTTCTTTTATGAGGTATTCGAGCCATCCAATTACAGGGTCGATTTCGGCATTTGCAAAATATGCAAGCTCAACCTGGGCATGCAGCAGAGATCGTACGCGTTCATTGAATAAGGACTCTCTAATGGTTTTACTGTCCGTTTCAAAATAGAAGCAGGGGAGTTTGAGGTTTTTGGTGAGATGTTCTTTTGCAAGTTCGAGGTGTCTGTGCAGATGAAGCGGGCGATCTTCTTTCATTGATTCGCATTTTAAAAGCAGTGTTTTTAGCTCATGTTCTTTTTCTTCCAGCAGGTTTTTTTGATCATCTGTCAGTATTGTTTTTTCTGTAGCGGAAGTTATGAAGAGTTTCGCATTTTCCCGGAAGGAATCCCAGAAGGAATAATGCTTGGAATCAGGTTCGTGTAAGAGTGAAAGAAAGTCCTCACTTCCTTTTTCAAATGATCTCAGATTACATGCAATAATTGGATACAGTGTATAATTTTTATCTGCATGATTTTTCTGGGGATGTAGAAGTTCGGTAGCTGAATCTGGACTGATAACTGAAAGCTGAGCCAGCTCGGCAGAAAAAAGGTCTTTCATTTCATCAGAAAGTACTACTGAAATACGATTTCTGTACTGATGCAGGAAAGAAAGAAAATCCCCTACGGGAGCTCTTAATTGCTCCCTCCTGGATTCCGGAGACCAGATATAGAGAAGTAATGTATGGTCAGGAGGCGATGATTGCATCAGGAGCTGGTACTTTTATTTCACTTGAAAGCATAAAAAGTACTCTTGCACCAAAAAGTCTCAGCGCTTCTTTTGGAAGATTTTCAAACCCGACTGAAAGACCTTTTTCCTTCAGTGCTCTGAATTGACCGGATAACTCCTGAAGCGGCGGTCTGTTTCCATATGACATTTTCCCTTCGAGAGAGATAAGAGAAGCCTCTATTCGATTAAAGGACTCATGCATTTCCTGAGTGGAGATTTTATCTGCGGTCACAGTTTGAAATTCAGTGCTGAGAGAGCTCGCAACTTGTTGTATATCCGCTCGTTCAGCAGGAAGCTCCTGCTGCATTTCAAGGACACGTTCCTGGGCACGAGCAAAAATATCAGCAGTGGCTGGCGGTTGCCCCCGGGTCCACCAGTACTCACTGCAAGCGCTGAACGACATAAGACAAAGTGATATGAGAACCGGAAGCGTGGAAATCTTTTTCATAGGTAATATATGCTTAATTTTTTATAAATCTCTTGGTAAATACTACTCTTTTCGCTAAATTTTAAAAAGAGGTATCTTTAATTTTAAAAGTTTATTTTGGGATGATCAATTAGCTGCTAAAACAGGTATAAAAACCATAAATAAAAAATAAAGCGCTAAAATTTAACTAGTTATTTACCTTAATGACCGATACAGGATGAGCAAAATGATTTCAGAAGAGATTTTATCTATACTGGTATGTCCGAAAACAAAAGAGCGTTTGATTCTTGCCAAGGACTCTGAGGTAAAAAAGATCAATGATGAAATCACAAAGAACAAGGTGGTGAACATGGAGGGGCGTATTCTTAAAAATGCAATGGATGGTTTTTTGATAACCGAGAACGGAGCGCTCGCCTATCCTGTACAGGATGGGATTCCGGTTCTTCTGATTGAAGAGGGTATTCCTTTGTCAGAGCTTGGGATTCAATAGGGTATGAAATTTAAAATATACATCGGTAGTATTGTTTTTTTACTGTTGGTACTCCTGGGTATCACTCTTTATGAGGATAGTGAGACTGCGGTTTCTACCCCGAAGGAAGTGATTGAACAGGGTATTTCACAACTCCGTGATTCGGGTAGTGTTACTCCCGAGCAGGAAAGCTACCTTCGGGTACAGTTAGCTATTGCGGATTATATTGCAAACCATGCAGAACCTCCTGATTCACTTGAATCGTTGATCCCAAAATATTTTGATGCGGTTCCCCTTAATGCTCTTACAAAACAGCCAATTTCTTATAGACGTGATGGTCTTGAGTTCGAACTGGATTTCGGGATTAGAGAGGAGGATGAGAAAAAAGACTCTTCGGGAGAAGAGAAAAAGAGTTCCGCGCATGTTGATTTTGTAAACCCCAATACGGTTGAGATTGAAGAGTTTGTATATGACCCAAGCGGTAAGCGAGACCCTTTTCAGCCATTTGATTTTTCACCCAGAGTGGTGATTGATGAATCTCTGCCCCCGCTTGAGCGCTATGACGTATCTCAGCTTCGAACTGCTGCCATTCTTACTGATGCTAACGGAGAGCGTTTTGCCATGATTGAGGATGGGAGTGGGAAGGGGCATCCGGTACGAATCGGTACAAGGGTTGGTAACAGAAATGGAACTGTGGTGAGTATAGATGAAAAGCAGGTCAATGTTCTGGAATCCGTCACTGACTTTACAGGAGAGGTGCAGCAGAATCTGGTTTCTATCACTTCTAGTGCGGTAACCCCAAATAAAGGTGGCAGGAGAAAGTAGATAGGCTTATTCTTTAGCGGTACTTATGTGTGAGGTGAGGTTCTCAAGTTTACTTACCGCTTTTGCCACTTTTTGAGCGCTTTCTATAAGTTTTTCCACAATTTCGTCTGAGTTCTCGTGTTGTGTTTGAGATTTCAGGATACTTCCGTATGTCAGAACCCCGCTTAGTGGATTATTGATTTCCATACAAAGCTTTCTTATGGTCTCTTCGATTGCATTTTCACGTTCGTTTTTCAAGAGTTCGGATACTTTACACTCCTCAGCCAGCCTGTTTTCAGCAAGCTGAACTCTTTTGTTCCAGGCTGCTTCTATGGCTTCCTGAAGTTCTTTTGTGAATATTTCAGGTTCATTCTTTACGACATAGTCCCAGGCACCGGATTGCATGGCATGTACACTCTCCTTTACATCTTCGAGAGAGGTAACAATGAGAATTGGTGCATCGGATTTTATTGTTCTGAAATGAGAAATCAGGGTTATTCCGTCATAATCAGGAAGCCGGACATCCAGAAGGACAATGTAGCTGTCATCAAGTGAGAACTTTCCAAGGGCTTCTTCACCTCTTGTGACATGAGTTATTTCCCAGTGTTTTTTGTCTATTGCCCGCATGATAAGTGCGGCGTGTGCGGCAGTATCTTCAACGAGAAGAATTTTTCTCTGTTGTGAGGCGATAAGCGCACGGGATGCACTCAAGAGGTTTGAATTAAGCGTTTCTCCCTGGAAAATACCCTGAGACATAAATGATACCTGAGACCCCAATTAATCTACAGTACTTTAGATTCAGTGGTTTGAAATTAGATACATAAAGAAAAGCATGTAAAAACAATAACTTGAGTTTCTGTCTTGTGAGTGAATCCTTGAGTTGTGGATAAGTATCTAAATGAGGGATTTATATCAGTGTAACAAGAGATGAATACTACGAAAATTACAGTTTCAACGAATGGCTCCAGAAATGGTGGAGAGGGGTATGGTGGGAAAGTGCCCATGTACGAAAAGCTTCGGGGTCTTCTGGAGGAAAGAAGAGAAAAAAATCATCTCATCTTGCTTCATGGGAGTCCTGACCCGGATGCGATTTCTTCAGCAATGACTCTGGCGCATCTGGGAGATGAATATGAAATATCTTCTACTATTCTTACTTTTGCATCAGTGAGTCATCATGAGAATAGAGCGCTGGTCAAAAAACTTGGGATATCCTTACAGAGGTACTCTGTCGATTTTGATCTCAGTGGGTATGATTTTTATAGTATTCTTGATTGTCAGAGATCACACACTCAGATTGATTCCAGGCTTGAAGAGTTTGATATAGAGTTTTTGGCATTTATTGACCATCATCGGGAGGACGGCACCCCACCGGGGGCTTTGTTTGTGGATATTCGTCCTCACTACGGAAGTACCGCAACAATCTTTTGTGAGTACTTACAGAATGTGTACCCTGAGGGCATGTCTTCAAGTGACCCTGAACACGTCAGAATTGCCACTGCGCTGATGCATGGGTTACGAAGTGACACGCAAAGGTTCATTTTAGCCACACAGGAGGAGTTCGCCGCGGCTGCCTATATTGCTCCTTGTGTAGAAAGTCAGGTAATAGAAATTATCGAGCGAAAAGTCCTGTCCCCCGCAATTCTCGATATGTTTGAAAACGCACTGGTGAACAGAAAAGTGCACGATAACTTTATTTTTTCAGATGTCGGTTTTGTGAGGGAATCAGATCGGGATGGCTTACCCCAGATTGCAGACCTCCTGCTTGCCAGAGAAGGTACCGACACTGCTCTTGTTTTTGGAATAGTTGATAAGTCAGTTATAGACGGCTCTCTCAGAACCCGTTCAGAAATCATCAACCCTGATGAGTTTCTAAAAGGAGTTCTTGGTGTGTCACCGGAAAGTGGAAAGCACTATGGCGGTGGCAATATCCGTGATCGTGGCGCATTCCAGATCCCCCTGGGCTTTTTCTCCATGCACGAAGACCAGAACCAGATTTATGCCATGGCAAAATCCATAGTAGAAAAATCCTTCCTGGAATACATAGGCAAAACCTCCTCAAAAAAACGCTCAAAAGAACCAGCGTCCTGAGCTTCTCCTCCCTGTAAGATGCAAAGTAAGGTGCCACCCTCTTTAGATATTAGACATAAAATGGGTAATTACAGCAACTTACATTAGATGTAAGAAGCCTTGAAAGTAACCCCGTACCAGAAAGATATACTTCCCTCAAATATCTGGAAATGCCAGGAAAGTTTATTTGTCTACTGTCCTGACCTGTTTGGCATAATGAAAAACAAATAGGAAACAGCCCCTGTGCTGTCGTCTGTAACATTTTGTTTTGAGTAGAAGATATCTGTCTTTAGTACAGCTAAGTCCGAAAAAGGGTTTAGCTGTAGCTGAGGATGGATAGAAAACAAGGTTTTACCCTCAAATGTTTGAGGGAGGTTTTCTATTTTCTCTTGGTAATAAGGAGAATGAAAATGAAAAAATTATGTGTTGGAGTATTGTTCGTTGTTTTTTCTTTGGTCACGCATGTTGCAAGTGGTCAAGATGAAAACCAAAGTAATTCGGAGACTGAGCGATTGACTAACAAGGCAGGCGCGCTCATGGAGAAGGTCGTCTTGGGTGAGGATAAATCTCTCGATCGTGAGGAGTTCTTAATCGAGGTAGAAAAAGTTCTCGAAACACAAGACAGGGATGAAAACAGGAAGCTCATTGAACAACTTCGAATGGTGATTATTGAGGCTGCCAAAGATCGTACCCTTGTTAAGCACGAAGCCCTCAATAGGTATGTTCCCCAGTTTGAAGAAAGAAGTAGTTCTTTATTTAGCATGGTCAATGTGCTTTTCTTGGTGGTCAATGTGCTTATACCTCTTTATTTGTTTTGCGTATTGCGTTACTACCATAACAAATACAATGAGTGTGTAGAGAATTGTCAGCCTGCTGCAACCATGACCAGTGATCATTAGGTCGAACACTGGCATCTGTAAATAAGGTATTGTGACGAAGGGAGACAGCCAAAAACTGTCTCCCTTCGTTCTTTTTTATTTCTATCCACCCTCTCTTTTAACATCCAATAACTTAATTCCCCTCTACTTCCAGGCAAGAATCGTACAAAAGCAGAGTTCTTTGTGAAGAAGCTCTACTGATGAGAAGCCCGCTTCTTTAAGTAATCTGATATTCTCATCAAGGGTGTTTGGGCGGAGGACGTTTTCCAGTGCCTGTCGTTTTCTCATGTTTTCGGTTTCTGAATAGCCGTTGCCTTTTTTGAATTCGTAGTATTCATGGGTAAGGATTTCTTCTGTGAGGGGGGAGTTGTGTTTTATTTTTTCTGAAAAAATAAAACAGGTGTTTGGTAGTAATGCCTGATGGATGTTTTTTAGTATTGTGATTCTGTCTTCGGGGGATATGAATTGAAGGGTGTAGTGGCTCATTATAAGAGAGGCGTTTTTAAAGGAACATTCCCTGAGGTCTTTTTCAAGGAGGGTGATCTGTGAAGTGAGGTTAAAGGCATCCAGTTTTTCTCTTGCGCGCTTGAGCATGTCAGCGGATGAATCAATGCCGATTAGCTGTACTGCCCTCATGTTGAATTCGGAAGCGTCAAGCTCCTGAGCAATCTTTATGAGGGAAGTTGCGGTTGAACATCCCAGATCGTAGATGTTCGTGTTTTCGGAAATTGTTTGTAGAGCGATTTTTGATGAAAGATATTGAGCGAGGGAATAGCCCGGGATTGAGCGAATCACCATATCGTCAAACACCGCAGCTACCTTTTCATTAAAAGCAAAAGAAGGAATCTTATTGTGATTGTAGCTGAAGCCCTCAACTTCTGAAGTAGAGAAAATAGTGTCTTTCATAGGGTACTTTCTTCAATGGAAAACATGGTATATAAATGCTGGTTTTTATACGGCTATATTATTCTTAATGTCTGTTAATGTAAATGTTACCCCAAACCCTCTTTTCTGATATTTTTGACCCTGAGCTGTTTTATCAGCGAGAGGATGTTTTTTTTAGATATCAAAAACGAATTCCGGATGAAGTGCTCCGGAAAAGAAAAGAGTCACTGGAAACTCTCAAACGGGAAGTGTGGAGTCCGGTCTGTAACCACTTTTTAGAACTGCCTGCGATAAAAGAACACGGATATTTTGTGCGTGATGGTGTTCTTTGTACGGTAGAGAAACAATCAGAAGGAGAGAGCCTGATGAAACTACTTCAGGCTTTAATACCCTGGAGAAAAGGTCCCTGGAATATCGGGGGATATCAGATTGATGCTGAGTGGAGAAGTGATATCAAGTATGAAGGAATTCGGGAAGTAATTACAGCTCATAAAGGTGCTTCCATTCTTGATATAGGTTCCGGGAATGGCTACTATGGATATCGTGCACTTGATGATGGCGCATCAATGGTCTTGTGTATCGACCCTTCAGAGAAATTTTTCTTTCAGTTTGAATTGTTTCAGAGGTTCGCCCGGGAAAGCAGGATTCAATATGAACTTCTTGGATACCAGTACGCACGACTGCTTCCTATCCAGTTTGATATGGTGCTTTGTATGGGAATAGTGTATCACCAGAAGAATCCCTTTGAGGTAATCGATTGTGCGAGGGATGCTCTTAAACCCGGAGGTGTTCTCGTTCTTGAGTCTATGACGTATCCATCAGATGAGTCAGTTTCATTTATTCCTCCTGGAAGATACGCTAAAGCAAGAAACGTCTATCAAGTACCTTCGGCTTCTGCCATGGTCTCAATGTGTATGAATTCGGGGTTTCAGGATGCTCAGATCCTTCTTGAACGCCCCAGCTCACTTGAAGAACAAAGAAGAACTGAGTATGCTCCTTATGAGAGCTGGAGTGATTTTCTTGACCCACTTGATAACTCAAAAACAATTGAAGGTTATCCTGTCCCCAGACGTGCAGTGGTTATTGCTAAAAAGAAGATGAGAAAATGAGTGAATTAGCAGGCAGTTTATTACTTCGAATCAGTACTCCCCACGGGAGGCAGACCTATTTTGGAAACAGGGTACCGCTTGAGGCATGGTGTGTATCAGTAAATAAGGATGAGGAGTTACTGTCTTCTCTTGATGAATCCTGCCTTACCTGTTGTATGACTATTGGCTCAGAGCCGGACTCAGATGAGTTGCATTCGTCTGCCCTTTTTGGAAGTTCCGGAGTAAAGATTTTTCCGGAGAGTGGTGGGCGGAAAGCTTTGGAGGTCTCGCTGAAGGAAATTTCTTTTTCAGCTGGAAATAATTCTTATGTATCCGAATCGGGGAAAGATTATGGCAGGGTTCTTCATATAAGAGGAGTTCTGGAACTACCCATGAACATTGCAAGGGAACAACGCTGTTCAGTTTTTCTGTCTCTTGTGCGTGATAATATTCTGGTAATTTCTAATCCCGCTGTTTTTTTTCTCGGTACTGCCGGAACATTTGATGAGGCTGTCCGTGGGGGATTGGAGCATGCCATACCCGCACGTATATATTATCCACGAATACTTCTTTCTTCCTGGGGATTTGAAGCGGGTAGTAAGATCGTGTCAGTTGGTATTCAGGCAGATGACCCCAGGTATATTTCAGGGGATATTTCAGGTAATGCTTGTAGTCATGTGACGACTAGAACCGTTATTGGGCTTGAGGGAGGTGCCTGTTCTCAAATGTTTCCTGATTTTCCTGAGGCGAAGTGCTGCGGTGCTGATACTATGCTTGATTTTGGAAAAGAGGGGCTTGATTTTAAAAGAGATGGGCTTGATTTTGCAAATGAAGGCAGATCGGTTTTTAAAAACTTAAGTTTTTATCTGGCTATAGAATCGGAAACCGGAAAAAGTATTAAACAGTTTATTGGAAACAGCAGAATAGTATTTGATAAATTTTCTCACAAGATTACTTCTGTTAAATCTGAAGAAAGTGAAGTGGTCATTGAAGGAATGCTTTTGTGTGATCACTTACCTGAAGAGCGTTTTTTTATTCGCTACATGAGAGGAGGGGAACTCGAATCTGTAGATCATTATATCAGTTTTTTTAGAACTCCTACAGACCCCCAGGCATTTGGTGCAATTACAGATCGTTTAAATCCCCGTTTCAGATTGTCTCTGCCTTATGAAAAGATTCCAATAGTTTTTAGTGGTTTTATGTTGTTTCTGGAGTCTGGTGGCAAGCGTTTACCACTCTTGACTCCCTCTGATGTTTCCATTGTGAAATCTCTTATCGCCCGTGGTCATACTGAAACTCTGGGTAAAATTCCCCTATATAAAAAGCAGTATTTTATTTTCAAAAAAGTGATCAAGCGTTTAAAAAAACTTTTAGCAGGAGGCGTCCCGGGACAGGTATCCTCTTCTCCTGATGATAACAAGGTGGGTACCTCGGGACGTCCGGACAGAGAAAGTATTTTCTCTATAAGTTTTTTCTCTCATAACCTGGAAAGGTCTGAAGGTGCTCCTGCGGTATTTGCAAAATTACTTAAAGTGTTTCCTGAAATCAGTAATTATACGAGTGAACAGATTCTTCTTAACAGTTTTCGTGATGGTAGTCTGGGCGAGACTTTGAAAGAACACGTAGGCTCACTTACTGTTATTGAAACCGGTTCAATGATCTCTCAGACAGAAGAGAGGTATTTTAAAACTCTTTCTGAAATAAGGCGGAATCTCAGAGCAAGTAATACAAACCTTGTGTTTGTAAACTGTCTTGATTCATTTGTTGCGGTTGATGCTGCTATTCGTGAAAATATTCCCGTTGTCTGGCTTGTCCATGAAAGTGTTGATCCTCATACCTGGTACTTCGGGTATGATTACAGACTCAGGATACACTGCCTTCATGCACTCAAGCACGCAAATAAACTGGTATTTGTGAGTGAATCAACGCGTGCCATGTACCTGCCCTTTGTTCAGGAAAAATCAACCTGTGTGATACCTAATTCCATAGACGGCGCCTCGTTTTATGAGTCGGTTTTGAGTGTTGATAAGGAGCATGTCAGAGGTTCTCTCGGTATATCAAGAGATAGTCTGGTGCTTTTATCAGTGGGTACTACGACAGAACGAAAGGGACAGGATAGAACCCTTAGAGAGCTTGCGTTATTAAAAGCAGAGAGACCCTCTCTTGATTTTGTTTTTCTTGTTGTTGGTGCCCGTGAAATTCCTTTTCTGGAAAAACTTAAAAAGCAGTGCAGTGAGCTTGGTCTGGATTCTCATGTAAAATTTATCAGGGAGACACCGGAGGTTATCAAGTATTATGCCCTGGCGGATATTTTTATTATCAACTCTAGGGAAGAGTCTTTTCCTCTGGTAACACTTGAAGCGTTTTCCGCAAAAGTCCCGCTGGTGTCTACTGAAGTTTTCGGGCTTAAGGAGATCATTCAGCATGAAGAAAATGCACTTTCTTTTGATGGTGATGATGAGGGGGCTTTGTGCAGGGCGCTGATTCGTCTTATTGATGAGAAAGACCTTGGGAAGCATTTGTCTGCCAATGCTTTTACTATGCTTCTTGAGAAGTACGATGACAGGAAATGGAAATCCGGATTTTCAGAACTGGTAGAATATATTCTTTCCCGGGACATTCTTTCCTGATATTCCTTCCAGGACTTAGCCTGTTGATTATTGTTTTAAGTATCTGTTTTTATTGTGAGGTGTTATTTCGGTTCTGAGACAGGGGTGCTGGTTTTTGTAATTAAATTTGTAATTTCTTTCTAAACCTGTCATTTTTCAAGTGCATTTGTTTTCAAGATTCGTTATTTTAGGTAAGTTAAACTTTCGATCTCATAATCCGGGATATTTACAAACCTGCTTGAGTTGTTTGGAGCATACTTTCTGTGGCTATTAAAGTGAATAACAATATTATTGTCGGGCTTGATATTGGTACTACCAAGATTGCAGTGATTGTGGCTGAGCGCACTGCAAACGGGAATGTTGATATCATAGGAATTGGTACTCATCCTTCTGAGGGTTTAAGAAAGGGTGTCGTTATCAACATTGAAGCCACAATAAATTCTATTCGTAAAGCCATAGAAGAAGCCGAGTTGATGGCGGGTTGTGAAATTTCTTCCGTGTATGCGGGTATTGCAGGGTCTCATATAAAGGGGCAGAACAGTCATGGTATCGTTGCCATCAAAAATAAAGAAGTAAGCCCCAAAGATATTGAACGGGTGATAGATGCTGCAAAAGCAATTGCCATTCCTATGGATAGAGAGATACTTCATATATTACCACAGGAATATATTGTTGATGAGCAGGATGGCATCAGGGATCCTCTTGGTATGTCAGGGGTGCGTCTTGAAGCTAAAGTGCATGTGGTTACCGGTGCGGTGGCATCTGCCCAGAATATCGTAAAAAGTGCGAACCGGGTCGGATTAACGGTTCGGGATATAGTTCTTGAGCCTATTGCTTCTGCTGAAGCGGTGCTTTCTCCGGAAGAGAAAGAGCTTGGTGTTGCAATGATTGATATAGGCGGTGGTACTACTGATATTACTATTTTTCACGCAGGAGCGATCAAGCACACTGCGGTGATACCGCTTGGTGGTAATCATATCACAAATGATATTTCAGCCGGTTTAAGAACACCTGCTTCATCTGCTGAAGAGATCAAGCGACGTTATGGCTGTGCCTTTGGAGGTATTTCTCAACCGCAGGACACAATAGAAGTTCCTTCCACCGGAGGTCGTGACCCTCGAATACTCCCCAAACACGCACTTACTGAAATAATTGAAGCGCGCATGGAGGAGACTTTTTCTTTGGTGCACCGGGAGCTTATCAAGTCCGGCTTTGATGAGTTTCTTACCGCAGGTCTTGTGCTTACTGGTGGTACTGTACTTCTTGAAGGTTCTGCGGAGCTTGCAGAGCAGGTATTTAATATGCCGGTACGGATAGGGTATCCTGGTGGGGTGGGTGGACTTATCGATGTGGTAAACTCACCTGCCTATGCAACCGGAGTTGGTCTGGTCTTGTACGGCTCCAGAAATAGCTCCGCTATTGAATATCACTCACCTGAGGAGAGCGTGAGCTTATTTGAGAAGCTTCGCAGCAGAATGTCTTCATGGTTTGGGGCAAGTTCGCAGTAGTGCTAGTGTTTTTATCATAGAATATTCGATATCCCGAATTATAGTTCTTCATCCCTTGCAATTATTTGCTATCTCGAATAGGTTCGTTCTTCTGTTTCCTTGCTCTTTCTTTTTTACATTTTGATTAGAAGTATTTTTGCTGTTCCTGTCATTTCTTCTGTTTAGAGGAAGTGTGAGGAACAGTGACGCAAAGGTTTCTCAATTGGTTTTTTCTTACCAGCATACTTCAGTTGTCACCTGTTGTATGCGCTTCTCGAAGGAGAAAAGAGAGGTTTAAAATGACTACTAGACAGAGAACTACACAACTCGTAAAACGTGAAGATCGGGTTAATACTCTTGCTGTATTTTTGTGGGCAGGGGTGCCTGTCTGTCTGAAAGGGCATCCAGGTACAACCAAATCGGCAACTTGTCGGGCAATTTTCGATGCGTTCGGATGGCAATATTCTCGAATTGGAATGCCAGGCATTACAGATCCGGTTTTAATTACCGGACTTCCCAATCAGGATGATGAGATGACGAGGACGAAGCCGTATCCATGGCTGCATCGTGCTATTGAGTATAATAAGCAGTGCCAAAGGAACGGTCTTATTTTTGATGATGTAGGAGAGTGCCCAAGATCGGTGCAAAGTGCCATGCTTGATCTTCTGGGAGAAAAGGCGATCGAAGATTGTGAACTTCCTTTTACTTCCATGGTTCTGACTGCAAATCCGATTGCAGGAGATCTGCAAGTTACACCTGCCATGGCGAATCGAATTGGTCATTATGAGTGGTCAAATTCACCACAAGAGCAGGCTGCGCTGATGTTGGGGAATTATCCTTTACCGGAAATCCCTCAATTTGAAGAAGACTGGGAAGATCAACTTCCAGGTGCTCGTGCCAAGATCGCATCATTTCTGAACACATTGCATGACTTTGATGCCCCAGATTTGGACAGTCCTACAGTTAGTATCTCTGTTGGAGCCTACCCAACAGGACGTACGTGGGAGTTGTCAGCTCGAGTACTGGCTGCTATCGAGGCTTCGTCTTTGGATGAAGAGCGTGCTCGTGTTGCGAGTATCCTGGCTGTAAAATCCTTGGTTGGTGAAGTGGCAGCAAGTGCCTTTTTCACCTTCCTTGCATATCCCGATATGCTCAGACCGTCAGACGTTGTTTTGAATCCGCGTCTTGTGTTAGAGAGAAAAGAACTTTTTCAGGTAGATCGTCCCGATCGGGCTTTTGTTTTCCTGTCAGCTCTCACAAAGTATGTCATCAAATCTCATGATTTGAAATCATGGAAAGCTGCCTGGGAGGTACTCGGACATTTTGCTGAGAAGGACTGTGCTCCTCTTTGTGGAATGTTCGCTGTGCTCCTTAATCGGAGACGTCCTGCAAATGCTGGAGATGTTTCTCAAATGCGGCATTTTCAAGAAATTCTTTCACCCTAAAGGAGGGATTTCTTATGACACCTGCAGAAATTATGGAAGAAGCCAGGCAACTGGCTCTGAAATGGCGCCCCTGGTATTGTCCTTTTCTGGTGAAATTTCAATTTATTCCAAGAGAAGGCAATCAACCTATCCTGCATGACGTGTATGGACGGGTTTATTATAGTGAGGGGTATGTAGGATTTGCAAAAGTAGAGGCACTTGCTGTAACTCTTTTGCAAATTGCAGAGATGTTTACCAGAGGATATCAGTTTCGGAGAGGTGGTCGAGAACCATTGCTCTGGAATATAGCATGTCTCCTGGATACCGCATCGTCCTTGCAAAAACAGGGATTTACGCTTCCCAGAGAAACAATAAAGCCGGGATGGTTTAAATTCCCGGTTAATAAACCTGCTGAAGCGTATTATAAACTGTTGGAAAGCAAGGATAAGTTTGATATTCCTTTTACTGTTCTTGATCAATATGGAAGACCTCAATCTGTAAAGATCAAGATATGGTATGAGGATGGTACGCTGAAACTTAGCATGCCTGACTTTGCCATGCCTGGAGGATTAACTGATGCCCATCAGGGGATGAATGGTCTGTCATTTTTCCTGGATCCTTTGCTTCTTGCAGGAATTCAGGAAGAGGTCTTTGATGCGTTTGCAGAGTTTGAAGGGCATGTCGTAGGAGATGCTCCTGACTGGTTGCACAGAAAGGGGAGAGCGGATAACTCGACCCTGCCCTGGCATCAACACCTTCGCAACTTCGCAGAGGATTCTATTCGTGGGACCTCTGGTCAGAGATCTTCTTTTCTTATGCCAAATCTGTTATCCCCAATTCTTCCAAGAGGGATGGTACTTCCGTCTATCAGTCGAAAAAGCCCTAACCTGGTCTTGGTGATTGATACGTCTGGCAGTATGGATCAGAATCTTCTGGGAAGAGCACTCGGTGAGACGGACGGACTATTGCGTGCTATGCAAATTGAGGATGGCCTAACGGTTATTCCTACAGATGCAGCGGCGCATACAGTGCAAAAGATCTTTCGGGTTGATCAGATTGATCTGGAAGGAAATGGAGGTACTGATCTTGGTGCAGGACTTAATCGTGCTGCTGAGTTAGCAATTAAGCCTGACGGTGTGGTTGTTTTTACTGATGGATATACGCCATGGCCTAAAGAAGCCCCAAAAGGCTTTGAGGTGATGGTTGTTATCGTTAGTCACACCTGGTCAAGACCGGAAGATAAACTCCGGCATCCGGTACCACCGTGGGCAAAGCTTGTTGAAATGTTCCCCCATATCGGCGCATAGTCGTATGGGGTTTTCTTGCTTGCCGTGTGCGTGAGTTTTTATTCATGCACACGGTCTTTTGTTTTTTAATGTTTTAGCGTCACGTTTCCGTTTTTATTTTTAAAACAAGCGCTCTAAATCTCTGGGTGCTTTTCTTTCTCCCGGTTTTGCAAGGGGGAGGGTCAGGGTGAAGGTGCTGCCGGTTCCTTCTTTACTTTGTACGGAGATTTTTCCGCCTATTTTTTCCACTATTTTTTTTACGCATGCAAGCCCAATCCCGCTTCCTTCAATGTCACCCCCGTGTGCCCTTCGGTATGGTCTGAAAATATCTTCGAGTTTATTTTCCGGAATGCCCAGTCCGTTGTCCTGGATATGAACCTGGGTGAGTGAGGGAGATTCGGGGGAGCTGCGTATGTCTATTATCAGAGGTCTTTCAGGTGATCTGTATTTTATGGCATTCCCGATCAGATTTGAGAAGAGTTGATATATTCTTACCGGTTCACCTTTTATTACCGGAAGTTGATCCTGGAACCGTATGCTTGAATCAATATTTTTAATTTGTTCAGTAAAGTCTGATATGACATTGGGGAGCACTTCTTCAAGAGGAACCTCTTCCATGGTTTCATCTGAATTTGTAAGAGCGGAATATTCCAGAACACTTGCTACAAGAGAGGTGAGGCGAATTGCCGCACTGGAAATAAATTCAAGGAGCCGAAGACCTTCAGTGCCAAGCGTTTCTCCGAAATCTTCTTTAAGAGCATCTGCCATCCCCTGAATAGTAAAGATCGGGGCTTTTAAGTCGTGAGATACCATGTAGGCAAAGTCATTGAGATCCTGATTCTGCTCTTCAATTTGCTTTTGATACTGAAGAGTCTCGGTTACATCAATGGTAATGCTCATAATGGAGTTCGAATCCTTTGAGCTGTTAAATATTGGTACCATTCTTGTTTCAAGCCAGAGCTGAAGCCCACTTTTGTGAGTTACTCTGAAGCGTACCAGTGAATCTTCACCAAGAGCACAAATCCTTTTTGCTCTTATGTAACGATCTTTATCCTCGTTTACTGCGATGGATTCCAGAAAATCAATTTGCTTTTCCTGCTCCAGTGATTCAAAAGAATAACCGGTGAGCACACTCATATAGGAATTGCTGTAGTGTATGCTCCCATCGTGGTTGAACAGTACTACGGCTGCCGCGATATTGTTGAGAACCTGTTCAAATTCTTCGTTTGATAGTTTCATATACCGGTTTCATGTTTTATGGAGATGAAAAAAGTGAAAAATCGTCATCAAACTGCAATGATATTTGTTGTAACAAACCTTGTATGTTCTCGAGGCTTGTGTCCAGTTGGGTGGCAACATGGATAAGCTGGCTTCGGGCATGTTTCCCTAAAACTGTTCTGCTGTGAGGGTGACCCATGAACCCGGCATGGGCAATGGTGTCGGCGCACTTCACCAGTGCTGCGGGAGTTGCAAGTTTTCCTTTCATGGTGTCGTGCTCAGACCAGGGAGAGTGGTGAAAGGTGATAGCGGTTCTTACTGATTCAGGGAAATTCCATTTTTCAGCGAGCCATTTTCCGATTTCAATATGGTTTACATCAAATGCGTTTTCTTCAAGTTCGGCAAAGGTGGTTTCAGAATCAAATGCCGTTCTTACCAGAGTGCTGTATTCCTTGGGGATTCGTTGGATTAGTATGAGTTTACCGACATCATGGAGAATGCCACAGAGAAACGCTTCACCCTCCGGTACTGAAGTAAGAGAGGATAGCTTCCTTGCAGCGATTCCTGTTGCCACTGAATTGCCCCAGATATAATTTCTGTCTTTTGAATTTGATTTTAAAAGACTTTTAAGCATTGCGGCAGACAGGAGACACCTGATCTCATCAAGCCCTATCGATGCAACCGCCTTTGAAATCTCTTTTGCTTCTTCTCCTCTTCGATAATACACCGAATTGGCAATCCGGATGATTCTTGCAGAGAGCACTTCATCCGATTCGACTACTTTTGTGAAATCTGCAAGAGTTGATCTAGGATTACAGGCGAGCTGAAATGCCTGTGCAGCTTGAGTGGGCATGCTTTCAAGAGAACGCAGCCCCAGGGTCTGGCTGATGCGGGCTTCATCTGCGGGAGAAGTTTTAGGTAATAACTTTGGTGTCCCTTTGGCATCTTTACTACGTGCCTTAAGTGAATCTAGTAAACTCATATTTGAAGAACGATGAGAAAAATTGCAGATTATTATCCTTCTTTCGATGCAGATCTGATCAGTATAGATTTTTCTCTTTAATATAGTCGGTAATTGCCGGATGTGGGGAGATTTCGGCGTTTCTGGTCAGAGTGGAGCTGGTACCTTCAAGTAAGGGAAGAATGACGAAAGGAACCCCTTGGGATGACCAGTTTTTCCACTCTGAGGCACCTGAAACGAGGTCTTCACCGATCGCCCAGAACAGGGTTTTGTCTGTTTTTTGAGTCAGTGCTGAAGCAAGTTCATGTGCATATATATATGGTTCATCAAGAAGAATAAGACCGTCCTTATTCCCACCTTCAGACAGATTTTCAGAAAACGGTAGTTTTTCAAATTTCAGGACAAGGCGTATCATTTGAATTCGATCTTCAAGCGAAGCCGGCTTGTTGTCTTTCCAGGGATTTTTTTCGGTAGGTGCAAGGTACACCGTGCTTGCAAGTTCCAGTAAAGATCGTATGTCCTGAACATGCCCGGAGTGAATCGGGTCAAAGGTTCCACCAAAAATTATTGCGGACTCTGATTTCTTGAATCTTGATTTGAACTCCTTTGATCGAAACATCTCGATTCGGCTGTTACTCATTCAAAAACTCGCTTTTTACAAATTCTTCTATAACCAGTGGATAGTGGATATTTTCAAGTTCCAGGATTTTATTTAAAAGAGATTCTGCGGTGTCACCTTCGAGTACATCAATCTGAACCTGTTTTAATATTTTACCCTCGTCATATCCTTTATCTACCAGGTGAATGCTTAAGCCACTCTTTTTTTTCCCTGCTTCAAGGACTGCCTTGTGTACATTAAGTCCATACATGCCTTTTCCTCCAAAGTCAGGTAGTAGTGAAGGGTGTACGTTCAGAATCCTCCCCGGGTATTTTTCAATGAGTGCATCGGGTATTTTTTTAATATATCCGGCAAGTACTATAAAATCAGGAGCGAGAGAGTCGATCAGGCTGATAAGGGATTCGTCCCTGGACTGAATAGAATCTGTGTTTAGTACATGGGAAGGAATTTTTGATTTTTGGGCAAATTCCAGGGCAGGGGTATCTGCTTTGCTGCATATTATAGCACAAGGAGTTGCGGAAATAGTGCCTGATTTACATGCATCGACAATTGCCGGAAGGTTAGAGCCCCGACCAGAGCAAAGTAAAGAAAATGTAATATCTTTTTTATTATAACGCATTAATTTTGTTATTAATATGCCGGTTTAATAATTTGTTTTTCCTTGAGATTGCATTTAATCCTTCAATGCTGTAAAAACCTCAAAAAAGTTATGGGGGATATCCCCGCGTTTTTATTATCAGGTAAAGAATAAGATTTAAAGTATGGCATTTCAAGCTGAAGAGAAAACTGAAATTGTTAAAAAATTTGCGATGAATGAAACTGACACTGGTTCTACCAGGGTGCAGGTTGCTTTAATTACGAAAAGACTTAATTACCTGCTTGATCATTTTAAAAGTCACTCAAAAGATCATCATTCGAGAAGAGGTCTTCTGAAGATGGTAGGAAGAAGAAAGCGCCTTCTTGAGTATCTTAAGAAAAAAGATATTCAGGAATATCGTGAGCTTATTCAGGAATTAGGTATCAGAAAATAGTATTTTCTTCTGTACATTAACTCTTCTGCCAAGTAATATCGGTATCAGATTTGGTTTTTACGAATGGTTTTTTAAATCAGGTAATTCGCTGTGTTAGAAAGTTGCGGGGTTAAAAAGTTGTGGGGCGAGAAGCTTCCATGATTGGAAATTGGATTAAGCTTGGGATGTTGGGTGTGAAGTAGTTCATATCCGGGAGGAAATAAAGGTATTGGTTTGAGTTGATACTGTTGCTTACTGTTTATGAGATTGTTCTCTCTTCTTCTCTTCATAAATAATAAGGAACAGTATTATCAGCTCGATAGTAACCCTCTTGGTTTGTCTGAATTGTATTCATATTCCTCGCATCCTCTGTGTCCGCAATCCTTTTTTTGGAGCCTTGTTGTGCAATCTTCCTGCATGCCGACAGGTAATTATGCCTGCCTGATTCGTTGCTGATGAAAATATATGAAATAAAAAATAAGGAATTTAGATTATGACTCAGGTCAATTCATTAAACCCCGAAACAAGAGTGGTCGTTCAAAAAGATTTTCACGGACGACCGATGTCATTTGAATCCGGCTGGTATGCCAAACAGGCAGATGGTGCGGTGTTGATGCGACAAGGTGACACCATCGTTATGGCTACCGTGTGCTCTGCTCCCGCAAAAGAAGGGCAGGATTTTTTCCCGCTGGTTGTTGATTATCAGGAAAAATTTTATGCGGCAGGGAGAATCCCCGGAGGATTCTTCAGAAGAGAGGGAAGACCATCCGAGAATGAAATTCTGGTATGTCGACTTACTGACAGACCAATCAGACCACTTTTCCCCGATGGATACTACGATGAAGTACAGGTTATCGTGAATGTTCTTTCTGTTGATGGTGAGAATGACCCTGATGTTCTTTCGATCAGTGCGGCAAGTGCCGCGCTTCATGTGTCATCGCTGCCATTTCAGGGACCGGTCGGTGCGGTACGAGTGGGAAGAGTGGAAGGAAAGTTTATTGCAAATCCTACTCGGGCAGAACTGGCATTCAGTGACCTGAATCTGGTAGTTGCCGCAAAGCGTGATGCGCTTGTGATGGTAGAAGGGGGAGCTGATGTTCTTACCGAGCAGGAAATACTTGATGCGCTGTTTTTTGCTCATGAGGAAATTAAACAGATCATTGATCTTCAGGAAACACTTCGCTCAAAAATGGGTAAGGAAAAAATTGAATTTACAGCTCCGGAAGAAGATCATGCACTAATCGAAAAAATTAAAGGACTTGCAGCTTCCAGGGTTGAGGAGGCTATCACGATTCGTGCAAAGCAGGAACGCTCTGAAGCCCTCAGTACTATCAAAGCCGAAGTGGTAGAGGCGCTTGGTGAAGAATATGCTGAACGTGGAAGAGAAGTAAAAGACTTGATCAGTGAATTAACGAGAACTGCTGCTCGTAAAAAAATCGTTCACGAAAAGGTGCGAATTGATGGAAGAGGTTTGACTGATGTTCGTCCGATTCATTGTGAAATAAAGGTTCTCCCACGGGCGCATGGAAGTGCGATATTTACCCGGGGAGAGACTCAGGTGATGTCGGTAGTGACTTTGGGAACTTCCATGGATGCTCAGCGTATTGAAACGCTTATGAATAATCCTGATAAGACTTTCATGCTACATTACAACTTCGCTCCATTCAGTGTTGGTGAAGCGCGTATGCAGAGAGGAACCAGCAGACGCGAGGTGGGGCATGGTGCACTTGCGGAAAGAGCCGTTTCCAAGATTCTTCCGTCTGAGGAAGGATTTCCGTACACCATACGTATTGTTGCAGAGACGTTTGAGTCAAACGGTTCCAGTTCAATGGCAACCGTGTGTTCATCCAGTATGGCACTGATGAGCGCCGGGGTGCCTACCAAGGCGCCGGTTGGTGGGGTAGCCATGGGTCTTATCAATGAAGATGGCAAGTTTGAAGTTATTACTGATATCCTTGGAGATGAGGATCATTTTGGTGATATGGACTTTAAAGTGTGTGGTACTGCTGAAGGTATTACTGCACTTCAGATGGACATTAAGTGTGATGGACTTACTCGTGAGATTATGGAGCGGGCACTTACCCAGGCGCGTGATGGTCGTATTCATATTCTTAATGAGATGGCAAAAGCTGTCCCTGAAGTAAGCTCTGAGATGAGTGTGTATGCACCAAGAATTACCACTATTAAGATCAAGCCGGATAAGATCAGAGAGGTTATTGGTCAGGGTGGTAAGGTAATTCAGGGTATTACTGCCGCTACGGGAGTCAAGATTGATATCAATGATGATGGTACCATCAAAATTGCCAGTGCAGATCAGGTATCTACGGAGAAAGCCATTCAGATGATTAACAGTATCGTGGAAGAGGCTGAAGTGGGTAAGGTGTATGAAGGAGTGGTGAAACGAATTGCCGAGTTTGGTGCTTTTGTTGAGATACTTCCGGGTACGGATGGGCTTGTGCACGTATCACAGCTTGCAAATGAGCATGTTCGTGATGTGAGAGATGTAGTCAGTGAAGGCGATCAGATTCGGGTCAAGGTTATTGAAATTGATCGACAAGGACGAATCAGACTTAGCAGAAAGGAAGTACTTGCAGAGGAAGCGCATTAATTTTTTATAAATGAGGATTTTTGTATGAGTAGTATCTTAACTTTTTTCAGATCTGAAGAAGCGAAAGAAAAAGGTGTTACGCTTGGTATTCCAAGGGAGGGTGATGCGGGGTTTGACCTGCAATCGCTCGATGAAGTTGAAATACCGCCTCATGCAAAAGTTCTCATCAAAACCGGTCTTCATCTTGCGATACCTCTTGGCTGGATTGGTTTGATCAGGGATAGGAGCAGTGTCGCCATGAAAGGTGCTGCGGTTACTGCGGGAGTGATTGATGCCGGATATCGGGGTGAGGTAAGGGTACTGATGCACAACTTGACTGCTGAACCGATTATTTTCTCCCGGGGAGATAAAATAGCGCAGTGTCTTGTGATACCTCATCTTCCCGGAACTGCGTCATTGGAAGTAGAGAGTCTTGATATTCTTGGTGAAACTGAGCGTGGTGCCGGGGGGTTTGGTTCGACGGGGAGATAGGTATTAAAAAAGTACTTTTTCGGTATATACTATGAAGCCCTATGTGGTTCAAAAGTTTGGGGGAACAAGTGTTGGAATCCCTGAGCGACTTAAATCAATAGTTAAAATAGTGTCCAGAACCAGGGAGGAGTACACCCCTGTGGTTGTGGTTTCAGCCGTTTCCGGGACGACAAAGGTGAGTGGGACTACGAGTTTACTTCTGCAAGCCATTCAGCATGCTTCATCAAGAGAGCCTTTTGATGCAAGTCTTGATTACATCTTTGAACAGCACGAGACCCTTATTGATGAAGTGCTTCAGGAAAATGCCCGATCTGTAGTTAAAGAAAAAATCAAAAATGAGCTCGAAAGAGCGAAAGGCTTTCTTAAAGCCATTTCAGTTATTGGTGAAGCCTCCTCTCGTTCCATAGATGTGGTGGCATCTCTTGGGGAACGAATGAGTGCCGTTCTTGTGACTGAGGTTTTGAATCAAAATGGGATTCCTGCTCAGGTGTGTGATTTCTCCTCGATTCTTCTTGAATACAAGGGGTCGATGGGTGAAGATTCTCTTGAGCTTGGCGATTTCTACGATGGTATTTCAAAATTATTTCGTGATGAAATCGCAAAATGTGATTCCGCCGTCCCTGTGGTAACAGGCTTTTTTGGTCCTTTTCCGGGGGGCTTATTGGAGAAAGTAGGACGGGGGTATAGTGACTTGACTGCTGCCTTACTTGCCAGAGGTTTTGGAAAGGGGGGGGCGGTAAAAGAGCTTCAGGTGTGGAAGGAGGTGGATGGAGTTTTCACCGCAGACCCTCGTAAAGTTCCAACTGCAAAAGTACTTACCGAAATTTCTGCTATTGAAGCTGTTGAATTGACTTTTTTTGGTTCTGAAGTCTTGCATCCATACACCATGGAGCAAGTGACTTCAGTGGGGATACCCATACGGGTTCTGAATTCTCTCAAGCCTGATGGTATTGGAACGATTATCCTTCCTTCAGGAGGGGTGGGTCATAATTCTCCCACGGCAGTTACCGCAAAGCGAGGGGTGGTGATGCTTAGTATTACCTCTAATCGTATGTATGATGCGAAAGGTTTTCTTGCTTCATTATTTCAAATTCTTCATGAGCACGATCTGGTAGTCGATCTTGTATCGACCTCGGAAGTTACGGTCTCCTGCACCGTAAATGATGCCGGCAAGTTACGTAAGGCGTTACCAAGTCTGGAACATCTTGGTCTGATTGAAATTGAAGAGCAGCGCGCCATTCTTGCAGTGGTCGGGGAAGGTCTCAGGAATCATCCTACGGCAACGGGAAGTCTTTTTTCTTCCCTTGGTTCTTCAGGAATACCTGCCGAGATGGTTACTCAGGCAGCTTCTCGTACCAGTATATCTTGTGTGGTACCTGAGCAGGAAGTTGAGCGGGCGCTCAGTGTTGTGCATAGCGCATTATTTGAAAAAACAACATAAACAAACGATATGGCATGAACCTTCGACTTGCCTATTTTGAAGAACGACTCAAACACAAGATAAAATGGCTTGAAAAGGTTCGTATCTCTGCCGCAACTGTGTATGCACTTCTTGTCTGGCTTGCATATAAAAAATTTGGCATTGAAACTGACTATCCGCTTGTAGCGGGAGTTGTTTTTTTGCTGTTTTTAAATGCCGGGTCTGGCAGGTTCTTTTCAAGGAAGGCGTACTTTAGAAAGGGCATATCTTTAGGGCAGTCACTTTTATTCGATATCATACTTGTGAGCCTTCTTCTGTTTTTTACCGGAGGTTATGCTAATCCTTTTAGTACGATGTTGCTTCTGTATGTGTTCCTGACCGCGGTTGCTCTTGATGAACGCTGGACCTGGGTATCTTTTATAACCGCATCCCTTTCGTATGCCTCATTGTTCTGGTGGTATCATCCTGTAGAACTGTTTGATTCTCATGGGCATCATGGGCACCACCCGAATTTTTCATTACACCTTTATGGTATGCTGATTTCTTTTATCCTCCTGGGTGCTCTTTTTGCCTGGTTTTTCTCTCGTTATTACAAAGAGCGTAGTCGTATTGAAGAGGAGTTGTTTGTTTTAAAAGCAAGAGATCTGGAAGATCAGCGATTAATAGGTCTTGCGAATTTTTGTGCGGGGGCAGCGCATGAACTTGGAAGCCCTCTTGCCACCTGTAGACTGATTGTGGATGATCTCAGTGTAAAAACCTCTGCTATTACTGAAGTTAATAAAGAGGTTCAGAATCTTGATAGAGAAATCAGGAGAGTGAGTGAAGTAGTAAAAAAGATGCGTTCAGGGGTTGAAGTAGAAGGGGAAATGCCTAAAGAGTACTCTATTCAAGAACTCATAAGTACTATTCAGGATGAAGCGAGATCGTTTCAGGAGCTTGATCTTGATGTTTCGGTAAGTGGAGAGGGTTCCTTATTTACTTTCAAGCAGGGGCTTGTATCTTCGATTCTGATTCTTCTGAAAAATTCCTTAAGTGCGTATGAAACAGGGAGTAAGAACAAAAAAGTGCAGCTTGCAGTCATTGAGAATCCACACTCGGTTTCCTGGAAAGTAAGTGACATGGGAGGGGGTATGGATGCCGCAACTCTGGAACGTCTGGGTGAGCCTTTCTTTACTACAAAAGAGCCGGGAGTGGGTATGGGGCTTGGGGTCTATCTTGCAAAGAGTTTCAGCAGACTGGTTGGAGGAAGTCTTGAGTTTGCATCAACACCGGGTAAAGGAACGCAGGCGGTTTTGATAATTCCAAAGAGTGGATATTAAAAATATGATGCAGGGTGTCATTCAGGAAGAGTCTAAAAATAGGACTGAGAGGGTGCTTGTTTGTGATGATGATGTGGCACTCAGAAAACAACTGGTGCGTATGCTTCGTGACCGGGGGTTTCTTGTGTTTGAAGCGGGGTGTGTGGAAGAAGCCCGGGAGGTGCTTGAAGAGTTTGAGGTTGATGTCTGTATTCTTGATATGCGTATGCCTGCTGAGAGTGGAATAGTTTTATTGGAGCATGTCTCCGAAGAGTTCCCCCACATTCGATCAATTGTGTTTACCGGTTTTGGAACAATTCAGAATGCCACCGAAGCAATGAGAAAAGGTGCTGAGGAGTATCTTACCAAACCTGCAAGTATTGACACCATTATCGCTGCAATATCTAAAGAGAGTAAAAATAAAGAATATTCAAAAGATCAACCGGGTATGCCTTCACTTGAAGAAGTTGAAATGGAGTATATTCATAAGGTACTTGCAGAGTGTAAAGGAAATATCACGGTAGCTGCGAAAGTTCTTGGTTTACATCGAAGGAGTTTACAAAGAAAGCTTTCCCGCGGGTAGATGGGGGAAATTATCCCAGCAGTTCCCTGACTCTAGTTATAACCTCATCCACGGTTTTATCCGGACAGCTTGCTCCTGCCGTGATGGCTATAGTGAGAGTTTCATCTTCGGCTGTCTGGGGAACCCAGTTTTTTTGTTCAAAAATTTCCTTTTTGTACTGATCGTAGAATCTGATGGTATCCTGATCAATGATTTCACTTGCGTCCTTTATAAAATATGTCGGGAAGCGTTCTTCGAGAAGTTCTACGAGATGGCTCGTGTTGGAGCTGTTGTAGCCTCCAACGACAAGCCCCAGATGTGCTTTGGAATCCCGAAGTGCCAAGGCGGCAGTCTGGTTTTCATAAGTGGCATAACACAGGGTGTCTCTGGTATCCGCAAAATATTCCGAAAGATTATCTTCTCCATATACGTCGATCATGGTTTTTTTAAAGAGCGCTGCAATCTCAGCGGTTTCAGAAGCTAACATGGTGGTCTGATTTACCACGCCGATTTTCTTCAGGTGTGTTTCAGGGGAAAAACCGGGGCTCACACAGTCTGAAAATCTGTCTAAAAGCTCCGATTGAGCAATTTTGCCTTTTATATAATCAGTTACTACGGTGGCTTCTTTAAGGTCTTTTACAATCAGAGAAGGTGCAGCCACCTTTGCATGGGAAAAAGTGGCTCTTGTTTCTTCATGAGTTTTCTTCCCATGAATAATAATAGTGTATCCCTTTTTACCAAGCTCATCACTTCGCTTCCACACTTTTTCAACAAAAGGACAGGTTGCGTTATAAGAGAGGGGGTCTATCCCAATATTTTTTAATTCTTCTATAATTTCAAGAGTGGTTCCAAAAGCAGGCACTATCACTATGTCATCCGCTTTAAGGGTGGAGAAGTCTACTAACCTTGTCCCGTCTGTTTTCATAAGAAAAGAGACCCCACGACTTTTCAGGTCTTCGTTGACTTTGGGATTATGAATCATTTCACTGAGCAGGAAGATTCTTTTTCCTGGATTTTCACTTACAACCCGATAGGCTATCTCAATGGCATTTTCAACCCCAAAGCAGAACCCGAAGTGACGTGCAAGTGAGAAACGCAGAGGTGACCTGCTTGTGCGATAGTCAAGGATGCTGGGGCTGGTGTCTTTTCTGCGGGGGTCCTGCTCCCGTCTTTCTTTTTTAATGGTGCTAACCAGTTCACTTCTATAAAATTCAGGTACTTCAAAGGTTCGTGCCATGTGCTAAGATGTTACTTTGTGAGATATATAAAATTTGGATGCCAGTATAGCAAAAATTCACTTTTCTTCAAAGTAAGTGGAAGGGATATAACTAATTCATTGTCTGATGAGTAATAAGAATAGTCAGGATAATTCAGAAGCTCGTATTGAGCGACTTATGGGAAGGGTTCGGGCGATGCCGGAATTGCCCGGGGTCTACCTTATGAAAGATGCCAATTCTGATGTCATTTACGTTGGGAAAGCTGTTTCTCTTAGAGCCAGGGTGCGTTCTTATTTTAATAACACTGACAGAAGAGTTCAAATTCAGCATCTTCTGGAAAAAATTGATGATATTGATACCATTGTCACTGAAGATGAACGTCAGGCGCTGGTACTTGAAATTGATCTCATTCAGAAGTTTAAACCCCGTTATAATATCCGTCTAAAAGATGACAAAGCGCCCCTTATGGTGCGTATTGATATGAACTCTGACTTCCCCAGGCTTGAACTGGTACGAAAACGAGAACATGACGGAGCCAGGTATTTTGGACCATATCCTTTTCGCTATGAACTTTCAGCTCTCCTGGATGGAATTGATCGTGCGCTGCCCATTCGTACTTGTGCTGATCGGGTGATGAAAAATCGGGTACGTCCCTGTCTTCAGTACCAGATTAAACGATGTGCGGCACCGTGTTGTCTCCCGGTAGATCAGAAAGAATATCTTGGTTGGATAGAAGAAGCGGTATCAATACTTGAAGGTGATACTCAGGGAGTTATAGATGAAGTATATTCCCGCATACATGCTGCATCCGGACAACTCAGGTTTGAGGACGCGGCACTTCTTCGTGACCGGGTACGCATACTCGAAAAAGTTCAGGAAAGTCGTGCAAGCGTTTTTTATGGGGATGGTGATATTGATGCTTTTGCAATGTATCGTGAGGGAAACTCTGTTGAAGTATCAATCCTTCGTGCATGGAATGGAAAGCTTTCCGAGGGAGAGACATTTGGTTTTACTGATGTGTCGATTCCTGATGATGAAGTGCTTTCATCAGTGATATCCCAGTTCTATTCAAGTACGAATAGACTTCCCGAGGAGGTACTGCTCCCTTTTGTTCTGGATGATATGGATTTTTATGAAAAAGTCCTTTCTGAAAAACGGGGAGAAAAGCTCAGCGTAAAGGTACCACAGAGGGGCTTGAAATTTCGACTCATGGAACTTGCCCGGATTAATGCCAAAGAGAATTTTGAAGCACGCTTCAGTTCGGAGAAAAAGCAGGAGCGTATTCTTGAAGCCCTCAGGGAAACTCTTCAGCTCGATCAGGTACCAAGGGTAATTGAGTGTGTTGATATAAGTCATATTCAGGGGTCTTCAACCGTGGGGGCGGTGGTCTGTTTTAAAGATGGTCTTCCTGATAAATCACGCTATAGATATTTCCATCTGTCTCAGGAGGGAAAGCCGGATGATTTTGCTTCAATGAATGAAACTGTCAGGAGGCATTTATCACGTGGTATGGAGGAGGGGACTCTGTGTGATCTTTTAGTGATTGACGGTGGTCCACCTCAAATAGTACAGGCGCTTTCGGTCAGAAAAGAGCTTGGGCTGACTTATCCGGTGATTTTAGCCCTTGCCAAAAAGCGTGATATGGAGCGAACGCGGCGTGTCCAGAAAAAGAATATGGTACGTACGGTACTTCCGGCTTCTTCAAGAACATATCAGCTATCGAAAAAACCAGAACGCATTTATATTGAAGATAATCCAGCTCCCTTGATTCTTCCGTCAGGAAATGAGGTATTAAAACTGCTTGAAAGAATCAGAGACGAAACACACAGGAGTGCTATTACGTTTCACAGAAAAACCCGTTCAAGACGTCAGTTTAAAACTCCTCTTGATGATATTCCCGGACTGGGACCTCAGAGGAGGAAAAAGCTGCTGAGTGTATTTGGCAGTATTGCCAGGATAAGAAAGGCAAGTGCGGAAGAGCTGGTACAGCGTGCGGGCATATCAAAAAAACTTGCGGGGATTATCTTATCGAAATTAAATACTGATGAAATTTAATTTCTCTATAAAGGGAGGATGACAATGTCTCTGCTTCTTAGTATGAATAGGAGAAATTATATAAAAACACAATTCATATATAAAACATGATAGATTTACAAGACATTAGAACCCGTCCTGATGCATATCAGGAAGCGTGCAGAAAAAAGCGTATTGATTTTGATGTGGCATCTTTTCTTTCTCTTGATGAGGATAGGAAGCAGAGGCTTCAGGAGACTGAGGAGCTTCGGGCGCAGCAGAACAGGCTCAGTAAGGAAGTACCAAAACTAAAAGGTGAGGAGCAGAAATCTCTTCGTGAAGAACTTAAAGTACTTAGTGCAAAAGTTAAAGACGCAGATAATGAGCTTTCTGAAATTACCAAAGAGTGGCAAGGGAGACAATTACTCATTCCTTCCATCCCGCTTGATGAAGTACCGGAGGGAAAGGATGATTCCGAAAATGTTGAAATAAAAAAAGTGGGAACTCCTCCGGGTTTTGATTTTACGCCAAAAGACCATGTGGAGCTGGGTGAAGGACTTGATCTTTTTGATATAGAGCGGGGAGTAAAAATTGCCGGCAGTCGTAACTATTTCCTAAAAGGAGATGGGGCACGACTTCATCAGGCGATTTTATCTTATGCGATGGATTTTGTATCAGGGCGTGGTTATACCTTGATGAATCCACCTCATATTGTGAATTACAAGGCGATGATGGGGACGGGATATTTTCCTGGAGGGGAGGATATGGCGTATCATCTTGATGAGCGGGATGATGACTTCTATCTTATAGGAACATCGGAAGTCCCTCTTGCCGCATACCATCTTGATGAGACTCTCGATATTGAAGCACTTCCAAAACGCTACGCCGGGTATTCACCATGTTACAGAAGAGAGGCTGGTACTTATGGTAAGGATACCAGAGGGCTGTATCGTGTACATCAATTCTATAAAGTTGAGCAGGTCATTGTTTGTGAACATGATGATGAAACGAGCAGATCTTTTCATAATGAGCTCTTGAAAAATGCAGAAGACTTCTTGCAGAGCCTTGAACTTGCGTATCGGGTGGTTGTTGTGTGTACCGGTGACATGGGTCAGGGACAGGTGTTTAAACATGATATCGAAACCTGGATGCCCTCCAGAGAGTCTTATTCTGAAACGCACAGTTGTTCCACCCTGCATGATTTTCAGGCACGCAGATTAAACCTTCGGTATAAATCAGGGGACGAAAAGCCGGTATTTTGTTATACGTTAAACAATACCCTGGCGGCATCGCCCCGAATATTGATTCCTTTATTGGAGAATTTTCAGGAAAAAGACGGGAGTGTCAGGGTACCCGAGGTGCTTCGTCCCTACATGGGTGGGATGACGCATATCAGGAAAAAATAAGCATAACATGGATGTTTTAGTTCTATATAGATTTTGCTTTTGAAATTTACAGGAGGTTAGTATGCCAATATGGGTGAAAGGGATAGGGGTCTTACTTCTGGTACTTATGGTTGTTGCTGCAAAGTCTGACCATAGCACTCGCGTGATGTTGTTCATCGCTGTGGCGGGAGCCTTATTGTATCTTGGGTTAAGAAAAAAACGGTGAGCTCTGATAGTTCTACACCGGTAGCAGATTCACGCTCACTTTTCTTCTGGAATCTTTCGCTTTTTTTTCAACTGTTTGGAGTAGCAGCAGGTACATTTTTACCTCTTTACTGGCTTTCCCTTGATTTTTCCAAATCATCAGTCGCCCAGATGGATAGTCTGGGGTTTCTACTCTCTGTTATTGGTCCTCTGTTACCCGCATTTTATTTAAGACGGGTTTCCTATAAGCTTTTTGTTTCTCTTTCTTTTATATTTTCAGGTCTCTTCTCATTTCTGTTCTTTTTAAGTGGGCAATTTTATGTCCAGCTTTCAAGTTTTGTGCTTGTATTATTAGGCATGGGAATATCTGCTACCATAGTTCCCTTGAGTGTTGTGATAATGCTTTCATCCGCTTCTTTTGGTCGTGAATATGGGGGGTACAGGAGAACCGGTTCCTATGGCTTTCTTCTTGGATTGATTGTTTCGGGTTATTCATCTGACATTCTTGGAGCGAGAATGTATCCCTTTTTTGCCGGAATCGGTTTTATTGGTGCAGGGCTTTCATTTTTAATGGTTCATGTTGATTCTGAAAACAGGATATTTAAAAGAGTGTTTTCTCTTCGGAGAATACTTGTTTCATCGGATCTTCTCCTCTTTGGGCTAAGTCAACTTGTAGTATGGGCATCTCTTGCGATCTGTTTCAGGTATCTTCCTCTCCGTATGGTGCAGATGGGGAGCTCCTCTTTACTAATAAGTGTTGTTGTCTCTTTGTATGGTTTACTTGCCATTATATCGCTTAAATGGATTGGTGATCTTAGTGATAGTGTGTCCATACGTCTTCTCTGGGGAACACTTCCTCTTGCACTTTTTTTAAGAATAATCTCATTATATCTTCCGGAAGAAAATTATTTCTGGTTCATACCGCTCCAAATCCTTCACATACCAACCTGGGTGCTGAATGATATTTTGACAGTGAGATATCTGAGCGAAAAACGTGATACCATCGGGGCATTAAATGTCAGTGTTCTTACTCAGCTCGGAATGATCTTCGGGATGGCTATAGGCTCATTCCTTATGTACCTGGCACTACTGGTCTGGGAGCTGAGGGACAGTTTTATGATTCTTTCGGTATTTCCTCTATTATTCTACCCCGTTTTTGTCATGAAATGGGCGAGCAGATAATTCACTAAAATCATATTCCGGAAATCAGGGTGCTTGTGTTAGGTTTACTTGTCATTATCATTTTTCTGTTCACTCAGTAGAGTCCTAATAAATGGAGAGTCAGTAGTAATGTCTCATTTTGATTCAGATAGTTCTGAAGCTACGCCTGAAAGTGAATTGCCAGGCAAGCCAAAGGTTGTTCTTCGTGATTTTCATACGATATCGAGGAAAAACATTGACCAGGATGCACTTAAGGTGCTTCGTCGTCTCAGTGGTTACGGGTATCAGGCGTTTCTGGTAGGGGGAGGAGTCCGTGATCTTTTATTGGGGAAAATTCCAAAGGATTTTGATATTGGAACCAGTGCCCGACCGGAAGAGATTCGGGAGCTTTTCAGAAATTCCAGAATCATTGGTCGCAGGTTCAAGCTTGTGCATGTCTACTTTAAGGGTGGAAAAATTATTGAAGTTGCAACCTTTCGGGCTGCTATCGACAATGATGATGAAGATGTTACCGCTACTTTGGCACACGATAATACCTATGGTGATGCTGAGACGGACGCTCTGAGAAGAGATCTCACTATCAATGGATTATTTTATAATGCGGAAGATTTTTCGATTATTGATTATGTAGGTGGTATCTCTGATCTGGAAAAGAAGGTGGTTCGTATCATTGGTGACCCTGATACAAGGTTTACTGAAGACCCGGTTCGTATTGTTCGGGCTTCACGCCATGCTGCACGAGCGGATTTCAGTATAGATAGTAAAACTTCTGCCGCAATGAAGCGTCATGTTTCGCTTTTAAAAGTAGTCCCGTCTTCACGACTGTATGAAGAGTTTGTGAAAGATTTATATTCGGGTTCTCTTAGAAAAACATTTGTGCGGCATCGTAAATATGGAATTGTTGAACAGATGATTCCCATGCTCGAAAAGGCACTTGCTAAAAAATCTGAAGATGAGCTTTTTGATTTTTATGAACGACTGGAAACACTTGACCGGCTCATAAATTCCGGAAAGGAACCCCTGACAGAACTTCTTTATTCTGTTTTTATGATTGGTATTGTTTCAGAACTTTCTTCCACTGAAAAAACGCTCAAAGCATCTGAGTGGAATGAGTCTCAGCAGCTTGCCTATCTTTGTCAGGAGTCTTTTGATGTTCCTGAAGAAGAGGCTGATTCTGAAAGTAAACCAGTGGTCTTTAAACTGCGTCCGGTAAGACTTGAGCGGACAAGAGATCGTATCAGTAGTCTTGCAAAAGAGATAGGGCAGTGGTTTTTGCCGCTTACTTTGACCAAGCGGGAGAAGATGGCACTTGAGCGGCTTTTGATCCTTCGCCAGAGAGTGCTCCGTGCCTCTTCTGAAGATGTACCCTCGGTATCTGAACTTCTTCATTCACTCCATGCTGAAGAAAGGGAAAATATTGTATTTTTGTGTGAATTGTACAACTCTCAGATCCCAAGAGGGCTTCGTGGAGTGCTCAGTGGTCAAAAAAAGAAAGTTTCAAGACACAGGAAACGCTTCTATCCAAAAGACAAACAGAAAGAGGAAAAGTCGGGTGAATGATGAGTACCATTGATGAATATATAGCTTTGGTTCGTCTGACCGCTAAAATTTATTTCAGGTCATTTCTTCTTGCACTCAAGGTAACGCTTTCTTCGTGGAAAAATATATTGGTTCAAATTCTGGGACTCGTAGTGCTCGGAGTTTTAAGTAAAGTCCTGTTTACTGTTTTTTCCGGAGGAGGCTTACTGGTTTCTCTTATATTTGGACTTCTGCTCGCTTATTTTCTTTCTTTATATCTATGTCTGGTCAGATACGGGCTTGAATCTGAAAATTTTACGTTTGAGAGCCTGAAGCATGATTCTTTCGCCCTTTTTTCTCCTGTCCTGTCAGCTCTTTTTACTCTTTTTGTTATTCGTTTTACGCTTGATTTTATTAAAATTGATTTTCTTACAGCGGCGGTGGGTGTTTTATTAGCCGTGTTTCTTAATCCCTTACCTGAAGTGATTTATACGAGAGGTGGTTATGTCGGGGAGACTTTTATGGAGTCCTTTGAATTTATAAAAGAGAATTTTATTGAGTGGTTTTATTTACCATTTATGATCGTATTATTGGTATACGGTCCCGCCCCGAAAGAATTTTTTCAAGTTTTATCCATTAATCCTTTATATCAGGTCGAACTGATATTGTTTTTACTCAGTAGTTTTGCATTATCTCCTTCTCAGTATGTGCTGATATTTTTACTGCTTGTTGTTCTGTACTTTATAATGATTTTTCGGGGTGCCTTATTCAAGGAGCTTCGACTTGGAAGAAGAGCACGCTTGTATAAAGAGAAACAATTGGGATAGCTATGATGAATGGGAATCTAAAGGTAGTGGCGGTTATACCGGCTCGGAGGGGTTCTACCCGGCTTACAGAAAAACCGCTTAGGGAAATAGACGGAAAAACCCTTATTCAAAGAGTCTGGGAGCAGGCAAAAAAATGCGGGTCTCTTGATCAGTTGATGATCGCAACAGATGATCAGGAAATAGCTTCACTTGCAGAGTCTTTTGGTGCGCCTGTGGTGATGACCTCTTCAGAAATCCCTTCGGGTTCTGCACGAGTAGCTGCTGCGGTAGAAACCCTCGGTACTGAGTGGGATATCGCAATGAATATTCAGGGGGACATGCCTTTTATTGATGAACGGGTCATTGATATGGCAATTGAGTATTTTAAAAATAATTTTGATCGCTTTTCCGCAGTTACAATAGCTATTCCTATCAGGGATGTCAGTGAGTTCTCAAAACAGACTGCGGTGAAGGTTGTGATTTCTGATGAGGGCAGGGCGTTGTATTTCAGTCGTGCTTCTATCCCTTACCCGAGAGATGGTGATCGTTGGGAGATTCTTGAGGAGGATAGTCTTCCGTTTTTTGGGTTGAAACATATAGGGCTATATCTTTTTAAGGAAGAGGCGCTTTCGGATTTACGTGACTGGACGGTTTCAAAGCTTGAGAAAGTTGAAAAGCTGGAACAGCTCAAGCTTCTTGAGCGTGGACATGCGATAGGGGTTTGTATTGTGCCTCCTGAATTAATGGAGCGTTCAATTGAGGTGGATACGGAAGAAGACCTTAAAGCCGCTGATATTGAGGCTAAAAGAAGCAGACAGTAATAAGTTTTTCATTTTTCTAATCTATGTGATATAATCTCCCCCCATGAAAGGAAGAGCTACAAAGTATATATTTGTCACTGGAGGGGTAGTTTCCTCACTGGGAAAAGGGTTAACCTGTGCTTCGTTGGGGGCACTACTCGAAAGTCGTGGACTTAAGGTTACTATATGTAAGCTTGACCCGTATCTGAATGTCGATCCCGGCACCATGAGTCCTTTTCAGCATGGAGAGGTTTTTGTAACCAAAGATGGTGCGGAAACTGATCTTGATCTTGGTCATTATGAGCGTTTTCTCTCCGGAACGATGTCCAAGAGTAATAATTTTACTACCGGGCAGGTGTATGACTCCGTTATAAGAAATGAGCGTCGTGGGGATTATCTGGGTGGAACGGTACAGGTGATTCCTCATGTCACTGATGAGATCAAGCGAAGAATACTTGAAGTTGGAAAAGGTTACGATATCTGTATTGGTGAGATCGGGGGAACGGTTGGCGATATTGAGAGTCTGCCTTTTCTTGAAGCCATTCGTCAGTTCAGGTTTGAGGTGGGAAGAGATAATGTGGTATATGTCCATCTGACTCTGATGCCGTATCTCAAGACCGCCCAGGAGCTGAAAACAAAACCCACTCAGCACAGTGTAAAAGAGCTTACCAATGTGGGGATTCAGCCTGATATCATCATATTACGTAGTGAAATTGAGGTTGATAAGAAAGCAAAGGAAAAGATAGCTCTCTTTTGTAACGTCGAATATGACAGTGTAATTACGGCGCCTGATGTTTCCAGTATTTATGAGTTGCCCCTTGTGCTCTACAAGGAAAATCTGGATGTACGTATATGTGATAAGCTGAACATCTGGACTGGTTCTGCGAATTTATCGCCCTGGGAAAATATTTCAAAAGTAATCAAGAGTCCTGCTAATGGTGTAATTAAAATTGCGATGGTGGGTAAGTATGTTGATCTTACCGAGTCCTATAAGAGTCTGAACGAAGCATTGCTTCATGGAGGGTTCAAGAATAATTCTCGGGTTGAGATCGTTTACGTGGATTCTGAAGAAGTTGAAAAGGGAGAAATACCTCAAATATTAAAAGATGCTCATGCGATACTTGTACCCGGTGGCTTTGGAAAACGTGGCAGTGAAGGTAAAATCAGAGCGATCGAGTTTGCCCGCACGACAAAGAAGCCTTTTTTGGGCATTTGTCTGGGTCTTCAGATGGCGGTTGTTGAGTATGCAAGGAATGTCCTGGGTATTAAGGATGCAGCCAGTACTGAATTTGTACCGGACTCTTCCTCTCCGGTGATTGATCTTATGGAGCATCAGAAAGAGGTTGATGATCTTGGTGGAACCATGCGGCTTGGTTCTTATCCTTGTGTGCTTGTTGAGGGTAGCAGGGCAAGAAAAATTTATGGTACAAAAGAAATCTCAGAACGCCACAGACATCGCTGGGAAGTGAATAATGCCTTCAGGGACGCTCTAAAAGAAGCCGGTCTTACAATTGCCGGAACTTCGCCCGATGAGCACCTTGTTGAAGTGATAGAATTATCAGATCATCCCTGGTTTATTGGCGTACAGTTTCATCCCGAATTTCAATCCAAGCCCCTTGCCCCCCATCCTCTTTTTGTTGACTATATAAAGGCTGCCCTTGAGTGGAGAAATGCTGCTGAGACTGGCAGCATGTGAGTTGTTTGATTATAAAAAGGGACGTCTGATCGGGCGTCTGATTAAGGGGTGTTACATGCTACGTATTTCAAGTTCTGATGCTGCAAAATCATTCACGGTAGGTGATCGTTCTTCTCTGTGTATGATAGCAGGTCCTTGTGTGATTGAGTCTCGTGATATGATTTTTCGACATGCTGAAGCCGTAGTCGGTACGGTATCAGCTTATCCTGAGCTCTCGCTTATTTTCAAGAGTTCGTATGATAAGGCGAATCGAACCAGTCTGAAAGGCTTTCGGGGAATGGGAATGGAGGAAGGGCTCAGGATTCTTCAGGATATCAAAAGTGAATTCAATGTGCCGGTGATTACAGATGTCCATTCACCGGAGGAGGCAAGAGCGGTTGCTGAAGTGGTGGATGTCCTTCAGATTCCGGCATTTTTATGTCGGCAGACTGATTTATTGCGTGCAGCAGGGGAGTGCGGGAAGCCTGTTTTGATAAAGAAAGGACAATTTTTGCACCCCTCGGATATGAGATATGCAGCAGAAAAGGTTAAGGCGGGTGGTTCAGATCAGGTGTTCCTTTGTGAGCGGGGAAGTTGTTTCGGGTATCGGGATCTGGTGGTGGACTTCAGGTCATTTTCCATAATGAAAGACCTTGGTTATCCGGTCGTTTATGATGTGACCCACTCAGTGCAGTCTATGGGGGGGGCAGATGGCGCCTCTTCAGGTAACAGAGCCTATGTGCCTGCCCTTGCTATGGCGGCAATTTCTTATGGAGTTGATGCTTTATTTATAGAGTGTCACGAAAACCCGGATTCTGCTCCCTCTGATGGAGCAAATATGCTGACGTTGGAAATGCTGGATATTCTGTGTAATAACATTTCATTACTTTGGAATCTTAAAAAATCCATGAGATAGATTGGTGATCTTCTTCCTGATGAGTACATTTCCTTTATCACGATTACAGCCCTTACAATATGTTGCTATCGCAATCGGGGGAGCTCATATTTTAATTCTGTTTCTATATGCAGTACTTCTTTCGCCTCCTCGTCAGGGTCTGGGAAGCAGTTCCGAATCGAGATCGTTCTCTTTTGAAGAAGTGGATGAAACCGCGCAGGTAATTATGAATACCTTTAACAGAACCGAGTTTAAGGAGGGGAACAGGCACTGGACTATTAATGCCGATACTGCAAGGTACTTGTCTCAAAAAAATATTGTGCTGCTTGATCAACCACTGGTTACCATTTTTAAAGAGACAAATGAACCACCTACCGTGGTTACTGCCTCATCTGCACGTCTTACCCTGGAGGATGGAGCGGTGAAGAATGCACTTCTTGAAGGAGGGGTCACTATCACCTTGTCACCGGACTTAAAGGTTACTACAAATCTTGCAGAGTACCGTGAGCAGGACGGCAGGCTCATAAGTCCGGAACGGGTTCATATAGAAGGGGCTGCTTACAGGGTGTCAGGTGATCGTATGGATCTTTCTATAGATAAAGCTTTCATAAGTTTATATGAAAATATTGATTCCTATTTTGACCCTTCCAGGGATAAGCCAAAGTTTAAAAATCTTCCCTCTTCCAAAGTGAAAAAGAAATAAGTATGAGAAAAGGTTATTCGTTTATTCCGCTGTGTTTTTTTATTTTGCTCGGGTTATTCCCGATAGTCTCTTTTCCGGGGGCTCTTGTTGCTGAGTCTGATGTTACAAGTGAGGAGGATTCAAGTCAGGAAAGTGGTTTTAAAAAAGCATTCGGCACCGGAGGGGATTCTCAGGCACCACTGTTTATCAAGTCTGACACTTTGACGCTTGACTCAAAAGAAAGAATCTTTACCTATAAAGGGAATGTTCAGGTACTGCGTGAAAATCTTGAAATTACTACTGATCTTATGATTGGTCGCTATGCGGAGAGTCAGGATTTGGAAAGTATTTTGTGTATAGGGAATGTGGTAATAACCAAAGGGGAGGATATGCGGGCTACCTCCAATCGGGCTTTTTATAATGTTGTGACGGCTAAGATTGAACTTACTGATGAACCTGAGCTTGCTCGTGATGGTAATATATTGTCTGCTGATAAGATAATCATTTTTGTTGATGAGGATAGAAGTGAAGCTGAGGGTAATGTTCGGGTTAAGGTGGTTAAGAGTGATGAGAGTGGGTCTGGCGGGGGTAAAATGAAAGGAATCCTCAATAAGCAATCTAACAGAGGTGGAGATTAAGTGACGTGATTGAATCTGAGATCAAGGAAAGGGTGAACAGGGAAGAGGTAGGCTTGGTTAAAGTGCTGGGCTGTAAAGGTCTTGTTAAGTCATACAATGGTCGGCGTGTGGTGAATGGGGTTGATCTTGAGGTCAGGAGTGGGGAAGTGGTGGGGCTTCTTGGTCCAAACGGAGCGGGTAAGACTACCACATTCTATATGGTGGTGGGGCTTGTGCGTCCTGATGATGGGATGGTCTATCTTGATGATACGGATATTACTCCAAAACCGATGTATGAGCGTGCGCTTGGTGGAGTGTCATATCTCCCTCAGGAGGCTTCAGTGTTCAGGAAGCTTACGGTGCGTGAAAATATTCTTTCGGTGCTTGAGATTTTGCCTTCTTATGTCGGGCAGAGAAGAAGGCAGCAGATGAGAACAGATGAACTTATTGCGGAGCTTCAGCTTGAGAAGGTTGAGAACTCCCGTGCATTTTCACTTTCCGGTGGGGAGAGAAGACGGGTTGAAATTGCGAGAGCACTTGCCACCTCTCCAAAATTTATACTTCTGGATGAACCCTTTGCGGGGATTGACCCACTGGTGGTTGCCGAGCTTCAGCAGATAGTTCGTATTCTTCGCGGACGAAATATCGGTATTCTTATTACCGATCACAATGTAAGAGAGACGCTCGGTATTTGTGACAGAAGTTATATTCTTAGCGACGGTAAAGTGCTTGTTTCGGGGGCTTCAATGGAAGTTGCAAATTCTGAAATTGCAAGGAAGTATTATTTGGGGGAGAATTTTTCTATATAGCCTTTAAAAAAAGAAAACAACACCTAGGATAAGTATAACAACCACTATACAAACTCCCCAGATTGCCATTGTCAGGTTAGTGTTTTTTTCCTTGTGGGTTTCTTCGAGGAGTTCGGCTATGGTATGGGTTTTTGATTTTTCAAGTTGGCGTTCTCTGTATTGCTGCTGGTATTTTTGAAGATCGGTTACGGTCGGTGTTTTGTTTTTTGCTCTTCTATCTTCATTGGGAGCACTTCCGTCAGGTCTGATCCAGGTGGTGGTAGTTTGTCTGCCTTTTGCAAGTTCTGTTTTGTTTAGTTCCTTGTCATACTCTTCCCTTTTGTCTTTATTGATCAGGGTTTGGTACGCCTCTGTTATTTTTTTAAAGAGCGCTATTTCTTCCGGAGAGCTTGAGGTTTCTCCTGTAATTTCAGAGAAAAAATTTGAGTCCGGGTGATACACGATCGCAATATCTTTAAATGCCTGTTTGATTTCTTCCAGGCTCGCATCGCGCTCAACTCCAAGTAGCTCGTAGAAATTTTTTTCTTCTGCTTTTTCCATAGGCAAATTTATCGAGAAATATTGGCAAAACGAATTCGTTTTGGAGCCTCTGCCTCTTTTCCAAGTCTTCTCTTTCGATCTTCTTCGTATTCACTGAAATTGCCATCAAACCAGACCACCCGGCTATCCCCCTCAAAGGCAAGGATATGAGTGGCGATACGATCAAGAAACCACCTGTCGTGACTGATAATAACGGCACATCCCGCAAAGTTCTCAAGCCCTTCCTCAAGAGATCTCAGAGTATTTATGTCAAGATCATTGGTGGGCTCATCAAGAAGGATTACGTTAGCATGTTGTTTTAACAGGATGGCGAGTTGAACCCGATTTCGTTCTCCTCCTGAGAGGGTGCCAACCTTTTTTTGCTGGTCACTTCCGGAAAAATTAAAACGGGCTACATATGCTCTGGACTGGACTTCCTGTCCACCAAGAGTGATGGTTTCCCGAGCGTCAGAGATGACTTCCCAGACCGTTTTTTCGGCATCAAGACTCGTTCTGGATTGTTCCATATGACCGATTACCACTGTATCTCCTATGGTGAAGGTACCGGAGTCCGGAGTCTCTTCACCGGTGATAAGCCTGAAGAGGCTCGTCTTACCGGCTCCATTAGGTCCAATTACTCCGACAATTCCACCGGGAGGAAGGGAAAAGCTGAGATCTTTAAAGAGGAGCTTTTCTTCATATGATTTTGAAATGCCATTTGCCTCAATGACGTTTGCGCCAAGTCGAGGTCCGGGGGGAATATAAATCTCAAGGTCTTTAATGACACCATCTCCTTTCTGATTAAGGAGTTTCTCGTAAGAGTTGATTCTGGCTTTACTTTTTGCATGCCTGCCTTTTGGTGACATCCGAATCCATTCGAGCTCACGTTCGAGAGTTTTTTGACGTTTGGACTCCGCTTTTTCTTCCAGCTGAAGGCGTTTCTGTTTTTGCTCAAGCCAGGAAGAGTAATTTCCTTTCCAGGGGATGCCATGCCCTCGATCGAGTTCGAGAATCCACCCGGCGACATTATCAAGGAAATATCGGTCGTGAGTAACTGCAATGACCGTACCTTCATATTCCTGAAGATGCTTTTCAAGCCAGTGAACTGACTCAGCATCAAGGTGGTTGGTCGGTTCATCCAGAAGTAAAATATCAGGCTTTTGTATCAGAAGCCTGCACAGGGCGACTCTTCTTTTTTCTCCACCGGAAAGAAGCGAGATTTTTTGATCTGAAGGCGGACATCTAAGTGCATCCATGGCGAATTCAAGTCTGTCATCAAGACTCCATGCGTCCATGGCGTCAAGCTTTTCCATAACCGTGCCCTGTTTTTCCATGAGTGAATCAAAGGCATCACCTTCGGGACCTTCTGCAAGTGCGGTATTGATGTCATTAAACTGTTTGAGAAGGTTTACAATTTCAGGCACCCCTTCTTCAACTATTTCCCGTACAGTTTTTTCAGGATCAAGTTCAGGTTCCTGTTCGAGAAAACCAACCGTGTAACCGGGAGTGAGATGCGCTTCACCAAGAAAATCCTTATCAACCCCCGCCATTATTCTAAGAAGAGAGCTCTTGCCTGAACCATTCAATCCAAGAACCCCAATTTTTGCACCATAGAAATATGATAAACTGATGTCTTTTATTACTGTTTTATTGGGAGGGTGAACTTTACTCACCTTCATCATACTGTATATTATGGTTTCGCTCATCTTTATGTACTACGCCTGTTTCCTTCGTTATTAATTAAAAAAATCATATCCTACTCATAATTCTTTTAAAAGTGTATATGTTTTATCTATGTTTTTATCATAAAAAGCTTTGACCTTGTCTTTCTTTAGTGTGTTTTCTTTAGTATAAGCTTCGGTTTAATATTTATAGAAAAAGATTTTGTTTATGATAGAAGAAATAATAAGCAGAGAAATGCTTAATCACGGAATAAGTCAGCTTGTTGCAATGATGCTGACAATTTTCTTTATTCCACGTCTATGGGTTACAAGTCCTATTGGTGCCCTGGGTATATTAATTGCGATTTCCATTGTGAATGCAACATTCTGGGATAAGACTTTATTTTACTTTTTACCGGATACATTAGGTGTCAACACGCTTAAGCTCCTTTTGGGGAACGGGGTTCTTTTTTGGATTTTGGTAAAGGTTGTTCCGGGAATAGAAGTTAAGGGGGTTTTACCTGCGCTTGTTGCTCCACTTGTGTTTACTATTATTTCAATGCTTCTAAGTATGTTCTCAGCGCATCTCGACTGGCTTTCCTTCTTGTCTTATATATTTTCATGGTTCACTTCGTATAAAGAGTCGGTTTCCGGTACTTAAGACCGGTACTTCGGAGACGAGTTGTTATGGTATCACTTCTTTCTCAGGATAATTTACGGATAATTACCTTTTCTTCAAAAAAGGCTAATGCGCTTGAGTCTGCTATTGTTAATGAACTGCATGCAGTATTAAATTCACTGGAGAAAGATTCTGAGTGCCATGCAGTGCTCATTAAATCAGAAGGGAAGGCGGTGTTTTCAGCCGGTGCTGATCTTGATGAATACCGAAACGGTGATGCAAGTTCCGTTCAGAATTATCTTTATTCCCTTGGGTCATTACTTTGT
Source organism: uncultured Bdellovibrionales bacterium (assembly GCA_964612555.1). Classification (GTDB taxonomy): domain Bacteria; phylum Bdellovibrionota_C; class UBA2361; order SZUA-149; family DAOLCO01; genus DAOLCO01. Next base: position 324,677 of record CAZTBW010000001.1, on the reverse strand, counting down.
GCTGTTTTGTTCTCAAGGATGCCGGTAGTGGTAGGAGTACAGGGTAAAGCTGTTGGTGGGGCTTTGGGGTTTATTGCGGCGGCGGATTATAGTATTGCATCAAATACGTCCAGCTTTCGACTGCCTGAGTTGCAACTGGGTTTGGCACCTTCTGTTATATCTCCGGTTTTACTTGAACGAATCGGGAGCGGGTTTTTAAAAACCATGTCCTTTTCTGCTGCCTACTTCGGTTCAGATTGGGCACTTTCCTCGGGTCTTGTTTCTGAGGTAGTGGAGGAGTCTTCACTTGAGGAGAGAGCTGAGGCGTTTTCAAAAGAGATTTCTAAAAGATCGGTGCTTCCGGTACAGGGATACAAAAAATCATTGGTGATGGAGAAAGAAAATCTTCTAAAAAAAATTAAAGAATATTCAGAGCTTAACGCAAAAAATATAATTTCCGCCAAAAATTCCGGACTTTTTTCTAAAAAAAGCTAAAGTTTTTCTCAATATGTGACGTAACAGGCGTTAGAGAGGGTGATCGTTCCTGTGAATCATGTTCTCCTGGGTACATTCCATTTTTGGTATGTATTTGATTAATTTTGAGAAGTAAGGAGTAAAAACAGCCATGGAAGAAATACGCAGTGTGCAAGGTGGTGTAATGCCACAAGTAGCGCGCACTGTGGGTGAAGCTCCCATCAGTGCGAATAATAAATCTGAAAAATCTTCCTCGGTTCCCACCGACAGGGACGAGATGGATTTTCCAAAGGCAAAAGAGATTTCAAAATCTCTGGAAAATGCCCTGAATGCCAGCAGTAAAGAGGTGCAGTTTGCCGTTACCGCTGAAGAACAATCAGGAAATAACATTAACTTTAAGGTGGTAGATAAGACTACCGGCGAAATAGTCCGTGAGTTCCCAAGCGAAGAGCTGCTAACGAGCATCAAAAAGCACGGGCTTCAGAACATGAAGCATGGTCTGATGCTTGATGCTGCTGCCTAAAACCCTTGCTCTAATAGGAAAATGAGGAGGAAAAATAGTCCATACATCTGGAATGTTTTTCCTCTGAAGAGATTTTTTGCCTTATAACTTCCCGTATTTTCATATTATATATTGGTTCATTTATTGCACTCCACTTACCGGGGTTTATCTGTGTCTCTATAGAGTGTTCTAAAACGGGGGGTGGTTTGCTATGTCTACGGTTAGTTTTTCAGGGATTGCTTCTGGTATTGATGGAGATGCAATCATACAAGCGACTATTGATGCCCGTCGTTTAACCAAAGTCCCATTAGAAAATCGAATAGCTCAAAACAACGCAGAGGTCAGCTCTCTTGATAAGCTTCGTGAGCTTGTAGGAAAGCTTGAAGAGAAGCTCCGTCAATTTGCTTCCTTCTCAGGAGGAGCTGTCTCCAAATCTGTTACTTCCAGTAATGAAAATGTGCTTACTGCCGCAGTGAGTGGAAGCGCAGTTCCCGGGACAATTTCCCTTACGGTACAGCAGATGGCGACCTCTTCCCGACTTACTTTTGACAACACTTTTTCCGCACCGGATGCGCTTGTTGCCCCTTCCTTGACAGAAAAAGGTACCATGACCATCAGTGTTGGTACGGGAAGTAATAAAGAGACAGTGGAGATTGAAATTGATGAAACCACTACGCTTTCTTCACTTGCTTTAAAGGTCAGTGAGGAGCTTCCCGGAAAAGCTTCCGCCACTCTTGTGAATGTCGGCACTCTGGAAGCTCCTCAGTATCGTCTCATGCTTTCAACTCTGGAGACGGGGATTGAAAAATCCACTCTTGAGGTAGAATTTGATTCTGTTCTTCAAGGTGAAGGGGTGTTTAATCAATATCAATTGTTGCAGGCTCAGGATGCTATAGTAAATATTGAGGGAATCGGTACTATCCAGAGAGGGAAAAATACCATAAATGATGTCATACCCGGTTTATCAATAGAGATAAAAGACCCTTCACCCATTCCAGTGACAATACGAATCTCAAATGATTCTGATAAAACGGCAGGAAAAGTAAGTGAATTTGTCGAAATATTTAATGAAATTGTTAAATTTATAAAAGAAGAGAACAAGATACAGCGGGTTGAAGATGAGAGGGGAGTGCGTAATGAGTATGGCTCTCTTGCACGAAGCAGGGTAGATACTCAGCTTTTAAATTCACTTCGAGGAGCACTCAGTGGAACGAGTCTTGAGCAGGAAGGTATGGTGAGGATATTTGCTGATCTTGGTATCACTACAGACAATATGACAGGCGAACTTAAATTTGATAAGGAAGTTTTTGAAAAGGCAATGAGCACTAACGGAAACGAAGTTGCCCAGCTTCTCCAGAAATTTTCAGATAAGGTCGCTTCTACCGGAGGTATTATCCACTCTTTCACCACCTTTAATGGTTTATTTGATCAGGTGAAAAATTCAAAACGAAGTTTGAATGATTCTATCACCAAGAGACTTGAGCAGATTGAGATGGGTATAGAACGACAAAGAGAGTTCCTGAAGAAAATGTTTGCGCGTCTTGAAGAAACGATAGGGCAGCTTAATTCTAATGCGTCGGCTCTTTCGGGGATGATAACTCAAACCACCCGTAAATAAACCCATTCCTGTAGGGGCAGGGCTCGCCCCTGCCCGCCACAACCGCCCCTATCCCCCTGAAATCACCCAATTTTCAGGATGTAAAACCCTGTCCGCACTAAAATCTAAATTTTTTATTACAAGTTGCCGACATCTCCCCTAGGTGGGTCACCCATATACGGCTTGGGAGAGCATGTTGATGGGTACATGAGATATTAACTCCATGGATAGAGGAGGACAGGTACGTTATGTCAACAGTACAATTTTCAGGTTTAGCGTCGGGTATAGACTCTGCTGCGCTTATAGATGCGGTTGTTCAGTCCAGGCAAATACGAAACGATATTAGAAAAAATCAGATTTCCGAGCTTCAGAGCCAATCGGAAGCCCTTCGTGAGTTTAAAACGAAGCTGGTTGCACTTAATGATCTGATAGACAAGTTCAGGACTGCCAATGGGGGAGGGGTTGCCAAGAAAGCTGCAAGCTCTGATAATTCGGTGCTTACGGCGGCGGCTTCACCAACTGCGATCAATGGAACATATGATATGGAAGTTTTTTCAGTTGCAAAGGCTGCAACCGGAGCACTTACCCCGTCATTCTCCAGTCTCGATAGCTTCTTTGACCCGGTAACTAATGGAAGTATCCAGGTACGGGTAGGTTCTGGCGCACATGAGATTGTTATTCATACAGAGACCTATGGAGGTGTAACTACAGTTTCTGATTTTGTTGCCGCTTTTAATGCCAATCCTGCTACTCATGGAAGAGTAGTTGCAAGTACTGTTAATGTTGGTTCTGAAGAATCTCCAGCGTATAAAGTTGTGTTTAATACGCTTGAAAGTGGTCTTTCGAAAGGTCAATTGGCTGTCGATTATGAGATTGGTGGGTCTGCAACGGAGGAGGTCGTTTCTCAAGCAACAGACGCCGTATTCTCAATAGATGGAATCGGTACTATCAGCAGATCCACTAACGTAATCTCTGATGTTATTCCAGGAATGACATTCTCACTTGCCGGAACAGGAACCGCAACAGTAAGTGTCAGCAATGACCCTGACAAGACCTTCAATGAGGCGCAGGAATTTGTTGATGCCTATAACGATATTGTCAAGTTCCTAAATGAAAATAACACTGTTGAAAGGGTAGAGTCTGGAAACAATGTAAGAAACATATTTGGGAGTCTTGCAAAGACTCGGGTTGACAGGGATTTTATTTCAGTGTTCAGAGCGAATATCTCTTCAGCTACTTCCAGTTCAGGTTCGGAAGTAAAATCGCTTGCACAGATGGGTTTTGTAACAAACAGGGACGGAACCATTACTCTTCGTGAGGATGAGTTTAAAGCGGCAGTGCAGAAAGATATTTTGGGGGCTACTCAAACACTGAACAACTTTGCGGATACGGTTTCAGGGATTGGTGGCTCGATCTATCAGTTTACCAAGTTTAATGGAACGATAGATATTACTCTTGAGAGTAATAATAATCAGATTGAAAACATATCACGTGCCATAGCGCAGCTTGATCGTCAGACTGACAAGATTCGGGAAGGTATGACTCTCAGATTTGCAAGACTTGAGAGTACCACCGGAAGGCTTCAGAGCCAGCAGCAGGCACTTTCCGGTATTCTTGCAGGGCTAAATGGTTGATATTACTAGAGTTTAAAGTGGTATAAGAAAAAACACTAAAGTTCCACGAGAATATTGTCGATATTGGTATTGTTGGTGATATGTGTATTAACGGGGAGGAGCGTCTATGTATAGTAAACTTGCACACAAACAGTATAACAACGTGCATGTTTCCACAGTCGACAAGGGTCGACTACTTTTGATGTTATTTGATGGCTGTTTAAAGTTCCTGAAATACGCAAAAGTTGGTCTTGAAACAAAAGACCTTGCAAAATTCGCCAAATATCTCAGTAAATCTCAAGCTATTATTTCCGAGCTCATGCTTACCCTTGATTTTGAAAAGGGTGGAGATATCGCTAAAGAGCTCGATACCCTGTATGACTTCATGTTGTATTATTTGACCGAAGCAAACATCGAAAAGAATGCCGAAAAGATTCAAAAGGTAATTGATCTGCTCCAAACCATAACCTCTGCATACCGTGAGGTTATAGAAGGTGAAGCAAGTGCCGGCGGCTCAAAAAGCAAACTCTCCGAAGAAGAAACCCTGGCTGCAGCCTTTAAGCAAGGTTCCATTAATCTTTCATTATAAGCTGTATAGCACATAATTTACGACCATAAAACTATTTAATTAGGTGCCAGGCTCTTTTTAAGAGCCAATTTTTCGAGTCTCTGCCGGCTTTTGGCGCATCTACTACTAGTGCATAGGAATATAGCACAAGCGGGTGAGCTTTGTGATTTTAGGCAGGATGATCTGGATATGATCGATCAAGATGGAGCATTGGAAGAACTTCAGTCCCGAATGAAAGAGGACTGGGATGAGCGGGTGCGCCATGATTATCGCTACTGGATGAGTGATGGGGTCAAGAATGATGAAGAAATGTGGAGTACGGGTCAGAGGGATTTTGAAATTCTTACCAATGGTATTTCTGAGAAAAAACTGAAAGAATCCAGAGTTCTTGATCTTGGGTGTGGAGTCGGGCGGATATTAAGAACTGTAGCGAGTGAGTGTCAGGAAGCAGTTGGAGTCGATGTCTCTGAAGAAGCAATAGCTACCGCAAAAACACTTCTGAATGATGTATCAAACGCCCGGCTCGTTCTCGGTAATGGGTCTCAGCTGGATCAGATCAGTAATGCTGAAATAGATATCGCTATTTCATTTGCTGCTCTTGGAAGTATGCCGGCAGTTGTCATGGCTGGGTATCTGATTGAATTATCAAGAGTGCTCAGAGCCGGAGGCACAATCCGCCTTCAGGTATATCTTGGCAAAGAACAGGAAATTTCCGAAGAAGATACACTCGCCCTCAGATCATACAATGAGGAGCGGTTTTTTACTGCACTTGAACATGCAGGTTTTGAGATAAACTATAAACAGGAAGTGATACTACCTTTTGAGGTATCTGATTATAAAAATGGTATTATCGCATACGTAATTGGCGCTGAAAAAGTGTCCGACCCCCTGACCTCAGCTTCCGAAATACACTCTTTACTGATTGCCTCAAAAGAAAATAGAGCGGGCAGTAACTGGAGTGGTTCGCATACCGCGTATCTTGTAGCGCTCGCACGGGCACAACAACAAATCAACACAAAAGACCTTGACCGAGCCGAGGAGTCAATTCGCCTTGCAAAAGCAAGTTTCAAAGGGAGCACCGAAGAGGCGGAAGAACTCCTTCAGGAGATTTCCCGATTACGTTTGGAAAACAGTCATTTACAAAACAGTGAAAATAAAGCACCTGCCTCAAGAGCTGAAAAACTTGCAATCGTTACTGAAACTGTTACTGAAACGCCTACCGAAGAGAACACCTCAGCAAATATCCCTGAACGCAAGAAGGGCGCAACACAGGAAATCAGGGGACTTGCTACCCTCCACACTGATGAAGGCAGTGTTCTTGAATTTGAGGGGGTCTGTCTGAGCCATAAAACCGCACCAAGAAAAGCTGCGGGAAACTGGGCAAAACGAACAGTAAAATCACTCCTGAACCCGTCTTCGGAGATCCTTATGGTAGGGCTTGGTGATGCGTACTTTGCAGAAATGCTGAGTGATGAATCAGGGAAAAAGATACGGGTATTTGAATCAAATGCTTCCATACTTGAAACGGTAAGCTGGTATTCAAAAGAAAAAATCGAGCTCATCTCATGTATGGATGAGCTGGATGTGTATGTTAAAAATAGAAACTCACAGGAAAGTATCGAGCTTGTAATTTTACCTTCGGCACCTTTTTATCTGGGAGAAGAGATAGAAGAGATTAAACGAAGAATTTACTCAAGGCAGCTTCTGACCTCTTTGAATCCCCAGGTGGCAATTGTTGGTCCCCTGTATGGGGGAAGTCTTCCAATAGCAGAATATGTGTACAGAGCATGTGAAAATATGGGGCTCAGAAGCAGTTACATTAACTTGTCTTCTTATTACAACTCTTTTACTTCTTTTGAAAAGTTCCTGAAGAAACAGGATGCCCGCTCTGTTCTGGAAAACCAGTATGTCGAACTACTGTCTGAACTGGCACTTCAGGTGGCGCTTGAGAAGAAAACGGATATATTAATTTCAGTTGCTCAGGCACCGCTTTCTCCCAAAGTACTCGAAAAATGCAGGGAGAAGGGAATTATTACCGTGCACTGGTTTATGGAAGATGTGAACAGATTTCCTACCTGGAAGCAGATAGCAAAATATTATGATTATTTCTTTGTTATCCAGAAAGGATACGCCATTGATAGAATAAAGGATGTTGGTGGAAAAAGAGTTCATTATCTTCCTCTTGCGTGCGACCCCGGCATGCATAAAAAGATTTCAGTAACTGAAGAAGAAATAAAAGAATTTGGTTCAGCCATTTCTTTTGTTGGAGCCGGATATAACAATCGACGGTATGTATTCTCAAAATACGCAAAAGACGATTTTAAAATATGGGGGACGGAATGGCCTGATGTACTCCCATTCTCTTATATGGTGCAAAGAAAAGGTGCGCGAATTTCTGTAGATGATTATATAAAAATATTTAACAGTTCGGAAATTAATCTGAACCTGCACTCTTCTCATGAAAAAAACGGGGTAGACCCAACGGGTGATTTTGTAAATCCACGTACTTTTGAATTGGCTGCTTGCAAAGCGTTCCAATTGGTAGATCAAAGAACTTTGCTTGGAGAGCTCTTTTTACCTGACGAAATTGCAACATTTGAAACTGAAAATGAATTACGAGATAAAATCAATTACTTTCTTTCCTCCCCTGAAGAGAGAAACGCATATATTGAAAAGTCATATCAGAAAGTGATTAGCCAGCACACGTACGAGCACAGAATCAAAACTATTCTTGAATACGTGTATGCAGATTATGGATCTCAGCTTGCCAGTAAATCAAATAACGATAGCTGGAACAGAACGCTTTCTGCTGCAAGACCCTACGCGGAATTATACGAACTCTGCGAGCAGGCACAGAGCAGAGGAGAGGAGCCTACACTTGACGGTCTGATTGCGCCCCTTCTAAACTCTACGGGGGTACTTTCGGATACTCAAAAGAAATTGATGTTTCTGCATCATATACGAGGACAAATTTCTCAAATAAACAAGTTGAGGAATCAGGATGAAGCATAAAAATATTCTTATTATCGCACTTACAAGAATGGGAGACATACTTCAGTCTTCTCCGACTATTGTTGGTTTGAAAAAAGAAAATCCGGATGCCCGCATTACCATTCTTGTAGACAGGCAATTTGCCGGTATCTGTAAGGGAGTTCCCGGTATTGATGAAATTTATCCTATTGATATGAATTTTCTTGCTCAGGGTATCGCGGTGGGAGGTGAAGGGCTTGTTGAAGTTTTTGCATTTGTATCCAAACTGGTAGATGAGTTTCGGGGAAGGGGGTTTGATTATTGCCTCAATATGTCCAACTCCGCCTATACCGCACTTTTGATAAAGATGCTCAATATTCCAAAAACAAAAGGCTGGCTATCCGATGATGAGGGTTTTCGTTTGATGGCAGACCCCTGGGCGATGCTGTTTTCGGCATTTGTCTATCATTCAAATCGTGATTTTAATGGTCTTAATCTGGTTGATATTTTCAGATGTGCCGCTGAAGTGAGACAGCACCCAAAATCCTTGATGTACACGGTGAACGATGAAGCAAGAACAAAGGTTAATTCACTTCTTCCTCCTTCTTTTCTTGAAAAGAAAGATCCTCTTATCGCAATTCAGGTAGGTGCCAGTCAGGAAAAACGACAATGGGCACCTAAACATTTTGCACGATTGACCAGATATCTCATTGAGGATTTAAACGCGAACATAGTCTATACCGGTGCTCCTGCCGAAAAAGTGCTTATTGAGGAGGTAAGTAAGCACTTTACTCACGAAAAAGTGTTTAGCGTGGTAGGAAAAACTTCTGTTGATGATCTTGCAGCAGTACTTGAAAACTCTGATGTTCTTGTTACCGGGGATACGGGTCCCATGCACTTGTCTGTGGCAGTTGGAACACCGGTGGTTGCACTGTTTCTTGCCTCGGCACTGTGTTTTGAGACGGGTCCTTACAGCAGAGGCAATTTTGTAGTACAGCCTCAGATTTCATGTAACCCCTGTAACCCAAACTACCCTTGCTCAAGACCGGATTGTCATGACTACATATCCCCGGAGTTAATGGCATATTTGACCAGACTCAGACTGGAAACTCCCATGGAGCATGATGGGTATATTCAAATACCCGGTGATATAGCCCCTCCCGCACAGGTTCGGGTGTATCGTACTGATTTTGATAAAGATGGATATCTCGAATTTCTGGAGATAAACGGATACTGCGGAACAAGGGGCTATGAAAAAGGCTACCTTAAAAGTGCACGGGCTGCATACCGGGTACTCTGGAAGGAAGAGTTTTCAGGAATACAGGCACCTCAGGAGCTCCAGTTCTCGGCTGAAGAACTTAAGCTTCATGATGAAGTCTCGGAGATGCGGGGGATAGTCCAGGATGCATGTAACACGCTGTTAAAACTCAGGAAAGTGGCAATGGATGAGGCAGCTCCCGCCTCTGAACTACAGGAAATCAGTGCCTTACTGACTAAATATGAGACTATTTTAGAGCAATTATCTTTAACTTTTCCGATTCTCGGAGCAATTATTCGCATCTTTATAATGGAGAAGGAAAATCTCAGGGGAGAGGATATTTTCAAGCTGACCGAACAATCCCTTGAGATTTATCAGACGCTGGACAGGAGGTTGGGGCGTTTTCAGAAATATTTTTCACATTTTTCAAATGTGTACATGGAACAGGAGATCGAGGAACATGCTGCAAGTTATGGTTGATAATAGTGAATTAAGCTTCGAGGCTTCAAGATTACGCACTGTTGGAGAACTCGTGGAGTATATTAAATCAAGCATTGATCCTGATGCCATTATTCTTTCTTTAACCAAAGACGATGAACCACTTTCAGAAAATGACTGGATGATGCCACTTCAATCATTTAATCAGTCCAGGTTTGATATAGTGACCGGTAGTAAAAATGATTTTGTAAAAAATCGTCTCGAAATGGTAGAGCCAATTCTGGAAGAAATGCACCATAACTTCTCAGAGATTTCAAGATTCTTCAAACAGGGAGAAGAGGAGAAGGGGCACGAGCCTTTTGCGAGCTCCTTGAATGATTTAAATGCATTTGTTGGATGGCTCCACTCGGTATATCTGGTGGATGAAGAGTTATTCTCTATGGAATTGCAGGAGTTTGAAGCAATAATTGAAGGATTGAAAAAAACCTGCCTTGATGTACAAGCATACCAGATGCAACAGTCCTGGTGGAATCTTGGAGATATTCTTGATCTTAAAGTACTTTCTACTCTTGAACAAATCAGGGAAATGAATACTCGATCATTAAGCAAGTTACTATCATAGGAAATGATATGAATACTCAGGGACGTTCATCAAAGGTATATGTGCTTTCGCCCCGCGGAGTGCGATGGGGAGTCAGTCAGTTTGTTAATGATCTTTCTGCCATCCTGGAAGCTCCGCTTGAAGTGCTGTTGGAAAAAGGTGCAAATGCTGCCTTTTATGAGTCTGCCCGTCTGGTAAAAAATAATGATGTCTTCTCAATTCAGAATAATGAATATGCAACTTTTACGGAAGTGATGACAAAGGGAGATACTCTGCTTATCCCTGCGGGGTACCCGTATCCGAATACGGAATCATTCGTTTCACTTTGCAAGGCGCTTTTGGCAAAAGGGGTTTCCATCGTTTCTGTTATTTTTGAGTCTTTGGCAATTGATGAAATGAGAGAGATTTTACTTCTCTCAAACAGAGTGATCGTTTTTGATGCTCAGGACAGGTTTTCTCTTTTAAAAAGAGGTGTTTCTTCAGAAGTTATTTCTCAAATGGTGTTACCACTTGCTTTGAACGAGAAGACTTCTGCCGGAAACAACACTGAAACCCTTATTACTATCCCTGATACCGGGCTGATGAAATCCGAGTATGAAGAAATAATTCAGGCAGCATATTCTCTTTCGGAATTGCAGTCTCCCTTCAGGATTGTTCTTACACGTACGCCACAAAGTTATGTTTCAGGTGGAGCAGAATCACAATTTCCTAAAGATTTTGTTGAAAAGATTCAGCTGAGAGGTTTAACTTCCAGAATATCCCTGATTGATTCGGGTGTAACTTTGTCCATGTTCAGAGAGCAGATCGCTGCATCTGACTTGGTGGTTCTTTATGGTACTTCTCAAAGCTCTCTTAATGAGAGAAGAGCTATTGTTTCTCTGGCGCTTTCTCAGGGGGTTCCTTTTCTTCGCTCAGCTTCGACCGGAATGTCTGAGGTGGATGCTCACTCCATCCAAATGGGGGTTTATCATGAGAACTCTCTTGGTAAATCTGTTAATGAGCTTCTTGGAGTTACCTCATTACTGTCTGAAGTCAAAAATGAGCTGATAAATTATGTAACAAGGAATAAGGCAGCAGAAAATTATCAAAGACTTTTTGATGATATATCTTCTAACAGTATATCTCTTGAAAACACATCGAACCTAGTTTCTTCGCCAGTGGTTGAAGAGGTAGCCAGTAAAGAAGAGTCGCCCATTATTACCCTTGGCAAACCGCTTCCAAGAATTCTTTTGAAAAACAGAAAGAATGCCCTGAGTCACCCCGGTGGTGATACTGTTGTTATGAAGCGCCTTCTTGAAGGGCTTGAGGAGCAGGGCTTTGATGTAAGGATAGACCTTGATGAAAAGCTTGATGTAAGAGAATTTGATCTGGTACATCTCTTTAATTTTGCAATAAAAGAGGTGACAGAAGCTCATGCAAGAGATTGTATGGAGAAGGGTGTTCCTTATGTGGTAACGACCTTGTATGAGGATTGGCCTAAGTTCTATAACCAAATGGCGCAGATGTATATCGCACTTGATGCCTATGTAAAGCATGGGCAGCCGGCAGACAGATGGCTTGAACTTGAAAATGCGGCACGTCAGGCTACTCCAAGTGGTGCATGGGACAATTCATTTAGTGCAAATAATGCAAAATGTCTTATTGCAACAGGCGAGAGTGAAGAAAAATCACTTATACGTGATTACCCGGCTTTGGAGCAGGTGATAAGCATACCTTTGGGATGTGAAGTTTCCGAAGAGAGGGACGGAGGAAAGCTTTTCAGAGAAAAATTCGGGCTAGAAAATTTTATCTTTTGTGTGGGCAGGCTTGAATGGCGTAAAAACCAGTTAATGCTCTTAAAAGCACTTGAGGATACTGAAGATACGATCGTGTTTGCAGCTAGTGGCTTTACCTATCAGGCAGAATATGCGGCGCTTTGCAAATCTTTCAAGCGAAAGGGAAAGACAATTTTTCTTGAAAGGCTTTCTCCTGAAGAACTTGCAAGTGCATATCAGGCAGCGGGCATGCATGTACTTCCAAGCTGGTTTGAGTTACCGGGGCTGGTCACTCTGGAAGCAGGAAGATATGGTACTCCGCTTGTGGTAAGTGATTCAGGTTCCACAAGATCGTATACAGAAAACTTTGCGTACTATTGTTCACCGGATTCGGCAGAAAGTATCCGAAGTGCAATTGAGATGGCACGAGGAGCCGATAACAGAAATGAAATCGCAGCACACTTCTCAAAATTTACCTGGGAAGCATCTGTAAGAAAGCATGCTGAACTCTACAATGAAGTGTTGTCTGCAATCGAAACAGAAGAGCAGACTCTTGTGAGTGAGCCAATTGTGCTTTCAAGTGAACAGATCATTACTCTTTCAGAAGAGGTGCCACAAGAAGCAGAGGTACCACAAGAGGCAATGCCTGAAGCGCTGAGTTATGAGTCGCTTTGTAAAGAAGGTGACATTGCTCTTACTTCAGGAAAAGCAGATATGGCAGCGGAGCTGTTCAGAAAAGCGATTGAGGTGAATCCTGATCATCCAAGGGCACTCAGAAGTCTTGGTGCGGTATATTATTACAAGGGAACTGTTTCTGAGGCGGAACCTTTCTTCTCTCAGGCACTGGCGCTTGACCCAAAAGATGTAAAATCCATGCTCGGAAAAGGTGCCGTACTTTGGGAAAGAGGTGAAAAGGAGAAAGCGTATATTCTATACAAACAGGCATCCGATATGTCTCCGGGTGATGCAAGTGTGGTGTTGTATATGGTAAACGCTTCTTACGAGCTTGGAAAGTACAAGGAACTTGAAAGATCTCTGAGAAATTATCTGCGCCTGCACCCTGATAATATGTCTATACAATACTGTCTTGCGGGCTGTTACTTCAAGCAGGAAAATTACAGTGCTTCAAGTGGCGTTATTGAAAGAATACTTGCGGTTTCTCCGGAAGATGAACAGGCACTCGAATTAAAACAGGAAATTGAAAAGAAGCTTGTTCCCTTGCAGGAAGAAACCGAAATAAAAACATTAAATTCTCTGGGTTCTAAAATCGAGTTTGTGAACCCGATCTCTAATGGAGAGCCTGCACAGGTGCTCTTTAGTGGTAGAGAAGAGATAATCCATCTGGAGTCCCTTAAACGCGAAAAAAGATATCAGGAATTGTTTTCCAAAGCAGAAGCCTGTCTTTCAGAAAAACAGTTTGAAGAACAGGCGAAGATCAGGATTTTGATATTGAAAGCTGAAGCACTCGGTTTTCTTGGTAAAATATCTGAAGCAAAGAATATCTTTAAAAAGATGATTGCTGATGGCTTACATTCTCCAAGAGTGCTTTCAGGAATGGGGGCGCTTGAGGCGTCCGAAGGAAACTGGAAAATTGCCGCTGAATATTTTGAGAAATCACTTATTGATCATCCGTCAATGGACGTACCTCTTGCCGGGCTTGGTATGTGTTCTCATTCTTCAGGACAGTTAGAGGACGCCTGGAACTATTTTTCTGAGTCAGCAAGGCGAAATCCGGAAAATATCCATGCTCTTCTTGGGCTTCTTGATCTTGGATATACCCTTCGCAGGCTGGATGCGGTCGAAGAGCACCTTCGTGAGTATCTGGAACATAAACCTGTAGACCTTAATATCTTGTATTCACTTGCAGGGTGTTTGTATGCTCAGGGTAAAACCTCAGATGCGGTATTGGAGCTGAAAAATATTCTGGTGTATGACCCGGAACATGATAATGCACGTGAGCTTCTTGAGAAGATCGAAGGTACCAAATCAGAGGCACTTGATGCGCTCCTTGTCTGATCATGCATGAGAAATCCTATTCTATTCTTCTGATTAATCATACCTGGCTTAAAGCGGAACTGGAGTCTCTTGGTCACAGAGTGCTTACCGCAGGGTATAGACCCGGTTTTGATCTGACATTTAACTGGAGCTCCACCATAGAAGAGGTCTACAGGAATCTGCCTCAAGACTTCACACCTGAACGGATTGTGTATTATGATGATAGCGCCGACCCTTCAATTTTAAATATTGAAGAGGCACCCTGTCCCAGTGTGTTTCTTTCAGTGGACATTCATCACCATTATGAGTGGCACAAGTATTTTCTGGAGTCCTTTTCTCATACCCTGGTCGCTCAAAAAGATTATATTCCCTCACTTTTGAAGGAAAAGGCTGGGGCGTCATCGGTATCATGGTTTCCGCTCTGGGCAACACAGAATGTAGAACCGGCTCTTCATAAGGATATTCCGGTTTCTTTTAGAGGGACGCTTGATGAAAAGCTTCACCCCGGACGAAAAGCATTTCTTGAGAAAGTTTCCGCGCATGTTCCACTTGATTATGCTGAAGGAGCATTTCCTGATGTATATGCGAGGTCAAAGATTGTACTGAATGAGGCGGTAAAAGGTGATCTTAATTTCAGGGTGTTTGAAGGAATGATCTCCGGGGCACTGATGATAACCCCGAAGATTTCCAATGGTATGGAGGAGCTTTTTGTTGATGGTGAGGATGTGGTGCTGTATGAAGAGGGTAATGTTTTAGATGCGGTTGATAAAATTAACTATTACCTCTCAAATGATGAAGAAAGAGAGCGGATTGCGAGTTCCGGCAGGAAAAAAGTTTTAGAGCTTCATTCTCTTGAATCAAGAGCAAGGGAGCTCTCAAGAGTGCTTGGGAGAGTTTCCGCCGCTCAGAATCAAATATCTCTTGAAACCAAGTATTTACTTTATTCCAATAAATTAAAAATTCTTTGGGTATATCTCAGAAAATTTCGTTTGAATGAGATTCAGCACTCAATTAATACTCTTCTTCAGGAAATTGAAGAACTCGTTAAAAAGGAAATACCCGGGGAGGGTTCAGAGAGGTCTTCAATTGATGATTACTTGTTCAGCATGGATGCCCTCAACTCGGATCTTCTGGATGAAGAGAATTACCATCACTGGATTAATCTTCTTTCAGAGCGTTTCCCTGAAAAAGACATTATCAGATTCATACACGGAGCGTTTGAAAAAGTTGATGGCAAATTCAAACACCCCCAAATGGCACAGCGACTTAAAGAAAGCAGAAGTCTTGTGTTAAGGGGGTTTCTGGATGAGATCTAGATAAACATTTCTCTTTCGAGACTTTCTCGTAATATTCTTGCGGTGTGCTGATATCTGACAACCTGTTCCTGTAATTTTTTTATTTCGGCTATGGTCTGTTCGGCATCTTCTTTTGTTTTTATGTTGAACTCTTCAGGTGCCTTGATTGAAAGAATGTTATCCTTGAGGATTTCTACGTGTTCCAGTAATCCGCCTATTCCTTCATAATGGTCAGTGGTGTTTTTTTTCATGCGTTCTGTATCCCTTGGTCAAAATGCTGACAAACCGTTAGTAGTTCAACATGCTGCGGTAATGATTACAGCTACTTGCGAGCATATTCCTGCGACATCCTACCTATGTGCAAGAGAAGTACCAAATCCTTTATTGTCAGAGATTTCATTCAGGGCATCTATCATGCAGGCATCAAGTATGTCCATGTCATTTATTAATGAGGGGTCAAGTATGAGTGATACATTCATGTACTCTCCCTGTTTGATAAATCCAAAAGAAAGCCCCTGTTCGGGAAGCAGGGCGGGAATGGCAAATTCATGCAAGACCTCACAGTTATCTATTGAAAGTTTTTGGGATGGTGCCTGAAGAAAAGTGCAGATGCCACTAAGACGAGTCGATGCAAATTTGCATAAGGCAGTCTGGAGACGAAGTGGAAATTTAGAAAACACCTTTGCACAGAGATAATATGCAGAGTAAGCCTTCTTGTACATGAGAGATTGTAATAAGAAATTAATTTTTTTTATTCTTGTTTCTGCCTCTTTTATTCCGAGCGGAATATCAATGGAAGCTCCTCCGATCTGATTTCCAAGATCGGAAATATTATTTTTTCCTCTTATCGTGACAGGAACAAATGCCCGAAAGTGGGTAGCCGTAACATTTTTTTCTTTCAGGTATGTGGATAAGGCTGAGCTGATAATTGATAGCACCACCGCATAGCTTGTACATGATGATTTCTGTTTGATCTTTTGAATGGAACTGTTGGGTAGTGCGTAGGTAAACAGTTTTCTTTTCTTAGATAGTAGTCCATGAATAGGGAGTGGGGGACGTTTTTTTATAACTTCCTTGAAGAGAAATGAAAGAGTAGAGAGTAAATGCTCCCGGTTTTGAGTTTTGGGTGATCTTTCTTTCTGTTTTTCTCCTCCCAGTAGTCGATGAAAGAAGTATAACCCGCTTATGCCATCTCCGAGAGAGTGGTGGAGTTTGAAAAGGAGGATTGATTGGGTGTCGGAAGAAGGTGAGGAAATCAGATGAATCTCCCAGAGAGGGAGGTGTTCCTTAAAGGGGGTCATAAGAATTTCTGATGCGTGATCAAGAAGAAAAGAGAGATCCCCTGAAATTGAATGAAAATGACACTGTGAGGCGGGCTTGAAGGTATCAAGTTTTTTTTCTTTTGTGGGGGAGTGTCCGAAAAAAACGGATGAGAGTCTTGGAAATTCTGCAAGCAGGGAGTTTACTTTTTCTGTGAGTACTTCATCTTTTGGGATGCCTTTCAGGATGGCTAGAGCTGCAATATGCTGAAGGGCTCCTGTGTGGTCTATCGATCTGAAACAGGAGTCTATTGGGGGGAGGGGTGAGGACATCTTTCTTTTATATGCTAGAGAGGTGCCCAGCCATCACGCCGTAAGGGTTCAGGTTTGTCTGAGCGTTTTGGAGGAGGTATGACGGGATTGTTTCTTCTGACAACCGGTGGTTCTGCGCCGAGGATATCTCTGCTGCCAAAGCTCCCACCTCTTTCTCCCGGGTTTTGAGCGGTAGGCTTGTGTACCACGGTGTCCATTTTTTTGCCTTCATTATAGTAGGTCGTTCTTCTTGGCATTCCCTGTTTGTCGTACTCGACCCATCTGCCGTGTCTCTTGCCTCCAACAAGATTTCCCTCGGCTTGTTTTGCACCTTCATTGTCAAAGTAAACCCAGTGCCCCATCTGCTGGTCTTTTTCATAAAACCCTTGTGCTTTTATTTTGCCGTGGTTGCTGTACTCGCTGATTCGACCGTGTTTCAGGTCGTTTTTGTATTCGAGTTTTCTGATGAGGGTGCCTTTTGCGTCATATTCTTCCCAGAGCCCATGTTTTACATCTGCCTGATAAGTTCCTTTTACTTTTGGTTTTTCATTTTTTAGATATTCAACATAGGGACCGGAGAGGAAGTCACCTGAATAGGTTGCTTCACCCAGTTTCTTGCCATCTTTATCAAACTGAATACTTCTTCCATGTCGTTTACCATGCTGGTAGTGGCTTTGTTCCTTAATCTGGGAATTGGGATAATATTCGATGAATTCGCCATGCAGCTCATCATCTTCGTAAAACGTCTGAATCTGTAAGGCGCCTGAAGAGTGCCACTGACGATATTCCCCGTGTTTTACCATTTCGTTTGTATCGTCTTTATAAGCACACCACTGACGCTTTCCTTGTGGAAAAGCCCTTCCGGCTAGTTTGGATTCTTCCGGACATGATGGAATTGAATTTTCAAGAGCCCTCTTGTCTTCTTTACTCGGGGTGATTCTTTTTTCCCCGGGTGGAGGTGGTTTTTTTACACCTCCCTGAAGATTTCCCTTAAGCATTTTCTGGAGACCCTCAGTGTCTGTATTACACCCGACAACAAAGGGCAGCGAGATAGAAAGTAAGGCGACTGTGAGTATTTGCATATTATAACTGTTATACTATAAAACTTGCTGATAGCATGACAAGAGTCTAAAAAAGTAGAAATTTTAGGGAGATAGCCTCTACTAAGAGTTCTTGTCCGTCATACTTTTTATCCACTTGATGTATTTTTTGGTGGATGGGAGTTTTTCAGGTTCTTTACTGTAGTCTATCCCCGGTCTTCTTCGCCATCTTCTGTGCCACCAGACCCATTGCCCGGGATGTTCCCTGATTTCCTGTTCCAGAAGTTGGGAATATGTTTTGAGTATATATTGCTCCTTGTCTTCTGAATCAGCGTTTTCCCAGTGAATCCGGGATAGTGAGATATGGTGACAAAGGGAAGAGTCTCTGTAGATTCTCCAAAACAGAACAGGTTTTTTAAATCGCACGGCAACTTTTACAAGAGAGATGGGGTGTGCCGCATCCAGACCAAAAAAAGGTGTGAACTCATTTTCCAGTTCAATGTCCTGATCAATCAGGGCGCATATGAATCTGTTATTTCTAATTGCTTTCATGAACTGTTTTGAGTTACCGGGATCTTCTCGCCACAGTATCTCCAGTCCATAGTCTTTTCTTATTTTCACAATAATTTCATGAAAAACAGGATCATTTGCGCTGCGTGCGATGACCGAAATCGGAAAGCCCTGCAAGGAAAAATAGGCAGCCATAAGTTCAAAATTTCCAAGGTGTCCGGCAAGACATATTGCTCCATTGCTAATTGACATGATTTCTTCTAGCGTTTCAAGCCCCTCAACTTCAACTCGACCCAAGCTTTTTGGAGATTTAAAATTGACAGCCAAGTCAGGATGATCAAGAATTTCTATTATTCT
Source organism: uncultured Bdellovibrionales bacterium (assembly GCA_964612555.1). Lineage (GTDB taxonomy): Bacteria > Bdellovibrionota_C > UBA2361 > SZUA-149 > DAOLCO01 > DAOLCO01. Next base: position 306,155 of record CAZTBW010000001.1, on the reverse strand, counting down.
GAAACCCTCAATACTTGTCATCATTGCCGAGTATATAGATTCCTTGAAGATTTTTGCTGCATCAGCTTCAGGTAGTGCAAAAGAGATTTGTGCTAGAGCAATTGCTCTTTCCCGCTTTAGAAGCAAAGATAAAAATCTGCTGGACGATGCAGAAAAGTTACTGAGTAGAGAAACAGGAACTCTGTTAAGAAGCGTAATCAGGTTTCCTATTATTTTGGCTTTTATTTTCTGACTAATTGTCATCTTTGATATGTTGATTTAAGATACGTTCGGAATTTTCTATACTCATTATAAAAATTTGTGAACACTATATTTTAATGAAACATTTTTTTGCAATTATACTGTTTTTTAGTGCTGTGGTTTTTATTTCCTGTAGTGATGATTCAGATAAAAAACGGCGCCTTTCCCAGGTTCAGAGTACAGGAATTGAAACATTTCTGGAAGGTGAAGAAATTCCTTCTCTGGTGCTATCCGATATTAATGATCGGGAGTACGATATTCACATATTGGCAGGTGATCGTCTTCTGCTCTTGAATGTATGGGCAAGCTGGTGCGCCCCCTGTGTGAAAGAGCTTCCGTCCCTTCAGGAACTGCATGAAGCATTACATGAGGAAGGACTGAGGGTAATTACAATCAACATAGACCCTCCCGGGAGTGAAGATCAGGTGCAGAAACTGATCAGAAAAATGAAACTTGATCTTCTTGTGCTCAGAGATCCCGATCTTCTTTCTGTGGAAAAGTTCAGAATTTCCGGTTTTCCTGAAACCTTTATTATTTCAGATGGGAAGTTTTGTGCTATTGATGACCCGGTGAGTGCTCGAAGAAGTATAAGAATCAGGGGGGACAGGGAGTGGTCTTCTGCGGGGATGCGTGAGGTAATTAGAAGGGAACTTTTAGAGAAACAGTAATGATACCTGAACTATTACATATACCGCTGCCGTTTTTAGGGCTTAATCTGCCTGTCTACACTTTTGGTTTCTTTATGTTGTGCTGTTTTCTTGGAGCTATGAAGTTATTAGAGAATCTGCTGGGGGAGGTGTCCCTAGAGAGGGCACTTGCCGAGCAGCTTGTGACCTGGGCTGCTGTTGGCGGTATTGTAGGGGCGAGAACACTCTCCATCCTTTCTCATCCCCAGGCACTTATTGAGGATCCCTTAGGGACGATATTCAGTAGTTCCGGTTTTGTTTTTTATGGGGGCTTTCTTGGTGGATTCATTGCAGTGCTTTGGGTGCTTAAGAGAAACAAGCTTTCCTCACTTGCAGTAAGTGACATTATTGCAGCGCCACTTGCGTTTGGGTATGGAATCGGAAGAGTGGGCTGTCAGCTCTCAGGAGATGGGGATTATGGCAGCGCCTCCTTACTCCCCTGGGCTATGAATTATATCTATGGGGTAGTGCCTGTGTATGAAACCGTTCATCCGACCCCGGTGTATGAAACACTAGGTGCATTTGTGCTCACCTGGATATTGTTATCACCGGTAACTCGAAATTATTTTATGAGGCGTGGTCAGATATTCGGATTGTATCTTTTAGCGTCTGCGGTGCTTAGATTTTCAGTGGAGTTTTTGAGAATTGAACCTGTGGTGGTATGGGGACTGACTCAGGCACAGGTTTTTTCCTTGCTCCTCTTTTTTATCGGTCTGTATTTCATCAACAAAAAGAATACGGGAAAGTCCCTTTTTACAGAGTCATCTTTTGATGGGGCATCTCAGGGAGCATAATCAGAGAGATAATCTTTCATGCATACTACTTTATTCTTACTTCTGAAAATATTCTTTCTTATTCTTGTATCAGGCGGTACTTTTAGTTATTTTTTGTGGAGAGATTCCTTGAGCCCGGTGCAGAGCAGCCATGACCTTACCTCGGCATTACAGGAGGTGCGGTTCTACGGAATTGGTGATAAGTCCAGTGTGATAAGAAGAATCGGACAGGAACCCAGGTGGTTGCATTCATCACTTATGGTGCTTTACAAGGGGCTTGAAACGGGGCTTGACCCTTCCGGGTACCCACTCACTGAGAGTCAGTATAAAGAGATAGTAAGTACTATTGGAGTTATTGGAGGGTATGCGCAGGGGGGTACTTCTCTTTTATTAAAACTTTTTCGGGAAACCTCATCAAAAGATATTCGTAAGGAAGTTTTGCACGCTCTGGTGAGGGTCAAAAGCAGTTACGAAAGCGTTGAAGAGACGCTTTTACCCTTTTGTGTGTCAAATACCGCAAAGGATACGGAGCTAGCCGATTACTCTTGTGCCGTGCTGGATAATCTGGGAGAGGGGGCGGATGAAGCCGTCGGTGAAAGAGTGAAGCTTTTCAGGGAAGAGGAGCTTTCCCGTTTTAATGAACTTGTGTCCTCGCCTGAGAAAAGCAGGATTGATATCTCTCAATTTAGAAAGACTCTTTATTCGCTATCTCTTCTTGGCAGGAAAGTTCCCGATGCTGCCCGGCAGCTTCAGGGGAATATCGAACTGTTTGAGGGTGATGAAATAAAGGTTCTTATAGTGAGTACTTTAGGTGATATTGCCCCTACGGATGATGCCGAGGCTATCGGTCTTCTTAGTGGAGTGATGCAGTATGGCGGTTCGAAATTGCTTCGAAAGCAGGCACTTCTCTCCCTTATAGGTATGGGTTCAGAAATGTCTCTGCATAATGCAAGGAGTTACGGGCACAAATATATTCACGGAGATCTGCGTCCCGAACCGGTAAAAGAACATCCTTTCAGAAAGTGGGTATTGAGTCGGGAAAGCTGATACGTTCATGATTTTTATATTATGGTCTTTCTGTGTTAGACTTGCCTGAGTTTATTTTGGAGATATCTTTTTGAATTATAAAATCTGGATATTCGGGTTTACTGATGTATTGGACAAAGATCAGGCACAGATTTTGTCGGATAGAGTCCGTAAATATCTTGCCGGCTGGAATGCACATGGTGCATTGATTGAATCAAGCTTTGAGCTTGTAAGGAATCAGTTTTTGTATGTTCTTGTTTCAGAGGATTCGGAGAAACCTTCGGGTTGTTCTCTGGATGCCTTTCATGGGGCGATTAGTGACATTGCAGAGTCTTTGTCTCTAAATCTTTTTGATGAGAATGATATAGTGTATCAGGACTCGAATCGTTTTGTTTCTTGTTCGAGGAGTGAGTTTAAGGTACGTGCCAGGGAAAAAACGGTTTCACTTGATACTCTCGTTGCTGATTTTTCAGTTCGTTCACTGAAGGAGAATGAAGTTCCGTCCGGGATGTTCTTAAAGCCGGCATCAAAATCATGGCATGGGAAGGTTTTCTTTGATCTGAATTGATATATATAATGAGGAAATAATTAAGGAGAATAGATTATGGCGTTTGAATTACCAAAACTTTCTTATCCCTATACTGCGCTGGAACCCCATATAGATGCGAAGACTATGGAGATTCACCACACAAAGCACCATCAGACCTATGTTACCAAGCTTAATGAAGCAGTCAGTGGTACCGAGTATGAGTCTAAAACACTTGAGGAGCTTCTTTGTGGAATATCAGATATACCTGAGAAGATTCGGGGTGCAGTTCGAAACCACGGTGGTGGTCATGCAAACCATAGTCTGTTCTGGGAAGTTATTGGTCCTGATGCCGGAGGTGAGCCGAGTGGTACTCTGGCTGAGGCGATTAATAAAGACCTTGGTGGATTTTCGGCGTTTAAGGAAGCTTTTAGTGCAGCGGCAGCCGCACGGTTTGGCAGTGGCTGGGCTTGGCTTGTGGTGTCAAAGGGGAAGTTGTCTGTTGAGCACACTGCAAATCAGGATTCACCTTTGATGGAGGGGAAAACCCCAATTCTTGGTATAGATGTGTGGGAACACGCGTACTACCTGAACTATCAGAACCGCCGACCTGATTACATTACAGCTTTTTTTAATGTAATTAACTGGGATGCGGTGCAGGAGAAGTTTGACCAGGCGTAGATGAGTGTCGCATTCATTCTGTAGGGGCAGCCCTTGCGGCTGCCCGCTGTGTACTCTCAAATAATCGTGTATTATGTGATTTACAGCAATATTTACGGGCAGCCGCAAGGGCTGCCCCTACGAAATCATTAATCAACAGCTGGGGTTAAGAATATCCCGATTTCTGCCGATAGTTCCGGTATGCCTAATGCTTTGATAAATGTTTCATTCTGGTTTCTGGTAATTGTATGCTTCCTGATTCAGGGCAGGGTGCTTAATCTGCCACTTGCTCTCGTGCCTGCTTTTGCATTTACCGCGTCATGGATATTTATTATCTCTGAGAGAAGACGAGTACTTAAAAATGAGCTCCTGCTGATTCAAAGTGAGCTTAGAAGAAGAAGGGGTTCTTAGTAGGAAGTGCTTGACTTTATTTCTTTTATAACTTCCTTGTAGGAGATGAATCTGCTTTCGAGTATTTCTCCTGTTTCCAGTGCTGACTTGATTGCGCATGCAGGTTCCTGAAGGTGCTGGCAATCGTTGAATTTGCAATTTGTTCTTAAACGATTCATGTCGGGCATGAAATTCTGGATATCTTCGATATCGAGATGGCTTAGTCCAAACTGTTGAATGCCGGGTAGATCTACCAGTATCGAGGGGAACTCTGATGGTAGATTATCTGAAAAGGGGAGGATATATCCTTGAGCGGATGAGGTAGTCTGTTTCCCTTGACCTGTTTTCTCACTTACGTCTCCTGTGCGAATAATGTGTCCGGGGAAGATTTTACTGAGAATAGTGCTTTTCCCAACTCCGGAGACTCCTGAAAAAGCATATATTGAATTACCTTCCCGGGATATCAGTTTGATGATATCCGGTATGCCGTGTCCATCGAGGGCGTTAGTTCTAACGACCTGAACTCCGAGTCCTTCATAGTATTCAAGTGAGGACGTGACTTTCTTGAACTCGGAAATGTCCGTTTTGTTTGCAATCAGTACAGTTTTAATATTTTCACTTGCTGCGGCACAGAGCATTCTGTCAATTGAAGTGGTGTTAAATATTGGAGGGGGGGCTGTTACGATAAAAAGTATGTCGAGGTTAGCTGCCAGGAGTTTGGTTTTTCTTTCATAACTTCTTTTCAGGAGGTTCTTTCTTTTATCAATGGAATGAATGTCGGCAAATGTTTCTTCGGAGGTTCTTTTGTTGAGGGTGAAGTTGACTCGGTCTCCCGGTGCCGCTTCGAGTTTTCTACTTGCAAGAGACCCCAGATAGGTGTTTTGACTGGAGTCGATAATTTCTACAAATCTTCTGCTTGATGAAAGAACAATACCACTTGAGAAGTTTGAAGTTGTGCTCACTGGGGGTCAGATATGTAAGGGTTGTAGTGAAGTAAGGGAGGAATCAGGCATCATACTTTTTTATAACTTCTTTAATGTTGAAGATAATTTCATAGATGCCATTATTTGTATCATTTAAAAGATTTTCAAGACAAATTGAGTGTTCACCTCCCTGATTATCATCAATCGTGAGATATGCATATTTTTCACTCAGGGTCATGCTGATAGAGAGCGAAGGAAATTCGCAGCAGAGGCGTGTGAAAGAACTTCTGAGAGTAGTAAGGGGTATTTCTTCTTTTTGTTGGTTTTTAGCGGTTCTCATATTAATTAGATGCTATAAATAGATAAAAAGACTTGATAATTCTGTACTTGATAGGGCATAGGACTTGAGGGGAGTTAAGAGGGTGGCACCTTGCAGGATAGCCGACTGCAACAAAAGAAATAACGAGTATAATTATCAGTTTTCTTTAGTTTTTCCTTTTAATGAATCATTATGAGAAACAAAAATTATTTTGGATTATAGCTATGAGTGATCAGGCGTTTTTTTCTCGTTTCGGATTTGAGATGCTCAGGGTTTTAAAGAAGTGTCTTTGGTTGGTCGTTCCAGTGGTGTGCTTATTGCTTCTGGTTTGGGTGGATGTACTTTCTTCTTCTACGAATGATCTCATACTTATGTTATCGGGAGTTTTACTTATGATTCTTGGACTTCCTTTGTCTGCTGCGCTTCGTGTGGATGAGTTATCTGTTGAGCTTGGGCACGCTTTTCCAAGAGAAGCGGTTCTTCTCCTTGCTCTTCTTGTGGCTGTTATTAATATCTCGTTTATTCTTGGCGTTCGTGGAGCGATTCTTAAGTCCAGACAAGAAATAAAACATGATTGATACGTTTGATATAGCAATTATTGGGGGTGGCATACTCGGTTCTGGAATTGCCCATGAGTGTGCTCTAAGGGGGCTTTCGGTAGTTTTGTTTGAGAAGGGTGATTTTTCTTCCCAGACCAGTGCGGGGTCTTTCAAGATAGTTCATGGTGGTCTTCGTTATCTTCAGCATCTTGATATAAAACGATTGAGAGAATCTGCTGAGGAGCAATATCTGCTTCGGAGGAACGCTCCCCATTTGCTTCGTCCTCTGCCATTTCTGGTGCCCTGTTATGGCTATGGTAAAAAGGGAAGATTTGCACTGGATTTTGCCTGTTCCGTGTATGAGTTCCTCACAAAGAGCAGAAATAGAAACTTACCTGAGGACTTGTGTCTGTCTGATCATAAATGTCTGAGTGCTGAAGAGGTTATCAGTATTGCGCCACATATTCCCAGGTCGGGGCTTCGTGGTGGGGTCGTTTTTTATGATTGTCAAATGAAGAATTCAGATCGTTTAAGTTTAGCTGTTGTCAAGTCTGCTGAGCGGGCTGGAGCGGTTGTGAAGAATTATCATGAAGTGGTTGAAATTGAATCTGTTCTGAAAGGTTCTGAAAGAAAGATAGATTCATTGAAAGTTAAAAATGTTCTTTCGGGTACGTTTGAAACGCTTACTGCTAGATTTGTTATTAACACGATGGGTCCCTGGGCTGAGCATATTTTTTCGTTGTTTTCTGACTTTAAGGAAGGTAGTGCAGCTAAGCAGAAAACGTATTATTCAAAGGGGATACAGCTTGTCCTCCCGGAGATAATCAGGAATTATGCAGTTTCCATTGAGAGCAGGGGGAGTGATACTGCTTCTCATCTGAGAAGGGGAGGGAGAGCTTTTTTTCTCCAGCCCTGGAACGGGAAAACTCTTCTTGGAACTACTGATACGATCTATTCAGGAGATCCTGCGCATTTTGAAATATCAGGACAGGAGGTAAAGCATTTTCTTGATGAAGTAAGACAGGTTTACCCTTCAGATTTACTTTCCAGTGATAGGGTCGAATATGCGTTTGGGGGACTGCGTGCTATTTCTAGGGAGGTACACGAGGCAATACTAAGAGGCGAGGACAGGGATGGTTTTGTAAATACTACTCGTGATGAGACTATTGTAGATCACTCAAAAGAAATTCCCTGGGGGTATCACTCCAGGGTCGGCAATCTGATATCTGTTATTGGGGTAAAATATACTACTTTCAGGAGTGTTTCTGAAGAAATAGGGAATATGTTGAAGGAAAAGGGTTTTCAGCTTACTTCCCGATCTACCAGAGACATCTCCTACTACGGTGCGCCTGAGGTAGCTCATTTTGGAAGTATGGGAGAGCAGTTTAGGGTTAAATTCAGCGCACTGCTGCACTCCCTTGGTGAGAACCAATTCTCAAACCTGGTACAAGAGTATGGGCTGGAAGCAGAAGTGTTACTCTGTCAAATTGAGGGCTACTTGAGGGACGAGAGGGTTTCACCTGAAATGGCTACACTAAGAAGTAAAATCAGATATGCCCTCGAAAAAGAATACGCAAAAACACTTGATGATCTTCTCTTCAGAAGACTATCCGAATCCTCTCACTCATTCCCCGGGACAATATTCATAGACACAATCTCCAAAATCCTCCTGGAAGAACATAAATTCACCCCCGACAATTTAAACCCGCAAATTCAGCGTGCAATTAAAAGATACGATAAGGTCTATAAATTCCAACAAGTTTAAGTGTGTATTCCAGGTGCCACCCTCTTTATAAGGGGTGTTGTCTTGTTGGAATAGTTTTGGATTTCTGTTAGTACTTCCCTGATTCCTCTTAAGTTTTCAGAGAGGAACCACTTATCTGTCTCATTTTATGGAGGACTGGGATGAAAAATACAGCACTTTATTTATCGGTAGTGTTCGTAGTGATTTTTGTGTCTGGCTTGGTGCAGGTGGCGGCACAGGAAAAGCGGATATTAGTACTTGATGTTTCAGGGAGTATGTGGGGACAGATTGATGGAAAGTCAAAGATTGAAATTGCAAGAGAAGCTGTTTCGACTCTTACCAATTCCTGGTCGGATGACATGGAGGTAGGTATTGTCGCATATGGGCATAGGAAAAAAGGAGATTGCTCTGATATTGAAACAGTGCTTCCTCTGGGTTCTCTCAATAAAGAGACATTAAAAAAAGTGGTTAATGGTTTGACACCAAGGGGAATGACCCCTCTTTCAGCATCAGTCAGGCATGCGGCTGATGAAATGAAATTCACAGAACAAAAAGCTACGGTGATTCTTGTAAGTGATGGTATCGAGAATTGTGACACGGATCCGTGTAAGGTAGGGCAGGAGCTTGCTGCGCTTGGTGTTGACTTTACTGCTCATGTTATAGGCTTTAATGTTGCATCAATGGATCAAAGCGGATTGCGGTGTCTTGCAGAGAAAACAGGTGGTGTGTACATCACCGCTGATAATGCAGAGGAGTTACATAAAGCACTGAGTGCGGTTTCAGTCCCTGAACCGACTCCCGAGCCAACTCCTGAACCTACACCTTTGCCTCAGGCAGAACTGATCGCGCCTGAAAAGGTGTATGTGGCAAGTGAAATTGAGGTCAAGGTAGAGGCACCTGAGGGTCTTGATGGGTATGTATATTTATATCCATCGGGTAGAGACAAGTATATAAATTTTGCTTCAGTGCGTGCGAGTGCCAGAGGAGGCTATGAGTCTCCTAAATTAAGAATGCCTGCTGAAGTGGGGAAATATGACATTCGTTGGGAAACTAATAAGCATGAAGTGCTGGGTGAAACATCATTGGAGGTCGTCGAAGCCGAGATTTCTCTGGGAGTTCCTCAGGAAGCACCAATTGGTACTGAAGTGGAAGTCGCTATTAATGCTCCTGCGGGTTTAAGTGGGTATCTGTATTTGTATTTAGAAGGAAATGACAAAAGTATTTCCTATGCATCGGTTCGCGAAAAAGCAACAGGAAAATATAAACCTGCTCGTTTGCGAATTCCCTCTCAAGAAGGAGCCTATGTCATTAAATGGGAAACGAATGCTAAGGAGATACTGGCTGAGGCAAAAGTTACCGGAGTACCGGCAGAGGTTTCGATTTCTCATAAAGAAGAAGCTGTTATAGGAACGGAACTTCCTATCTCCATAAATGCACCTGAAGGGCTAGGAGGGTATTTGTACCTATATCCACCCGGGAGAGATCGTTCTATCGGATATGTTTCTGCGCGGGATGGAAAAATGGGTGGATATGAATCAGCAGTGATGAGAATGCCAAGCATCCCCGGAACCTATGATATAAAATGGCTCAACCCCTACAAAGAAGAGCTCGCCAGTTCTTCTATCGTGGTCACTCCTGCCAAGATACATCTGAAATGCAACGAAAAAAAAGCAAGTTCCGATGAGCCTCTCGAAATCACCATAGAAGCACCGCCTGGTATTGATGGGTATTTATATCTTTATTTATCAGGTAGTTCAAAGAGTATGACCTATGCTGGAGTGAGATCAGGTACTTCGCAAAACTACAGTCCAGTTACTTTCCCTCAGGCAAAGACCCCGGGCGAGTATCAAATAAAATGGGAAAGAAGTGATAAAGAGATCATTGCCGAAGTTAAGTGTGTTATTGATGAGTAGAACTTATTTAATTAATATCGATATTCTAATGCAATGACTTGATGGTATGTAGATTTTTTTTCATTACTGCCAATGTGCCATAACCAGGAATCAAGATAGCGAGTCTGGATATTTCTAGGTAATTCTTTATTGAATTCTTCAAGGTCAATTGAGAAGAGGGCGTCCTGTTCTTCGACAGGGGTATCTGTGGTGCCTCCCTGATAATCTATGGTGTAGTGATTTTTGGAGTCTCTGGTCAGTACGGGTTTTATGGTGTTGGGACAATACAGGTACTTAAGATCAGTCAGAAGGAGGGTTTTTTCATGTTTCTTTTGTGGTAGCAACTGTTTTAAATGATTTTGTATAAGTGCTTTGGAAGAGGGGTATAGTGCTTTTAGGATTTCTTTCTCGTGAAATTTTAGTGTTTTGGGTTTGTGTTTTGTGCCTAAGAGGGAAAAAACGAAGTCTTGCCAGTAAACAGGGAGCTGAGAAAGGATGTTTAATGAAATACAGGTACTGTTTTTAATAAAGGGGATGTTGTTTTTTTGTGTGTTGTCGAGTGAGGTGAGTAACTCGAGAAATGATTCGATGGAACCTGATTGATGTTCCATGAGTTTCTCAGACCAGCTTTGTAACAAACCACTGATATCAAGGAGGCAGTGATGAGAGTTTACCCGGTTTTTGAGGTTTCCTGTTTTTATGTTCCAGTCTTTAATGCAACTGAGGTTTGCATCCTGAAGGTATATTGGGCAGTCAAGGCTTGAGAGGATTTCATCAGGTACATCAAGAAGTGCCCCTGCTCCAAGTATTCCAAGTGATCTGTGTTTGTCTTTAGCAAGGAAATCAGAGACAAGCTTTTTAGTGGTGCCTAGATGTTCTCCCCATCCCTTTTGGAATAAACGGGCATTTGTCTTTATTCTTTTACCTTGAGAAATAAAACCAAAATGGCGGTGCGTGTGGTATAGAAAAGGGTTTATGAAGGTATGAATGAGTGACATTAGTTTGAAGTGGTGATCAGCTTTTTTTTGGAGCTGCGGGTTCGACTATTTCTCCTTTGAAGATTGGTGGTCCAACATCTGTCTGCTCTTTGTACTTTCCTTCATTGTCATAGGTTTCTTTTGTAGCGGATTTAAGCTCAAAAATGGCAGCCCGGGCAATTTTCATCCTGGGGTAGAGCATGATTGAGTTGGGTCCGTGATTTGCAAGTTCAAGCGTCACTGCTCGGCGTGTATGACCGGGATATACAATCATTGCAGTCTGAACAATCGTAAGTCCAAGACGTGCCAGGGTACTTCTTCCCTCAATCAAAAACCCAAGATTATTCCCAACCGTAACTTTTTCAAAAGTAGCACCAAGAACAAACTCACGGGGCTTTAATTCATATCCAATGTCTTCTTCCAGGGTGATCGGAGTGTACTCAGGTAATATCCCTTTTTGTACATCAACAACAGGTCCGGCTTGAGGCTTAAGGAGCTGCGCCCCCAGATGAAGGCGGACACTTGCAGGACGAATTGCCCCCTCAAACAAGGGGTCTATTTCAAGAGAACCATTCTTGAGCGCTTCTTCAATGTCTATATTGGAGAACATCATAGGATTTTATAAATAATATTTTTTAGACAGTAATTAGTACATAGTATAGGATGCCAAATTGAGAAGAACAGTTAAACAATTATGCATGGGTCGGGCGTATGACACAAGATGAATTTACTAAGAAAAGAAGGTGGTATGCTGAATTACTGGTCAGATTTGGTCTGAATATTCAGCAAGGGCAATTGGTAAATATTTCCTGTGAAGCCTGTAATCGGGATTTTGCGCTGGAAGTGGTAGAGGCTGCCTATGGAGCCGGTGCCAAATATGTGCATCTTGAGTTGGGTGACCCCCGTGTTCTAAAAACCCGAATCACCTCCTCAAAAGAGGAAGACCTTTCATACGTTCCTGAATATTTTTCAATAAAATATAAAGAGCTTGTTGATGAGAAAGCAGCTAATTTAAAAATCATCGGAAGCGAAAGCCCAGAGATTCTTTCAGACCTTCCTCCAAAACGTGTAAATGATGTGCGTCTGCACCAGTTCCTGGCGCTGAAATACTTTTATGATGAAGGGATTGGAAAGTCAGGGGTGCACTGGACAGTCGCTGCTGCCGCTACTCCTGCCTGGGGAAAAAAGATTTTTCCCGAACTTTCAGAGTCCGATGCCGAGATGAAATTATGGGAGCATATTTTTAGTATTTGCAGGCTCGAAGATGAGCGGTTTCTGGATCGCTGGAACGAACACGATGCACTTCTTCATTCGCGTGCAGATTTTCTTAATACACTTAAGATCAAGGAAGTACATTTTACCGGTCCGGGCACTGATTTAAAGGTTCTTTTATCGCCAAAAGCCATATTTAAGGGGGGAAGTGATCTTGGTCCGCGCGGAGTTAATTTTGAACCAAATGTACCAACAGAGGAAGTGTTTACTACGCCGGATTATCGGGGGACAAATGGAGTGGTGCGTACCACAAGACCATTTCTGGTCAATGGTACTCTGATTGTGGGTCTCGAAATGAAATTTGAAAATGGAGTGATTACCGATTTCTCAGCCAAAGAGGGAGAAGCCACCTTCAGAGAATATATCTCAAGTGACCCAGGTGCAAAAAGACTGGGGGAACTTGCTCTGGTTGGAATTGATTCGCCTGTTTTTAGAAGTGGAGTTGTATTTGAAGAAATTCTCTTTGATGAAAATGCAGCATGCCACATTGCGGTTGGTCGGGCGTACAAGTTCTGTGTGGAAAATGGTCCCGATATGTCTGATGAGGAGCTTGATGCAATTGGCTGTAATGAAAGTTCCGTACATACGGATATGATGATCTCTTCAGAGGAAGTGGATGTATCTGCAACAACATATGATGGAAAAGAAATACAATTATTGAGTAAAGGTGAGTGGGTTATTACTACCAAAGGCTAGTCTTAAGATGCTGTAATTATTAGCTTTAAATAAAAATTTAAAATTTAGCACCCTGAAACTCAAAGCCCATCTCTTGATATAATTACTACAAAATGATACTTCCCTCTGCCTATTCCCTACTCCGTCAGTATTTTTTGTAAATGTGCTGACGGAGCAGAGGTAAAACGGTTTTATCTCTAAGGTTCTTTTCTTTTTTTAAAAAGGAGACCACAATGTTGGTTTTATCTCGTCATCGCGATGAGTCGATAATGATTGGTGATAACGTGAAGATTACCCTTATTGACATTCGTGGGGATAGGGTTCGTCTTGGTATCGAAGCACCACAAGAAGTTCCAGTTCATAGAAAGGAAGTCTATGATGCAATAAAGAAGGCGCAGCAGGAGAAGAAAGAGCGGGAGTCGCAAGGCAAATCCGCTTCCTGAAAACGGTCAAACCTGAAATAATAAAAGGAGTTGACCGCCATGAAGAGTCAGAATCTCCCCACCGTTATCTTTTACAAAGCTAACGGTGAGGGAGTTCTTTAAGAAAAGGAATTTGAGTTTACCAGAAAGGTTTTATACCTCTGCTATAATTTATCTTATCCTGATATTATTTTGTCCCGATCTTTCTAAACAACTCAGGTAACTTTGGAAGGCAGGCAACTACTCTTCGGTATGTTCTTGCAGGCATTGCAGGGTTTCCCGCATAATCGCCTTTTGTTTCATATTTTCCATGTAAACCTGAAAACGCACCAAACCTGCACCCATCTGCAATTTCGGTATGATCAGCAACGCCAACATTTCCCCCAAGAACAACCTGATTTCCTATTTTTGTACTTCCCGCAATTGCAGACTGACCGCATATAATACTGAAATTTCCAATTTTCGTGTTGTGACCAATCTGTACCAGATTATCAATCTTGGTGCCCATACCGATATGTGTTGAGCCAAGCGTCGCCCGATCAATACAGGCATTTGCTCCTACTTCCACACCTGAAGAAAGTGAGACGTTCCCAATTTGAGGAACGGGAATCAGCCCCTTTTCAGGGTCGGGAAGATATCCAAACCCGTCAGCTCCTATAATTGCACCATTCTGGATAATTACCCCTGGCTGCAAATGAACATCTTCACGAATATGCGCCCCGCTATGAATTACAGAAGATGCACCAACTCTTACTCGTGGATAAATGGTGACATGTGGATGAATAATTACATTGTCTTCTATCACCGCTCCGGCGCCAATGTATGAAAAAGGACCTATCTGGGCACTTTTTGATATTTCTGCACTCGGGTCGATACAGGCTTGAGGATGAATACCGTAAGAGGGAACATCTTCCTTAAAAAACAAGGGCACAAGTTTTACAAAAGCATGAAAGGGGTCTTTTACTTTTAGAAATGCTTTCCCTTCGACTGGTTTTTCAATCTCAAGAGATTCCTGAATAAGAACTGCCCGGATATTTTTAGAGGCACTTTCAGATGAACATTGATCTATCAGGCTTTGAACAGAGCTTCCACGGTAAAAAGACAGGGCATCAGGGCGAGGCTCTTCCAGTGATGAAATGCCGGATACCCTTAATGAAGGGCTACCAATTATCTTTGCACCTGTTTTTTCAGCAATACTCTCAACCGATATTCCCTCAGCATTATGTAGAAGTGGCATAATGATCTACCTCTTTTGTTTCCTGATAGTTTGAAAAAATGATTCTATTATTCCTTTACATTCATCCTCAAGTATTCCCCCCTGTATGTCAAGTTGATGGGGCAGTTCTGGGTGCTGGGCAAGGTTAAACAGAGAACCACACGCCCCCATCCTGGAGTCAGAGCAGCCAAAAACAACTCGCTTGAGTCTTGAAAGTACTGAAAGACTTATACACATGGGGCAGGGCTCAAGGGTAACATACAAGCTGCACTCATTCAGTCGCCATGAGCCAATCTTGTTAGAAGCCTCTTGAATAGCCAGTACTTCAGCATGAGCACCGGCAAAGATATCAGTTTCCATACGGTTATGAGCTGAAGCTATCACTATCCCATTTCCATCACAGACAACGGCGCCTACCGGTACTTCTCCCAACTCAAAAGCGATCTCTGCCTGATGCAGTGCAGATTTCATATGTAAGATATCAGTTGTATGTTTCATCCTGTTATTCTTTCAGGTTTTTTATGTGCCCGGCTTACCGTGTTAACACTTAAAAAATATGTTATAAGTAGTATGTTATAAGCCGTATGTTATAAGTAAGGGGATTCTTTTATTCATTTAATTATAGTGACAAGAAAAATGAAAGACTCGGTAAGTAATTTCAGGGTAGCATACACTAGTTCCCCTCTGGCTGGAACATTTCAAAATGAGATATCCGGATTTTTTCTTCCTTCGTGCAGTAGCACCATGGATATTGGAAGGGAGTTCTTGTCTAAAACGGATGTACTTAGTTCTGATTTTTGTTTCACCCGGATGCCACAGGATACCAAATCCGGTATCCTGGTGTTTAGCGGAGAGCAGACCAGGGGGCGGGGGAGGAGAGAGCGAGGCTGGGTTTCTGCTGCTGATGGGGGAATGTATCTTACTCTGGTTGATCGTATGCCAAGAACAAGGAGTGCTCTTTCGGGACTCTCCCTTGCGATCGGGCTTTCAATATATGAATCTCTTAAAGCCATGGGTGTTGGTGCCGCTCTCAAGTGGCCTAATGATATTCTTACAAGGTCTTTCCCGCATAAGAAACTTTCCGGGATACTTCTGGAAACCTTTCCCGCTGGCGTCCCCGAAGAGTGTTATGTTCTTTCAGGTATCGGGGTGAATATCAATCAGGAATCATTTCCAGAGGAAGTACCCGCTACCAGTGTAAGGCTGGAGACGGGAAATCTTCTGCCATATGCAGAAACCTGTATGACCATTGCCTCTTCGGTGCTCTCAAGCTACAAAAAATTTATGGAGGAAGGTTTCAGTCCTTTTCAGTCACCGTGGTGGAATTCTTCACTTCATCATAACTCAAGAGTCCGTTGTGAAGTCCCTCATCTGGACGGTGTGGTGGAAGGAATTTCTTCTGATGGTTCACTTCTTGTGAGAGCCCAAAGGAGACTTCACACTATCGTCTCCGGAGATATCACACTGACACACGAATTTGAAAGCACAGGAGAGTTGGGGAGAGTAGATGAGGGTGAGGGGATATAGATTTATAAGTAGTTGTAACTTATATAGATTTTTTGACCAAAACTTCTTTAAAAGTATCTTCTGATTGTGTCGACATAAGAGTTCCGGAAGGTATTACATGTAAGGTCCCATGAAGCATACGCCCTATTTGTACATTATAATTTTTTTTCTAGGCTCCATGCTCTTTTTTATGAGCGGTGTCGGGTATTTTGTTGGCGGAATAAATATACTTTTTCCTGTTTTTGTCATTTCAAGTGTTCTGCAACTTTGTATCGTTTTTTTATTGTTTTCTGAAAAAAGAAAACTCAGGAAAGCGCAGGAAGTATGCGATGAATTTGTGATTCCCTATTCGAAAGATGATTCCGTAATCGAAATTATCAGAATGCTTGCAAGTGAATTTACCAAATTAAATAATTTTATAATTAATGTGCTGCCCTCAGCCGGGATAGATCGTGTTGAAAGTAAAGATGTTGTTCAGAAAATATATTCAGTTATTACCAGATATTTTCCAACTGAGGCGATACAGCTTCGTCTCTTTGAAGAAATTTCCGGAGTATCAGCGAAAAATTACTCTCTTGGTTGTCCAAAATATTTAAAAGAAGAAGATTCTGAACAGTATTCAGAATATGTACTTTCGGGAGATTTGTATTTCAGTGGAAAGAAATTCGGGCTTCTGGAGATTGAAACTACACTTCCTCGATCAGAACTCTTTTCTCCTGATAAAATGCTGTCACTTATCACCTCTTATGCTGCCCTTTTATTTGTTAATGCGGAATTTCAAAATGAGCTTACCAGAATACAAAAAATCAGTGAGGACTCTACTCAGGTAAAAACGGGTTTTCTTGCTACTCTCAGCCATGAGATCAGGGGACCTCTTGGGGTCATTATGAATTCTGTAGAATTGGTGCTTGATGGTTTATGTGGCAGTATTCCGGATGAAGCAAAAGAAGCTTTGGGTATGGTTCAGGAGAGTTCCCGCCACCTGATGGATCTTGTAAATGACGTGCTCGATTTTGCAAGAATAGAGTCAGGTCTGGTAGAGACGACCCCCATACCGATTTCTGTTCAGGATTTGATGAATGATATGGCGGCAGTTGTTCGCTCTCAGGCAATCCAGAAACAGCTTTCCCTGATTGTGGAAGAGGCAAATCCGAGGCTTGCGGTGCTCTGTGATAAGAGACATGTACGCCAGATACTTATTAATATACTTACTAACGCAATTAAATATACTCCCGAAGGTGGTAAAATCACGCTTTCTGCGCATCAACTTGGTTCAGAACGGGTGAAGATTGCAATACAGGATACCGGGGTGGGAATCCCTGAAGAAGAGTTCCACAAAGTTTTTGGCGTGTTCCAGCGTGTGGATGATGAATATTCGAAACATCAACAAGGCACCGGGTTGGGTATGCCTTTAACCAAAAAACTTGCTGAAGTGAATGGAGGGTCGGTAGGTTTTTCTTCCGAATCGGGGGTCGGCTCTGTGTTTTGGGTTGAACTTCTTTTGAGTTTTACCAAAGCTGTTAAAACTGAAGAGTATGACGGGGAGATCATTGTGTACGGTAAGGGAGAAGAGGTGCTCCTGGTAGAGCCTGATGAAGAGCAAAGTACACTCTATGCAAAGTCTCTCGATCAGAGAGGCTTTTCTGTTACTTCAGTCTCATCTGCTTCTGAAGTTCTTAAAGCACTGCGTTCAAATAAATTTTCAGCAGTGGTTGTGGAAACGGATTTACCTGATCTGGCAGGAGAGGAGCTTATTCAGAGTATCCGCTCCACTCCCGCAGGGTCACGTGTGCCCCTGATTATTATGAGCGGGAAAGCTTTTGTATTTGATCTTGAACATTTTATACGTCTTGGTGTCGATAGGTGCCTTTCCAAACCGTTTTCACTTGGGGAGCTGTCTTTTACCGTAAAAAAATTAATTGATGAGACCGCTTCTCTTGATCAGGCTATACTTGAGTCTTCAGACGAGGGAGATGCCTTGCACTAAAGGGCGTTTTATCTTGCGGTTTTAGGAAGTGTTTTTCTTTCTCCCTGTTTTGAGATACTACTATGGGAGTATTAACGGGAATGACTCTGGGCGCTTATGTTCGTAAAAAAAGAATTTTATCTTTTAGCTTTTCTCCTCCTTTGTTCCAGTTTTTTCTACATTGCCTGTTCTACCGGAAAAACGGAACATAAGGACATGCTTGTGCCCATGCGTGATGCCTATCAGGCTTCTGCAAAGCTTTTTAGCTATGTATGGACTCCCTCGAGTTTCATGAACGATTCTTATGAAAAAGAAATCTCCTCTTTAATCAACAGATTAGTAAAGGATTTTCATAAAATTGAATCAGATTCCAAAGATCAGGATGACCCGGGCTTTGCCGTTGCGCTTAATGCTCAGAACAGGCTTCTGGCTGATGCCTATGAAAGATTTAATGAAGGTAAAAAAGAATATGCCTGGTGGAAGTTAAAAGGGCTTACTCATAATTGTGCCGCTTGTCACTCGAGATTCAGTTCGAGGATGGATTTTCTTGGAGTACACGCCAGTGGGGATGATACTTCTTTTGAAGCCAAGCTTGCTGCATCTGAGTTTTTGATCGCTTCCCGGCAGTTTTCAAGGGCATCAAGGGAATTACTTAAGCTTACTGAATCCGTATCAGGGCTTAAGGGTGGTGGCACTTATGCGCTTCAGGCGCTACGGCTTTGGCTTATGGTGGAGGTGAGAGTGCAGGAGAGTTTTCATGGCGCCGCTTCAGAATTAAGCAGGATTAAAGATACCGAAAATTTAACAGAAGAGCAGAAACATCTCTTGTCATCCTGGATTGTTCACCTTCAGGAACTTCAATCAATGAAACCATTTTTTGAAGACACCTCTGTTATCAGTCATGTGCGTGATTTACTTGGTTCACTTACAGAAGAAAGGACGCTTTCTCAGGATGATATTGATCTTGTAAAAACAGCACGAGCGAGTTCTCTTCTTCACAGTCTTTCCTTTGAAGAGCTTTCATCTGCCGGTAAACGGGAAGCGCTTTTACTCCTTGGTGTTTCCTATCAGAGAAATACGGTACCCGGTTTTAAAGACCTTGCACCAATGTTTTTTGAACAATGCATAAGACAGTTCCCTCATACCCCTGAAGCTAAAATGTCTTATGAGTTGTTTGAGCGTGAATTTCAGATGTTGCATACGGGTAGTGGTGGAGAGTATGTGAGTGATGATGAGCAAAAACTGCTCGATAAGTTAAAGGCGTTGGCTGTAAAAGAATAAAATAAGTGAAAAATTGTACAAATTCGCAAGAAGGAGTAAGAGAAACTCTTGCCAAGGAATCAGTATAAAGAAGAATGAAGCTCAATATCATAAAATTACGTTACTACATAAGAGAGTACGTCCTAAGAAAACAAAGCCGCCCGGGTAGTTTTAAGCGAACGTATATGGCATTAGCCTTTGCCTTAGCTTTTCTGTTTTTAGGTCAGTTTATTCATCAACGTCTTGATGAAACACTTCTCCTTAAATCTCTTTTTTCTCTTCGTGGTGCTATAACACCTCCCAGTGATGTTGTAATCGTAAAGATTGATGATATCACGTACAGAAAACTTAAGATTTCTCCAAGAAAAGCTTTTCCAAGAGAAGTAACTGCTCGTGCAGTCCGCTCCATTCTTTCTGATAACCCTAAACTTCTTATACTTGATCTGTATTTTCCTCAGGAAGAAGATGAGGCGGTTGGTACTGAAATTCTGATTGATGCGATGAAGATGGGAGCTGTTAGTGTAGTAAAGCTTTCTGTGGACGAGGACATATCAGGAGAAGACGCTCACAAAAAACACGATAAGGACGAAACAGAATTGAATTTAGCTGACCCCTATATCGCAAAAGCTGCGGCTTATGAGCTCCCTATGACATTAAACAGCTTTCATGATCTTACACTTTATTTAAATCTTTATAATAATGATTTTCATTCTGTTTCGACCTATGAAACGGTACCGTTCCTAAAACCTCTCCACGATCATATTTCTCCTGACCTTCCTGTACCAGAGCGAAGGGCTCTAATAAACTACTATGGTCAGGAAGACACCATAGAGAGCTTTGCTCTATGGAGCTTCTTTGAAGAAAATCGGATTGCTCCTAAAGATTTTTTTAAAGATAAAGTTGTTATACTTGGTTTTAAAAGTGAACTCCGTGGCAGGGGGCACAATAATGATAAAGAAGTTCTAGGGGTTCCTGTAAGTTCAAAAAAAGCCGGAAATAAAATGTACGGAGTTGAAATACATGCGAATATTTTAGGCAATTTATTGGAAGGTAAATGGATATCACGTTTCAGTGATTCTCAAGAGATTATGTTTAATTTCTTGCTGTTGTTTATTCTGCTACGTGGAATTTTATCATTTCGTCCATATAAAGCATTACTTTTCATGACAGGCTATATGGTAATATGGTTTCTAGTTACTTACATTCTCTTTGTTCACTTTTATATCTTTTTCCCTGGAATATTTCTGGCGCTACTATTCAGTCCCTACATACTTGCCATATCTGCCTCTATGTTCGATGAGCTTCGTCTTAAAAAAATAGAAAGATTGGAAGGTATTCTTGGGACATCGTCCTAGATCCGTTCGATTTCTCTCCATTGGCTTAAGGTAGCTTCTACCGGTGATACAGGTGAGATTTGTGTTGTGTTCATAGAAGAAAGCTGAAATATAGCTAAGTAATTTCAGCAACTTAATACTAAAACCGCACAGATTACCGCTTTTTTATGCGGTTTTTTTAGAAAAATCTCTAATAATATGATATATGTATGCGCTGAGAGTACATTGTTTACTCTTGTCGTAGTTCAATTCAAATCTTGGGTAGATGTATTATCTCTCAAGTACAGTTGGTTTAAGTGCATGAAATGCACTGGGATTAGCTGTGCTTGAGGCTGGATAGAATTAAGGTTTTACCTGTTTACAACAGGTGAGGTTTTTATTTTTTTCTTCATTGGCATTCATTTCTGAAAACTCCAAAACTGACTACGAAAAGAGAACAGTACATTGGTCTGTTCCTTTTGGTGTGTGTGAAAGATTCTATTCTTAACACGCATCAAGAGGAACAGACGGGCTCAAAGTGCGATTTTCCTGAAATGTTCAGGAAGCTTTGAGTGGTTGGACTGTTTCATTCTCTTCTTTTGAAGGAGATCAAAATGAAAAAGGTTTTATTATTTTTTTTGATGATATTCTCCACTAGTTCGCTAGTACCAGGAGATATCATCCTTTACGACCCGCTTCCGACCGACCCGAATGCATCTTACGGGTCACAGTTCGATTCAGTCGTTGGTTTGTTTGGACACTACTATGGTGACCCAAACAGCTACTGGCACGCGTCTGCCGTTGTAATTGAGAACAGTCATTCATTGCTGTTTTCTGCACATCAGGCTGATAATATGGCAGCTTATGATTTTTTCAGTGTTCGCACTGGAAGAAACCTGGCAAGTGACGTAGATGGTATCTTCTACTCGTATAACCGCCCTGTTATTCATTCCACATGGAACGGTGTAATAGGACAGGGGCGCGATCTCGCGTTCCTCGCATTTGATGACCCCATCATGGGTGTTAATCCTGCTCAACTATATGATGGAGAGGATGAACTCGGTATGCTTTATAGTAGAATCGGATTTGGAAGAACAGGCAACGTGCACAATGGAAGCCCTTTCTACGATTACCAAAAGCGTGGAACGATGAACTATCTAAGCGGACATGGTGTGTCTTACTGGACTCAACCAGAGCATGAAAGGTGGTACCTGACTACTCAGTTTCGAAACTCGAATCACCCCGACTTTCACGAGTTGGGAGGAATGGGTCAACCTGGTGGCTCTGGAGGAGGTTGGTTTATCAACATTGGCGACCAGTATTTCCTCTCAGGAATTCATTCTACAGATGATGGCTTCATTGGTTTTAACAGTCGGTCTTTCGCATCGACTGTAGACTTCGCTTGGGCACATGGACTTGCCTCATCCGCAGTTCCAGAGCCAAGTTCACTATTATTAACATTTCTTCTTTTTTTGTTTCCTGCTTTTCGGAGGAATCGGAAAGTTGTTTTTGTTCAATGAAGGGTTCACACTGCAAGAGATAGCATTGCGCTATCTCTTGCAGTTCTTTTTCTATTCAGTCTCTGCTCCTTAAACTCTTTAAGGTATAACTACTGGATTTTCGCCATCACTCCCGCCAAATCCCATTATTCCCCTTTCCGCTTCTCGAAATTTACTTTCTACCCCTTCCCGCATCAACCCAACTGACGCCATACACCCAATCGCCATTATGCTAACTAGAAATACATATTCAATCATAGTAGCTCCTCTTTCATTTTTGTGAGGAGATTTTGAGAAATCTGGAGTTTTTTCTTTTTGAGTGTCCATGTTGTACTACCTTACTTTTGTGACCTTCCGATTCTCACGGTGGATAAACAAATCTATATATCTCAGCCTTAGTTATCGGGGTTTAAGGAGATATTCTTTAGATTTTTAAGTGATTTTCTTATTTTTCTTGTTTTTTCAGCATCTTAGATACTTATTTTGTTATTTGTGCTCAATATTTTGTAACTTTTGACTGTTCTCAGCAAATTTTCCAAAAATGATCATTTCCCGTGTAACTTACCCCACGGTCTATTGTCATATACTCCTACTACTACTTACTGATGAAACACTCTCATACTTCTTTAATTGCAGCTCTACCATCATGTCAACAAAGATATAGCCACATGCAAAAAAGAAACAAAACGTAAAAAAATATGCCGCACCCCAGGAACACATGAAGTAATCAGTAACTAAAAAAGGTAGTCTTGATAAAAAACCTTTCTTTTGCACATTTTTATTTGATTGTATCTCTCTCAAAACTTCATCCATGCTTTGATAACGGTGCTTCTTTTCTTTTTCTACACAGATCTCAATCATGACTGATAGCCATCTTGGTAGTTCCGGGTTTATGGTTCTTGGCTTGGGGGCTGCTTTTGCTACGTGAGCAAGAAAAAGACTAAAAGGAGTCTCACCGTCAAAAGGTTTTTTTCTTGTGCAGAGTTCAAATGCGAGGATGCCAAAGGAATATATGTCGGTGTGAATACTAAGCGCTTCGCCTCGGTGTTGTTCGGGGGACATGTAGTAGGCAGTACCGACCTGATTGCTGCTTTTGGTGAGGTCGGTGCCTTCGGTTTCTTCCTGGGCAAGACCGAAATCTGTTATTTTTGCGTGGTAATTGTGGTTTTCGTCTTTTGTTATGAGAATGTTGGCAGGTTTGAGGTCTCTGTGGAAAGTGCCCTCTTTGTGGGCGTAGTGAAGACCGCTTGCGATTTGTTCAAGGATGTTAATCACAGAGGTGATCGAAAGAAAAGATGTTTCGCTGTAGATAATAGAATCAAGGTCTTGACCCTCTATGTATTCCATTGAAAAGGCAAAGCCTTGTTTGCTGTCCTCGTGAAACTCATAGGCTTGGACTATGTTTGGATGGGAGAGTGACTGCATGACAGAGAATTCTTTTTTAAACCTCTGAACTGATCTTTCTGAATTGGCATTTTTAGGGATGAGGAGTTTCAGAGCAAGAACACTCTCATTTTTCTCGTCAAACACCTTATACACATACCCCATCCCCCCACGCCCAATTGTGGAGAGCACCTGATAACGATCAAATAATTTCACGCCCGGGGACAGTTCCTTCATCATGCTTACTTTAATCGTTAAATTGTAATTAATGTATGAAGAAAAAAAGTGTTTAAAAGTAACTAGCTGATTTTATTTGATTTATTAGCGTTACAGCGTGGGGCTGGAATGTCCGATAAATTACACTGGTTCAATGTTAAACTAGATTTCTCATGTCACTACTGGATATCCTTATACCTGATACCATACTCGATTCTCGCTATCAGATTGCCTCAGTGTCTGAGGTGTCGGAGACAACTGCTTGTGTAAAGGCAATTGATCTTTATCTGGATAAATGTCCTGTTACCTTGAAGGTGTTTCATATTAATGAACATACCACCAGAAAGGAACTGGAACGATTTAGAGCGGAGGTGATAATAACCCGAGGGCTTTCTCATCCGAATATAGAGGCAGTGTATGATATAGGAAGGTTTGAATCAGATCTTTTATATATAAGTACACAGGAAATAGAAGGTGAGCCTCTGACACAGCTGCTTGAAAATTACAGCTCTAAAAAAATTCCCTTTAAAATTGCGGTTGAACTTGCATATCAATTGCTTCATGCACTGCAAACGGCTCATGCAAAGGGTATTGTTCACAGAAATATTATACCGGAAAACATATTTGTCACTATATCCAGAAATCGCCTCGGAAATGTTATGCTCAGGAATTTTGGTCTTGGAAAACTTTTTGGAAAAGACCTGGGGCTTACAAGAACAGGTGAACGGGCAATCTCTATTTCCATATATCAATCCCCGGAACAAATCAGAGGAGAAATGATTGATGAAAGGAGTGATTTATATTCACTGGGGATGGTGCTCTCGGAACTTTTTTCCGGTGTTCCTTTATCTGCTGCAAGTAAGAAAAACAATAATGCCCTTGATGTTTTTACAGCAAATGTACTTCCTGATTTACGAACCATCAGAGAGGACTTACCTGTCTGGTTTATAGAACTTATAGAGCGCTTAACTGAAAAAGACAAAAACAAAAGAATCAGCTCTGCCAAAGAAGCAAGGACACAAATCCTTAGCCATTTGGGATATAAGTCAGAACGACTCAATATTTCAAAGAGTAAAAACGGATTCTTTTCTTTTTTAAATTCAATCTTTGGGTTTCGTGGAAGACCTTTGATGACAAAAACGAGTATGTCGTTTGGGCTTGCTCTTTTTTGTATATTAGCGGCTGGTATTCCTCTATACTTCTTTACTAATGCAAACGTATCTGAGTCTGTTTCCAATGAGAAAGATCATACACTTTTATTTGAAGCGGTTACTTCAGGTAATGAAACAGAAGTGTTTAAGCTACTATCCAAAGGCATTTCCCCAAACATCTATGACTCTGAAGGTACCCCTCTACTTTTTTACGCGATACGTAAAAACAATAATTCAATTGCGTACACTCTTCTTTCAAATGCCCCTGAGATTTTAAACATGCAGGATTCTGCGGGGAAAACGGCTATTCACTACGCCATGGAGAACAGTAATGAAGAGCTGGTCTCAATGCTCCGCCAGTTTTCAAAAGAGTAAAACCTTGTTTTCTATTTAAAATAAACCGTCTATTCACAAATAAGCCGCACTGAAACTATTTCAGGTGGGCAGAATAGGCGTAGAGGTAAGCCACTGCATCCGATGCCGCTGGAGACGTAGACCGGGGCTTTTTCGAAATTTTTTAGTCCTTTTAGTATTTTTCTCTGTTTGGTTTGGGTTTTTATGGGGATTGAACCCGGGAGACAGATTTGTCCTCCGTGAGTATGTCCACAGAGGATGAGGTTGTATGAGTGGAGGAGCTCATTGTCGGGTAGTAAGATGGTGTCTGGGTTGTGAGAGAGGAAGAGTTTGAAAGCCGGGGGGTGAGTGAGCTGTTTGTTTTCTAATGTTGTAGTGATTGTTTTTTTTATATCAGGAGTGCCGAAGCGATAGTCATCTATGCCTGATATTCTGATGGTGGAACCTTTTATGGTAAGGTCAACAGTTTGATTTTCGAGCCAGATAATGTTTTGGGGAAGAAATCTTTTAAGGGTTCGCTTTCCTTCCAGGTAGTCGTGGTTACCCCATATCCCGATGATGCCTTCTTTGGGTTTGAGTTCCTGAAAGAGTCTGGAAAGTTCGTGAGTGGTATGTCTTGCGAGTCTTCGGTACTGTGTATATTTTGAAACAGCGGGACCCAGTGCTTTATGCATCAGGGTGCGGACTTCCTGTCTTCCCAGGTGTATATAATCCCCGGTGAGTAAGACAAGATCGGGCGAGAGTGTGTTACAGATATTGACAGATTTTCGAATCACTTCGGGGCTTGTGTAGACTCCAAGATGAGGGTCGGAGAGTTGCACCATGCAGAAATTATCAAGCGGGGAGGGGATTTCTCTACCTCGAATCAGGATTTCGCTATGTCTGAAGCCGGAAATCTTTTTACTGGAAACACTGATGTGGAAATCCGACATGAAACTTATTTATCTGCTATAACGAAATTCACTAAACGGGATGGTACCACTATTTCCTTTTTAAGAGAGCCCTGAGAAAGGTATTCCTGAATTTTCGGTATTTCTTTTGCTTTTTCAAGAAGTTCTTCCTTGGAAATACTGCTGTGGACTTCCAGGGTAGCACGCAATTTCCCGTTTACCTGAACGGCAATAGTAACTTCGTCACGGACTGCAAGTTTGGGGTCGTACTGAGGCCATGGTTCATATGCAAGGGTTTTGGTACCCCCTGTTTTTTCCCATAACTCTTCACTGATGTGAGGAGCGAAAGGACTTAACAAGAGAATGAATGTTTTTATTACCCTGAGAGGTATTTTTTCACACTCGTAGGCTTCGTTTATGAAACTCATCAAGGCGGCAATGGCGGTGTTGAATTTCATTGATTCAATGTCTTCACCAACTTTTTTGATGAGACGATGAAGGTGCTTTTCTATTTCGAGAGACCCTTGGGGAAAAGTTGAGTCCTCAACAAAGCGTGAAGAAACTGTACCTGTTTCAGAATCAATTACAAGATTCCAGACCCGATTAAGAAAACGATACACTCCTCCTACTGATTTTGTGTTCCAGGGTTTTACCTGTTCCAGTGGTCCCATGAACATTTCGTAGGTACGCAGCGTGTCTGCTCCATATTCACGAATCAGGTCATCGGGATTGATGACATTGCCTCTTGATTTGGACATTTTTTGACCATCTTCGCCCAGAATCATTCCCTGGTTTACCAGCTTTTTAAAAGGTTCTTTAGTTGAGACAAGCCCCAGATCATATAAAACGTGGTGCCAGAACCTTGCGTATAAAAGGTGGAGCACCGCATGTTCCACCCCCCCGACATAGAGATCAACCGGCATCCAGTAATTTTCTTTTTCCTTGTCCCAGGGTGCCTTTTCATTCATTGGGTCAATGAACCTGAGATAATACCAGCAGCTGCCTGCCCACTGAGGCATGGTGTTTGTTTCTCTTGTAGCGGGTTTTCCTGAAGTGATATCCCGGTACTCAAGCCATTCTTTTGCATTTGCAAGGGGTGGGTCGCCTTGTTCGGTGGGTTGGTATTTTTCTATTTCGGGTAGTACTACGGGAAGCTCCTCTTCAGGGAGTAGTTGAGGACCGTCTTCTGTATGAACGATCGGGAAAGGTTCTCCCCAGTATCTTTGTCTGCTAAAGAGCCAGTCCCGAAGTTTGTACTGTACTTTTCTTGTTCCAAGTTTATGTTCTTCGAGATAGGAAAGCATTTTTTCTTTTGCGTCCTGAATATTCAGTCCATCCAGAAAAGATGAATTGCAGTGAAGACCGTCACCGTCATATGCTTCTTTATCAACAGAGCCGCCCTTTACCACTTCAATGATTGGCAGTTCATACTTTTTTGCGAATTCCCAGTCTCGCTGATCATGCCCGGGGACTGCCATGATGGCGCCTGTGCCGTAAGTGATCAGTACATAATCTGCCACATAGATCGGGAGGGGGGCATTGGTAAGCGGATGCAGTGCATAGGCGCCTGTGAAGATACCGGTTTTTTTTGTAGCCTCTTCCTGTCTCTGGCGGTCACTCTTGTTTTTTGCAGACTCAACATACTCTTCAACTTTCTTTCTCTCTCCATCACTCAGGATGGTATATACCAGAGGGTGTTCCGGAGCGAGCACTGCATAGGTTGCTCCAAAGAGAGTATCGGGACGGGTGGTGAAGACTTCAAAGGCTAAACCATCAGCAGCCTCTTTGGTTGAAGGGTTCTGGATTTTAAATTTGATGAGGGCTCCCTCACTTTTTCCAATCCAGTTTCTTTGCATTTCCAGTACATGGGGAGCCCAGTCAAGTTCATCAAGGCTCTCAAGAAGGCTCTCGGCGTATGAAGTGATTTTCAGCATCCACTGACGCATGGGTTTTCTTATAACGTCATGTCCCCCTCGTTCACTTTTACCATCAATTACTTCCTCGTTGGCAAGTACGGTACCCAGAGCAGGACACCAGTTCACAGGTACGGTGTCCATGTAGGCAAGACCCTTTTCATGGAGTTTTCTAAAAATCCATTGAGTCCAGCGATAGTAGCTCTCATCACAGGTGGCAACTTCACGATCCCAGTCATAGGAAAACCCAAGTTCCTGAATCTGTCTCTTGAAGGTTTCTATATTTTTTCTTGTTGTTACTGCCGGGTGAGTACCGGTTTGCAGTGCATATTGTTCGGCAGGAAGTCCAAAAGCATCCCAGCCCATAGGATGGAGTACATTAAAACCATTCATCCTTTTAAATCGAGCGACAATATCAGTGGCGGTGTAGCCCTCCGGGTGACCGACATGAAGCCCGGCACCGGAAGGATATGGGAACATATCAAGGATGTAGTACTTGGGCTTGGAAGGCTCTGCTTCTACCTTGAAGGTTTTGTTACGCAGCCAGTAGTCCTGCCATTTTGGTTCAATAGATTGGGGTTTGTATGAGTGGGAGTGAGTATTCAAGGCATATCCTATTTGCAGTGAATTAGTAAAGATTTAGGTGGTAATAGTATTATAGTATCAAGTATAAATTACGCAATTAATCTAAACTGGTGGCTAATTCTGTAGGGGCAGCCCTTGCGGCTGCCCGCTGTGTTCTGTCATAATACCGTGATTATTCGATTTTATGATGATTTACTCGGGCAGGGGCAAGCCCTGCCCCTACAGTTTTTGTCTATGATATTATTACGCTGTTTATTTGTCCTGTTTTTTGTTTCATTAGCGTCCTGTGGGTACCGCCTGCAAGGCAGTGGGTCTATTCTACCTCCTGATGTAAAATCTGTTTCAATCAGAACTTCTGAGAATAATACTACCTTACCCGGTCTGGGTCCTCGTTTTTCAGAGAAATTGAGATCTCGTTTTGAACGCTATGGAGTTGTGAAGGTTGTTGATAGTGGAGAGAGTGCGGATGCTGAGTTTATAACCAAAATCCTGAGTATCGAAACTGAAAACAGGGATGTACAGGGTCGTACGAATATTCAGGTTGAGCAGTCTTTGAACCTTATGGTTTATGCTGAACTTAGAAAGAGAAATGGACAAATCCTGTATCGTAACCCTTCTCTGCTTATTTCAGAATCCTTCGGTACTGTTTCCTCAAACGTGGTAACTTCAAGCTCTTCCTTTGCAACCGGTAACCTCGCCCCCGGGGCACTTGGAACCTTGACCCAGAGAGAGGTTGCTAGGGGTCAGGCAGCAGAGACGCTGGAGGGGCTGCTGGATGAAGCTGCAAGAAAGCTTTATCTGGATGCGGTTGCTTCTGATTTTTAATGAATCATGGAGTTTCTGGATTTATGCGGGTAGGGGCAAGCCCTACCCCTACGGTTGTTTTTGCGTGGCTTGATTTTACCTACTTCTATTGATAGAACTCGGGCTTTAAAAATTAACTTGGGATAGACAAGACATGGGTTCAGTCAGCTCTTTTTTAAAACATCACTACAGACACTTTAATGCGGCAACTCTTATTTCTGCTGCTGAGGCGTATTCGTCTCATATTGAAAATAAGGGTTCGATGATGGTTACTCTTGCCGGTGCTATGAGTACGGCTGAGCTTGGACTGAGTCTTGCAGAAATGATACGTCAGGGAAAAGTTCATGCAATTACCTGCACCGGCGCAAATCTTGAAGAGGATGTGTTTAATCTGGTGGCTCATAATTCTTATGAGAGGGTACCGAATTACCGTGATCTCTCCCCGGAGGATGAGGTGGCACTCCTTGAACGTGGACTTAACAGGGTTACTGATACCTGTATCCCGGAACATGAAGCGATGAGAAAAATAGAGAGTGCGCTTCTTGATTTGTGGCAGGAAGCGGACTCTTCACAGCAGCGAAAATTTCCGCATGAGTATTTCTACGCACTGATTCGTTCTGGCAAACTTTCACACGAGTATGAAATTGACGTGAAGAACTCTTGGCTTGTTGCTGCCTGTGAAAAGAACCTGCCTATTTTTGTTCCCGGCTGGGAAGATTCTACTCTTGGAAATATGTTTGTTGGGCAGGTCAGGAAAGGAAATGTGAGTTCTTTTTCTGTGGTGCGCTCTGGTACAGAGTATATGTCGGAGCTTATTGACTGGTACCGGGAGACGAGCGCAAGTTCCCCAATCGGTTTCTTTCAGATCGGAGGTGGTATCGCAGGGGATTTCCCGATATGTGTTGTTCCTCTGATACGTCAGGATATGGAGGATGAATCATGTCCTTGCTGGGCGTATTTCTGCCAGATATCTGATAGTACTACTTCATATGGTTCATACAGTGGTGCCGTCCCTAATGAGAAGATTACCTGGGAAAAACTTGAAGTGGATACTCCAAAATTTGTTATTGAGTCTGATGCAACGATTGTTGCTCCGTTGATGTTTGCAATTGTTCTAGACTGGTAGTTGTTGCAGTTTGTTGTGCCAGCTTGTGTAGTATGTTGATAGTGAGAGGTTATCTCTGGATGCAATAACGGCTTTTTCAAGAAACAGTAGTGCCTGAGATATTAATCCCCGTGTCAGGAGCAGTTCCAGGTATTGAACCGCGAGTTCTTTTTCCGTAATGCCGGAAGCTAGAAGCTGTGATTCAAATCTGATCAGTAGATCGGTAGTGCCTTCTTTATTGTTTTCTTTTTGGGACAGTACTGAAAACCATTTCTCAAAAGCAGTGTTTTTAATGTCAGGGTGAGTGTTGATGATGTAAGAAATGAAACTGACAGCACACTCAAGCTGATTGTTTAAATAAGCGAACTGGAAGAGGTCAAGCACTGTTTCCTGACATACCGGGTGATTGATGATGCGATTGTTTTTAACAATTTTTTCCAGGGTTTGATATACAAGGGGGTAGTTTTTTGAATGGAATACATAGACGGCTTCCCCGACTATAGCATTACCGCTGGGAAAATCCTCTTTGAAAGAGTTTTTGGAAATATCTTTTCCGGATGGATTGGTTTTTTTTAGAACTTTTTCGTATTCGGTAAAATAAAGTTCCTCATATTTTTTAATACAGGCATGTATGGAAAATTTTTTCTCTACCGTTTTTCGTGCCTGTGTTCTTGTGTGCAGGGTTTTTTCAGAATGGTGGGAGGTGATGAGGGTACTGATAAGTTTGATTGCTGATTCATTGTCGGAAGGGTCAAGAAAATGTCCGTCATATCCCTCTGTGATGATATCAGAGAAAGCGGTATTTTTTGATACAAGTGGGATGCACCCTGATGACATTGCTTCAATGGCGGCAAGACCGAAGGGTTCGTTTGGTGAAAAGAATACCAGATAATCTGCTGCCTGATATAGTTCCTCTATATGATCAACTACACCAAAAAAATGTATGTTATCTCTTGATTGATATTCCTGTTCACGTCCCGCAATCCAGAACTCGAGATTTGGAAAGCGGGCACTTAGAGCGGGGGCGATTTCGTCAAGATGAACCTGAAGTTTACTTCTGTTTGCAACCTGAAGGAATATGATCTTGTCTTTCTTGTCTTCGCTGCGTTTTCTTTCTTTGGGAAAGGAAAATTCGTCGGTATCAATGCCGTTTTGGATTACGGTGGATGGTGTTTTTGCATCCTGTGCGTTCTGAACTGCCTGAGAGACGCATATGCTGATATCAATTTCCCTGAAGAGTCCGCCCCGTTCAATATTGTGAAGTACCTCAACCACAAGGGGCACTCCTGCAATTGCAGCAGCCTCACAAACCAGAGGGTCGAAACTACCCTGAAATTGTACAATGTCGGCGTCTTTCAGGATATCTGCAAGATGTCCGAACATATTTTCCTGAGGTAAGCTGATGTACTCTACCGAGTTGTCATATTGGGGGTCTCTGGTATTTCTCGGAACCAGGCTGATAAGTCTGGGAAAGATTTTCTCCCTGTCGAAGTATCTCATATAATACGCTTCCATACGGGCAGCACCCCCACCAATGCCGTGTGCCCAGCTACATATATATAATTTCAGGGGAAGTTTTTTTTGATCTGAGAGTGACATTGGTCTTTTATCGGGACTGTGTTTTATAGTTTTTATATGTTCATAAGTTTGTTATTACTAGGGGTAATATGGATTTTCCCCTAAATAGCAGGATTTATATGAACGGAAGATATATTCTAACCATACTATTTTTGTCTATTATCTGTTTTTCTTCTGATCTCTATGCCTGTAAGTGTCAGCCAAAGGGGAGTGTTGATCAGGAGTTTGGCAAGCACGATGTTGTATTTCTGGGGCAGGTGCTTGAGGTGAAGTCGGCGGGGTTTCTTCGCCCGGGATTTAATCTGGTTCGTTTTATGCCCATGAAGGTTTATAAAGGTAAAGGGCATCTTCCCAATCCTGAAATTATAACAATCTTTACACCTGAGACTGAGAATGAGTGTGGAACGGTGTTTAACAGAAGCATTGATTATATCGTTTATGCAAGTGGTAACCCTGCCTTTCTGAGAGTGGATTCATGCTCCTTGACTGATATTCAGGAAAACTCAAAGGCAGTGCTTATTCAGCTTGAAAAGATAAGCAAGTAAAGCAGGTATCTCTCATTTCTTTTTGACAGGGTCGTTTCCGGTAAGATAACTGACTGCTTCCAGAATATTCGGGAAGATTTTATAGTTCGTGTTTTTGGGGCTGTCTTTGGGGGGAGAGACCTGATTTGGGTGAAGGAGGAGACATTGATCTTTTGGAATACCGGCTGCTTCACCTGCCTGGGGGTCACTGGGTTTATCTCCTATAATCCAGCACTGATTGAGGTCAAGATTAAGGTTTTCAGCAGCTTCCAGTAACATGCCCGGGGATGGTTTTCTCCTTTGAGAGGCTGAGTCGGGGTGATCGGGGGCGACCAGTATCAAGTCTATCAGTGTCCTGGGTGACTCACTGAGAAGAAGCTGACGAAGTTTTTGATGGGTGGCATTTACCTGATGATAGGTGGCATAGCCTCTTCCTATACAGGACTGATTTGTTACCAGAACAATCAGGTAGCCTGAGCTTCTTGCAAGGCTAATCGCATCAGCGGCACCTGGGAGTAGGAAAAGTTTCTCAGGGTCAAACACATGATCAGAGTCGAAATTAATCGTGCCGTCTCTATCAAGAAAAACTGCTTTTTTCATAATTTCCTTCATGGCTTATGGGGACTTCTTTCTTTTTTTATGTCTGGAACAGGGCTATCCGGTGTAAGAGTGTCAGCTAAGGAGGAAGCTAACCAGGAAGCATATTTTTTCTCAACGTGCGATGAATCAAGAACTATAAACTCGGGGCACTCGTAGGGGTGATTCTTTATGATGAAGTTTTCAAGTTCCGGTACTAATTTTTTGGCAGTTTTAAAAATTATCTGGGACTCTTCATCTTTGTTAATTTTCTCATCCCAATAATATACTGAGGTAATTTCCGGAATGATGGATGCACAAGCCGCAAGTTTTGATGAAACTGCCTCTTCGGCGAGTTTTTTTGCCACACCGGCAGAAGGGGCAGTGACGAGGACTATACAAATACTCATGATTTTATACTTTGGATATACCTTTTTAAGTGCAGAAAATGTGCGCCTGTATTATGGTAAAAAAAAATGATCAATTTATCAACTACGATGTTTCATGTATCCGATTTATGTATCTGATTAGGGGCTTGTTTTATGCCATTGTTTTTATTATTTCGGGGGTGCTGTCTCTTGAGCTTGTAGCGTATGGGCAAACGACGCCAGACCCGGCGCTTAGCAGACAATTGCGTGATGAGATAGAGAAGCTCACTAAAGAGCTTGCAAAAGAAAAAACAGAGATATTTCTTTCAGTATATCGCACTCCTGACTTTCAGGAGGTGTTCTCAAAAGGTGCTGATGTTCTGCTTCATGCGGCATCGGTTCAAAAACTTTTTATTACCTATGCGGCACTTCGTTTACTGGGTGCGGAATATACGATTCCTACTGAATTTTTTTCTGAGTATCTTCCTCAGGAGAGAGACCCGAGACTTGACCCTTCAGTCGGGCTTGCCCAGAGGAGACAGGCACCTGCTGACTCGCTCGGAAAATTATATGTACGGGCATACGGTAATCCTACATTTCAATATGAGGACATGCTGCTTGCGGCAAGAGAGCTGAAGGCGCGTGGGGTTAATGCGGTAACGGATATTGTCATAGATGACAGTTTATTTATTGAAGATGGTGCTTCCACTGGTAGTATAATTTCCCCGGGTAGTGAAGCATATCAGGCGGCTCAGTCTTCTACGGTAGTCGAATTTAATACGTATCGGGTGCAGGTTGTTCCATCAGCTTCAGGGCAGCCTGCGCTTGTTACAACAAGCCCGGGTTTGTATGGGGAGATTAAAAACAGGAGCAGGTCTTTATCCGGGAAGGGTGAGTCACTTGAGCTTGTGCAAAATCCACCAAATGATCTTTTCCAAAAATTTGTTAAGGAAGGTGTCCTGACTCCACAGCCTCTGAGTCTTCAGATTAATGGACGGATAGGTCTCCTGCATCCTTATTGGGAGAAATATCAGGCGCATCCTGACCCTTTTCAGTATTATGCCTTGTCGCTTCGTAAGGCGTTTATTACTGAAGGTGTTTCTGTAAGAGGAGCGCTCCGGAGAGGGAAGGTGCCGGCAGAAGCACATAGTTTATACGTGCATGAGTCTGAGCCACTGTACAGTATCCTTGCAAAGCTTAACCGCTATAGTAGTAATTTTATTGCAGGGCAACTACTCTATCTGATAGGGCAGGACAGTAAGGGATTTTTCAGTTCTGCTAAAGGGTTGGAAAATATGAGGGAGCTTCTCAGGGAGATAAATGCTTATCCTGAAGGTAGTGTTCTTGCAGACGCTTCCGGGCTTTCAAAAGATAATAGAATAAGCATGAACCAGGTAGTGAATCTTTTAAACGAAGTTGAAAAAGATTTTAGTGTAAGTCCGGTTTTTGTTTCTTCTCTGAGCCGTTTTGGTTTAAGTGGTACCCTGAAAAACAGGAAACTGGATAAGGATGAGTTTGTTCCAGCTACTAAATCATCGGTTTTTAGACATGATGAGATAAAAAAACAGGCGCTTTGGGCAAAGACCGGTACTGTTGAAGGGGTGAGTGGGCTTTCGGGTTATGTGGATAGATTTGAGGGTTTCAGATTGGTGTTCGCTTTGGTTATAAAGGGTGAGATTGAGAAATCTCGTGCCATAGGCATTGAAAATGATATTATCAAAATAATGTTAGGTAGTCGTAATTAATGAAGTACCGGATGAATACAGGAAGGTGTCCAAGTTTTAAATTGTGTGCAGGTGGTGCTCGCCTTTGCAGTTTCGTTTCTTGTTGGCTCATTTCTTGTTGGGCTGTTTGTTTTGTTCTTTTGTTCTTTTGTTCTTTTGTTCATGCTCAGCCTTCCAGATCGCTCCACACAGGGAAAATATATACGCCCCCGGGTCTTGAAGGGAGAGTGGAGTTCTGGAAATTAATTTTCACGAAATATGGTAAAGATCATAGGGTCTTTCATAACAGGAGTTACCCGGAAGTTATTTATTCTGTGATAGATTTTTCTGAGTATGAGGCAAGGCTCAGTGGCAAGGCTTTGATGGATGCCAAATTAAATGAAGTTGATAAAGAAAAGGAAAAAATTAAATCAGCCTTGTTACATCTGGCTGGGGGGAAGAAGCCGAGAGATGATTTTGAGAAAAGAATAGATCAGCTCTATTCCAATCTCAAGGGGAACAAACAGAGGCTTATGAGAGAGGGTGCTTCGGATGAGAAGATTCGCTATCAGACTGGTATCAAGGAGCGGTTTTATGATGGTCTTGTGCGTTCCGGGAGGTATCTTCGTGCGATTGAGCATATTTTTGTAGAAGAGGGTTTGCCTCCGGAACTGGGGCGTCTGCCTCTGGTTGAGTCTTCCTTTGATTACACTGCAAACAGTTCTGTAGGTGCTGCCGGTATATGGCAGTTTATGCCGGCAACTGCAAAGCGGTATATGAAACTTAATAATTATCTGGATGAAAGAAGAGACCCGATTATTGCAAGTAGGGCTGCCGCGAAATATCTTAAGCATTCTTTTCAGAATCTGAATGACTGGTCTCTTGCGGTTACTTCCTATAACCATGGTTTGAGCGGGGTGATGCGGGGAGTTAAGCAGGTGGGGTCGATTAATCTTGTTGATCTTATTGAAAAGTACGAATCAAAGTCTTTTGGTTTTGCTTCCAGTAATTTTTATGCCGAGTTTCTAGCCGCACTTGAAGTGGAGCAGAATGTTGAGAAGTATTTCCCGGGGCTTGTTCGTGAGCAGGCAATTGAATTTGAGGAAATCATGCTTTCCCGTGCAATAAAATTTTCTGATCTGAAGGTGGCAAGTGGGGCTGGTGATACTATTCTTTCTGAACTTAACAGGGGTTTTAAAGCTCCTGTTATTCAGAATCGGGTATTTATTCCTTCCGGGACTTACGTAAAGGTACCTTATGGTACGGGCTCCCGTTTTATTTCAAAGATAGCGGGGTCAAAGGTTGTAGCTAAAAGCTCCCAGTTCAAGTCTCATCTTTATATGGCAAATACTCATTTTGCCAAGTATGAAACCCCTGCTACTGAAGCAGTGGTTGAGGTTCCGATTGAGCTTGGTAAAGAACTGGCTCCTCCCCGGGTCGCTGCAGATACCAAAAAAACTACCAAAAAAGCTGTCAAAGTCGTCGCTACTCCCAAGACCTATAAAGTGAAGAGAGGAGACACCTTGATTGGTATTTCCAAAAGGTACAAGACCACGGTTAAGGAGTTAATGAGGGTAAATAGATTTTCATCTGTAAGAGATCTTAAGGCGGGAGCTACGATCAAAGTACCTGGATAGGATTTTTTAGAGCTATGCCTTTTACTTTAATTCATTTCTTTTCTGTTTTTTCTCTTGCTTTATATGTTGTTT
Organism: uncultured Bdellovibrionales bacterium; assembly: GCA_964612555.1. Lineage (GTDB taxonomy): Bacteria > Bdellovibrionota_C > UBA2361 > SZUA-149 > DAOLCO01 > DAOLCO01. The sequence continues at coordinate 269,472 of CAZTBW010000001.1, read as the reverse complement.
TGTTTTTTCTGCTTGTTTTTTCTGAAAGAAAAAAACTTTCTGAGATATTTTTATTATCCGGGATTATTACCCAGTTTGTTGCGATTTTTTTTCTGGTCTCAACTGAATACAGGATACATGAAACTGGCAGTACCATTGATTCGAGCCCCTCGCTGCTGCTTTTGATCTGTTCTCTGGTTGTTTTTCTGTTGTTTTATATTGTACGTGAAAGAAGCAAGGTGTTTGCTGCCTCCTTTGTTGGTCTTGGAATAATTATTTTTATTTTGGGTTCTTTGGGACTTCATTCAAGGGGTGGGGCTTTTACTTATGAAATCAGTTCTATTCTTCTTGTTCACATTCTTTTCAGTGTTCTCTCTCAGGTTTCGGTGTTTTTTGTGCTGCTTTTGAGTTTTTTGATAGTTGTTTTACATCGTCGCCTTAAAAAGAAGCAGCTTGGTGTGCTGCATCTTCCTAATCTTTCAGCGCTTGAGAAAATGTTGACAGGTTCGTTGCAGGGGGTGGCGTTTTTTCTGGTAATTTCTCTTGTAAGTGGTGCCGTTCAGAAGGAACTGCTGGACGTTCATATTATTAAACTGCTATTTTCCCTTGGATATTTTATCTGCTTCAGTATTGCTCTGGTTTTAATTCATAGGAAAATGATAGCAATACCGGTGTTGTCCTTTTATTTATTTATTAGTACTTTAGTACTCTTATTCTCTCAGTTTGCACATAGAATGTTATAGTTTGTTTCAGGCGCATGAAAGTATTGAGTTCTTCATTATCACAGGAAGGTCAGAGCTACGGTGAGTATTTTCAGCGGGATAATTCGCTTGGTCTTCTTGGCGTGAATTATCGCTCAGCACCTCTTTCTCTTCGGGAGAGTGCGGCAAGAGAGCTTGAGCGCAATCAGTCAAAATTACTTCAGGCTAGAAAGGAAGGGATTATCAGAGGTGCCGCAGTTGTTTCTACCTGTAATCGTGCGGAGGTGCTTTTTTCTGCTGAGCCTCAGCATTTTGATCAAATTCATGATTTCCTGAGAGAGGAAATTTTTGATTTTTCGTCGAACAGTTCCAAATCTTTCGGGAAAGACGCTTCTGATGCTGCGTGGTATTTTTTTAAAGACGATAAAGTTCCCGAACACCTGTTCAGGGTTGCTACGGGGCTTGATTCGATGATCACCGGTGAGGCGCAAATCCTTGGGCAACTTAAATCCGCCTATCATACTTCTGTCAAGGAAGGTCTTATTGAGTCTTCCCTGCATCGTTTATTTCAATCCGCTTTCAGGACTGCAAAACTGGTGCGTTCTTCTACCGGGATTGGTAAGGGCACCGTTTCTATTGCAAGTGCATCAAAGCTTGCAGTGGAAAGTATTTTTGGTGATTTAGCGAGTCTGAAATATCTTGTCATCGGAGCAGGGGAGACTGCAAGGCTTATCTCCCGATATATGAGAGATGCGGGGGCTACTTCTTTTTTTATCGCAAACAGAACCATTTCAAATTCAAGAAATCTTTCGGCTATGATCAATGGGGTAAATATACCTCTCTCCAAAATTACTGAAGTTCTTCCCATGGTCGATGTAGTCATCAGTGCTATATCAATGCAGGATGGGGATGAGTATATCTTAAACTTTGAGACTTTGAATAAAATAATTGAGAATGAAAGATCAAGAAGTTATGTGCTCCTTGATGTATCAGTACCAAGGTCTATTGATCCCCGTGTTCAGGAGATTCCATCAGTCTATCTGTTTGACATAGACGATTTTAAATCAGTGAGTGATGCCGCTCTTGAGTTACGGCAGAAAGAGGTAGATCGTGCCGACAGCATTATCCAGGATGAGGTGCTTCGCTATCGTCAGTGGCAAAAAGAACGGACTCGTTATTTTATGATCAGGGAGTTGGTGAATAAATTTCAGACCGAATCAGCCCGGGAGTGGATTCGAACGAGCAGAAAACTTCGTGCTGAGGGTATGTCCGATGAAAGCCTTAGTGCGTTCTCTGATGTTATTAATCGACATCAGGAAAGTGTTTTTTCAAGATTCATGCACCCCGTCTTTGAGTCCCTTCGTGATATTTCTTCCGAGGAGGCACAGGTACGGGTTCAGGAACTCTTTTCGCTATCAGAAAAACCCCCTCTGCAAAAATAAACTGAGTTAGTTTTCCGGGAAGAAGCTAAAACCTAGTAAAGAGATACGTTTATGTTGTTCTCTTCCCTTAATTTGTCTTCAAATATGTTTTGGAAATCTACTCTTTTGTAAATCAGGCAAATTGTTATATTAAGTCTGTCACAAAATAGTTTATCATGGCTATCTTGTAAGACTCTCGTATTATTCATAATCAATAATGTTCGTAAGGAATCAAACAGTAATGAGCAGGTTGGTAATTTTTTTGTGTGGAATGGTGTTTCTTTCTATCACTTCGTGTGAAAGAACCAGTAGAGATATTGCAGGCAGAGGACAGGAAGATCATGAAAAAATAGCCATGTCTTCTGATGTTCTGCACCCTTCTCCTCATGCTGATTTTAATATTGCCGGTATATCGGAAGTACTCCCTCGGGACAGTGGTGATATTGTTATTGATGGACAGGCGCTTTTTGCAACTCACTGTTCGGCGTGTCACCAGATAAGTGGTCAGGGGATTCCCGGAGCTTTTCCTCCGCTTGTTGATAGTTCCTATGTCACCTCGGATAATGTTCAGCGGCTTGCTTCAATTATGATTTATGGTTTGAGTGGACCTATTACGGTGAAAGGGGTTCCATATAATAGTGTAATGGTGGGCTTGGGGCATGCCATGTCGGATGCCGAACTTGCCGCAGTGGCTACTTATATAAGATCCTCATGGGGTAACAAGGCTTCCCCAGTTTCTGAAGAGGTCTTCAGTGCTGCCCGGAAAACGCATGGCAGCAGAAGTCTTTTTACTATAGAAGAACTTGGTGCTGACGAGTAAGAGTATGGTTCGGGTCAGATTCGCTCCAAGTCCAACCGGGTTTCTTCATATTGGCGGTGCACGTACTGCATTATTCAATCTTCTGTTTGCTCGTAAACATAATGGTACGTTTATTCTTCGGGTGGATGATACCGATAAAGAGCGTTCTCTAAAGGAGAATGAAGAGAACATTCTTTCAGGGATGAGGTGGCTTGGTCTGGAGTGGGATGAGGGGGTAGGATTACCTGAAGAGGGTTCTTATGCTCCTTATCGTCAGAGTGGGAGGCTGGATAAGCATTTGGAGCTTGCAGAGCGATTAAAGAACTCCGGCTCTGCATATACTGATGAGGAAAACTGTGTTCGACTCAGGTATCCAGAAAGTGATATCGTTTTCAATGATCTTATTTCCGGGGAGTGTCGTTTTAGTCCGGATGCGCTTGGTCCCGATCCTGTGATTATTCGTTCTGATGGTTCTCCCACCTATCATCTTGCCAGTGTTGCGGATGATATTGATATGAAAATAACCCATATCATCAGAGGACAAGACCATCTTACTAACACTGCAAAGCATGTGGTCTTGTTCAGAGCTGCGGGTGCGCCACTGCCTGAGTTTGCCCATCTTCCTCTGCTTCTTGGAGAGGACGGGTCAAAGCTTTCCAAAAGAAATTCATCTGGCTTTACATTGGTGAATGATTTTATTGAAGCAGGGTATTTACCTGAGGCGCTTCTTAACTTTATGTGTCTTCTTGGTTGGTCGCATCCTGAGAGTAAAGATATTTTTTCACCTGATGAAGTGGTTCCGTTTTTTGATTTTGACCGGGTAAGCCATGCCGGTGCCAAGTTCGAGCTATCGAAACTTAAGTGGTATAATGGTCAGTATATTCGTTCGATGAGTCCTGAGCTTTTAGCTGAAAAGACACTTGCCTGGACTGGAGTGTGGAAAGAGGCAGTGGAGCAGAGGGGAATGAAGTGGTGGACAGATGCCATATATGATCTTCGTACTGATTTTGAATTGCTGACAAGAGTCGAACATATCGCCGCCTGTCTTTTATCCGAGTCTATTGTGTTTACGGAAGAATCAAAAGCGCATATTGCAGAGCCTCTTAATCTTGAAGCAGTAGAACTGGTTGCCGCACAATTCACTCAGCTTATGGATGAACATCCTACCGATGATGGAGCGGATTGTTATTCAAAAGAGCAGATCAAGACTCTGATCAAGCTTGTAAAAAAATCCGTAACGGTTTCTCCAAAACTGGTGTTTCAAAGTCTTAGAATACTTACCACTGCTGCCCTTAAAGGTCCTGAGCTGGATGTTCTGATGCCGCACGTTCCTGTCACTGTTCTAAGAGCCAGGTTCGCCCACGTGCTTCAGCAATGTAAAATTGTCTGATACTGATGGAGCATGACGACGCATTAGTTCTCAAACACTCGCTTCAAGATACCTCTCAGCCTTTTAAAATTGTATCCGAAAAGAAACCAAAAGGTGATCAGCCTCGTGCCATAGAGGAATTGGTGGAAACTCTGAAAGACTCCGGCAATTCCAGAGTTACTCTGCTTGGGGTAACAGGTTCGGGAAAGACCTTTACCATTGCCAATGTTATTGAAAAACTACAACGACCGACTCTGGTGATTGCTCATAACAAAACTCTTGCCGCTCAGTTATATTCGGAGTTTTCTGATTTTTTTCCTGAAAACGCAGTCAGGTATTTTGTAAGTTACTATGACTATTATCAACCAGAAGCCTATGTTCCTTCTACTGATACGTACATAGAAAAAGACGCTTCGATTAATGACGAAATAGACAAACTCCGCCACGCTGCCACCAAATCGCTTCTTGAGAGAAGGGATGTTATCGTGGTCTCGAGTGTGAGTTGCATATATGGTCTGGGTGACCCCGCAAGTTATTTCAAGATGATGATTTATCTTGAAGTGGGTGATCGAATCAATAGAAACGAGCTTTTACGTAAGCTTGTGTTCTTGCAATATCAAAGAAACGATCTTGATTTCAGGACAGGAACTTTCAGGGTTCGTGGAGATATAGTGGAGGTGTGCACGGCTGATGAAAGTGATAAGAGTATTCGCATCGAACTGTTTGGTGATGAGATCGAGGATATTATCGAAGCGGATCGCCTGACAGGAAAACCTTTAAGGAAAATAACAAAGGTGTGTATCTACCCCGCAAGTCACTTCGTTACGGAAAAAGAAGCGCTTGAGCGGGCAATCAAGACAATTGAAAAGGAGCTTGCAGAACACCTCCCGAGACTTTTTTCTCAGGGGAAGACTCTTGAGGCACAGCGACTGGAACAGCGTACCCGATATGATCTAGAGCTGCTTCGGGAAATGGGTTTTTGTTCGGGGATTGAGAATTACTCAAGACACCTTACGGGGAGAAACCCCGGGGAACCTCCTCCGACATTGATGGATTATTTTCCGGATGACTATCTGGTGGTAATTGATGAAAGTCATGTGACCCTTTCCCAGATCAGGGGGATGTTTCGGGGTGATCAATCCCGAAAGCAGAATCTTGTCGAGTATGGCTTCAGACTTCCTTCCGCACTTGATAATCGACCACTCAGATATGACGAGTTTGAGAAAAAGATGAGTCAGATGATTTATGTGTCAGCTACTCCGGGGAGTTTTGAAGTGGAGGATTCAAAGGGGAAAGTGGTTGAGCAGGTGATTCGCCCTACAGGACTTATTGATCCGGTGGTGGAGATCAGACCGGCAAAAAGTCAGGTGGATGATTTTCTGGAAGAAATCAGGCGTGTAGCTGATCTTGATCAGCGTGCACTTGTTACCACTCTTACAAAGCGTATGGCGGAAGACCTTACTGAGTATTATCAGGATATAGGGGTACGGGTGAAGTATCTTCACTCTGAAGTTCATACGCTTGATCGGGTAGATATTATTCGGGCGCTTAGAAATGGTGAATTTGATGTGCTGGTGGGGATTAATCTTTTGCGTGAGGGGCTTGATCTTCCAGAGGTCAGTCTTGTAGGGATTATGGATGCAGATAAGGAAGGTTTTCTCAGATCTGAAACAAGCCTTATTCAGACTATTGGACGAGCAGCGAGGCATCTTCAGGGGAAGGTGATTTTGTATGCGGAGCGGGAGACTGAATCGATAAAAAAAGCGGTTGCTGAAACAAACAGAAGAAGAGAACTTCAGACTTCATATAATGAGGCGCATGGTATTACTCCTGTTTCGGTTGCCCGAAGTAAGGAACGGGAACTGGTTGAGGATAATTACTTTCTTGCTGTGGCTGAAGAGGTTCAAGAGACCTTGGGAGATGGAGAACTTCCAAAAAACTTGCAATCTTGTCGTAAATTAATTTCAGAACTTCAGGCAGAGATGTATGAATATGCAAAACATTTTGAATTTGAGAAAGCAGCTGTTATAAGAGATAAAATTAAGGTTCTTGAAAAATTTATTCATAATTATTAATGGAGCCCGTATAAGAATGAGAACTATAATTCTGGTATTGTGCGTATTATTTTTAGGAGTTGGAATGGAACAGAACGTAGAAGCGGAACCAAACCTGGGTGTTACTATTGAAACTACCCGGGGAGTTATTGAACTTGAGTTATATCCTGATAAAACACCCGTAACCGTGCTGAATTTTGTGAATCTGGTTACTCGTGGGTACTATAATGGTCTTATCTTTCATCGTGTTATACCTGATTTTATGATTCAGGGTGGTTGTCCACAGGGTACGGGAACAGGTGGACCGGGGTATAATTTCAAGGACGAATTTGTGGGAAGTTTGAAGCATGATGGAGCAGGGGTGCTCTCCATGGCAAATGCCGGTCCCGGTACAAATGGAAGTCAGTTTTTTATTACTCATGTTGCCACTCCCTGGCTTGATGGTAAGCATACGGTATTTGGTCGGGTGACTCAGGGGCAGGATGTGGTTGATTCCATTAAGGGTGGTGATACCATTCGATCTATAACTTTGATGGGTGATTCTACAAAGCTATTTTCCAAACATAAAGCGCAGCTTGATGAATGGAATGCTGTTTTGGACAAGAAATATCCGAAGAAGTAGAGCCTTGTTGTAATCTTCCGTTATGGATTTGAGGAAGGAGTATCTGAATAGTTTTTTGCTGATAAGATACTCTTTCCTGTTTTTGTTTTATTCACTTCCTGTCTTTGCTGATACTTCAGAATCTTCCGGTAGGGATACCGTTGTATCTTCGCCGTCTATATTCTCTCCATCTATATTCTCTCCCCCACAGATTTCCGAGGACAAATTTCTGATAGCATATGGCAGGCTCTCTGCTACTAATGACTTTTCAAGTCGTTCTCTTGAGTCTCCTGCGGTGGTTTCTTCTACCTGTTCGGTGACTAATATGCATGGTCGAAAAAAAGATGCGTATGAGGTGGATGCGGAGTTGTATGTGTGTGGTTTGCAGTATGAGCGTTCACTGTCTGAGTTGTTTAGAGTGTCCATTTTTACTGCTTTTCATGGTGCCGGAGGAGGGGTCTTTGATTCATCAATACGAAATTTTCATAATACTTTTTTCTTTCCTAATGGACCTCGAAGGAGGGATAATCAGGATAGATACCTTGCCTCCGGAGCACTTCGTTCGGGGGAGGAGTTTCTGATTGAGAGAGAAGATTTTGGTGTTCGGGATCCTGTCGTGTCAGTTTCTGTTCCCGTATTTAGTCCTGAGGACTCAAAAGAAGTTTTTTTTGACAATATTTTTTTTGAAGCTGCGGTGAGTGTTCCCCTGGGACTTTCCACTTTCTCTCTTTCCTCTCCTGATCTGAAATTTGCTCTTGTTATGGAAGGAGAGAGATCATATCTGAGATACGCCTCGGGGTTTAGCTTCTCATTTCATACTGACAGAAAACAGCATGGTATCCTTTATGAGAGATTTAATTACGGAGGATTTTTTTCTTCAAATATTCCAATTGATGAAACCTTCCATCTTTTATTGGGGCTGATGTTCAGATCAAATATCACCAGTGATGTGAAACATTTTGATGCTTATGCTCTGTATCTTGATACGGGGGTTCGTCTGGTGCTGTTTAAAGAGCATCTTGTTGATATTATTCTGAGGGAAAATCCTGTCCCTGTAAGAGCAACTGCGGATGTAAGTTTGTTTTTACGATATAGTTTTGCAATACCAGACACAATATTATAGCGATGTCTGATATTAGACATATATACAATATACAAAATGGTGAATCCTTGTTGACGGCGACAGGCATTTTGCTATAAGTAACTTGAAGTAAGGGTTTCGATACAAACATATCCATTTTTAAACGACGTTACATCAAGGATTTTATTGCGTGGATAATACTACTGACAAGTTATCTAGTGGCAGATTTTCTGGTGGCAAATTATCTTGCGATGAGTTTTCCAGTTCTCCTGTTTCAGCTTCTGGCTTATCTAACCTTGTCTCTGATAATATTGTCTCTGATAATATTTCCGATGATGCTGACTCTTCTACTATTATCAGTGCCCGTGGTACCGAGGAAGGGCTTATCTTGCGTATTGACGGGAAAGCCGACTGGGATGAGGTGATTCGCGAGATTGATATCTTTCTTGGTGGGCGAAAGCGTTTCTTTGAGGGAGGGGAAATTGCTATTGAGTGGGTTGAGAGGCTTCCGACTAAAGAGCAGAGCCAGTTTCTGGAATCTTACCTGAAGGATAATTTTGGTATCGGAATAGTTCAGCGAAAGAGACGTCTGCATAAGCTCCTTGGGAGTGCACGAAAGAAATCTTCGGGTGATATGGATTTATTATCAGGTGCTGCTTTATCTACTAATGGGGCTGCTGATATTCAGGGTGATCTTTTTATGGGTATGTCCACTGGTGATTCTGCGGGTACAAGTGGTTCGCCTGCGATTGACAGCCTGCTTGAGCGGGTAGAGAGGCTTGCTCAGGGTGAAGAGTATGAAGGAATTGCGAGGGAGGGTGCTCTTGCTTTTGCTGCGGATGCTCCTTTTCAGGGTGGTGCCTATACTGAAAAAGTTTCTCAATATCTGGGTGCCGATCTTTTGTTTGATGAAGAGGCAAATGCAAGAATTATCTTTGGGACTCTGCGTTCCGGACAAAGGGTGGAAACTCCGTTTTCGCTTATCATAATTGGTGATGTGAATCCCGGAGCGGATATTATTGCAGGTGGAGATGTTCTGGTTATGGGAAGTCTCAGGGGTACTGCTCATGCAGGTGCCTATGAGGATGACACACTTGACCGGGTGGTGATCGCACTTCAGATGCAGCCTATGCAGCTTCGGATTGGCTCTGTAGTGTCACGGGGGGGTAGTGAAGTTGGAAAAGGTCCCGAGGTGGCAAAGATAGATAATAGAATGATTGTAGTAGAACCTTATTCCGCTAAAGCTCTGGCTAATCGCCGGCTTAAGTAGATTGAATATAGTTCTTGAATTTATGATGTTTAGTATGAAGGGGTTCATCAGATGACAGGAAAAGCGATTGTAATTACTTCTGGTAAAGGTGGTGTTGGAAAGACAACCACCACTGCAAATCTTGGTGCTGCACTTGCCATGAAGGGTAAGCGCGTTCTTGTTATTGATGCAGATATAGGTCTGAGAAACCTTGATGTAATCATGGGGCTTGAAAACAGGATTGTCTTTAATCTTGTGGATGTGGTGAAGGGGGTGTGTAAGCCTCAGCAGGGGTATATCAAGTCCAAGCGTTCCAATAATCTCTTTTTGCTCCCTGCTTCTCAAACTGATGACAAGGATGCGGTTTCCACCTCTGAAATGGCAGAGCTGGTTGATAAACTAAAAACGGAATTTCATTTTATTCTTATTGATTCACCTGCCGGAATTGAACAGGGCTTCAGGAATGCCTGTGCCGGAGCGGATGGTGCAATTGTGGTAACTACCCCGGAGGTTTCTGCTATTCGTGATGCAGATCGCGTGGTTGGACTTCTTGCTGCTCAGGGAGTGGATGCACAGCTTATCATTAATCGTGTAGACCGGGATATGGTTCGAAGAGGTGACATGCTTTCACCACAGGATGTGATAGATATTTTGGGTATAGAGCAGATTGGTCTGGTGCTGCGTGATAACGATATCGTTGTTTCCTCAAATACCGGTGAGCCGGTAGTGTACAATCCCAAGTCGAGAGCAGGTCAATCCTTTCTGGAAATTGCTGAAAGATTGATGGGAGCTGAGTTACCAATAGATAACCCTGATCTTAATATGAGTCTTTGGGCTCGTTTGGGAAAGAAGCTTCGCGCGGCTTAAAGAAGTGTTTGTAGTGTATGAAGTTAATAACACAATAATTAAGGGAGATAATCGTGTTTAGAAATTTAAGCTCTCTTTTCACCGGGAAAGGAAATTCTAAGGTACCTGCGAAGAATCGTTTGCAGATGGTTCTTGTTCAGGACAGAAGTGGACTTACGTCTACCGAAATGGAATTATTTAAAAAAGATCTGATGGATGTGATTTCCAAGTATTTCTCCATTGAAAGCAGTAGTGTTGATGTGGAATGGAAGAGATCTGATAACGAAACAGCTCTGGTAATAAATACTCCTGTAATTGGTAAACTGCGAGCAGTACCAAAGAATGTAGCTGCATCCTGATTTTTTCCTCTTTCTTGCCGGGTGCCTATGTCGGGTCTCTCTGTTTGGGGGGCTTTTTAAGGGGTTTCTGGCTAAGGGGAAAATTTTTCCTGCTTATTTTCTACCAGGCAATAAATGCCTCTTCTGGTGGATTTTCTTAAATACTTAAGTGCCTGATATATATAAATAAAATCCTGAATTTATCTGATTCAGCTTTGGCTGGATATTTGCAATATCTCTGATGTTGGAAAGCCGAAGTGCCGGCTTGTGAGGAGAGGAACACACTGAAGAAGTAATAAAGCGTGGGTGGAAGAAGGGTATATGATAAACGAGATTTCAAATAAAGGTCATTCAACTCCATATCCTGCAAGTGATGTGGAGGAAAGGACAGGCGATAATATGAAAGAGGCATTTGTAGCATTGTTACAAGGAATCGTGGGGCTTATACCCGGACGAAATGCCTTAGCCGATGTTGTAGAAACACCTAAAATTACAGATGAGCGCACTTTCACGTCAAATAATGAATCAGGGGAGAAAAAAGATGCTCCCAGATTTGCAGCAGAATCTGCTCCGGGTACTTCAGAATCTGTACCGCTCCAAAAAGATAGTCAGGAATATTCAGTCGAAAAAGAAAAAGTTCCTTCACAAAGAGAGGGAGTTTCAAAAAATCATAAACCTCAGACAGAAGCAAGTTCAGAAAAGGAATTGCCACAGGTAGTAAAGGCGGATGCCTCACTAAATGATTCTCTTAAAACTGAATTTGTAAAATCTGAATCTCTGAAAGTAGAAAGCAGTGCAGTAAGTGAAAAGTCTGTTGCGACAGAAAAGCCTGCTTCGGCTGAGGCAGTTTCTTCAAAAGTAGATACCGCTGTGGTTTCTGAAGATTTACCACAGGATGTTCTTCCGGCTCAGGTGCAAAAAGAAAGCACTGCTGCTCTTGCTTCAAAGCAGGGTTTTGCAGAAGAGAAAACAGTATCGGCTGATACTATCAAAGATACCATGATGAATATCTCCCGGGAGCTTCAGAAAATGTTACCTGAAGAGGATTCGGAAATTAAACACGATCTTGCAAAAGCCTTGTTTAATATGTCTCTGGCTCAGGAACATGAAGGTGCTGCCGCACAGCCACTGGTACAGACTCCAAAAAATGAACTGGCAGCTAATCTGCACCCCTTCCTCGCGATGTCTCAGGATGCGGTTCAGGGAGATTTGAAATCTCTCCTTGGATTAAAACCGGAAGTTGATTCTATCGCTACTATCGGAAAGGGAGTTTCAGATAAATTACATACGCTTGCTAAAAGCATGAAAGGTGAAGCGGGTACTCCGGCTCGGCAACAAATGTACGTGGAACAGGTAAAGGAAGTACTTGCCCGGATGGCACAGAGTAAAACAACAGATTCGGTTACCGTTAAAATAGATCCCCCGCACCTTGGAGAAATCACTGTTCGTATAGTGCAAAAGGGAAAGGAAGTTTATGCAAAGTTATCTGCGGACTCTTCTGAAGTGGAGCAGGTGCTGCGTACCAGGATGCATGAACTTAGCAACATATTACAACATTTGGGATACAAAGCGGACGAAGTGCATGTTACAATAGGTAAGGATGCCGAAGATACACCACGTTTTTCACGATCTTTCTCTGAGCATCAGGGTGGAAACTGGGGAACGAAAGAAGATAAAAAGAGTTTTGTGATGGGAGCTGAAAAGGGTAGTGCATATCCTGCTGCTCATGCGATCAGTAGCGGTATAATAGAGGATGGTTGGGTAGCTTAGGTTTAGCAGTAATAATTGTTATTAGGGAAAATTAAAGAAATACAATGTCCAGTCCAATACACAAATTTAGCAATGTTTCTCAGGGTGCTGTAAACAAGAGTTATGAGCAGCCATCTCAAAGTGCAAAACAGGGTAGTGCAGCTACTATAAATCAGAATGATTTTCTTAATTTACTGGTTACTCAGTTGCAAAATCAAGACCCTTTGAATCCTATGGAGAATGAAGAGTTCGCAGTTCAGCTTGCAACGTTCAGTCAGCTTGAACAGCTTATTCAAATTAATGAGAAAGTGGGAGCGAATCAGGGTGGGATGCCTCTTGGTTCACTCGCTTCTTATCTTGGTCATCAAGTGGCACTGCCTGACGGGAAGCTTCAGGTGAGTGGTGGGGTTATGTCAAATCTGTATGCGAATGTACCGGCTGGTACTGAGTCAGTAAGAGTTGATATTCGAAATGATGCAGGAGAAGTGGTTGGAAGTACCATGATAGAGCCGGTCCCCGGTTCGGGAATGCAGGTGTTGAATCTTCAGGGGCTTTCGCTTGCGGACGGTAAATATGATTTTCGAGTTGTATCAGTTGGTGCAGATGGGCGTTTTGTTGATCTTAACGCACAGGCAACTGGAACAGTTGATGGATTTGTAATGGAACCTGAGCCACGACTTCTTGTCGGGGGGCAGGAATTTTCACTGGATGAAGTTCGAGCGGTATTTAATGGTCAGAAATAGCTGATCATATCAAACGGGTGTTTGGGGAGCAGTATTAAGAGGAAAGATATTGTAATTGTGGAGGGTTAGCCTGTGTCAAGTATTGTAAGTGGACTTTTTTCAGGTCGTTCAGGAATTCAAGCTCATGGAACTGCAATTGCAGTACTAGCGGATAATATTGCGAATCAGAACACCGTTGGTTTTAAGACCGGACGGGCTGATTTTGTTGATTTACTTGCTGGTTCTATCGGAGGCGGTGGGTCTGGAGCATTATCAACCGGGAGTGGAAGTGCCGTAAAGCGGATTACGAGAGTTCTCGCTCAAGGGGTATTTGAGCCAACAGGAAGAGGGCTTGATCTGGCGATAGATGGTAACGGATTTCTTGTTGTTCAGGATAGAGCAGGGGTAACGTACTACACAAGAGCTGGTAACTTGTCTGTTGACCCTGATGGAAATCTGCTTGATCAGAATGGACATTTCGTTCTTGGGTATGCAGCGAACGGCTCGGGAGCTATTGAGAAGATGAATGTTAATCAAAGGGTTGCCACTGATATTCAGACAAGCGGGGCGTATGCAGCAGGTAATCTTGATGCAAGACAAGATCTGACCGTTACGGCTGCTTCTCTTGGTGATGATGTATCTTACATGGATTTAAATAACGCTGATGCGTTTTCAATGCCTATTAATGTTTTTGACTCTCTTGGAGGGACTCACACTTTACGTGTTTCCTTCTTTAAGACTGGTTCCAATACATGGGAAGCTGCGGTTTATGCGGATGGTTCTGAAGTAACCGGAGGTACTCCCGGGCAGGCACGTCGTCTTGCTACAATTGATCTTGTATTTGATCCTAATGGGCAATTGACTGTTCCGACTAACGCCATTGGTTCTATTACTCCTCCATGGAACAATGGGTCAGACCCAACTAATACTATTGATATTGATTTGAGTAAATTTACACAATTTGCGACAAACAGTTCTCTGGAGTCTCTTTCCCAGAATGGTATAGGAAGTGGTTCGGTTGTGGGGTATTCAGTAAGACCAAATGGGGATTTGATAGCTCAGCTTGATAATGGTCAGTCTGCTGTTATTGGTACCATTGCTCTTGCAACATTTGCAAACAGTGAAGGTTTACAGCGAGTGGGTAACTCTCTCTTTGCTGCTTCTGCGGATTCAGGTGAGCCTATTATCGGTGCGCCGGGTATAGGAACCTTCGGAACAATCGCCTCAGGTGCCCTGGAGCTTTCGACTGCGGACATGGCATCAGACTTTATTAAACTTATTTCGTTACAGAGAGGTTTTCAGGGTAGCTCCAGAGTGATCGGGAGTATATCTGACCTGCTTAATGAAGTAGTGAATCTGGCGAGATAGTTTCTTTAGTGTGGTTTTTCTGAAAGGGGCAGTGGTTTCTACACTGCCCCTTTTCCGTTTTCCGTTCCCCTCCAAAGAGGGTTGAAGAATATTTTTCATCGAATGGCTCCCTCGGAATGAAGAATATCTGGTTTCTACGTTCACTCACTTGTCCTCAGTCCGCTTGAGTTCGATGAAAAGCATTCTCCAACCCTCTTTCCACCCAGCCCTTGTTTTTGTTTTATATTTCGGGTTCTTATGGAGAAAGGTGTTTTTAATAAAGAGGGTGGCACCTTTAGAATGTGAGATTTTTGAGAATGTGTTTGCTTTTTTAGCATACATATTATATGCTAAACATATATTATGTATGCTTTAAATTCTACATTACTTAAGAATGAGTCCAGAAAGAGAGGATATGGAGGTGTGAAGCCTTTGCTTGAGGAGCTTGGGCTTCATAGAAATACTCTGGACAGGTATCTGCGAGGTGCTCCGGTTCTTCCTCGCAGTGTGGAAACTGTGTTATCGAAGTTGGGGATTCCTCTTGAGAAGGCTTTATTGCATGTGGGATCATCTGTAAGGGTAGATTCTCAGATTGAAGAGCTGACTCGTGAAATACATATAGTATTTCCTGAAATATCAATTTTTCTCTTTGGTTCAAGAGCAAGGGGGACTGCTCGTACCTATTCTGATTTTGATATTGGAATTTACTCAGAAAAGGGGATTCCTCTCCAGAAATATTTACGTATATTGGAAATAAAAGAACAGTTTGAAGAAGTCAGCCCGTATCGGGTAGACTGTATAAACTTGAATAATGCTGATCGTGAGTTTATATCAAGTATATATAAAGATTTAAAAATGCTTGTCGGGTATCACTCTGACGAAGAATTGATTAAAAAAATCGCTCATGGAATCCAAAAATAAATTTATAGAATCAATAGCTCTTCTTGAAAATGCACTTACATATCAGAGTAAAGCATTGTCTGAGCCGTTTTACTTTGCCGGAATCGTAAAGTCCTTTGAAGCTTCAATGGAATATGTATGGAAGTATTTTCGTTATGAAGCTATCGAAGCTGGTCTGATGGTGTCGAGCCCTCGTGATGCAATTAAGCAAGCTGCCAATCTGGGTATTATAGATTCTCTTGAGGAATGGTTATCCTTTTTGAAAGCAAGGAATGTCTCAGTTCATAATTACATTAGTATCCCTCAAGATGAATACCTTATACTTATTAATAGATATTTTACTCTGGCAAGTAGTCTTTCAAAAAAAATATCTTCTGATAATAGCTAAGCCCCCCTGATGCTCTTTCCACCCACCCTTTTTTTATTTTAATGTTGGGCTTAAAGAAAAAAGAAAAGCGAGTATGTTTTTGCATACTCGCTTGAAATTATAACCTTCTGCCTAAAATTTGGGTATTTAGTAAACACTTAAGGGCGTAGCTGTGAAGTTTTCAACTAGCCAGGGTAATCCACATGCCATGATAATAACTACGGCATCTGTGGGCTCGGGATTATTTGGTTTGCCTGGGATTGATATGTAGCCATCCAAGGTAAGCAGGAAATAATCTACATTCCATCTTCCCTTGGAGTCATATATGACGTAGGTTCCCTGGTAACAACCAAACTCTTTGAAGAGCTCTTCGCTTATCAGCACTTTCTGCTTTACCGCAGATGGAATAAGGTAGTCAAAACTGGTGTAAGTTGCTTTGACAATCCATGGTTCGATTGAGAACCTCCCCGATCCGTATAGACCTGGATTCTTTTTGACGATCTTAAAGTACTCCTCAATGGCAATATCTGGAGTACCTACATCATAACAAGAACCGCAAGTTATTCCTGTAATATGCTCATTGCTTATGCATATGGATGCTTCTTGACCCATCCTAAGGAAGAAGTAGTTTGATTTACATAGGATGTAAAAGTAATCGCTTCCAGAGTTCATATCTCCTAAGCCAAAAAGAGGTAAGCCATTCTGATCGGACTTTGAGAGAGCATTCAGGTAGATTGCTCTAAAGCCCATCCGCCTGATGTTTTCCCATTCTTTACAGCTCTCATAAACCTGAATCTGCTTTTCGATTGTAGCAAAGTCCCATTCTAACTGCATTCTCTTCAAAGCTAAGTCATTAGGTAAAGAGGAGATTTTTTCTTTTAGAGAATCTCTTCTTGAATAAAGTACTTCTAGTTCCCTTAAACGATGTTGGATAACCTCTTCAATGGGTTCTGTCTTAAAACAATCTTGTTGTAGAAGTTTTAAAGCATCTTGAACCTCTGGACGTGTATTTTCCATTAGACTTCTCCATAAAAAACCTTAAACGGGAAAAATTTAATGCCTCAAGTGTGCATTAAGTGAATGAATTGAGCCGGAAATCGTAAAGTGTACTCTTTAATTAACCTTCTAAAAAACACAACTCAAATATTTGAATTGTGTTTCACATGTCACTGCTACTCGGAAAAAATTCTAATGAGGGAAAGAACAGACGGTAGGTGTTACATATAAGACTAAATTTGTAAAATTATGATATCTCATAACTGAGGCAACCTGAGGAAAAAGAGGGTGGCACCTTGAAGAGTGTCTTGAAGGGTGTTTCTAAGTAGTTATTTTTACTTATTTAATTTCCTTAATCTTTTTTGATGTTACGTTTTTTTCAGGACATATCACAACAAATGTAGTAGCCTGGAGTATCGATGGTGCTAAAAGCGTTTACGTAAGTGGTGGCAGAGCTTCGGTACGGAATGGATATATGTAGAGAAAGGAAATCAAAGAGAAGGAAATAGAAGATGAAACGAATGATTAAAAAAATACGTGCTGGATACCATACAGCTTGTACGCAGGTGGCAGTATGCGGTATGCAACATTCTAACAAGCTTCTTCTTGCGCTTGGGGTTGTGCTTATTGCAGGTGGGGTAGTTGATCTTTCACTTGCACAAGTAAGGGGACAAGGTCCTACCGGCTCATTTACAGAAGCTAACTATGACGATGAACTTGTACGTTCCGGAGTAGGAAACCTGTTCCGACTGATTGAGGGTGCTTTTGGTGCTCTTATCATGGTCGTGGCAGGGCTCGGTGCCATTATCGCTGCTGCTATGGGTGCATATAGAGCTGCACTTGGTATGTTAGTAGTTGCCCTTGGTGCATTTATCCTGCGAGCACTCGTATCTCTGTTCTTCGGACAGCAGTACGATGCATATTCAGAAGGCTTCTAGTCCAAAGAATACGTAGCATAAAAGCTAAAAAATGAAATCCCCGGTCAGGTGCAAATCTGGCTGGGGTTTTTTTTGGAGGATTTTTTTTGGATTTTATGTATCTGAAAATGAACGGACAGCAGAAATAAAAGGTGGAGCGTAACTCAATTTACATGCAGGAACCCGTCCTCGCAGCACGTTCCACGGAAGCATAGTACTTAAAAACATACATACTGGGCTTCACATACATCCTTACTGCCTTCCACGCGTTTCAGTAAAGTTTTGGTATGTTTTATCTTTACTGAAGGAGGCTTGACATCCGGATGCAGAGGCAGAACTTTTTTCTAAACTTATAGGTCCCTCCATATTTATTGATGTTACGCCCTTCACCTGAATACAATTTTAAGCCCGTGCAGCCCTGAAGTCTATTTAAAAATAACTGAAAAATAAGCGGTGAAGAAAAAATGACCGAAGTTGGGCAAGGAGGTTTAAAGTTGTAGTTCTGTAGGGGCAGGGCTTGTTTACCCTGAGCCTGCCGAAGATAGCCCCTGCCCGAATATGCTAAAAATTAAGTATCTTTCCTGATTAAATTTAGAATGATATTTTCTGGAAAAAAACAATGAAGATGTCATTTAAAAAAGATAAAGCATATCTCCTGGCGATAGATCCCAGTTTACGTCAATCAGGTTGGGCGCTTTTTAGTTTGCAGGAAGAGACCCCTGTTTCGTGGGGGATTTTGTCTCCCGAAAAAGTAAAAGATCCTCTGGCAGAGCGACTTAACTCTATTCATGGTAAGATTGAAAGGCTTATCGTGGAGCTTGATCTTGCTGCGGGTGATTATCTCGTGTGTGAAGGACCGGCTCCGGTCTCTCTTAATCCTTCGAGTTCCATTAAAGTGGAACAGGTACGCAGCATGTTTGAAAGCATCGCCCGTTCCTGCAAATTAAGTGTACCGGGAAGACTTAATCCAAGAACAGTTCAGACGGAACTACTGTGTCTGAGAGGAAAACAGCTTCCAAGAAAGGAAGTAAAGAAAATAGCCCAGTCGGTGATATATCAATTATTTTCTCTTGAAGAAGGCTCTCTACCTCAGGATGTCGTTGATGCTATTTTGATTGGAGTGCTTGCCAGGAGCAAAATTCTTCACGCTGAACAGACCGGTGCCTATATCGGAAGTCTCTTTGAAGGAGGAAGAGGAAATATCAATACCCGTTCAGGGAGGGGGCTTCGGTGGAATGTAAGTACCGGCGTATGAAATTCGTTATGAAGTTTGTGAAGAAAATATTTTTTGTTTTATTGATACTGAATAGCTTTTTATTTAGTGAATACACCGCCTCGGCTTCAGATAATTATACCACCATATGCAACTTGAATCTGTTTCGCTTTGGTGAAAAGGGAGTGAAGTCTCAAAGTAAGGACTTTTTAAACCAGAAGCGATATCTTGTAAGCCGAATACGGGATGCTAATTGTGATCTCGTAGGTTTGCAAGAAGTCGTGGGTGAAAAGAAGAAACGGTCATATGAAATTCTTGGGCACCTGGTAGAATCATTAAACTCCCCAGAATCAAACTCTTCAGATATGCCGCGCTCGTTTAAGATTGTCCTTGGAGATTCCAATGATTCGCGTAACAGAAATGCCATTATTTATGATTCGAGCTTGTTTGAGCTGAGTCGGGTAAAGAGCTGGAACAGACAATCGCTTCCCAAGCTGGATATACGTTCCGTGCCATGGTCTCATACCCGGGGTCCCTTGTCGGTAGTACTTTCACATAGAGCATTTCCTGATCAAAAATTTCTTCTCATCAATTATCATTTAAAATCAAAAGCGAGTGGCTGGAAAGATCCCTTGGGCACCAAATTTGAATTTCAGCGCATGCTTGCTGCAAGTGGGGTACGAGAAATAGCTGAAAGTGAATCAAATGCCTCTAAAGATAAAACCATTGTTGTAATGATGGGGGATAGAAATTCAAATAACAGTGGTGCCGCATCTGAAGTGCTTTCGGGGCGTCTTCAGTTACAGGACTTTTCAAAAACGGGAAGCTGTGAAATCTCTCCCGAAGGAACGGCTTTATGCCCGGCAGAGGTATTCAGAGAACCCGACATGATTCCGCTCTTGCAAAGGAGAGGTAGTCTGACAGGAGAGAAAATCGCTACGTATCGTCGTGGAAGAAGGTTTGAGATACTTGATGAGATTTATATAAGAAGTGAGGATGTTGTATTGGTGAATGACAAAAACGGTATCCCTCAGAGTGGTACTGCCGGAGAATTTATGAAAGGCAGTGACCACCTGCTTTCTTATGTGCGTGTGGTATTAAAGAGATAAAAGTGCTAGAAGGTATTACCTACTAAATTTTTTAACTACAGGGTTATCGTATGTGGATAAAAGCTTCCGGTGAAATTACTGAAAATACGCTTCAGGTTACTACTGTTACATCTTCTCATCTTATCATTTCCGGTGAATATTGTGCGATAGGTGATGCCGGTGTTTATGCTGAAGGGCAGTCTCTGTGGGACAGGATAGAGCAGGAAGTAGAGACTATAGAGTTTATTCTTCTTACTCATGCTCATTTTGATCATGTGGGAGGAGTACCTTTTCTCAGATCAAGAGCCCCCCATCTTCGTCTGGTAGGAGGAAGGGAAACCGATGTGCTTCTTAAGGATTCTGAGTATACGAAGATTCTATATGAAAAGAACAAAGCGGCATGTGAAGCTGCCGCTCAACCTTTCGAGATTTCTCTGGAGGATTGGCATGAGTCGCTTCAGCTTGATCTGGTGTTTTCAGATGGTGAGGCGCTATCTCTTGGAGACGGGGTTGATGTTATTCTGATGGATACCCCGGGGCATACTTTGGATTCCGTATCCTACTATGTGAAACCGGATTGTGCTTTTGTAGGGGGAGATATTCTGGGGCATTACGGGGGGCGAGATCTGGTCACTCCTGCTTTTAGTGGTGACTATGCGACGTACCTTGGCAGCCTTCAGAAAATTTCATCATATGATATTCAGGTACTGGGCTTACCTCATGGCGGAGCGCTTACAGGTGAATTGGTAGCAAGGTATCTTACTGAGCTTTTGGTGTATTCAAATCAATATAAAGATGTTTTTCGTAAACGTCTTGATGCGGGTGAAATTATTGAAGATTTAGTTAAGAGTGTTTCACTGGAATGGACTGGTGAGGGGAGATTCCCTGATGGTCCATTTAAGGATAGTGTGAACGGGGCGGTGGAAGAAATGCTTCGCTCGGTTACTTAGTTTTTGTCGCCTCCATCATTTTTAGGATACTCTCGATCCCTGAGAAAATCTCTAAAACACTCCCCTTATTCCTGTTATAAATGAGCGTCCCGGGAGGGGAACCATGTCTTTTATAAATGAGGAATGGATGCGGGCTTCTGCGTTGGTTAGGTTCTGTGCCCTTGCGTAAAACGTCAGGTTTTTTTGTTTTAGCCAGGGGATTTTTATGTCGAAGGTGGCGTTGAGAAGTTGGTAGGCGTCTGTGGGGAGTTCTCTTTCGGCAATATCCCTTTGAGCGGCAACGAACACGCCTTCAATTCCAAGGCGAAAGAGTTCTTTCCAGCCGTAGCGGGCACGTACTACTGATCTAAGCGGGGTGATTCTGGGAAGGTCGATACTGTTTCGTGTGTCTCGTGCCCGTACATAGTCAAGCTGAGCAGTGAGGTCAAGATGATTGGCATACCAACCAAGTGCTTCGTGAAGGTGGAGGGTGGTCTCGGCTTCAAAACCGAAAAATCTTGCTCTGGTCTCTTCATAGGAAAATTCCTGGAGTCCGGAAAATTGTTGTTCCGTGGGGCTGAGATTAATGTAGTTTCCGTACTCCTGAGCAAAAAGCGCTATGCCACCGGTAAGAATGCCGTGGTTTTTTCTTAAGGTAAGATCAATTCCGTAGGAGTTTTCATTGGAGAGAGAAGGGTCTCCAATCTCACTGATTGATCGTGCAACGTGGATGCCGTCAGCATAAAGTTCTGTAATTGATGGTGCACGCTCGGCGTAGGCAATGGAGATACCTGCAATGTAATCACTTTTTCCTGTAATGTCCCAGGAGAGCCCTGTTGAGAGTGAAAGGGGGGTAAATGATCGTTCCCGATAGCCAATATCCGGCGAAAGATGTAGGTACTCGATTCGTCCTCCAAACTGGGCGCTGAGGTGATCTTCGATCAGTGGTAATTCCTCAAACAGAAATAAACCCGGGGCAAAACGCTCTGCGTTGGGGACAAATGCTTCAAGACCGCTGGAGGTAAAATCGCTATATTCGACTTGTGTTCCTATAATTCCACTAAGTGATGCAATGGGAGAGTGGAAAAGTTCCACCCTTCCTTCAAAAGAATCATTGGTAAATTTGGTTGCGGCGATTCCTTCTTCAAATTCTTTGTGTTCATAAGTGGAGACCGCGGCAGAAAATTTTATTTTTTCAACAAAATCAGATACGTCCCGAACTTCACCACGGGTATCGAGACGATATTGTTGGAGTTCTATGTAGATTCCTCCTTCCTCTCCATGTTCATGGTGATCGTGCCCATGGTGATGGTCTTCGTGATGATCATGCCCGTGTACCGGTACACCATATTTTGAATCATAGGCAGTAAACGCAGCACCAAAATATCCTTTGTCCCAGATGTAAGAACCCCCGATTGTGCCGCTTAGTGTTCTTGTTGCACTGTCTGCGAGGGTATCTCTTGCCTGTTCATGCTCGTGCCCGAGTTCGGTCTCCTGTGCTCTAAGGCGTGAGCTTTCCTGATAGCCGGGGATGTCAACATCTTTTGTGTCCTGGCTTATACCTGAGAGGTGCCAGTTAAATTTGCCCGCTTGTCCTTCGAGTTTAAGCGCCCCACTTGCTTCATTGTTTACCGTTTGGGTACGAAGGTCGAATTCTCCTCTAAGGGGTGTGCCGATTTCTTTTGAAGGGATGCTGTTATCAGTAACATTTACTACTCCTCCAATTGCCGAACTGCCATATAGCAGGGTCTCCGGTCCTCGGAGTATTTCAGCAGACTCGATACTAAGGGGATTGATGCTTATTTGATGATCTTCTGATGTGTTCGATACATCAAGAGAGCCAACACCATTTCTTAAAACCCTGACTCGTTCACCTGCAAAACCTCTGATGACCGGTCTACTGGAACCGGGTCCGAAATAAGAAGAGGAGACACCCGCTTCAGTTGCAAGAGTTTCACCAAGACTGATATCGGAGCGAAGAATAAGGTCTTCTTTTGTGAGTATGCTTACAGGCTGGGTGTGTTCAAGTAAGGATTTATTTCTCGGGTCTGCCGTGATGGTGATTGTTGAAAGATGTTCTATCTCTTTTTCTCTGGGGGATTTTGTAATCTTTTTTTGAGAAATGTCTGTTTCAGAATCATCGGCATTTACCGTATTGCCAGGAAATACAACAGCGAGAATAAATAAAGCTCTCAGCAGAAACCTGAAATCAGAAAAGGAGACTTTCTTTAAAGATGAAATCTTCATAAACAGTGTCGGAAATATTGTTAGTTTTTATAATTCTGATCCTGAAGTATAATAAAAGCAAATTATTTGCAATAAGTAAAAGTGGAAAAGATTACTCTTAAACTAAAGTAGGAAGAAGTGTTTAAGCTTACCCCTTAAGATAGTCTTCAGAGTTTTTCAGATAGACGGGTATCTGGATGTTTTATTAAGCGTGTAGGACTGAAGTTCTTGTTAATTTACTAATCAATCTTATCCTCACTTGTGTCAGGAAATAATTCATCATCTTCAATTTCGTCAGGGTCTCGATATCCTCTTTCCTTTCTTTCAAGTTCTGTCTGGGCTTCAACCGTATAACGTGCCACAGGACGAGCAAGAAGCCTTTCAACAGGTATTTCCTCCCCTGTAAGCTCACATATGCCGTAGCTGTCATCTTCAAACTTTGCGAGGGCGTATTCGATTTTCTTCAAATACTTCTGCTCACGAGAACCGAGTTTAGTAAGCGCAGCCTGTGAATACTCAATGGATGCAAGGTCTACATCATCCCCCTTAAGTTCAGACAAAGCTCCCTCAGAATCAGCCTCCACCTTGTAAAGATGCTGAATAATCTTGGCTCGCTCCTCTAACAGAATCTTGTGAAGCTTATCCTTATCTCTCTTTTTCATCTAAGAAATCCCCAATGAGAAATTTTATATTCGTGCTATAATTGCTACCAAAATATAAAACGTGCACGCCCATGAAGTTATGAGGCAAATGTATTAATTTATTTAAAGAACCAATGAAGATATCTTAAAATTAAATAAAAGCAAGGGCATAAAAAGTTGATCATTTAGCAGGATTTTTAGCTGACTAATTAAGTCGTAAACTAAATCATAAAGATATCGTCACCAGTTTTCTTTCTTACTTATTTTAGGTATTTTTGTATCAGTTTCAAGATTTGCCATTGAAAATCTAGAGATTTTTTAATTACCTCTTTTCTCATAATGTTCTAAACGATGAAAAACCTGAAATTCGCTATTGTAAATTCGAGTTCTTTTGGAAAGTATTTTCCTGAACACCTTGAGCGTATTAAATCACTTGGTGATTTGAAAGTGGTGAATGTGCCGGCAACTTGTACGGGACTTGATTTGGCGAGGGAGCTTGAGGGGGTGCAGGGGATAGTGGCTAGTGTGACTCCTCGCTTTGATGAGGAGTGTTTGAGGGCTTGTCCTGATCTGATTTTACTCGCAAGGCATGGTATTGGTTGTGATAATGTTGACCTGAATGTGGCTACAGAACTTGGTATCATGGTCTCACGTGTAAAAGGGTTGGTAGAGCAGGAAGCTGTTGCGGAGATGGCTGTCGGGCTCATGCTTGCAGCGGGTCGGCACATGCATCAGGGATATGTTTCAGTAAAAGAATCCAGATGGTCTGAACGTGCCCGGTACCTTGGACCGGAACTGAAGGGAAAGAAGATAGGTTTGATCGGTCTTGGAAATATCGGAAAAAGAGTTTCTGAAATAATATCTCTCGGATTTAGGGCAGAAGTGCTCGCCTGTGACCCGTATCTTGATGCAGATGAGGTGAGTGCAAATTATGCAGTGTCCGTTCCCCTTGAAGAACTTCTTTTAAAAGCTGATGTAATATCTTTTCATTGCCCTTTGACAAAAGATACAAGGAGGATTCTTTCAAAGGAGCAGTTTTCCAGACTTAAAAAAGGTGTGGTTTTGATAAACACGTGCAGGGGGGAGCTGATTGATGAAGATGCGCTGGTGGATGCACTTCTGGATGGTACTGTAAGAATGTACGGTACGGATGTAGTAGAAGGCGAGCCAATTGATGGGTCTCACAGGCTGCTTTCTTTGAAAAATGTTCTTGTGACACCTCATTTGGGTGGTTATTCCGATGAATCGCTTTATGGTATGGGGCAGACTATGGTAGAAGACATTGAAGCGGTATTTAAAATGAATGAAACCCCCGGACAGCTTGCAAACCCTCTTGTGCTTGAAAACGGGGCAAGGAAGAGATGAATCATCAGGAAGTAAAAAAGAAAGTTTTTATTAAAACTTTCGGTTGTCAGATGAATGAATATGACACTGAGAAGATGTTACTGCTTCTGTCCTCTGAATATGAAAAAGTGGACTCGGCAGAAGAGGCAGACCTTGCCATTGTTAATACATGCAGTGTTCGTGAAAAGGGTGAGCATAAGCTTTATGGGCTTTTGGGAAGACTCAGGCAGCTTAAAGAAAAAAAACCTTCCATGATTATCGGAGTGGGGGGCTGTGTGGCGCAGCAGGAAGGTCAGGCGATAATAAATCGAAGCAGTGCAGTGGATTTTGTGGTTGGTACTCATAATCTTTCATTAATACCCTCTCTTGTTGCCAGAAGCAGGGAGGATACAAACCCGCAGGTTGCAATTGATTATCGGGACGAGTGGGATGAGCTGCCGGATGAATTTGACGTTTTACCTGATGAGCGAACAATAATCCCGTCTGCCTTTAATTCAAGTGTTCGTGCCCTTGTTGCTATTCAAAGAGGCTGTGACAAGATCTGTACGTACTGTGTAGTGCCTACTACTCGTGGTCCTCAGGTGAGTAGAGACCCTCAGGAGATTTTAAAAGAGATTCGTCTTAAAGCACGAATGGGAGCCCGGGAGGTGATGCTCCTCGGACAGACCGTTAACTCTTTTGGAGTTGATCTGAATCCCCGAATGAAATTCTCTGAGCTGGTAAGAAGAATAGCAGATATTGAAGGGGTGGAGAGGATTCGCTTTACTTCACCTCACCCTGCGGAAGTAAAAAAGGATTTCCTTGAGATATACAAGGAAGTGCCGGGTCTGTGTCCGCATATTCATCTCCCGCTTCAATCGGGGAGTAATCGTATTCTTAAGCTGATGAACAGGAATTACAGAAAAGAGAGGTATCTCGATATTGTTTCTTCACTCCGTGATATGGTTCCTGATATTGCTCTTTCTACTGATATAATAGTTGGTTTTCCTACAGAGACTGAAGATGATTTTCTGGAAACACTGGAAATGGTTAAAGAAATCCAGTACCACAGCTGTTTTTCCTTTATTTATTCAATTCGACCAAATACCAAGGCAAATCAATGCTTTAGTGAGGAAGATGAGGTTCCCGAAGCAGTAAAGAAAGCCCGTCTGTGCCAGCTTCAGAGCGAACAGGAGAAAATTACTCTTAAATTAAATGAGCAGTACCTTGGACATATGGTGGAAATACTTGTCGAATCCCGGGGAAAAGGGATATTCTCCTGCCACGGGCGTACAAAGCACAATGTTCCTGTTGAATATACTACTGATTTATCCGAGAAAGAGTTGAATCTGAAGGGAAGTTTGGTAGAAGGGCATGTGGTTCGTGCAACACCCCATGGGCTTAAAGTACTGTCAAGGACAGCTTTTATAAACGCTGTGGCTGAAGAGCAAATACATGATGCAAGATAATCAGAATGAGCACGAGATGGTGGTGGCGGGTCTGGTAGTAGACCCGGTATCCAATGCGCCGATAGTGGTACTGAAACAGCCGGAGGGTGAAATATGTCTTCCGATATGGATAGGTATGTCTGAAGCGTCTTCCATAGCTACCGCACTCAAGAATATAGAAGTAGCGCGTCCAATGACACATGATTTGTTAAAAAATACACTTGATGAACTTGGTGCAAAAGTAAAGCGGGTTGGAATCGTTTCTCTGGTGGATAACACCTTCTATGCAACTATTGAAATCAAGGTGGGTGAGGAGTGTAAAGAGCTTGACGCAAGACCCAGCGATGCAATCGCTCTTGCCATACGTTCCAATGTACCTATCTTTGTTACCGCTGAAGTACTTGAAAAAGCACAAGCTACGCTGGTTCCGCTTGATGGAGAGGCTAAGGTTCAGGGAGAGTCCGGTAGCGGAGATATCCCGGATTCTGTGAGTGGTGAGCCCGGTTCTGTAAACGAATTTCCTGTTCAGCAGTATGCCGAGCTTGACAAGGAACAGCTTGCTAAATTACTTGAAGATATGAGTCCTGATGATTTTAAATATAAAATGTAATTATGTAACTAAACGTGGTATGGGAGGCAGGTTTCTATAATGAATGTTGAATCTTCAGCTAAGGTCTTGAGAGAAGAAAAAAGAGTTGCTTCTCCTGTGGTGCATTATTCCGGCGGTCTGATGGGGGGTCTGATGAATGACCCTGCGAGTTTTTTTGAGAAAAACTGGCAAAAGGGGGTGACGATTTTGTTACTGGTGGTTGCGGGTATCTGGTTTTACAATGAATACAGGACTACCATGCATTTGAAAAACGAAGAAGCATCCCAGTCCTTTTCCAAAGCCAGTACTTTGCTTGGAGCGATAATTTCAGGTGATTTTTCAAGTGCTGAACTCAGGAATGTTTCAGAGACTGAAGTGCTGGAACGCTACCTTGATGAAGTCAAGCGGCTCTCCACCGATTTTTCTGAAACAAGTTATTCTTCACTCGGAGAGGTGCTTTCGGCGGCATACGCTGTTTCCAGAGTTTCCTCATATGAATCTGTTGCGATTGACTCGGAGAAATTGCAAGCCGCGCTTGATTCTCTAAAAGTCAGTTTTGAGAAAGATCCCCTTACTCGTATCAGTTCCGAGTTACAGATTCTGCTTTATTCACGTTATATGCTTGCTTCGGGTGTTTCCGGAAGTGCTTCCCGGGATATTTCCGAAAAGGCACGTACACACCTTAAGACTTTAATTGAAGAAGGTGAGATATTTCCGGTTGAAGCTGCCATGTCGTATCTGCTCTCATTTGAAGCGGGTTCTGAGGAGTTCAAAAATACTTTTTCTCTTTTTGACCAGCTGGTAGAAAGATATCCTCAAATAGAAGATGCCTTGTCTCAGGAGTGTCTCCGTCTGGGTATTGCGTATCAGCCCCCCGGTTTCGGAGATCAGAGGGAAGCCGCAGGTGAGTTTTAAAATAAACAGAGTATATACCCGAAGTGGAGACAAGGGAGAGACTTCTCTTGTTGATGGAAGCAGAGTACCAAAAGATCACCCGAGGTGTGAAGCTTTTGGTACTCTGGATGAGCTTAATTCATGTCTTGGAATTTCAAAGAGTTTTCTTGACCCGGTTTCAGAGAAGGAATTATTTGAGGTCATCGAATATCTGCAACAGGAACTTTTTGATCTTGGTTCAGAAATAGCTACCCCTAAAGACTTTTCTTACCCCGGCATGTGGCGGGCTGAAAAGAGGCATACTGAGCACCTTGAAAAACTCTGCGACTACTACAATAAAGATCTTCCCGAGCTTGATTCTTTTATTCTCCCGGGTGGAAGTTCTCTGGCATCGAGTCTCCACCTTGCAAGGACAGTTGCCCGAAGGGCGGAGAGAAGTATGCTTTCCTTACTTCATAGTGAAAAAGAGGCTATCTCTCAGGAAGCCCTTATTTATTGTAACCGTATCAGTGATCTCCTTTTTGTTCTTGCCCGCTATGTACTTCACATAAAAGGTATAAACCCTCCATTATGGAAGCAGGAAAAAGATAGAGTTTCCCCGATAGGTTCCTGAGCGAGTAATCTGAAGCCCCCATAG
Organism: uncultured Bdellovibrionales bacterium; assembly: GCA_964612555.1. Lineage (GTDB taxonomy): Bacteria > Bdellovibrionota_C > UBA2361 > SZUA-149 > DAOLCO01 > DAOLCO01. Next base: position 241,048 of record CAZTBW010000001.1, on the reverse strand, counting down.
CTATTTCAAATACTTAGGTGTTTTTTGAGGTAGTATCTGAAAATTAAGATAATCCTTCCGGGGGGTTTTCGCATCTTTATTTGTGATGTTTGGCTGTATCAAGTTTTAATTTGATTTTTACGATAATTTATAGATAAACGGGTTTTAGGGACTGGTTTTACAGTTTGGTTTTATAAGGGGCTTGGATGAAACACGATAAATTTAGACCAGAAACGGCAGTGTATATCGCTTTTGAGGATTACCTTCCTCTTGACCCCTCCGAGCCTGAAAAAAATCTTATGGCTGCGGTACTCAAGAGTGCCTTTGATGATCTCAAAAAGCAGGGAGCCCCCTATCGGGAAGCCAGAGAGTATTTCCTTTCAAATGATACAAGATATATTTACTCCTTTGTAAACGTATGCCTTCATCTGGGGTTATGCCCAAAAACCATTCGTGCACTTATGGGCTTTAGTGGAAATTTCTTTGTTTCTGAAAGAATCTCGACGCAACTGAATTAGCACCGTCCCCCGAAGCACCCTTCCTGGGGCGCAGGGGGAAAATAATATCTTTCACTATTACCCTCTACATCGTAGGATAGACGAAGGTTCAAACCTTAATCTATCTGTTATAATATCATGATTTACCATCTACTTTTATGGTTGCAGCCCTATTGGAACGCTCTGAACGTGTTCAGGTATCTTACCTTTCGTTCCATGACTGCTTTTTTTATCTCTCTGGTTTTTGTTCTTATTTTTCAGCCGAAATTTATTCGCTGGTTCAGGGAGAGGAAGCTTGGTCAACCAATAAGGGACGATGGTCCTCAGAGCCATGCAGTAAAAGAAGGTACTCCGACAATGGGTGGACTTGTTGTGGTCTGCTCGGTGATCGCAAGTAGTCTCCTCTTGTGTGACATAAGTAATATTTATATGTGGCTCCTATGCGGTTTAACCGCTTCTTATGGTGTGCTTGGTTTTGTAGATGATTTCTCCAAAGTAAAAGATCGTTCATCAAAAGGAATAAGAGCCAGAACAAAATTTTTATGGCAGATTTTTCTCGCACTTTTATTTGTAAGTATTCTTGTGTTTTTTGTTCCCTCGTATTCAACCGAGGTGAGTGTCCCTTTTTTCAAGAATATGAAAGTTGATCTTTCCTATTTTTATATTCCTTTTGCTGTCCTTATCATTGTTGGCGCATCAAATGCCGTTAATCTTACTGATGGTCTGGACGGGCTTGTTATTGGTCCTGTAATGACAGTGGCTTTTGCTTATGGAGTCTTTGCCTATGTGACTGGTCACATTAAGATAGCGGAGTATCTTCAGATTACTTATGTTTCCGGGGTGGGTGATTTAAGTATTTTTGCTGCGGCTCTTGTTGCGGGCGGGCTTGGTTTCTTATGGTATAATTCATTTCCTGCTCAGATTTTTATGGGAGATGTCGGTGCTCTTGCATTGGGAGGTGCGATCGGGATGCTTGCCGTTCTTGTGAAGCAGGAACTTGTTTTGATAGTTGCGGGGGGAGTCTTTGTTATTGAAGCACTTTCGGTAATGATACAGGTTGCCTCATTCAAGCTCAGAGGGAAGCGGGTGTTCAAAATGGCACCAATTCACCATCACTTTGAGCTGAACGGTATCTCTGAGCCGAAAATCATAGTCCGGGCGTGGATTATCTCGATAGTGCTCGCAATTCTCAGTATCGCTACCCTTAAACTGAGATAAAGATAATAAGATAGTATAAAATGAGATGAGACAGTAAAGGTGTGAAGGGGGGAGGACTAGTAGTCGTCCTCATCCTCGTCTTCATCAAGCTCAGCTTCATCCAGATCAAGCTCTTCATCTTCGTCAAGGTCTTCGTACTCATCTGAAATTTCATATTCTTCATCAGAGTCCTCGTCCTCATCGTCATCAAAGGCAACGGGGTCAAGTTGCTCAAGAGCTTCTGTTAAGTTGGAAAGTATGGCAGCAACACCGGTAGTGCTGAAGTCATGTTCTTCTATCGCTGCTTCGATACTCGTTTCCAGAGCTTCTATGATTGAATGAGTAAATGCGTCCTCATCATCACCAACCTTTTCGGTGATTTGATCTTCCAATTCTATATATGCTTCCACGAGGTCTTGTAATGCCTCATCCAGTTTCTTGTATGAACTTACCATTTCTACTCCCTTACTCTAGAATCGCTATATGTATCCACTTGAATATTTATACGTAATGCAAAAACAATCAATACAAAATCAGGATATTCACTACAGTACCTGAGCAAGAAAGGTCAATTATAAATTTGAGAATTTTTCGACATCAGGGGGTACGGGCAGCCACTGTGTTTTTGTCATTGGGGGATGCAATAATTTTATAAAAGAGATAGGATAGGGCAATATTAATTTTGGTATTTTAATGCTTAAATATTTTCCTCTCCATCCGGCTAAAGTCTCCATATTTTGTTTTTTATGTATGGTTCTTGTTTCATGTTCAGCAAGAAGGTCTGAACCTCTTATAATTTCCGATGTTTCTTCTGAAAAACATGCAGCCTTTAACAAATCTGCGGGATTAGGTGAGGTTTTGATACTTCCTGTATTTAAAAGAGTTTCGGGAGTTCCCGGAAAGCCCTCTTCTTCAAAGCAGCTCGCCTTACCAGATAATGAACTTAGTGAGCTTTTGGTCAGGGCATTTGGTATTTATACATCGCTTTATGTAGTTAATTCTGAGCATACAGACTCTGAATCTTTCACGCTGGAGTACGATATTGATATTCCTTCCGAAGGAATATCACAGGAATCACTGTTTAAACTCGCCAAGGAAACCCAGGATAAGACCTCCTACAAGAGTATCTTGTTCTGTATTGTTGATATGTCTGATGAAAGAACCGGTAGTAGAATAGGTAGTGAGAGAAGCTCCAGTCTGACATACAGGATTTGGCTTTTTGATGGTAAGCAGCAAGCAGTTACCTGGTCATCAGCTTACAGAAGTAAGGATGGCACCCTTAGTGATAACCTCTTCTCTATTGGAAGCAAAGCCAGGGAAGGCTTTAAATTCAAGACTAACCATGACTTGATTTCCGCATCATTTCGCGGCTCTGCCATAAAACTGGAACAGGAGCTCAAAAAATTAAATTCAAATTAGCTCGGGAAGAGCATATTTTCATAGCGAAATCATCTTAAAGCTAGTAAAATGGCTTTGGTTTAAGTTTATGAAAAATATGTATGATTTATAGGTGCCATGCCTCGAAAAAGAGATACCAAATCGAAAGTACCGCGAAAGAAGCTTATTAAAGAGGAAATAAGTGAAGTTTCTGAATCCGGCACGGGAATTTTCCGTGAGGTTCTGACTCTTCTCATTTCAGGTCTGGCTTTGTTCATTTTATTTGCTCTTTTGTCTTACACGGGAGCGACTTCTTATCAGCATTCGGTTCCCTCTTCCAATGCAATGGGGCAGTTGGGGTATTTTGTTTCCCGTTTTCTGTTTGAGTATCTTGGGTACTGCTCCTATGCGGTTGTTGGATGTTTGTTTCTTGCAGCCCGTTTTGTGTGGTCTCAGCGTAATGAATCAACTCAACTTTCATCCAATCGTGTTTTTCTTTCAAGTATATTCGGTACACTTCTTGTGGTGGCTACCGCCACTCTTTCAAGTATAGTTTTTGGTTCCAGTGGTGGTGGGTATATAGGTTATTCGCTTGCAGGTTCGCTGACAGAACTTATTAATACGGGAGGCACAGTGCTTCTCTCATTACTGGCGATACTGCTATCTCTATCCGTGATAATTGATTTTGGTATTCCTCATTACCTGAAGCTTTTTTATTCTCTATGCAGGGGCGCAAAGCTTGCCGCTCAGGACACGGGCACTGTCATAAAAGTCGGTGCAAGAGCGGGAAGTGCCTGCCTTAAGAAGATTCCCGATATGGTGCTTGCTGAAGAAGATGTGTTCATAGATTCTCCACCTGTAAGGCACGGAAGAAAATTAAAGCGGGCAAAGAGGGTCAAAAAAAAAGAATCCTGGCAAATAGGGGAGGAAGAAGGAGAGATTGAAGAGGAGTCTTTTCACCTTGAAGAAGAGGAAATTCAGGCACCCCGAATCTTACGTGGAGCCATCGCCACCAAAAAACAAAAAGAGATTGCCAAAAGTGTAAAAGAAAAGAGCTATGATGATTATGAGCTGCCATCAAGAGACCTTCTTGTTGGAGTTGATGCCGCGGCAGTTGACGGTCCCGGGGATGAAGAACTTCTTAAAAACAGCAGACGGCTTGAACAGGCGCTCAGAAATTTCAAGATTGGAGGAAAGGTAGTTGAGGTTCATCCGGGTCCCGTGGTCACCCTGTATCAGTTCGAACCTGCTGCCGGCATAAAAGTACAAAGGATAATTAATCTGGCAGATGATCTTGCGCTTGCTCTTAAAGTGGAGAGTGTTCGTGTATATGCTCCCGTTCCCGGAAAGGGAACCGTTGGTATAGAAGTTCCAAATGAAGAACGGGAGATAGTGAGATTACGAGATCTGGTAGATTCCGATGAGTTTCAAACCAGACCATACCCCTTATCTCTTGCTCTTGGAAAAGACACCTACGGACAGTCTTTTATTTCTGATTTATCAAAAATGCCGCACTTGCTGATTGCGGGAGCCACCGGTACCGGAAAATCAGTGTGTATTAATTCACTTCTAATGAGTTTACTGTATCGAAACTCTCCCAAAGACCTTCGGCTTATTCTTATTGACCCCAAGATGCTTGAACTCAGTGTGTACGAGAAAATTCCCCATCTTCTCTCTCCTGTAATAACAAACCCGAAACGTGCCCGCGGAGTTCTGTACTGGGCGGTTGAAGAAATGGAGAGACGTTACTCGCTTATGAAAGATATCGGGGTGCGTGATCTTGCGATGTTTAACAGGAGTGTAAGTGAAGGGTCTTCTTCCTCTTTCAAAAAAGCGGTAAAAAAGAAAAAAGATGCCCTTATTACCCTTGAGGAAAAAGATGTTGTATCTACTACTGCGGCTGAAGCACTTCAGAGAGAAGCCGGTTCTGCCGTGAATAGTTCCGCTCAGGGGTATTCCGGTCTTGAAACCATGCCCAGAATCGTCATTGTGGTTGATGAGCTTGCCGATTTGATGCTTACTGTTGGTCGTGAGATTGAAGAACTCCTGACCCGTCTTGCCCAGAAGGCACGAGCTGCCGGTATTCATCTGATTCTTGCTACACAAAGACCAAGTGTGAATGTTATAACCGGACTCATTAAAGCTAATTTCCCTGCTCGTATTTCTTTCAAGGTCACCAGTAAGATTGATGCCCGAACAATTATGGATCAGTCCGGAGCTGAGCGATTACTTGGTCAGGGGGATATGTTGTTTTATTCTCCTGCTATTGGGAGAGTAAAGCGTTTACATTCGCCCTTTGTGTCTGATCAGGAAGTTCATGATGTAGTGAATTGGATTCAGTCACAGGGTGAGCCGGATTACGACTCTGATATTGAGCGGGTGCTCAAAGTGATGGAAGAAAATGAAGGAGGGGGCGGTGGATTCTCCATGAATGGAGACATGGATGATTCCTACGACCCTTTGTATGATCAGGCAGTCAGTTTGGTTCTGGAAAAAGGACAGGCTTCAACTTCCATGGTACAGAGAGTTTTTAGAATCGGATATAACCGCGCTGCCCGCATCCTGGAGACAATGGAAAAGGAAGGAGTAGTAGGACCTGCCGATGGAGCAAAACCAAGACAGGTTATTTCAGCTCAGATACAGTAAATGCCAGTTCAAGTTTAGTACCTCCACCACCACTCCGGAGTTTGTCAGGTATTCCTGACAAACTCTTCCCAGCCAAGTAGTTCATTCGTGAGTTTCTGATTTGTTAGTTTTTATATATTATTGAAATTATTATATAAATTGTTGAAATTAGGGTTAGGGGCATCTTAGGTTTCTTGTGACTGAAGCATTTCTGTGAAATGGCGGATTATTGGCTGTGGTTATGGAAGGGATATGTATTGGACATATGAGGTATTAGGATAGAAGATGGATAATCTGTTGTTGAAAGAGTCGGTCACTCCTGATCTTGGTATAAAATCGGGAATGTTTATTGATCAAAGATTTCATGTGATCAGATATCTGGATGATTCCCGGGTTTTTCTGGTTTCTGATAGGGAAGTACCGGATAAGCTCTTTGCTCTGAAGTTGTCAGACAGGGAAGAAATTTTTTCGAACAAGTTTAATCTTCGTCGGGAGTTCATTATACACTCCTGTTTTGATCACCCCAATATAACTTCTGTTACAGAAGCATTTGAAACAAAAAATTATTTTGGATATCTTATGGAGTATGTGGGTGGTGGTGATCTTCATGCTCATATCCTCAGGAAAAAAACAGATAACCTCTTTTATGGATTTCATATAATCAAAGGTATCTTGACAGGACTTGCCGAAATACATAATCGAAACGTGATTCATGCAGATATTAAACCTGAGAATATTCTCCTTACATCAAGTTTTAAACCAAAAATCACCGATTTTGGCGTTGCAAGAGAGTTTTCTACCTTACCTGTTAGTGAGCTTGATATTAAGGGTACTCTGAAATACCTCTGCCCGGAATACGCAAGAAGTGGTCTTTTGCATACCAGCGTTGATGTCTACGCAGCGGGTCTTCTGGCTTTTCAGATTTTAACAAATCAGGTTCCATTATGTTTTAATGACCCTGTGCTCATGTTCAAAACAAGGCTTTCAAAAGATATGCCTTCATTGGGAAATTTTATAGACCCTGAAACCAATTACGAATTAATTAAAGCCGTTGATAAAGCCATAGACAAAGACCCCTCAAAGCGTTTTCAGGATGCCGGAGAGTTTTTAGCCGCTTTACCTGATTCATATCCTCTCGACATTGAGCTACCTGAATCAGCTCCTTTAGTTGTTAAGCAGAGTCAGGATACTAAAGATGATGATGCAAAAGTTGTCAGAAGAAAACCTGTTGCCTCGCCATCAAAAAGTTCAAGAAACAAGACCAGATACGTTATAGAATTTGCTTAGTGCCTCGACCTGAAAGTTTTTGCACTTTTAGGTATCGCTCGGCACTAGTTTTCTGAAGTTTCAGATATATCCCATGCCCCGCCAAGCGCCCTGTACAGGCTTACATAGGCAAGGGACTTTCTGGTTCTGGAATCTGCAAGTTCAGACTCAGTTTCGATTAATTCCTGCTGTGCGGTAAGCAGATCAAGGTAATTAATGACTCCTTCTGTATATCTGATCTCAGCAATATCCTGAGCTCGTTTACTTGAGTTAAATGCACGCTCAAGATGAGTCGAACGCTCCAGTTCAAGCGCAAGTTCCGTAATGGCGTTTTCCACTTCTTCAAGAGTAATGACAATAACTTCCTTGTATCTTAATAAAACCTCCCTGGTGCGGGCTCTTTTGGTTTTTATGTTATTAAGAATCGCACCAAGATTAAGGATAGACCAGGATACCCGGGGACCATATGCATATGCACTTGAATTGTTTTTAAACCAGTCGGAGGGATCTCTTCCTTCCTGGCTGACAGAGCCGATAATGCTGATCTGAGGAAAGAGATCAGCCATTGCAACACCAATATCAGCAGTTGCAGAATGAAGGGATTGTTCAGCAACTCTTACATCAGGTCTCCTTCTGATAAGTTCAAGTGGGGATGTTATGATTCCAGCTCCATGGTACTGGGGGAGTTCTTTTTCTATTTTCAGCTCCTCAATCAACTCCTCAAAAAACCCTCCACTGAGTGCGGCAAGCCTGTGTATGTTGATTGCAATAAGAGCATCAAACTGGCTTACCATGGCTTCTGTTCTTGCGGTCAGTGCCCGTGCCCGTTCCAGATCGTAGGGAGAGTAGTTTCCGATTTCAAATCTTTTTTCTATCAGGGAAAGTAGTTCTTTCTGATGTTTTATGTTCCTGAGGGTAAGTAAGCGTTGCTGTTGTGCTCCACGAAGCTGTATATAAGCCGTTGCAATTTGTGCCTGAACAAGACGCAGGGAATCATCAAGTGAAAAAGCCGAACCAATCGCCATACTGTGATCTGATTCCACGGCACGACGAATTTTACCGAAAAGGTCAATCTCCCAGTTTGCTTCAAGCCCCAGAGAGTATAGTTCAAACTGAATGCCATTGGATGCGATTCCGGGAAATCGGATGCCCGCAATTTTACTTTTCAGATATTGACTCGTAACTGTTGGGGTCGGAAATAATCCAAAGAAAGTTTGTCGCGTTATTGCACGTGCCTGCTCGACTCGTTCAACCGCCTGAAGGATTGAGAGATTGGTTTCACTTGACTGCGTAATCAGCCTTGTAAGAAGTGGGTCACCAAAACTATCCCACCAGTTTGAAGGTTTTCTGGTCTCTTCAGTTGAGGCTTCAGTGACCGTGTTAATATCATCAATTTTATTACTTTGAATAAATTTTTCCGGTAAATCAATTTCAGGTTTTTTGTAATTTGGACCTACGGCACAGGATGAGAAAATCAAGACGCACAGCACCAGGCTGACACAGCAGAGATACGAGCGTTTTAATGAATTACTTATCTTATATTTCATCTTTACTTGAGTCATGTTCTTTTGAAATTAACAAATAAACAGCCGGAACAACGAATAAGGTAAAAAAAGTACCAATAAACATTCCGGAAACTAATGTAATGCCGATACTGTTCCTGGCGTTTGCCCCTGCGCCACTTGCAAGGATTAGGGGAAAGTGCCCTGCTACAGTTGAAACACTGGTCATAAGTATTGGTCTAAGTCTGGTCGTCGATGCCTGAATGACGGCTTCTAACTTGGACAAGCCTTGCTCTTTCAGTACATTTGCAAATTCAACTATGAGTATTCCGTTTTTAGAAACCAGTCCTACCAGGGTTACCAGCCCCACTTGTGAGTATATGTTCATACTGGTTGCACCAAGAAAAGGAAGGATGAGAGCGCCAGTAATTGCAAGTGGTACCGAGCCAAGTAAAATAATAAATGGATCACGAAAGCTTTCAAATTGAGAGGCAAGAACAAGATAAATGAACAGGAGTGAGAGAAAAAGGGTTACCATAAAGGTGTTACCCTCCTTTCTTAGTTGTCTGGATTCTCCCGTATAGTCTATGGCATATCCCTGAGGGAGTATTTCTTTGGCTTTTTCCTCAAGGGCAGAGAGTGCACCGTCAATGCTTGCTCCCGGGCGAGGGACTCCCTGAATTTTAAATGAGTTTAGTTGCTGGAATTTGTTTAGTTGCCGAGGCTGTACTGTTTCATTAATAGATGCAATCGCACTTAAAGGAATCTGCACTCCATCTTTTGCGCTCACGTGCATTGAAAGAATATCCTGAGGAGTGAGCCTGGAAAGCCGTTTACTTTGTGGTATGACCTTGTAGCTTCTTCCTGATATTGAAAACCTGTTTACAAAATTACCTCCGAGATAGGTTCCAAGCTCTTGTCCGATAGTTTGCAGGTCTACCCCAAGTGTCGCAATACGTTCCCGGTCAAAAATAATTTCAGTTCTTGGTAAGTCATATTTGAGGTCTGACTCTGCGAACATGAACTGTCCGCTTTGAAATGCAGATTGCACAAGCTCGTTTGCAAGTTCATACATTTGGTTTTGATTGTCAGTTGAGTTGATAACCAGCTCTACAGGAAAAGTGCTTCCTCCCGGGAGTGGCGGTGGGGTGATCATGATAAGGCGTACTCCCGGAATTTCACTGACCTTCATCCCTAATTCTTCTTGTATTTGAAGTGAGGTGCGATTTCTTTTACTCCAGGGTACCGGAAGCATTCCCGAGAAACCGCCTTCAGTGGTGGTAATCTGGAAGGAAGTCTCATATTCCGGAATTGATTGAAACACCTTTTGTGCCATGCTTGTGAAAAGAGCATTATGCTCAACGGTAACATTTGGAGGACCCTGAACAATACCAAAAACGACGCCCTGATCTTCACGGGGTGCAAGTTCTTTCTCAAAAATGAAGATATATAATGGGATGGAAAGAGGAATCAGCCAGCATGCTGCAAGAATAATGCATATTTTGTACTCCATGGCGATTCTGAGTTTTGAAGAGTAGGTGGATTGAACTTTTCTGGTTATTTCTGCTACCTTTAGTTGAAATGAACTTTCTTCTCGTCTTCCCTGCAAGAGTTTTTTTGACATCATGGGAGAGAGGGTGAGCGCAACGAATCCTGATACGAGCACGGCACCCGCAAGAGTGAAAGCAAATTCCCGAAACAGAGTTCCCGTTAAACCGCCCTGAATACCGATTGGTGCATATACCGCAGCAAGGGTAATGGTCATGGCAATGACTGGTCCGACAAGTTCTCTTGCTCCTTTTATTGCTGCATCTTTTGGAGAAAGCCCTTCTGAAATATTTCTTTCAATATTTTCAAGCATGACAATTGCATCATCGATAACGAGACCAACTGCAAGTACGATTGCAAGAAGGGTAAGTAGATTTATGGTAAACCCTAAAAACGCCATTATGGCTACGGCTCCCACAAGAGAGACTGGAATAGCAACTATTGGAATCAAAACTGATCTCAGAGATCCCAAAAAGAGAAAAATTACCAGTATTACAATTACGATAGTTTCAGTAAGTGTTTTTATAACTTCTGTGATTGCATCATCAATGTATTTTGTGCCGTCATAGGGGACTGCAACTTCGAGTCCCTTGGGAAGCTTCTCTCGAATCAGGGGTATTTGTTTATTAACCTCCTTAATTACTTCGAGGCTGTTTGCATCAGGCAGTACCCATACTCCCATAAAGGTGGCTTGTTTCCCATCAAAACGTACGTCTACATCATAATTCTCTGCACCGAGTTCAACCTCGGCAACGTCTCTGAGACGGATCAGGGTTTCACCGTCATTTCGAATAACCAGGTTCTCAAATTCTTCTTTGGTGCTTAGATCGGTATTACTTACAAGCTGTATTACCTCCATAGACCCCTTGGTGGAACCTATGGCAGAGAGGTAGTTATTTCTTTGCAGGGCAGAACGAACCTCAGTGGAGCTCATCTGGAGTTGGGCAAGTCGTTCCGGGTCAAGCCATATCCTCATGGAAAAAGTTCTTTCACCTAATACCTCTGCCCGTTGTACGCCAGCTACAGAAGATAAAAGAGGCTGCACTACCCGAACCAGATAATCGGTGATCTGATTACCTTCAAGGACATCAGAGAAAAAACTGATGTACATTGCAGCGCTTTGATCATCGGGGCTCTCAAGCTTTATTATGGGTACCTCGGACTCAGGAGGAAGATCATTTCTTACCTCAGCCACTTTTGCCTGTATTTGGGTAAGTGCTCGTGCCGTATCATAGTTCAGCACTAAATGGGCACGTATGGTACTCATGCCCTGTCGGCTGCTTGATTCAAGGTACTCGATACCGTCAGCACTTGATATTACTTTTTCAAGAGGGGTAGTAATATAGCCAAGTATTAGATTGGCACTTGCACCAACATAGACGGTGCTGACGTTTATTACTGAGAGATCACTTTTTGGGTATTGTCTTGTAGGCAAATAAGTAATGGAGGCAATACCAATTACGAAGACAAGAAGGTTGACACAAATTGCCAGAACCGGTCGATTAACAAAAACGTCAGTAATCTTCATATTGCTATCTGTTGAGAGGTTTTGGGTCCATTTCCTGAGGTGGCAGAACCTCGTTGTTGATTATAAGCTTTACCCCTGGAAACAGTTTGAAGGTACCTGAAGTGACGATTTCTGTACCTTCACTTATCCCACTGGTAACGGCGGTAAGATCACCCCTCCGGTCCAGTATTTTTATAAATACAGGATTTGCAATTTTTGTTTTTGACCCATCGTCATTAGAGACTTCTTCAACTACGTACACACTGTCTCCAAAGGGAGCATAGAGTATGCTGGTAGAAGGAATGGCAAGTACGTCTCTTGTGTCATCAATGTGAATCTCCAAATGTACAAAGCTTCCCGGTATAAGTTTTGGCGTATCCTCTGAAGTATGGACTACTGCCTTGAGAAGCCCCGTTTTACTGTTTGGTGAGATAGAGGGGTCTATCGCAACAATTGACGCTTCCTGGGGTGATGCTTCCCGGGAAGTGTTCTTATCAGATGAACTCATGCTGGAAGAAACAAAAACCTTATCTCCGATTTTTACCAGTTTGATGTCATCCTGTGATAATGAAAAGCTAACATAGATATTACTCAGGTTCTGAAGAGGGATCAGAGGATCACCCTGTCGTACGTATTGACCAATATTGACCCTTCTTACTCCCAGGGTGCCATCAAAGGGTGCTCTGATTTGTTTTCTGTCAACACGTGCCTTTAATGCTTCTGCCTGGGCACGAGAGGCTTTATAGTTCAGCTCGGCAGTGTCAAACTCCTCGGCAGATATTGCATTTGCTTCATACAGTTTTTTTTGTCTTTGAAATGTTTTTTGCAGTAATTCGGATTGTGCACGTGCTGCGTGGTATTCAGACTCTTCTACCCGGGCATCAATTTCAATAATGAGCTCTCCTTTTGTCACATTGGAGCCATCTTCTTTATGTATCTTTGCGATACGCCCCGCTTCTTCTGCCCCAAGCACCGCACCCTCGGCAGGTTCCACGCTGCCAACTGTTTTGATGATACTGTTCCAGGGAGTGTAGGACACCTCAGTGGTAGTAACTGACATTGCAGGAGGACCTTTGCCCATGCCCTCGGCTATTGCTTTTTTGATTTGTAAACCTTTTACTACTGCCAGCAGAGCAATAAGCAAGACTGCAAAGAGTGGTGAGTATTTAAAGAATTTTGCAGTTTTTGTGTTTTTAGATTCTTGATGTTTTTGCATGAGCATAAATAGGGAAAGGATTATAATTGCGAGATTCTGGACTATCTTATAGCAATAATTATTTGGCTTTGGAAGAGTAGCCCTGAAACTCACTCACACAGCTGATTGATGTACTCAATTGCCTGCTCTATCGTATCCTCATCCATCCCTGGTATGAGTGCACGGATTTTTTTGTCTTTATCCACAAGAACTATTCTGGTGCTGTGATTTATAAGATCACCCCCGGTTCCAAGTTTAAAGCCATTGTTGAGAAGGTCTATTACGAGATCATCCTTCATCTGAAGTAGAGTCCAGTTATCGTTTGTATAGCCCCGGGTGCTTGCATACTCTGATAAAACTTCTGTAGTATCTCTTTCGGGGTCAACACTGACAGATACTACATGAACTGAGTCACATTTAGGGGATACAGAATCGATAATTCTCTTCATACGGAGCATAAGGGCAGGGCAGGGACCCTGGCAGGAGGTAAAGAAAAAATTTACCAGAGATATTTTGTCTTCGAGCTTCTCTGAACTTGAAAAGTTATTACCTTCTGAATCAATTCCCGAAAATTCAGGAGCAGCACCAAAGTCACGCAGACTTTTCTGGGCTACTGCTTCGGGTAAAGACAGCAAAAAAATACAGAGAAAAAAATGACTCAGCCCAAGTAATAAAGAAACAGTTTTCAAATCTGCTTTACCCCTTTAATATAATTTCCCAGGGTATCTATTCAGACTTCTCATCTGAATCGGTAATATAGCGGTCAGCTACTCCAAATGCTCTACCTTTTTCATAATTTATATCTGAATAGGAAGGTAATGGTCTTCTTTTCACCATGGCGTCTCCGGTTGTTCCAAGGATCATTAATCCGAGGATAAACATAGGGTAGATGGCGACAAACCATAAAATCTTTTTCTCAAACCAAAGGTGCATAAAGACAACTGCAACAATGGTACCTTTAACTGTAGCAATAAACCCGGCGATGATAAGGTGAGCAGTTGCGCTGACTTGAAGTGAGGCAGCCCACACCGTTAGAACGGTAAGCACCAATAGGGACGCGAAAACCATATTATACACTTTTATGGGCACAATGTGTCCCAGACCAACATCAGCATCTTCCGTTGGTAAATCACCTTTTCCAAGCCGTTTCCAGTTACTATGATCAGCCATGTCTGTCCTACCGAAGTAAAAATTAATAGTTAATATTGACTAGTGAGCCGCATCTCCAATCCCACCGAGTAAATAGAGAAGTGGAAAAAGAAAAATCCAGATAACGTCAACAAGGTGCCAGTACAAACCGATTACCTCAACCGGGGTATAGTAAACTGTTGAAAATCTTTTTTTCGCCGAAAGCATACGTAACCAGACCAGTAAACCAATTCCCACCGCAACGTGGAACGCATGAATTCCTGTCATGGTGTAGTACAGTCCCCAGAAAATATGAACATTTGGATAGATCTCATGGCTGAGCTTTGCACTGTATTCGATTCCTTTTACTATGAAGAAGCCAATTCCTCCAAGGATTGTCCAATTTAGCCACATGGAGCATTTTTCATTAAGCCCTTTTTGAGCCGCATCAACTGCTCGTACCATAGTGTAAGAGCTCGTGAGGAGTATTGCCGTATTAAGTGCACCGAGCCCCCAGTTAAGCTGCTGAGCATAGTGGTTGAATTCATCGAAGTAACGCCACCTGTAATATGCAAATACACAAAATGCTCCACCAAAGAGATGGATCTCAGTAGCAAGAAAAATCCACATCGCAAGCTTTGAAGAATGATACGCCTGCTCAGGCTCCAGGTGATGAAAATGTCCTGGTGGTAATGTCTCTGAGTGTCCCATTGATACTATATTCTCCCCTTAAAATAAAATTACTACAAAAAAATACTACTGCCTATGTAATTAATGAGCTGCAATTAATGAGCACCACCCTTTGAACCTTCCGGTGCACCGTAGCCATACGTCCAGTCTGTTACTGTCGGGATAGTTTCAAAATTATCATGGGGTGGAGGTGATGGAGTCATCCACTCCAGAGAAAGAGAGTTGTAGGGGTTACTTGGAGCTTTTTTACCAAAAAATGCTCCCCAAGCCAGGTTGACTAAGACCAGTGAGTACCCAATCGCGTTCATGAAAGCAAAGATGGTCGACATAACATGTAGTGGCTGAAACTCCTCCGGATAGCTGTGGTACCTTCGAGGCATTCCCTGCATACCGAGTACAAATTGAGGTAGGAAAGTTCCGTTAAATCCAATAAACAGAATGATAAAAGCGATTTTAGCTACTTTTTCGTTATACATTCTCCCAAACATCTTGGGGAACCAGAAATGAAGCCCTGCATAAAGACCAATTACCGCACCTCCCTGAATGGTGTAGTGGAAGTGAGCAACTACGAAGTAGGTGTCGTGGTAATGAGCGTCGGTAGCAAGAGTGGCGAGGTGTACCCCTGTGGTACCGGCAATCAGAAAAAGAAAGACAAATGCCATCGCATACAACATAGGTGAGTCCCAGGAAACAGAACCCTTATATATTGTTGCTACCCAGTTAAATACTTTTACCGCAGTTGGTATCGCAACGAAGAAAGTCAGAAAGGAGAATATGTAACGTGCCATGTCTGACATACCGGCTACAAACATATGGTGTCCCCATACAAGGAAAGAGATAACCGCAATACCCACACTCGCCCATATAATGGCTTTGTAACCAAAAATTGGTTTACGTGAAAATACCGGTATTATCTCACTGACAATACCCATTGCAGGTAATATCATTATGTACACCACAGGGTGAGAGTAGAACCAGAATAGATGCTGAAACAGTACCGGGTCTCCGCCCAGGTCTGATCTGAATACTCCAATGCTCATTGAATTTTCAAGGAAGAGGAGCAGGAGAGTGATACCGATAACCGGAGTTGCGATAACCTGGAGGAGCGCGGTTGCGTAGGTAGCCCAGACAAAAAGCGGCAGTCGATCCCAGGTCATTCCGGGTGCCCGCATCTTGTGAATTGTTACAAGAAAATTCAAGCCGGTGAGGATTGAAGCAAAACCAAGGGTAAAGGCAGCGGTGGTAGCCCACATTACGGCGCCTGCGTTTCGGGTACTGTAGGGAGCATAAAAAGTCCAGCCGGTGTCCAGCCCTTTAAAAATTGCACCAATCGCAAAAAAAGCACCTAGTACATACACCCAGTAGCTAAGACGATTGAGTTTTGGAAAAGCAACGTCTTTGGCACCTATCATAAGCGGCAGGAGAAAGTTTCCAAGAGTAGCAGGTACACCCGGTACTATAAACAGGAAAATCATGATCACCCCGTGGAGGGTGAAGGATATATTATAGAGGTCAGCAGGAATTATATTTTGAGTTGGGCTGGTTAGCTCAGTCCTGACAACAAGTGCAAGAAGACCTCCGATCGCAAAAAAGAAGATCATGCTTGCAAGGTACATCAAGCCAATTCGCTTATGGTCAATGGACATCCACCATGACATAAATCCTTTTTCCCAGTTCAGGTAATTTACATTACCATCTTGCTCTGCGTGCGCCTGACCCATACGTTTATTTCCTTACTATCTCAATATACCTAGAACCGTTATAATTTCTGTTCCTTGATGAACGCAATCAGCCCAGTTAATTCATCCTCACTGAGTTGTCCCTCAAATGGGGGCATCGCGTTGGGATATCCTTTAACTACTTTTGTTGCAGGGGTGAGAATGGACTCTCTGATATAGTTTTCATCAACAGAGACGAGAGTTCCGTCTTCCATTTCCTGTTTTTCTCTCTCATAAAGTCCCTTAAAGCTTGGACCTATGAGCTTGCTGCCATCCAGACTGTGGCAGGTGTTACATGCCTTGTTTTTAAAGAGCTGAGCGCCAAGTTCAAGTGGAGTAAGTTCTTCCACTGCCCGGTCATTAAGAAAATCAGCATACTCTTCCTTTGAGACCACCTTAAGTTTTCTTGTCATTACTGAGTGCCCTGTTCCGCAGTACTCGGTGCAGAAAATATGATATTCACCCATTTTCGTAGGCTGAAACCAGAGGTAGGAATAGTTACCGCTGTAGACATCTTCCTTGACTCTCATGGCAGGGATGAAAAAACTGTGTATGACATCACGAGATGTCATAATTAATTTGATCGGCTCACCAATAGGTACCACAAGGTCAGCTGATGTTCTTTTGCCATTGGGGTATTGAAAATCCCAGCCCCAGGTATATCCCTGTACAAAAATCTCAGTGGCACCGACAGGCGGATTCCTCATTTCATGGTACACGATATAGCCGTAGTAGAATATGAATATAACGATGAGGGTGGGAATCACAGTCCAGATCGTTTCAATGGTGGCATTATGGGTTATGTAAGCTGTTTCCTGATTTTCTGATTTTTTTCTGTATTTCCAGGCAAAATAAATCATTACAAGAGTAATGACGACTATACAGAACACAGAGATGACGGTTATCAGGTTATTGATAAAATCTACACGATGAGCCCAGCTAGAAGCCTTTTCAGGCATATAGTCAAACAGACCAAGAATCCAATCTATCATCACACACCATCAATACCTTATAATAAAACTACATACTTTTTATAAATCTTTCGCAGATTTTGCCAGATTTTTTTTTGTGACCTCTTTTACACGCAAGTGAATCAAAAAGCCAATAAGAATAATTACAAACGCGGTGGAAAGAATACGGATAATATTCCATATCGCAAGAGTATATTGTCCCTTGATGTGGTCATATCGGAAACAGAACATGAGCGCCTGGTTTAAAAATGAACCAAGCTTGCCCTCTGCCGTTTCCAGTAAGCCCAGCTTGAAATCACGCGGATTAAATTCAATTCCATATAAATATCGTGCAATTAATCCGTCAGAATTGAGCATTATGATGCCGGCAGCATGCATGTATTCGCCCTTGTCGTATTCGTATTTAAAACCTATTTCATCCATCAATTTTTCAACATTTTCTTTTGTTCCAACCATGAACTTCCAGGACTGCGGGTCTATCCCTTCTTGTCTGTCCAGTGAGTTCTGATATGCCTCCGATCTTTCTTTTGCCTGCCCGGAGTTTTCCAGGTGATTAAAGCTGATGGAAAATACCTGATAATCTCTTCCCAGTTTTAATTCAGAGTTCAGAATGGTTTTCAGTAATCCTTCCTGGGTCAGGGTACATAACCTCGGACACTCAAAGTAAACCGGGGCTATAATGAATGGTTTACCGGGTTCAATGAAATTTCCAAGGGTGTCCCTTCTCCCGGTCTCATCCGTAAGTTCTATATCGAGACTGACATAGTTACCTGATCTTTCAATTATTCCGGCTCTCTGGGAAATCTCATCAGGGTTTTCAAGAGCAAGACAGAATTGGGCGGGTAATAATGCAAGTGGCAGAAACAAGAGCGAAAGAGCTGTATTTGTTTGTTTTAATGAAGGTTTTTTGGGTCTGAAGAGCTGAACCATAAAAGAAATAAAACAGGTAAAGAAGGCAAGTCCTATCCACTCGAAGGTGTACCAGAAATGAGTACTTGGTGGAACGTCTATACTTATGTCTTCAGCGGGAAAGTTTCCATGTACGGGTTTTGAAAACTCCTGAATAAAAAAAACAGTGTTGATCTTATATGGCAAAGCTTCCTGAATGAGTTCAATATCAGGATAAAGCCACTGATTGCTTTTGTTTCCAATACCTGAGGCAGATGGCGAAAGGGGATTTCTTTTCGTTATAGTGTTTCGCACGAGACCAAATATTTTTTGAACTCCTTCGCTGTGATATTTTTTAAGGTCTTCAGGCTCTCTATCCACAAAAGGTATAAAGCCTCTGCTTACCATGTAGACCTCATCAGAGTTCTCCAGTCTGAAAGGGGTCATAAGCCAGGAACCTGAACCGTATTTATGTCTTCTGTTTATTATCAGCTGTTCATTCTCATTATCAAACGAGCCCAGAAGATATACCTTGGTGAAGGGGCTTACCTTCTTATTTTTAAGTTCAAGGATATTTACCGATTCTTTTTCTGTGTTTTCTTTCAGGTTTAGAAGTAGTTCCTGTTTTTCGTGGTATCTGTTCCACTGCCATTTTGCGGCTGTAAGCATGCCAGCCGACAGGACAATTGCCAGTAACGTTAACTTCCAGGAAAAGTGGTAATCAATAAAGGTTTTGAGGTTCATACAAATTTAGACCAGAGCGCTTATCATACTGTACAGTTAGAGTGTTATATACTAAATATTCAGTACTTTGGAATATGTAAACATATAAAACTAATGCATATATGGTCGCTTAATGGCAGTTTCACTACTGGATTTAAAACCTCAGAACAGTTTTCTTAAAGAAGAGATAGATTCGGCTCTGCAAAGAGTGTTTGAGTCGCAGCAATTCATACTTGGACCGGATGTAAAAGATTTTGAAAGTGAGTTCTCTGCCTATCTGGGTGCTTCTTTCAGTCTGGGTGTATCTTCAGGTACGGATGCACTTCTGATGGCACTGATGGCACTCAAGGTTGGTGCCGGAGATGAAGTTATCACTACCCCTTACAGTTTTTTTGCCACAGCAGGTTGTATCTCAAGACTTGGTGCAAAGCCTGTATTTGTAGATATCGAAGCAGATACTTTCAATATAAACCCGCAGCTGATTGAAGCAGCAATCACTGATAAAACAAAAGCTATCCTTCCGGTGCATATTTTTGGTCAGTCTGCGGATATGGAGGCAATTAACAGAGTAGCTGATAAATATTCGATTCCCGTCATAGAAGATGCTGCACAAGCCATAGGTTCGGCATATTCAGGAGTCAAGGTCGGTGCCTTGGGGAAGATGGCATGTTTTTCATTCTTTCCTTCAAAAAATCTTGGATGTTTTGGTGACGGTGGTGCGATCAGTACTGATGATGAAGAGTTATTTCAGAGGCTTCTTTCGATAAGGAATCATGGGCAGTATCTGGATAAGAGATATCTTCATGAGGTGGTCGGTGGTAATTTCAGGATTGATACCGTTCAGGCTGCTATTCTCAGGGTCAAATTGCCTCACCTGAATGCCTGGGTTGAGGGAAGAAGAAAAAATGCGATCTCATATAATATTATCCTCAGGGATTTGTTACCCGAGTCTTGTTTCAGTGAGAAGAAAATTATTCTTCCAATTGAAAAAGAACCATCATTTCATACCTACAACCAATTTGTTATTCGTATTCCGTTTAGAGATGAGCTTTTGGAGGAAGCTAAAAATGCGGGGGTTGGAGTAATGGTTTATTATCCGTATCCTCTGCATGTGCAGCCATGTTTTGCAGAGCTTGGATACAAAGAGGGAGATATGCCGGAAAGTGAGAGAGCTTCCAGGGAAACGGTAGCGCTTCCTGTGTATCCGGAACTACCTCCTGAGCATCTTGAAGAGGTGGCTCGCCTGATTGTCGAGACGGGTAAGAAATGTGGAGCCTGGTAGGTTAGGGTATGAATAGTGTTCGACCTGGAGTAGTGGGGCTTGGGTACGTCGGTTTACCTGTTGCAATTGCGCTTGCAAAAAAATTTCCGGGTACCATCGGGTTTGATATTTCAGAAAATCGTATCAGGGGTTTGGAGTCCGGGGTTGATAAGAATGGGGATATTCCTGATTCGGAGGTAGCCGCTTCAGATATTACTTTTACCTCTGAGGAGTCCGCTCTAAAGGGATGCAATTTTTTTGTTGTTGCCGTGCCCACTCCGATCGATTCCATGAAACGTCCCGATCTAAGCCCCTTGGTTAAGTCTTCTGAATTGATTGGCAGGGTTCTTTCAAAAGGGAGTACTGTTGTTTTTGAATCAACGGTGTACCCGGGAGTAACTGAAGATATCTGTGGACCTATTATTGAAAAAGTTTCCGGCTTAAAGCAGGGTAAAGAATTTTTTCTCGGTTATTCGCCTGAGCGAATAAATCCGGGTGATCTGGAACATCGTCTGGAGACTATCATAAAAGTGGTCAGTGGTGATTCTGAAAAAACCAGTAAACTTGTAGCAGAGGTGTATGGAGCGATCATAGATGCAGGGGTGCATGTGGCGCCTTCTATAAAAATAGCGGAAGCTGCCAAGGTAATAGAGAATACCCAGAGAGACCTTAACATTGCCTTGATGAATGAATTGGCTATGATTTTTGATCGTATGAACATTCCGTCTCGTGACGTGTTTGAAGCTGCTTCTACGAAGTGGAATTTTCTCAGATTTCAGCCTGGTCTGGTTGGTGGTCATTGTATTGGCGTTGACCCGTATTATCTTACAACAAAAGCTGAAGAGCTCGGTTATCGTCCACAGGTTATTCTTTCGGGAAGAAGAATAAACGATGGAATGGGTTCTTTTATTGCCCAGAAAGCAATAAAGCTTATGATCGGAAATGAGATAAAAGTTAAGGGAGCACGGGTTGGAATTCTGGGGCTTACCTTTAAAGAGAATGTGAGTGATATACGTAACTCCCGTGTGCCGGATATTATCAGCGAGTTGAATGAATTTGGCGTGACTCCGCTTGTGTATGACCCTCTTGCCGATTCCGGAGAGGTGTTAGAGGAATGTAATATCAGTATGTCGAAAATGGAAGATTTTAAGAATCTTGATTGTCTTATAGTTGCAGTGTCACACAATTCCTTTATAAAAGAAGGTACCGGGAGACTCTCAGCAATGTTATCCGGAAGAGGTGTTTTTGTGGATGTTAAGGGTGCATTTATTAACAATAGATCGGGGATTGATCATACGTACTGGTCACTATAGTGTTGTGTATGAATAAAGTAATTGATTTTCTGAATAGTAATTCTTTCTCTAGTCGCTTCTCACAGTCGCATACATGGATAGTCACCGGTGTTGCCGGGTTTATAGGCTCTCATATTGTTGAGACCTTACTTGATTTGGGGCAAACGGTACGAGGTATTGATAATTTTGCTACCGGGAAAAAATCAAATATTGAATATTTATCTTCTCACAAGAATGCAAAAAATTTCACTTTTATCGAATCTGATATAAATGATGAATCAAGATTGAAGTCTGTATTTACGGGTGGGAATTTTCTTGTGCATCAGGCGGCATTGGGTTCGGTGCCTCGTTCGATTGAAGAACCGGAGGCGACCCATCATTCGAACGTGACTGGTTTTTTATCAGTTCTTGATCTTGCTCGTAGTGCCGGAATTTCCCGAATAGTGTATGCCTCATCCAGCTCTGTGTATGGAGATTCTGAAATCCTGCCAAAGGTGGAGGAGCAGGTCGGAAAGGTGCTTTCACCCTATGCTGCAAGTAAAATGTGTAATGAGGTGTATGCGGATGCTTATGCAAGCTCGTACAATATCGAGCTTGTTGGTCTAAGGTATTTTAATGTTTTTGGACCCAGGCAGGATCCTGATGGACCATATGCTGCGGTCATTCCACGATGGGTCGACAGGCTATCTCAAAATTTGGAATGTGAAATATTTGGTGACGGTGAAACAAGCAGGGATTTTTGTTATATCGACAATGTGGTTCTTGCCAATTTACTTTCTGCTACTGCCGAGGAAGTATCTTCAAAACATATGGTGTTTAATGTTGCCTGCGGTGAGAAGACTACTCTGAATCAGCTATATGATGATATTGCAAAGTACACTGCCTCCATTACCGGTAAAGCGACTCTGCCGGTGAGTTACAAAGATTTCAGAGCCGGTGATATACGGCACTCTCATGCTGATATAAGTAAAATATCTAAAGAATTAAGCTATTTACCTCTGGTTTTTCGTTCCGAAGGGATAGAATATACCGTAAAATCTTTTTTATCAGTATAACATAAGTGATTTGCTGTTTTATGCCGATTGTATTTATTGGAAAGTGCATGCTTAATCTATCTTTGGCGCTACATGAATTTGAAATATAAAAGTGTAAAACAGTGTGGCAGGTTTGTCAGGGATTATGCGACTTTCGTGAAGGAGCTGCCCGATTCTTTTTCTGAAATTGGTGCCATGCTTCCAAGCTCTCCTCATCTTGCAAAATTGATGATTGAACCACTTGATGAGTATGGTGAAAACAGACGGATTCTCGAAGTCGGTCCGGGGACGGGTCCCTTTACAAGGGCACTTCTTAAAAAAATCAGTCCTTCGGATGAGTTCGTGGTGTGTGAAATAAACTCAAGATTTATGAGCAGTTTACAGGCATCACTCAGGTCAGATGCATATTTCAAAAAAAATGAAGACCGCGTTTATTTTTATCAGGGTTCAGTCCTTGAGTTACCTGATGAGTTGATAGGTGATGGTTTTGATTTTATTGTCTCAAGTCTCCCATTCCATAATTTCAGTCCCGAGCTTGTAGATAATTTCTTTTGTCATTTTAAGAAGATTTTAAAAAATGAAGGAACCTTAACATTTTTTCATTATGCAGGGCTTAGAAAACTATCAGGCATTTCTCCCAAAAAAGAAGTGCGTGATCGGGTCAGGGGAGTGGATGAGGTCATTGCAAAGTGGTGTGATCACGTCTCC
The DNA here is from genome assembly GCA_964612555.1 of uncultured Bdellovibrionales bacterium. GTDB lineage: Bacteria > Bdellovibrionota_C > UBA2361 > SZUA-149 > DAOLCO01 > DAOLCO01. Next base: position 217,942 of record CAZTBW010000001.1, on the reverse strand, counting down.
AAAGATGGTGGTTTTGACAAGAAAATTTCAATATTTAACCTGCCACCGGCGGTTTCTGTAAGACTGTCCATATCTGGTTCGGGGATGTAGTAGATAAACGGGTGTTTCCCTACAAAGTGCGTACCCCACAGGCTTTTGCTGCGGTGTTTAATTGTTGATCATAACTTAATAGCATACATGTATCGTGTTCATTTTTTCGAACATTGTCTTCATTCCACAGGAGGGCAGTGCTTAGGTGAATGGCATCGAGAGAACCTACTATGGTGGGAAATGCACTACTCGCTCTCATTATAATTTTATCAGTTACTTCTAATAAAGTAACTCCTCGCAGGAAAATTTCAAGGTTCATTTTTATCTCAGCAAGTTCACTATCGTTTAACTCGCCAAGTAAACGGTATCGGTCAAGTACCCGGTTACACTCCACTGTAAGTATTAAACTTGAAAATGCAAAACGTACTTTTGACCAGTCATTAAAGGAAGAACCTTGAGCAAGCAAGGCGGCAAGAACAACAGAGCTGTCAATATAACAGATCAGCGTCTATCCCTATCCTCTCTAAGCAGTAGCAAAGGATTGGTGATTTTTTTAGCACACGATATACCCTTGGGGGCGGAGAATTCATCGACAGCTTTTTTTGCAATTTTAATTTCAGTTTCCTGATAGGGATTCAAGGTGGCAATAGGGGTATCACGGTTTACCACGATAAGCCTTTCCCCCTCCCTGACTCTCTTCAGAATAGTGCTCAGGGTACTTTTCAGCGATGCTACATTTATGGTCTCCATGTGACTATTATAGGTCATATTTTATGATAAATCAAGGTTAAGAACCTAATTAAGTACCACCCTCTTATTTTTGGTGAGCCTCTGATACCTGCCAAATCATGTAATTACAGGGATTTATGGTTTTAGGTATTTGGTTTCTTTGCAAAGTACTGCTTAAATTTTTTCCTAAGCCTCAAAGGTGTATCAAGTTTTTAATTATGCACTTATACAGTGTGTTAAGTTCGGTCAGTAATATGCCGATTTTTAAGTTGTAAGTGTTTGTCACACTTATGGTTTTTAAAATTACAGAACCAGGGAAATGGTTCTGTACACGGAAGTATGCAGTACAAGGATGAGTAGTAGTAATTCATTCTTCATTCTATTTTTTCAAAAGGATGCTTGCGTCTTACGTTATCCGTGCGTCTTGCTTGAGGAGGTCTTCCTATGAGTAGACTCTCCCTTACTACCAACATCGCATCTATGAACGCTCAGAGAAATTTTACTCGAGCGAGTAAAGACCTTGAAACTTCTTTTAACAGATTATCAAGTGGGATGAGGATAAACCGTGCATCGGATGATGCAGCGGGGCTTTCTGTTTCTTCTCTTCTTAATGCAGATCGGGCAGTTCTTGCTCAGGGTATTCGTAACTTGAATGATGGTATCAGTTATCTGAATATTGCAGAAGGTGCGATTACAGAGCTTACGAATATTATGTTTCGTATTCAGGAAATAGCGGAGCAGAGTGCTAATGGGACTTTGAGTAGTACGCAGAGAAAACCGCTTCAGGATGAGGTGACGGCTTTACAGAATGAGTACAACCGCATCATTGAAAGTACAAGGTTTAACGGAATGCAATTACTGACGGGTGCTAATACCCTGGTGAACCTTCAGGGTGGTTATGGAGTGGCAGGGGGACTTGCAGTGCAGGTGGGAAATGAGCTTTCAAGTGATGCTTTTGGCTTGTATTCTTCGGGGGAGACGCTTCGAGTCAGCACTACTGCTGGTGGTGGAGAGGCAAATGGGCAAAGCCAGGTTCTTTCTGTAAGTGCGGATGGTCGCTATGTTGCCTTTTGGTCAGATGCTACTAATCTTGTTTCCGGAGTAAGTGGGCAGCAGGTGTACATAAAAGATACTTTAACAGGAGAAGTAAAAGTTGGAAGCAGTTCATCGGATGGGGTAGTCGGAGATTTGGCCAGTGATGATGCCACTCTAAGTGCGGATGGACGTTATCTTGTTTTTAGATCAAGGTCGAATAATCTTGTAGCGGAAAATACATATGGGAATTGGCAGGTGTATGCAAAAGATTTGCAGACTGGTGCCTTGAAACTTGTCAGTAGTGAGCAGAATGGTGCAGCTGGTCATTCTACCAGCAGTCAAGGTAATATTAGCGCAGATGGTCGTTATGTTTTGTTTACCTCAAACTCTACGAACCTTCTTGGTATAAATGGCACACATGTTTATATGAAAGACCTTCAGACAGGAGCTGTAACAATTCAAAGTGTGAACGAGAATGGAGAGGAGGGAGATGAAGGAAGTAATCGTGGAGTCTTTAGTCAGGATCAGAGCTTTCTTATATTCTATTCAAGTGCCACAAATCTCATTCCAGGGATAAGTAGTGGGCAGTTTTATATAAGAAATTTGGAAACAGGAGAATTAAAACTTGGAAGTAGTGGTGATGACTGGGGATATATTAATGGGTGGAGTTTTCATCAAAGCCTTAGTGCAAATGGTCGCTATCTTGCATTCTGGTCAACTGCTACCAATCTTCTCCCTGGAGTAAGTGGTGGGCAGATATTTGTTAAAGATTTGGAAACAGGGAAAGTTCAACTTGCAAGTAGCACAAAAGACGGAGTGCAAGGTGATGGTGCCAGTAATGCCGGTACCAGCATCAGTGCTGATGGAAGATATCTTTCGTTTAGCTCTAATTCATCAAATTTGATTGATGGAGTAAGCGGATGGCAGGTTTACAGGAAAGATATGCTAACAGGGGATATTGAACTTGTGAGTAGATCTACTTCAGGAGAAGTAGACTCGGTAATACAAACCCCGTCTTTTATTACAGCAGATGGAAGTAAAGTCTTTTTTTCATCAGACTCTACATCTTTGGTTGCAGGAGATAGTAATGGAGTCGCGGATATTTTTATGCGTGACCTCTCAAAGACCGGAATTGACGGTTTATCAGGTATGGTAGTTCAAAACCAGATGAGCGCAAGGGTAACACTCATGCTTGCAAAAGACAGACTTGATACTTTAAACCTCACCCGTGCAGGTATCGGCGCATCAAGTTCAAGAATAGATACTGCTATTTCAAACCTCTCAACCATGACCCAAAACCTTGCAAGTGCTGCGTCTCAAATTACCGACACCGATGTGGCAGATGAATCCGCAAAACTCGCTGCAAAACAGATACTACAGCAATCCGGCGCTGCGGTACTTTCACAGGCGAACCTACAGCCACAGCTGGTACTTACCTTGTTAAAAGATATTTAGGATTTAATCGTAGTAAATATCTTCTTATTGTAAAGGTAAAAACTGCAATCTGGGAGATGGCATTGACCCTTCTATTTTGACTCTGTTTTGTCCCTGGGGGAGGGGGCGGTTGTTGTTTAGGAGCTCTAGCCAGGTACTCAGGCTTTCTTTACCTTGATCTGATAATTGGAGAATACCTTCCAGAGAAATTGCAGGACGTGCTTGTGTAATATTACTGACAACTCCTTTAATTGAGGTAATAGACCCATGACTACTGAAAATAGTTCCGTTTTCAATATTCATTTGATCGTTCAGTAAGTCTCCCTGAAGCTGAACTTCTATTGAGCTGATATTTGGAAGTTTTAACATTTTTGTCATGGGGTTTTGTTCGGCATTAAAGGAGGCAGAACCAAGCTGAATATTAAAATTAAAGCGGGATGAATGTATGCTCTCCTGAAGCATCCCATTAACTACCCCGGAAATTTCCCCTGCAAGTCCAAGTCCATAGGCAAGAGGGTATCTGTCAATTTTGATATTTTCAATCATACATTGAGTGTCATAGGGAAATGTCGGGATTATCTTTCTCGAGCCAAGATCACAGGTGAGAGAGCCGTCATAGAGGTTCAGTGTTGTTTGAACAGAGGTTCCGGAGAGAATTTTTTTTAATCTAAAATCGAGCATATCAAGATGGAATGAAGGAGCGGATTGGGATTTAATAAGAACATTTTTCATGTGTACCCGGTAAGGGAAATGAAAATTAAAAGCACTGAACTGAAGATCAATGCCTGCCCGTCCAGCCTGATTAAGGACTAAATTTTTCAGAAGAGGGGTGACAGATGAACTGATTGTGGCAGGTATGTGATATAGGGAGAAAAGGAGAATAAACAGTATTAAATATCTTCTGTGAGGTGATTCCAAAAGAATCTTTAATCGCTGTTTCATATCTATTGACGATTGCTGGATTGTACGCTCGTAAGTTCAAGGGTAAGGGAGAGGTTCCCCTTTGTCCTGTTTTTTACAATGTCAGTTCGCTGAACAAACATTCGCGGAGTGCCGGTTTCAAATGCATGTAAAAGACTTGTGATATTATCCAGCTTGGCATCATTGATTTTTATGGTAAACTTTTGAAGGATGAAATCCTCCCCGATATTTTCTGTGTCTTGTGATTTATTAAGACTATAGGTGTCATTACCAATTTTGGATTTTATCAGGGTATCCAGATATGTCGTAAGCTCTTCATAAGAGAGGGTACTGTTAAGGTAAAGAGTGGTCAGTTCATTCTTTCGAGCTTCAAGACCGTGAATCCTTTGCGCTAATTGAGCAACGTGCGGAATTAATTCTGAACTTGATCTGGCTCTGGCATCAATATTTTTTTTGTATTGGAGTGTGGAATCCATAACAAACCACAACAAAAGAAAAACCATGCACAAAAATGCAACTCTGATGATAAGCCGCTCACGTTGAGTGAGCTGTTGATACCAGCCTTCTGCTTTTTGGATTAGGGTAATAGATGTACTGATTTTATTAATCACAAAGAGTCACCTCTGCTCTGATCTGTTTGCTACTTACACCGATGGCTACATCTTCAGTCTTAAGTTCCACCGTGCAGAATTTATCAGGTCGTTTAGATTTCAAGGATTCAAGTAAAGAAGAAACCCTCCCCGATGTCGGATAGTCTGGCACCGTCCCCCTAAAAGAAATACCTTTGGTGGTAATTGATATATTATCCAGCTCAAGGGGGATACTTCCGGGAATGGTACTTGAAAGAAGGTGGAGCCACTCCACTGATGATAAAGATTGAATGATACTCATGTCTCCAAGCTCATTTTCAAGCTCATATACCCGATCTTCAAGCATGCTTAGTTCTCTGCCTTTGGGGATAGAGTTGCTGCCGAGAGCTCCCAGAGCAATAGAATTAATCTTTTCCTGATCAAGGTTGTACTGCTTCAATGGAGTCAGAATAAAACCAAGGAGAGCAGTCAGTACGGCAAAAAATATAAGTAAGGAGAAAGGAACAAGCTCATTATAGAAACTGTTTTTGATCTCTGTCAGCGGAGCCCGATACCGGAACTCCCCACTTCTGATATTGGGGTACATTGATTTAGGAAGTTGATAATCCAGAAGTGAGCTGCCACTTTCTCTTTGTAGAACTCCCAGGTAGGCACAAACTCCCATTGTTAAAAGGGCACAGGATATTTTGTTCTCTTCTTTGGGAATAATTTCTTCTATTGATAATGGTACATAGGTGCGTTTAAAATGATCTGATGTTTTTTCAAAATCAATCAGGGAATTCGGAAAAGGGATATGGAATAAGGTTATTTCAGGTTGCCTGTTTTTGGAAGTTTCGGATTGTTCAAAAAGATATTGAAACGAAATTGCAAGTTGTGCGTTTACCTGTGTAGTGATAATTGCCGGGTCAGATGAGACCCGGATGTGCCTTGTGTTAAAGAGCGTTCTTTCTGTTGCGGATGAAAATATAATCGCATCTTCTTTTTCGAGTAGAAAAACTTTTAACTGATCTTTCTGATCACTCTTTCCCAGATGAAAGAGTGCATTGCCAGCGTGAATCTCAGGATGTAGAGAGCAGAGTTTTATATCATGAGTTTTAAGTATATACAGTATTTCAGAGAGCTCTTTTTTTTCAATGGCACTGTAGAAATATTTGTACAGGTTCCCGGAGTCTCCCGGAGAAAAATAAATTACTGTATGTGAATCGGGAACATCAAAAGGAAGCCTGTCCTGAATTTGAAAAGGAATAACTTTTTCTGCCTTTTTCTTATCAGAGAAGGGAAGTTCTATCTCAACATCTGTGGTGATCTCTGCTGCGAGAAATCCTATCCCCGTGTCATATGATTTTTGAGGTTTGTCACCCGCAGTAGATTCAGTAATAGATTCAATAGAAAAATTTTCCCCTGGTTCATCCGTAGTATGTTCTCTGGATACTTCAGATTCAGGGTTTTTATCTTCAAAGGTATTTTCAGAATCTGTCTCAGATTTTCTTTTAATGCTGCCTGACTCCAGAACCCGTATCTTTCCTTTGAGTGTACTGCCTAGCAGAGTAACATCTTCTGGCAGTTCAATGTTCTCATCAATTTCAAATCCAGCCCAATTGATCGCTGACTTTGTAATGTAGGTGACTATTAAATTCATAATGCCGAAGATGAAGTCTTAATTTGTTTCGAATAGAATGTTTATAAAATTAATAGTAAAATATGTTTCTAAAAAATATTTCACATTCATTTTGCCCTAAAATATACCGAGAGGCTTATCAGTGACAAGGATAGAAATGGACATAAAGAGGCTCAACTTAATTAGACTGATAGAGGGGAATAGCTGCTCTAAAGACCTCACTTGTCCTGTTTTCTACTGATCTTATTATGGTCAGCTCAAGCAGTGTTGGTTTTGGTGCATAGGGGTTGTCCCAGTTTTCCTGCCAGCCGTTAAAGGCATAACTTCTTAATGAAAACTGCTCTATATCCTTGAGGAGAACAATTCTGTTTACCGGTTCAGGAGTCTGCCCCGGGACTGGGGCAGATACCATGTTCCAGTATTCCATAACAAGCGGTCGTTCAGGGTGATTTGACTCGATAAACAGCCTCACTTCAACCTCTCCATAGAGCAGACGATTAAGAGGGTTCGCCAGGCTCGAAGCTCTGCTGACAAATCGAAGCATCAGTCCTGTCTGAGGATTCTCAATCACCTCAAATGATCTGTTCATACCAAAGGCTCTTCCTGCAAATGCCTGGGAAGAGGACTGATTGCTCTGTAATGGAGGAAGAGGGGATGTACCGGGTGCCATTAACTGGGAGCGTATAGTGGTGAATGCTCTGAAATTCTGTTCGAGGAGTAAACGCTTGTCTTCGGCAGCTTGTGCAGCAGACTGAATCTGGGTAATAACCTGAAGCACCGACACTCCAAGTATGGAGAGAAGAAACGCCACCATCAGGAGTTCGATCAGAGTAAAGCCGGACTCCCCTTTCTTTATCCCTTTATATATGCCCTTATATATCACTGTGGAGTTCCTCCACTCTCTTCTGTCTGCACCGGAGGGCGTATGGTTTCAAGTGTGTATGATTCATAAGGCTCCAAGCCCCATCGTACTGTCAGGATAATATGCTGGGGAGGGATGGGTATAAGAGGGATATCAAGTGGCTGACGAATAAATTCAAACGTCCAGTTCCTGATAAATCCTTCTTCAGAAGGAATATTGTCAAAATACCCCAACTGAGACAGATGCTGGAAAAGATTGCCTGATTGGCTGCCCATCTGTTGTTGTCCCATCTCAGTGGCTGAAACGCCTCCCTGGGGATTTCCAAACTGTGTCCCCATCCCACGAGATGCCTGCTGTTCTTTTGCCAGTGCAACTTCCAGAATATAGGTGGCATAGATACTCGCTTTTCCCCGATTAATTTCCTGATAGGTCGAATCCATAAGACGAACAGTCGTCCCCATAAGAGTTGCCAGCCCCACACCCAGAATCGCAATGGCAACAGCAATCTCAATAAGAGTAAAACCTTTTTGAGGGCTGCTTTTAGCTGGTGTTTTTTTAGAGGGCTGCATCAGCGATATGATATAGAGATTGAGTTATTAAAAGGATCGGATTCAATGAGCGCCTCTCCCTTATCTGTGGACAAGAAAATCTGGAGGTGCATTTGATTAAGTGCAGAGTTGATAAATATGACAGGGGAGTTTTGAGAATACAGCACAGGTGCCGGCAGCTTGTTAATAAGAACTTCTGTAATTGTCACTTCAGGTGGAAGATAAGTTTTTTCCGAGATACTTGGGTATTCCAGAGAAGGTATCCTTCTCTGAGCACCAAAAGGGTCGTCAAACACCCTTCTGTAGAGAAGCTCATCGAGGGGTCTTCCCTCCTGTAGTGCTGACTTGATATATTCCTGTTCCATGGAAAAGGACGCCTGCAACTCCTCTCTTTTGGCTCTTCGCTCCCGTTCTTTTTTTGAGCGTAAGCCAGCCAGTGTGTCCACCTGTTGAATATCCCCGGCTTCCACAGGTTTTATCTCCCATACCTGATATGAGTTTTCCTCAAGATTAAATTCAATCTGATAACTGACTTGTCTGCTGACAGAGTCCTGAACAACAAACTCTATCCGGTTTCTCAGTTCCCGTAAGGATGAATCAACAGACCAGGAGGAGGTAAAGGTAAATCTGGAGACAAAAAAGGAAGAGAGGATCGCAAGAAGAACTACTACCGCAATAAGTTCAATAAGCGTGTAGCCCTTCTCGTAAGTATCATTTGTATACACAAGCTATTAAGGTCGAAGTGTTAAGTCCTGTGCATGACCCTCTCCACCGGGCATCCCATCTGAACCAAGTGAAGTCAGTGAATAACTTCTCCCGTCATTTTCCAGACGATAAGTATATTTATTGCCCCACATATCAAGAAGCTCGTCTCCTTTAATAATCGGGCTGAACAATCTGCCGGACTGCTGCATCTGAGGTGATGGTTTTACAAGCTCATCCAGTGATCTTGGATAAGTGTTAAAGGTGAGCCTGAATCTGGAGATCTCCTGTTTGATACTTTCCATCCTGGTTCTGTTTAATTCAGCTTTTGCAGCTTCACCCTTACTGAATACATTACTTCCAATAACTGTAAATATAAGCCCTAAAAGTACCACCACAACAAGAAGTTCTACCAGGGTCAAACCCCTCTCATCTTTTGTAATGGCATTTTCTGCAGTGGTAGTCTTAAAATTTAATCTGTTTTGTCTGTTCATTGTAGTTTACCTAAACCTTACTTATATAATGCTTTTTTGTTTGCTTTTTTATTTATGTTACGAAGCCTACCCTGTAATGGACGTTATTTCCAGCATTGGTGACATTACCGCCATGAGTATACCACCAACTATCACCGCAAGAAAAACTATTAATACAGGTTCTATAATAGAGGTTAAAGCAGAAATAAATGATTCAACCTCCATTTCAAATGATTTTCCTACCCGAAGAAGCATGGAATCAAGCTCTCCCGTCTGTTCTCCCACCGCAGTAAGGTGAATGAGCATTTTCGGAAAACGATTAGACTGGGAAAGGAGCAGAGAAAGTGATTTTCCCTGTTCTACACCATCGGCAGCCTCAACTATAGACTCCTCAAGATAGGAATTATTTAAAATATCCTTGGAGATGGAAAGGGCGGTTAATAATTCGATTCCGCTTTTAAGCATGGTTCCCAGATTGGTTGCAAGACGAGCAGTTGCAAGTTTGAGGGTAAGAGGACCAAGCAGAGGTGCACTCACGAGCCACTTGTCGAATCTGTATTTCCCCTTTTTTGTTTGTATATATTTTTTAAACCCCACAGAAATCGCCACTATAAAAAGAAGCAGCAGATACCAGTAGGAGCGCAGGAGATTACTTGCATCCACCACCACCTGAGTCGAAAATGGAAGCGCCTCTCCTTTATCAGCAAAAATTTTACTGATTTCGGGAACCACAAATCCCAGAAGAAGTCCAATCACTACAAAACATAGGAAGAGCATCAGCACCGGATAAGTAATTGCGGAAATGATTTTTCGTTGAAGTATTGCCTGGTTTTCCAGCATCTCGGACAATCGCTCAAGAACGATATCGAGAGTACCACTGGCTTCTCCGCTTTTTATCATTTTAACATAAATTTTCGGGAATACTTTTGGATAGGCTTCAAGAGCAAGATGAAGAGAACTTCCTTCCGTAACTTTTTCACGTACCGATGTAATGGTTTGTTTCAGTACGGGAACGTCAAGTTGTTCAGCCAGAGCACGCAGTGCATCAACCAGGGGCATCCCGGAGCCAAGCAGGGTGGCAAGTTGTCGGGTGAGCACTGCAAGCTGCATGGTTGAAGCTTTTTCCCTTTGGAAGCTTCGTTTTATGTCCTGTGATTTTTTTATTTTACTCACTTCTTCAAGACTGCTTGGAAAGACCCCCTGGGATCTTAGTTTTTCACGAGCACTTCTTGCGGTTTCAGCGTGAATTTCACCTTTTACATCTTTTCCTGAATCAGTAAGCCCTTTATAGGAGTAAGCAGGCATTATTCAGTGATCTCCTCCTGAGTAACCCGCAAGACCTCTTCTACAGAAGTTATCCCGGAAAGAACTTTTACGGCACCGTCAGTTCTCAAGCTATGATGCCCCATTGCAGCCTGTCTTATGGTTCCCGCATTTGCACGATTCATCACAAGCGGTTTTACTTTATCATCGATAAGCAAGAGTTCATGTATGGCGCTTCTTCCTGAATAAGAAGTCCCCTGACAAAAAGTACAGCCACCGGGGCATGGCTTGTATATGGTAGCGGAGTTAATAAGGGTATCTGCTTTATCGAGAGGTAATTGTAATTCCTGAAAATCATTTGCAGACAAGGTAGTCGCAATCTTACATTCAGGGCATAGTCTTCTCACAAGACGCTGCGCAAGTATTCCCAATAAACTGGAAGAGATAAGAAACGGCTCTACTCCCATATCCAGAAGTCTGGTGATTGCACCGGGGGCGTCATTCGTGTGGAGGGTGGAAAATACCAGGTGCCCGGTAAGAGATGCCTGAATGGCAATTTCAACTGTTTCAAGGTCTCTGATCTCACCGACCATGATAACATCAGGGTCTTGTCTCAGAATAGAACGTAAGCCACTGGCAAAGGTAAAATCAATTTTAGGATTAACCTGCATCTGACCAACCCCTTCAACTTCATACTCGATCGGGTCTTCAATCGTGAGAATGTTCTTGTCCACGGAGTGGATTTCTGAAAGACAGGCATAGAGGGTAGTCGTTTTACCGGAACCGGTAGGACCTGTTACCAGAAAAATCCCATAACTTTTCTTGATGAGCTTTCTGATAGCAGACAAGCGCTCCTGATCAAAGCCAATGTGGGTCAGATCGAGCACCCCTTTTGATTTATCAAGAAGTCGGAGAACTATCCTTTCTCCATAACGGGTGGGGACGGTTGAAACACGAATATCCACGTCCTGCCCCGCAATTCTTAATCCAATTCTTCCATCCTGAGGTAATCGCTTTTCAGCAATGTTAAGATTAGCCATGACCTTGATTCGTGAAGATATGGCAGACTGAAAATATTTGTCTTCAGCAGCAACATCCTGAAGTACTCCATCTATCCGAAAGCGTACCTTGAGTTCTTTTTCAAAGGGTTCAATATGAATATCGGAAGCTCTCTGACTTGCAGCACGAAAGATTAGAGCATTAACATACCTGATTATCGGAGCATCTTCATCCTCAGCGTCAGTGACATCGATCTTCAGAGGTGAGAGCAGATTTTCTTCTGAGGTACCATCTTCCTTATTTTTTTCATCAAGCGCATATGATCTGTCAGACATCAGGGATGATCGAAACGCATTCAGTATCCTGTTCACTTCAGTCTCGGAAGTAAGAACGGGAATCACGGGAAGTTCGTAGCAGCATTCAAGGATACGAAGGGCTTCAGGTTGCACCGGTTTGGACGCTGCAACTATCAGTGTGTCATTTTCAATACAGACCGGAATTGCCGAATGGGTTTTTGCCCAGCTTCCTATGATTCTGGAAAACTCCCCCTTTTTTATTGCAAGTGGGGGTCTGTCTGTTGGTAAAGGCGGAGGGGGATCCTGATTGATAGAAGCGAGGACACTATCGGTCATAAAATACCCAGCCGTTTTTCTCTAAAGAAGCCATTTCTTCTTCGTCTATCTGATTCCAGATAATGGAGTTGGAGTGAACACGGTGCGCCTCTTCCTGAGCGTCATATACCCCAATACAAACAAACTGATCTCCTTCCCTCGAATATTGGGAACCGGTTGAAAACAAATTTCCGGAGTGCCCAGCTCTAGAGTACCCAGTTTTAGAGTGAGCAGTTCGTGGAATTATCAATCCAAAAGTACCGTCACTTCCCATAATAAGGTCAGAACCGCTTGCCTTTTGTGTGGATTTTAAAACTACAAACAAGTGAGACGTGTCAGGTAGTTTTGGCTCAGGAGTATCCTGTCTCATTACCTTGAATGAGTATGAATTGCCAGTATTTATCACATGAGAGTCTGAAGTAGATTGCGCCGGACGAATAGGTCTGTTTTCAAGATATTTCTCTTCTTCCGGTGAATCAAATACGTCATCAATTGCAGGGTTCTCAAAAACATCTTTTCTTGAAGGCTCTCTACCTTTCAGGTCGATTTCAGAGGACATCTTATCAGATTTGATTTTAGTATGCTCACGAGCATCAAACTGGTCCTGGATAATTTGAGGGGTAAGGAAGATCAATAGATTCGTTCTTCTTTTTATCTCATCCTGTCTTTTAAACAAGGCACCCATCACCGGTATATCCTGAAGAAAGGGGACTCCTCTGGTAGATTCCGTTACGCTGTCCTGAATGAGCCCACCGGTAACAATCATCTGCCTGTTTTTTACCGCAACCACGGTATCACTGGTTCTAATCGTAGTGGTAGGACCATTAGGGTCATTTCTTGTACCGGGTACCACGTTTGAAATCTCTACAAAAATCTGGAGAGAGAGGAAATCACCGGAACCGATTTGAGGAGTTATCCTGAGAGTTATACCAACGTCCTGTCTCTGAATCTGATTAAAAGTATTTCCCAGATTAATCTGATTCACCCCGGTGCTGGTTACAAAGGGGACGTTTTCGCCCACAATTATTTCAGCTTCCTGATTATCGGTTGAGAGTATGGTTGGCGCACTCAGTACGTTTACATTTGAATTAGAGCTTACGGCTGTTATCAGTGCAGATTGTGAAGGAATGACGATTCCACCGGGCAGCGTCAGGGTACCTGCACTTGCTGCGGCAATGGTGAGATCGGACAGTGCCGCAGGGTTAGTAAGAAGATTTGTAAGACCACCATAGTTAGTCTGCCCGAATATCCCCGAAGAGTTCGTAGCGGCAGTGCCATGAAGCTCTACCCCGAGCCCCTGATCTTCTGAAAGCGATACCTCAAGAATGGTTGCTTCTACAAGTACCTGCCTTCTTTTTACATCCAGTACTTTTATGACCTGAAGCAGCTTCTCGTAATCAGCTTTATCGGCGTTAATCACAAGAGAATTTGTTGAAAAATCTGCGGCAATGGATATTTCATCCTGAAATGTGACTCTGGTGCTGTTTGATGCGCCGGGAATCATAGGGGAGTTCATCGAACCTCCCGCTGGAATTCCGATACTGCCCCCCATATTGTTTCCACCCTGATTCCTTTGTCGGGAAACACCTCCTCTTGAACGAGAGCCTCCACCCATGGAACCCATTCCCGAAGCCCCCATGCCACCACCAAACCCCCCGGCACCCATTCCTCCCCCGAAGCCTCCAACACCACCTCCTGACTGATTTCCCAGGGAAGAGTTCCTGCTCATGGAACTTCCTCTTGTCTCTCCTCCCATTCCACCCATGGCTCCACCACCTGAAATCAGGTTACTAAGCACCATTGCCAGCTCCTGAGCATCTGCATGTTCCAGTCGGTACACCCAGAATCGTCCGGAAGACTTGTCAAGCTCACTGTCAAGTTGTTCAACCAGTGCCTTGATCTTCAGGGTGGTAAATTCATCAGCCACGACAATCAGTGAGTTTGTTCTCTCATCGGGTATGATTTTTATTGGATTTGAGCGAACGGCTGAGGAGCTTTGTTCAGGCTGGTTTGTTTGAGTTGTCATGCCCGCTCTTTGGGCAATTCTGTTTCTTAGCGCTAGAGAGGCAATATTTAGTTCATTGGGAACTTCTTTTTTCTCATTCTCACCACCACCGATGATTTTATTTATTTTCTCAGCGAGGTCATCGGCGAGGGCGTGCTCAATCGGTATAATGGTAATGTCCTGATCTACCGGAGCAATGTCGATTTCGGACATAAGATTTTTTATTCGTTTGATGTTAGAAGAGGAGTCCACAAGAATGATCAGGTTGGTACCGCTGACAGACTGGGAGTAGCCATCCTTTGATATGAATTGGGATACCAGTTTTTGAATCTCATCAGCACTCAGATGAGTAGTTTTGATAATTTCAGTTACCAGACTTTCATCAGTAGTATCTATGGAACCAATCAGAGGAATGGTTGTCTGTTTTGCTTCCTTGGCGGATATCACTTTCCAGATATTTTCTGATACCGGTACCGTTGCAAAGCCTCTCAGGAGAAGAACCGAGTCAAATACCTTTAAAGCCTCAGAGAGCGAGATGGGGGTAGGTAAGTGGATAGTGATTTTCCCTTTAACCGAGCTATCAACAATATAATTTCTACCGGTGAGTTTACTGAATGTTTTTATGAGAGCTTCAATGTCGGCGTCATTAACATTAAGTACGGTAGTGAGCTCATCCAGATTGCTTTTTTTTGCGGGAGAATCTGAATCATCTGATTGTTCTGCTGACTCTTGTGGGAGAGCACCTTGTGTTGTCTTTTCAAGATGAGTGTTTTTGGCTAAGTGAGTGGAGCTTGATGGTTCAAACTCGACATCCATTTCTTCTGCGATTTCAAGTGGTACAGGTTCTTTTCTGTATCTTCTTGCCTCATCAGTAAGTAGTTCTTCACCAAATTTGTTAGAAAGGAGAGATGAGCCGGATTTGTATGCACTTAATGGGTCTGACTGAGCAGGAAGGAGAAGGAACGCCAGAACAGGAAGAGAGGAAAGGAGTAATGTAACAGCAAGACTTTTATTTTTAAACATACAATCAAATTAGAGGCTTATATAATTTCATAGGTAAGGAAAATTCTACTACTTATACATGCTTATAAAAAGGGGAAATCTTCAGATATTAAGGAGATAAATTTAGTATTTTTTAGCGAATCTGATACTGAAGCTGAACATCCTGTCCATCTCTTTCAACTGAGACGCTGATTGAGCGTTCAGATTTAAGGTCTTCAAACAATTTCAATGCTTTTGAAGGGTCATTGACCTGTTTGTTATTAATTTCTTTAATTACATCACTGTTTTTAAGACCCAGTTTCTCGTAAAGGCTACCGGATTTTATGGCATATAATCTCATACCAACGCTTTCACCATTACGAAAATAGGGAACCGCGCGGGCTTCAGAAAGCAGCTTTGGAAGATTATTGAGAGCATCGTTTACTTCATCCTCAGGAACGACAAATTCTGTTCCACTTGAGCGAATATTTGATTCCGATGGGTCACGGGTTCCTCCTTCAACTTCAAGAACTTCCAGTTCCCCATCTCTGTCAAGAACTACGTGTTCGGAATGAATTTCTTTTAAAATGGCTTTCTCAAAAATTTTCTCACTTTGCTCAAACACATCCTGCTTTTTTTTATTATTTTCAATTATGGCAAAAGGAGTCTTGCCATTGGTAATTGAGGTGCCAACAAGTCTGAAGCCGAGTGCGGATTTTTTCTTTTCTTTTTGCGGGGCTTCCTTTACCTCTTCTTTACGACTGCTGAAAATATCTCTTCTGACAATATCACTGATATGCGATTGAGTAATTTCATTATTTTTTTTGTTCTCAGAAGCGTTGAGGATGAAATTAACATCAGGGGAGCTGACCATGTTATACTCATCCAGCTTTTGCCTTGCGCTTATGGACATACCTACGGCAAAGAAAATAGCCACTTTCCCCGTTATCCAGATCAACCTGGAGATAGAATCGGTGGAGAATATGTTTTTAAACTCGGGGGATATCGTCAACATTAAAAGCTCGTAATAAATATGTAAGCACTAAAAGAATAGTATATATTCATTTATAGCAGACGGGAAATATCTAAAATTATTGCTGTACCTGTTTGCCAGCTCAGGTCGATATGCTTTAAACCGTCCGGAGCTTCATAAATATCAGATTTCTCCCCCTTTGAGTCTTCACGGGTGACCTTTGTGCTCCGAGTGTTTTTATTAGTAATGAGGTATGTATATTTGGAGGGAATATTTATATTTTCCCCGGATGACTCAGTTATAATGATGTCATATGAGGTTTTAGTTTTTGGGTATTCGAGTTTTATTCCGGAATTGAATCTGAAAAGAAATTTTATAATTTCCGTCCCGTAGTTACAGTTTTTTGATAAATAAAATTTTTCAATTCCAAGTGCTGCCCCGTACAGTAACAAAGCAGGGGAGGTAAGATCTATATATAAATCAAGATTCCTGAGTGACTCCTGTTTTTTAAAACTCCAGCCCTGAAGCAGAAGCTGGCGGGAGTACCTTTCTATATTTTCTGATGTGCAGCGATTGTCCATAGTTTATTTGCTGACTATTCGGGTAAAGGTTTTTTTTCTTATGGAACTGTTATTTACAAGGTAACCTTCAGTGACACCCTCCTGAAACTGATATTCCTTTTGTAAAGCAGAGAGCAGGAGTTCCACCTGGAGAGATGCAAGTAGACCCGCAGCTCCGCCTACAATGCCGGCTTCCTGACAAGTTCCTCCCAATGTACGTATCTGTTCATCAGAGAATGTTCCGAAAATGCTTTCAAGACATGGTCCTGAAGGATGAATTAAAATAGCAGTGCCGTTATAGCCTTCAACTCCTGCGTATATGAGGATTTTAGCATGTGCGAGGGCTGTGGCATTCAGAGCGAGCTTGACCGGTATTGAGTCTGTGCAGTCAAGTATGAAATCGTAGGTATAAAAGTTCTCTTCTATGAACTCTTTGGTGCAGAAATCTGCTTTCGAATGCAGGTTAATATGTTCCGGTACTCGTATGAGAGAGGATAATTGCCTGGTCGCGACCTCAGCTTTGTTCTTGCCAAGATCATCGGGAGTAAAGAGGATTTGCCGATTCAGGTTTGAAAGCTCTACCGTGTCGCCGTCGTATATATCAAGTGTCAGTGATGATGGGTATTTCCAGGATTCGATCAGGCAGATAAGAGCAGGGCAACCCAAGCCCCCCATGCCGACAATTGCTCCTTTGTACACTTTTTTGGAAAGCACAGAATTTTGACTCCAAAAACAAAAAAAGCATAAAAAAAAGCCTGCATATGAGCAGGCTTTTTCCATTCGAGAAAGAGAAACTTAACTTAAAGCTCTTTGCTCGTTAAAAGTGGTACCTGAAAGCGAATCTGTTATTTCGCCTGCATCGGAAATACCAAGGTCTTTAGCTCTCTCGCACAGGTTCTGAAGAGAAACACCACGCAGAGTAGATTGGAATGAACCCTCAATTTCTGACCATACCGTGTCTATAAGCTCGGCAAGTGCAGGAGTGTCAGTTCTCTGATCTTCCTGAAGTTTCGGACGCAGCGCCTTCATTACTTCTTCAAGTTTGATATCCTTTGGCTCTTTTGCAAGTGAATATCCACCTCTTGGTCCACGTTTACCAACTACAACGTCAGCCTGACGTAGTTTTGCAAAAATTTGCTCAAGAAATCTCTGAGGTATTCTTTGGCGTTTTGCTATTTGTCGCACCTGAGCTGGTCCACCGTTCAAATTGTAAGCCAGATCAACAAGTGCCATAATTCCATATTGTTCTTCTCGTGAGAGCTTAACTGCCATAGTCGCTATTCCTCTTTATATTGTCATCAGTAAAAAATTATAAACTTTGTTATTTGGAACCAGTTTCCTCAGTTAGAAATTCCCAGCCAGAAAACCATATAGTCACCAAATAGGGTCTAAACAACATCCATAAATTGCGCTTTAGTCTATACCTAAAGTGTGAAAATAAATCTACACTTAAAACATAGAAAAATCAAAAATAACCTAAAAAAAGTATCTTTAGTATTACCTTGCTAAAAACAACCCGAGGATTTAACTCGTCTTATCAAAAAAAAGCAAATTTTATACGAAAAAAATCTTAAGAGCTTGTAATTATTGTAAATAATTATTTACCAAAAAACCAAATAATATAAATTCAAATCTTTTTCCGGGTACTGATCTTACTCGAAAATTATTTTCAGGGAGCTGGTATCAGTGTTTTCTTTACCATTAATCATCTGAACTCTCCTTTTAACCTTACTGTCAAAGGTGAGTGCGAGGTAGTTTTCCGGAATATCTTCAGAGTTCTTTATGGCAAACTCGTAAAGATACAACCTGTCGAGGCTTGAGCCACATACTTTAAAGTTTACTTCAGTCTCGACGTTTTTTGCATTCTCCCCGAGCGCACTAAAATCACTGATATCTGAGAGAGTGTTAGATCTTATGTTATCGGCAATCAGGATATTGTTCTGATAATTGCTGGATTGGGAGCTTGTCGGCTTTTGAACCTGTGCGGAGCGAAGAAGGAACGCAGTTGAACTGAAATTAAGATGCAGAACAGTCCTTTCCTCATCCGATTCACAAAGAGCATAGGTGAGGAATTTAATATTGGGAAGCTTTACTTCTTTTGCTTCCTTATCCTGATGGCTTGAGGCTAGCTTTGCCGGATTTTCATCTGACTCCGGCGAAGTATCCGGGTCTTTTGGCGTATCAGCCGAGGGGACTTCGAGGTGAGAAAAATTGCTTTTTGCCGCATCAAGTCGGGCTCGGGCAGCGGCTTCCTGTCCCTTTTTTTCATAAAACTTGATTACTGCCATCTCACTGTCAAAGAGGTGAGAGTCGCAGAGGAGTATCTGTTCTTCTGAGTTTACCGCCCAGTGTGAAGCCGGGTAATCATCAACTATCTTCTGATATGTTTTTTTTGCCTCTTTCAAAGGAGTTACATCATGACCAATACCCTGATAAGAAAGGAGATATGCCTGAGCTATCTGGTAGTGGGAGTATGGTATGGCTTCGTGGTTTGTGTGAAGTCGTATGAATTCTCTGTAATAGGGGATTGAGTCAAGATATTTGTCGGAATAGAAGATGCTGTCTGCAATTTTGAGTTCAGCAAATACACTTAGAGGACTGGAAGGGTATTTCCCTACAAGCTTATTAAACATATTTCTCGAAACGCTGTAGCGCTCGGCATCATAAGACCTCATGGCTTCGGAAAATAGCTCCATTTCTCCGAAATCGGCACCAAATCCTTCATCAATATCCTCTTTGGAGCCGTCATCAGAGTCCCCACCGGAGGAGCCGAATAATGAACACCCTTGAGCAATAATCAGTAATAAAAATAAAAAGCTTGGTTTAAAGTTCATAATAAGTGAGTAAAACTGAAGGGCTACAGATAAATAAAGATGCTAAAAAATAGCATCTTATTACATTTTGCGCTAATGTGGCACCCGTTACACTTGCAATTTAAATTTCTAATTACTGTTTATGAAAATAATTCCTCAAATATTGTCATATATTATTTGTTTTTCCCTTGTTTTTTTCACTGCCGCCTGTTCCGGAGGGGGGTCTTCAGGAAAGAGCCGTTCTAATCAGACTGCTCTGAGGGTGTTTCATGCCGGTTTAGACGCCATACCGGTTGGATTATTTCTTGGTGAAAACCTTGTCGGTGAAGCAAGTTACATGGGAGATAGTGTTTTTACCCCTGTTTCTCCTCAGCAGGCAGTCTTGAGGTTAAGCAGGTCAAACAGGTATGCTGAACCTGTCATTGAGTTTCCGGTAAATCTTCTACCCGCAACCGAGTACTCTGTATTTATTTACGGTGAAGTCAAACGAGGGACATTTCAGGTACGACTTCTCGAAGAACCCCTTATAATTCCCGAGCCCGGAAACACAAGAATCCAGTTTCTTCACGGGCTTATAGACCAGGGAGCGGTTCGTTTTCAGATTGATGGCATGAATGGGGTCGCTCTCAGATTCGGGGAGAGTTCAAGTTTTACTGAAATTCCTTCAGGAGATCATGTGTTGAAGATTCTCGATGATTCCTCTCGTGTAATTAGTCAGCTTAACATCCAGGCTCCTGATCGGGGGGAATTAAGTATTTTACTTGGTGGTAAGTCATCGTATAACTTTGTTTCGGTAAAGGTGTACGAAGATTTCGATTAGGACTGCTATATTTGTTCAGTTTGTCAGAGAGGGGCAGAAGGGGTGATTTAGATGTTTCTGCCTCGGGTCACTTTCTTGGGGCGCTTTCCTTTTTATGTAGTATTTTTTTTAGTGGCACGGCGTGAGATATTCAGATCAGGTAATTGAGGAAGTTCGTTTAAGAAGCAGCCTCTCTGAGCTTGTATCCGAACGCACAGAAGTTAAGCGCTCTGGAAGTTCGATGACCGCGTGTTGTCCTTTTCATTCTGAAAAAACTCCATCCTTTCATATCAATGAAGAGCAGGGGCTGTATTATTGTTTTGGCTGCGGTAAAAAAGGTAATACCTTTACATTTGTGATGGAGACCCGGGGGCTTTCATTTCCCGAATCAGTGCGGTATCTCGCACAAAAGTATTCCGTCCCTTTACCTGTCAGCAGTGAGCCAAGTCAGTTTGAGAGGGGTCTGGCTAAAAAGAAAGGGCTCCTGCGAAAAATACTTTTCGAAACCCAGAATCTGTATGAAGACATATTGTGGGACAGGTCTTCTGTTTCAAAAGAT
Organism: uncultured Bdellovibrionales bacterium; assembly: GCA_964612555.1. Classification (GTDB taxonomy): domain Bacteria; phylum Bdellovibrionota_C; class UBA2361; order SZUA-149; family DAOLCO01; genus DAOLCO01. Next base: position 197,437 of record CAZTBW010000001.1, on the reverse strand, counting down.
GGAAGTTTTGCCAAAGAAATTCTACACGCTCGTGAGATTCATGATCAAACCATAAAGCGATATCGACTCGGCTTTACAGGTCTCAAGAGTGGATATTTGTTTCAGGAGATTAAAAAGATCGTTTCACAGTCAATGGATACCGGCAGAGGGCAGTCCGGTGATCGGGAGCTGCTTGATGCTTTATTTTCTCTTGGGTTACTCAGAAAATATACCAATAATCAGACAGGAGAGTTATTCAGGGAAAGAATCATTTTTCCTATTGCCAGAAGTGATGGGAATCCGATTGCGTTTGGGGGAAGAATCGTTCACTCTGAAACGGAACTTCCCAAGTACATTAATTCGCCCGAGAGTCCGGTCTATGAAAAGCGTCGTTCTTTTTACGGACTACCGCAAGCTATTTCATCCATACAAAAATCCAAAACCGCTTACATAGTTGAAGGTTATACCGATGTGCTTTCTTTTCATCAGGCAGGGATAGAGAATACTATAGCGGTATGTGGCACTGCATTGACAGAAGATCACACGAAAATATTATCAAGGTTCATCAGCAGGGCGTATCTTGTATTTGATGCCGACCCCGCAGGAAGAGTGGCTTCTGCCAGATCATTTACCGCGTTTATGAATTCGGGGATAGAAGCTATCCCGGTTTTTTTACCTGAAGGGGAAGACCCTGACAGTATCGCAAGAAAAGTATTCAGAGGTGCCCTTGGAAAAGACGAGCTTTACAAGATAATTCAGGAAGGTGAAACGTCCTTGCTCAAGATATTTCTCCAGTCCACAGCAGCTTCACTTCTCGGGCATGAACGTGGAACTTTGACTGAGCTTGGAAGTTTAAGGGCAAGTGAACACGGGAAGCTTGCCGAGTCTGTAGCTGCTCAGATTGTGCAGATAAAAAACCCTGTTGAAAAAGAGCTTCGTATCCGGGAGGTGTGCTCTCTTCTTGGGGTTACCGAGTCTTCTTTTAAGCATGTACTGAATGGAACCCCCGGGTCGGCTTCTTCTCCCTCTTCAAACAAAACGGTACCCGTTCCTGCATCAAATAGTAATGGTGTTACCAAAGAGGACGATCAGAATTCAAAAAAACACGAGTCACTGTTCTCAAGAAGACTTAAGGAAATCAAAAAACAGCTCGTGGTGGCGGTACTGGTAGACCCTTCAATCTTGCGTAGTGAAACAGTCTACAATGAAGCATTGGAACTGACTAAAGAGGACGAGCCCCACAAAACATTTTTTGAAACACTTTACAAGATGATCAGTGAGGGTTCGGTGCCTTACCGTAATGGGCTCCTTACGGGTTTATCCGCTTTTTTATCAAAAGGTGGAGCGGGAGACTCTGGGAAGTCAATTCTGCTTGAGGAAGCACTAGCCCTTTATCACTCAATTCTTTGTCGCTGCGGGATTGAGGCAGAAGGGTATATTGATGAAGCAGTAAAACAGGTGACCATGGGAGGTGTGCTGTACCCGGAGCTTGCGGATTCGCTCCGTGAGACTATCAGTAGAATAAATTTAAGTAACAAGGTTGATGCCTTACGGATGGAAGAGGCAAACAGTGAAAACGAAAGTGAAAAAATGAAGCTGATTCAGGAGAAGCTTTTAATGAAACGCTCTCTGGATAAATTTAAAAGGCAATAAAAACAGTATATTACGACATTGTGTCTTATAGCCAGGATTGTTTCTTGATAGGTTTTATAGAAATATTGCGGACACCCTTGTTTTCTGTAATAATTTGGCAATTGACCATCGTACTTGCTTTAAGTAAAAAACTCATCGGTTAGCGTCATTAAATATCACAATTTATTTCGTTTTTATCACAAAGTGATAGTTTTAAGGTATGTGTGTGCATATCTTCTACTAGGGTGTCTTATACGATTGGTAGTATGCAATATAAATAATAAATAAATTTAAAATTCACATCATAAACAGCGAATGCGTCCAGTAAAATCATCACCAAAAAGAAAAAAGGTAAGAAAGAGTTCTATGAATCCATCATTTCCAAATGAAAGAGGTATGTTCCAGGCCGGTTCTGTGATTGCTAATCCTGGAATACCCGGTGATGGCGAGAATGATATTGAAGGGCTGGCTGATTTTAGTCCTTCGGTTTCATCATCCGACACTGACATGGATGATTTTTTCTCACTTCTTGGGGATTCCGATCTTGATATTCTCGATGATTCTCTCCCTGCTGATAATGATTCGGATGATTCTCTTCGTATTCAGGAAAACACTTCAAACGATACTTTTCCTGAGACTCAATCCGTAGCTCCGGGGGTAACTCGTGGAAGTGACCCTGTTCGGATGTATTTACGTGAAATGGGTGGAGTGAGTCTTCTCACTAGAGAAGGCGAAGTAGTAATTGCAAAGCGTATTGAAGAGGGACAGCTCGAAATATCTCAGGAAATTGGGCGATCTCCCATTACTCTCAAGTATATCATTGACCTTGGTGAAGCTCTTCGAGAGGGCTTGCTTCGTATGAAAGACATTCTTGAGGAGGAAGAGAGTTCCTCAGAAGAGGGTCTTGAGGAAGAAGAGGAGGAAGTAGTTACTGAAGATGAGAACGGTGAGAGTCCTGTGGAAGAAGAGGCGGCTCCTCCGGATGATGAAGAGGCTAAAAAGAAGTTTCTAAAGAAGATAACTCCTATCAAGAAGTTTTGGAAACAGCTCCAGGATGCTTTTGAGCTTGTTCTTAAAACAACCAGTGCACAAAAAGATAACAGGGATGCTTTAAAGAAATACGAGAAGCTTCGTGACAAGATCAAAGATAAGGTTGATGATCTTCAATTGGCAAGCAAGCACTATGATCAGATCATTGTACTGATGAAGAGTTATCTTCATCAGGTGAGTGATGCCATTCAGTCTATTGAAGATGCTCAAAAGGAGACCGGAAAATCTCTTCCTGAACTTCAGGAGGCAATTGACGAGATTCTTTCTGATGATCAGGTTGCCTTTAAAAGAGCGTGCAGAAGACTGAAGTTAAAGGCACAGGAAGCAAGAGACCTGGCAGAGGGCTTGATTGGGGCTCGTGACACGGTGCGTGGTATTGAGAATGAAACCCTGCTGACTGCTATTGAACTGAGAAGGTCTGTTCGTGCAGTGGATAAATCTGAGTTGAAAGTCTATTTTGCGAAACAGGAGCTGGTAGAGGCAAACCTCAGGCTAGTAGTCTCACTTGCAAAGAAATACACCAATCGTGGTCTTCAGTTCCTTGATCTTATTCAGGAAGGGAATATCGGACTTATGAAAGCCGTAGACAAGTTTGAATATCAACGGGGTTACAAATTTTCAACGTATGCTACCTGGTGGATTCGCCAGGCAATTACCCGGGCAATTGCAGATCAGGCAAGAACCATTCGTATCCCTGTGCACATGATTGAGACTATTAACAAGCTTGTTAGAGTGCAGAGACAGCTTGTACAGGAGCTTGGCAGAGAACCTACTCCTGAGGAAATTGCGGGACGAATGGATATCTCCGTAGAGAAGGTCAGGAAGGTAATCAAGATTGCCAAAGAGCCAATTTCACTTGAGACTCCTATTGGTGAGGATGCTGACAGTTACCTTGGTGATTTTATCGAAGATAAGAGAGTAGTGCTTCCTTCTGATGCGGTTGAAAACCTCAATCTCCAGGAGCAGACCCGTCGGGTTCTTGCGACTTTGACTCCGAGAGAGGAAAAAGTCCTTAGGATGAGATTTGGGATAGGAGAAAGAAGTGATCACACTTTGGAAGAAGTTGGAAAGAACTTTGATGTTACCAGAGAGCGTATCCGTCAGATTGAAGCCAAGGCGCTTCGTAAATTACGTCACCCCAGTCGTTTGAAAAAATTGAAGGGTTTTGTTGATAAAATGTAGGCAGGTATTCTTCAGGTAATATTATTATGAAACAGTATCTTGATCTTGTTCGTGACGTCCTTGAGAATGGAAGACCATCCGGTGATGAGGTACGAAGTGACAGGACAGGGGTGGGGACCTTATCGGTATTTGGAAGACAGGCTCGTTTTTCTCTCGAAGAGGGCTTTCCTTTGCTGACTACGAAGAAGGTGCATCTTAAGTCAATTATTTACGAGTTACTGTGGTTTCTGAATGGTGAAACCACTCTTAAGTATCTCCATGAAAATAAAGTAACGATCTGGGACGAATGGGCGGATGAAAATGGTGAGCTTGGTCCAATCTACGGGAAGCAATGGCGTAGATGGGAAGGTCCTGACGGGACTGTTGACCAGATAAAAAGGGTAGTAACTACCATTAAGGAAGATCCTTACAGCAGAAGGAATCTGGTAATTGCGTATAACCCTGCGAACCTTCCAAAGGTTGCTCCTCCTGCATGTCATACTTTATTTCAGTTATATGTTTCAGATGGTAATCTGAGTTTACAGTTGTATCAGCGCTCGGCTGATTTGATGCTTGGGGTGCCATTTAACATTGCGAGTTATTCGTTGTTACTGATGATGTTTGCTCAGGTAACGGGTTTAAAGCCGTTTGAGTTTATTCATACTTTTGGAGATCTTCACATTTATTCAAATCATATCGAAGGTGCTGAACTTCAATTAAAGCGTGCTCCCAAATTACTTCCTGTTATGAAGTTAAATCCTGAAGTTAAGGATATTTTTTCTTTCAAGTATGAAGATTTCACCCTTGAAGGATATGACCCTGAGCCTCACATTAAATTTGAAATTGCAGTCTAAAAAAGATGCAAGCGCGTTTCACAACAAAACTACCTTCTGATTTTATTCTGAAAGCGATAGTAGCCATAGATGAGGCACGGGTTATTGGAAATAAGGGGAGCCTTCCCTGGCATATCCCGGAAGATATGAAGTATTTTGCAGGGCAGACCAAGGGTCATACCGTTCTGATGGGTCGAAAAACGTATGAATCACTGCCCGATCAATATAGACCCTTACCAAACAGGATAAACGTGGTGCTTAGTAGAAGCACCGCACCGGAGAATCTTCCCGAGAGTGTGTTTTATTTCAAATCACCCGAAGATTTTTTTAGATCTATTGAATCGGCTGAGTTTGTACCCCCGAGCAGTACCATATGGCTTTTAGGTGGAGCTGATTTGTATAGGCAGCTTTTAGGAATTTGCGGTGAAGTTCACATTACCCGAGTCCCGGGTAAGCATGAGGGAGATGCTTTTCTCCAGGTTTTTGAAGACAGTATGGAGCTTTTCAGTAGAACTGAAGGCGATAGCTGTACCTGGGAAGTCTATAAACCCATTTCTTTTCTCAAGTAACTACAATTCCCTCTAACTCATTTCCTCTAATTATTATTCCATCTCTGGTAATTTAGGTAGATTTACTTTAAATTACCTGAAGCAGACTTGGTTTTTATTTAATAATCTGGTAAATAGGTCTGAATTAAATTCATAGGGTTCAAATGAATCTAGGCGAAAACCAATTGTACAATGAAAGTGTTCAAACTGATTTCAGCAGTGAATACGATGTGCGTCTTGAGTTCTTTTCAGGACCAATGGATCTCTTGCTTCACCTGGTATCTGTAAAGGAAGTGCCAATTGAAGAAGTTTCTATGTATGAAATTCTCGATCAATATTGTTCTATTGTTACAAGGCAGGCGCATCAGATAGATTTGGAAAAAGCATCGGAGTATCTGGTTATTATTACTACCTTGATGGTGCTCAAGAGTAAGTCACTTCTCCCGGCAGAGGTTGAAGAGGGTATAGAAGACGAAACTGACCTGGAGTACAGTAGATTTTTTGAATCATTAAGGGAGCGACTTAAAGCCTTTGAGATGACCAAGATGAGAGCGCAAGCGCTGATTGATTCACCTCAGCTTGGAGTTGATACCTTCACAAGAATAGATAAAAATGCAGTAGTTGTTCCCCCGGAAATGATAGCGGAAGGGGAGACAAGCTCAAGACTCGGTGCGCTTTTCCTTTCATTGGTAAAAAGGGTTGGTGGTTTGGGTAAACGGCTGAAAATTTCGATTGAGCCGGTATCTATTGTTGATTCAATGATGAGAGTTGTGGATTCTTTAAGATCAATGGCTTCAAAGCCGTCACAGCCTTTTTTATCTATCTTGAAGACTTCCTATTCAAAAAAAGATTTTCAAAACAGGACTAACTCAAGAAATATTATCATGGGAGGCTTTATTGCGGTGCTTGAGCTTGCAAAGAGAGGAGTTGTGGCGGTGGCACAGAGCTCTCAATCAGATACAATTTCTGTAAGCCTTCGTATTCATGAAATGCAAGACGGAGAAGAGTCTGAATTCGTGTCTGAGTTTGATCAGGATAGTACTGAAGAGCAGTCCCTTTTGTCTGATACCACCCAAGAAACAGAAGAACCGATTAAGAGAGTAAGTAATGGATAAGAAAGTACAAGAGTTGAATCCGGATGAGAGCTTATCTGAAGAGGTCTGGGAAGATGCCTCATGTGATGCATCTCATAATCTGGAAAGCAATATATACGAGGAATTATCGGCATATCTTTTTGTGTCACCAAAGCCGCTTTCTATTGAGCGAATAACCGAGCTTACGGGTTTCTCTGATGAGGAGATAAGAAAGAAGATTGATTCGATTAACAGTGCCTTAGGGGAAGCGAATCTTGGTTTTGAAATAATTGAAATACAGAATTCTTTCCAGATGAGAACCAGGTTGTCGGTAAAAAAAGCGCTCCAAAAACTGATTACTCCCAAAATGAAACGACTTAGTAAAGCCGCTGCCGAGACACTTGCGGTGATAGCCTATAAGCAGCCCGTATCAAAGGCAGAGATCGAGGTGATTCGGGGAGTAGACCCGGTTCCTACACTAAGGACTTTGCTTGATGGAAAGCTGATACGGATTGTTGGCAGGGAGGATACTCCCGGAAGTCCCGCTTTATATGGTACTACTGATCATTTTCTGGAGCGGTTTGGGCTTAAGAGTCTTTCTGAACTTCCGACAATACGAGAACTTGATCTTTTTGATCAGGCTGAGGACTCAGGTGAATCCCCTGAGTATGAGGATGTGCCGGATGAATCTTCAGACGAATCTGATGTTGAGCAGTTTGCTGCTGAGGATGACGAGGTTCAGGATCAGAGATTGACCCATTAAGAATGAAAATTAGAAATGAGCCCTTCTCCTTCTTCTTCTGGCGAGAGGTCTGAGCATGAACCTGCTCGTGACCTTGTGCGCTTACAAAAGATATTAGCTTCGGCTGGTATCGGGTCAAGGCGTGCGTGTGAGCAGTACATTCTGGATGGTCGTGTACGAGTAAACGGAGTCTGTGTTAAGACTCCGGGGGCAAAAGCCATACCTGAAGTTGATGAAATAACTCTTGATGGAAAGCGTATATCTTTACCTCAAAAAATAGTCTTTATTTTTAACAAACCTCGAAATGTGATTACAAGTATGATTGACCCCGAGGGCAGAAAGTGTGTGGGTGATTTCATTAAAGATCTGCCGTATCGCTTATATCCTGTTGGAAGATTGGATTATGATGTTTCCGGGCTTCTTGTACTGACCAATGATGGAGCTTATGCCAATCGTCTCATGCACCCTCGATATGGTATAAAGAGAACCTATATTGCGCGGGTTAAAAACCAGGTTACGGATAAAAAGATTAAATTGCTGCTTCATGGTATTCAATTGGATGATGGCTTTGCTAAAGCTCATTCTTTTAGGCTCCTTACCCCTAATAAATCTACGAAAGCGCTTCTTGGTGACCCCAAAGAGACAGAATCTCTTATTGAGATAAGTGTAACTGAGGGCAGGAAGCATTTTGTTAAGAAGATTCTTGAAGCGGTTCATTGTCCTGTTATTAAACTCAGCAGAACTGCGTTTGGACCTTATACTCTTAAGGATATACCGAGTGGAGGACTACGCAAGATTTCCCATCGGGAAGAGCATTCAGGCTGATTTGGGTAAGTATTGACAAATTCAGCTACTTTAGTAATACTCCGCACGCGGGGTAGAGCAGTCTGGTAGCTCGTCGGGCTCATAACCCGGAGGTCAGTGGTTCAAATCCACTCCCCGCATCCATTTTTTACTGCATCCATTCTTTCCTGCATCTATTTTTCTCTCTGTCTATTTTCCTGTATCCATTCACCTCCGAAATTCTTATTATTCGTCTCTTTATTTATATAAAAATTATTCGACTAAGGCGGGTATTAGCAGTTATAGTTGTACAGTTACAATTTTCTATTGAGAGAGTAATTCTATGTCAAGATTTCGGTCAGGTGTACTTTTTGGTGAAGAGGTGAGTGAGGTATTTTCGTATGCGCATGAAAAAGAATTTGCTTTACCTGCGGTCAATGTAATTGGAACTAATTCTGTAAATTCTGCTTTGGAAGCTGCAAGAGAGGTACGGTCACCTGTAATCATACAGTTTTCTCAGGGGGGAGCTGCTTTTTTTGCTGGAAAAGGTCTGGATAATTCCGCTCAGGAGGCAAGTATCAAGGGAGCGATAAGTGCGGCTCATCATATTCATATTCTTGCAGAGTCCTATGGGGTACCGGTAATTCTTACTACTGATCATTGTGCAAAAAAAATTATTCCATGGATTGACGGGCTACTAAGTGAAGGTGAGAAGTTTTACGAAAAAAATAAATACCCTCTTTACAGTGGTCACATGCTTGATTTGAGTGAAGAGCCTCTTGATGAGAATATCAGTATTTGTAAGGAGTATTTTAAGCGTCTTTCAAGTATTGATATGATGCTTGAGATGGAGTTGGGTATTACGGGAGGAGAGGAGGATGGTGTTGATAATTCTGGAGTTGACAGTTCCAAGCTATACACTCAGCCTTCAGAAGTAGCAGAAGCGTATAAAACCTTACACGCCATTAACCCCCGATTTATGATTGCGGCTTCTTTTGGGAATGTGCATGGGGTTTATAAACCCGGAAATGTAAAGCTCGAGCCAAAAATCCTGAAAAACTCCCAGGAATATATCGTATCCCACATGGATGTCTCAAACAAAAAGCCGGTAAACTTTGTATTTCACGGGGGATCCGGGTCTTCCCGTGAGGAGATACGGGAGGCAATCTCTTACGGCGTCGTTAAAATGAATATTGATACTGATCTCCAATGGGCGTTCTGGGATGGCGTAAGAAATTTTTACTCCGAAAAACAAGGCTACCTCCAGTCTCAGATAGGTAACCCCGAAGGCGAAGACAAACCAAACAAAAAATTCTACGACCCCCGAGTCTGGCTGAGAGAAGGGGAGAAGTCCTTTGTTAAAAGAGTCCTGAATGCATTTGAAGATTTGAACTGTGTAGGCAGGAACAGTTAGAGTAGTAATTTCTGCAGAGTTCAATCCAAAGGCTGTTCGGGGCGAGCTGTGTTTTGTTGCTCATTCTCAAAATTGCTGATCGCAATTTTTCCGAGGTATCGCATTTTTTACATATATATTTAGCTAAGGAATAAAAAAAGCTCAAAATCCGCAACAAAACACAGCTCGCCCCGAACAGCCTTACCCCCGGGCAACCTTCTGTGAGTGAAAAAACTCTCAGTGAGTTTCCAAATACTCAGCCAGAATCAAGAAAGTCTCAGTGATGTTCCAACATACTTAAGTCTCTGAGAAAAGCCGAATTTCATCGTTTACATTAATATCCTCTCTTAAGATCCACTATATCGTCTGGTATTTCACCTGCAACAAACTGCTGAATGTTTTTGGCAATTATCTCACCACCCACAGTAGCATCGATCGAAGCAGCAGTGTGACTAGTAATCAGAATTTTTTTATGTCCCCAAAATTTATGCTCCTTTGGAAGTGGCTCGGTTCTAAATACATCAAGTACTGCTCCACCCAGGTGGTCGGAATCGAGTGCCATGATTAGGTCTTCGTCGTTAATTTGACTGCCACGACCTGCATTAATGATCCATGCACCTTTTGGAAGTAGTTCAATTGTTTCACGCCGGATTATGTTCTCAGTTTCCTTAGTGCCTGGAAGCAGTGAAATCAAGATATCAACACCATTCAGAAATTCAACAAGATTTTCAGCTGCATAGACTTTGATACCTGGAATCTCTTTTTTACCCTGCGCTAAACCTTTAACATTGAACCCCAATGTTTTTAGACATTTAGCTGCTGCTGTGCCAAGGTTACCTACCCCCATAATCCCTACCGTCCTGGATTCAGCAGTGGGCTCGACAATCCATTTCCATTCTTGACGTTGACTTGCCGCTTCTATTTCCGGCAGCCGCCTGTGAATTCTGAGAACATGCAATGCGATGTACTCGCACATGCGTTGCGTTAAGACGGTACCTGTAGTCCTAACGATTGGTAATGTTGAAGGATGAGTTGGGTCATCAGTTATATGCGAAATCCCAGCTCCCACTGAGAAAACTGCTCGTAAATTTGGTAGTGAAGCGAGCATCCCCGAAGGAGGGGCCCAAACGATCGCAAAATCAATTCGTTTTGCTTCGAACTCATCCTCGTCCCACAGAAAAACATTTGCATTCTGTATGAGGCTACTGATCTTAGACTTCCACAACTTGCGTGTCTCTGGATCAACCCGAATCACAATATTCATTACTGCTTCCTTTTTTGGTAAGTCTCAGGGACGTTCCAAAACATTAAGTAAACTTTTAACTGCCGCTCCCTTATTTACGGACCAAATCCGCAATCGCTTCACGAAGTTCCGGAAATTGAAACACAAATCCTTCCTCTTTCAAACGGGTCGAAACGATGTAGCGACCGTAGAGAGCCAGTTCGGGATCGGTGTGAAGAATCCATTTTGCTCCCAGTCGTACCATCGTCTCGGTTGCAGGCAATCCAATCGGCATGCCGATTGCTTTTCGTAGCGTTCGCATGAAATCGACTTGCGAAACAGGATTCGGAGCGGTTGCAATATAGATTCCTGACATAGTTGAATCGAATAAACCTCGTTCGATCAATCGATTCATGTCCCGTTCGTGAATCCAGCTTAATCCCTGTTTGCCCGAACCGATTCGTCCGCCCAGTCCAAGGCGAGCTACGAATTTCAATCGCGACAGCGCCCCACCGCCAGCTCCCCGATCCCTGCCGATGACAAAACTGATTCGCAAGACTACACCGCGCTGAGCCGCAAGAATGCCTTGATGAAATTCTTCCTCCCAGGCTTTTCCGACAAAGGGCGCCATACCGATTCCGGTCGGTGAATCTTCGGAGCAAACCACTTCCGGCGGGTCGCCGTAAATGTGAGCCGTACTCAATTGCACCCAGACGGGCGGTGGGTTTGCAATCGTCCGAAATGCTTGGCCCAACACACGTGTCGCTTCAACTCGCGAACGGAGGATTTCGTCCTGATGGTCTGGCGTTTTGATACAGTCCACGCTTCGACCTGTCAAATTGACCAAACCAGTTGCTCCGTCAAGTTCGCTCACCCATTTACCCATGGATCGAGCATCCCAGTAAACATATCGAAACGGACCAAGCTTCATTTCCGGTCGCCGCGAGAGAATCACGATTTCATAGCCACTTTCAGCAAGGTGATGCGCAAATGAAGTTCCAAGGAAACCGTTCCCACCGGCCAGTATAATTCGACCTCCAGATTGATCTGTTTTTGAATCGATTTTTGTCATCAAACTGCTTACTCCTTTTTTGGTAAGTCTCTAAGACAAACTAAAATGAAGATCATACTATACGCTAATAAACTAAACGAAATCAACTATTTATTCGTCACAATATCAAAGATTAATCGGGGGTAAGACTGTTCGGGGCAGCTGTGTTTTGTTGCGGATTTAAAACAATTTTTATTCCTTAGATAAATATATAGGTAAAAATTGTTTTACCTCGGACGACGAGCGTTTAGCGAGGAGGAGAATGAGCAACAAAACACAGCTGCCCCGAACAGGCTTTAGACTAAACAACTACTAAAAATGCTTTTCTAAGGATTAAACTCCCCATGCTTTGCCCACTGTTTTATCTCATGGGTAAGGTTATGGAGAAATTCTTTTTGAGATATTTTGAATGACTTCTTGAATGCATCGGTGTCTGTTTCTCCTTCACGTAAGAGTGAAAGATATTTTGAAACTCCTTCATATCCATGATCTTTTACTATTTTCCGGGTAGCAAAGAGAGACTGGGCGTATGCGGCAGGAACGATTTTGTTATCAAGGAGTGTGAATCCATTTTTTAACCAGGAAAGAGGCATCGCATCATTTTGAGATATCCAGGTGCGAAGGGCAGGTCCCAACAGAGGATTTATTTTTCCTTCAAGTAATTGTGCAATGCCTTCATCAAGCCAGGCAGGACAATTACCAATTGAGAGTTCAGCAATCACCGCATGTGCATATTCATGTCTGATTGCTCTACCAAGATCACTCGTGTTAACTCCTCTGGCAGGACTCAGTGGTATTGTGATCTCATTGTTAAAATACATTGCACTAGTCCATTCCGGGGCACCGGTGTACTTTTTAAAATCCGTCGGTGAAAGGAAACGAAGAGTGATCTTGTTTTTTGGTGCTCTTCCAAAAAGATTTGTATATTCTTTATAAACCCCATCCAGTACCTCAAAAGCATATTTTGCAAGCTGCTCCTGAGTGAATATACTCTTGGCTGCTTCAGAAGTGTTTCTTCCAAAGTACAAAATAAACCGAGGGCTTTGAACTATATAGGGTTGATTTGTGTCCCTGGCTGAGACAGTGTTCAGATTTGAAGAACTTACTAAAACCAGTAAAACTACAATAACAAATGTAAAAACCTTCTTACACACAACAAAACTTCCTTACTGCATTACTTCCTATACAGTTCTATCGGCAGTTTATGAATAATTCTTGTGTGAAATTTAAAATGTAAAGCGGGTTTTACTTGAGATTTTAATTTAAAATGTAATTCCAGGCACTTATGATTTCATTTTTCTCAATGGAAACAGTGGAATAGGGGCTTGTGTATCCATTGATCAAAACAAAGTTAATAGAATCATCTCTGACTTTTTTATCTCTCTTCATAAATTCAATGAGAGATTCAAGAGGAAGACCAGATGCAGAAATACCAGATACCCGGATGGGTAGCCCCAGAGATAGAAGTAACTTTTCAAGCCTCAAAATCTCTTCACTCGGAAAAGTGCCTTTCAAATGAGATAACTTTGCTGCTGCAAGAAGACCAAGCGAGACCGCCTCCCCATGAAGCAGCTCCGAAGAATAAGAAAAATGTTTCTCCAGTGCATGAGCAAACGTATGACCAAGGTTAAGATATGCTCTTTTTCCGGATTCCCTTTCATCTTCTTCAACAATGGAGGCTTTGATACGAATATTACTCTCAAGAAGCGTTTTGATGGTGTCAGTGTCTCTCGTTGTTATTTTCCGAACATTATCTTCCATCCATTCAAGCGTACTCTCTCCATCCAGCACTGCATGCTTTACACATTCTGCAAGCCCCGAGGAAAATTCCCTCTGAGGAAGGCTCGAAAGACAATCAGTATCAATATAGACCGCTTTGGGTGGATAAAAAGAACCAATCAGATTTTTCCCCAGTTCATGGTTAATAGCAACCTTTCCGCCTACACTGGAGTCAACCATTGAAAGAAGAGTAGTTGGAAACTGAAAGAAGGGAACTCCACGAAGATATACAGAGGCAATAAACCCAACCGCATCACCGGTAACTCCACCCCCAAGCGCAGCAATAGCGGATGTACGATCAAATTTTCCCTGAATAAGCCAATCAAAAACAGGATAAATACTCTGAATTGATTTTGCCTTTTCTCCTGAAGAAAATTCGTATCCGAAAACTGATATGGAGTGATTCTCAATGCCGGTCTTTAGTATCTGAAAATATTGAGAGCAGTTATGATCATATATGAATGCAATTTTTTTTATATTATCTGAGGCTAAGGTAGTAGCAAGGAGAGAAATATCCTTACTATAGAGTGAATTATTGATACATACATTATACGTGTGAGACGAAGATTTAACAGGAATGCTAATCATAAAAGTTGGTGAAATAGGTGAAATATACGCACCCGGTTGTACTATCTTCTGAGAACTGAATCAACCAGGTCTTTATCAAGACCACCATTGGTTCCAATAAGAAAGTCGCTGGTCTTACCCCTTATTTCTGAACGAACTTTACGGGCAAGCTGATCAAAATCAGAAACTCCGGAAAAAAACATTTCCAGCATACCGTTATATGCTGCCGCAGATAGTTTATATGCCTTATCCAGACTGTCTACTGCATTATCTATTCCCCTGATATCATTTTTTAAAGCACGTTTTGTGCGTTCAAGGACTATTTCTGCCGATTCAGCGTTCTCAAGTGTGTCAATTCTTTGAGAGTAAATGGAGGAGGAACTACTCTGCGTGGAAGAGTCCACGGTGACGTTCCTGAGCACTGAGGGGAATTCAAGATTATAATCAAGTTTGATGTCAGCCACTCTCATTGCTTTTGTAAAACTGTCAGCTTTTGAGATATTAACACCGTTTTCTTCCGAATTTTTTATGATTCCTTGTAATTCTCTAAGACCTCTTTGAAATTCGTTATTCAGGCGTAGTCGATCACTGTCACTGAGCATTTCATCTTTAGCGCTTTGAGTAAGAGAATATAGTTTGTTTACTGTTGAATCCGCTGATTCGAGTTGATCTTTAAGAGTCAGGACATTTGAGATAACAGAGGGGAATCTAAGGGCACTTTGACGAAATGTTTCAAGGATTCTTCCACGTATCTGCGTTATTGATGCTGAGCTTGTGTCAGTGGTTGAACCAGTGCCAACCCCTCCGATGGACGATCGGGGAGTGTTTGATGCTGTGCCACCTGATGAACCTATTCCACCTACGCCACTCATACTATATCCTTCCTTGTAAAAAAGACCCTGAAACAAATTTCCTTGTACCTTTATGATCGGCATAAATGTGCCCCGGGTTAATATTTAGGATTTAAAGCTTGAAAGTTTTTTCGAGGTCTGCTAATATTCCACATGGCATCAATAAAAAACCCATTAAATTCAACACCTTACGTTTTATCTGCTACTTTGCCCGGCGTTCCTGCCGGCGATTTTCTTACAGATTTTCACCACAAACATATCAGGAGGCTTTATGGAACTAAGTGATATCCCATGGTCACTCACATTTGATGATGTATTGCTGCAACCTTCATTTTCTGAGGTCCTTCCACGAGAGGTGGATGTCAGCACTCAACTTACCGGGGACATAAAACTTCAAATTCCTCTCCTGAGCGCCGCAATGGATACCGTGACTGAATCTCGTCTTGCCATCTCAATGGCACAGGAAGGCGGGCTTGGTTTTATTCATAAAAACCTCTCACCCAAAGACCAGGCAAGGGAAGTGGTAAAAGTAAAAAAATCAGAATCCGGCATGATCATGGATCCTGTAACGGTTTATCCGGATCAATTGATTTCAGACGCGATAAAAATAATGGAAGAATTTCACATTTCAGGACTGCCTGTCGTGCACCACGATGGGACAATCGCAGGGATTCTTACCAACCGTGATCTTAGATTCGAAACGGATTTTTCAAAAAAGATAGACCAGGTTATGACAAAAGAGAATCTGGTTACTATTTCTCCGGGTACGGGGCTTGAGGAGGCTAAACAGTTATTACATGCACACAGAATTGAAAAACTCCTTGTTGTAGACAGCAGTAAAAAACTTCAAGGATTGATCACTATTAAAGATATTGAAAAGGCGAAACGCTATCCTCACGCATCAAAAGATCAGCACGGAAGACTTCGGGTTGGAGCTGCCGTTGGTGTAGGTGATGATTTTGAAGAGCGAATATCCTTATTACTTGAAGCAGGGGTCGATGTCTTAACACTCGATAGTGCACACGGACATTCTAAAGGCATAATCAATTGTATAAAAAAGATAAAATCCTCCCATCCTGATATGCCCTTGATTGCCGGAAATATCGCAACCGGAGATGCGGCTAAAGATCTTGCTGATGCCGGTGCTGATGCAATCAAGATTGGTATGGGACCAGGTTCTATCTGTACCACAAGAATTATTTCGGGAGTGGGAGTGCCTCAGATATCTGCCATACTTGAGTGCAGTAAGGCACTGAAAGGTTCCGGCGTAAGAATTGTGGCAGATGGGGGTGTTAAATTTTCAGGAGATGTGGTCAAAGCCATTGCTGCCGGTGCTGACACGGTAATGATCGGTTCCTTGTTTGCAGGTACGGAAGAAGCCCCGGGAGAAAGGGTGCTGTACCAGGGACGCAGTTACAAATTGTACCGTGGTATGGGCTCTGTAGGTGCAATGAAACTGGGTTCCAAAGATCGTTATGGGCAGGCAGGTGAGAAGGATGCCTCAAAACTTGTACCTGAAGGAATTGAAGGAAGAGTGCCTTATAAGGGAAGTATCTCTTCTTCTATTTTTCAACTCGTTGGAGGTCTTCGGGCTGGTATGGGGTATTGTGGAGTTACCACAATTGAGGACTTAAAAACTAAAACCAGTTTTGTAAGAATCACTCCATCAGGTTTAGGTGAGTCGCACGTACATGATGTGTATATAACTGAGGAAGCACCTAATTATTCCAAATAAGATGTTTTATTAATACATAGGCACACTAAATGAAAAGTCAGTTACTTATTCTCGATTACGGTTCACAGTACACTCAGCTAATAGCACGGACAGTCAGAGAGCTTGGAATATATTGTGAGATAGTTCCGGGTAACATAAGTTTTGAAAAAATTACTCAGGTTTCACCATCCGCAATAATTCTCTCTGGCGGTCCCGCTTCTGTCAATGCTGACACTTCACCACGTGCCCCTAAGGAGCTCTGGACGAGCGGTATACCCATTTTTGCGATTTGTTACGGTATGCAGCATGTGGCACAGGAACTTGGAGGTAAAGTTGAAGGCTGGGCACGCACTTCAGATGGTTCACAGGGTGAGGGGTTCAGTAGCGGGGTACGAGAGTTTGGTCCTGCCCAGCTCACCTGTCTGGAATCAGAGGGGCTCTTCTCATGTTTTAATAAGGGCGAAACAATTTCAGTCTGGATGAGTCATGGTGATAAAGTCACAGTCTCTCCTGAGGGTTTTGTTACTCTTGCATCCTCTCCTGGTTCACCAATTGCTGCCTTTGGTAACTCTGAGAAAAAGATATACGGAGTGCAGTTTCATCCGGAAGTCCACCACACTCCACGGGGGAAAGATATGTTTTCCTCTTTCCTTTTTGATGTTGCCGGTCTTTCAAAAGACTGGGATATGAAAAATTTTATTTCCGAAACGGTTGATAGAATCAAAGATGAGTATCCGCACGGTAATGTGGTGTGTGGTTTAAGTGGAGGCGTGGACTCTACCGTTGCCGCTGTTCTTGTATCCAAAGCACTTGGGGAGAGGCTGCATTGTATTTTTGTAAACAATGGGCTCTTACGAACCCGGGAAGCTGAACAGGTCATGGTTGATATGAAGTCCCTTGGTCTTAATGTAACTATGGTTGATGCCACTCATGAGTTTTTAAGTGAACTCCAGGGAGTTATTGACCCCGAAAAGAAAAGAAAAATAATCGGGCGTGTATTTATTGAGGTTTTTGAAAAAGAAGCTATGAGAATTACCGATGTGGAGTATCTGGTTCAGGGCACTCTGTATCCGGATGTTATCGAGAGTGTCTCTGTCTTCGGAAATTCTGTTACCATTAAAAGCCATCACAATGTAGGTGGACTTACGGATAATATGAAACTTGGGCTGATTGAGCCCTTACGAGAGCTTTTTAAGGATGAAGTGCGGGCGATCGGGCGCGAACTGGGTGTTCCTGAAAGAATGATTCTGCGCCAGCCCTTTCCAGGACCGGGTCTTGCCGTGAGATGTCTTGGAGAGGTTAATGAACCTCGATTAAAGAAACTCAGAGCCGCTGATCTGATAGTTCAGGAAGAAATTACGAATGCCGGATTTCAGGAAAAACTTTGGCAGTCTTTTGCGGTACTTTTACCCGTCCAGAGTGTCGGCGTAATGGGAGATGGACGTACTTTTGATGAGTGTATTGCGCTTAGAGTGGTAACATCAAGAGATGGCATGACCGCAGACTGGTTTCTTCTTCCTGAAGAGCTCCTGAGAACTATTTCCAGCAGAATCGTTAACGAAACTGAGGGAGTGAATCGGGTGGTTCTGGATATTTCCACAAAACCACCGGCTACTATAGAGTGGGAATAGGGAAGATTCTCTGGGGGATAGATTACTCTTCTTCCAGGATATCCTGAAAGAGTTTTTCCAGATCTTCTTCCTCTCTACCTTTTCTTAACTTACTGACCCCTGCTATTACTTCATTAACTGCAAGAGGTATTGAGATACTTTTGATATCGGTTTCTATGGGAGTACCGGAGAGAAGTTTTGAAAAATCGTTCAGTCGAATTGAAAGTTTTGAAAGAACCAAAGCAAGCTGATGAGCCGTACCAACTGTCGGGGTCTTCGAAGTATCTGAACTCTGGATATTTCTGGAAGGACTGATTTTTCTACTCTCATTCTTTCCATAAAATTTTTCTTTTGCTACTTCTATAGACCCAGCCAGAGCAGATGCAGGAACCGGGTATGGGAGGGTAGAAGTAATTCCTTCTCTGATAAACTCGTTTTCAAGATGCTTGTTTGCTTTTGCAAGGAGCATGATAACCGGCATTTTACTACATACCGCAGTTTCTTTTATAAAATTTCTTATATCGAGGGGCTGAAGATTGGGACCAAGAAACAGGTAATGAAGATTTTCAGTTTCGATAAAACGCAGTGCCCTGGCAAGGTTTACTTCCTCGGCAATAAGTGCCGCAACTCCTTCATTTGAAAATGAGTCATGGAAATAATCACGTGCTTCCATCTCCGGGTCAACTATCAAGATATTACAGTCCATTAAATAACCTCTAACCTCTTAAATAAATTTCAGTACATTTGGGGGCATCATATGATTCAAATTAAATATTTCGGCTAAAGAGCCTTTTAACTGTATAGCACTGATGACAGCAGGGTATTATTAGGTTAGTATAAGTCGCTTGAAGTTGGGGATTGGTGAAAAATCTTCCATATATCTTTCGTAAATTGTTGATAATACTAGTTTTTATTTTATTTGTGAAAGTATTGAAATTTTCATCAAAAAAAAGTAGGAAATAGGTATTACAGTAAAATATTTCAGCAGGATAGAGCACTAATGAAAGTTACCCGATTAGAGATTTTTGGTTTCAAATCTTTTCTGGAGCGGTTTGTCCTGAATTTTGACAAAAATATGATCGGGATTGTTGGACCTAACGGTTGCGGAAAGTCCAACGTGGTTGATGCCCTTCGTTGGGTACTTGGCGAAACTCATGCAAAACAGTTGCGTGGAGGTTCTTTTGAAGACTTGATTTTTAACGGCTCTGAAAGCAAGCGTCCACTGGGTATGGCGGAGGTGTCTCTTACCATAGAGCCGGATTCTGACTGGGATAAAAAAATCAAGGCACAGTCCGATCTGAGTGATGCCATATCTGAACTTGATAAACTGGAATCTGTGATGGGAGCAGGGGAAGAGGGGGGCGGTGCTTCTTCTGATGAGTCTGAAAAAAATGAATCTGAAGCAAAGGATAAAGAGGAGCCACTGTCCATTATCAGTAAAAGAATAATGGAAATTCCCGGCATATTTGATGTAGCCGAAGTTCAATTCACCCGTAGGCTGTACCGATCCGGAGAAAGCGAATATTTTATAAACAAGGTTCCTTGCAGACTTCGGGATCTTCAGGATGTCTATCGTTTAATTGGGCTTGGTGCACGAGGCTTGAGTATAGTGCAGCAAGGGCAGATTGGTCAGTTTATATCCAAAAAACCTCTTGAAAGAAGGGAGCTTCTTGAGGAAGCTGCCGGTATTTCCGGTTTTAGAACCAAAATGGAAGCTGCAAGCAGGCGTTTGGATAAAACCAATGACAACCTCGCGCGTGCCACGGATATCATTTCTGAAGTAGAAAAACAGGTTAGAAGTTTAAAGAAACAAGCACAGCGTGCAATGACACGACAAAGTATCAAGGAAGAGTTGTATGACTCTGAAAAAGAGTTCTTTTCGCTAAAATCCTCAAAGTTGGTTCACACTCTTATTGAAAAGGAAAAGACTAAATCTTCACTCGAGGAAGACCTTGAGATAAAAACAGCTCATATCGAAAGTTTTGAAGCGAGGATTATAGAACTGGATTCCCTTTTACATGAAGCAGAAACAAGTATTCTGGAACTTCGTCGAAATAAGGACAGTCATGCAAGAGCTCTTTTAGAGCAAGAAGCGAGAATTCAAAACATAAGAGTCAGTCTTGCCAGTCTTCAAAGTGAATCCCAGCACCTGGATAACAGAATAAACGATGGGAATAGTCGTTTGGATAGTATTCAGCAGGAAACAGAGGTGCTGCAATCTGAAATTCAGACGCTTGAGGATAGAAAGAGAGAGAATGAAATATCCAGATCATCTCAAACCGAGGTTATTAATGCTCTGAAACAGGAGCACAGCGAGAAAATTAATGCTTTCATAGAGAATAGCAAGAACGAGCTTTCTTCTTCAAAAGGTATGGAGATTAAAGCAGATTCCACTTCTTTTAAAATAATTGAAATAAGTTCTAAGATTAATGAAAAAGAAGCCGTAGCAAAAGGTGCTGAGGAGTTGCATAGAAAAGCAAACTCGCAAAAAAATGTTCTTAAGCAGGCAGAACAAAAAAAATTGAGTCTTGAGAAAAAACTTACCACTCTTGAGAGTGAGGTATCTGCTATTGATAAACAAATAACTACCTTTACTGATCATGCCCGAAATGCAGTAGGTGCCGGCTCTTCAGAAAGAAAATCAGATGAGAAGGTTCTCTTATCACTTATAGAAGTACCTCAGAAGTACGAACGGGCAGTCCATGCGATACTTGGTGAAAGATCGGAATATCTGCTTTCCTCAGATGCTGATACTTTACTTGCTGAGTACATATCCAATGTTACTTTGAAGAGAAAAAAAACGGGTGTGATATCACGTTCGGTTTCTCAATTGTCGGCGCCTGAGTTCTCCAATAATATTCCTATGGGTAATATTCCTGTGAGCACTCTACCTGCCGGCATTATTCCGGTGCTTGACATCATTAATTTTGATAAATCATACCATGTTTCCTTGTCACAGATACTTGGTGATGCCTTTTTTGCTGAATCCAGAGAAGCTGCTGATACGCTTAAGAGGCTCTTACACTCACAAGGCAGTACTCACTATACCATTGCTCTTGAAGGCGGTGAGATTGTAACTCCATGGGGTTGGTATTCAACTGATGGAGAGGGGGTTCACTTTTCATTTGTAAGGAGACGAGCAGAGCTGGACTCAGAAATTAAAGAGCTTGTTCAGTTGATAGAGTCGGCACATCAGGAGCTGACTACAGAGGAGGAGCGATTTACTGAAATTCAATCAGAAATCGAAGCGCTGAATAATAACAGAAATGAGCTTCATCTTTTGCAAAAAGAGCTTTCAGAGCTTCTAAAATTTCAGGCAGAAGAGGATCGTAAAAAAGCCGAGCAAATAAGAGTACAGGAACGAACACTAAGAGAGGAGTTTCTTGCTGCCGAATCAAAAGAAGTTTCTATCCTGAGAGAGTTCGAGCAGGAGGGTCTACGTACAGACTCTTCTCTGAAGAACGCTTCCATGCAGGTCGAAAGACTTGGAAGAGAAATTTATCAGATACGGGAAACTCTGGGTTCTTTGGTACATAGAAGAGAAGAAATAGTTTTAGAAATTAATTCTGTAAAAGAGACAATTTCTGTTGAAATTGCATCTTCCAGTTCTGAAGAGTCGATAGAACATAAAAGAAAGATTTCTGAACTTGAAACAAGTATTGAATTACTTGAGAACGAAAGGCTTACGCTACAAAAAGAAGTTGGTCAAATTCGCTACGAACAATCTGAATCAAGACGTTCCAGGGAGTCAGTAGAAAGGAATCTTCGTTCGGTTACATCTGAAGTGGATAGAACCCGGATAGAACTTGAGATGTTTCAATCTGAATTTGAAAAGCAATACCCGGAAGATGCTGCTTTTACTATTCCCGATGAGTCAAGAGCAAAAGATTTACTCTCGCAATATTCAGAATCTTACGCAGAACAATCTTACGATGAGCGTCTTGATACTCTTCATAGCACTTCTCAAAGCTTGAGAAAGCGTCTTGAAAGAGAAGGAGAGGTAGACCCTCAATCAATTGAGTTGTACGAACAGGAGCAAGCCCGTCTCACTACCATGACTACCCAGGTTGATGACTTGAGGAAAGCAAAGGAAACACTTGAGAAAACCATAAGGCAGTTAAAAGAGCTTTCCCGTATACGCTTTTTGGAGACTTTTAAAGCCGTGAATGAGAAATTCAAAGAGCTTGTACCAAGACTTTTTGCCGGTGGTTCCGGACAACTTGAATTACTCAACCCGGATGACCCCTTACAGAGTGGGGTAAATATTATTGTCAGACCTCCGGGAAAGAAGATCACGACTATGGAGCTTATGTCAGGTGGGGAAAAAGCACTTGTAGCTACTGCGGTTCTTGTGGCTGTGTTTTTACACCATCCTGGTCCCATATGTGTACTGGATGAAGTTGACGCTCCTCTGGATGATGCAAACCTTGGCAGGTTCCTGTCTCTTATCCGGGAAATTTCTGACAGAACTCAATTTCTTGTCATTACCCATAATAAGCTCACCATGCAGGCGGTTGATCGTCTGATCGGAATAACAATGCAGGAAAGTGGTATTACAACTGCAATATCGGTGGATCTGGAAGAAGCTGAGGAGGAAATCGAAAAGTGGATAGCAAGCGCAGCCTAATCTCTATATACATATAAGTTAAGAAGCTCATGGAATACCTTAAAGAAACCATTTTATTCCTTCTAGGGGGAGATAATCCTTTATATTTAAGCATATCAGGTGCGTTTCTGATTATAGTCGGATTGTGTGCAGATGCACTCAAGAAGGCTTCTGCCAGGAAAGTAAGCCCCGCTCCTGAAAAGCCGGAGACGAATGTAAGTGTAGCCGATGCAAGCGCTACAGATTTAAATGTAACAGATTTATATGTAGCGGTGGATGAGCAGGTAGCCTTTGTTCCTCAGGCAGAGGTATTTAAAACAGGGGTATTCGAAACAGAGGTACTTAAAGCAGGGGTACTTGAAGAGGAGGATTCTGATGAAGAAGAGGAGATGCCAATTTCTCTTTCTGATAAACTTACAAAATCCAGAAGTTCGTTTTTGAGTGGTTTGCGTAGTTTTTTCAGTTCGGGAAACAATTTATCTTCTTTTGAATCCAAAGAATGGCTTACGACTTTTGAAGAGTTATTGATTGAAAGTGATATGGGGGTTCGTACCAGTAAGAAGCTCATATCCAGTGTAAAGGAAAATATTTCGTCCCTTTCGAAAGCAAACTCTCCAAAAGAAGAATCTTTCACCGCAGACTTTATTGAATCAAGTCTTAAAAACACGATTGGTCTGATTCTTCATTCTGATGAGCTTCCTGAAATTTATCCACAGAAAGTGGCAGGTTTACCCAAGGTTATCCTTGTAGTTGGTGTGAATGGAGCAGGTAAAACAACCACTATCGGGAAACTTGCTTTTCAGTATCAGGCGCAGGGTGCAAAAGTTCTTATTGCCGCATGTGACACCTTCAGAGCGGCAGCGGCAAATCAACTGGAAGTCTGGAAAGATCGAGCTAATGCTGAAATAGAGAAAGGCGCTGATGGTGAAAAGCCTTCAACGGTAGCATACCGCGCAATCCATAGAGCACATAAGGAAAACTTTGACGTGCTACTGGTTGATACGGCAGGAAGATTACACACCCGTGCTAATCTGATGAAGGAGCTTTCCGGTATTACTTCCATAATTTCCCGTGAGCAGGACGGTGCACCTCATGAAACTATTCTTGTAGTTGACGGTTCAACCGGACAAAACGCCCTGCAACAGGCAAGAGAGTTTAATGAAGTCTCAAAACTTACAGGTATAATTATTACCAAATTGGATGGCACCTCTAAAGGCGGAATAGTAGTGGCTATTAAAGACGAACTGGACATACCAATCCGCTACATTGGAGTAGGAGAATCAGTAGCAGACCTCCGCCCTTTCGAGCCTGAGGAATTTGTATCGGCTTTATTTGGAAGTTCTGTTGCTGCTGCACCATACGAAGAGCGTTGCTCGGGTTAGGATTATTCAGATTAAGACAGTTTCTTTAAGACAGCGTTTTTTTCTTTTTGAATTTTTTCTTGCGCTCAGAAAAAGTAAAACTTAGTTCATCCTCTTTAACATCAACTTTTGCTTCACCACCCTTACTTAATGAGCCAAAAAGAATTTCTTCAGCGAGACGGTCTTTTAGCTCTTTTTGTACCAGGCGGTAGACGGAACGGGCACCAAATTCAGGATTAAAGCCTTTTTTGGCAAACCAGGTTCTGGCAGCAGAGGTTAATGTTAGAGTGGCGTTTTTTTCGTGAAGTTGCGCATCTATGTCTGAAACAAATTTATCGACAATCTGTTCAACCACTTCCTGAGGAATGGAACTGAACTTGATTATGGCGTCAAGTCTGTTTCTGAATTCAGGGCGAAAAGTCTTTTCAAGAGCGGCGTTATCAACACCTCTGGTGGTATTGGCAAAACCCATGGGCACGCCGGATATCTTCTCCGACCCGACATTGGAAGTCATTATGACTATGGTCTCCGAAAAGTGAGCTTTCCTTCCGGTTGCATCGGTAAGAACCCCGTCATCCATTATCTGGAGGAGTACGTTGTATATGTCTTGATGAGCTTTTTCTATTTCATCAAGAAGAATAATGGACATGGGTGATTTAAGAACGGCATCCGTAAGTAATCCGCCTTGTTCATGCCCAACGTAACCGGGAGGCGCTCCAATGAGTCTGGATACCGTGTGTTTTTCCTGATATTCACTCATATCAAACTTATGAAGCGTATGCCCGAGTATTCTCGAAAGCTGACGCGCTAATTCGGTTTTTCCTACACCCGTAGGTCCTACAAAAAGAAATGAACCAATAGGACGTTTATTATTCCCAAGACCGGCACGTGATCTTAGAATTGATTTTGTAACGGCAAGAACCGCAGCATCCTGCCCATAAATAAATTTCTTGATTTCAGGTTCAAGATTTTTTAGACGCTCGTTTTCGGAAGAAGTGATACTGACTTGTGGTATGTTTCTGGTCTGGGAGAGCAGCTGTTCAATGTCTTTACCACGAACCGTTATATTCTTATCATCAATCCCCGATCTTTCACGTTCGATTTTCAGTTTTGCTCCTACTTCATCCAAAAGATCAATGGCTTTATCAGGCAGGAACCTGTCATGGATAAATTTTACAGATAATTTTACGGCAGACTTGATAGCCGAAGGTGCGTACTTGATATTATGATATTGCTCGAATTGTTCCTTGATTCCGCTTAATATCTTGATCGCATCATCTACCCCAGGTTCCAGTATGTCAATTTTCAAAAATCGTCTTGTAAGGGCACGATCTTTCTCAAAATATCTTTTATATTCTTCAAAGGTAGTACTGCCAATACAGCGTAGCTCTCCCCTTGCAAGAGCGGGTTTAAGCAAATTGCCCGCATCGAGGGTAGAACCGGATGTGGCACCGGCTCCAACGAGGTTGTGAATTTCATCAATAAAAAGGATGCTTGAAGAGTCTTTCTTTAAAGTTTCTATCAGATTTTTTAACCTCTGTTCAAAATCACCTCTGTACCTGGTTCCGGCAAGAAGATTTCCCAAATTAAGAGAAAGTATCTTAGCTCCTCTAAGATTCGTCGGGACTTCATTATTAATGACTCTCAGCGCCAGACCTTCAATCAGGGCGGTTTTACCAACACCCTGATCTCCAACAAGCAGTGGGTTATTCTTTAATCTTCTTGAAAGTATCTGTACCAATTGCTCAAGCTCTTTTTCGCGTCCAATCAAGGGGTCAATCTTACCATCACGTGCTCTCTCTGTCAGGTCTTCACATATCTGTTCAAGGGGTTTCTTCTTTTGAAAATCTTTTTCTTCCTCGTCCTCATCATCATACATCTCATCGTCATCTTCTTCGGAATCTTCATGATATTCGTTGAAGAGTTCATCAATTTCTGCATCTTCCATATATTCAAGGCGTGGACCATGCGAGATATAGTCGAGGATATCAAGTCGCTCGACTCCTTCTTCTATAAGAAAATGAACTGCATAAGATTCGTTTTCGGTATATAGAGCTGCAATCAGGTCACCAGTAGTGAGCACTTTTGCACTTGAATATTCAGAGTGCAGGATAGCCCTTTGAATAACTCTTTGAACGGCAAGAGTTTGTGGTGGGTTATGAGTAGTCATAGTAAGGCGATCAAGCTTGGAGCTGAAAAACTGTTCCAGCTTGATTTTCAAACGAGACACATTGGCACCACATGCACGAAGAATGACACTTCCTTTTTCTTCTGAAATGACAGAAAAGAGAACATGCTCAAGACACACAAATTCATGCCTTCGACTTTTTGCCTCAAGTGTAGCTTTCTCAATGATTTTTTCTACATCTTTTTCCAGTTTGGACATGTTATGCCGGCTCCATTAAACATTTGAGGGGAAATTCCTGTTGCCTTGCGATATGATGAACAATCGCAACTTTCATTTCAGCAACTTCTTTTGTAAACACACCAACCTGAGCACTTCCTTCGGTGTGAACTTTTAGCATGAGGTGCCTTGCCTCTTCAGGAGATTTATTAAAGACCTGTTCAAGGATAAGAACAACAAATTCCTGAGTAGTATAATGATCATTGACCAGAATTACACGATACAGCTTCGGTTCTGAGGTACTTATTTTTCTTTTAGTGAGTGTATCTGAATTATTATTAGCAAACTGAGACATCAACAAAACCTCGCCATTATTCCTACTGTATATTGTATCGACAATTTGAGATGATAGCTATTGAAACAATGATTTAAAAAATAAGTTTTTGAAAATATTAGAGAAAATCCTAAAATGAAAGCTGATACTGATTTTATAATACGGTTTTCGTAAATATGAGCTCAATTAATAACAGATTTGGGGAGTTCAGAAGATCAATAAAAGCTACAATTTTATTTACCTGTGTAATAACAGGTTTGAAGCGTAGAGGGGTATAATGCATTTAAAATACTATATTATTACAATTTTCGGGGCACTGCTGATATCAATATCATGTTCAGATGCTGTTTTTGCGGATGGAATACCGGAAGTGGAGTCAGCTAAAAAAGTTTCAGCTTCCTCTCCGAGTTCCTCATCCGGGGGGGGCTCTTCTGAAACCAGAAGCCATACGTCTTACAGCGCTAAGGAATCGACGGGTACAAAATTGCCTGCATATTCTCTGAAAGACTCTGAACTTACAAAATACCAGTATTGTGGCAGAGATTCAGATTGCATTCAGGTAATTAATGGCTGTTGCCAGTGCATGCAGGGAGACCCTTTCACTGCTATTAACAAGGAAATGCTGGCTGATTTTATGAGCCGATTTTCCTGTAATAAAGTAGTCTGCCCGGAAGACTCAAAGACTCACTCATGCAATGACGGAGTAGTGTCCTGTATCAACTTCAGGTGCCACTACTTTCCGCCGCAGCCATAAGAAATCCCATAAAAGATTACTTCTTTAAGGATTGTATATACGCAACAAGAGCTCTTCTGTTTTCTTCCGAAAGATCAGCTCTTCCAACCATCATCATGCTCCCACCGTACTTTTGAGCACCATGTGTGATTATATTATAGAGGTCTTCTGCGGTGCCGGCTTTTCCATCACCTGTGGTATCAATGCGATAATCTCCCTTCTGAAAATTAGCAGGTTTAGGCTGAAGCGCCGCACTTGCAGGACCATCACCAGCTCCTTCAACCCCATGACAGGACATACATGCCCCCGCACCATTATACACCGCTTTACCCTTCTCCAGCTGAGATTCAGCAAGGGACTCAGAGGTAGTTAAAAACATAATGGCAAACAGAAGGGGAAAAAGTGCTACAGTATGCTTCATGATAATTCCGTATTAGTACATTGAAACAATATTAATAATTATTTAAAAAAGAAAATATCATATTCTCTTTTGTTATACACCTGTTTTTCATTTGTTCTTTTTTGTAGACTCAGACACCGTAGGGAAAAACTTGTCATCCCATGCTTTTGTAGCACCCATTTGACCCTGGTAATTTCCTACAGCCCCTTCACCATATGCCAGTTCAGGTGGCTCTTCCATCTGAAAAAAGACAATCTGCGCCACTCGCATACCTTGAGCAAGTTTACGAGGGTAGGGACCGAGGTTTTGTAATTCAAGTGTAACCTGACCATGAAAATTACAATCAATCCATCCACTGAGGCTGTGGTTAAGCCATAACCTTCCAAGAGAGCTTTTCAATTTTAAATCACCAACAACCTCTCGTGGCATCCTGATTACTTCCTGAGTGGTTGCAAGTACCACTTCATTGGGAAAAAGGACTATTTCTTCAGATTTGAACTCTTCAGGTTCTCTGGTGGGGCAAATCCAGTGATTACCCAGGGTGAGGTCATAGCTTGCAGGATTAACATGTTCGGGTGAAAAAGGAACCGAACCACCTGACTGCCCCCAGGTACGTATCCAATGATCTGGCTTAACCATCTAAAATTACTCCTAAAAAAAATATAATTATGCTGCTGCTTGTACTATAATTCCAGCATCTTAATTAAAATACTGAATCAAGTCGAGAAGCATAGTTTTTATAGGAAATTAATTGTCTCAGTGGAAAAACCTTTTGATCAAGACTCTTCATTCGAGCAGGGGGAAACAGATAAAAGTAATTTTCCTCGTAGCATCCTTCTTGTAGAGGACGATCCTGCTCATGCCCAACTCATCAGCAGGGCATTAAAAAATATTTCAGTAAGCGTAATTCATAAAGAATCTGTTTCTGATGCACTATCTTATATTTCTGAATCCAACATAGACCTTGTCATTACTGACTTGAACCTTGTAACTGAAAGCGGTTTTGAATTGATTAACTCTATTGCCGTCCAGTACCCTCAGCTTCCAATAGTGGTACTTACCAGTTCATCAAATCTCAACGATGCCGTTCGTGCAATGAAAGAAGGTGCGTGGGATTATATAAGTAAACATTTTTCAGGAAATTTTTCATTACACCTTGAATTGGTTATACGCAAAACCTGGGAGAGGGCAATTGAGAAGGAAAGAGAAATTGAAGCACAAGCTGAAAGAAATGCTTTCTGGATGGCTGCAAGCATTGCAGATGACGGGCTTGCCATACTGGATACCTCAGGAACAATCTTGTATCATAACCCTGTTTTAGCAAGGTTTCTGGATTTATTATCACTGGCATCCGGAGGGAATAGAAGTGATAACATTGTTTCCATGATTTCCCCCGTTGATTTCAGACTATCACAAAACCTGTTTGAACAAATTCACATATCAAATGATTCTATCTGGAAATCTGAACTCACCGTGCCTGATTCAAAAGAAAATTTCTCCCAATATTTCGAGATACGACTCAGTACGGTAATCTCGGAGTTTAACGAGCATGAACCATCTTACGATAAGATGCCATTTGGTATTACCTATCACATACTATGGATAAGTGATATTACGAAGGAAAAGCGTTCAAAAGAATTTGAACGTAACATTTTATCATCCACTACTCACGATCTGAAGGGACCTTTAGCAGCTATCCTGACAAGTACAGAGCTTTTACTTGAAGACCCACTGGAAAAGACAGTTGAGAAATCAATGCTGAGAATTGCCTCCTGTGCCAGAACTTCGCTTAGTCTTGTAGATCAGCTGCTCAGTTTGAAGCGACTTCAAGATGGATTTATGAGTATCGCTCCAAGGACTATCTGTTTAAATGAAATAGCAGAAGAGTTATATGAAGAGTACACTCCGGTTGCAAAAAGTAAAGAAATTAAATTTGCACTGCTCAAGCCCGATACTTCCGTAAATATATTCGCTGATTCCCTGGCTGTAAAACGAATCTGCGGTAATCTTTTGAATAATGCTTTCAAATTTACAGAAAAGAAAGGCGAAATTATTCTGGAGATTGAAACGCTGAAGTCAGATGTAATATTAAAAGTGAGTGATAATGGTGCCGGAATACCACATGAATCTCAGGCAATGCTCTTTACCATGTACAAACGACTTCCTGAACATGGCAACATTGAAGGTTCAGGACTCGGACTTTATATAACAAAGCAACTTGTTGACATGCACCATGGGGTGCTTGAACTGAAAAGTACTCCCGGTGTGGGCTCGTCTTTTACTGTGGTATTCAAGAATGAACTCCTTGAGCAGGTATATAAAAATATCCAGGAATCTATTCAGTAGAATCTATTTGCCAAGTGCCAGTTCTGCCGCAAGCATCATGGAAGTCTTTATTCTTGATGGTATGCTGACTCCTTCCAGAACATTACTTAAAAAATATATATTTTTGTATTCGGCTTTATTGGTACTGATATTCTTAAGGTATTGAGCCCGTTCAAAATGCCCGGGCGCATATACCGGAATTGCATGTTCCCGGTACCGTGTAACAATGCACTCCGGGAGTTCTGAGAGCCCAAATAGTGTTTTTAATTCCCGTAGAGGAGTAGTGCCAGGTTCCTCTTTTTTAAGATTAGAACTTTCCTTACTGAAAAAACAGGTAAATAAAGCTTTTTCCTTGTTTCTTGTGCTATCTGAAATATGTTCCTCAAAGAGCGTTGATGAAAAGATCACTCCAAGAAGTGTTTCAGTAGAACCTGGTGGCAGCAAAACACCAAATCCTTCTTTTGCAAATTCAGGGAGGTGTTTTTTTGAAATCAGAGCGTGAAGAACTCCCATCGGGGTATAGGAAATACTTGAAAGGTGATTTCCCGGTTCCGATGATTCATCAGGTCTGAAAAACTTAAGGCTTTCATATGAGGGAATTGAAAAAATAATTGAATCTGCTTTGAGAGAATTTTTAGTTGATGAGATGTTAAAAGTAATTTCTTTTTTTTCGTCTTTTTTCTTAGGGGCGAGTGTTATATCTTTAACTGATAGTAGAATGTTTTCGCTTCCAATTTCACTTGCTAGAGCATGTACCAGAACCTGGAGCCCACCCCTGAATGAGATGATACCGGAATGATTTTTGTATAGTTTTCTCTCTTGTAGTTTCCCTGCTAAGGTTTTGATAATGGAGTTACCTTTACTGTAGGCATCATACACAAGAGGGTTTGCACTTTTTGCCTCGAGTTTGTCCGGTGTTGTTCCCCATACACCGAGTAACATGGCTGATACTACATTGGAAGTCAGTTCTTCACCAAACCTTCTGTTGAAAATATTTTCAAGAGTGACATTTTTCTCAGCTTGAGTTGAGTGATTTTTGAATAATTCTGATAGAAGCTTTATTTTGTTTTTTATACTGAGCATGTCAGAGGTAATAAACTCTTTCAAGCTTTGGGGCACTGAGAAGATCTTTCCCGAATCTTTAAAATTTGATGCGGCAATGAATCTTTTTTTTGCCACACAGGCTGGATATATAATCTTTTCAGTAATGCCAAGAGCCTCACAAAGTGTAAATATTTCAGGTTCTCCCATACAGGTTTGAGGACCATACTCTAAAAGAAAACCATCTTTCCATCCTGATTCTATTACCCCTCCGACTCGATTTGATGACTCGAGAATAAGAACTTTTTTACCAAGTTGTTTCAGATAGTATCCAAGACTAAGACCACTGATTCCCGCACCAATAATTACCGAGTCATAATTTTTTGCTATTTCCATGACGTATGGACGGCACTGAGATAGGTTTTCATCCCTTCTAAAGGAGTGGCAGGAAGCATTCCGTGCCCGAGGTTGGCAATGCACCTGCTTCGTCTCTTCAGAGTCCCATAGGTTTGTATTGTCGTATCAGTGATTTGATTCAGTGGAGCAAAAAGAAGGCTTGGGTCAACATTTCCCTGAATAGTTATATCATCAGGAAAAAGTGCTTCTGCTTCCTGCAAGCTACATCTCCAGTCTATACTGACCACATCCGGTTTCATCTTCGTTACACAGGAGATAAGTTGTGTCCCGCCTGATATATAAACTATAACAGGAACATTTCTGTCTTTAAGTGCAGAAATAATTTTTTCTATCCATTTCCCCGACCAGGTATCATACTCATCAGGAGAAAGAAGGCTTCCCCAGGTGTCGAATATTTGAACTGCATCCGCACCGGATTGATATTTTTCGAGCAGATACTCGATTGTAAGTTGAGTTATGAGTGATAAAAATTGAGTCAGTGCCTCCGGGTGTTCTTTCGCAAATATTTTCGTACCAATATGTTGTTTATAGATTCCCTGATCAATAAGGTAACACGCAAGAGTCCAGGGAGATGCAGCAAAACCAAGCATGGCTCTTCGCAGTTCCCTAGGTTCACTCTCGAGTTCGTTTCTTACTTGACCAAGGGCTTCAAAAACAAAAGGTACAGACTTTTTGACGGGTATGTATTCAAGTTTTTCAATTTGATCAGGACTCAATATCGCATTTTTAAGAACGGGACCCGGCGAAAACTCAAAATCAAATCCAAGGGCTCTTGAAGGTGTCAGTATGTCGGCAAAAAGTATGGCAGCGTCAATCTGGCTAAATCGCCTGAGTGGTTGAAGTGTAATTTCACGGGCAAGGGAAGGGGTTTCGGCAAGCTGATTAAAGGAATACTGCTTTCTCAGTTCCTGGTACTCAGGAAGATACCTTCCGGCTTGTCTCATGCACCAGACGGGAGGTCTCTCAAGTGCTGAGCCTTCTATGGATTGTAGTAAGAGAGGTTTCATCAGACAATTTACATTATTTTACAGATATATTAGAATACCCCGCTGTTATAGTATATATGAATGCCTTAAAAAAGACATGTTACAAAGGTATTTTCTCAAATGCAAAATCAAAACATGGATACCAACTTTGAAGTTCTAAGCTTTTATTTTTTCATCTCGCTTGATGCTCCCGCCATATCTGCCCTAAGGAGTGATTTTGAGCTGTTTGTTGATTCAATAGGGCTCAGGGGATTGATTATAGTGGCACCTGAGGGTCTTAACGGGACTGTTGCCTGCCCGAATGGGAAGTTAGAGCAGTTTACTTCATATCTCAGAAACAATATCTCGGAAGGTGACTGGAAGTTCAAATTCAGCGTATCTGAGACAGCTCCATTTAAAAGATTTTCTTTTAAAGTAAGAGACGAGATTGTTACAAGTGGTTTTCCTGATTTAATTCCGGACACCAAAGACCCTTCCCATATAAGTCCCGAGCAGTGGCATTCCATACTTGAGAAAGAAAAGGATTACTTCCTGATTGATGTAAGGAATGACTACGAAGTGAAGCTTGGTAAGTTTAAAGGTGCCATCAATCCTGAGACTAAGGACTTCAAGGAGTTTCCCGAATTTATCGATTCCTGTGATATCCCCAGGGACAAGCCTGTCTATATATGCTGCACCGGTGGGATTCGCTGTGAAAAGGCATATCTTGAAATGAAGCAAAAAGGTTTCAAGGAGGTCTACCAGCTCGATGGTGGTATTCTCAGTTATATTGAGCAGTATCCGGATGGTTATTACGAAGGTGAGTGTTTTGTGTTTGATGACAGGGTTGCATTGGATAAAAATCTTTCGCCTTCAAAAAAATATTCGCTTTGCCCGCACTGTGGAGACCCTGCATCTGAATTTGTTTCATGCAGTCATTGTGGGAAAGAGAAAAAAATATGTGAAAAATGCCAGAAGTATCCGGAGAAGAAGACGTGCAGTAAAAATTGTGCATATCATCACGGATTACATCTAGGGAAAATTGTGGAAAGAAAGTCGGAAATTAATGATGTGCCTCTCCTGTCAGAAAGCGGTAGAAGTGTTTTAGCTGTCCTGGTACTGATATTTTTATTTATGCTGTTACCTTTTTTTGCATATGCCGCGTCAAATCCTGAAGATGTGGCACGTGAAGCAATAGGAAAGATGCAAAAAAAAGGTGACCCTTCACCAGTGGTTGAGTATGTGGACTGGGATCATATGTTTCAGACCTTAGCGGCTAATAATAAAAAAGTAATGAATGTATCCACTCCTTCAGAGCTTAAATCCTTTTACAAGAAGGTACTGGAATCACCTTCTTCTGAAATATCTGATCTCTTAATGGAAAAACTGAACTCTGAAGAGCTTGGCGGGGGTGCCGAGATAGACCAGAGTAAAGCCGTAGAAGTTATTGCAAAACTTAAGGAGCGTTTGCAGGAAAAAGAGACTCAGATGAAAACAAAACTTCAGGATTCAGAGTACACTATTGAGAAAATATCGGAAGATGAAAATAGTGCTCTCGTAAAGATAAGCCAGACCTTTAAATCCGAAACCAGAACTGATCAAATCCAAATGCACAAAAAAAATGGAAGCTGGTATTTCACCTCACTTTCAAATGCGTTTATGCAAAAGCAATAAACACTAAAAACAGGAAAGACTTTCAGCCAAGAAGGCTTATTACCAGTCTTCTGTTGTGAGAAGCTTTTCTGTGTTCCCAAAGGTATATACCTTGCCAGGTACCAAGTGCGAGCTCTCCTGATATTACAGGTATTTGAATAGATGTCTGGGTCAGGATTGATTTGATGTGTGAGGGCATATCATCGGGTCCTTCTGAGGTGTGAGTATAGAGAGAGTCTTTTTCCGGAGCGAGACGATTCATCCAGTTTTCGAGATCATGGCGTGCACTGGGGTCGGCATTTTCCTGAATTACCAGACTTGCAGACGTGTGGCAGATAAAAACATTACATAAGGCATCATCCACTTCGCTTCTTGAAACACATGAAGAGACCTCATTTGTAATTTCATAAAGCCCCTGGGAGGGAGTTCTTATTGTGATACTTTGATGATAAATCATTGAGATAAACGAGCTCTGCTATCTCTCCATTTGTTGATAGCTTGTTCTGCTGCCGTTTTTACGTAGTAATCAGAGTCATTCTTCGCTTTTTCAAAAACCCTGTAAGAGGTGTGAGAGCCTATTTTGTAAAGAGACTTAACGGATGCTCTTCTTACCCACTTACTTGAATCATGAATCGCTGAATATTCAAGATTGGATACTGCCGGTTTTGCATGATAACCCAGCATACCGAGTTGGGTCGCTGCTCCTGCCCGGGTAGCATCTGAAGCAGATGACAACTGCTGTATATAAAAATTTATCTTGTCAGGAGATTGATTAAAGGCATTCCCATTATTAAGAGAAACTTCCTTCGTTTTAGCGCTTTTTTCTCTTTTAAGATCAGAGCAGGCATTTCCGATTTTATTTGTTTTCTGGTACCTGAGCGCCTGTTCATCAGGTTCCGTGATTAATAGCAGCGCACATGAATTCAGAACAAGAACAGATAAAACACCTGTTATTTTAAAAGCTGCTTTTGATGTTAAACAAGTTTTCATCGTAAAAATATGCAAAAATATTATAAACCCAACTACCTTCCCTAACTGCCCCTTATATCAGTTTATATCGACAGCTTCACTAATTTATCTCAATAATTATTGTATTTAATAACGTACTGTTTTAGTGCCCATTGTAGATTACTTGACGGATGGTTTTATATACCTTATTAAGCAGTGCGATTATGAATTTTTATACGTATTCTGGGTTAGTGTTTTGGAACTATTACTGATTTCTGTTCATATTTTTTCTTCTGTCCTTTTGATTGTGCTGATTCTTTTGCAGCAGGGTAAGGGGGCTGAAGCTGGTGCGACTCTTGGAGGAGGGGATAACTCAAGCCTCTTTGGTCCAATGACAGAAAATCCGCTCCAGAACGCAACTACAATCATCGCTGCAATATTCATGATTACTTCGGTCAGTCTGGCTTACAAAGCCCGATTTCCCGATATGCCTGAACAGAGAATGTTTTTTAAAGAGGCTTCAGAAGCAATGATAAACTCTGGAAATCAGGGTCAGTCAGCTGAGGCGGTTTTAGATCATCTTGGTATTCCTCAGGTAGAGGCTGGTACCAGTTCAGAGGAAAGTGAAACCTTGCCTTCTGAAGCAAATACTCAAGTGGAAGAAGCTGCTTCTGAATTATAATTCTTTGCCCTGGTGCTGAAACTGGTAGACAGGCACGGTTGAGGGCCGTGTGTCGCAAGACGTGAGCGTTCGAGTCGCTCCCAGGGCATTTACCTGATTTGTGTACTGAAATTTAAGTTGTTCTTCTGTTGCCTTAAATCCAAAAATTTGCAATAAAGTCTTGTTGCAAATTTTTGGATTTAAATATTTAGATTATACATTATAAGGAGAGATTAATAATGAATGTTAAATTATTATTTGCCGGCTTCTTACTACTCTCTGCTTTTGGTTGCGGGAAATCAAGTAGTGACTCCATACGAATTCGTGGAACTATAATTCAAGGGGAGTCAAAAGAGTACAATATGCTTGCTCATGAAGCAGGGGAGAGAATTCCAGGTGTCCAGATATGTGCCTTGGGCAGTTGTGACACAACAAACAGAAATGGTGTATGGTCATTGGGGTTTCGCGGTACAAGAATCGATGAAGTTCTTTTTTCAGTAAAAGAACACGGAGCTGATACCACTTTTACTCTTAACATTCCTCAACAGGCAAAGAATGTTGAAATTGAAATGTCTCTTCACACTGAAGCAGGTTATCCTCACGATGAGGATGGTGATCACCACTTGCATGAAGATGAAGAAGAACATAGTCACGATCATGAGCATGATCATTCTCACAGGTTTCAGATAAAACATGCTAATCATTGGCTTCCTGAAAACGATCAGATAACGGTATTACGTGTGATAATTGACGGGATGGACTATGACGATGCTCTTGACTTTTATTCTCATCATGAGGACGAACATCAACATGACCACGACGATGATCATCATCACGATCATGAACACGATCATGAGCATGATTAAAAACTGACTTCTTATATTGTTACTAAAACAGGGAGCTAGTTTTATTCTAGCTCCCTGTTTTACGATAACATTACTGCCATTTACTCTTTTCTCTAAATACCTTTACTTTTCAAATTTTCGCGTGTTATATCATTTCTGCCATTACTGTTTAATCTTTAAATAGTGGTATCGAAAGACTGTATACTTCCATTTATCGACTAAAGGGAAAGAGGTTAAAATCCTCTGCTGCCCCGCAACTGTATGTGTGACGAAAGGAGCTAGACATAAGGTCGCTCACTGGAAATATTCCGGGAAGAGCGCTCCAAGTAGGGTGATCACAAGCCAGGATACCTGAACAGTAGTGTTTAATAAACCCAGACTTCCGAGGGGAAGTAAAGGAGGTATCATGCAAAAGAATATATCGCGTGCAGGGTGGTCGTGCATCTCAAATCTTAGACCACACATTTCAAAAACAATATTTTATATACTGCTTTTAGTTGGAGCTTTTGTTCTGTCTAGCAGTGTGTATGCTGAAGAAGTTTTGAATGAAGAAAAAACTGCTGATGAAGATCCACAGGAGTCCCGAAAAATTCCAAGGATACTTATCACTCCATCCAGATTTGCTCAATCAATAGACAAGGTTGGTTCAGCGGTAACGATCATTACAGAAGAAGAGATAGAAGCAAGAAGGGAGTCCAATTTACTTGAAACCTTGAGAAATGTTGAGAGTCTGCAAGTAGTCCAGTCCGGAGGACCTGGAAGATCTACAGGGGTATTTCTTCGGGGTGCAAGTCCAAGCCAGACCCTTGTTATGGTTGACGGAATTCCTGTAAACGAAGCAAATAGCGGTCTTTTTGATTTTGCGGACATTTCTACGCTTGATATTGGCAGTATTGAAGTAGTTAGAGGAGCCGGGAGTGTCATGTACGGGGCTGACGCCATGGGTGGGGTAATCAATATTGTTTCCAAAAAAATTGATGAAGAGTTTCAGACCAGTTTCACTTTTGAAGCAGGGACGTATAATACCCAGAGGTATGTTGCAAAAGCATCGGGGGGTAGTGAGGTCGTAAGGGGTTCTGCCGGGGTATCTTTTCTAACTTCAGATAATATTTCTGTTGCAAACAGAAAAAGGGGGAACTCTGAAAATGACCCCTATGATAACCTCAGTGCCGTTGCAAGCATAGAGGCAGATCTTCCCGAAGATGTAGAAGTGAAAGCTACTGTTCGATACACAAGAGCAAGAACAAGTCTTGATACATTTGATTTTACACAAGGGCTGATAGATGCTCTTGACTATGCACAGAGAAGAGACAGTGTACAATCAAGTCTTACCATAAGTAAGGATTTTGACTGGTGGACACCTGCTTTACTGTTGGGAGTAATCTATGATGAGTTTGAGGCAGAGGACTCAGAAAACGAGTTTAACAATTATAAGTTTGATTCGCTAGTAACCAGCGTTCAACAGCAAAACACAATCAGGTTCACCGAAGATCTGACAGGTATGGCTGGGTATGCCTACAAGAGAACTGATGGAGAAAATGTTGGTTCCTTTGATGAAAGACGTGAAGTTCATGGTGTGTTTTATGAACAACAATATTCACCTGTTAAGGAAACCACTCTTGGTGCAGGTATCCGTTATGATCATGACACTTCTTTTGGTGACGTGACTACCTACAGATTTTTTCTTGCACAGATGGTACCTGTACTTAAATCAAAATTTAGAGCTAGTTACGGTACCGGATTTAGAGCGCCCAGCTTTAATGATCTGTTCTTTCCTGGTTTTTCTAATAGTGAATTATCACCGGAGAAGAGCAGGGGCTTTGACCTTGGAATAACTACTACTATATCTGATTTTCAATCAGATATTACATTCTTCAGAACTGATTACCGTA
The DNA here is from genome assembly GCA_964612555.1 of uncultured Bdellovibrionales bacterium. GTDB lineage: Bacteria > Bdellovibrionota_C > UBA2361 > SZUA-149 > DAOLCO01 > DAOLCO01. Next base: position 158,924 of record CAZTBW010000001.1, on the reverse strand, counting down.
ACCTGATTGCATTCAATACAGTAACATTTACTCCTGAGAATATAAATTCAGCTGAAGTACAGGGTCTTGAAACAAGATTCAGCTGGAAAGCTCATGAGTGGTTCGAGCCAAGTATCAGCTACACCTATCTTGACTCTGAGGATAAGTCGACTGGAAATATGCTTGCACGAAGAGCTCGTCATCAGGGTGGCTTTGGAATACTTAGCAAACCTTTTGAGAAATTCAGAATTAACGCCTTTGCAACATATCTTGCAAACCGTAAAGATTCCGGCGGAGCATCTATGGATGACTACTTCATAGTCTCAGGTACTGCCATGTATGAAGTATATGACGGCATAGAACCATACATACGTGTTCAGAACCTCTTTAACAGAGATTATGAAGAAGTTCCCGGGTACGGTACTCCGGGAGCGAGTATCTTTGCCGGTATTCAGGTACGTCTATAATCGAATATAGACCCTCCATACCCGATAAGGTTGCTTATCGGGTATGGATAATATCTTGTAATTATTGATTATTTTTGCATTTTATGTCCACTTGAACTTCTTTAACTCCTTTCTTGCCAGTGGAGTATCGAGTAACTCAAGCGCAAGTCCACATGCCATTCTCACTTCTTTATCTGTATCTTCAAGATATGGGACTATCTTTTCCAGTGTCTGATCGTCAGAAGCTCCAATTTTTCCAATTGTCGTAAGTGCTGAAACCCTTAGGGCTGTTTCATCAGATTCACAAAGCTCCAGTAGTTCCGGTAGTATGGGAAGTGCAGCTTCCTCCATCTTCGACAGAGCATCACACAGAGCAATCGGTACCTTATAATAAGTATCTCTCAGTGCTTTTTTTATAATCTTGAAATCAACTTCGGAGTCTTTTTCTAGAATAGAAAATAGAGCTTCAGCGGCGGACAATCGAATTGCCTTATCCTCGTTAGTAAGTTGTTTCATTCTTGCTTCTATGGTGTCAATGGTTTCATAAGAACTCCAGGCACTCATGGCTTCATCAGTACCAATTTTTCTAAGAGCTTCGGCGACTGTCCAGCGAACGTCAGGGTCAGGGTCGTTTAGAGTCTCTGAAAGTGAGGAGATACAAGCAGTAATTTCCGGAGCCGCTCTCAGGTTCCCTATCGCCTTTGCTCCCTCTAATCTTACGCCGGGGTCATCATCTTTTAAACTGTTTATTAAATGTTCCATTGCGGGAATAGCCACAGATCCCATATTTCCAATCGCCTGAAGACACCCTCTTTTTACCCCTGAATGAGGATCAGAAGTACCTTTTATTAGAGCATCCAGAACATCAGGACCAATAACCCCAAGTGCCCAGGCAACAGCCTTTTCAAGTTCTTCCTCATTCAGTCGGAGTAATTCTATCATCTCCTTACTGGCGGGAGCCGATTCAAATCCGATCTTTCCCAAAGAATAGACCGCAGCCTTTCTTTCAGAATCGTTGCCCTCAATAAGAATCCTTCTTAATTCTGATAAGGCAGGCTTTGCATAGGGACCAATATCACCAAGAGCCGGAATCGCCGCCTGACGAACCAGATGATGTGGGTCAGAGAGTTTTTCAATAAGTACGGGAATAGCTTCATCAAAAAATTCTGTTGTTTTCTTAACTTTTAACAAAGCAGAAATCGCCTGAAGGCGTACTTGCCAGTCATCTTTGGAATTGAGTTCTTCGATATGGGTTCGAAGTTCTTTTAGCTCTCGCTCAGTCCGTAGCTGTTTAAGTTCCTTGTCCATAAAAGAAAACGGTATGCTTTATATGATTCAGTAAATTAAGTAATTGTGCACATCCGGCAGTTTACTGTACTATTAGCACATCGGTACGTGTTTGTAATAAATTAATACATTATCATGCAATCAAAACACTCCCCTTCCCTGAGACTTTCCTCCAACTACGATACCGACTTTATTTATCAAGTATCAACTTCTGAGCTTCCCGGAAACATTCACGGCGAGTTATTACTTAACATAGTTTCAAGCTATATTACCTATTATGCTTCCGGAAAAGGGCATACTTCAAGAGCTAAAAAATATGACCTTGAATATTTCATGAAATTTATTGCGGGCACTGCCCGTTCTCCGGATGAAGTTCTTTTGAGAGAATGGACTATGCAGCAAACTAAAAATTTTGTTGATCACTTGCTTGATAAAGGCGAAGCCCCATCAACTGTAGCCAGAAGGCTTGCCACTATTAAACATTTAGGGAGAACACTTGCTGAGAGGGTTTCGGGGTTTGTAAACCCTGCACGTGAAGTAAAAGCACCTGTTTATGAGTTAAGTAAACCTCAGGGACTTTCAGAGAAAGAAGTCAGTCTTTTAAAGGAAGCATCCAGGATAATTCAGGAAGAACAGGCTGACTCTTTCCAGTCAGTGCGTAACAGTATGATTATTGAATTTTTACTTGGAACGGGTCTGAGAGCAGATGAAATCCGTTTCCTGAAACGAGGACAGGTTACTGAGGACAGAAGCTGGATTAAAAATGTAAAGACCAAGGGAAAACGGTTCAGGGATGTATATGTCCATGCAGAGCTTCGCCAGATACTTGATCATTATATGGAAAAAAGTAAATCTGAAGTTGTTATAAAATATCCCGGCTCTCTTTCATGGAATCAACATGAGTGGACACTTCTACCTGTTTTCATAAGCACGCACAGGGCAAGTCTTCTGCAAGCAGAATCCTTTTCGCTGGCTCCAAAGACTCTTTGGAGGATTATCTCTGATTTTGGGAAAAAGGCACAAAGCCTTCACGAAGAAGAAATGCCACACCTTCACCCGCATAAACTCCGCCACACTTTCGCCCACGGTCTTCTTAATACCTCAAACGACATCAGACTCGTAGCCCAGGCACTTGGACACAGCGATGTACGAACCACCATGAGGTACACCGAACGAACAAAAGAAGAACTGGCAAGAGCTATAGAGAAAAAAGAAGAAACAATGAGAAAGTAAAACTTGTAAAACATAACTAATTCTAATAGTATATTGCTATTAGATTAATAATCTCTATAGTTCACAGTTTATGGAAATTCAGCATCTGAAAGGATTTCATGCGGTAGCAAAGTATCTTAACTTCACCGTGGCTGCCCAGAAGACTCACAGGACTCAGCCTACGATAAGTTTGCAGATTAAATCGCTAGAGGAAGAGCTGGGAGTGAAACTGTTTGAGCGCCTTGGTCCCAAAAAAGTTTCACTAACCAAAGAAGGTGAGCTTTTTCTCGAAATCACTACTCCGATACTGCACGAGTTTTCTTCTATTCAGTCAAAGTTCAACGAAGCCCGGGGATTATTTCACACAAGTAGCCTTCAAATTGTTACTCACAGTTCTGTGATGATCTATCTTTTGCCTCCGGTCATAAAGAGATTTAAAGAACTCTATCCTCAGGTGAAACTTCTTATTCTTAATCGCCCAAGAAAAGAAATGATAAAAATGGTTGAAAATGGAGAGGTGGATATCGGTATCAGCTCCCTTGACACCATACCACCCGGGCTCGATTATCAGATATTTTCCCGCTATAACAGGATCCTGATTGCAAACAAGAAACATGAGATTTCAAAAAAAGATAGCATTACCTTAGAGGATATTTCGAGGTATCCGCTAGTTCTCCCGAATATTGACTCCAATACAAGAAAAATGATTGATCGCGCATTTTCTGAAGCAAACCTCCATTATGAACTCACAATGGAAGTCGTAGGGAGGTCTGCTATAAAAGCTTATGTGGAGATGGATCTTGGTATTTCCATTATAAATGAATACTATGTAACTGAACAGGACAAGAAATCCCTCTTTGTAAAAAACATGAGTCATTATTTTGGTATTGCTGAAACAGGAATTCTGGTTAAGAAAAATCGTTCGATTGCAAAACCGGTGCAGACATTTATCCGGCTACTAAAGGAAGAAATGAGTAATGTCTAGTCCTTTCGAGGCACTAACTATGGAAATCTTTTTATTTTATAAAAGTTTGATCTCCTGAACCAGCAGATTGGGGCTGAATGGCTTTGCAATAAATTTATCAATGCAATCAAGTGAAGAGTTTCTTCTTACCATGTCTTCAGAGTAACCACTTGCAATGATGATCTTAGCTTGTGGGTAAAGATTTTTGACCATGGGAACCAGTGTTTCAGCATCAAGTCCCGGCATGGCATAATCAAGGATAATAAAATCAGGAATAATATCTGAATGAAGAAAATTTATGGTCTCTTCAGAAGAGTGAGCAGATATAACCAGAAATCCACATAACTTTAATACCTCAGAGAGACTAGATGAAACATTCAGGTCATCTTCAATAAGAAGAACTATCTGAGAACTCATAGAAACCTCTGCTCTTTCAATCCGGAGTATCTATTGATTCTAACAGCAGAAAAAAGCTAAAGCCAAAAAAAATCACACTTGTCTAAAATAGGACAAATTTAGAAAAAATGTTTTATGATTCTGCCCTAAAAGACATTTCTGATTTTAATCTGTATTCCCAGTGAACGGTAATCCTCTGAAAGCCCAATTTTTTGAGGAGTTATGGGGTGAGGTGTTTCAAAAATTATTTTATTAGCCTCTTTAGGAATTTTTACTTTTAACCACTCATCTTTAACTTCAGAAACAGGAAGGGATTCTGAAAAAATCAGCCTTGAAGATGCTTTGTCGTAAAAAGAGATTGTATAGAAATTATTGCGATCAATCTCTGAAAGAAACGGATGAAGAATATTCCTGATATATATGAAATCAACATTTGGGTTTATGCTGTTAATTATAGTACGAGATGCAGTCCACTGATAAGGTTCAGAACCTTCTGAAAACTCTTCTTTATACAATCCCAGATTTTTATTCCGTCCATACCACCAGGGAGAGCAGAATATAAGCAGAATACAAATAACTGCTAATATTTTGTAACCAGCTATTCTATTCTCTGATCGAGGCGTACTCATAAATAATAAGATCATAAGAATAAAAAATGCTGATCTTACTTCAAGAAAGAATATATGAGGTCCCGTGAAAAGGCTTAATAGAAAAACTCCAAGAATTAATTTCAGATAAAACTCCTTTTGAAAACCTCCTGAACACGAATAAATGTAATAAAAAGCCAGAAGTATTATCAGAAGCCCCGGTATCCCCTGCTCTGCTGCCATATGGAGGTAGTAGTTATTAGCGTTATCTCTCCAACTGGTAAGCTCAATTTGAAGGTTTTCAGCTATCCTCTCCTGTTCAGTATAAAATCTCCCAAGCCCGAGTCCATGAAATGGATTTTCATAAATTGCAGAAAGGGCTATTCGACTAAAGACAAGCCTACTTTCAAACATGGAGCTGATTTTGGAAGGGCTCAGCGTATCTGTAATTCTTTCAAGAGATGGGGACTTGAAAAGAAGGAGCATGGAAAAGAGGATAGCAAAAATTGAAAAAGTTATTATAAACGTCTTTTTTTGGTTTTTATTTTTAATATAGAGGCTCCTGATGAGAAAAAGAATAAAAGCTATGAAAAAAATAAAAAAAGTTCTGGAACCGGAAAACGCACTTACCGTAATCAGAGTGACTGCAAGCCCTATCAAAACTATAAAATTCTTATATAAAAAAGGAAGTAACAGAAGTAAGACTCCACTCATGAGACCAAAGGCATTGGGGTCTGAAAATATGGCGGAATATCTACCTGAAAAATTCCAGAATGCATTTTGATTTAGAGAAAAAAACGAATGAAACTGACTTATTTGCAGCACCAGATATAAAGGTATAGTAAAAACAGCAACAAGAACAGCCTTTGAGAGACTATCTTTTAGGATTTGAAGATTCGTTTTTTTAAGAAAAATATTAAAGAAAATCCCAAGTGAAATAAATTCAAGTGCGTAGATAAAGTCTTTAGCGGATTCATATGCACCACTTTCCTTAAGAGAAAGGAGCACCGAGTTGGTATTTTCTAAAATATCAAAGAAAATAACATGATCAAACTCATGCCAGAGAAAAGTAAAAAAACCGTATAAATAAGAAATAAAGAAACAAGAGCTGATCAATGAAATCAAGTTTCTTTCATTGGTATTTATATCAGTCCTGGTTCTTGAAATAAACTCAGACAGAATAAAACTGAGAAGCAACAAATGAAAACCCGTCCGGTAAAACACTTCCCCCGCGAACGCTCCAAAAAGAAGAAAAGAGACTACAGTCAGAGCTTGATTTTCTTTGGATAAAAAGGGAGCCGTTAAGAGGGCTGCTCCAATAAAAGATAAAACCACCCACAGCCAGGGACTTACCGCAAGTGTTGCGTCGAGGTGAGAATTATGAAAAAGAGAAAAGGAGAAGGCAATACATATAATTGATATGACAGAGCCAAACAGCAAAGTAGAGTAATATCTTATGGATGAGAATATTTGCATGAGCCTGCTCGTTCATCTTCCAATAAAGATAAAATACAATGGCTGGAATATTCTTTTAACAAGGAAGAACTTCCCTCCTTTGCGTGTGACATGAAAATCTTTTCTTTTGGTAAATCATCAAGCTGAAAAATACTTAAACCCTTAATATTGCCCCTGAAGGGTCCTATTCTTGGTTTACCTGAGGTTATTTGCAATTTGGAGTTTGCTTCCACGTTCTGTATTCCGGAAAGCGGAAATCCACCCAGTTTTTTACTTTTACCGGAAGGTTTCATCTCCTCAGTGAGAGGGGTGAATAAAGAAAATATAAACTCATTTGTTTTTAAGGCAAAGGTAATGGCATACCATTTGTTCTTTTCCAGATGAACTCCTTCAAAACTGAACCATCCCCCGGCACCATTTTTATCCTTAACATAAAACTCAAAACGACTCGAGGAAGGAAATCTTCTAAAAGCAATTGCCCAGCCCGGATAAGGTATTTTGTCTTCCTGATAGTGGATAATCAGTTTTTGTCGTCTGTTGAAAACAGGAGGGGTTTCCTGATAAAAGTAAAAGCTTATGACAGTCACTTTTGATTGATCGGGAGAGAACTCTTTTTTTGAAGGAATGATTATACTGTGCCGATCATCTTGAATGGTTTTGTCCTCCAGAGTGTCTACCTCCGGAAGTTCTTCAGAAGACAATATTACATTTGTCCGACCATTAGCTTCCCTGCTTGAGGGGTTCATCTTTTTCAAAAGAAAAAAGAGAACCGACAGTACCAGAACGCACAGTATAAGAATAAAAAAATATTTTAATGACGTTTTCGAACTCACCGGAAAGGTATAGCACATATCACTACAGAGGTAACCTGCAAAATATATGTGCTACGACTGCTTAAAATTCTGAAAAGAAAAGATTATTCGGCTGAATCAGGAAGCGGTTCTTCACTTGCTTCCTCTGTTTCACTCTTTTGTTTCTTCTTTCTGGCTGCGTTTTCGATGTGTATTCTTGCTTCTTCCGCGGCTTTCTTTTCCTCTTCCTCTGTGGCGGCAGCAGCAACTACTTCAACCGTAAACTGAGAAACAACATCAGCATGAAGCTTTACATTAACAGGGAACTTCCCGAGTTTTCTAAGAGGCTCTGTCAGCAGTATTCGCCTTCTGTCAATTTCGATTGAACACTGTTCCTTGAGCGCATCCGCAATATCTTTTGCATTAAGAGACCCGAAAACTTTACCCCCGGACCCTACACGAAGGCTTGTTTTAACTACAAGCTGTTTCCATTCCTCGGATTTTTTCTCCGCTTCTATCTTTAAACGCTTCTTCTTTGCTTCAATCTGCTTCATTTGATGCTTGATCGCACGCGCACTTTGCGCACTTGCTTCAAGCGCATAGCCTTTAGGTATAAGATAATTTCTGGCAAACCCGGGACGTACCTGCACCACCTCTCCAATATCTCCAACCCCTGCCACATCATTAACTAATATAATATCCATATGTCCCCTTTTAAGAATAAAGAAACAAAAAATTTAATAAAATATAAAAACTATACTGACGTACTTTCAGAAACTTCAGTTTCGTCCGCATCCGCATCATCACTAAAATCGCCCATAAATGGATTAAATTGAGCATGAGGTGGTTTGTACCCATAGGTAAAATCACCCTTCAATCTGCCATTCAGGTCTGGAGAGTACTTATCCTTTGTAACCAGGGTATTTCTAAGTACTTCATCAGATATTCTGAGCATTCTGTTAATTTCAGTCACAACAGACCCTTCAGATTTAATTGTAAGAACCACAAACAGACCATATTTGTAATTGCTTATCGGGTAAGCAAGTGATCTTTTTCCCCACACTTCACGATTTGAGATTTCTCCGTTATGCTTCTTAACAATCTCATCAATTTTTGAAATCCTTTCCTGTACCGCGGACTCCTGAGTATTAGGATTAAACACGATAATAAGCTCGTAATTTCTAAATTTTTCACTAATCATACATTCACCTGATACCTTAGCGTTATCTTGTTTTTTATAAAATTACTAATATGAAATTGAGTGTATCCCCTGTGTCAGTAACTGCTCTGCAATTGAAGACGCCTGTGATACTCCCTTCTCAACTTTTTCAAACTCTTGATCTTTCGGAGCGAAAAGTACCCAGTCTGACACTGACATCTGGGGTATCTCACTATTCCTTGGATGACCAATTCCTATTCTAATTCTTAAAAAATCGTCCCTGTTCAGCTCTCTGATAATATCAGAAAGCCCGTTATGTCCACCTGCCGACCCCCCCGTTTTAATTCTCACCACAGGAGGTTCAAAATCAAGCTCGTCATACACCACAACTATGGGAAGACCTTTATAACCTTCATCTCTCAGAGCTGTTTTTTCAAAATTATTCATGAAAAATTCATGATAGTACTTGAAAACATCTCCAAGGGGCTTACCACTCTTGTTCATATATAAAAGTGGTTTTAATACTTTTATATTAACACTACCTTTCCCCGTGGAAAGAGAGACCTCAGCCATCTCCACAGAAAAGTTTTTATTCAGCTTCCACTGTCCTCCATGAGCAGCGACAAAAATATCAACTGCCCTAAAACCTGCATTATGCCTCGTTCCTCTGTATCTATCTCCCGGGTTACCGAGTCCAGCTATAAGCACATACACACCTGAATTTCATCATAGCAGACTTTCAGTGATCTAGCTCTTCTGAGCATCCTGCGCTTCCGCCTGCGCGACAGCACGACGATCAATAAGTGCGGACACTATTGTCATTCCACTACGACTTTTCAAAACAGTTCCCTCAGGCAGAGTAATATCTCCTGCGGTAAGCGACTCACCGGCTTTCATGTCAGAGATATCAAGCGTTAATTCAGCAGGGATAAAATTTGTAGCACAGAGTAGAGAAACCTTATATGAAGTCTGGTTCACTATTGCTGTGTTCAGACGTACACACTCCGGAATGCCGGATAAAACAACCGGTACATCAACTATGACCTTCTGTCCTTCCTTTAGTGCGAGGAACTCCACGTGAAGCAAATCACCTTTACGAGGTTCAATTTGAACAGACTTAACAAGAGTGAGCGTGTTGTTTAAGGTATCCTCAGACAAGAGCTTGAATACTTGCGTGGGAGCCTTCCCCCTTGCAGCCATACTAAAATCTTTCTTGCTTAGAAGAAAAGGAACTGAAGTGCTCCCGGGTTGATACACAACAGCGGGTAACATCCCATCCCTTCTCTCTCTTCGGGCATTACTTGAACCGACGCTGGACCTTTCAGATATACGTAACTCGACAGTTTCCACAAATCACCAATTAATACTCTAACTTATTAAAATTCATAGGAGAAAAGCTGCTCTCCAGGGCAGATAAGAGAATAAACACTCACTTAAGTAGGCGTTTGATAGCAGAATCAGAATAAATCCTCAAGAGATTTGGGCAAATAAGAGTGATATTGATAAAAAGTTACTATTATCGTAGGAAAACTGCTGTTATTGAGATGAGAACAGTACGCTGACCGAAGAATCTTCATGGATTCTTCTGATAGCTTCACCAAACAAAGGTGCAACTGAGAGTCTAGCCATCCACTCAGAAGTGTCCTGATTTGATAAATCCTGGTGGAAAATTGTATCGCTGGTAATCAATTTGGAAATACTGCTGCCCGGTATCCTTGCCTTGGCACTACCAGATAAAACGGCATGCGTAGCCAGGGCATATACTTTGGTCGCTCCATTTTCCATCAGAGCATCAGCAGCTTTGATCATGGTTGAACCTGTATCAATCATATCGTCAATAATGATTGCGACAGTCCCTTTAACGTCCCCTACCACGTTCATTTCAGCCACTTCATTGGGGGCACTTCTTCTTTTGTCAATTATCGCAAGACCGCAATCAAGCCTTTTTGCATATGCACGAGCTCTGGCAACACCCCCTGCATCCGGAGATACTATTGTTATTTTTTCATTCGCCAGGTTTTCTCTAAGATAGTTCAGTAACACCGGTCGTGCGTACAGGTTATCAACCGGTACATTAAAAAACCCCATAACCTGCCCGGCATGAAGATCCATAGTAAGCACACGGTGCGCACCCGCACTGACTATAAGATCAGCCACGAGTTTTGCAGTAATACTCACCCGAGGTTTAGTCTTTCTATCCTGACGGGCATACCCGAAGTATGGTAATACCGCAGTAATCCTTTCAGCACTTGCTCTTCTCAAGGCATCCATGAGAATCAAAAGTTCCATCAGATGATCATTTGCCGGAGTACTTGTGCTCTCAATAACAAATACGTCATGCCCTCTTACGTTGTCATTTATTTCGACCCCAAGCTCACCATCACTGAAGCGTCTTAAATCACATGCCGTAAGCTCTACACCGGCAGATTTCGCTATCTCTGCCGCAAGTGGAGGGTTAGAGCGCCCTGCTATTATTGAAAGTTTACCACGCATAGAGACCTACTAATCATAAACAAATGAAGAAGCTGGGCGGGTAGGGATCGAACCTACGAAATGGCGGGACCAAAACCCGCTGCCTTACCGCTTGGCTACCGCCCATTAAACCAAGGCACATAATAACATATAGAATAACTCGGGTAAAAGAATAAATTCTATAATTTTGAAGCTTCTATCATTAATAAACTCCTTAGAAAAGCATTTCAAACAGAAATTTTTTCCCTGCTTATAAACCAGTCATCTCCAAGAGAGCTGCGTAGTAAGCAAAATGCCTGATCGGCGATCTCGCTACTTTTGTATATTCCAAAGAAACTTGTACCACTTCCACTCATTGAAGATATCTGCGCACCACTCTCATTTAAAGTACCCGGAATCGATGAGAGAAATGGCAATTCTGAAGTTACGGGTTTTAGAAAATCATTTTGAAGTACTGCTTTCATAGCTCTGACATCTTCAAGAAAAGCTTCCAGTTCTTCAAGTGAATACTGATTTGTAATTTTCCCGGAAGAAAGATTTACGTCATCCGGAGTATCCTCAAAAAAGGGGCGATCAAGTAACTTGAAGGCTTCCCCGGTAGAAGAACCATAAGGAGGCTTAACAAGAACACAGTCTATATTGAGTGGAGTGCTTTTTGCTGAAATCACCTCAAAAGCGTTGAAATACAGGGGTTCATTGTAGAGACAAGGATATACATCATTACCGATCTGAAAAGATAAATCCCTTAAAAGTTCTTTATCCGTGATACCATGATGTTTACAAAGTATTTTTAAACACTCGGCAGCATTAGCACTACCCCCACCCAAACCTGCCTCCAAAGGTATATTCTTGTTAATGGTCAGGAGGATGGAACGAGGTTTATTTTGGAGAGATTTAACTCTGCGATAGAATACGTCCAGGGTCTTGAAAATTATATTATTCAATGAGGCAAGATCGTCTAAGGTCTTTTCAAATGAATGTAAGGTTTTCAACTGGCGCTCAAGCTCACCACCAATCCCAACCTTTAAGGAAACCTGAATACCATCAATTCCAGTGCTTGTGGTTTTGTATTCATCCCTGTCCCCGAAAGTTTGAAACTCATCAGATAAATCAATATCAATATCATCAGAAAGAGTACACCTCGCGAAAACACCTTCAACAAGATGGAGTTTTGTCTTTTTACTTTTTAGACCAACCTTTAATCCAAGATTAATCTTGGACAGACATTTAGAGCTGAAACTGTGCATTTATAAACTTAATAAATTTAAGACATTGAAATAATTGGATTTTTATCCATTTAAGTTTTAGAAAATCAATTTAACTTTTTTATGTACAAAAATCATTTAATTGAAGTATTATTAATCTTTTTATATATTTATAACATCTTAAGTTTGCAGTTGCTTTTGATATTTTGTTTTATTGTTCTTTACTAATCAGTTTTTAAGATTCTTGAGGGGGTATTTATGGAGGGGCTTGGTATTACTTCTTATCCAAAATGTATGAAGTGCAGTCAGGGTGTGTTGATACCTCTATCTGATTATGGTCAGGAAGGTTCAGCAGTTACCTTTAAAGCCTGGGCATGTACCAGTCCTGAATGTGGATTTTCGCTGAGAATTGATAAAGGTGAAGTTTCCTACGGTAAAAAGATACAGCCTAAGTCGTAGTGCTGTTATTTTAACTCTGCGAGGCAGAACGGTTGTATTTTCTGAACTCTGCGAGTTTTAGCTAAGCTAAAAAAGAGCCTGGCACCTGAGTTTGAGTCATTAAAATCATAGTTTTCAGACACTTATTTTCATTCTGGAGTGATTTTGGGATTTTCCCGGAATAGTTTCTGAGTGGGATAAATATTGAAAATCAGGGTTTAAATTATGGGTGACAGTTTTTTCAAAGCCTTCTTTTTTGGTACCTTTCTTCTGATAGGTCTCGTTGGAGCGATTTCTTACCTTCACATGGAGAAAAAATCATCCGACTACAGAGATCAAAGACTCTACATTGAATCCCGCGGAGCTGCCGACATGCCCTCCAGCTGGAAAAAACAGATAGGTAGAGGGATTTAAATTCCCAGACACCTTGGCATCATTTGCTTTTTCTTAGTTTTTCTATATTCTTTAGTCTTTCTTTACCCTTTTTATTTTGAGCAGAAGATCTGATCAGCACGCCATTCCTGAGGAACAGTATTTCAGTAATGGTGATGCTACTGCATAAGGTTTGCAGGTGTTGATTCACCATGGTTCCTTTAAAAAGGAAAGAATAATGTCATATACTATAAAGTATGGCGATAGTTTGTTTGTCTATGATTTTCTGGTTTTTTCAGAAGATGAAGACTTTACCTCAGAATTTAGAAAAGAAGCTGAAAGAAGGAGCATTTCTTTTGAAGTCTGCTTCGAAAGATACCAAGTTGGGGTCCATCTTATGAATCCCAATGTCTCTTATGTAGTTCTGGATGCAAGGGAAATGGACGAAGAAGAATACACCAGTTTGTATTCTTCGATATGCGAAGCAACTTCGGAAAACGCGAGAATTCTTCTTGTTACGTGCCCAAAATATGAAAAATTTATTCTTAAACACCCTTTACTTTTACTTGCAAGGGAGAAGGAAATCGAGGGTCACCGTTCTTTTCGCGACTTAGTAGATCTGCTTACAGGAGATTGGACAGAGTAGAAAAAACTACTTGAAAGGATTGATGAGGCACAAGAGGAAGCAGTAAAAGCTGCCGAGGGAGAACTCGGAAAATCTATAATAGAGGCAATAGCAAATGGTAGCAAATTTTTCTACACTATCTACTGTAAATATGACTTTGGCAACCAATTCTCTGTGGAAAATCCAGAAGATGTTCTTATCGTTCAGGCATTCTGGATAAAGCTAATTGATTATATGGGACTAGAAGAACATCTCGGACTTCTATGCCCCGATGTTGTCACAGGGAATCGCGCTTGCCTCAGAATTTACAAGTAGCGAGCAGCCATTGATTCCTGAGCCCTTAAAAGACGCATCGGTTTTTTCTCCTTGCGTCTTTATTTTTTGTCACTGACGGACAAATTTTAATTCAGGGCACCTTGGGGTGCCCTGAACTTTTGTGAAGACAGAACTATCTGTAGCTCCCTCTTCCTCCACCACCACCGTTACCATTACGGCTACGGTTATATCCTCCACCACCGCCACTTCTCTGAGGCTTGTCCTCACGTGGTCTTGCTTCATTTACTTTGATCGGGCGACCATTAAGCTCTGAATTATCAAGCTGCTCAATGGCTTTATTTGCCTCTTCAGCGGAATCCATTTCTACGAATCCGAATCCTTTTGATCTACCACTGTGCTGGTCCTGAACTACCCGGGCATTTGTAACTTGCCCGTACTGAGCAAATAGCGCAGTCAGTTCTTCATTAGTAACAGTAAATGGTAAATTACCTACGTATATATTCACGTTCTTTCACTCCTAATTATCTACTTACAGAGCAAAGAAACAAAAGAATCAAGGAAATAAAGAAAGCAAACTCCACAAATTTCCAAATAGGAAAATGAGAAATTCAGGAAGAATCCGAAGCTACTCTAAGACTCGATAATCTATGTCTCTCAACGCTGTTAACTTATCTGGTTCATATATAAGGTCGAGCGTACAAGACCAATTATCAGAATGCATCTTTAGCTTCATAAGGAAGGAAAAAACAAATCCAATACTTAAGTCACTCAATCAACCAAGATCAATTCTATACTAAAATCATCTACAAGTAAAGTAAAAAACCAATAATCTGAAAACATCATTTTTAGATTTATATACCTGAAATTATTAGGTTATATGTAAGGAGAGGTTGCTCCTACAACAAACTCAAGGTTAAATAATGGCTATTTTCTACGGTTTATTATTGTTGTTTTGTATAACTTTAATACCAAGCTCAAGGAGCTGCTGGACAGGTGCCGGGCTTGGGGCGCCTACCATGCTGTCCACCCCGCGCTGGGTCTTGGGGAATGCAATAACTTCACGGATGGAGTCCTGACCACTAAGCAACATAACCAGACGATCAAGCCCCATGGCAATGCCCCCATGAGGAGGTGGACCAAAAGAAAGCGCATCAAGAAGAAACCCAAACTTTGCTTCAGCCTCTTCAGGGTCAATTCCAAGTTTTTGAAAAACCCTTTTCTGAAGTTCAGCCTGGTGTATACGAATACTTCCTCCAAGTAACTCCTGACCATTCAGTACCAGATCATATGCTCTTGCCCGAATGGAAAGCGGTTCAGAGTCAAGCTTTTCCCACTCATCCTGAGAACTGAAATCAGGCGAAGTGAAGGGATGGTGAACAGAAATACAGGTACCCGTTTCAGGATCAAAATCAAACAAAGGAAAGGAATCAACCCATAAGAAGGATAATTTTGAGTCGTCTATTAAATCATACCTTTTTGCAAGCTCAACCCGAAGGGCACCTAAAGAAGCACATACCATGGACTCACCCCCTACTACAGAAAGGAAAATGTCACCTTCGGCAATAGAAACCAGCTGCTGCAACTCTTTGGAAAACTCACTTGAAAAAAACTTTACCAAAGGTCCCTTCAATTCATTTTGTTCAAGCTTAAACCAGCCAAGCCCTTTGGCTCCATATCTTGCAACAAAAGAAGTCAACTCATCAAGATCCTTACGTGAAAGCTTAGCCCCATCTTTTAAAAGGATACCACGTGCAACCCCTCCCCTGGCAAATGCCTCTTTTAACATATCAGATGAGGTGTTTTTAAATAAGGAAGACACCTCAATGATAGGAAGATCAAATCTGAGATCAGGTGCATCAACACCATAGGTTTTCATGACTTCATCATAACTGAGATGAGGAAAGGATTCTGGAAGTGTAATCCCTTTTATCTGCTTCCAGATGGTTCTCACAAGCCCCTCAACCATTTTCTGAATATCACTCTCGTCTATGAAGGACATCTCAATATCAACCTGTGTAAACTCAGGCTGACGATTTGCCCTGAAATCCTCATCTCTAAAGCATTTTACTATTTGATAGTACCTGTCCATGCCGGCACACATAAGCACCTGTTTGAATAATTGTGGCGACTGGGGAAGTGCATAAAAATACCCATGCTGAAGACGTGAAGGAACAAGAAAATCACGAGCACCCTCAGGGGTAGGTTTTGTTAAAATAGGAGTTTCTATTTCACAAAAATCAAGTGAATCAAGGTACTCTCTTGTTACCTTGCACACTTGATGACGCATCCGGATTATCTCCTGTATCTCAGGACGACGTAAATCAAGATACCGGTACTTAAAACGCAGATCTTCCTTTGCATCAGTAAAATCATTAATTTGAAAAGGGGTAATGTCTGATTGAGAAAGAACCTGAACAGAGTCTACGTATATCTCAATGAGTCCAGTCCTTAGATCTTTGTTTTCACTCCCTTCAGGTCTTTTTCGGACTTTTCCCTTCACCCACAACACAAATTCGCTTCTTACCGATTCTGCTAATGTAAAAACATCTTTTTTATCGGGCGAAAATACAAGCTGTACCTGACCTGAAAAATCACCAAGATCAATAAAGATAAGCCCTCCATGATCTCTTCGACCACGTACCCATCCACTAAGTACCACCTCAGAGTCAATCTGTGCCTCAGCTGTTTCTGCACAATAATGAGACCTGTACCTGTTTGAAAAATTCATACATCACTCCGAAAACTTACTGAACTCTTGCCTGGTTATTCTGAATCACTTCAGAATAAGGTTTATACAACGCTGCCCTTCTAAATATATCCTTGGCTTCATCTATTTTCCCTGTTTCTTCCAAAAGCACTCCAAGGTTGTTTAACAAAACAGGGTCTTCCGGTAATTCAAGAAGAGCAACTCGTAACACATGATCGGCTTTTTCAAATTCTTTCACCGTAATAAGCCCCCAGGTGTATGCTCTTACAACATCGGGAGAACTCTTGTTTGCCTGATAAAGATTCTCAAGGGTTTTGATACCTTCATTACCATTAGCACTTTTTATCATCAACACCGCTTTTTTTGACTGAACCAAAAGCGAATTTTTATCGGATATTCGTTCGAGAATCTCTATGGCAGAATCCAGCTCCCCTCTATGCTCTAATAACTCAGTCTGCAATAAAAGTATATCCGTATCCCTGGGAAAAAAGAGAATCCCCTCTTCAAGCCAGGATGATGCCTCAGACATTTTTCCATAATCAATATACCTTTTTATCAGCGCAACCCTCGCTTCCTTGTGACGGGTGTTTTTCAGAAGAGCGGTTCTGTAACTAACCACTGCTTCATCTGTCCTACCCTGCTTTTCCAGAGTAACCCCCAGATTATAGTACAAGGAATCCGCATTAGATTCGTCCTGTAATGCCTGATTAAAAAGTTCTTCAGACTCCTGATACCTTCCAAGTAAAAGGTAAAGTACCCCAAGCCCTTCTACTGCTTTCCAGTGTGAAGAGTATTTTGCAATTGCATCCTTAAAGACATTTTCAGCCTCAACATGTCTCTGAAGATAAGTCAGACTTTTTCCAACTCCCAGTAAATATTCAAGACGTGGTTTTAATGAATCAGCTTTTTTGAAATGTTCAAGCGCATCCTCAAAAGATTCCGAAGACAAGTACAGTCTCCCAAATTCATATTGCACATCGACAAGAGTCGGGCATAAGGACTCGATCTCTTTTAAACTGTTTTTTCGAGATTGAACATCGTAATTACTTTTTCTAATAAGAGTTTGCAGTTCCTGAGTAGCCTTAGGACAATCATCTGCATAAAGAAGTGTTGAAGACAGAATAAGTAACAAGAACATAAAAATTTTCATACTCTAACCCGATATACCGTTTTGAAAGCTTTCAATTCTGCAAATTGCCTCATGTAGACGTGAATCATCCTGTGCCAGGGAAAAGCGAAGCAGATTCCTGCTTATTTCATGGAACCCCGTACCCGGAGAAGTGGCAACAAGAGTTTCAGAAAGAAGGTTTTCACAAAACTTTTCAGCCGACATATGATGAAATTTCAAAGGTAACTCTGCCCAGACAAAGGGACTTGCGTGGATAGCAGGAACACTCCAGCCAAGACGCTCCAGCCCTTCACGCAGCACTTCTTTTCTGGAGTTATATATGAGACAGTTTTCATAAATGATACCTTCTGAGAACTCAGCCCGCGTCTCCTCCTCAAGAAGTTTTGAAGCGGCAATCTGAAGTGGTTGAAACGTACCAAAATCAATATAACTTTTGACTTTCTTTAACGCGGCTATATATTCACTGCTACCGGCAGCACAACCGATTCTCCAACCGGGAAGTGAAAACCCTTTAGATAAAGAGTAAAGCTCAACACTATGATCTTTGGCACCCTCTACTGAAAGCAGGCTTACACATCTTGACTGGTCAAAATACAAATCACCATGGGCAAAATCATTGATTATAAATACTTGATATTTTCTGGCAAATTCAAGAAGACGTTCATAAAAACACTTTGAGGCGATGGTGGTAGTAGGGTTATGAGGAAAGGAAATTATAAGCAGCTTTGGTCGAGGCCACGTTTGAGTGTAGCGACTTTCCAGCTCCAAAAAGAAGAAATCATACTCCGAGGTAATAATGCTGTTATGTGCAGACATATCAGCATAAGATTTCCATAATGGAACCCCGATAAAACTCGCATCAGCAAGACAAACTGATGCGGTATGAAGAGGATATGAAGGAACCGGTACAAGAGCGGTATCACCCGGAGAGACACTACCAAGGAGTAAATGAGATAAACCCTCCTTGGTACCTGAAGTAAGTACGATCTCCAGATCGGGGTTAAGGTCAACTGAAAATCTTGAACGATAATAACTACTGAACGCCTTTCTTAGAATTGAAATACCAATACTGGATGAATACCTGTGGTTATGAGGTAATAAGGATGATTGGATAAGAGCATCAATAGCCTGTTGTGGCGGGGCTAAATCAGGATTAATTTGACTTAAATCAATAACATCCCGACCCTGGCTTCTGAGTTCATGCACCCTACTTGCTATTGTACCAAGAGAATATGCCGGGAGAGAAAGAAGTCTGGGAAAATTATCTAACATGACTGCGCCGATGCATCCTCTATTCTTTCAGCCGTACTCATTGGGATACGTGCACTGTGCTGCACCTCTCCTGCATGGTAACTTGAACGTACCAGAGCTCCAATATAGACCGCACTGAAACCCAGACCCTTTGCATAGGATTCATATTCAAGAAATTCTTCAGGAAGGATATATCTGGACACAGGCAAATATTTTTTTGCAGGGCGCATATATTGTCCGGCAGTAAAAATATCTACAAGATACGACCTGGCATCAGAAAGAAGAGTGCGCACCTCTTCAGGCTCTTCACCCAAACCAAGCATAATTCCCGTTTTTGTCAGAATATCTGGAAAGTGAGTTTTTGAATATTCCAGAAGCTCAAGAGAGCGCTTATACGAAGCACCCGGTCTTACCTTACGATACAGTCGTGGTACGGTTTCCAGATTATGATTAAGGACATCAGGAGATGCAGCCAAAATACTCGATAATGCGTCCCAGTTACCACGCAAATCAGGAATGAGAACTTCAATTTTGGCATGTGGTAGTTTTTCTCTTACGGCAGAAATACTTGCGACAAATCCACTGGCACCACCATCTGCCAAATCATCACGAGCAACAGAGGTAATCACAACATAAGAAAGTCCAAGCGCCATAGCGGCATCCGCAACGCGATCTCCTTCCAGTTTGAAATCATCGGCAGACATTTGAGGCTTTCCGGTTTGTACCGAACAAAATCTGCAACCTCTCGTGCACACATCACCCAGAATCATAAAAGTAGCGGTGCCTCGGGAAAAACATTCGGAGATATTAGGACAACGGGCTTCCTCACACACCGTATTAAGGCTGCTCTTCCTTAAGATCTTCTTTAAATTGGTAGTTTCATTCGCACTTCCGGGAGGTCTTCTGAGCCATTCCGGTAACCGTGCTACCTTATGAGATGCTTCCATCTGATATTATAATATTCCGGATATCTACTCTGCCAAACATCTATTCTGCTCGTGGTGCAAGTATATTTTGAAAAAGAGAAGCTCTTTTCGAGTTTCCACTTATTTTTATCCGCCGGGAAGCAAGAGCCAGCTGAGGATTAACTTTCCCGTTTACCACTGAAACAAAATCATCTGCATGCATCATAAGAACCAGTTCAGCATCTTCCTTTTGCGGTGACACTGATACCTCATTATCAAAGGTCAGTGTCCACACCCCACCTTCTGCTCCACGGATCTCTATACGGTAGGTACCCTTGATTTCTTCTTTCTCGGAAGGCTCCAGAACATCATACCGATATACCAGTTCGGTTTGAAAAAACTCTTTTGGAGTGTTTATTTTAGTATTAACCTTGGTAACCTCTTCTTCCTCAAGTTCTGAAGTTGTAAGCTCATAGGCTTCAGATAAGGGATCTTCAGGTAGACCCGAAGGGTCTTCATCGGAAATATTTGAGAACACGTCTTCCGGATACTCTTCTTCCATTTCATCATCTTCCAAAGCAGAAGCTTCATCAGAGTCCTTACCGTCCACACTCCCGTACTCCGGAAAAGACCCGGTGGCAGCATACTCAGTAGCAGTATCAGGTTCCCACGCGGCATCATCCTCTTTGAGCTGACCATGTTCATTCTCTTTTTCATCAATTTCTTTCATGATCAAATCTTCTCCTGATAAACTCTTTTTTGGTAATTTCCACCATTTTTTTTCAAACACCGCCAGAAACATACTTTTACTATCGCAAATATACAATTAAACTTAATACATATACCCTTTTAATATAGAAAAACATATAATAAAAGGCTCTGGAAAGAATCTTAGATATCCCGGTAAATTAACTAGTTAATTATTTGTATAAAGAACTGTTTTTAAAAATTTATGGTCTTACGGGCTCATCCGGCTCGGGTAAGTCCACTGCGGTTGAAGAGCTGAATAGACTTGGAGGCTTTGTTGTTTCTCTTGATGCCCTCAGTAGAGCCGCATCCAAACCCGGTGGGAAAGCATATCCAAAAATCCTTGAGACTTTTGGGGAAGATTTTCTTAATAATGACCGTTCCCTTAACTCAAGAAAACTCCATGATCTTGTCTTCAGTAAACCCAATGAATTAAAAAAACTCGAATCCATCATTCATCCCATGGTCCGGGATGAAGCAATAAAGCTGATTTTGGAAGAGCAGGAAAAAGACAAGAACAGACTGATTTTTTATGAAAGCCCTCTCCTTTTTGAAAAGAATCTTGATCGTGAACTGAAATTTAAAAAAACAATATATATCAGCATACCGGATGATCTTGCCATTAAGAGAATCACCAGCCGGGATAATATCACAGAAGAACAGGCTACACTTCGTCTTAAAAATCAGCTCCCTGATTCTGAAAAAAAAGCACGTGCAGATATTGTCATAGATAACTCAGGGAGTCGTGAAGAGTTTAAAGGTAAAATCAATACACTCTTTAACGAACTACAACTTGCTGACTGAAACGAAGGTCGATTTCTTTAACTTTTTCGTCTCTTCCTCGTATATCGTAAATAACCTTGGTGTATCGTTCAATTGCATCTTTAGCCTCTTCAAGAGAAGTAACCTTGAAAAAAACTTTTGATCCCATCAAATCTTCAACAGGCTCTACCAGCAGCGCCCCCATAGGAAGCAAATGTATGGTCTCATACGTAAAAGGAAAACCACCCGCCAAGTCAATATATTCAAGGCTCTTAAGGGCATATCTCAATCTTTCATTGATAGATGAGAGCTGTGATGTTGATCTTTGGGAAGGGTTGGACAGGTACAGACGAGGAAGCTGACCTGACTCAAGAATTAATTGAGGGGTCTTTATGGAAGTCAGCGGGTCAAGCAAGACCCCTTTTGTAGAAACAAGCCACTGCTCAGACTCCATATCAACAACAAGCCAGGGACGAGCTTCACGTACCTGAATTAAAGTGGTGTGCGGAAAAAGAGTAGAGGTAACAGAAAAGTGCTCTATCCATGGCAGACTCTCAAGATGTTTTTTTAACCGCTGAAGTTCACCATGGGACAATGTATCCCCTATGGAAACCCCAAGATTCTGCAATACCGAATCACTTTCTATTCGATTAAACCCCTCAATCTGAGTCAGTCGATACAAGGAGACATTTTCAAAAATCAAATTACACTCACGAGAAATTTCATCTTTGAATATTCCATAAAAAGTGAGAGCTCCTTCTTTGGAAAAAATATCATACGAAAGAGATGAATCAGTTTCAGAGTACTTTTTAGAGATAAAAGTATCAAAAACCCTTGACCCTGTTCTCAGGAAAAAAGAAGAAATCAAAAAGATAAAAATAAAAGTTAAAAATAAAAATATTGAAATGGCAGTCTTAAGCATCAGAATTAAGGTTCCCAAAATATAATTTCTAGCAGAAGAGAGACCCCATTTTCTTTCAGTACGGTCTCTCTTGCATTATTTACTAATGAAAGAACCTCACTGGCAAATGCTTTTTTTTCGTGCTTCACAATCCAGTTAGCATGAATATCAGAAAAACCGACCCCACCACATTTTTTCCCTTTAAAACCGAGCTGTTCCAGAATCTCCCCTGCCGATTTTCCGCTTTCTTCGGGGTTCCTGAACACTGACCCCGCAGAGGGATAGGTAAGTGGCTGCGTTTTCTTTCTGTAGTTCAGCGCTTCTTCACGGCAAAAGCGGACTTCTTCTGGGTCACGGTGTTCAAGCCTCACATCCACCGCGATTATAAAGTACTCTGGCGAAAGACTGTTTTTTCTGTAAGAGAAATCAATCTCTGAACGCATAAAAGATAAAATCTCCCCGTTTTTATCCAGACAATGTACACATGCAATAACATTTGAAATATCACTTCCATGAGCTCCCGCGTTCATACGTACGGCACCACCAATAGTACCGGGGATACCGGCTCCAAACTCCAGACCATGAAAACCCGAAGTCGATAATACCCTACTAAGAGACATCAGGGACGCACCGGCGTGCAACCTAAAAATATATTTCTCTCCATTCGCTTTTGAAGCTGACATATCAGCAAGGAATTCATTGAATGTCGTATCATCATTATCCGTAAATAAAATGTCGTTATCAAGAAGCGAGCAGCTCTCACCATCAGACTCTAAAAGCATGATTTTATGTTTAAGAGGAAGAAACTTTACAATCGGACTATGCAGTACCCCCTCATCAGGAAATACAATATTAGAGCCATTACCTAAAGCGCGTGACAGAAGATTTCTTTCTGAAAGAATCTTCTGAATCAAAATCAAATCCTTAAGCCAGCGAGTTTCATAAAGACAGGAAAGCGCCCCACCAATTCCAAAAGTTGAAACCTGTTCTCCTTTTAAGGAAGTAATAACTCTGGTATGTCCGGAAGAGAAAATTGAAAGACTTTCTTCAATTAACTCGCGCATGTTCAGATCTCTCGGCAGATAATTCGACTTGCAAGTGAGTTTTTAGAAACTCGGAAAGTTCTCTTGCGTATTTGGAGATACTGCCGGCTCCCATGGTTACCACTACATCTCCCGCACGAAGAAAAGTTGAGAGTACCCGGCTTACTTCATCAAAGGATGGCAGGTACTCTACAACCGTATCCTTGATAGAAGAGGCAAGAAGTTCTGACGAAATTCCCTCAATAGGAGACTCTCCCGCTGAATAAATTTCAGTCATACACACAAGATCAGCATCTGCAAAAGAAGTAATAAAGTCGGTAAAAAGTTCTTTTGTTCGGCTGTAACGATGTGGCTGAAAAATCACCACCAGGCGACCTTCAAGGTCATGAGCGGGTACTACTCCATTTTTTAATGCACGCAGTGTCGCTTTTATTTCAGAAGGATGATGCGCATAATCATCAAGAACAAGAACAGTACCCGAATCAGAGACGCTGATTTCGGCAATTTTTTCTGATCTTCTCGATACCCCGGGAAAGTTTTTCAGTGATGCAATGGACTCGTAGGGAAACGCGCCAAGCTCAAGAGACACGGCAATTGAGGCAAGAGAATTTGATATCATGTGATGCCCGGGGAGTGGAACCTCTACCCTTCCCGCAAAACTTTTGTTTAACATAAGGTCATAGGATGATTTCCATCCATCAAACTCTATATTACAGGCTGAGACATTATTGTGGTTTGAAAGACCGTATGAGAGAGAACGTCTAACCAGACGACTTGATAATTTCTGGAGTACCGGGTCATCACCACAGTAAATCGTAAGACCATAAAAAGGAACACTGTTCATAAATTGAAGAAATGCCTCTTCAAGTGCACCAAAAGATTTGTAGAAGCTCATGTGCTCCGAATCTATATTGGTAACGACTGCTATGGCAGGCTTCAGTAAGCAAAAACTGCCATCACTTTCATCTGCTTCAGCAATCAGATATTGACCCGAACCCAAAGAAGCTCCCGTTTGCTGAGACAGGATTCTTCCTCCAATTATCACAGTAGGGTCAAGTCCCATATCTTTTAAGATTTTGGAAGTCATGGAAGTGGTACTGGTTTTTCCGTGAGAACCCGCAATCGCAATCCCGTATTTCATTCTCATGAGTTCAGCAAGCATTTCAGCTCTGGGAATGACCGGAATAGATTTCTTTATAGCCTCCTGATACTCGACGTTATCTTCTTTTACCGCAGAAGATATTACGACCACATTTATATCATCACTAATAATATCTTCAGAATGTCCTATAACTATGGATGCCCCAAGAGAGAGCAAATGATCTATAAGAGGAGATTTTTTGATATCACTTCCACTTACCCGATATCCCAAAGTGATCAGCACCTCGGCAATACCAGCCATTCCCACGCCACCAATACCGACAAAGTGTATTTTTTGATTAAAGTTATACATCTGTGATTTTTGCACCAAGTTCTCGAAGCACGGATATATTATCAGCATGTCCTGTCATTCGGGCAGAAATCTTGGCACACAGGGGTCTACCTATTAAAAAAAGGTCTCCCATAGCGTCGAGTATCTTGTGGCGGGAAAGCTCATCAGGGTACCTGAGTTCAGTATTTACGATTCCTTCGGGACCTATGAGGATAAAATTATTCAACCTTCCCCCGGCAGCAAGACCAAGCCGCTGCATCTGTTCAACATCTTTCATAAAACCAAATGTTCTTGCAGCAGATATTTCCTTTTTAAATGATTCGGGACCGGTATAGGTGTAGTGTGCATGTTGCTCTCCCACAGGCTCGGGATAGTGCAAATGATATGAAAAAGTAAGTTCCTCTGCCGGCTCTATTGTAATAGTTTCGTTACCGGAACCATTTTTAGTAGTGTAGCTAATGGGTTCAGAAGGTACTATTTCAAACCATTCTCCTCCCTGTTCTTCGCAGCCGACCGATTCAATCGCATCACAGAACACACTCGAAGAACCATCAAATATCGGAACCTCTCCATTACACTTGATAAGAAGGTTAGATATTTTATACGCATGAAGACATGCCATTAGATGCTCTATGGTCGATGCCGTAACTTCAGGTGTGCGAACCGTGGTAGCAAGCGTTGTGGATTCTACGTGCGAGACAAAAGCAGGTACAGAGTAAGATGAACCAAGATGTGAAAAGTGAATTCCGGAATCTTTAGGTAACGGCTCAAGCACAAGACCACTCTTTACTCCGGAATGAAGACATTGCCCGTACAGAACAATACTTTCCTTTATGGTTCTCTGCCCAACATTTCTTCCTGCCAATACCTTTGTTAACAATCCGGGATGTTTTTTGGTGAATACCGTCTTGGTGTTTGAATCAAGTACTTGCTGAATGGAAGACTCCTCAGCGATGTCCAGAGTAGTCAAGGAATCATCCACAAGACTTCTATACCTGGCAAGCGCACGTTCGAGAGTGGTGGTTACGGTATCAATAGTAAAGGGCTTTTCAACAAAATCAAATGCACCGCACTTCATGGCTTCCAGCGCGTTTGTGATAGTGGCATGTCCCGAAATCATAATAACCTGGGAATGGGGAGAAATTGCCTTGATTTCCCTAAGAACCTCAATCCCATCTTTTCCGGGCATCCACATATCAAGAAAAATCACGGGAGCCGGTTGTTCTCTAAAAATGGCAATCCCTGATTCTCCCGAGTCTGCAATACAAGGGTCATATCCTTCATCACCAAGAACCCCTTTTAAAACATCCCTGATTGATGGCTCATCGTCTATGATAAGAACCGAAACCTTACTTTCGGGTTTAATGTTTTGCGCTACTGCCTGCATGTATATAATCCTTACAAGTTCTTTGAATAGGAGAGTAATCTCTCACTGGTAATAAATGTTTGATTTCTCTCCGGACCAACTGAAAAACCGCTTATCTCAACGCCTACAAGTTCACTTACTCGCTCCATAAACGCTCTGGTCTGTCTGGGAAGCTCTCCATAAGATTTCACTTTGGTAATATCCTCTTCCCACCCCTCAAGTTCTTCATAAAACACTTCAACCCGGGCACAATCTGCGTGCATCAACGGAATATCATCAATCGGGGCACCATCCAGAAGATAGTGCGTTCCGATTTTTATTTTTTTAAAGCCGGAAAGCACATCAAGCTTAACAAAAATCATGGTATCAATACCATTGATTCGGATAGCCCTTTTTGCAGCAACCACATCGAACCAGCCACACCTTCTCGGGCGACCCGTAACAGTGCCGAATTCATGCCCAATAGTACGTAAACGATCTCCCTCCTCTCCTCTGTCCTCAGTTGGAAAAGGACCCTCACCCACTCTCGTTGTATATGCTTTAAATATTCCAACAATAGAATCAACATGCCGAGGGCTGAACCCTGCACTTACACAGGCGTATCCTGCAACGGTAGATGAAGAGGTGACATAAGGGTACGTACCGTGGTGGATATCCAGCAAACTCCCTTGAGCGCCTTCAAAAATGACATATTTATTCTCTTTATGAGCTCTTGCCAGTTCTGCACTCACATTTGAGATGTAGGGCACCAGGTGATTTGCATAATTAATATATTTTTCCAAAATTTCTTCAGCAGAAAAAGAAATGTTTGAGCCAAGAACTGATGAGAGGTATTTGTTTTTCGCGGCTACATTTCTATCAATAAGTTCTTTTAAACGAAGCGGATCTGCCAGATCTGCTACCCGTATCCCATCTCTTGATACCGAGTCTTCATAGGCAGGTCCAATGCCCTTCTTAGTAGTCCCGATCTGGGTTTCCAGTGCCAGTCTCAGTCGTTCTCTCTCTGCATCTATTGCTGGGTGATAGGGCATGATCAGTGGAATTTCGCCTGATATACCGAGTCGTTCAGGAGTAACTGCTATCCCTTTTTCTTCAAGTGAAAAAAGTTCTTTTATAAATATTTCCGGGTCAAGCACCATTCCCGAAGCGAGCAGACATCTTGAGTTTTCGTGCAGAATTCCCGAAGGGATTATGCTAAGTGCAGTTTTTTTACCATCCACAATAACGGTATGTCCTGCGTTGTTACCGCCCTGAAAACGAACCACCACATCAGCGTGTTCGGTCAGATAATCAACCACTTTACCCTTCCCTTCATCTCCCCACTGGGCACCAACTATTATAACTACCGGCATAGGTTCCTCATTTCGTATTAGATAAAGATTATAACTAAAAAAATCGCCTTAACTGTAACGACGTCACTTGGCAGTAACCCTGTTCGTATCAAGTTCTTCCGGAGAAAATTCTGCCGTTACTTTTTCATTAATGCCAACGTATTCAGCCCATTTATCAGGCACGTCGCTATCCTCATAAATTGCCTCTACCGGACACTCCGGTTCACAGGCACCACAGTGAATGCACTCATCAGGATGAATCACCAACATTCCAACGTCTCCATCGGAAGCAGGTTCTTTAGAAACTTTTTTATTCAATTCATCGTTTGCAAAATTGTAAAAACAGTCTACCGGGCATACCTCCACACAAGAACGATCCTTGGTACCAATACAAGGTTCAGTCACAACATACGCCATAACAATTTTCTTCCCTTTATTTAGTCATAATCCATAATTAACCAAAATCCGCTCATTCTTAATACCCCAGTGGAAAGGGGAATACAAGCATACTAATTATGCTCTTTTTGGTGCCAGGATTTTTAATATCTGGAATTATCTAAGTAATTTTCTTCAAATATTCCTGTTCCCAGCAGGTCGTCAAGTTTTATTGCGCGATAATCAATTGGAATTACTTTAAGAAAAGCCCATCTGCATCAGTAAAGAGTAAAATTGTAATTTTCCATTTAAATTTAACTACTTAGTGTTTTTCAAAGCCTTCTTGAAAAGGACTTGAAAAAACATGCTAAAAATGGCATAATATGAAGCTGGATGAAAGAAAGCCACTTTTTTGGGTTGGGTCATCAAAGCGTGATCTTAAGGAGTTTCCTGAGCAAGTGCAGGATGTCATGGGTCATGCACTTGATATTGCTCAGCAGAGAAAGAAACATCAAGATGCTAAACCTTTTTCCGGGTTCGGAGGTGCAAACGTGCTTGAAATCGTGGAGAACTATGATGGTGATACGTACCGAGCGGTGTACACAGTACGCTTCTCTGGCGCAGTGTATGTTCTTCACTCATTTCAGAAAAAATCGAAGAAAGGTATCAAAACGCCTAAACATGAAATTGACTTGATAAAGGATCGCTTAAAAAAAGCTGAAAAACATTATGCCGAATGGAATAAAAACAAAAGGAAATAAAATAAAAAAGAAAGATATGGCAGTTGAAAAGAGCAGTGGTAATGTGTTTGCCGATCTTGGCTATCCTGATGCAGAAGAAGCTCTTGCAAAATCTCGCCTTGCTCAGCGTATTGCAGAAATTATTGAAAAGCAAAATATTACTCAGGCTCAGGCAGCTTCTTTACTTGGTATTGACCAGCCAAAAATCTCAAAGCTTCTTCGGGGACAATTAAAGGATTTTTCTACAGACAGACTTTTTCGCTTTCTAAATGCCTTACATCAAGATGTTGAAATCATCATCCGCGAGAAGCCTCGAACAAGATCCAAAGCAGTTCTAAGTGTTATTCCTGCCTAATGACTATTTGGAGGCCCGAGCCGGATTCGAACCGGCGCATAAAGGTTTTGCAGACCTCTGCCTTACCACTTGGCTACCGGGCCCCATTCTTAAAAAAGACATTCTACAGAAATTTCAAGAAAATAGCACAAAGGAAATAACCTCAGGATGGCTAAAGGTCAAGAACTCCTGAAGAATAATCAAGGAAACCCCCGGGATCAGCACCTGAGAAAGATACATTTAATTTATCAATTACTACCTTTAGAAGTTCAGGTATCCCTTCTCTGCTGGTGGCAGACACTGGAATGCCATCAAGGGAATTAATCAGGGAAGTTCTTTCAATTGAACTTAAAAGGTCAACTTTATTTAAAATAAGAATTTTTTCTTTATCGCTAAACCCGAGCGCTTCAAGCGTTTCATCTACTACCTGAATATGACGCCGAAGATCATGATATGAAGCATCAACGACATGAAGTAAAAGATCAGCTTCCCCTACTTCTTCAAGAGTAGCCCTGAAGGCGCCAATAAGTTCATCAGGAAGGTTTCGTATGAAACCAACGGTATCAACAAATACAACTTCCTTCTCATTTGGAAATCTCATTCTCCGACTGGAAGGGTCAAGTGTAGCAAAAAGCTTGTTTTCAGTAAGTACATTACCTTTGGTAATGGTGTTTAGGAGTGTTGATTTTCCCGCATTGGTATATCCAATAATTGCAATAACAGGGACTCCACGCACTTTTCTTTTATCCCGCCTGAGGCTTCTTTGCTGAGAAATAGAATCAATCTTGTTTTCAAGAAACGAAATACGATCCCGCACTCTTCTTCTTGAAATTTCAAGCTTGGTTTCTCCCGGTCCCCTTCCTCCGATACCTCCGGTAAGTCGACTTAAACCGGAATCTTTTTCGGTCAATCGGGGTAAACTGTATTTTAACTGAGCCAACTCAACCTGAAGCTTCCCCTCGGCACTTTTTGCTCGTTGAGCAAAAATATCGAGAATAAGCATGCTTCGATCTATCACTTTAAGTTCAGTAATTCTGGTAATTGCACGAAGCTGACTGGGGCTTAATTCACAGTCAAAAAGTAAAAGTTCTGCCCCAAGATCAAGGGCAAGTAGAACTATCTCTTCTATCTTTCCTTTTCCCAAGACCGTTTTTGGGTCGATACGTGAGCGTTTTTGAATAAAAATATCCGAAACAGCCACGCCGGCAGTTCGACAGAGTTCCTGAAGTTCATTCATGGAATATTCGGGGTCAGTATCCAGAGTGGTATATACCCCGACAAGAATTGCCGAGTTTGCCTGAGTTTCCCGAGACTGTTTTTGGTACCTTACGCTGAATCTTTTTTCGAGTTCGGAAATAAATGAATTAAAACGTATCTCGGAATGTATAAGTGACGCTTCAAAACGATATTGAACTTCAGTTTTTCGCCCTGTTTTTGAATGTTCAATCAGATCAAGATGAGCAATGGAAGCCGCTCCCGGTAAGCCGTCTTCTGTAACAGAAGCAACACAAACAAGATCAAGACGCAGTTTTTCAAGATCTGTAATAAAATCGGCTGGTATTCTGGGAACAAGAGCTCGTTTTTGTAAAGGGATATTATCAAATTCAAGTGCCGATTCAGGCATGAAAACAAGCAAACGGAGTCGTCGAAGTCGTGAATCACCCGATCGAAACCTGCCAAGATCAGGGAGATACACCCTTTGTTTAGTACCAACTATAAGATGTGAGATGACCCCATCTCTTCCAACAAGAAGAGCAATAGACCTTCTCAGGCGCTGCACCAGAAGAGCAATCCTTTTTGCTGTCTCCTGATCAATTATTTCAGTACTCTTAAGTTTCTTTTTAAGCAGCTTCTCAAGTACTGTCCTGTCAGCAGAGGAAATTCCCTTTAACTCACCCGATAATCGCCCAGATAATGGCATAGTTCGTCTTGAATTTAAGCTACATTGCTTTCAGTGTAGGAACCGGTTCAGGTCTCTCAAGAATAGCAGGCATCACAGCCCCACCTCGAGAATCACGAGAATCAGCAGTGGAAGAAAACTTACAAGTTCTACATATCGCAGGTCCTGCGGAGTTCTGCATGGTAAAAAACAAAAGCTCAATACTGGTAACGTAATAATAATTTTTGCATGAGTTACAGTAACGAAAAACCCCAGGGTATCCCCTCTTTTTTCTTTCTTTTGGGAATAATATGTTGAAAGGAAAGTACTTTTTTATTTGTGACATATGGCACTATAAGTGGTTATTTCAGAGGTATTTACTACAAGATAAGCTTTATGTAAAGGCGCTGCCCTCTAAGGGCAGATGCAGCCTAGTAATGTACCTGCCTCTACACCCGTTACCTTTGGTAGAGACCCTGCCCTTCCACTAAGAAGTTCATTTGCAAGAACTGCAAACGCTAAAGCCTCCTTGGCATCTGAGAACTTACTGTCAGACTCACTTAAGGCAGATACGGGGATGCCAGGTAACAAACTGGAAAAACGATCTATCAGGAGTTTGTTTTTTGAACCACCACCGGTAAAGACACATTCTTTAAGAGATGAGTACCCAAGAGACTTTATTTCGGGAATAACAAAATTATTAAACCCCTGTGCAACGGACTCAGCACATAACTCCACGGCTGTTCGAACAAGATCAAAGTGATTATCAGAAAAATATTTATTATAGAACACTTCGAGATTTTCATGTCCGAATTCTCTGAATCCAAGGCTTTTTGGAGGTAGTTTCAAGAAGAACTCGTGCGAAAGTAATTCCCTCAGCATAGGTTCTATGACCTTTCCTTGAAGAGAATAGTAAGAATCTCTGTCATACCCGATAGTATCACCGGGGATCTTTCTAACAAAAAAATCTATAGGCATATTGGCAGGACCAATATCAAAAGCGAGAACATCTTCACTCTTTTCCGGGATAAGCGTAACATTTGCAATGCTGCCAAGGTTTGTATAGGTTTTTACACTGGCAGTTTCCCTGAATAATAAATAATCAACCAGTGGCACAAGAGGTGCTCCCAGACCATTTGCAGCAAGATCACGTTCCCTGAAATTATATACGGTCAAAATTCCAGTCCTTTGGGCAATCAGGGAGCCTGAACCAATCTGTAAAGTTGAATGTACGGGGTCAGAATCTGATGTTGAGTGATAAACCGTCTGTCCGTGAGAACCTATTGCATCAACCTCATCAGAAGATATTTTTTTCTTCTTCAAAAAAGAATTAACCAGATCAGAAAAGCAGATAGCCACTTCGAAATTAGCTTGGGATAATAATCCTGTCGGGTGATTCGAAGTAGATGAAGTATGAGAAATGCATCGAAGCTTCTCAATTAATTCCGGAGGATATGGGGAATAATCTGCATCTTCAAGAGTAATTTTCAGATCAGGGTATCTCCCTGAAATGTTAACCAGCGCAAGATCAACCCCGTCCATACTCATCCCGGACATAAGACCAATAATACGCCTGGATGATTTCCTCGAAACTTCAAGAAGTCGACTCATTTTATTCATTACTTTCCCCTTTCAGTAATAGTGAGAATTAAATCCTCAGGCTTCTCAATAACATAATCAGGAGCAAGAGGTAACAAATCCTCCCTCTTTGAATAGCCATAAAGAGCCGCAACAGTTCCTATCCCTGCTTTTTTTCCGGACAAAATATCTGATGACGTATCACCAACAATTATAGCATCTGATTTTGACACATTAAATTTTGAAAGTATCATTTGTACAGGAACCGGAGATGGTTTACACTCTTTAAACGCCTCCCTCCCAAACCATGCAGTGCATACACTATCAAGTTTCAGCTTTGAGACAATTGCATCAAGGAACTCCTGAGGTTTATTTGAAAGTATCACGGTACGTTCCTTTTCAGATACCGAAAAGACTTTTTCCCAACCAGGGTATATCTTACTTGATTCAGTCAGTCTGGATGAATACGTCACCTTAAAGCACGTAATGACTTCATCAAGCTTTTTACCTGCTGTCCTTTCTTTTATAAGTGGATATACGCCATGACCAACATATTCCAGCGCTTCATCTCTGGAGTAGGTGGGGAAATTAAAAGAGGATAAAGCGTGATTTAGAGAATTAATAATGTCCTGACTGGTGTCTACCAAAGTCCCATCGCAGTCTATGATAAGAAAATACTTACTCATTCGAGGTGCTCAGGATGACAGGCAGCGTTCAACTTCGAGTGCCAGTTCTTCAATCGCAAAAGGTTTTTGAATAAACCCACGTGCTCCATTTGATAACAATTCCTGAGTTTTGCCATCAGAGGAATACCCCGATGATATTAGAACCTTTACTGATGGGTCTAGTTTCTTAAGTTCATAAAAAAGTTCATGTCCGGGCATATGAGGCATTATCATGTCCATCACCACGAGCGAAATATCCTGGAACGATTCTGAAAAAAGTGTGAGTGCATCGGCTCCACTTTCAGCAGTCAAGACTTCGTACCCCAATAATTCAAGGCTTTTTTGAAGTACCATACGAACGGCATCTTCATCGTCAACAACAAGGATTTTAAATATCTGAGAAGGAGTGTTCTCCCCTTCTTTAGAAATATTCCTGGCAAATTCAATTTTTGAGTTTGATGATGAACTGCCAACTATTTTATCTATCGGTAAGGAATCCGACATTTCATATACATCACTTAGTGGAAGCAATACCGAAAAACTGGTACCTTTTCCGGGTTCACTATGTACATCAATGGCACCACGTAAAGACTTTATAAGAAAAAAGACAGTAGCAAGCCCAAGACCGGTACCCGTTCCACGTTTAGTAGTAAAAAATGGCTCAAAAATCTTGCTTTTTATATCTTCGGACATTCCATGCCCCGTATCCTTTACGAGGATTCGGGCATAATCTCCCTGCACAATAGTAAACCCATTAATTAATTTCCCCGATTTAAAACTGAGCCGATCAAGCTCCAGGGTAACTTTTCCTCTTTCTCCCATTGCATCACGAGCATTAACAAGGAGATTTAAAACTATTTGAGTGACCTGAGACTCATCCATGGAGACATACAAAGGGGAATCAAGTGCCTTAAAAGAAACGTCAATACCAACCGGAAGTGAAGGTGAGAAAAGAGGAATGGCAGAAGTAATTACCTGACAAATATCAATCTTGTCCGGAGACACCTGTTGTCTTCTGGCAAAATCAAGAATCTGCTGAGATAACTTTGCAGCCATTCGGGCGCCTTCCTCGGCTGCCTGGAGAGATTCATTGTTAAGATTTGCATTGGAAATCCGTAAATACGATAAATGCCCAAGAACCGCCATCAGCATATTATTTAAATCATGGGCAATGCCGCCGGCAAGAGTTCCTAAAGCCTTCAGCTTGGAGCTTTGAATGTCGGTACTACCCCCTGCTGCATCTGCCGAAAGAATCAGCAGATATGAGTACTCGGGAGAAGATGGGCTAAGGGAAAGCAGCAAGGCATCAATCTCCACCCCGTTAACTGTTTGTCTTGAGTTTATCTTCAAGTCTCTGGGAATTCGTATGGAAGACTCAGCCTCAAGATCAACAAAGGGGAAAATGCTTCGCCCCACAATTCTTTCGCCTAAAGCGAATATCTCTTTTGCTGAATTACTTACCTCACGAATGACAAAACTGGAATCCAGAACCAGGACGGGAAAACTTGATTGGAAATACTGCATACATCTAATTAGCTTAAGATTTAATTATCAAACACCTCCCCATTTTATAAACTGGTTTATCTTTCTACAATGGATAAAATTTCGACAAAATACCAGCATTATGCGGGAACTTCTTTCGCTCCCTGTGCCGGTTTTTCCTCATTGAAATCTACAAATAAGATACTATTCTTATAACAATTGTAAAATAATTGTAATTGCCAAAAACCCGGGTTTTGCATACATCATAGAATTGAGGAACTTATGAGCATAAGATTTTGTCACAAGTAGGGTCTTTGTTTCTCTCTTGTGATTCTGGTCTGAATGTTGCTCTGTAAGTCAGGCGTTGCCAATCCTGGCTTTCTGCAATTGGGAATTCAATTTGCGGGGGGCTTAAGATTGGTAAGCTGCCCGGGGATATGATTTCTCCGGTACGTGAAGAATGAGGTTTTGATGGATTATTTAAGGACGTTCTAAATGCTGGGTGTTCTTAAGATAAGGATGTCATTCGTATGAACTGTAAGAAGTAGCACAAGATATTTTCTTTTGGGGTATTTCTGTGCTGGTTTGAAGTAAAAATAGATGTGAAAGGAGTCGAAAAAATGGCTGAATTACTTAAAGGTCCCGTTAAATGGTTTAACGATGCTAAGGGTTTTGGATTTATTGAACACACAACCGGCAAAGATGTCTTTGTTCATTATTCTGTTATTGAATGGGATGGATTTAAAACACTCAAGGATGGCGAAGAAGTTGAATATGAACTGAAAGCCGGAGAAAAAGGGCTTCATGCCGCTCGGGTTGTTCGGGTTGCAGCGCTTGAGAAGAAGCTTCTAAAACAACAGTTAGAAGCCGAAAATCTCCCAAACGGCGATATCGCTCCGAATCTTCAGTCTGGTAACATCG
The DNA here is from genome assembly GCA_964612555.1 of uncultured Bdellovibrionales bacterium. Classification (GTDB taxonomy): domain Bacteria; phylum Bdellovibrionota_C; class UBA2361; order SZUA-149; family DAOLCO01; genus DAOLCO01. Next base: position 123,712 of record CAZTBW010000001.1, on the reverse strand, counting down.
CCTCTACCTACAAGCCGTCAAGCAGCATGGTTGAAATCGAAACAAGGAGCGAAGAAGAGCTTCTTGACGAAACTGAAACTCTCACTGACTCAGACCTGAGAGCAACAGAAAGCAGCAAGCTACTTGAAAAAGAGCTTAACGACTAAGCAAGTTGTCTACTATCCAGGCGAGGTTTTCAACCCTCGCCTGGATAAACTGATAAACTGGTGTAAGCCAGATTTACGTTTTTAAACAGTCATAAAAAATCTAATTATCTGTGCAGCTTCTCGGGCAAGAGGGTCTCCTTTTTCATCAAGCTTTTTGAGAATATGCATACGTTGTTCCGCAAGCAGATGAGTCAGAGCCATCACCTGAGATACATGAACTCTCTCTACTCGTACTTCAAAGTGCAGTATCTGAGGAAGCATTTCACGAACATATTCCGTTGGTAAGTGATTTACAGAAAAAACAGAATCTGAATTAAACGCAAGCTGCTTATATTTTGTGACTCTATCCAGGTGCTCCAAAGCTGATTCTTCCGAGCATTCAACAAATCCTGCAATACCACAAATTGAAAATACAACTTTAATTTCCGTAGGTGCATGTGCTTTTTTTCTTAGAATCCATTCAGGGTCAATGTAATATTCTCCACAATCAAACAAAACTTCAAGCGTACCCTGATTTTTTACCTGCTCCACAAGACCTGTACGAAATTTTGGAACATGCGACCGTAGAAAAAAACCTCTATCGTCTTTTTCCGCAGTAAACGGCAAAGAAATTCTTTCACCATCAGCACTCAGCAATACACCACTTTTGGTATTAACAAGTGCGAGAGCATGAGAGAGTTGTAACTCAGAAGAGCCGGAACGCTCCGGTAATTGAGTATCTTGGAAAGCCACACTCGTAAAACTTGATAAACTCCACATTCGACGAATTAATTCTCAACCTGAATAGCGGATGGCTCTTTGCCGTGGAGTAGGAGTTGTTCGTACACGTCTTTTGCAAGAGTGTTAAAAATCTTTCCCGAGATACTGTCTCTGGACAGAGCTTCAGGGATTCCTGAATCACCGCCTTTTCTCAGAGCAATATCAATTGGTATTTGGGCAAGTAGTGGTATGTCATAGCTGCTGGAAATTTCCATCCCACCCCCGGCACCAAAAAGATCAAGCGTGGAACCATCTTCCAGAGTAAGCCCCGACATGTTTTCAACAATGCCAAGTATCGGAACTTCTACTTTTCTGAACATGTTTACCGCTCTTCTTACATCCGAAAGAGAAACTTCCTGTGGTGTGGTAACCATGAGCGCACCGGAAAGAGAAACTAACTGAGAAAGTGAAAGCTGGGCATCTCCGGTACCCGGAGGCATATCAACTACCGCCACTTCTACCCCTCCCCAGTTCACATCACCAAATAACTGAGTCATTGCTTTACCAAACATGGGACCACGCCATATGACGGCATCGTCTTTTTCCTTAAGGAAAAAAGCAATTGATATATACTTAACACCATGTCTGAGAGCAGGAATAAATTTTTGCGTGGAAGGGTCTACCTGAAGCTCCCCGCCACCCATCATGGTAGGGATACTGGGACCATAAAAATCAACATCTATCAGGGCTACCTTTCCATCAAGCCCAAGGTCAGGGTTATTGGCAAGCGCTACTGCAAGATTACATGCAACCGTAGACTTACCAACACCACCTTTACCACTTCCAACTGCAATAATATGGTTCATGTTCGCTAATAACTAATCAGCCTGCCTTCTTAAGAAAGTAGGTATTTCATATTTGTCTTCATCATCAGCACTGGACATCACAGAGATTTTCTTAAGTTTCATGGAATCAGAACTGGAATCTTTCTGTTTTCTTGAAAAAGTAGGAATATCAAGCTTCTTTTCCGCATTTAAACCGGAAGTATCCACTCCGGGAACAGAGTGATTACCTGATATCGCAGAAGCAGACCCTACCATAGACATACCAGGAGAACGTCTCATTTCAGATTTGTCACCAAACCCGGTTGCGATAACGGTAACCCGAACCGCATCGGACATTTCTTCATCAATGACCATACCCCAGATAATGTTTGCATCTTCATGCGCTTCAGCGTGAATAAGCTCAGCAGCTTCGTTAATTTCCTGAAGCGTAACATCCATACCCGCAGTAACATTAATAAGAATACCACGAGCACCGTTAATAGAGATATCTTCAAGGAGCGGACTGGAAACAGCTTTTTCTGCCGCTTCAAGTGCACGGTTCTCTCCCTTACCTTCACCCGAGCCCATCATTGCCATACCCATTTCACTCATTACGGCACGAACATCGGCAAAGTCGACATTCACCAGACCTTCAAACAAAATAAGATCAGAAATACCTTTTACTGCCTGATAAAGTACATCATCCGCTTTCCTGAAAGTGTCCAGAAGCGTAGTGTTTCTGCCAGCCACAGAGAGTAGTCTCTGGTTAGGAATAGTAATAAGAGTGTCAACTTCACGTTTTAAAGCGGCAATTCCCGCTTCTGCATTAGCCATTCTTCTTTTACCTTCAAAGATAAACGGCTTTGTAACAACCCCTACAGTAAGGGCTCCCAGCTCTTTGGCGATATTAGAGACGACAGAAGCACCACCACCACCTGTTCCACCACCCATCCCGGCAGTAACAAACACCATATCTGCTCCCTTGAGCCTTTCCCGGATTTCATCAGCACTCTCACGTGCAGAACCTTCCCCTACAGCCGGATTGGCACCCGCACCCAAGCCTTTTGTCAACTCAGCACCCAATTGAATTTTTGTTTGTGCGAGTGAAGAGTTAAGAGCCTGTATATCAGTATTAGCTGCGATAAACTCCACTCCTCTCAGACCGGAACGAATCATGTTATTCACCGCGTTTCCACCACCACCACCGATTCCAATCACCTTGATTCGTGCTCCAAGTGGTTCAGAACTATAGTCTCTTGATGGATCGTATGCCATATCGTTTTTCCCTAAATCTTTAATTTCTACTACTTTTGTTTCAACTGTTTTTGTTTGTGAAGCGTTTTTTTCAGAAGCATTTTTTTCAACGGGGGAAGTCGTCGTTTCTGTCTTGATCAGCTCAGCCTGCTGAGGCTGACTTTTTTCTTTCTCAGTCTCTTTCCCTGTGCCGGACTTACCTGTAATTCCCGTACCGGACTTATCTGATACTGCCATAATATTGTTCTCCTCGTTCTTGATGGTTCTATCTGTATCTAAAACTGAATTGTTATGAAGGTCAGTAGAATCTTCCTGATCTTCTATACTTTCTTTCATAACTGCCTGAGCAGTTGTTACAGCAGAAGAAACTCCAATGCCTGAAGACGCTCCTCCCGACTGCTGATTATCTGAATTGTGTTTAAATTTGTTTTTCTTTTTCTTTGCCATTAAACCTGAACCGCCGCTTGTTTTGTCCACAAATTTTTCAGTCACTGCATTACTATCACCAGGACTTACCGAGTTCAATTACCGACTCTAACAGAAGCAGAACCAAACTTCAAATTACTTAAAGCAGGATTTTACCTATCTTCCAGACTATTTTTTCTTGTGCAGAAAAAGGGCAACAGTCGAGGCAACATAAATGGTAGAATAAGTTCCCGTAACTATTCCTATAATTAATATCAAAGCAATGTCAGAAATAGCTCCTCCCCCATAATACCAGAGAGCAAAACAGGTAAAGAGAGTAGTTAAAGAAGTCAGAATTGTTCTGGACAAAGTCTGATTAACACTAAGATTTATTATCTCAGGCATTTCCATGGATTTTAATGACAAATTTCCAATTTTAGCGTCAGCCTTTCCTCTTAGCTTGAGAAACATGTTCTCACGAACCCTGTCAAAAAGAACAATGGTATCGTTTACCGAATAACCGATAACCGTTAAAAGTGCCGCAAGAGCACTCGCGTCAATTTCTCCTCCCAGATAAATAAAAACTCCCACAGACATCAAAACATCATGAAGCAAGGCAACAACCGCTCCCACCGCAAATCCAAATTCAAATTTCCAGGTGATGTAAATCAGCAGGATGAGGAGTGCAAAAACTATAGACTTGATCGCATCCTGTTTGATCTTATCACCGATCAAAGGACCCACGTAGTCATTCCTTAATACTTCAAAGGGCACTTGAGTAAGAGTCAGTGCTTCCTGCACTGTCACATTTACATCAGAAACATCTGAACCTTTAACTCTTATGGAAAACTGATTGGAACCCTTTTCAAAAGACTGTACACTTGCACTGCTCAGCCCTTTTTCTGTTAAGGCATCACGAACCTTTGCAATATCAATTGCGTCCTGAAACCCTATTACCAGCTCATTACCCCCTACAAAGTCAATTCCGAATTTCTGATTACCACTAGAAATCCACTCATAGGCACAAAAAATAAATATCAGAATTGAAAGAATCAGGGTAAGGTGTCTTTTCCCCACAAAATCGATATTGGTTGTTGGTTCTGCTACTGACATACTGGTAACTCTTTCTTTAGCGTTTTAAATATTTTTATTTATATACTCAGACTACCGTCTCTTCTGTTCATGTTAAAAAACTGAAATCCCACCCGGCACATATAAAGGGCTGTAAACATACTGCTGATGATTCCTATACAAAGAGTCACTGCAAATCCTTTTATCGGACCGGTTCCGAAATAATAAAGCACCATACCTATAAGGAGACTGGTAACATTAGAATCAAATATGGCAACATGCGCTCGCTCAAAACCATGAAACACCGCAGATACTATGGATGCTCCACTTCTTATTTCTTCCCTGATTCTTTCAAAAATTATTATATTCGCATCCATTGCCATACCAATGGTAAGTGCAAGACCGGCAATCCCCGGAAGAGTAAGTGTGGCACCAAGAAGCCCAAGCCCCGCCAAAACAAACAGAAGGCAGGAAGCAAGACAGAAGACAGCTAAAAGCCCCGCCTTTTTATAATAAAGCAGGAGGAAAAGAACCACTGACACCATTCCGATAGCACAGGCAAGAACGCCTTTCTGGATAGAGTCTGCCCCAAGGCTCGCCCCAATCGTTCTTTCTTCCTCAAAAGTAAGACTTGCCGGAAGCGCACCTGAGTTCAACACGACTGAAAGCTGACGAGCTTCCTCTCTTGAAAATCCACCTGTAATCTGCGCTCTCCCTTCACTAATTCTTTCGTTGATTCTGGGGTAGGACTGAACTCGTCCATCCAGTACTATTGCAAGAGATCTGCCGGCATTCTCCCCGGTGATACGGGCAAAGGTTCTGGCTCCATAAGAATTCAACTTCAGAGAAACCTGAATTTCATTATTCTGGGGGTTTACCTCTACCGTAGCTCTCTGAATCGCATCACCTGACATAAGAACTTCATCTTCAAGTGGAAGCGTACCTCCCTGTTTATCAGGAACACTGATTATTTGTGAAGCCGGAGTATCCTGAGTTGCAACCAACCTGAACTCAAGCTTAGCCACAGAACCAAGTGTTTTCTTCACTTCATCAGCATTGGTGATATCGGGAAGCTGAATCATCAGGCGATTCTCACCCGTTCTTTGAATTACAGGTTCCGCAACACCAAACTGATCAACCCGACTCCTGATAGTTTCAATAGCTTTAGCTACTGAATTAATTTTCAATTCACGCTGCTCTGATTCACTGAGTTCATAAGTTACGATGGCTTGACCTTTGCTGTCAGAGCCGACACCCTCATTTACAAAACGGATTTCCTTAAACTGAAGTTCCGAATAATTATCAGCAATGAAGGACTTCAGGTCTTCAACCCCCGATTCAGAAAGAAGCTGAAACTCAAGACCGGTTCCGGAAATCTGACGCGAACGAATAAGACCGACTCTCTTCTCCCTGAGCTCAGAACGCAGATTTGTCACCAGGGAGGCAACATGCCCCTGCACCGCCTCTTCTGTTTTCACTTCAAGTATTATGTAAGTACCCCCACGAAGATCAAGTCCAAGTCGAATCTTTTTAAAAGGATACCACTGAGGAAGATCACCACCGTAAAAATTCGGCAGAAGTATAGCTACAGAAAACAGCAGTAACCCTGAAATAACATATAACTTTGATTTAATATCTGACATAATCTTCCTGATTTACACGTTCATACCCGCAATGGCTTTGCCTCACAGAGCCTAGAATCATATGGTTTGGTCTCACAGAGCCTAAAATCATTTTGCCTCACAGAGCCTAAAAAAACACTACTTCTATTGTTTTTTCTTGTTATCTTCAATTTTTTTGGTGTCGCTCTCTTTAGGAGAGTTTTCTACCGGTTTTTTCATAACTTCCGAACTCAAAACCCTGATCTCTACCTTTGGTGCGATTTCTATTATGATAATAGAGTCTTTTTTTTGTACAAACCTGCCAACAATCCCCCCTGTAGTGCAGACTTCATCACCTTTCTTGAGAGACTCTGTAAATTTCTTCTTGTCATCTTCCTCAATCTGGGAAGGACGCACTACAATGTAGTAATAGGCGAAAAAGGCAAGAAGAATAAAGTAAATAGTTGAAAAGAGGAACGCACCCGGACTTTGCTGACTTATCCCCCCATCTCCTTCAGAAGAGGGCGGCACACAGGCACTCAAAAACAAGAGGACAAATAACAACAAAAATTTTAACTTTCTAATAAAACAAATCATAAAAACACAATACTATTTATAAATTAACCCATTTCTTTCTACACTCTTCGAGAAAACTGAAAAAAGATTGATTCTCTATCTTTTCACGAACCGTTTTCATCAGTCGCTGATAAAACCTCAGATTATGTAAACTCGCAAGTACAGAAGCAAGAATTTCATCAGAATGAATCAGATGAGAGACGTAAGCTCTACTGTAATTTTTACAGGTATAGCAATCACAATCTTCATCAAGTGGCTTGCTGTCTTTTCGATAGCAGGCATTCCTTATATTATAATAGCCCTCCATTGAAAATATTCTTCCAAAACGAGCACTTCTTGTCGGAATGACACAATCAAACATGTCGATACCTACACTAATTGACTCAAGAAGGTCAATTGGCATACCAACCCCCATAAGGTAGCGGGGTTTTTCAGCTGGAAGTCTGGGAGCGGTAAATGATGTTATTTTATTCATCAGTTTTTTTTCTTCACCAACACTCAAACCTCCAATGGCAAACCCTGAAAAATCTAATGAACAAAGATCATCAACTGCCCGTGCTCGCTCCTCTTCAAACATCCCACCTTGAACAATACCAAAAGGAAGCACTTTTTTATTTTCTCTTGCAGCAAGCGAACGCTTTGCCCACTTCAACGTCCGCTTCCAGGAAGAACGAACTTCTTCCTGTGAGGCTCCTGCCGGTAAGCACTCATCCAGAACCATCATGATGTCCACTCCAAGAGTTTCCTGAATCCTGACCACTTTCTCGGGACTGAAAAAAACTTCTGCTCCGTCATGGTGAGAATTAAAAGTAACCCCATCATCACTTATCTTTCTAAGACCACTCAGACTGTACACCTGAAAACCACCACTATCGGTAAGGATAGGTGCATTCCAGTTCATAAAAGTATGTAAACCTCCCAGCTCTCCGATTAAACCCTCGCCGGGGCGCAAATGCAGATGATAGGTATTGGAGAGAATTATCTGTGCTCCGATATCTTCAAGCATCTGGCTGGTCATTCCCTTGACAGTAGCCTGAGTACCAACCGGCATAAAAGCCGGAGTATCAAAACTTCCGTGCCAGGTGTGAAATCTCCCCCTGCGCGAAGCTCCATCAGTGTTCAAAACTTCAAATGTACCTGCCTTGGCTGATTCAATAGCCGGCTCCATAGAGGGACTATCCATGAGACCTCCTTTGAAGACATGAAGTGTCTCCATAACTTAAAAAACGATACTCATTAGACATGGCATGTTCATATACCGATTCGATTGCCTCCCTTCCAATAAAAGCTTCCACGAGTAAAAGATGAGTAGATGATGGTTGGTGAAAATTTGTAAACAACACATCAACAACGGAAAATGAAAACCCCGGTCGTATAAACAGATCTGTGGTACTCCACCTGGAAAGCAGTTCATCCTTATCAACAGAACTTCCAATCGTCTCCAGTGTTCTCAAAACCGTAGTCCCAACCGCTATCACCCTGCCATTATTTTTTCTGGTAAAAAGAATTTTTTCCCACAATTCACGAGAAATAAAAAAACGCTCTTCAAATACTTCATGCGAATGAGGGTCTTTTACAGGAAGAAAACTTCCGGCACCAACATGAAGCGTAACCGAAGCAACTTCAACTCCCTTCGCCCGTATTTGAGAAAGTACCGATTCAGAAAAGTGCAAACCCGCAGTTGGTGCAGCAACCGAACCCTCTTCTTTTGCAAACACCGTCTGGTAACTCATCTTGTCACTTGAATCAGATTTACCCTGCCGTATATAAGGGGGAATAGGTATGTACCCTTCTTCCCGTATAATATCATCAACAGATAAATGATCATTTGATGCGGTATCTGACCTGTAGATGTCTAAAAGAATAAACCTCTCATCTTCGGTCCTCCCCTGAACCAGTGCAGACAATCTACCCGAAAGTGGAAAGCTCATACCACTTTTTAATTTCTTCATCGGGCGGGCAAGCGCCTTCCAGGTATCGCTTGTCTGGCAGACTTTTTCAATTAAAAGAACTTCAAGCTCCTGCACCGTCTCAACTTCACAAAAAAATCGGGCATGAAGCACTTTGGTGTCATTAAAAACCAGTAAATCACCACTTTGAAATAATTCAATAGACTCTTTAAATAAGGAATCCTTTATAACAAAGGATTCCTTATTCCAGGAGAGGTGAAGCAATTTCGAATCCTCCCGCCTCCCCTGGTATGAGGCATGACGCTGAGCAATATAGCTCTCAGGCAAATCATAATTAAAGTACTGCACAATGTATTGAGTATAGAAAAATATTACTTCCTGTTAATCATACCCTCAAGCAATTCAATAGGCAGCGGAAAGATTGTAGTGGAGTTATTCTCAATCGCAATTTCACGAAGCGTTTGAAGATATCTCAACTGTAAAGCACCCGGTGCAGATGAAATAATGGTAGCAGCTTCACTTAATCTCTGAGACGCCTGAAACTCCCCTTCTGCTGCAATTACTTTTGCTCTTCTTTCCCGCTCTGCCTCAGCCTGACGAGCCATAGCTCTTTGCATCTCGGTTGGCAGATCAATATGCTTGATTTCTACCGCTGAAACTTTAATTCCCCATGGGTCAGTATGAGTATCAAGAATCTCCTGTAAACGATGATTCAGAGCTTCTCTGTTAATCAATAAATCATCAAGATCTGATTCACCACACACACTTCTCAAGGTAGTTTGTGCAAGCTGATTGGTTGCATAATGATAGTTCTCAATTTCATTAATAGCACGGTTTACGTCGATTACTCTGTAATATACTACCGCATTAACTTTAACCGACACGTTATCTCTGGTGATGATATCCTGAGGTGGCACATCCATGGTAATAGTACGAATATCAATACGAACAGCCCTTTCAATACCGGGGATGATTAAACGTATTCCCGGTTTTCGTGCCGCAACCAAACGACCAAACCTGAACACAACAAGTCGTTCATACTCGTTTACAATCTTGATCATTGAAAAAATCATAAACCCAAGAAATACTACTACCGGTACTAAACCACCCATAAAATCCTCCTTCTTATTTTTATTCCGGACAGTACTACAACTTACTCACTTTAAGAGTAATACCATCCACTTCTCTAACTAAAACTTCTGCACCTTTTTGCACAGGCAGCTCTCCTTCCACTAACACCGCACTCCATATTTCACCCATCACTCTTACCGACCCTCTCGGGTGTGGGCTCCCACTCTGTTCACTGAAATCTATTGTCACTGTAGCCTTCATGTCAACAAGCCCTTCCTTACCAGAAACGAACTTCCTTGTTTTGGACGAAACTGCAAAAAAGACGATAAAAAGGAGAAACATCCCAAGTATCCCCGCGATACTGCCAATCATCACGGTATCAAGACTAAAGCCATCAACAGACCACACAAGGCTGGTATCAATCGCATAAATTGAACCAAGAACCAGACATACAATACCGGCTATACCAAAAATACCAAATGTTGGAACAAAAAATTCAAGGGTCATAAACACGGCACCCATCAAAAGTAAAATTACTCCGCCGGCGTTAATAGGAATAGCCTGAACTGCGACCAGAGAAAGAATCAAACAAACTATCCCGATAAGACCGGGAACAATAAGCCCGGGATTGTAAAATTCGGCAAGAATCCCCCCAACTGCTCCAAGCCCCAGGAGTGCCGCAATATTGGGGTCAGATATCGCATTTATAATTTTTTGTTGCGTGGTCATCTCAAATGATTCTCTTGCGTGAGAAGTAACTCCGGAAAGGCTTATGGTACCTCCTGACATTTTTACTTTTCTACCTTCAAGAGACTCCATCAGCTTATCCACAGATGGGGCAATCAGGTCTATCACGTTTTGATCGAGCGCCTCTTTATCCGTTAGCGCAACACTCTCCCGTACGGCTCTTTCCGCCCATTCAACATTACGCCCTCTTTGTTCAGCAATCGCCTTGACCATGGAAGCCGCAAAGTTCTGCACCTTCCCCTTCATATCTTCCCCAATATCATTTCCACCAGCCTGCACAGGAGCCGCCGCACCGATGGTGGTACCGGGAGACATCACCGCAATGTGAGCAGCCATTGTGATAAAGACTCCGGCAGAAATTGCCCCTCCCCCTGAAGGAGTAACATATACTACTACCGGCACCGTGGACTCCAGCATCTCCTCCACGATACTCTGCATGGAAGGCAAAAGCCCTCCGGGAGTGTTCATCTTCAAAAGCAGGAGGCGAGAGTTTTTTTCCTTCGCATGGGCAATTCCTTTTTTAATATAATCATAGGAGACCGGATTTATAGGTCCGTTTAGAGTGAGTTCGATGATAGCACCTTCACCCTGTGCCAGGCTTTTCTCTTGAGTATCTTCAGTGGACTTGGCATATAGAGGACTAAGGAGCAAAAGAACAAAAAGAGGTAAAATATAAATCAATTTTTTCATAAAAACATTATTTTCAAATATTATTTCAAACCAAGTTCTTCCATTACAAGTTTCAGATCTTCCCAAAATTCCTTTTTTGCCGCGGGATTTCTGAGTATATACGCAGGATGAAAAGTTGGCATCAGTTTTTTTCCTCTCCACTCATACCAGCTTCCCCTGAGTTTGGTAATACCAACTTCACTCGAAAGAAGATATTTTGCAGCAGGACCTCCAAGAGCAACAATTATCCGGGGATTCACAATTGCAAGCTGCGCTTCGAGAAAGTGTGAACAAGCAGAAATTTCATCAGGAAGAGGTGTTCTATTACCGGGGGGACGACATTTCACTACATTACATATATAGACATCTTCCCGTTTCAGTTTCAGCCCTTTGGTAATAGCAGCAGTAAGTAACTGACCGGCTTTTCCTACAAAGGGCTCGCCCTGCATATCTTCATCCGCACCCGGTCCCTCTCCTACAAAGGCAATAAGCGGATTTGTGCTACAGCCGGTACCAAACACAACATTAGTTCTTGTTTCGTGTAAACGACACGCAGTGCATGAAAGCGCTTTCTCCCTGATACCCGAATAGCTATCCTCAGGTACCTCTTTAAGCACTTCTTTAAACACGGTTTTTTCGGGAATTTGCGTTTTTACAGTACTCACCGGAAGATGAGTCAAGCCGGAGTCACGTAATAGAAACTCAAGAGAGCTCAATATCTTGTCAGCAGGGGCTGTATCTTTAAACATACTCACCGAACATAATATTCACAGGGCACAATCATAACTTTATGGAAGTACGAATGATTCGCTCTGCTACCCGATGTTTATCAGCCAGAGTAACCTCCTCTTCACGTCCAGTATTATTTACGAGCCATACTCGTGCAGAGTCCTGACCAAAAGACTCTTCAGCCAGATTCGCCACAATCATATCGACTTTCTTACCCTCTCGTTTTGCCCTCGCATTTGAAATCATGGTTTCTATCTCACCAGTCTCTGCGGCAAAGCCAACAAGAACCAGTCTTGTTTCCGTATCATTTTGAATTTTTTCCCGGGACTTACCCAGTGCCTGCAAGATATCAATTGATGGCTTAAATCCAAGATCATACCCTTGAGTTTTATCCATCTTAAGTTTCTCACCAGAGGTGATGGCAGGTTTATGATCACTGACGGCGGCAGCCATGTACACTGCCTGAAGAGTAATATTTGGGGAAAGCGGTTCATGGAGAACAGAAAAAACGGCATCATGCATTTCTTCTGCGGTAGTAACCCGAATGGTTCTGATTCCAGCCGGAACCGGAACCTCAGTGGGTCCACATACAAGTGTAACCTCCCCTCCCAACCAGTGTGCAACTCGTGCGAGTGCAAAACCCATCTTTCCGGAAGAACGATTACTCACGTAACGCACAGGGTCTATTGATTCTTTAGTGGGACCTGCCGTAACCACTACTTTTGTACCTCTTAGTTCTTTTGAGTAGAGCGCAAACTGTGCGGCACTGATAATCCGCTCCAGCTCGGGAAATCTCCCCGCACCAGTCCATCCGCAGGCAAGAGAACCTACATCCGGCTCAAGTACATGGTGCCCGTTTGCTCTCAATTTTTTAACATTTTCCTGAGTAATACTATTGTTCCACATATTAACATTCATTGCCGGAACAAAAAGAACCGGACAGCGAGTGGCAAGAATCACGGTCGACAAAAGATCATCTGCCATACCATGTGCAGCTTTTGCCATGCTGTCGGCAGTAGCAGGTGCGCAAAGAATCAAATTTGCACGATCAGCAAGTGAAATATGACCAATTTCATATTCAGCTTTTTCATCAAAAAGATCACTGTACACCGGTTTTCCTGAAAGAGTCTGCATAGTGAGTGGAGTGATAAACTCCATAGCGGCTCTACTCATGGCAACCTGAACCTCCGCTCCCTGACGCTGAAGTTCCCGAACAAGCTCCGCAGACTTATATGCCGCTATGGAACCAGAAACGAGCAGAGTAATTTTAGCATTTGACAACATATGCGCCATAATAAAGCGTACCTATAAGGATTGCAAAAAAGGATTGGTATTTCTCTCTTTTTCTATAGTTGTATTTGAACCATGACCAGATAAAACAAGAGTTTCATCCGGAAGCACTAAAAGTTTATTTGCTATTGAATCAAGTAACTCTTGATGATCACCCCCGGGAAGGTCTGTCCTTCCAATTGACCCATCAAAGAGAGTATCACCTGCCAAAAGCAAAGGTCCCTCAAATGTTTGCCGGGAAGTTACGAATCCGTTATCCAGAACTTCTTCAACAACTTCAGCATTGGCAATAAAAAAAGCAAGGTGCCCGGGAGCATGACCAGGAGTAAAAAGTGCCCTCAGTTCATATGACCCAAATTGAACAACTTCTTCATCATCAAGATATCCAGTCGCAGCAGGAACATTTTTATATTCACTTTCTGACAAGCCATATTTGGATGCAATCGTACTTATAGTATTTCTGTACAGATCATTATCTTTATGAAACAGTAAATCTACTTCCTGAGAAAGTTCTTTTTGAATGAATTCAAGACAATCTGCCACTCCCCCTCCATGATCAATATGAGAGTGTGTAAGCAGGATTTTTTTGAAATGATATCTGGAATCCAAAAATCCCTTACTACCAAAAAATGAAACAATCCGGGGCACCTCTCCACCCGGATCGACAATCATAAGCTCTTCAGTTTCAGTATTTAATAAAACTCTGCAATTTTGCCCAAACGGCGTTACAACTAAAGTGAAAATTTTAATCATTTTAATACTAAGAAATTAATTTACTAAATTGAAAATGCAATCAATGCGAGTATCAGTTATACCAACCTCTATAACAGATATTTAAAAATAAAAGAATTATCTATTAAAAAAGTGACTAATAGTATCTATCAAGCAACAGAGAAGAACCTGTCTGGAGAAACTTCTGAGGAAGTATCCGAAAATAAGCACTCCCCAAACGAAAACGCTCAGGATTTTTTTACTGGTACCATTCAAAAAATAACTTATAGAAATTCTGAAAACGGTTTCAGTGTAATTCGTGCTACCTCTGATTCTACCAATGATATCCTGCAACATACGGTAATAGGTTTATGCTCCCAGCAATTACGGGAGGGGTCTTCGTTTATTGCCCGGGGGTCGTGGCAGTCTCATCCCAGATTTGGAAAACAATTTAAAGCAAGAAGTATTACAGAACGGATGCCAACGACCAGAGAGTCCATCACCAGGTACCTTGCTTCAGGACTTATCAAAGGAATCGGAGAAAAACTTGCTGAAAGAATTGTTAATCACTTTGGGGAAGAGACTTTACAGATAATTGAAGAATCTCCCGAAAGACTGTCAGAGGTTTCAGGTATTGGGGAATCAAAAATTGAAGATTTAAAGCAGATATGGGTTGAGAGAAAAGAAGAGCGAGAGACCCTGCTTTATTTTCAAAACTATGGCATTTCCCCCGGACTTTCAAGACGAATCTATGCGGCGTACGGTGGGAAAGCAATTGAAATTGTAAAAAACAACCCTTACATCCTCTGCCATGAGGTTTGGGGAATAGGTTTTCACACCGCAGATAAAATTGCTCAGGCACTGGGTATAGACTCTGAAGATACTGAACGACTCATGGCAGGACTTGGCTATATCCTGTATGAATCCCAATCAGAGGGACACACCTATATCCCTTATGAATCTCTTATCAGAAAATCCATGTCACTCCTTAGTATTTCTGAAGAAACACTACTTGCCAAAGCTCTCAATCAGGCATGCCTCCATGGGCATATCTATAATGACTCTGAGCGTTATTATATACCTTCAGTATTTGCACTGGAGAGAAATGTGGCTGAAAAAATTTCTAAACGCATTACTACTGCCAAAGCACTTCATAAGAAAATCCCCGAATATCTGGTAGAAGAAACGCTCAGCACCCGAAAAACGGGTGAGGCATACACTGATGTTATTACACTGTCGGATGAGCAAAAAAAAGCGCTTCGCTTTGCAGCTGAAGAACCTTTACTGGTGATAACCGGTGGACCCGGATGTGGTAAAACGACTGTCATAAAATCCCTTGTATCCTTGTACCGAAAGGCGGGTCTGCATATCCGGCTTTGCGCCCCAACAGGACGTGCCGCTCAGCGGCTTCAGGAAGTATGCGGGGTGGAGGCTTCAACTATCCACCGACTTTTGAGATTTGACCCCATAAAAAAATCATTCCTTCATGACGAATCCGACCCTCTTCCATTTGATGTGGTAATAATTGATGAAAGCTCAATGATTGATATTCCCCTTGCTTCATCGCTCCTTCGCGCTATAAAAAATTCTTCCAGGATTATCTTTGTCGGGGATGCAGATCAGCTTCCCAGTGTCGGACCCGGGCTGTTTTTCGCCGATCTTCTGGAAATTGAATCTGTCCCCAAAGTCAGACTTACCCGTTTATTCAGACGAGCAGAAGAGTCAAGCATAAATGAAATAGCTCACCAGATAAACAAGGGGGTCAGTCCGCATATTCCTCAACCTGACGGAAGTGGAACACGAGACGCATATTTTATTCCTGTAAAAGACCAAACTGAAGGAGTGGAGCTTATTGAACGACTGGTTTCTGAACAGATTCCCAAAAAATTCAATATACCGCCACATGATATTACGGTCTTATCTCCAATGAATCAGGGCGATCTTGGTATTGTTTCCCTGAACAAACGCCTTCAGGAAAAACTCCTCAAACCAAGACCCAATGTCCCTCATGTAAACATTGGTTCAACAAGTTTTTATGTAGGAGACCGGGTCTGCCAGCGTGTTAATAATTACTCCATCCATGAAAGCGGAGTCTTTAATGGTGAACAAGGAGTTATCTACGGTATAGATACTGAAGCCCGATCAATATATGTAAAACTGTGGGACAACAGAGAAATCACGTACACCCACGAAGATATCTCTCAACTTGATCTTGCGTATGCCCTGACGATTCATCGTTCGCAGGGTTCTGAGGTACCTGTAATTGTACTCGTACTTCATGATTCTCACAGAATAATGCTTGAACGACAACTATTATACACGGCAGTCACCCGATCAAAAAAACTTCTTGTCGTAGTTGGCACCAAAAGCGCCATCTCCATTGCCACAAAGCAAATCCGCTCATCAAAACGCCATACCGGCTTTAGAGATCTTGTAAGACGTTATCAGGAAACAAACACTGAAGAGATACTACATGAAGAGGAAATCTAATGCGAATTCTTAAAGAAGAACAACACACTCTTGGTTCAAAATCTATCACTCTGGTTTCTACTAATCGTGGAGCAATACTAAGAAATCTTTTCTATAACGAAATACCAGTCACAAGAACAATTGAAGAACCTGAAACTCCGCCTGGAGAAAAAGGGGCTCTTTTTTGCGCACCTCTTGTATTTGGAAGAATACACAACAGAACACTCAATTTCAGATCAAAGTCATACCTCATGCCCTACCCGGATGATCTGAATGCCGAGCAGATAGACCCTCATCATCTCTATATCCACGGCATCCATCACTACTACACTTATGAAATTGAAACGGTAACGCCCAATTCCATTTCCTATCTACTTGATAAATCCAGACTCCCCAAAAACTACCCCTTCCCTCACAGTTGTAGAGTTTCATATGCAATAGAAAATGATTCCGACCTGATTATATCAGTAGAAGTTTTTGATACGGATGTAGCCACCCCTGCGGCACTCACCATTCATCCTTTTTTCCTATATTCCCAAGCCGATGGCGCCATCATTGAATTTAAAGGCAGACTCACAAAACGCTTTGACTATGACACAAATAAAGAACTACCCATGCCGGAATCTCCCCCAACTGAACTTCCGGATGATGGTCCTTTCACAGAATGGACTCCACTGGATACTACTTTAGATCACAGCTTCATCTCCAAAGACGCAATTTCAGAAATACGATGGAAAAACGCTCTTCACATCACCATGGAAGACCAATCCCCCCGCTCTCACTACCCCTTACAAATCTGGACTACCGGAGGCACAACCCGAAACGCCTGTGGAATAGAACACGGCGGACCCGCAAATCTCTTTGAACTGGTACACAACTCCCACATCCCGGAACACTACCTGACAGTGATAGAACCAGGGCAGAGTAAAAAACGTATAGTGAGATACAGTATGCGAAATTGGATCCCTGGGACGGACTCCCGTGTCTCTTGATGCTTGCTTCGCAAGCATGTGGTTCGAGTCTTGATCAGATGATATACGAAATTGGCTCCCCGGGACGGACTCGAACCGCCGACAAGGTGGTTAACAGCCACCTGCTCTACCGACTGAGCTACCGGGGAAAAGGAAGTAATTTTGACGGGACATTAGTCCTATAAGTTGCAGGTTTGTGTCAATAGGTGGATATTTAGATGACTAAATTTATGTCTAAATCCTTCTTTCTTGAATTGAACTATATTAAATAGTAGATTCGGAATTTAATGAAATAAATATTATATGAGTCATAGCACTCTCACAAAGTCACTACAGTCTGCGGGAATGGGTTCCTCAAAAGAAATTGGGGATTTTTTTACGACCCTTCTTGAGAGCTCGGTGTTTATCCCTTTAAGAAAAGAGTCCGGGGCGGGAAGTCCTGTTCTTGGTGAGCAGACACTTGAGTCTCTTCCTTACCTCTTTGTTGAATACGAAGAGCATAAATGTATCCCTCTCTTCTCAGAGGAAGAGTTTCTTCATCACTGGGCTGAACGGGAAATGCTGGTAAGTGAGGAATCCTTCAAATCATTTATCTGGACTTTACCTCAGAACACATGGCTTTATCTTAACCCGAACCAGGAGGTAGGTAAGGAAATCAGCCCTTGGGAAATAGAACTTCTTAAACAGGGTGCGGATGCCATACCCGATCTTGTAGAAGGAGTCATTGAAACGGAACAGGAAGACCTTGCCATTGAAGCTCCCGGTGAAGCACTTATGCCTCTTACAAAAGCGTTGCTACCGGTTCTTGAAATTTATGAAGAGCTTGAGGAAGCATACCTCTTGTCGATTCGGGAAGCTGACTCCCAGTCACCCCGTGCCCTGATAGGCATCAGGTACTCAAAAAAGCTACCCGAAAGCAAACTCTCATATATCAGGGAAGAACTGCAAAATGCGGCAGAGGAGCACCTTTTAAAGCCATATACAGGGATTTTTATTGTAGATGATCTTGGAGAACTTAACTCCATAAGCCATAATCTGTTTCTTGATGCGACTCCATTCTACAGAAGAAAGAAGCCGGAGACCAATTAATCTCACGCCATGACTGCCAATGAATTGATTCATTCTCTTGATTTTGATGCGATGCTTTACAAATTAAGTAAAGATGAAACTCTGAGCGATAGTGAAATCAGCGCACTTGACCAGTTTATCTCGGGTAGTGTCAATGGTTCAATATCAAAAAGATCACTGGAGGATTTATATGCCGCACTGACGGTATTAGTTAAAAATAATTCGGATTCCCTGGCGTATCTGGTTGAACAGTGTCTTGATATTCACGACTCTCTTATTGTAGCTCTTGCTTTGGAAACTCTTGTCATCAAATGGAATCTGAGTGAGGGATATGAGGAGCGTCTTATACAATATTTACTTGGCGTTCCATTTGACCACGATGGAGATATAAAAGAATCTGCAATAAAATGTTTAGGGTACATCCTTGAAGGACGTCTGGTGCCACGCTCTCAAACAAAAGCTGATTTCGAAGGATGGACTGATCGGGACAAGAAATTAATGTCCCTCCTGCTGCAATTAGCCGAAGATACCAATGAGGATGAAATAATCCGCACCGCTGCTTACCAGAGCCTCCTCACTGCTACTCAAGGAGCACCCTCTGTTTCAGAAAACCCTTCTTTTTTAGAAGACCCATCTTTTTCAGAAAATTCAGACTCCAAAGATGATCTCATCAGACTCGTAAAATCCTATGTTTCAGAATCATCTTCTTTGACAGAAGTTGACTCCGGGGTACCGGAAAGAGGGATACGGTAAGATTCAAATACCCAATTACTCAGGTCTTTGTTTTTACAACTCCTGCTACAAAAGGGAAGTAGTTTCGAGCTCTCAGGAGTACCTGCATCCCCCTGGCTGATTTTTTTGTTACAAATTGGACAATGATTTTGCTTTTGCATGATTAATTATATATTTATTAGAACTGTAACATATTTCTGCTTTGGGAGATAGTAAGCCAATGATGCTACTGCCTGTGATACTTGCCATATTGATCAATCTGTTTATTCCGTTGCATTATTTACACGGAGCGGAAGACAGTGCGAACAATAAAGACAGTACGAGCAGTAAAATCTACTCTGAAGATACTCTTATAAAAACTCAGGAAATTTCTGACTCCATAATGAGTCCATACTGTCCCGGGAGAACATTATCTGCATGTCCAAGCGATAAAGCAAGAAATCTTAGAAACGAAATAAGTATTTTCTTTGAGAGAGGGTATACCAGAGATGCGGTAATTCGGCAGTTAAAAGGAAGATACGGTTCCCTTATCATTGGGGAGCCTGGCACAAGTGGTGCCTGGGTTCTTGCCTGGATTACCCCTTCAATTATACTATTGAGTATAATTATTTTAATAGTATTCTGGACTCAGTACTACAAAAAACATTTAAAAGTACATCGCTCTGAATCAAGTGAGAAAATCTCAAAAGAACTGGAGAATGAGCTGAAAAACAGATTGAATAGCTAGTAAAAAGGGAAATATGTCAGAAATAAAAGCTAAAATTCAAAGTGATCTTAAAGAGTGCATGAAATCAAGAAAGCAGGAAACTGTTACCATTCTGAGGGGGCTAATGGCTGCGATTAAGCAGTTTGAAGTTGATTCACGTACTGAAGCAAATGATGAAAAAATCGTTACGATAATTCAAAAAGAAATAAAAATGAGAAGAGATGCCCTGGAGTTTGCAGTTGCTCAAAAGCGGGACGATCTCATATCTCAGAATGAAACTGAAATTACCCTTCTTCAAAACTTTCTTGGAAAGCAATTATCAGATGATGAATTACAAAATATCATAAAAGGGCTTATAGATTCCGGAATGAACGCCATTGGTCCAATAATGGGTGTTTTGAACAAGGATCATAAAGGAGCTTTTGAAGGTAAAAAGGCAAGTGAAATCATAAAATCTCTACTTGGCTAAAAATGTCTCATTATAATTTTTCTAAAACAAGCGAACTGCTCTGGAATACATACGAACTGAATTCTCTTGATTCTCCTTCAGGTTGTTCCTTAAATATCCCTCATGAAGGAAATATCAGAAAATCGATTTCTCAATTCCTTTCAGTGCTTTTACCTTCGAGATTTTCTGAACATAACACAGAGCTCAATATTGAGGTGATAAAAAGTAATCTTGAGGAAGCTACCATTATATTATCTTCGGAGCTTGAAAAAGTCCTTCCGGGTCCGAATAGTGTTTTATCGGAATTACTTGAATCACTTCCTTCGATACGTCTTAAATTGTTAAAAGATATTGAAGCTGCATTTAAAGGAGACCCTGCTGCGGCTTCTTATCAGGAGGTGATTGTTGCATATCCTAGTATATTTGTTATCAGCACTCACAGAATTTCGCATGAGCTTTACAAAAGAAAGGTGCCCCTTATTCCAAGAATGATCAGTGAATGGGCACACTCAAAAACCGGTATAGATATTCATCCCGGTGCCGTAATTGATGAGGGGTTCTTCGTTGACCATGGAACGGGGGTTGTAATTGGAGAAACTTCCAGAATCGGCAAGCAGGTAAAAATCTATCAGGGTGTTACTCTGGGAGCCAGAAGTTTCAGTTATGACCAGAGCGGTGCCCTGGTAAAAGGAGAGCAGAGACACCCTCTTGTTGAAGACAATGTAGTTATCTACGCAAATGCCACTATTCTTGGAGGAGAAACCTGTATCGGAAGAGGTTCAATAATAGGTGCCAACGTATTTCTTATGGAGAGCGTTCCTCCGGACAGTCTGGTAGTATCCGAAGCCACACCGGATTCCAGTGCGAAAAATTTTACGATAACCAGCAGACAGTAGTAAGGCAACTACCGCTTCAGAAATAATATCTCTTCAGTTTTAAGAGTTATTACTTTCCCCTGATGAAGTACCACTATCACTTTTTTGTTCAGGAGCTTTATCGTATTCCTTGGCATCCCGATACGATTTTTTGAAGTTCTTAATCCCTTCACCCAATCCACTTCCTATTTCGGGAAGCTTTCCAACTCCAAAAATAATGATTACTATAATAAGTATGACAGCAAGCTCCCAGGGTCCTACACCAAACATATTCAGATTCCTTAGCTAAAAGTATAATTTTACGGTACTATACTATAAATAAAAAAGAGTGGGAAGGAAACTCAGGATTATATCTGCTGTTATATATGTTCTTTACTGAAAAATACCATTTTAGCTCTTTAGCATTCCTGCTTATATCCGCTTTACTGCACTCACTATTTCTGTTTTCACTGAGTCCCACTGTTTTTAATAACTATTCCGAGATGATTTCTCACGAAAGAGAAATAACTGTTTATTTAGAACCTGATTCACCTCCTGATATAGACCAAAACCAGAATATTAAAGAACCTCTCATTCAAAGCATCGTAAGCCCCTCAGACCTGCCTGAGTCCGAAGAGATTCCTCTGACTAACAAATTATCTGATAAAACAACCAAGGTAGAAAAGGAACAAATTAAAAGAGGCGATGCCCCTTCGGAGAGGCTTGCAGATTCCGGTGCCGGGCAGCAAAAAATCAAGAATTTATTTCTGAATGAAAATACTCCACTCTTAGCCTCAAATGCGTATGAAGAGGTGCATAAAAAAAATAACGACGCCCCAAACGAAATGAAAGAATCTTCAGCGGACAGAATACAAAATTTTGTTGGCATGTCTGCCGGAAATTCTGACTATCTTCCCAATATCCCCGATGGTGACCTGACAATGTTAAACGCCAAAGCCGATCGCTTTGCTGTTTTTGTAAGACGAGTAGCGCTACAAGTATTTTCAGCACTCAGAACCAGTGACTGGACTGATCATCCGGTATTTCAAAAAAGTGTCACAACAGATGAAGTAACAATACGAGCCATAATGGACAAAAACGGAAAACTTATTTCGGCACACATCATTCAACCCTCAAGCCACCCCTCATTTGACTCCATAGTGCTCCGATCAGTAAAAAAAGGCACCTGGGACAAAAACCCTCCCCACGCAGCCCTAGCAGAAGACGGAAACATCCGCTTCATTTTCAAATCCAAAGCCTGGGTAAGAAACATCAATGCCGTCAACTCAAGAAAATGGATACTCCTGGGTACGGGATTGGAATAAAAAAACTAATAGCAACATAACAACGCCCCTCCAAACACCCACTCTCCCACCGAGGCAAGAAACACCAAAAACTGGGGGCGGCGGGAGAAGAGCGGCAGGGCGGGGAATGTTTGGAGGAGAACTCAAGCGGACTGAGAGCATAGGAGCTAGCGAATAAACCTGATTTACACAGCTCGAGGGAGCCATTCGACTCCAAACATTACCCGCCCTGTCGCTCTTCTCAATACGAATAAACTCCTCTTTTGGTTTTTCTTCCCAACCATCCCGCTTCAACATACTTTCTTAAAAGCGGACAAGGGCGATACTTATCATCACCAAGTTCTGCCTGAAATGTCTCACAAATAAACAAACACGTATCAATCCCAACAAAATCTGCCAGTGCAAGTGGTCCCATGGGTTGGTTAGTGCCAAGTTTCATGGCTTCATCTATATCCTGAGGAGTTGCAATTCCTTCCATGAGAACAAAAAAAGCTTCATTGATCATGGGCATAAGGATTCTGTTAACTATGAACCCGGGGAAATCTTTTTCCGCAGTGATAGGAACTTTAGACATTTGTCTGGTTAATGAGACTACGGTCTCATAAGTAGCATCACTCGTTTGAAGACCACGAATAATTTCTACAAGACTCATAAGAGGAACCGGATTCATAAAATGCATACCAATAACCCGGGAAGGATTATTAACAACTGAAGCTATTTTTGTTATAGAAAGTGAAGAGGTATTTGTCGCTAATATACAGTCCTCACTTACTTTGGAGGATATTTGACGAAACAAATCCTGCTTAACATCCATATTTTCAATGACTGCCTCTATGACTATTGAAGCAGAGATGGAATCGGGCAATGTATCTATATATTGAATAGCTGAGAGAATACTTTGCCTTTTCTCGGAGGTTATTTTTTCTTTTTCAACAAATTTGTTCAGGGAGTGTTCGATACCAGATTGCGCTTTTGAAAGCTGCTCTTTGCCGATATCAAAGATTGCCACCTGATACCCTATTCCTGCAAGAACCTGGGCAATGCCCGCCCCCATTTGACCTGCTCCAATTACAAGCGCATGATTCATACTCATTATTCCCCTCTCTTTAGAAATTATACTAACTGATTTTCTTCCTTACGGAACTTTACGATTTCTGAAATACGTTCGCCATATGTTGGTATCACACATGCACCTATGACTCCACTTACAAAACTAACCACCAGTAACCAGAGTGCGGCAAAGACCACTGTTGTTTCATTCAAAACCCCGGCAGGTTGAAGAATGTATATACCGACTGCTTCTCTAACCCCGAGTCCATTAATGGTTAAGGGCAGTGAACTTGCAATATTAATAAACGGGATGGAAGAAAATGCGAGCGCAAACGAAATCGGGGCTTTAATGGATTCAAATATTTTTACCGCAAGCGTAATTTGAATACTGTGAAACACAATTGACACCAGAGTGATGTACAACAGAACCAAGGGTCTTTTTGGAAATGCGCTAAGTACTCTTTCAAGTCGTTCTCTGTATTTAAAGCCTTTTGGCACACACCGTAACAGTAACTTTGGACCCACAATCCAGAATACCGCAAGCACACAAACAAGCAGAATCAGGGCATGAACAAGAAGATCAGGGACATACTCGGGGTGCACTATAATAAGGGAAATAGCTCCAATAAAAAGCAAAGTAATAAGCCCAAGTATGCGATCTGCAAGGACAGTTGCGATACAAACCGTACGAAACCCTTTCTGACATGGGATAGCCATTGCCCGAGCGAGATCTCCACCAATCGTTCCTATACCAAATGTATTAACAAACATCCCAAGAAAAAATGCCTTGAAAACTGCGAGATATGAAACACTGATACCGGCTTCAAGAAGAAAGAGTCTCCATTTAAAGGAATTAACAAGCTGGCTTGTAAAATATAAAAGTACCATTACAAACAGAGAAGAAATCTCAATAGAGGAAATTTTTCTGTACACTGTTGCAAGCTCTATCTGTGAATAGATAAAGACCACCAAAGCAAGAGTAAAAACTACCTTCAACACAGAAGAGAGCTTAAACGGCAGCCTCTTTTTGGTGTCTGTATTTGAATTATCTTTATCAGGAAAAAACAAGAGAACCCCTTTGAAGATTAATATCAACTCCCTGGTACATGCTATACAGCCTCACTTAACTTACTATAAATACTACAAAAATCAAATTAAAGAAGTAAGTTCGTATATTAACACGATTAGATAAAAAGCGTTAGATTACAATCATTTACTTTTTTGATTAAATATTCAGATGTTCATTGGCAAACTTATTTTTGGTTTACTCACGGCTCAGCTTGCTAAATGGCTGGGGGAGCAGCCTGCAATTGGTTTGATCATCGGTGTTTTTTTTGGACACGTGATAGATTCACTGCTCTCAAAAAAACTTTACGAATGGCAGTACAGAAGAAACTATATAAAAAAAGCTCAGGCTAAAGCTAATGATGACTTTTTATTCTGTTTCTTCACTCTTGTAGGAAAAGTTTGTGCTACCGACAATGTAATATGCAAGAAAGAGCACGAAATGATAGATATCGTAATTACTGAGAGACTAAATCTCGGAAGAAGAGATAGAAAAATCGCATTAAAACATTTTACCGCTGCACACAAACAGGCAATAAGCGAACAAAACCTGGCAATAAGACTTGTGGATTTGTGTCAACAGACTCCAAATATGCTGACAAACATTGTGCTTCTTTTAAGAGAAATTGCAGAATGTGACGGTCCTCTTAACCAGGCAGAATATAGAATCCTATTTACCCTATCAAGTGTTTTTGGATTTGACCCTGACACCAGTACCAGACTGATTGGAAAAATGAAAAAAACATCTTCCGGCTCTGATTCATCCAAAAGCGAGCATAAAACAGAAGCAGAGGAGCACGAAACAGAACTTTCAAAACAGCTGAAAATACTTGGTTGCAAGCCGGATGATACAGATGATAAAATAAAGAGAAAATACAGAGAGCTCGTATCCAAATTTCATCCTGATAAAATACAAAATAAGGATTTACCCGAAGACTTTATTGAGTTTGCAACAAAAAAGTTTACCGAAATCAGGCGAGCATATGAAGAGGTCAAAAAAATAAAAGGATTTTAAACTTTGGATACTGAAAGTTCCTCTGATACATCTACTGTAATATCTACTGGAACATCTGTCGATATACCTGCCACTGACATCTCCCCTGAAAAGCCGACAGCAGGTTCATTCGAAATAGAAGGTGAAAACGAACCCTACCTGGGTCCTTCCTGGGCAGTCCTCATGTTCGTACTCTACGCCCTGAAAACCATCTTCCCCGCAACCCCCTACTCCTATTTCTGGTGGTTCCAGATCTACGTAGTATGCATAGTACTGGGAGTAACAATCTTCACCCTAATAAAACGCCACAAATACTTCGACACCATGCACGAAAAAAAAACACAAAAAACAAAAAATAAAAAAAAGGTGGTTGGGAGAAGATAAAGCGGGAACGCCTGGTGGAGAACTCAAGCGGACTGAGGACAAGTAGACCGATCAATACATAAACAGCCAAGCGTTCCGAGGGAGCCATTCTCCACCAGGCGTTCCCGCTTTATCTTCCGGCGGCTGGTGGCACTCTTATTTGGTAACCGGTATTTCAATACGAACCACTAACCCCCCTCCTTCACGATCAAACACCCTTATAAACCCACTATGATCTGATATCACCGTCTTCACAATAGCCAAACCAAGACCAGTTCCCCCTTTCTTTTTTGTAAAATAAGGCTCAAACATTTTTGGTTTATCAATATCAGACACTCCTACCCCATTATCTTTAAACTCGATAATCACAATATTGTTCAGAGTATCAAATTTAGACACCAACTCAATGCATGGTGACTCTGGACTTTCTTCTCTGACTGAAGCAACTGCATTATCCAGAAGATTTATACAGACTCGTTCAATCTGGAAGGCATCAATAAGAATTGCGGGAATGGAGTCATCCAGCTCTACACTGAAGTCGATATCGGAGATAGTGACCTTGTAGGTTTCTATCGCATTTCCAAGAACTTTATTTATATCACCATAGTTTAATTCCGATTTTGGCATTCGGGCAAATTGTGAAAATTCGTTAACTAACACCCGAAGACTCTCAACCTGTGACATAATGACCCGGGTAGAGTCGTCAATTATACCGGATTCATCCTCAGTTAAAGTACCGGGTTTAAGCCGGGAAGCCATTCTGGATATACGCTCAGAACTGAGTTGGATGGGAGTTAGGGGGTTTTTAATTTCATGGGCAATCCTTCTTGCTACTTCCTGCCATGCAGCCATTCTTTGTGCCCGCTCAAATTCAGTCACATCATCAAGAAGGATAACCAGACCAAGTTCAGTCTGTTTACTTTCTTCCAGGAGCTTTGTTGCCATTATCTGAAGGTGTTTAACCCTTCCATCAACTGAATAGAACATACTCTTTGTTGTCATTCTCGATTTTCCTCTGAGACTTCTTGAAGCTATTTCCTTGATAATAGCCACAATTTCAGCCGGAAGAACCTCTTCAAACTTTTTATCAAGAACCGGAGCGTATTCATCAATTTCAAGTATCTGGAAGGCAGAATGATTACATGTCTTTAAAACAGCATCCGAATTAATAGACAAGACACCCACTCCAACATTTGCAAGCACCGTTTCAATATACCTGCTTCTCGATATGAGCTCATCTGTAGTATCTTTCAGATCGGTAGTCATCTTATTAAATGCCCTGACCAGCACTCCAAGCTCGTCATCTCCCAGATCGGGGATTTGATATGAAAGATTACCATGTGCAACCTGTTCAGTACCCTTTGCGAGTAAGCCAATAGGAACAGCCAACCCCCGGGCAAGAAAAAATCCTACAGAAATTGCAGCAAAAATCACAAGAAGAGTCACCACAACCAATGTAAGAAAATAACTTGAAGAGAGAGGTCTTCTGTATGATTTAAACTCCTGATATTCATCTCCCGAAGTGAGTAATTTTGTCATTGATCTGGTAATCTGGTAAGGCACTTCCTGGGTGATGATTATCAGATATTTCTCTATCGACACCTTACTGGAATATATGTCATGTGATGCCTTGGCGTTCACCTTGATGTAATATCCCCTGATGTACTCCCTGCCTGCATACTCTTCTGGCTGAACGAGCGCCGATTCATTTTGAATAACTTTTTCTATTGCCGAAGCATCAGGGGGAAATAAATAATTATACCCTGAAAGTGCGTTAAAGGAATCTTTAGTAATAGAACCAACTCTATCAATATTAATTCCAGCAGAAAAATGTGTGGATGGGTACAGTTGTTGTACATCATACAAAATTTTTGAAAGAAACTGACTAACTTCTCCATAATCAGAAAGCCTCTCTTTAGTCGAATTTCTTTCAATTTTATCTCTAACTACTGAAAGAATATGCTCTATATCTGATTCACGAATATCGTAGTAGTTCTGGGCAACCGTTTTTGCAGACTCAAGCGCCATTTCCACTTTGGGAGAAAACCAGTCCTGTAGTACTTTTTCAACAAGCCCTTGTGCGACAAAGAAAAGTAAGACCGTAGGAACCATTGATAACATGATAAAGGCAAAAACAAGTCGACTTCTGAGTCGCGCTCCGAGTATATTGTTTCTCCTGTCTACCAGAAGACGAATAATATTCCGTACAACGATAAACCCTAAAACCATCACCGCGATAATATTCACGTTAATAAGAAGAAAAAAACCTATATTACTGACAAAACTTTCTTCTGATTCGATAAGCGGAAATGCCCTTTGCAGTACAAGCGCAGAAACCATCGCAACAAAGGCAAGAACGATGCTACTGATAAAATTTGTCCTCTTTACCCGGGACATCAACAAAAGTTCCAGAATTTAGGGTTTTTCCTGAGAAAATAAAGGCATGCCGGAAGGTGATGATCGTTTAAAATACTTATAACAAGTATCACTTGCTTCCCTGCCTCGGGGGGTTCGTCTTAAAAACCCCTGTTGCATCAAATAAGGTTCATATACTTCCTCAATGGTGCTCCGTTCTTCCTGCATGGCTGCTGCAAGGGTTTCTATACCTACGGGACCACCTCCAAAGGTATCCATAATGGTGCATAGTAACATGCGATCCATATTGTCAAAACCCATTTCATCGATATCCAGAAGCTCCAGGGCACGATATGCCACTTCTTTGGTAACTATAGAATCAGCTCGTTCCTGAGCATAGTCCCTTGCACGTTTTAACAATCTGTTTGCGATTCGGGGAGTACCTCTGGAACGTCTTGCAAGTTCATATGCACCATCAGTATCTATTTTTACGTCAAGTATCTCTGCCGAACGAAGGATAATCCTGGAAAGGTCTTCTGAAGAATAAAAATCAAATCTCTCAACGATACCAAAACGATCACGAAGCGGTGCGGTCAAAAGTGCAGTTCGGGTAGTTGCAGCTACAAGGGTAAAAGGTTTTACTTCAACTTTAACCGATCTCGCAGATGGTCCTTGTCCAATAAGAATATCAATCTGGAAATCCTCCATGGCAGGATATAGTATTTCCTCAACGATTCTTGGTAATCTGTGAATCTCGTCTATGAATAATACATCACGTTCCTTCAGACCCGAGATAATGGCAGCAAGATCTCCGGGGCGTTCTATGACCGGACCCGAGGTAGCTTTACAAGAGACTCCAAGTTCTGCTGCAATGACACCTGCAAGGGTAGTCTTTCCAAGCCCGGGAGGACCGTGAAGAAGGACATGATCCATCGCCTCACCTCTTCTGCGTGCCGCAGAAATGGCAAGAGAAATATGATCTTTCAGACGATTCTGACCGATATACTCTGAGAGCTTGAGAGGTCTGAGGGATTGCTGAAATGAATCTTCTGTTTTTTCATCCCGCGCCATAATTCTTGTAAGAACAGCGGAAGCATCATCTACCGTATCTATCAAAGGTTTTTCCATACTTCAGAATTTTGACCTGCCAGTTATAAAATAGTTATTTTTAAATACACTACAAGAAATACGCCAATGCTTTTTTTACAATCTCACCAGGGTCTGTCGGCACTTTAGCGGATTCCTTTTCATCAAGTACCCGACTAAGTGCCTGGAAGCTTGCATCTTCACTAAAACCCAGAGCCAGTAAAGCCATTGTGGCATCTTCTATAATCTGATTTGAGATCAGGCTTGAGTCTATTTTTGTCTTTAACTCGGGAACATTCCTGCCAATACCCGATTCACCATCAGAAAGCCTGTGTTCATTAACAAACTCCTGAACCCGCTCCTTCAGTTCAACAATAATACGTTCAGCCGATTTCTTTCCGACACCGGGGACTTTGGTAAGAACTCCATAGTCGGATGTTGCAATGGCGTACAGGAGCTTTTGTGATTCGATTGAAGACAGAATCGATATGGCAAGTTTAGAACCTATCCCTTTGACTTTTTTCAGAAATAAAAAGATTTGACGATCAATTGTATTTCTAAACCCATAGAGACTGATATCGGTTTCTTTTACATCAGTATATACCGTTAACTGTATTTCAGAACCGGGAGCCGGTAATTCAGCAATGAAAGATGCAGGTAAAAATACCTGATAGCCAACTCCTGAAACATTAACTACAACGTACTCTCTTTGAATATCAGAAATCGACCCTTGAAGAGAGGCTATCACGGTGTTCTATCCATTTGCAGAGATTTGCCCATTGCAGAGATTTGCTTGTATCCTTTTTAATTCTAAACTATTTTTCAAAAGACATGTTTTAATAACAAATTTAGACTGAATAGTCATGTCTATAAGAATTTATTAAGATGATACCTTAATAAATTAGTAATTTTATCGCATTTATATCTGTTTCATTAATGAGAAAACCAGAGAGAAGAAAAAGACTTCCGAAAAAACCGGTAACTCAAAAAAAGAGCTACGCAAAAACATCAAAAAAAAAACCGGTAGTGGTACCTAAAAAGAGTACTCTCTCTCTTTCTATCCTGCGTGGTCTTATCTTTCTTGTGTTATTTGTTGCAGGGGTATCCGTAGTTGCTACCTTTTTACTGAAGGGGCAGATTCAGACCGCACTGAGCAGAAAAATCACTGACTCGTCTTCAATGGTCTTCAGCAGAGCTCTTCCGATATCCCGGGGAATAAAACTTGATTCTCTCAACCTCAAAAACAGACTTCAACGACTAAAATACAGGGAAGTGCCCGAGCCTTCAACTTCCGGTGAATACCGCTATTCAAACACGCAGATACGACTCTTTCTGAGAGAGTCCCAGATACCGTCCGATTTTCGGCAAGATAAAAGATTATACGACATTATAATAAATCAGGAAGGTATAATTACAGACATTAAGGATACTCACTTTGGCAGCAGCACCGAACGCATATGGCTTGAACCGGAGGTAATATCCGTCCTTGGTGATTCTTCTCAAAGAGTTGTAGTAAATAAAACCCTTGGGGAGTTCAGTCCTTATTTAAAGAATGCCATTCTTGCAATTGAAGATGAGCACTTCTATTTACACTTTGGAATTGACCCCTTCTCCATACTTCGTGCCACTCTCGTAAACCTTAAATCGGGACGAGTGGTGCAAGGTGGCTCAACCTTAACCCAACAGTTAGCAAAAAACCTCTTCTTTTCACCGGACAGAACCATCTTTAGAAAAATCAAGGAAGCCTCTGCTGCCATTTTAATCGAATCTACCTATTCCAAAGACCAGATTTTTGAAATGTACCTGAACGAAGTCTTCCTCGGACAGGAGGGTCGTTTTGCGATTCATGGTTTTGGTGAAGCAAGTCGCACGTTTTACGGGAAAGAAGTTTCCAGGATTACTCTTGCCGAATCAGCTCTGCTTGCGGGACTGGTCAAAGCTCCAACTTCGTATTCACCCAGACTGAATTTTAAGCGGGCAACTGAGAGAAAAAATGTGGTGCTTGCCAGGATGCATGAACTGAAAATGATATCTGAAGAGGAATACCGTAAAGCGCAAAATGAAAAAATCAAGATCTATCCACCGGTTCGAAGCAGAAGGGTTGCCCCCTACTTTGTCGACTACATTCAGCGGGAAGTCCAATCCCTGATTGATAAACAGGGTTTGGAAGGCGGTGCATTAAAAATAATAAGCGGGCTTGATTATGAGTATCAGAGTTGTGCCGAAAAGGCTGTTGAAGATGGTATATCATCGCTTGAGAAAAACTATTCCTGGATAGGAAAAAGCAAGGAAAAAGTTCAGTCGGCTCTTGTCTCTGTCATCCCCTCAAATGGTGAAATTCGTGCCTGGGTCGGTGGAAGAGATTTTTCGGAATCTCAATTTGATCGTATTTCGTCTGCAAAACGACAGCCCGGGTCGACTTTTAAGCCTTTTGTTTATTTGACGGCACTTGATGGGAATTTAAATCAATACCGAATGGCTAAAACGACAAGTATTTTACTTGATGAACCGCTGAAAATAAAAATCCCCGGAGGAGTGTGGGAACCAAAGAACTATGACAAGGAGTATCGTGGTGAAGTAAGACTGAGAGAAGCACTTGCAAGATCACTGAATATTCCGACTGTTCAACTTGCAGAGAAGGTTGGTATTAAAAACATTGCAAGAGTTGGCGCCTATTTCGGGTTTGGAGAAAATTTACCTCAGGTACCCTCCCTTGCCCTTGGGGCGGGAGAAGTGAGCCCACTGGAGCTTACGTATGCCTACTCCATACTGGCAAATGGAGGTTTAAAACGTACCTTTAGACCTTTTTTCAGCATTATTGATTCCAATACCGATAATCTTTTATACACCAATCCTGTTTTGGAGAGGAGGGTTGTGGATGAAGGACCTGTGTATATCCTGACAGA
The DNA here is from genome assembly GCA_964612555.1 of uncultured Bdellovibrionales bacterium. Taxonomy (GTDB): domain Bacteria; phylum Bdellovibrionota_C; class UBA2361; order SZUA-149; family DAOLCO01; genus DAOLCO01. The sequence continues at coordinate 91,638 of CAZTBW010000001.1, read as the reverse complement.
TATACTGAGGTCTGCTGTCGAAAGTGGTACGGGTAGAATAGTGCGTCAACTTGGGGTGAAAGGCGCAGTAGCCGGAAAGACCGGCACCACCAATGACGCGAGGGATTCATGGTTTGTTGGTTACACTCCAAGAATCCTGACTACTGTCTGGGTAGGCTTTGATTCAAACAAGGAGTTAAGACTTACCGGAGCACAAGCTGCTGCCCCAATCTGGGCATCTTACATGAAATGTATTAAATCCTTCGAACCTGAGCTCGATTTTTTTCCACCGGAAACCGTTATAAGCACAACTTTAGACAAATACAGCGGACTATTACTTACAGAACACTGCCCACTGGAAAATGCCGTTACAGAACTCTTTATCAAAGGCACAGAACCCATTACCCCTTGTCCCCTGCACTCTTCATCGGGTAAGAAAGATATTGATGAGATATTAATGGGAACTGAATAGTTATTCCAGATATTTTCTTACATTTTTAATTAAGAATGAGCTATACTATTAAGTAAAAGCACAACTACTCCGACAATCATCCTGGGTAGGGCTAAGTAAATTGAGGTTTTATAAAATGGGAAACAGAAACAATAAGAAAAATGACCGAATGGTAAATACTATTTTTGCAATCCTCCTCTTTGGATCACTAATACTATTTGCCGGTATTCCTGCAATAAATGTAGCTGACACTCTTAGCCACGCTACCAGTAATGTCTCCAGTAATATTACTAAGTGATCTGGGATCTGGTTTTAATAGTAAACTCTTTCTAACGTAAGTGGATAAGGTTCCACACAAAGTGAAGCTCCTCGTCGTTTGGCACCTTCGAGCAACTCCTTTACTTCTGAAACAGTTATCTCTTCCCTGCAACACCTCACTATATCACCCATCATTATTCGAATCATGTGCTTAAGAAAACCATTTCCTTTAAAATAAAGCATAATGGAGGAGTCAGATTTTTCCTCGAGAGTTACTTCCTGAATAGTTCGTACACTTGTTTTTTTAGCGCAGTCTGAAGAGCGGTAGGCGTTAAAATCGTGAGTTCCTGAAAATGTTTTTGCAATGGTTTCCAGTGATTCGAAAGATTTTTTCACTCCCGGGATATGGAGTATCCTTTCCCTGTCAATTGCGTGAGGTACTTTTCTGAATGAGATTCTATATGAATACATCTTCGAGATAACAGACCTTCTTGAGTCAAAATCTTCACTAACCGGTTCTGCATCCAGAACCGAAATTGCAGTACTCGTCATTCCGTTTATTGATCGAATAAATGTTTCTTCCGGAAAAGGAACCGTATCAGCCCAGTAAAAGTTTGCTACCTGACAGCAGGCACTTACACCGGCATCGGTTCTACCACTTGCAATCAGTTTTATTTTACTGTTTTTTGAAGATTCATACTCTTCTACAGACACTTTTTTTGCAGCAGAGGTAAAAAAAATAGAGATTTTATCCTCTAATTCGGATTGAATACTCGGACTTGAGCTCTGAGATTGCCACCCATGGTAGCCCCTACCATCATACTCTATACTCAGCTTAATGTTCACATCGAGGAAGAAACATGCAATGAATTAATGAGGGCGCATTGAACCAAGAACAATTTCTGCGATTTGTACCGCATTAAGTGCAGCACCTTTTCTCAGGTTATCAGCCACAATCCATAAATTAAGCCCGTTGGTTACCGATTCATCCTCGCGGACTCTTCCGACAAAAGTCGCATCTGTTCCCGCAAGTTCGGCAGCACTTGGGTACTCTATCGGAAAAACATTATCAAGCACCACAAGACCGGGACTTGTTTGCAGTACTTCCCTTGCCTGAGCCGCAGATAGCGGGTTCTTGAAAGTAATATTTACAGACTCGGAATGACAGGAGAACACGGGAACCCGCGCCGCAGTGGCAGTAATCTTCAGGTCTGGAATATCAAGAATCTTCCTGCTTTCATTGATAACCTTCATTTCCTCTCTGGTGTATCCATTGTCCATGAAAAGATCACAATGAGGGAGGACATTAAATGCGATTTGCTTGGAAAACTTTTCAACTTTAACTTCTTCCTGATTAAAAACCGCAAGGGATTGATCCCAGAGTTCATCCATCCCCTTTTTGCCTGCACCTGATACTGACTGATAGGTCGACACAACCACTCGCTCGATACCCGCCGCTTTATGAAGCGGGTTAAGGACAACTGCAAGCTGGATAGTTGAACAATTAGGATTTGCTATGATGGTACCATCCCGACTCCCGAGATTATGAAGGTGCTCACGCAGCAATCTGGTGTTAACTTCAGGGACGATCAGAGGGATTTCCTCATGCATTCTGAAAAAAGAAGAATTATCAATGACTACGGCTCCCTTACTTTTTGCAATTGGAGCGAACTTTTCACTTACTTTAGCTCCCGCAGAAAATAAGGCGATATCTATTCCGTCAAAAGAAGCCTCTGTAACTTCTTCTACCGCGTACTCTTTTTCTCCAACCTCGATAATTTCACCGGCAGATCTCTGACTTGCAAGCAGTCTGAGTTCAGAATAGGGAAATTGTCTCTCCTCTATGACTTCAATCATTTCCCGACCCACAACCCCTGTGGCACCAACTATGGCAAGCGTAATTCCCCTTTCAGCACTCATAGAAATTCCCAATATACTGTAAATCTTAAAGGAACACCCTTATTGCAAAAAACAATAAAGGTGTCCATCAGGTGTGTAAAAAATGTAAAAGGACAGCTTAAAATGACAGTCTAAAATGACCCTGTCAGACGGCAGACCTTGCCAGACCACTCCCGACTCCGGATGAGGCGATAAGGGCGAGTATTTCTTCCTTCCCTTTTAATTTCTCTTTTTTAAGTTCCTTGTGTCTGAGTGCCGCTGCGGTCGAGTACCGGGCATATTGCTCAAATCTCTCAACTTCTTTTTCAAGCTTCTTGTGTCGGAGGTATAATTTTTTCAATTCAGGGTTCTTGGGTAGGGATTCAAAAACAATATCTTTCAGCTTTTTTTCCATATTGATGCAATAATCCTTCTTTAGTAGACACGATACACCATGTTATTATGCATGGTGAGAAGTATGTGAGTCAAGGCTATAAGTATTTGTAAATATTACATTTTTTGATTTATTTATTGGTGTTTTTTAGAAGGTGTTATATCCAGTGTTTTCAATATCTTACATTTATATTGAAGCTTTTTGTCATGTCTTTTGATTAGATTTCAGTAGATAACTTGAGAGAGGTTTTATGCAATTTGAAAGTCTTATCCCCCACCTGGTCGCATCACTAAGCCTTCTTGAAGCCCAGATCAATGAGTGGGACAGGGATAGAATGGACGAGACTCTTTTACCCAGCGAAAAAGAGGAATTTCGATGTGTCAGATCTGTAATCCTTGAGATGAGAAAAACCGTTAACCTTTTTCAATTGGCAAGTGCTAAAGGGGATATTGTGGAATCATATCGCCTGATAAAAATCTTTTACGGACTTCTATGGATGTCCAGACCCAGTATTCAAAAAACTCAGGAAATATTGTCGAGAGAATCCGGAAAAGATTACTCATCGAGGATAACAACAGAGGATTTTGATGCTATTTTGTACAATAAAGAGAATGCTCACTAGAATTCAAGTAATTACGCATAGTTAGTAATTTACCTCCATCCAGAGACTTTTTAGACTGAACTGTATCAGTAAACAGCTTTTACAATTGGCTGTTACATTGTAGTATCCGCAAAAATTAAAATTCAGTTTTATAATTGTTTCAGGAAAATAAAATGAATGGTGATACTCTCTTAGGTCTCTATCGTCAGATGCTTGTGATGCGACGTTTTGAAGAAGAGGCGGCACGAGCATACACACAAAAGAAAATTGGTGGATTTCTGCACTTGTACATAGGTCAGGAAGCGGTTGGAGCTGGAGTTATTGCTGCAACAGAACCTGAAGACTATGTCCTCTCTTCTTATCGAATTCATGCCCAGTATCTTGCCAAAGGCGGTACTTCAAGAGCCGGTATGGCAGAACTCTATGGTAAGGCAAGTGGTTGTGCCGGAGGTAGAGGTGGTTCGATGCATTTCTTCTCAAAAGAAAAAAATTTCCTTGGTGGCTGGGGAATTGTTGGAGCTCAAACACCTCTTGGTGCAGGGACTGCCTTTGCTTCCAAATACAGAAAGGATGGTAGAGTGACCGTTTGCTTCCTTGGGGATGGAGCGGTTTCCATAGGTCCCTTCCATGAAGGAATGTGTCTTGCCGCTCTTTGGAAATTACCTGTCGTATTTGTTGTTGAAAACAATCAATACTCCATGGGTACTCCCCTTTCAAGAACTATGGTTACTGAAGATGCCTCCGTCAGAGCACTTGGCTATCCCATGGCGCGCGCAACGGTTGAGGGGGTAGACGTGGTTGATTGCTACTACGCTGCAAAAGAAGCGATTGATCGGGCAAGAGAAGATTCACTTCCCATGCTGCTTGAGTTTAAAACCTACAGATATCGTGGACACTCAATGGCAGACCCCGGAAAGTACCGTACCAAGGAAGAAGTCGAATCCTGGAAAAAGAAAGACCCTCTCGTTCTTGCAAAAACCCGGATTGAGAGAGACTTTCCTCAGCTTGCTTCCGGTCTGCAACAGATCGCGGAGGAAGTTGAAAAGGAAATCATGGATGCGGTGAAATTTGCTGATGAATCACCTGAACCTGATCTTTCCACCATAGGGGATCACACTTATATTCATATATAAGTCTTTATACATACTATTTAGTTAGCAAGAGGATATGATGCGAGAGTTGAGTATACGTGAGGCTTTAAATGAAGCACTGGATGAGGAAATGACTCGTGATGACAGGGTGTTTCTTATGGGAGAAGAGGTCGGGTATTACGATGGAGCATACAAGGTTTCACGTGGGCTACTTCAGAAATATGGTGAAGGAAGAGTTATTGACACTCCTATAAGTGAAAACGGCTTTGCCGGAGTTGGAGTTGGTGCCGCAATGGTTGGTCTTCGACCGGTCATTGAGTTCATGACCTGGAATTTTTCGTTAATTGCAATTGATCAGGTTATTAACAGTGCCGCAAAAGTTTTATATATGTCCAATGGCGAGTTTGACTGCCCAATTGTTTTTAGAGGTCCCAGTGGCTCGGTACATCAGCTGGCAGCTCAGCACTCACAAAGTTTCGAGTCCTTGTACGCAAATTGTCCCGGTTTAAAAGTCATTGCACCCAGTAATTCTTATGATGCCAAGGGACTTCTCAAATCAGCAATCAGAGACCCCAATCCGATCGTGTTTATGGAGTCTGAGGCGATGTACGGGGTACGAAGTGAAGTACCGGAAGGAGAATATATTATTCCCATAGGTGAGGCTGATATCAAAAGACCCGGTGATAATGTAACCATTATCTGCTGGGGTAAGACCGTACCGACATCTTTACAGGCGGCAGAAGAGTTGGCAAAAGAAGGTATATCACTTGAAGTGATCGACTTGAGAACATTACGTCCTTTTGATGAAGAAACGGTCTATAAATCAATCAGGAAGACTAACCGTGTATTGATCGCAGAAGAAGCCTGGCCTGTTGCAAGTTTTGGTAGCTGGGTTTCATCAAAAGTGGCAATTGATCTTTTTGACTACCTTGATGCCCCTCCCCTGGTACATTCCGGTCTCGACTTCCCTTATCCTTATGCAAAAAACCTTGAGTATTACATGAGACCAAGACCGGAAAGTGTGATTGAGCATGTGAGAAAGCTATTGTAGCTATTTTAAGTGCATCTGAAAAACATAGGATAGAAAATATCTTGTTAGTTTCACTTAATAAAGACGGTGTAATTGTCGCACCAAAAGTCAAAACTCAGCACTTCATTGCTCCAAACGCATATATTATCGGTGATGTTTCCATAGGAGAAGAAGTGTCCATATTTTTTGGTGCTGTCCTCAGAGGAGATATTCAATCTATAAGCATCGGAAACAGAACTAATATACAGGAACATGCCCTTTTACATACAACAAAAGGAAGAAGTCCCTGCGTGGTCGGTGAAGGCGTAACGGTAGGACATCGGGCGATCATCCACGGTGCAACTGTTAAAGAAAATTGTCTCATAGGAATGGGGTCTATAATTCTTGATGACTCTGTTATTTCTGAAAATTCCCTTGTCGGTGCCGGAGCCCTGGTCACTGAAGGAAAAACATTCCCCCCTGAGTCTCTTATCATAGGTTCCCCCGCAAAAGCGGTAAGAAAGCTAACAAAAGAAGAAATCGATGGCATCAGAAAAGCTACCGATTCTTACATCGCTCATGGTAAAGAGTTAGCAGAATCTTTAAAGCAGCCCTAAACTGTCGAGCGTATATGGATTTTCAACAATCTGCTCTCTGACAGGAGCGTCAGCTTTTTCGTATAAGAACTGTAATGCATCATCCATGGATTGAAATCTTTCTTCTTTCTTTTTTCTAAGACAGAGATGGACAAATTCTCTATACCATTTGGGTATCATGGGGTTGATTTTAGAGATATCAACAGGCTCAAGGGTCATGTGCATATGGGCAAGTTCTAGGTAGTTTTCACTTCTGAATGGTTTGACCTTGCAAGCCATTTCGTATGCAATAATACCTAAAGAATAAATATCTGTTCTTCTGTCCGCTCCCTCACCCGCAAGAAGCTCCGGAGACATATAGTAGGGAGTACCAACGGTTTCACCGGTTTTGGTGAAATTTTTTGTGGAATCAGCAGCACAGGAAAGACCAAGATCTGTTACCTTGAGTATGCGGTTTGTACTGTATAGAATATTCTCAGGTTTCAGATCTCTATGCACAATACCCTTCTGGTGGGCATATGAAAGACCCTGCAACAATTGTATAAGAATAGAAGAAAGCAGAGCCGGGGCAATATCTCTGACATCATGCTCTTCAATAAAGTTTTTTAGAGTACTCCCTTCAACATATTCCATGGTGAAGTACTCAAACTCACATGAGCCGATGTCGTATATCCTGACAATGTTTGGATGGGATAGCCTTCTTGCAAGAACCACCTCATAGCGAAACCTGCCTAACTGTATTGGGTCATCAATATACTCAGGAGATAAAATCTTGAGCGCTACAAGCTCATCATCAAGAACAATATCCTGAACTTTAAGCACTTTCCCCATTCCCCCACTCCCAAGCACAGAAAGCACCCTGTACCTCTTGTCGAGGATATCACCAGATTTGAATAAAGCACCTTCACCCTGCGTCGACATATTGTATTACATGCTCATAGTTTTTTAAGGCAGGGACTGAAACACTTCATCCCTGTCTTTTTTTATACCAGAAGTATCCCCCATAGCGGTAAGGGGACTCAAAATCCAGTTAAATTTGTGCCCGCTCCTGTACACTTTTTGAGTAGATTTTATAATGCTCTCTTTTTTTTCACCATTCACACCAATAGCACCCCAGTAGGACTCTGGAATTGCATCCACCTTATTCAAACGAAGATTTTCCAATATGGTAAAGAGAACAAGCCACCTGTATTGCTCCGAACCACCTACAACATCATATACAGGTGCGCTGAAGGCAGAAACACCAAGAGCAATATCCTTACTCACTCCACCTGCTACTAATGACAGAGCTGCCACCTGAAGTGAATCGCAACCATACACCTCATAACAAACCTTACTGATATCTTTACCCGTAGCAAGTCCACTAAGCGCAATCTTGGCTTGCTCCTCAGAACCGGAAGCAAGCTGAACCGCAAGACCCGCTCTTCCCGTAAAACCTGCAAGCAAGGCTTTCCCTATACCCACCTGAGGAGCCTCTCTTCCAAGAACAACCCCAAGACGTGCCCTCAAAAGCGCATCATCCATAATTGCCCGAAATATTCTTTCATTCAAATTTTTGGACACTCTCCGAGACAGGCTGTAGACAAAACACAGGGAAGCGGCAACATCAGACCCCAGTGCAGAAACTGCCTTTGTCAGATTTAAAGTACCTCCGGGTGGTATCTCAGTGATAAGATCTTTATCATCAACCGCTTTCAGTATCAGATTCTCAAGAACAGAAAACGTCATGGGGTCAACCTCTTTTACTTCCCCACTTGTCCCGTACACAGAATGAATAATTTTCCAGAATAATCTTGGAACAGGCACTATCTTTTTGACAACGTCGGCAGCAGTAGTCCAACTTGTATTTTTTATCCCAAAAAGGGCGTCATCCTGCTTTGCAAAAATTTCAGTAGTTTTTTCAACTTCTTCCAGAACCTGCTCATCAACAAGATTCTCCCCATGGATAGGATCAATTTCCGAAGAAGAGTCTAAAGAAACCTTTGATTTATCAATCTTATCCACTTTTAGCTCTAATTATTCAGTACACGTAAATATGACACATGGATACCTGATCTATCGTCACTTAAAGAGATATCCTGAATTCAAAAACTTACATAATGATTACAGTTAGCTAGTGCCTCGACTGGAAAGGACTAGCATTTTAATAAGATATACCGGGAGCTTAATCCCTTTAAAAACATTAATTTCCCTTGACCGTCTTATCAATTCTCCTCTAAAACAAAATAATCAATTTTATTCCCTGAAAACATGAAATACAGGCAACTTTCTCTAAATTTTCAAAACACCGTCACTGCCCTGAAAACCGCAGTCGTCCCGGGTTCTGAGCGGCTGTCCGCTCCCGACCCCCACTCAAGTGCCGATCTGGCAGAGATATGGAACCGCCTCGTTGATGAATACTTTCCGGAGCAGGAAATTCTGAAATCCTACAAATTACTCTGGGCAACAAAAATACAGACCCGCTGTCTTGCCTCCTGCAATATTGACAAGAAAATTGTTCGCGTTGCACCCAGCATGAAGCTTTATGAAGCAAGATATTTTCTGGAGCCACTACTGTATCACGAACTGTGTCACGCCGTTGAAGGTATAAAAGTTGTTAATGGAAGAAGAAAGATTCACACAAGAGAATTTAAAGCACTGGAGAGACGCCATCCTAAAATTCCACTACTTGATCTCTGGATACAAAACGGAGGATGGAATCAGGTAGTAAGAAAAGATATCAAGGTCAGAAAATTTACTTCTCTGAAGATGCAACTGAAAGAACGTGTATCAGATCTTTTAACTGCCCTTTAAACTCCGGAACTTTTTCCCTTTCATACGCTCCTTTAAGTAGTAGCAGCGCGTGCTCTGAATCATCAAGTTCAAATAATTTTTTATAGGCAAATATTCTGGTAACCTTATCCGGGTGCTCAGAAAGGAGTAGTAACTCTGATGGGTCGGGGCTCCACCCGGCGTCAGACAAGTACATAAGCAGCACGGCATCAAGTGGTGAAATATTCTTCTGTCTTGAAGTTCCCAGAAGCATTTTTTTACATACTTCAATATCAGGTTTACTCTCAATAAAGCTGCTGACAATTCCTCTCTTTTCCTTAAAAGTCTTCTCAGGGTCATGCAGTATTGTTACAAGTGATACCAATTGATCTTCATTGACGCGCTCAGGATTATCTTGCAGGTACTGAAGCACCTCAAGTGATGCGGGATGCTGAAATTCAATTTTATCCAACCCAAGCTGTATTGCAAATTTGCGAACATCAGGAGCCGGGTGAAGAAATAAATCAGTAACAGTTACGGGGTCAAGATGTGAACCATTCTTTATGGGAACTCCTGCCAATAAAAATAACTTGTCAACCGCATCTACCTGTTCCCATAAATCCAGGCGAACTCTCCTTCCCCACTCTGTATATTTGTTCTTCACCGAGAAATTCGGACTATGCAAGATTGAATCGAGTAATTTCTTTGCAGTATCACTGCTGAAAGAATATACGACAGAAAGAGCACTGATTCTTCTTTGAAAATCAACGCCAAGGAAGTCTCGCAGTGCCTGAGATGATTCAATACCCCGGGTAGAAAAATGCGCAAGCGCTATTACATCCTGATCTGCACAGGTCACCCCCTCTCTTCCACTCAGAAGTATCTGAAATGCAGCCCCATAAGGAGCAGGAAGTTCCATAAGCTTTTCAGCAGGAACTGATTTCAGCACCGAATATGCTTTCTCATTCCCGGCAGATAAAATCGAGAGTAATATGGTGGGGTGCCTTTCTTCTATATTACCGAGCCCGGGTGGCAGGGTATCCCTCAAGACGCCTGTAAGCCCCAAGGCAAGTGCGTATATCCGGTCAAGCTCATCAAGCTGATCTTCCCACTGATCATTAAAAGCGACCCGCAACAACTTTGTATCGACCAGCTCAGAGCTTATCTCATTTTGCCTGAGAGAAGTAAGAATAACCTGTTCAGCAAGCTCTCTCTCTGGTGATACGTGCACCGCCTGGCGTGCAACTGTTTTCATTCGGGAAGGAATCTGACTTGCCCATGCGGCACGCAGTGAATCATAGCCCAGATAAGGACCTTCAAAGGAATCTCCGACCTCATACTCCTCGAACTGGGAGGAAGGATACAGGATATTTTGAAACGCTACATAAAACTTGTCTCTCCCGTGATAAAGAAGATAAAACAGCAAGGCAAGTAATGAAAAGAAAAGTAAATTAACTATTAATCGGGCTCCCGCGTTTGAGCGTTTTTTCGACTCATATGCTGAGCCGCTGTCTACATTCATATACTCTTCAATACCGGTGTTCTCTTCCATATCCACATTGATCGTACCCTGATAGCTGTCTTCTCTTTTTGAGTGGCTCCCTTCTTCACTTTCCGAATGTTTGGCTTGAGAAACTTTGGTTCCAGAAGAGGCGGCAAATGAATGTAGCTCTATTTCAGGATAAGTAAAATCAGGATACACCATGGGGAGTACATCCAGAAACATCAATCTTGCAAGATCGGCATTTGGTCTCTTCCCAGGATTGGTATTCATCAGGGCTGAAATGAGAGGTGCAAAACTTGACTGAAGAGTTTCAAGTAATGGAACATTTTCACCGGGAATAAGCCGAACCTCGTTTAAAACTCGCTTGATTACATAACCCAAACCATAAGAATCCAAGCCAGACCCGGGTTTCTCTTCAATAAACTCAGGCGCAAAAGAAGAGTTACTATTTTTATTCGCACGCTCCAGTAAGGAAACCCCATAGTCAATCAATTGTCCGTCATGTGCCCCCCCATAGACAACATTACCGGGGTGAATATGCCCATGAACAAGGTTATTTCTATATAATTCACTACAAAGATAAATTAACTTCAGGAGTGTATTAAATAAAGTACTTATATGAACCGGAAGATGTGACGCGAGCAAATCTTCCAGAGTTAAGGGGACATATGACCTGATATAAACGTAACGATCAGACACCGCAGCAATAGACAGTTCTTCAAGACGAAATATCAGGTTTTGAGTGCTGATACTACTTTGAATGTTCTCTTCAGTATCTGATGAGAGCGTAAGCGATCGAACAATAACCGGCTCAGAATTTCCTTCTATAAACGCCACCGGAAGTAGTGTTGAAGTAAATTCATCTGAAGCTCTGATCACACCGATCAGTCCGGGATTTTTCAAGATAGAAGCGCTATACCTCTCTATGTTAACCCGTTCTCTTTGAGAAATCTGAGAGAGAGATAGCAAATGAGGAGAAGAATGTACTTCATCCCTGGTGCTTGAGCGCTTCTCCTTTTTTTCAGGAAGGGGGGAACCCGGACGCCCTGCCGGCTTTGAATTCTCCAGGTTCCGGAACAAACCACTTGGATTTTTCTTTTTCCCTATACTCACAAAAGACCTAAAAATGAAATAAAATCAACCTCTTATACACCGAGATCATTTTATCTGATCTCATCCTCTATTATCATAAGAATACTACATATTGCTTCAAAAATTGAACATTTATTCAGGAGCGGGACAAACACTAAAGAGAGACCGAATGAATATTCGACTCTCTCTCGGCAATGATAGTATTTATTTCTTTTAAAAGGACACTAACCACTTCATCATAAGGGAACTTCCCAAGAAGGGTGCTGCCTTTTTTCAGGTTAACAAAAGTGGGAGCACACCAGAGACCCAGATCAGCTTCATCTGTCTCACCGGGTCCATTCACCCTGCACCCCATCACTGCCACTGTAATGTTTTCTTTTTCGGCAAAGCTAAGGGCATCTTTCACCTTATATGCCAGTTCAACAAAGGCTTTGTTTTCAACCCGGGAACAGGAAGGACATGAAATTACATTAAGTCCCTCCGGCAGGTTTTTAGGAACACTTCTGAACCTGCCACTATGCACGTCCTCTATTATTTTCTTAGCCACCAGAATCTCTTTATCTTTCTCAGAATCGGGTAAGGTAAGTGAAACTCTCAGCGTTTCTCCTATCCCTTCTGATAAAAGCTGCTCAAAGGCTATTCTGGTCTTGATCTCCCCCATGGGAAGCATACCTGCTTCAGTTACACCCAGATGCAAGGGAATATCCGGAAATTCTCCTGCAAATCTTCTATTAAGCTCAACTACGGATTCAGGAGAAGAGCTCTTTAATGAAACTACGTAGTTGGTGAAAGCATTTTTTTCCAGTAGCTCCATATGAGATATTGCAGATGAGTATGCAACCTCACGAGAATCTATCCCCTGATCTTTCAGTTCAGGGTCAAGAGAACCAAAGTTCACACCAATCCTTATTGCACAGTTATTTTCTCCTGCAACATCAGCAAGAAATTTGACCTTATCCTCAACAGGAACATTTCTCTGATGGTGGTGAAGATGCCCCGGGTTATATCTGAATTTTGAAACAAATGGCGCAACATCTTTTGCCAGACGATAGCTTTCCTGAAGATCAACCACAAAAGTGGCATCACTCCTCTTACTGATTTCAGAGAGCGCTTCAACATCCTTTTTGCTATCTACCGCTATCCTGATGATATCCGCCCCGGCATTTTTCAAAAGTTCGATCTGCTTCAAGGTCGCTTCAATGTCAGTGGTCTTGGTGGCACACATACTCTGGACGGAGATAGGTGCATCCCCCCCGATTGCAACTGAACCAGCAATAACTTTTCTTGTAACTCGTCTTTTCATGCCTTGGTCTTATGGGTATTACAGCAAAAATGAATATTTGGGGTTATTATACATAAAAAATATGATTATAAAAGAATCTCTAATATGAAATAAAAGCTTTATACCATATATTTTTTTACTTTTTACAAATAAAAGGGTAATTTGAGCGACTTTTAAGAGTATTTTTCAATCTGCATATAATTCAGGTGTAAGCTAATATGAGTGTGTTTCAGGAGTTATTTGAAAAAATTACGGAACGCTTTGAGGTACCTGTTAAACTTTCCAGAAACTGTGAATCTACAACCTTCTATCGTGTTGAATATCTGTCCGAACAAGACGTTGCCTATTGTGCAAACTATCTTGCGGGAAGACTGCTTGATTGCACCAGCCCACTTGAACCGGAGATACTTCTTGAAATGCCTGGCAGTACCTCAAATCTTGCTCAGGCAATTGCCACTTCACTTACAGAGAATCACCTCCCTGAACCCATGATTCTCAGTCTGGAAGAGTTCAACAAGGGTAACGGAAAAGCAAGTCAGGTAAAAGGCAAAAATGCAGTAATCATCAATGATGTAATAACTACGGGAAGATCATGTCTTGAGGCACATTCGAAATTGTCACTCAGTGGTGCACATATACTTGCCTGGGCAGCTCTTATTGACAGAACCTTTGGACCCGGACCGGTGCCCGTGGTTGCATCCCTTACCGGAGACCCTGTAAACTTGCTTGAATAGTAAACTTGCAATGAAGATCAAACAAAAGCTTTTTTTCCTCACTTTTATTCTGTCAGTATCATCCTGTGATGGTACAAAAAGCGGCGAATTTCAAAAAACTTTCGAGGATAAGCTTCAATCTGCTCTGAATGACATCACTAAAAGCTCGGCACCATCACTTGAAGAGGTAGAAAAGCTGTCTCAGGTGGAATATCACGTTGAGGTCTTTCCTCTGGAATCAGACAGCTCCCGCATCAAGACCACTTTGAACACCCTCGGGAAAGATAGATGGGACTGCTTTTCCTCACTTGCCCGACCCGGCACTGAACCTAAAAAACCTGAAATGGTGGTTCTTTGCAAACGGATGCCGGAGACAGTTCTTCGTTACGTTCCCAGATCACTTATTGGGAGGTAGTGTATCAGGGAAATATGTTATGAGACCTGTAACTGATAAAATTAATAAAAAGAACTATGACTTCCTTGTAACGGGAGCTGCCGGCTTTATCGGGTCACACGTCACTGAAAGACTGCTGGGAGAAGGCTTTTCAGTACTTGGGATTGATGACCTTAATGATTACTATCCTGTCGAATACAAAAAAAGAAATCTGGAAATCCTTCTCAAATATCCTGATTTCGATTACATGATTGAAGACATATGTAATCTTGATTCCATAAGAGAAAAACTGGGCAATATTTCGATCTCAAGGATTGCTCATATCGCAGCCCGGGCTGGTGTTCGCCCTTCGATTCAGAACCCTCTCCTGTATCAGAAAGTCAATGTAGAGGGGAGTCTTAACATTCTTGAAATTGCAAAAGAAAAACGGGTAGATAATCTTGTGCTCACCTCATCATCATCTGTATATGGAAATTCAAAAGAAATTCCATTCAGGGAAGATGATTCCGCCACTGATCGACCGATATCACCTTACGCTGCCACAAAAAAAGCATCTGAAGTTTTAGCCCATACCTACCACCACCTCTACTCAATCCCCATTACAATTATACGCCCATTTACCGTATATGGACCACGGGGAAGACCTGATATGGCGCCATGGCTCTTTCTTCAGTCCGCAATAAAAGGTCAGGCAATAAACAGGTTCGGGGATGGTACTACAAGAAGAGATTATACTTATATAGACGACTTCAGTGAAGGCTTTGTAAGTGCCCTGAAAAATCCCAGACCATTTGATATTTTTAATCTTGGAAACTCCGCCACGGTATCATTAAATGAGGCGATTGAAACCATTGAGACCGTCACGGGAAACAAGCTGAAGATCAATCAGATGGGTATGCAGGCGGGTGATGTGAGTATAACAAACGCTGATATTTCAAAAGCAAAAAATGCCTTATCCTATAATCCCAGGACAAACTTCAGGGATGGGATGGAAGTGTTCTATAAGTGGTACAAGTCCGAGTTCGAGAGCTGAGAAAAACTTTTATCTACGCCCGAAGCAGTTTTAGAACATTTGTTAAATTGTTGTTATTTATTGAAGCAAGTGAGGTGTTGGTGCTTTGAAGTATCTTGTTAGCAGCTAATTTAGCGGCTTCTGCTGCAAAATCTGTGTCTGCTATTCTGCTTCTTGCTTCGATATTGTTCATACGTTGTGTTTGCAAATTCTCAAAAGCAGTTTGTAGTCTGCTTTCGTTAGCACCAACTTCCGATCTTGCGGCAGAGATTGTGCTTCTTGCGTCTTTCAATAAATCCATTGTAGCCTGAGCACCTGATTGCGTCGAAATGTCCGTTCCCTGACTACTACTGCTGAGGCTTGGCAGAGTAACAGTCAATCGGGATGAAGCACTGCCATCCGTACCACTTTGAATGGTGGTAGTGGAACCAAAAACTTGCGTATCATTAAACCTGGTCTGGGACGAAATTCTGTCAAGCTCCCCCATAAGAGCTTGATACTCATTATTAAGGGCTATCCTCTGCGAATCTGATAAAGTACCATTAGACGCCTGAGTAGCCAGTTCTTCAAGTCTTGCCGTAATATGACCTGCCGACTCCAACGCTCCATCTGCTATGTTTAAAAATGAAACAGCATCACTGATATTTCTTGCAGCTTGACCGGAATTTCTTATTTCAGAAGATAATTTTTCTGCTAATTGCATAGCAGATGGGTCTACTGATGGTTTTGTAAATCTGCTGCCACTTGAAAGTGCTCTAAAATTCTCTTGTAATCTATCAGTAAACTTATTTAAATTCCTGTTTAACCCAAGAGCAACCTGATTGTTATTTATACGAATCGCCATTTGAATGTACCCCGTGATTACTATCCTTTACACAGATACCAATTCACAACCTTGTGAGTAAATTTCAAATAGATCCTTCTAGATAAAGATAGCTATCGACATACTTAGTAAATAACTAAAGAATATACACATAAATGCTTTAACTACCTGAATATACTAACTATTATATATTAATTAAGTTATACTTGTAGCACAAAAGAGGGTTTGCCTCGCAGAGTAAAAAATAATGTAGAAAAATAATCGCTACTCTTCAATTGGCACGCATTGACAGAAAAGGTTCCTGTCCCCATAGGCATTATCAATTCTTCCGACTGAAGCCCAGAACTTTCTCTCCCTCACCCATGGGCGGGGATAGACTGCCTTTTCTTTGGAGTAGGCTCTGTTCCATTCTTCTGTCAAAAGACATTCAATAGTGTGAGGAGCATTTCTCAAGGGACTCTCCTCAGCTTTTATTGTAGCGTTTTTAACTTCATTTATTTCTTCTGCAATTGCAATCATGGCATCAGAGAAACGATCAAGTTCTGCTTTTGATTCGCTTTCTGTTGGCTCAATCATCAGAGTTTCAGGAACGGGAAAAGACACTGTCGGGGCATGAAATCCATAATCCATCAAACGCTTTGCTATGTCAGTAACATCAATGCCAACTGACTTTTTAAGATTCCTCAAATCAAGGATACACTCATGAGCCACTCTTCCCTTGTTACCTTTATATAGAACCTCGTAGTAGGGCTCCAGAACCTTGGCTATATAATTTGCATTGAGTATGGCAAGCTCCGTGGCACGTGTTAAGCCCTCCCCTCCCATCATTCTTATATACATCCATGAAATGAGAAGAATATTTGCCGAGCCAAATGGAGCTGCTGAAACAGCACCTGAACCAAAAAGATTAATAGACTGATGACCCGGTAAATACGGTCTGAATTCCTCAATCGAAGCAATAGGACCCATCCCCGGACCTCCGCCCCCATGAGGAATACAAAAAGTTTTATGGAGATTTAAGTGGCAAACATCCGCCCCAATCGAGGAGGCTTTGCATAAACCCACCTGTGCGTTAAGATTTGCACCGTCCATGTAAACATATCCACCCGCCTGATGAACAAGTGTCGTGATACCTATTATCCCTTCTTCAAAAACCCCATGCGTAGACGGATAAGTCACCATCAGAGCAGCAAGTCTGTCCTTGTGCAAGGATACTTTCTCTCTAAAATCATTCAGATCAATATTACCTTCACTGTCACAAGCAACCACCACCACTTTCATACCAACCATCTGCGCACTTGCAGGATTGGTTCCGTGAGCTGAAGACGGAATAAGGCATACATCCCTCTGCCCTTCTCCCTTAGAGTGAAGATAATTTCTTATGGTAAGTAAACCTGCATACTCCCCTTGAGAGCCGGCATTAGGTTGTAATGACACTGCCGGGAGACCGGTAATCTCCCCGATGTATTCAGATAGTTCATCACATATGGTTTTGTACCCGGACGCCTGCTCCCTGGGGACAAAAGGATGTATTTGAGAGAACTCAGCCCAGCTGACCGGCAACATCTCTGAAGTTGCGTTAAGCTTCATGGTGCAGGAACCAAGGGGAATCATTGAATGAGCAAGTGAAAGATCTCTCCCCTCAAGACGTTTAATATAGCGAAGCATTTCAGTTTCAGAATGATAACTGTTAAAGACGGGATGTGTAAGAAACTCATCATTTCTCATAGTGGCTGAAGAAATGGCAGTGTTACCCATCTTCTCCAGGACTTCCTTCAGGGAGATATCTTTTCCACCAAGGACATAAATAATATCCGGGAGATCAGCATTTGAGGTGGTCTCATCAAGACTTATCCCGACACTTTGGTCTTCATAGTACCTTAGATTAATCTCTTTTTCCTCAGCCCTCTTTCTTATAGCTGAAACATCAGAGAAGGGAGTTGTTCTCAGAGTATCAAAGTAACTCTGATGCCTGACAGATATACCCTGCTCTTTTAAAAGCATGGCAAGAGCATTTGTTCTGGAAGCAACATCGAGAGCGATTTTTTTAAGTCCCTTTGGTCCATGATAAACCGCATACATACTTGCCATTATTGCAAGGAGAACTTGTGCAGTGCAGATATTACTTGTAGCACGTTCACGTTTGATATGTTGTTCTCTTGTCTGAAGTGAAAGACGATAGGCGGGCTTACCGTGAGAATCTTTTGAAACCCCGACAATTCTTCCGGGCATCTCTCGCTGAAACAGGGTTTTACATGCCATAAAGGCAGCGTGCGGACCACCGTAGCCAAGAGGAACTCCAAATCTCTGGGCACTGCCCACAACTATATCCGCACCCTGAGAGCCGGGGCTTTTAATCAAACAAAGTGAAAGAAGATCAGCCGCAACAATAAGAAAAGCGTCTTTACTGTGAGATAAAGATGCCCAGGAGGATACATCCAGAATCTCACCATCGCTTAAAGGTGATTGGATGATAACACCCGTTAAATTTGTTACGTTATTTACTTCATCAAGACTGTCGAGGAGCACAAGCTTGATACCAAGAGGCTCTGCTCTTGTCTGCATTACCTCAAGTGACTGAGGGTGGATTCCCGAATGTACGGCAAAGACAGGGTCTTTTACAAGTTTTTTTATCCTCCATGCCATGGTCATTGCTTCTGCCAGAGCAGTTCCCTCATCAAGAAGTGAACTGTTGGCAATCTCCATGCCTGTCAGATCGCATACCATTGTTTGAAAGTTAAGTAGCGCTTCAAGGCGACCCTGTGCAATTTCAGCCTGGTACGGAGTATATTGAGTGTACCAGGATGGGTTCTCAAGTATGTTACGTAAGATCACTCCGGGAGTAAGCGTTCCATAATACCCCTGTCCGATAAAACATCTCCAGAGCTTGTTTGTAGAAGCAATAGATTTAAGAAGATTCAAAGCCTCATGCTCACTCAGGGACTCCGGAAGTCCCAATTTATCCCTGGCTCTGATTTCAGATGGGACAGTTTCATCAATAAGCTGCTCAAGCGAAGAAACACCAATCGTTCCAAGCATCTCGTTAATTTCGTTACTGTCCGGACCAATATGTCGTGAAGGAAAATTTGAACTCATAGAAACAGCTCTTATTAATACTTTAAATTAATGCTTTAATTAAAAATTCTGTAAATTATATATAGTAAGAGCAAGCAACCGCAAGAGAGGTATCTATAGGATATAAGGATTGACATAATTAAAGGGTAGCAATCACCCATTTTCAAGTTTATTCATTAATTTAGAGAGCTTACATTGAAATGAAGGCAAATCCATCTATCCAGACCCTAACAAAAAAAGAGGCTGGTACCTTAAAGTTATAAGCTGTTTTAACCGACCTTTAAAAGGTAAGCGCTCGTCACGCTTATGGATTTTAAAATTTCAAAACCATGGAAATGGTTTTGTACATGGAAGTATGCAGTACAAGGATGAGTAGTCGTAATTCATTCTTCATTCTATTTTTTCAAAAAGATGCTTGCGTCTTGTGGTGCACTTGCGTCTTGAGTTTGGTAGTGGCTGCTTGGGAGAGGAATGTTTCTGTCTGTTTTGCTCAAATGGCTCCCTCGGGACGGTTGTTTGTTGATGTATTGAACGGTCTACTTGCCCTCAGTCCGCTTGAGTTTTCGCAAAACAGACAGAAACATTCCTCTCCCCCCGTACGTACCTTTGGTGTTTTGTTTCGACTATTTTTCATAAAAACGGGTGGGGCTTGTGAGTAGGTTATCTCTTACTACCAACATTGCCTCTATGAACGCTCAGAGAAACTTTACTCGAGCGAGTAAAGACCTTGAAACTTCTTTTAACAGATTATCAAGTGGGATGAGGATTAATCGTGCATCGGATGATGCAGCCGGTTTATCTGTTTCTTCGCTTCTTAATGCTGATCGGGCGGTACTGGCTCAGGGTATTCGTAACTTGAACGATGGTATCAGTTATCTGAATATTGCAGAAAGTGCGATTGGAGAGATGACTAATATAATTTTTCGTATTTCGGAGATATCAGAACAGAGTGCTAATGGCACTTTGAGTAGTGCTCAGCGAAAGCCTCTTCAGGATGAGGTGACTGCCTTACAGAATGAATATAACAGGATTCTCCATAGCACAAAGTTTAATGATATGAAGTTAATGACCGGCTCTAATACTCTGGTAAATCTTCAGGGTGGTTATGGAGTAGCTGGGGGATTGGCAGTGCAAGTTGGAAATGCGCTTTTAAGTGATGCCTTTGGTTTGCAATCTGCGGGGGAGACTATACGACTTAACACCACAAGTGGTGGTGGACAGGCGAATGGACGGAGTGATCTTGAATCCGTCAGTGCAGATGGACGTTTTCTCGCTTTTACCTCAAATGCTACGAATCTGGATCCTTGGGGGATGGGAATACGACATACCTATGTAAAGAACCTTGAAACCGGAGAACTGATTATTGGCAACACCATTCAGGGTACTCAA
Organism: uncultured Bdellovibrionales bacterium; assembly: GCA_964612555.1. Taxonomy (GTDB): domain Bacteria; phylum Bdellovibrionota_C; class UBA2361; order SZUA-149; family DAOLCO01; genus DAOLCO01. Next base: position 71,346 of record CAZTBW010000001.1, on the reverse strand, counting down.
ATTCCTGGGGGTGATGATACCTGGGGAGCCAAGCTAAGTGCAGATGGACGTTATCTTGCGTTCATCACAAATAGCAGCGTACCACTGATTCCTGGAATCTCTGGCGAACATGTCTATATAAAAGACCTTCACACAGGGAATCTACGTGTAGGCAGCATTACTCAGGATGGCGTCCAGGCAAATGGAACAGTTGCCGATGCAAGCATAAGCGCAGATGGACGTTTTATTTCCTTTTCTTCAGATTCCTCTAATCTTATACCAGGAGTCACCGGAGCAAGTGGAAATCAGATCTATGTTAAAAACCTTGAAACAGGAGAATTACAACTTGCAAGTAGCAATCAGGACGGGGTGCAGGGAAATAACCATACCTATAATGCCAATTTAAGCCAGGATGGGCGTTATGTTACATTCTGGTCAAACTCTTCCAATCTGATTTCCGGAGTAAGTGGGCAACAGGCATATCTTAAAGACCTTCATACAGGAAAACTTCAGCTTCTAAGTAGTAACGAGGCTGGTGTACAAAGTAACGGTAGTAGTGGTACAGGATCTGCCCTGAGTGCAGATGGACGATTTTTTACTTTTACTAAAAATTCTACAAATCTTATAAGCGGAGTTACTGGGCAACAAACGTATGTTAAGAATATTGAAACCGGAGAACTACGTCTTGTCAGTAGTAACAAGGAAGGAGTACAGGCAAGTGTAGGTAGTTGGGACGCAACTATCAGTGCAGATGGACGATACATTTCATTTACTGCTGATGCATCAAACCTTGTAGCAGGAGCAAGCGGTGCTCAAATATATCGAAAAGACATGCTCACTGGCGACATAGAGCTTGTAAGCAGATCAACTGATGGAGAAACGGACGCTAATAACGGTAGTTATATTTATAATATACTTGGCATAATTTCTCCTGATGGCAACAAAGTATATTTTCATAGCTCCTCCGACAACCTTATAGCAGGTGATACAAACGGAGTAACTGGAATGGATGTATTCCTTCGTGATCTTTCAAAAACGGGTATTGATGAGCTTTCAGGTATGGTGGTATCAAACCAGGCAACTGCACGTACTACCCTCACCCTTGCAAAACAGCGACTTGAGACTTTAAATCTTGCCCGGGCAGGTATCGGTGCATCAAGCTCACGAATAGACACTGCAATTTCAAACCTTTCAACTACCACTCAAAACCTTGCAAGCGCAGCCTCCCAGATTACCGACACCGACGTGGCAGATGAATCCGCAAAACTTGCAGCAAGCCAAATACTCCAACAAACAGGCGCTGCCGTACTTTCACAAGCAAACCTCCAACCACAACTAGTACTTAAATTATTAGAAGAGATCTAGGGGCAAAGCCCCCCGAAGCACCCTCTGTAGCACCCCGACAGGGGGCGAAAGAGGGGCGAAGGGGGGCTAAGTATCTGGATTTACACAAAGCCTGGAACTTAAATTAGCTAATGAATCCCATATGAGTATCCGATATTACATGCTGGTGCACAGGTTTTATTAATTCTAAATTATTTTCTTACAGGTTTTATGAAATGGGATAAAAGCTACATCATCGTACGTCCAATCCAGAACTACCTCATGTCAGTTCTCCACACTACTGACACCCTGAAGGATGCACGATACTGGTTGCAGCATGTGGCAAGTCCAAATGATGCTATTTTTATTACTCCACTCCATGGACAATATAAGGGAGATGGTAACCCCGTCTATATGTGTCACGTTCAGGATAAGGGACGTGCCGAATTTAATGAACAGCAGTGGGAAAAGACAGCATTCGAAAATTGTGAAAAAATGAAATACTCTTTTCTTAAAGAATCTGTGGCAGCCGGTAGTGAGGCAAACAATAAGGCAGCTATCACTGAAACACAAGTCATAGAAATGATCTCCTCTACCGACAAACCTGTTTCGCTTGCACTTGAACAGCTTCAGTCCATCCTGAAGATGAACCTCAGGCAAATGGAAATTATTCTCTCAGAACCTGCAAAGTGGATTAATTGGGAATCAGCAATGATGCTCATGGTAAAGGATGTTTACGTTATTTCAGTCAACCCCGAATCAGAATGGCCTCTCACGGTAACCATGAAATCTGATACCAGTGGTGGAGAAGTAATGAACTACGATTCTGATATGAAATTTATTATACGTCCACGCGCATAGGTGGCATAATATAAATATAATACGAATATATAATTAAGTTACTGACAGTTTTTATTGATATAATATCAGCATGGACTCTAAAGAATCTTTTAGTCAAACTCCCCAGGAAGGATCTCAGAAAAGATCACTATTCAGAGAACTCTCCTACAATAGCTCTAAACGCTTCTTTGACATTTGTCTCTCTCTGGCACTTCTCGTCTTTGCCGTACCGGTAATGATTATTCTCTCCATTTTCATTCGCCTGAATTCTCCGGGTCCGGCGATTTATTGTCAGCAAAGACTCACCACTAACAGAAGAATCTTCACCATGTTTAAATTCCGCACCATGGTTGAAACTGCCGAACAAGAGAGCGGAGCCAAGTGGGCTGCCCAAAACGACCCTCGTGTAACTCCACTGGGCAGGTTCATGAGAAGAACCCGTCTGGACGAACTTCCTCAACTGATTAACGTACTGATTGGCGACATGAGCCTTATTGGACCCCGACCGGAAAGACCTGAGTTCGCAAGAATCCTTCAAGACAAATACCCCCATTTCAAAGACCGATATCAGGTGCCTGCGGGCTTGAGTGGACTTGCACAGGTGGAGTCAGGATATGCGGATTCTGTTGAAACCTACGATCAAAAACTTAAACATGATCTTCATTATGTGTACAACCGGTCTATTACACTGGACATAAAAATTGCCCTGAAAACTATCCATACTATCCTGAGTGGGCACGGTGCACGGTAAGTAAAAGAACCTTTGATAAAAGAATAAATTTATCAGATACTCCTTCCAGGTTCTGTAACTTAATCGAAAACTCTTCATGAAGAAACTGCAATATTCAATTCTGAGCATAGGCATCACTCTGGCTCTGGCTGCATATTTTTTTTCAAATCACTCTTTTAAAGATGTAATAAGTGCAATCAGAAATGTTCCCTTATCCTATATTTTTTCCTTCCTATGCTTTTCAACCCTGATGAGTATATTCAGAACCTGGAGGTATTATCTGCTGTTACTCATAAACGGCTATAAGGTACCAAAGCTCAGTCTCTTCTTTATTACCCTCGTGAGAAATCTTTTTTCTGATCTTCTCCCAGCCCGCCTCGGCACACTTATATACATTTACCTTGTCCGTACACGACTAGGTGTGCCACTTGGGGCTGGAACGGCAAGTTACAGCTACAGCTTTCTTTTTGATCTTATTGGAAACTGCCCCATTATCCTGTTCTGCATCATCAGCCTCACCATGCCGGAACAGATACCGACAAAGGCACTCCTTGGCGGAGTTTTTTTTCTGCTTATAGTAACTGTTATACTGATTAAAATACTTCCCGTCTTTGTAGCATATGGAGCAAAAATTACAGATACAAGTACCTACTCCTCTCTACGGAACATATCAGACATTCTTAAAGACACAGAAAAATCTCTTCTCGAAGTTCAGAGAGCAAAGATGTATGATCGAATCTTCCTTCTTTCTATTTCTATTCGACTTGCAAAATACGCAGGGCTCTATGTATTTCTCCTGGGTCTTGGAGTATCACTTGGGCTTGAGGAAAAAATGCTCGACCCCGGTATCAGCCTTATAGGACTACTCAGTGCGGAATTTGCGGCGAGTCTCCCCATTTCCGGTATTGCAGGGTTTGGCGCCTATGAAGGAGCCTGGGCATTTACCTTTACTTTACTTGGTATTGATCTCAGGATTGCTGAAATGACTGCCGTTTCACATCATCTTTTCACCCAGGTCTACGGTTACAGTATAGGAATTGCTTCAATGCTGATACTACTAATCCCCTTTCTCTACAGATCAGAAACACCATCAGAAAAACATCCCGTATCCGGAGGATTTGTATTTTATGGATTGTTCCTTGCAACTCTTCTTGCCGGGACACTTCTTGCACTAATTCCACTAAAAACATATGCTCAGAACCAAAATACTGCACAGGCTGTCGCAAAAGATTTTGAAGTGTATTCAGATAAAGACAGCAATCAAAAACTCCCTGATATCATTTTTGACAGCAATCGGGACGGCACCTTTGGAATTTACGGATACTACCTTGATTCCGCTAAAATCCTTCAGATTATCTCAAGCAAGCAACATGAAATGTTTCCCGATATAAACCCGGAAAGCTCATATCTTGTTTTCTCGCGTCATATAACACTACAGAGAGGAGCCCCCTCCGATGTCATCCTCTACTCACTAAAAGATGGCTCCGAAACACTGATAGACTCCGGTGCATTTCCCACTTTCAGTGCGGATGGTACGAAAATATTTTACGAAAAAAATCGCTCCCAGGTCATGGAATATTCCATTTCAGATAATTCCATAAAAGTCATATTCCCCAAAGAAGAACATGCCTTTGGAAACTTTCAGGTAGTAAAACCACGAATCTCAAAAGACAAATCAACCCTTGTCTTCACTTCAGACAAGGGAGGGAAATGGCACGCCTGGAAAGTAAATCTCCTGACAGGTGAGCAGTACAGGATAGGTCATGGATGTGAACCTGTGATGCACCCTACAAAGGACAAGATTATCTGGGTTCTGGAAAAAGATGTTAAGGAACGCTCAGGGCTCAGCTACCTTGATTTGGAAACAGGAACAAGAGGAATTTTTCACGATCTTGACGCTCCCTGGGGACACGAATACTTCCCCTCCTTTTCCAAAAACGGCTCATACCTGATCTATTCTGCCTCTCCCCCCAAAGAACACTCCCATGAACACGCAAACTACCAGATTTTCATAAAAAACATCCTCACAGGAGAAATAAAACGCATCAATAATGACCCCTACACCAATCGCTGGGGAAAATTTACTTACTGAAAATATTAATATTTTCATATTTTGACTTTTTTAGTCTCAAATGATACCATCCCCCATCATCTTCTTTCACATCCTTGAATAAGTTTAGACTTCACTTGGTATATGCTCAAGCTAAAGACTGAGCATGTACCAAGTTCACCTCAAATAAGGTTTTTAGTCATTTGGATAAAAATGGTTTGCTCTGTACTGCATTCCTTTTAGAGCGCAAACTATTTTTTAACCCCCTCTGCCCCTCCAGTTGGAGGGAAGAAAGGAATTCAAATGTCAGTAATAAAAATTAATGGTCCTCAGCTTACACTGGAAGCATATAAACGACAGCTTCATTTGGAGCAAGCTTCAGGTAGAGCAGATGCTGCTCAAGTAAAAAAATGGACAAAAAAATATGACAGATTTATAGAGGCAGCTAGCAAAAAAGACGTGGTAGCTGTTCTTGGAACTGCAAGAGATTCAGTACCTACTGAGGATCTTATTAACTTCTCGGGCTGGCTGTTCCGGAGTCTTGTTAAATTAGGAATATCCACGGCTACGGGTCATGGCGATTCTGGTTACATGAGAGTCGTTGCAGATTCAGTAATTCGAGCGTGGGAGCAAGATATAGTAAAAGCAATGAGAGCTTCGTTATTTTGCGTACCACTAGGTTTTCAAGGGAAGTCGGTAGAAAAACCATTCCGACTAAGCCATCATTACCCGGAGGTTGAATTCCTTCAAGACCCGAAAACACGGAATCAGGTTCTTCACTGTTCGCCAATCCACCTGGGACTTGGGACAAGAGCGGATACTCTTTTAGGACTCCCCAGACTGGCAGCAGAGTTGTACTACCCTGGAGGATTCGGTACCCTTCATGAATTTGCAACATCGGCAGTGTCACGTCAACTCAAGGACGGAATCGCCACGTGCCACAACAATGTAATCTATCCATCTCTGAGATTTATCATTGATGATATGGATGATCAAGGAAACTGGCTCCAAGAAGGACTATTGGAATATTTGTTCCAAATGTGTAGATTTAAGACAATCGATAGCGAGTCGGCATCCGACATAATCGCAATCAGAATTGGTCATAATGAAGTGCCAAGGCCTGAATATAGGGGCGCAATTAGAATCAGGTATTTCTCTAACTGCGTTGATGCCGCCAACTATGTCGCTCTCAAGACGATCGAAAACATAAGAAGCCTAGCGGCATAAGCTTCTCAACACCATAACATTTTTACCCGCCAGGTTCTAAGAGGTGAACTCTGGCGTTTTTTACATCAAGGATGTCTCATCCCTTTTAAACACTCCCTTTGCCCTAAGCACATCATCTTCCAGCATCTGAAGCGTCTCTTTAATGTACGCCGAACGAATCTCCCCAAATGAATCTCCCCCCAGTTCATCGCAAAGAATACTCAAAGACTTGACAAAAGAACGGGCAAACACCAGCAAGGAATCGAGCTGATACTCCTCACCATATTCAGAAAGCAGCAACTCACAAAGCTTTTCAACCCTCTCATCAAGCGGTTTCCATTTTTGAACCCCATGTACTTCACGCTGGGAAGGAGTACGCTCCATGGCTCGTGCAATCTGTTTGTCTACAGCAGAAAGTGCAGATAACAGAGATTCCTCAAGTAAGGGTCTTTTGGTAGTTTTAGTCATATCTAAAAAAGCATTCGGGTTTTTATACTTTTTGGAAGCCCCCTCAGGCGATCTTTTACTTCCTCAGACACTTCCTTATTAATATCCATAATCAGATACCCGATATCCTGCGTAGTGCTCAAGTATTGCGCATCAATATTTGCACCAACATCAGAAATCACCTGGTTTACCTCACTCAATGCTCCCGGAAGGTTTTTATGAATATTAAGAATTCGGTGAGAATTATGAAGTGCGGGGAGGTTAATATTTGGAAAGTTCACAGCCCCCATGGTTGAACCCCCATCAATAAAACCAATCAGGGAACGAGCCACTTCCCGACCAATATTTCGCTGCGCCTCTTCAGTACTCCCTCCGATATGAGGTGTCATAATAACATTTGGAACACCACAAAGGGGAGATTCAAAAACTGAAGAGTTGGACTCCGGCTCCAAAGGAAACACATCAATCGCAGCCCCTCCAAGATGACCTTCCAGTATCGAATCACGAAGCGCTGCTATATCAACCACCTGTCCCCTGCTATGGTTTATCAGGAAAGACCCTTTCTTGCATGAAAAAAGCTCCTCTTTCCCGATAATATTTTTTGTTTCAGGAGTGGAAGGTACATGGAGACTGATATAGTCTGAAGAAAGCAAAAGCTCCTCAAGTGAGTCTACTCCTTTGGCACGACCAAGTGGCAGTTTTTTTATTATGTCATAAAAAATAATGTTTAATCCAAAAGATTCAGCAAGCAGACCGACCTGCTGACCAATATGCCCATACCCAACAATTCCAAGAGTCTTGTTCCTGATTTCATAACAGCCTTTTGCTACCTTTTCCCATTTCCTGTTATGCATGTTGGTGTTCTGATCACCTAACCTTCTTGCAAGTGCCACCATACAGCCCAGTGTCAACTCAGCAACACTTCTTGTACTACTGTATGGGGCATTAAATACCGGCACTCCATATTTTCTTGCAGCATCCAGCTCCACCTGATCAGTCCCAACAGTAAAACAGCCTATACACAAAAGCCGCTTTGCCTGTGAAAGAAACTCTTCGGTGATATGCGACCTCGATCTGACCCCCAGAACATGCACATCCTCTATATGCTCCCGGAGTGCCTCCCCTTCAAGTGCGGTGGGAAGCTCACTAACCGTATAACCTGACTCCTCAAAACACTGCCTTGCAGATGAGTCAATCCGCTCAGTAAGAATAATCTTGATTTTTTCTTTTGGATACGAATACTTAGGAAGCACATCAGTCATAATCAAACACGAAATAATTATATATAAATTTATAAAAAGAGTATTGTTATAGCACACTTAAGGAAATTCTCTTCATATCTACCATGAGGGTGTTAATATTGGAAATTGTTGCTTATGAACGGTAAAATTGTACTAATTTTGGGGTCTATTGTCGGGGTGATAATACTCAGTATCCCTTTTCTCTACAGTGGAATGAAAAAAAATGATTATGACAATCTCCATCACGGGATACAGGATGCAAAACGCCGTGCTGGTGTGTGGATAGAAGAAGATTATAAAAATAGAAGAATCTCATCATACTCAGACAGATATGTTAATGGTGATTTTTAAGTCCTCTTAAAGATCGTTCCTGATTATATCATCCAGAACAGAATAAACACGAGAAACTCCAGCCGTAACAATGTCCTTAAAGCCCAGAGCTTGCAGAGACTCACTTGTCTTCCCCCCGATACTAAAAATCCGAAGAGAAGTCAGCATCGCCTGAAGATCAGATAAGTCGACATCTTCTGATGATATTTTATGGCACTCCTCAATAAAGTAATTTCCCTGAAGCGCACTCAAAAAGAGAACACTGTTCCTTCTCTTTCTCTCTTTAGATCTCCTGAAAGACGAATCCAAGAACCGGATCAAGACATCCCTTTCCATTTCAGACAATTCATTTCTCTTAACTTCATACGAAGTAAGACAAAGTAATCTTTCAGAGCGTGTAGATAAAAAATCCTGCATGGTACTATCAGCAGTATTTCCCTGTAAAAGAATAAGCGGTACAGCGGGATTTCCTTCCAGGACTTTATCAAAAAACTCTGTTCCAAACGCCTCTGCATTTGAAGTCGAAGAGACGAACTCCGGAACATACCCTGCTTCCTCAATCATGTCCGCAGTAGAAGAACCAATAACGGCAAATCTGCACCTACTGCAATCTATCCCATTAAGAGAAGCTATGGAATTTCCACTCGTAAGAAGAACCCAGGGTTTGAAAGTTGAGGATTCAAAAGATGAAAATATTTCATCAAAATTAAAAGAATTATATGAAAATCTCATGAGAGGAAGATATATAAGCGAATACGCTGCTTCCAGTTTTGAAAGAAGCGCTTCAGAACTCCGGGAAAGAATAAATTCTCTTTCCCTTGTAATTAAAAGTTCACTTACTGTATTCATTCCTCACTCACAAAACGCTTATCCAGTAAATACGTCGATTCATTCAGGAGAGTTTCCATAATAGTATAACAATCTTCATTCATATCACTACAGAATAAAGCATCAAGAGCTTCCCTTAACCCCTTATACCTCTCTGCATCGCCTGATTTACCTCTTTTAGAGGCTCCCGCATGAAGAATATCAAGTTTTTTAATAAGAATATCAGATACAAAGGATTTATTTTCAGAAGGAACATCCTGATATGAAAGATACTTAAGCAGTGCATACACTCTGAAACGATCCATTGCCACCTGACTCCTTGAAAGCTGAGGATGTGGCTCAGAATATTTCACTACCAGACACTCTTTAATCAAATGTACCGGAAAAAAAGAAGTAAGTCTCAGCCAAAGATCATAATCTTCACATACGATAAATCGCTCATCAAAAACTCCCGTTTTATCAAATACTTCTTTTTTGATCATTACCGCAGACGGGCTGATGCAACAAAGATGAAGCGATTTCAAAAAAGCCTCACCCGATACAGGAAGTAATCTCTCGGGAATATTCACTTCCTTCCCCTTTCTTATCCACTTTTCATAGGTCTGGATAACACGACACTCCGGATGCTCTCTGATATATGACATTTGTGCTTCAAGTTTTTCAGGAAGCCAGAGATCATCGGAATCAAGAAAACATATCCACTTACCTTTTGCTCCAGCAATTCCAGCGTTTCTTGCAGAGGACACCCCTCTGTTTGTTGTAGTAATATACCTCTGCTCTGAAGCTTTCAGAAGTCTTTCAACTTCGGAATAATCTTCAGTTGAACCATCGTTTACGACAATAAGTTCAAAATGAGGGTACCTTTGAGCAAGTACTGAGTGAATTGCCCTTACGGTCAATTCAGGGCGGTTCCAGCTTGGGATAATAACCGTTATCAGCTCATTCATTATTCAGAAAATATGAAAGCACCGTTTCTCGCAGGAGCTGAAGGCGCTTAAATGAGTCCTTACCCACAGTGCTGACACTTGTAATGGCGTGCATTGGAAGTCCCGTCTGCCTGCTTATTGCTGAAATCTTTTTTGCAATATCATTTTTTGATACTTTATCAGATTTGGTTAGACAAATAAGCAAGCCCCCTTCTCGCCCCACTTCGATTATTTCCAACTCTTCTTCTTCAAGTTCCCGCCTTGCATCGACCAGCAAAAGCACTGCCTGAAGTGAGCTTCTTGAACCAAGATAATGATGTAATGTTTTCTTCCATCCGCTACGCTGACGCTCTGAGACTTTTGCATAGCCGTAGCCAGGAAGATCAACCAGCATGCCCCTATGTATTGAGGGCGGGTCTTCACTTACATCTTTAAATACCACTTCATAAAAACAAAATACTTTAGTAGCACCTGGCGTTTTTCCGACTCGTGCAAGCTTCTTTCGTTCCAAAAGCGCATTGAGAAGGCTTGATTTACCAACATTAGATCTGCCAATAATTGCAAGCTCACGATGACCCTCATCCTCAGATGGAAGAGATGAAATAGAATCTGCACTATACAGGAAATCAGAACTCTTGAGAACAAACCTGGATGAGTGCCCAATGGAGAAATTTCCAGCCTTCGTATCTTTTTCCATTTACTGCTCAAGCGAATTTTCAAGTTCCTTAATTCTTTTCTCAAGCCTGCCGGCACGATATGAGAGAAACATAAGATACACAAATACGATCAACCAGATCACCGTATAGGTATAGAAGAGCATTTCAAAGGATCTTGTGTACATAGCTATTTCTCCTGAGGTCTCATTAAGAACTTTCTTTTTAATAGAACACTACTTTCATTAACTGCGATAAAGCGGTATGAAAGCCTGCATATATATGCGGAAAAAAGTAAGAGCGTCACACTCGTAATAATCATGGCATGCCTGTATTCAGGAACAGTCAATCCACCACTGGCAACAACTTCGGGATGAAGTTGCTGGGTTCTCTCAAGAAGCTTGATAGAAAATACCACAAGAGGCACCTGAAGCGCACAAAGTAATCCAAGAACAGAGGAAACACCCGCTTTAAGCTCCTCCGAACTATAATTTAAATTTTGTATATAAAGAAAAGAAAGAAGAAACACCCAGAGAACCAGCATTGATACCAGTCGAGGCTCCCAATTCCACCAGGTATTCCAGGAGGAATATCCCCAAAGCATACCGGAAACAAGCACCACAGTACTGAAAAGAAACGCGACTCCTCCTGCCGCACGGGAAATATGAAAAAATTTTACCTCTTTAAACGCAAAATAAAAAATACTGCATACAAATAAAACCCCCAGCATAAGGTAAGAAGCAAAGGCAGAACCCACATGAAAATACAACACACGCTGCACCGCACCCATTATTTTTTCATCCGGGGCAATCACAAAAGTATAATAAAGTGAAAGTGGCACTAATATAAAAAGTACTACCGGCAGGACATAGTCCAAAATATTTCCAAGGCATACGATAAGGCTGCTAAGGTTTTTTTTAGAGTTCATTACAGGTACTATTTATTCACGAATTGAGATTATTGCATTAAAGAGAAACCCTGAAACACTTATCATAATTAAAGACATTCCAGCACATGCTTTAAGCCAAAACGAATCGGGAAAATCCATATTTCCACGAAAAACCTCTTCCCCGTAGCTTACCACCGATACAGAAATAAGCAAAAGCAGAGGTATTGCAAGAATTGGCATCAGGATCTCTTCTCTACCACTTCGATGGCTCATGCAGGCACCAAGAGAGGTAATTGAAATAACCGCCGGAAGTGAGACAAGAAAACCCAAAAAAACCTGTAAAAATATTGACCCTGCCTGAGGAATACCAAGCAGGAGAAAGAAAACCAGAAACTGAAAAGACAAAAGAAATACCGCAAAAAGACAATCCACAAACAACTTTACATAAAATATTTCACCCGGACGATACCCACTAAGAATCTGATTTTTGAATATTCCCGAATGGATTTCTTCAGAATATGAATGAAGAGAATACCTGAATACCGTAGAGAGAAATATAATCCAGAAAGCGGGAAGAGCGATAATACCCAACTCATCGACTCTCACAGAGAGATGTCTGAGAAGAAAAGCAAGAAGAATGGAGAATAAAACCGAAAACAGAAAAATACCAATAATGGTCTGGCACTGTCGAATCTTAAGATAATATTCCTTCAGGAAAAGATTTTGTATTCTTAGTAGCACGGCTATTCACGCTCCTCTAAATAACCATCACGCATAAAAATAGTTTTTGTTGGAAGATCAGTAAGAAGATTTTCACTATGAGAAGAAAGTATGCAGGTACCGCCACTTTTGTGAAGATCACCCAATACTACTCTTAAATAATCCAAGCCCTCGGAATCAAGAAAGACATCCGGCTCATCCAGTACTATCCACGGAAGCGGTGAAAGAACCCGGGAGAGAAATATACGGGCAAGATACAAGCGTTGCATATACCCCATTGAAAGAGCAGAAACTTTTTTTTCCCCTACCTCTAAAAGATTAAAATCTTCCAAAACCTTATCTATCTCTTTGAGATACGAAGCTTCTTTTTTCTCCGGAAAAGAACTGAGCCCAACGTGAAATATTCGGATGTTTTCATATACACTGAGATCAGAATAAAGCCCACGAGCCCCTACTCCGTGAATCAAATATCTGAAATCAGGTGGGGTGCCTGATTCATCTTGATTTATTTTATAGGTGACGCTGCCTTCCTGCTCCCGTAAATATCCACAAAGGAGAGAAAGAAGAGTTGTTTTACCGGAACCATTACCCCCACGTACAAAATATATCTCCCCCTTTCTAAAAGAACAGGAAACATTTTTCAGAACAGGAACCTCCCCATAAAATTTCCAGACATTTTCAAGAGTAATTTGAGTAAGCATCTTATTCTTTTAAAAGTGTCGAGGCATCCTGCATAATGAGAGCTTTTTTCTCAGCATAGTGAGTATCGGATATTTCATTATTTCTTCTGGCAAGTTCAAGCTCCTCCAGAGAATCAAGAATCGCTTCTCTTTGTAAAATTTTCTCCTGTGCCTCCATTTCCGAGTCTTTACTTGCAGTTTCAGTAAACGACTGATCATCTGACAAGAAGGGTCTAAGGAGTAGTACTACCGTAAGTAAAGAAAGAACCAATGTAACAACCAGTGAAAGTGCGCTAAAAAAATCCATTATCTCAAGCAGCCCCCTTTATACCTTTTACTCTGGCAGGCGTTCCAAGCCATAGATTTTCAGCAAGAACAATCAATGACCCTCCCAGCATCAGAGCAGAACTGAACCAGAGCCATACCTGAAGCGGATTAATAAATACTTTAAATACGGCATGAGCCGTATCATAATCCATCCTTCCTCCCGGACTGGGGTGCTCATCTTCACCGCTGGTTTCAAGTCCTGCAAAAGCAATATAAAGGTCTTCCTTAAGAGTGGAGCGAATATCCACTTCGGTGGTAATTTCTTCACTGCGTGCATACACTCGTTTTTCCGGAATAAGAGTTGTGATATATGCACCACTATATCTGTTATACACTTCTACTGTCGACACAAGAGCCTGATAGCCGTATCCCTTTTCTTCTTTTAGACCGGTATATTTAAGCGAATATGACCCCACTTCATAACTACCCCCTTTGGGAAGCGATATATCACGCTCGATCTTATAGACCGTAGCGGCAGTGATGGAAATTGCCGCACATGCTACCGCCAGATGAATAACATGCGCCCCATATTTTCTGGGCTTTCTCTTTAAAAGTGAAAATATCTCTTTTCCATAGGAGTTCTGATTTACTGCTGTTCGCATTTTTGCAGCACGATGGAAATCTGTAAGTATGGTAACAATCACCAAAGCACTCATACTGAATGAAAGAGCCGCAAGCGGTCTCTCCGGGTCAAGAAAAAGACCAAGGAGAAGAACAAGAAAAGCAACAAGAAGAGGAAACAAAAATGTCTTTCTCAGCTGAGACAAACTGTTATTCCTCCAGGAGATAAGAGGACCAACTGCCATAAGAAACAAAAGGAAAATAAAGAGAGGAGCAGTGACTTTATTAAAAAACGGGGGACCTACCACTGACTGCTCACCCGTAAATGCCTCTGTAATAACAGGAAGCATTACCCCCCAAAGCGTGGTAATCAATATGGCAAGAAGACAAATGTTATTGAAAAGAAATGCGGCTTCCCGGGAAAAATAGCTTTGAAGAGCATTTTCCGGCTTAAGACTGCTCCAGCGATACACCACAAGAACAAGAGTAAAAACCAGCATTACCACAAGATAGACAAGAAATACCCAGCCAACGTCAGTCTCGGCAAAGGCATGAACACTCTGCACCACACCACTTCTGGTAAGAAATGTTCCAAAAACGGTAAGAAGATAAGTAACTACGGCAAGCATAATATTCCACACCCTGAGCATACCACGATGCTCCTGCACCATCACGGAGTGAAGAAAGGCAGTGCCACTCAGCCAGGGAAGAAAAGACGCGTTTTCTACAGGATCCCATGCCCAGAACCCTCCCCATCCAAGCTCAATATACGCCCAGTGCCCCCCAAGAATGATCCCCGCAGTCAGGAACACCCAGGAGATCAATGTCCATCTTCTTGTAAGACGTATCCAGGAAGAGGTCAGCTCCCCACTTAGAAGCGCTGCAAGACAAAATGCAAAAGGAACTACGAATCCGGTAAACCCAAGATACAACATGGGAGGATGAATCATCATTGAAGGATTCTGAAGTAATGGATTTAAACCGTTTCCGTCCGGATGAATTATCCCCTGAGGTATCATTCTGAATGGATTGGTAAGAAAAGTCACCACAAGTAAAAAAAATGAACACGCAGCTCCAAGTACCGGAACAACCCAACTGAAGAGTTTTCCGGGTACCGTCTTTTTTCTGATTACCACCACCATGGCATACACACACATAATAACCGCCCAAAGAAGCATGGAACCATCCATACCTCCCCACACCGCCCCTATGAGGTAAAACGGATGCATATCATTTGAAGAGTGTTGCCAAACATAGAGATTGGAATAGTCGTTATTCAGAAAAGAAAGAATCAGGAAAAACAGGGAAAGACAGGAGAAAGCACCCATGAGTATAATTGCAGTCGCTGCCGAGGATGTTGATTTGGCAGAACCTTGAGTCTCAGCACCTTTAACCGCAGCATACACGCCAACAAAAATGGCATACAGGGAAAGCATAAAACTGCTTACCAGAGCAAAATGACCGATCGATAAAGTGGTAATATCCATGCACTCAGTACTCTGAAGAGTACTCCTTCTTCTTACCCGTCAAGGGGTCTGGCGGTTCATATTTGGAAGGACACTGGGTGTTAAGAGTATTTGCATAAAATATACTTCCATCAAAATCACCCTCCAGGATGACATCTCTGCCCTCTCTCAAAGTATCCGGCATAAGACCATTATATTTTACAAGCAGCGTTTCGTCGTGTGCTCCTTCAATATCCTTTATATAAAAAGAAACCTGCCTGAGAGGTTCAGAGGTCACTTTGATATCACTTGATGCCACTCTTGCTCCAAGACGAATCCTTTCTTTCGTAACAAAACTACTCCCGGGCGCTTCGGCTTTAAGGACTTCAGCTCTGAGTTCAGTCACTGTAAGCACTTTTTTGGCACTCTCTTCAACTGCTGAGTTAATGAGAAACACCAAAACAAAAGCAGTAATAATAATCGGTATGGCAAGTTTTAACATATCAGTGAAACACTATCTAAAAGTCACGATCCTCATCATAATATTTTCCATTCCCAACTTCGTGTTCATAGGCAGGAACTCTCTCATATCCCCCCGGCAGCGGCTCAGTTCCCGGCAACAGTTCAGTTCCTGGTAGCGGTTCAGTTTGGGCATCACCTGAAATAACACCATCGCCTGGGATAACGCCGTCACGCGAAATCACACTTCTGATATTGTATCGAGTCTTGATTTCTGAAATCTTGTGCAACACATGATCAAACACCCACTTTTTATCCCACCACTCCTCCGGGCGAACGGGTACTCCCTGAAAAAAAAGCCCATACTCAAAACCATAACTGTCAAGATGCGAGAGTACGCTCGTCTCCCCGAGTATTTCTCCCTGAGGTATAGGTCCCTGACGATTCTCTATAACAGAATTCAAACCCGAGTACACGGAAACAAGCCCAAAACCATGATCAAGAATTACCAGACCACGAAATTTTTCAGTTTTACCACTGTAAACCAGATGTCCCGGGTTAGAAAGCATGACCGGAGCTTTTCCCCGAGTCCTGAAACTGAGCAAGAAGTTGGTATATTCCTGTTGAGGAGTCTCATCAGATATCAAAACTATACTATCCCCAATTCTGGGAGAAGAGTCAGAACCAATAGGCTTTATAAGAAAATCACTCCAAAGCTTTTCCGGATGCAGTGGTTTGGAAAGTAACTTCTCTCTTAGCTCTTCATAATACGGAAATGTCGCAGTTTTCGGAGATTCAAGTTTATATTCCCAGGATCTGGCTTTCCTCTCCCTGATTCTATAGTAGAAGCTTCTCTCTGACACGTTCCCAACGCTGTTACTTGCATATACGGAAATCTTCCCCGTAGAGTCATTAAAATCAAGTGGTATCGCAAAAAAACACACGTGCAAATCAGATATCCCTGAAAGCTCCGGGTCAAATTGTTCAGCAGGGAAACCCTCAAAAAGAGTCGAGCCCACCCGCACACCACTCCTGGATGCGGAATCTGACTTTATTCTGTACACCACAAACTCCATACCCGTTCTTTGAGCATTGTGCTGAGAGGTAATAATTTCAATTTCCGGTGAATCAAAACGAACCGGAACTTCAAAAAAATGTCGCACACCGTTACTTTCAAGTGAACGGTCAAACGCTTCAATCACAATTCTTACCACACCCTTTTTGAAACCCAGATTGGTAGCATCAAGTGAAAGCTCCACCTGATGCGAGTGGGTACCCAAAGGGAGATAATTTGTGTAGAGATCAACCGAAATATTGGACTGCTCGGCACGAGCACGAATCAGCTCTATCCCCGATTGATCATCTTCAACGGTAAAGAGAATTTTCTGAGGTTTTACACCAAGACCTTCGGGAACTTTTTCCATAAGAATCACCGGTGCATTCTTTTCAAAAAAATATCTGAGTAAGGGCACCTGAGTAGTAATCAGGAAAAATACGATTGCAAGAACACCTGCAACAATCAGATATGATGAAATCGCTCTTAGAAATGCACTTATCTTATTCATTATCTCCGGGAGTATCCTGAATTTCCATAGTTTCATCAAGGGCAAGTTTCTCCGTAAAGAACTTTTTTAATCGCTCTTTCAGACGAGTTTCTATCTGCCGTATTCGCTCACGACTTATACCGAATGAATCAGCAATTTCCTGTAAAGTTTTAGGCTCTTCATTAAACAACCTCTGATCTATAATAGCAACCTCTTTGGAATCAGCAGTCTTTTTAAACTCCTCAATCCCCTCTCTCACAGAAGCGTAAAAATCAGCGTCTATTACAATGTCTTCAACTCCTTCCTGATCTGCCGGCAGTACGGAATGTAAATCAAGCGATTCCCCATCAGAGTGATTGACCGGCGCATCAACACTCACATCGGGTAGTTGCAATCGTTGCTGCATCTCAACCACTTCAGACTCCTTCACTCCCAGGCGGTCTGCCAGTAATCGGGCTTCCGGCACAAAACCTTCCTGCTCCAGTTTCTCTTTTTCTTTTACCAGATTAAAGAACAGCTTTCTTTGTGCCTGCGTTGTTCCAATCTTGACCAGGCGGATATTATTAATCAGATATCTAAGTACATAGGCTCTAATCCAATACACGGCATATGACGGAAATCGGATACCCCTGAAGGGATCATATTTTTCAACTGCCTCAAGCAGACCGATATTTCCCTCCTGTACCAGATCAAGAATGTTTTGAACATTTCTTTGATGCTCTCTTGCAATCATAACGACAAGACGCAGGTTTGAAACAACGAGCTTGAGCCCCGCAGCTTTATCACCTTCGAGTTTGTAACGAACTGCAAGTTCGTGCTCTTCCTCTTTACTGAGCTGAGGGATGTGTTTTATTTCCTGTAAATAACTTTGTATTGGGTCATAACGAATGAGATCCTTCGAATCGCTCACAAAAACGCCATCACCCCCCCATTCATCCAGAGCTGACATTTCAGTATCAAAACCGGAAGAACCTGATGATGATGAGCCACCATGAATAATTTCATCCGGCTCCCTCGGCTTGGGCTCCCTTGGCTTGGGTGAGTCCTCTGATGATTTCTTCTTTCTTATCATGCGTTTCGTTTTTTTATTTATCGGGATTCCGGGTTCTTATCATGTTCCAGCTCATGTAAAGCTGTGAGGTTGCAGCCAGTGCAGCGGTATCTACTCTAAGAACTGAATCTGCCAATCTAATATCTCTATACCCATTATCGATAAAAAATTGATACTCTCTCTCCGACCATCCCGCCTCAGGTCCAATGGCAAAACGGGTCTTAACATTTTCAGGGTCAGAAATAACCGAGGTATTCAAAAAATCTGCTATATAATTGGAAGAACTCTGATCAGTTATCAGTTTTATCATTCCTTCTTCATCATTGTAATAATCTGCCAATATACTGAATTTTTCCAGAAGAGTCACCCGAGGTCTGAAACTATAACCGGCTTGCATGGCACCAAGCTTTAAATGCTTTTCAAGTGATTCTTTTCTCAAAGTACTACTTTGAAGATAGCTCTTTTGAGTACGCTCTGAGACCACAAGTAGAAGCTCACTGACCGGGTAATATGCCAGACCCTCCAAAAGTCTTTTTAAAATCTGAGGTCTGGGAACTGCCACTAAAAGATATATTTCAGGTGTTTTTATTTCTTCGCATATCTCCAGTACCTTAACCTTGATATGAGTTTTGGAGACTGAGACCACCTGAGTCTCTATTGTCGTACCAAAACCATATTCCCGGGGGAAAACACCGAATTTAAGTTTCAAGTCAGGGTAGGCATCAAAAGAAAGGCTGATATTTTCCTTTGGCACATCTATTACTGCACCAATATTATACGAAAAAAATGAGTCAAAAATTTGCAGATTAGGCATTGATATAGAGTAAATATATTTATGAATTAATTGTTCATTACCATCATTAGATTATAATATATAAAACTTTAAAATAAATAACTTGCATAATTTATATAAAGAATTTCGAATAAAATGGAAGACATCAGAGCAAACGTAGATTCACTCGAAACCATTGTATCGCTTGCAAAAAGACGGGGATTTATCTTTCCCTCAAGTGAGATCTATGGGGGGCTTGCTTCCTGTTATGACTACGGACCTCTGGGTGTTGAGCTCAAAAGAAATGTTAAAAACGTCTGGTGGAACTCCATAGTACAGGAACGTGAAGATGTAGTCGGACTCGACGCCAGCATCCTGATGCACCCACGAGTGTGGGAAGCAAGTGGACATATTTCCGGATTCACCGACCCGCTTATCGAATGTAAAGTCTGTGGTAATCGCATACGGGCAGATCACTTTGAGGAAGGGAAACACCCCTGCCCAAAAGGCAAGAAAAAAGAACAGTGTTCATTTGGTGAGGCACGGGCATTTAACCTCATGTTTAAAACAAATCTTGGTCCCGTGGAAGATGCCGCACATACGGTTTATTTACGTCCCGAAACAGCACAGGGAATCTTTGTGAACTATCAGAACGTGATAGACTCTACCAGAGTCAACCTCCCTTTTGGGATAGCCCAGCAAGGTAAATCTTTTAGAAACGAAATAACAACCCGCCACTTTACCTTCAGAACCTGTGAATTCGAACAGATGGAAATGGAGTTTTTCTGTCGTCCGGAAGAAATGATGCAGTGGTACGAATACTGGAGACAGGAACGTCTGAACTGGTTCATCAACCTTGGAGTTTCCAAAGAACGTCTTCGACTGAAACCTCATGCCCAGGATGAGCTTGCTCACTACTCATCGGCATGCTCGGATGTGGAATATTTATTTCCATTTGGATGGGGTGAACTTGAGGGGATCGCCTGCCGGGGAGACTTTGATCTTACAAAACACAGTGAGTTCAGTGGTAAGAAACTCCTCTGGAGAGATCAGACTACTTCAGAGACGTTTATACCCTACGTGGTAGAACCTGCACTTGGGACAGATCGTGCCGTACTTACCTTCCTGATTGATGCATACGCAGTTGAAGATATAGACGGTAACCCACGAACAGTTCTTAAACTTCACCCAAAACTCGCTCCTGTCAAAATCGGGGTATTTCCTCTTCTGAAAAAAGACGGTCATCCTGAAAAAGCACGAGAAATTTTTTCGATGCTAAAGGGGCACTACGCCTGCACCTACGACGACAGCGGCAACATCGGTAAACGATACCGCAGACAGGACGAAGCGGGCACCCCACTCTGTATAACAATTGACCATGATACACTTTCTGATAACACCCTTACTATTCGTGACAGAGACACGCTGTCTCAAGACAGAGTAAAAATTTCAGAGTTGAGAGAGCAGATAATTAAAAGAATCGGGTTTTAGTAGGGGCAGAGTTCTGCCCATGCCCGCTCTGCGACTCCGCGCCACCAGCTTGCATTTATCTTCCAAAAAGTCTAAAGCCTGATTTTGTAAGCTTACTTACCGATTCCTTGATACCGGGCTTCTCATCAAGCTTTTCAATATTGGACAAGAGAGAAGAGGAAGCAACATCGATATCCCTGGAATAAAACGGAGGTATCATCTTGAAAAGCTCCCATGACTTGGAATGAGTATCATTGAGATCATCATAAACCTCAATTGCGCCTGCGTATCCATAGAACTCCTGAGAAATCCTTGCCACAGATTCTATCAACCTGAACCGATCATCTGAACCCCATGGCTCAGCAAGTACTCCAAGCACCCATTCACTATGGGCAGTTTTTTGGGTAATTGAATATGCTTCCTGAATGGCATCAAAGCCCCTTACCAATTTAACAAGACGTGCCTCTATCTCATAACTGTTTACAGAGCCAGACTCAGGATTAGCAGCCCAACTTTTCTTCCTTCCACGTCGTATCCGAATTTTCTCATCATCATCTCTGGATACCTCCATCATTCCATTACCCGGCTCATCTTCCATCCGGATATCTGATGTACCAAAAAGATCAAAGCTCATTTCAGTATCAAAACTGGAATCATCAGCTGAGCCACTCTCCACCGGCTGTTTCGAGTCCAAAGGATTAAGATATCTTACCTTTGAATCATTCCTTGTTTGTAAATTATCGGAAGGTTGAGCAGGAGAAGTACCATTACCAAGCATCTCAGGAGTGAAAAGCACCTCAAGAGAGGTCATTGGTTCTATGATTATACCATAATTGGGAGGGAGAACCTGAAGCAGGGATTCACCTGGTATTTCAAAAAAATCATATTCGCCGTAAGGTTGAGGTTGAAAATTTCGAGTATTCGCAAGAAAAACAGGAACAAGATTGACCCCACTTTTCTTCCTCAAGGGAATAAAAAGATCAACACGAGATTCATCATCTTCATTTCCGGCTTTACCAAGTACAAATATTGTAGCCTTTCTCAAAAGCGGGAGCACCGAGTCTATATCGCTCAGTTCATCTCGTGCAATTCTGTATAAATATTTTTCTAAAACTTCTGTATAATTCAAATCACACCCTTAACTAAAATAGCCAACTTGTAAAACAGCCTGTGACATAAGGTAGTATTTACAGAAAAATAATTTACCCACTGTTGACTAATATGAAAGTTCTAACATATTCTCCTTAATTATTACAAAAACGATATTCTATTTTCTTGAGAAAAATATAAGTTACTGATTTTAATGAAGAATCAACACTCAGCTCAAGAATGGTTCAGGAAATGGTTTCGGGAGGAGGCATACCTGGAGCGTTATGCACACCGTGACCTTTCTGAAGCAAAGAAAGTCGTACACATGATTCTTTCCAGAATTCCCCTGGAAGAAAAGACCATTGCTCTGGACTGCGCATGTGGAAACGGTCGGCATGTGAGATATTTAAAAAATGAATTCAGAACGGTAGTTGGTATAGACCTTTCTATGCCACTACTCTTTAACGGAAAACAATTCTACTCTCAACTTGAACTACTTCAGGCAGATGTGCGATCACTGCCATTTAAAAACTTGTCATTCCAATGTATATTTTCACTATTTACAAGCTTTGGATATTTTGACGATGCCACCAATAAAAAACTCCTTGAGTCGTGGAATAAAATTACTCAAGCTTCAGGATATCTGATAATTGATACCGTCAATCCGCTCTACATAAAAAATACTCTTGAAAACAAAACAATTCATCACACTGAAAACTACAAATTTATCGAAACAAAAGAAATAAGAAACAAGAGAATAGAGAAATTCATAGAACTGGAACCTCTGACTCAGCATGCAGAAAAAAATGTTTCATCAACTTTTTCAGAGTCGGTACGGCTATATGAGTACAATGAACTTCAGGAAATTCTTTTTGAAGCCGGATATTCATGTGAATCAGTACTTGGTAACTATGAGGGTGAAGCATTTAACCCTGAGTCCTCCTCCCATGACCGGATGATATGTATTGCAAAAAAGAGTATATGATATGAATATTTTGCCCCATATTATTGTAAAGGCTCCTCTTTGTAATCTTGATTCAAAAAGCATTAAGAACCGTGTTTCTTTTTGTTCCTCCGAAGAAAAATTAAAAAATTCTGACGGCATCAAAAACGAACTGCACGCATGGCACAAGAACCTCAAAGCTCCCTCTTCCATATATCCCGATCTGGAATCACTTTTTACCGGAGAAAGTTTTTGTACTGTAACAGGACAGCAGACCGGAATAGGAGTAAGCCCCCTACTTGCCGTTTATAAATTTATTACAAATGAAATAATAGCTGAAAAGCTCAGCAGCCTGTTACATAAAACGGTGGTGCCGGTATTCTGGCTTCAGACAGAGGATCATGATCTGGAAGAAATTTCATCTCTGGGTGTTCTCACCGCAGAACTTGATTTTAAAAAATTTAGGTATCAGAGTAAAGATATCGATGATACAGGAAAAAATAGAAAATCTATCGGTTCATTGCCGTTTCCGGATACCATCTCGCCGGAACTGGATACTTTCCTCAGACAGTTCTACAGGGAAGAACTCCTGCAGGAAGTATCCTCCTTGATAAACTCCACATTCAGTATCAGTACAAGCTTTCATGAAAGTTTTGCCAGGTGCATGTATCAATTTTTTCCGGAATCTAAAACCGTTTTTATCGACCCGAGATTACCCTGTTTTGATGACCGCAGAAGACAAATAATGACTTTCGCGTTCGATAATTGGCAGGATATTAATTCTGATTTAAGACACACTTCTACCTTAATCAAGATCAGAGAAAACTCTCCTCTATTTTTCATGCACGCAGAGGGAAAAAACGAAGATCGCTACCGACTTGAATATAATGGGAAAGATTTTGAAATACCCGGACTCTCCCTGAAATACACGAGTGAAGAAATATACAATCAGATTCAAAACTACCCTGAAAAATTTTCAACCTCTGCCCTTCTCAGACCATTGTTCCAGGACACCCTTCTCCCCTCTTTATGCTACGTAGCCGGTTCAACTGAAATGCAATATTTAAAGGAGACCCAACCCCTGTATCATCGTCTGGGCATCCCAAACCCGAAGATACTCCCAAGGGCTCATGTAAGTATAGTTGATAATAAATTATTTGAACAAACAAAAGCACTCATTCCTGACCCATTACTTTTATTAGAACAGGAGGGCTCAAAAGTACGCTCTGCCATACTTAAAAACCTCCTGAAAGAAGAACTGAGTTCTGAATCAATCATGGAGACCATACAGCCACTGCTCAATCAGGTTTTCACAAGTATTGGTAAACCTGCATTAGACACTGATCAAACTCTTGAAAATCCTTTACAAAAAACAATTCAAAGCACGCAATCAAATATCCAAAAATTCCTTGATAAATATGATCAGGCACTTCTTAGAAAAAATGAGATCACGACATCCAGAGTAAACAAGCTTCTCCTCTTCTCACATCCGGATAACAAACTACAGGAAAGACAACTCTCAGCACTATGGCTATATATGCAATATGGTCGCTCGGTATTTGAAGCTCTGTACAATTCAGTTAAAAACGCCTATAATGAGACCTCAGTATGAGTACTCCGATTGACACAATCCTTTCTTCTATACCCAAACTTGAGGTGCTTGCCTTTGCACCACATCCGGATGACGCTGAACTGTTTTGCGGGGGTACTATTGCCGAACTTTCCCGTACATACAAAACGGGAATTATTGATCTTACCCTTGGTGAGTCATCCTCAAAAGGGACACCGGAAGAACGAAAAGAAGAGACAAAGAGAGCATCAGGCATACTCAACCTTACCTATAGAGGGAATCTGGAAATCCCGGATACCGCAGTGTTTAAAGAGACGCCTCTTTCCAAAGAAGAACAATTAAAAAGAGTAGCACAAGTCATACGAAAAAGCAGACCTTCTCTGGTGCTGGCTCCTTTTGGTGAGACTCGTCATCCAGACCATAAAGGGGCGCGTGAGCTTGTGCAGGAAGCATTGTTTTATGCAACGCTCAAAAAAAAATATGAAGGCTATGAGCCACACACCGTCCCCCTTACCCTGTACTATATGTGCAGGTCAGCTTTCTCTCCCTCTGTTGTGGTTGATGTTACCTCTGGCTATCAGCAAAAACTTGATGCAATTTACTCCTACACTTCTCAGGTAAATCGTAATCAGGGAGAGGCAGAAACTCTTGTCAGCCATCCTCTTTCCATTCACTCGATAGAGTCCAGAGATGCCTATTATGGAAGCATGATTGGAGTTATGAAGGGAGAACCATTTTTCATTGACGGACCTCTTCCCATGAAAGACCCTATGGCTTTTCTTGGGTCTACAGGATCAATTTCCAGATTTATAACTCCATAAAGGAACTTTTAGAATGAAAATCGGTATAACCTGTTACCCGACCTTTGGAGGTAGCGGAGTCGTTGCAACTGAAATTGGACTTGCCCTTGCCAAAAGAGGGCATCAGATACACTTCATAAGCTATGATATTCCGGGAAGGCTCACGGGGTATTACGAGAATGTGTTTTTTCACGAAGTTGAGGTCAGGGAATATTCACTCTTTGAATTTCAGCCGTATGCACTGAGTCTTGCCTCAAAAATGGTAGAGGTTTCAAATTATGAAAAACTGGATTTATTACACGTTCACTACGCGGTTCCCCATGCCACCAGCGCATATCTTGCCAGGCAGATACTTGGTGACTCTTCTCCAAAAATCATCACCACACTTCATGGAACCGATATCACCCTTATAGGACAAGACCCGGGATATTTGCCCATTACAAAATTCTCAATCATGGAAAGTGATGGTGTCACCTGCCCTTCCCAGTTCCTGAAAGAGGCTACATACGAGAGGCTTCAAGTACCGGAACATTTTCCAATTGAGATAATTCCCAATTTTATCAACCCGGAGATATTCAAACCCTTTGATTTCGAAACCCCTCATCCGGCAAGTACTCTACTCGGGCATTGTCCAAGAAAGAGTGGAACAAAAATACTGGTTCATGTATCCAATTTCAGACCGGTGAAGCGCATCAAGGATGTAATCAAGACATTCTCATTGATTCAAAAAGAGATCTCTGCCCACCTGGTATTAATCGGAGATGGACCGGAACGATCTTCAGCAGAGATTCTTACACGAGAACTTGGAATTGCAGACTCTGTATGTTTTCTCGGTCGACAGGAATCATTTATTCCCTGGCTCCAGAGTGCCGATCTCTTTTTACTGCCAAGCGAACTTGAAAGCTTTGGTCTTGCCGCTCTTGAAGCAATGAGTTGTGGAGTGCCGGTTATAGCGACCAATGTGCAGGGTATTCCGGAAGTGGTGGTACATGGAAAGACCGGATTTCTTTCAAATGTAGGGGATATTGAAGATATGGCAAAGAATTCTCTTAAAATCCTCTCCGATAAAGAGCTTCACGAACAATTAAAAACAGATTCAAGAGCACTTGCAGTTGAAAAGTTTAACGTAACTACAATAATCGATCAGTATCTGGATTACTATAAACGAATATTAGAGTCTTAAGTTCTTTCAGCTCGTTTTCCGCTCAGGGTCGGCTGTAAAAAAGTATCTTCGCAATTGACCAGTCAAATACAGAATCACCACGAGTGAGGGTAAATCTGAATACCCGAGAACTTACCTCATAAGGTAAATCAAGGATAACATCTCCCTGTGCACCGAAATAAGGGAGTCCTGAATCGGTATATTGTACAGAACCAAACCATTCATCAAGTTGAAGTACATTCTGCATCTGTCCTTCTTTCTCTACCTGCAATAACAAACCTCTGGGAAAATCACTTTTATAATGTACTATTGATAAGTGAATCTGCTTTGCAGAAACTGCCCGCTCGCACTCGATCTCAAACCAGTCTCCGGCAGCCTGAGGTCTTCCGGTAGACCATCTGCTGCGATGATCTCCCCCAAGTGCGCTACCCGCTGCATCCTGATTTACAGAAGCACTCACATTACACGTAATATCTTCACGAAGAGAGACATTGGTAAGAGAATGTCGATGATCTCTGGAGCTTATCATCTCTGATACATCATCATTAAAATATTTCGATAACAGAAATCGGGAGGGAGTATAGGGCAGATATTTATCAGCAGAAACTTCTTTAAAATTACGCACCACAACTGCCGGGGGGTTCTCATAGGAGCTTATTTTGAGGTACGCTGCCGGATGAGCCATATAGTAAACAAAAACCAGCACTGAAGCCGACAACAAAAGCATATTCCGTAAAGGACCTCTACTTACTCTGTTAAATGAATATAGAATTACAATAATTGCAATTCCCGAAAACAGGTATGGAAGTGGGCGCCATATAACTCCCGGAATTACCCGAAATAAAATCCCTTCAAGAGATAGAGGAAATTTGTTCCCCACATAAAAGAATGACCAGCCCAGGAAAAAGACACTGAAAAAAATCGCAGTCTTATAAATAGTCTCATAAATACTTACAGAAATACCCACTACTTCTTTTTCAGGACGTTTATATCTCATCCTGTAAAGAAAACTGGCAAAAACAATAAAAAAAGCAGGAACACCAACACATAATGCAAGATAAATACTGTGAATATGTTGTTCTATGAAAGCAGGCGAATAAAGTGAAAATGGTATCCTCTCAACTCCAAAAACAACATTTCCCATGTTCGTAAAAGGAGAGAGGGGTGCCAAACCGGAAGTCCTGGGATAATCAAAGACTACAGACCGTGAAGAAAAGTACAGTGAGATAATAAAAGAAATTACAATACTCACAACAGAGAATATTGTAGTACCGAATCCCTTTTCTCCCTTATTTTTTAAAAATAAGGCAATACCAACATATAAAAAGGATAAAGTCCCTGATAAGAACATACCCCATAAAAAGAATATACCTGATAAGATTATGTTTGAACTTCTATTGGCAACAAGAAGTAACAGGAGAGGATAAAGAAGCAGATACAAGACACCATCAGGGGAAAGAAGGTACAATAAGCCTGTCATAAAGGCTCCGGAAAGAACTGTTTCCACGGCAGTTCTAAACACTCCCCCACTCACTCCGGTGCCAGAAAACAAGATACCCGAGAACAAGATAATGGAGAGAATAAAAAACAAAAAAAACGGGGCGTTTGAGCATGCAAGGGAAAATACCGGCTGATCAGGCTCAAATAAAGAAAAAAAATATTCCAGAAAAGGGTCGAGATATATCAGAATATCGACATTTAAATCCTCCAGAAAAATATATCTTTCTTTAATCACTTTCAAGGACTATACAATGGTTATAATACTGTTCATAACATCTGTAACACACAAGACAGGGTAAGATTATGCGTACTGCTCCCTTTATCATTTTTTTGCTTATTTCAACACTTTTTTTAGCCTGTTCCGGCAAAAAAACCAAAATTTCAGACTCTACCGAACACTATGCCCCGACACCGATTGTAGAGATCAGGGAGAGGCTCGCACTTGCACTACCGGATGCCTTTGATAAAGTGTCTTTGATCTTGTCCAACTACGACTTTTATATTCCCGATGGATTATCCAATAAAGGAACATTTTCTACTACCACAATCAAGGTAAAAGACAGAATGTGCGAAGCCCAGTTTATGAACGATGCTCCGGTATCTTGCGATGTCCGATTACACGGTAAGCTTGCCTCAATTGACAGCAAAACAACTTCCCTTACCCTTACCTATCGACAACATTGTCTTGAACAGCGGCATATTCAAAATATATGTAAAAACTCAAACGCGGAAAAACTCCTTTTTGCAATACATAGCGATATAGCAAAATAGACAAGAGATGTTACCAGAGTTCTCCCAGATCAAAATACCTGGCTAACACAGGAGTAAGTGAACGATAAAGATCATTCTGATCTTCTGCTTTCGTTGCATCAGAAGAGAGCAGGACTCTTAACCTGTTTTCATGAATATCAAATACTATTGTTTCATCAACAGCAGGTATCTTTGACCATCTGGAAATCAGACCATCCAGTGAAAATTTTTCAAAATATCCTTCGATATGTCGAAAACGAACAGTCGGGTTTCTGCCAAGCTCTTCAAGGGAACAAACACTGATAAGCTCCTTGTATTGACATTCTACCTTGTGAGAAAGTTCATAGAAAATCGTACGTTCTGATTCATCAAGTTTATTAAAACCAGCCTGGGTATCTATAGTGAAAGGGATTTTAAGTACTTCACTTTCCTCTTTGAAATTTTCGTCACCGGTAAGCACTCCTTCAACATGCAAACATTGATCTTTCGATATATTTCTCTCGGATGAAACGACCGTCCCTCCTCTGAATCCGGCTACAAGAGCAGATTCAGAAAGAGGCTTTCGAAATGCCGGGATAATGGCTGAAAGATATCTGAGAATATCTTCAATAAAAAGTTGCCTAATATCAGAGCCAAGCTCAGATTCAATTCGTATATAGTTCTTTTTATAAAACCATATCCCTTTTGAAAACTTTCTTATCGAAGCTTTTCTCTTCATTGAGAAAATATCTGCTTAGTTCAGATAATCGTAAGTATATTGGGCAACTTCTATCTTACTAATTGATTTCAACTTGGTAAGAATAGTCTGAAATGCTCGTCCTCTTATAATGTTTTTCTCCTGAAGCAGAAACTCCCCAAGCTCTTTTTCAGAAACAGTATCAGGGGTTGAGTAGGAATCAAGTGAAATGATATAGGCAGTTCCATCAAGAGCCACATATGGTGAACCATAAACACCATTAGTAAGCAAGTCAGAAACTATACCAAAAATATCCTGTGGATTTGAAACAAAAGGGAGTACCACTTTCTGAATGCTTGTTTCCTCGGTGCTGTTTATTTTAAATTTGTTTTTTGCTGCAAGATCTTTTACTCCGGAAGCAAGCTGATCAGGAGGAGTTTTTCTTAGTTGAGAGACAAGTTCAGTGGCAAAATATCGCTTCCTATCATTTTCCCGACTACGTAAAAGTGTAGTAAGGATATCAGCCTTTACAGAGTCAAACTCCAGTTGTTCTGGCTCTACCACTTCATTAATAAATACAACTACCGGGGTATTACCGTCAAAGAACAGACGAACACCGCCTTTTTTCATTTGAAATACATCTCCACTAACTGATTGAGAAATAGTAGAACCCAGAGCAGAAAAACCCATTGGGGATTCAGATACCTTAAGCTCTAATGAGGTGGATTCTGATGCAAGCTTCTGAATCGTTTCAAATCTTTTATCCTCAGCGGACTGAATGATTTTTGAAATAACTTCTTCTGCTGCTACTTTTGCATATTCAGGTGCTATTGATTCTTTCAGCTCTTTTTCCAACTGTGAACGGACTTCAGTTATAGATTTATCACTATTTTGGTATGTCCTCTTGAAAAGGTCTTCAATATCCTCCTCGTGCACAAGAACCTGTTTAAAAAAAGCAGAGGCTGGAAATCTTAATATAACTGGCTCAATCATCTTTTCGGAAAAAAATCGGCTACGGTTTTTAGAATAGTACTCGAGTAGCTCTTCATCTGTCGGCGGCTCTGCATTCACTTCAGCGGGAGGGGTAACCTCCATGTAGTTAATTTTTATATTTGCATTTGCACGTTTATAACGCTGCTCAAGCTCAGCAGGGTTCGTGACCGCAGCCAAACTAAGAGTATCTCCTAGCATATCCTCTATCACCTGCTCACGAACTTTAGTTTCAAATTCGTGCTCCTTAAGTCCCGCACTTCTAAGAAAAGACTCAAAGGCAGCCCGATCCACACCGTTTTGAAACATGGGAAGACTCATTGCATATTTCTCAACCTGAGCAAAACTTGCAACCAGACCAACACGGGAATACAATTGGGAAAGCAGCGTACGATCTATTATATCATCCAGTACACGTTCCTTGATATTAAGCATCTTTGCAATAATCTCATACTGCTCACCGAACTGAGATCTATACATGGATTCAGCTCTACGAACTTCATCTGAAAACGCACGGTATGAAATTTCCTGCCCCTCAACCTTGACTACATAAGGTTTCATCACAGATGAACCGCTGAAATACTCAGCACCAAATGGCAGCATCAAAAGGATACAAAGCCCAACTATAAAAACACCAACAAGGCTTTTTCTATTTTTTCTAAAAAAAGAGATCATGAAATTCCCTATCCAAAGTAGTTAAAACATTTACATCAGAGAAATATCATTAATTTAAACTTGCATCAATTATGAGAAAACGATGTTGCATGTTGTCAAAGACTTCAGCCAGTGATTAAATCCTTGGGTGGAAAATCAAGTCGTAGATAATTTACACCCTATTTTCGTCAAGCTTCCTGCAAGCCAGATAGTACTACTCAAATGCCTTGTTGAGTCATACGAAGGGATTGCCGAGATCAGAACGCTTGATGCAGAACTTGCAATAGTGGTCATCCTTTCGCTTGATGATACCAAAGAAACAGTTTTAAAACTGCTTGAGTGTGAGAAAGAATCACTGGGTGCTGAAATCATAGATAAGCCAAAACGCCTTATCCAGTCAGACTGGCTTCTGTCCTATCTTCTGAACTGAGTCTTATATTCTATTATTCTATCGTGAAAGCCCAAACCATCCACGGCGTAACTCCATCAAGCGATCATATGCCTTCTGTATGCCGTCAAGTCTTTCCTGATCAATCACATTTCCCGCATCAGGGTGCAGGCGCTTTATTATATCACGGTACGCTTTTTTTATGTCAGCATCACTCGCCTCGTCCGTAAGTCCAAAAATTGCCAATAAAGAAGTGTACTCATCAGGTTTATTATCTAACTCTTCCGTATTGATATACTTACTGGACTTCTGTTCTTTCTGCCTCTGCCGGATGGAACTGAAAATTCCATCTTTAACCGTAATCATTGAATCACTGACACGGTACAAAACAAAAAAGAGTATTGGAGTAAATACCAGAAGGATAAGCACAAGTAAGTAAAACTTTGCCGGCATAAAACCAAACACCATCATTGATACTTTTTCCCCGGCAGAAAGAGCTTTAAACAGGGAAAAAGAAAAATATTCTCTTACCAGAGCCCTGAGGGGAGAACTGGCATTTTTAAAAAGATATAACTTAGCCTGAAAGAAATCTTCTTCGGAAGATTCTATATACCTGATAGCCTGTAAGGAATTGGCAGTTTCTATCGGATTTTTTTTATCTATGGCAAATTTTGTTCTGGAATAGAGCACCTCGAGAAGAGATTGATAGCACGCCGGATTTTTTTCAATCAAGCGAACAAGTACTTCGAGATTGTTTTTCGTAAGCTCCTTATTGTACAACGGATACTCATCAACGGTAGAATCAAAAAATCCGGAACAGAAACCGGAGTCGGCATTATGCACATGGGCACTTGCTATAATTCCATAGACAATCTGATTACCAAAGGAGGAAAAAGTATTCCCTGGATATCTGGCAGTTATTTTTTCAAATAATCTGTTAAGATAGGAATTATCATACTCGGCAATAACAACTTCGGCAAAACAGAAAAAATCATCCTGTTTTATACAACCTGTTGATCTTTCATATACACTATCAATCTTGTTTAACTTGAAGATCACAGGACTTGCCTGAGGATATATCTGGGTGGCAATTCTGGTGATTTCTTCAAGGGGTTCTTTAGCTTCAAAAAAACTATCGATTTTTTTCTGAATCAGGAAAGATGAAAAATCTTCCACGAGAGAGGACGCGTGAAACTCATCAAATACCCGAAGGTGTGTTCGTAAATTGAAATTGGGGTTCTGCTTAAGAAAGAGAAAGATTTCACTACTCTGCTTCAGTTTACTTCTTTGATCGAGACCGGGTTCCTTGATTAAACGGGAGAATTCATCTACCGCCTCTACTTCAACTTCAGCAAAACTATCAAAAGTAAACCCTGCAATAAATAAAGGAAATAAAAATATTACAACAAGTGAATAACAAAAGCCGCTAATCTTTATCATTATCTACCACTGCATAAAGGGGCACTTCGATGATTTTATGCTCAGGGTCTACATGATTTGTCTCAAGTAAAAGAACACCTCGCACCACTCCCTGTGCACCGGGCAGGAGATCAACCTGAACTATCTGCCTGGCATCCTCCGGTTCATGTACGTATGCCTTTACGTGAGAAGTTCCGGTAATAGACACTTTCACTACCCGTAAATACTCAGGAGCTCCCTTCTCTATATGTACTTTAAATTCCTTTCTCAGAGGTTCTTTTATTGAGCCTGAAACATATCCGAAATTAACAGATTTATGATCGAGAGAAAGATCTCTCACTACGTCTATAAGAACAGGAACATTAATTACCGGAACACGAGGGTTATTGGTTCGGACAACCACTCTTGAACGTAACTTCCCGGGAGGTATCGACTGAGAAAGAGAGACCATAACCACTACCTCACCGCTGTCTTTAATATCAGAAGAAACCTTTATATATTCAGATCTTGAAATAACATCCTTGAAAGGCACAGGCTCTGCATTCATTGACTTAACGGTAAAACTGACACTTACCTCATCACCCTTCTTGACGTTGAATATCTCAAGAGAGGAAGGTTCGGTGAAAATTTCCGGAACAATATGCGCCTTGACCCTGAGCACCATAGAAGAGTTCTTAGGGTCGTTAGAATAGATTCTTACCGTTTTACTTTTGGTACCAATGAACCCCGTCGTATCAAATGACACCCGTATCGCCGTCTCAGCTCCCGCCTTTAGAACAGGATCTTCCAGAACCGCCGCCGTACATCCGCAGGAAGGATTAAGCTCCCTGATAATAAGATCAGAAGCACCGGTATTTTTAACTATAAAATCATGTGTCAACTTAAGCCCTTGATTGACTGTACCAAAATCATGCTCAAGGGAAGGAATTTCAATTACGGGCAGTTGATCCGCAGAGGTATCAGAGGAAACAAGAAAAAATGAAAACAAGAAAAAGGATATGACAAACAGTCTAAATGGAAAAAAGCAGGTGATTACTTTATTCATGTAAAAAGTCTCGAAATCAGGTAATGGATAGTCTTAGTTTTGTAGTTTTATTTCGAATTAGCCAATAACTGCGCAGCTGTTTTCTTCTTTTCCTCTTCAAACATGACATCAAGAAGTTTAGTATGAACTTTACCTTCTGCAAAGTCTCTATTTTGAAGAACTTTCATTAAAAGAGGGAGATTGGTAGTGATTCCGCCGATAATACACTCACTTAATGCTACTATCATCTTCTGAATAGCTTCCTCACGGGTGTTACCACGAACTATAATCTTGGCAATCAGGGAATCATAAAAAGGCGGTATCTTGTATCGATCGTAAATTGCAGAATCAACACGCACCCCGAGACCACCAGGGGGGTGATATCCGTCAACCAGACCCGGAGATGGTACAAAGGTATATGGGTCTTCGGCGTTTACCCTGACCTCTATCGCATGTCCCTTGAATTCCAGATCTGACTGGGTAAAGGACAGCTCCCTGCCTGCGGCAACCCAGATCTGTTCTTTTACAATATCAGTCAAAGTCACCAGCTCTGTTACCGGGTGCTCGACCTGTAAACGGGTATTCATTTCAATGAAGAAAAACTCCTGTGTGTCCGGGTCAAGAAGATACTCAAGCGTTCCACAACTACAGTAACCAATAGCCTGAGCAAGCCTGACGGCAGATTCATGCATTGCCGCTCTTGTCTTATCCGAAAGAAGAGGTGCGGGACTTTCTTCCACCAGTTTCTGGTATCTCCTCTGGGTAGAGCAGTCTCTTTCACCAAGGTGCACCACGTTATGGTGACTATCTCCAATAATTTGAACCTCAACGTGTCGGGCAGTGGGAATAAAGCGCTCGATATATAAACTGGGGTCACCAAACGCCGCTTCAACTTCCCTGCTTGCCTGCTCAAAAAGACGAGCAAACTCTTCAGGCTCATGTACAATCTTCATCCCACGTCCACCACCACCGGCAACCGCTTTAATTAAAACAGGAAAGCCAATCTTTTTTGCTGACTCAAGAGCCTCCTCAACACTGGTACCAGCCGAAGCACTACCGGGAACAACCGGAACATCATGTTTTATGGCGAGCCTTCGGGCAACCGCCTTGTCACCCATAAGACGCATATGACGAACTTTGGGACCAATAAAAGTGATACCACATTGACCACAAATTTCCGCAAAAGCGGCGTTTTCACTTAAAAACCCATATCCCGGATGAACCGCCTCAGCTCCAGTTGCTACTGCTGCTGCAATTAAGGACGAAACATTGAGATAGGACTCTGTGGGAGATGGAGGTCCTATACATACACTTTCATTTGCAAGCTTGACATGAAGCGCGTCTGCATCCGCAGTAGAATGAACTGCGACAGTTTTGATACCGAGTTCGTGGCACGCACGGATAATCCTGACTGCTATTTCACCACGATTAGCAATTAAAACTTTTTTAAATGGTGGCTTGTTTGAAAACATCTGGTTCCAGTAATGAGAAGTGTATCAAATTAAAGTGTATGAAATTAAACCGACTCAATCCTGAAAAGGACTTCACCATATTCAACCATTTGACCGTCTTCAAGACAGACTTCAACAACTTTTCCGCTGATCTCTGACTCTATCTCATTCATGAGTTTCATGGCTTCAACTATACAAAGGACATCCCCCTTTCTGACGGAATCACCCTCAGTAACATAAGGTTCAGCATCAACTGCCGGACGTCGGTAAAAAGTACCCACCATGGGAGATCTGATTTCCTTGATGTTCTTTCCGGCATGCAGCACATTTGAAGGAGCAGAAGGAACTTCCTGCGCACCACCTACAAGAGTTAAACCTGATGATTGTTGTTGGGCGGCAGACGGTGCATCACCCTGTTGTGGAGCCTGGGGAGCGTACGCAGGCTGCGGCGCATACATACCGGGAGCCCCATAATGAGGCATCATAACAGGCATCTGAACTTGAGACGCTTGCTGAGGACCTCTCTTCAACCAGACCTTTTCTCCCTCCCGTTCAAGCTTGAACTCCGTCACCTCATGCTTCTCAAGAGTTTCAAGGAGAATCTCTATCTCACGTAATCCGAGAAGTGAATCACTAGAATCGTTTTCCATTGGCTTTGCCTGTTTTTTTTGATTTGTCATTACCCGGATACCCTTCCAGAAAAGAATGTGAACTACTAAAAAAGAATATAAACCAAAAGCTAAATTTTACCTTCCTTGTATGTCACGTGCTTTCGGACTTTCGGGTCGTACTTTTTTACTTCCATTTTCTCAGGCTTCTTACGCTTGTTCTTGGTGGTTGTATAAAAATGACCGGTATTAGCTGTAGAAACAAGTTTAATTATATCTCTCATGGTGTTTAATCCATATTACAAACGATTAAATTAGTGCGTAGCACTCTTAAGAATACACTTATTATGCATGCATTAGATAATAGCTTGCAAAAAAAGCTTCGCTCCTATATCGCAATTTACAGGATGACGCAAAATAACAATAATTGCAAACACTTTGCGGTGATAGATTTGGGCTCAAGTGCGCTTCGGGCAGATATCTACGCCTGGGAGCCCCCAGACTCCAGAGAGATAATTTTATTAAATAAAATCAGATACTTACCAAGACTAGGGAAGTTAATCAATAACTCCATCTGCCAGAACAGGATAGATGAGGTCGGGGAGCTCCTTAAAACCCTGAAAATCACCCTTTCAAAATACCCGAATCTGCACATTTTCCCCTTCGGGACAGCCGTTTTTAGAGAAGCCGGCAACGCGACCACTGCTCTGAGGGTATTCTCGGAGGCGCTTGGTCACGAATTTACTGTTTTAAATGGCGAAAAAGAAGCCGGATTGATTCTTAAGGGAATTACTGTTTTTGAGAAGATGATGCCTGTTCCTGTCGTACTTCTCGACATTGGGGGAAGGAGTACAGAGATTTCCTTTATCGACAAGGAGGACTCCGATAGTACGACTGCGTCTTGCAGCGTACCTCTTGGGGCACTGAGTGTGTTTGAGCAGTACTTTGAGGATAAGGACTCTGACCTTGCTGATGTTTTCAACACCGTCCAGTCTGAGTTATCCAGAGTTGTCCATGACAGCATTGGTTCACATAAAACTTCCTGTCAATCACTGCTCGGTTCCAGCGGTACCTTAAGGGCATTGCAATATCTTTATGATCTTTCAACTCCCCTGACTCATAACACAGATGAAACAAGAAACATTCCCATTCAATTTCTTAACTCCCTGTTGGACTCTCTCAAGCATACTCCGAAAAAAGATATCGCTTCCATCCTTCATAATGAAACACATAGATACGATCTTATCATTGGTGGAATGAGTCTTCTCAAAGTATATGTAGATTTATTTGATATAGAATCAATTTTCATGACCCCATACTCTGCAAGGCACGGAGCCCTTTTGAATCTGATGGAAAAAGCATCTCCCGGCATCAACCTCCCGGGGTTATACATCAGTCAATCACAACTTCCTTCTCCCGGTGAATGAAAGCCCAAGCGTTATCTCATCTGCGTACTCCAGCTCTCCCCCTTTTGGAAGCCCTTGTGCGAGACGGGTTATCGAAAGACCGGTATCATCAAGTTCGTCTGCAACATATAAAGCCGTCGCATCACCCTCAATGGTGGTGCTGGTGGCTATTATAATTTCATCAATTGGATACTCCAAAGGGTCGTTTTCAAGCTTTCCTCCCTTCACCCTTGAGAAAAGCTGATTAAATGTAAGGTGATCAGGAGATATTCCCTTCAGTGGTGACCAGGCTCCATGAAGCACGTGATACAATCCCCGATACGCGCCGCTTCTCTCCAGGGAAAAAACATCAGACGGTCTTTCAACAACGCACAACTGATTTTTTACACGACCATAGTCTGAACACACAAGACAAACGGATTCATCAGATAGACCACAGCAGTGATCACACCAACGTAAACTTGAAGACGCATCAACAATAGCATCAGATAACGCCGTAATTTCATCACGAGATTTATGCAGCAGGTGAAATGCAATCCTGTAGGCACTTCTTTCACCGATCGATGGCAGCTTGCTCAATTCAAAAACCAGTTTTCTTAAACTTTTGGGAATCAAAATAAACCTTATATCTGATTATTTCTTCGAACAGGAAGCACTTTTTCAATAGAAGATCC
The DNA here is from genome assembly GCA_964612555.1 of uncultured Bdellovibrionales bacterium. Taxonomy (GTDB): domain Bacteria; phylum Bdellovibrionota_C; class UBA2361; order SZUA-149; family DAOLCO01; genus DAOLCO01. The sequence goes on along the minus strand of CAZTBW010000001.1, from coordinate 33,771 downwards.
TTCAAAAACATCAAGAACAGTTTTTACCAATTCATCTTCTTTCGCCTCTCGTTTTATTTTCTGCAGGAGCTCTTGTTTTTTCTGCTCAGTTGCTGCCGCATGAGAGCCCGGTATGTGCAGGGCATCCTTTCCTTCAAGAGGGCTCTTCTCAGGTTCAGAGTCAGAAGAAGACGTTTCTTGTGCTTGTGAGTCTTTCTTTGAAGCATGTAAAACCATATTCACATCCCAGGCGAGAACTGAACTGAAACTGCCCAAGCGCTCCTTAAGTAGATGCATGGTCTCCTGATCCTTAAAAGCCTCAAGCTCAAATGCAGAAACAAGAAGCTCCAACACACCTCTGTTTTGAGAAGGCAAGGCATAAAAACTACTGGGGGCAATACGACGTAAATACGCATCAAGTCTCAGGTCTTTAAACTTCTTTACATAAGAAATAAAATCACCCCAATTATACCTGAGCTCGTCTCCGGAAACATTCCCCTTAGAAACATACTCAACATTGCTCGCCCGACTATCCGCAGGGACAGAAGATGCATCAGGCGTTAACCTTTTTTTTTTATCTTCCACAAAAGGGCTGTTTCCAATGGCAGTGTCTTCAATGGAAGGGGGACTGCCAGCCTGAAGATTTTTAATTCTCTCCAGAACATCCGGAACCGAAAGCAAGGAAGAAAGTTGAGATAATTTGATAAATCCTGCTTCAAGTACGTATCGGGGATATTCACTTTTCACCGCCACATCAACGAGCTGCCTGCTATGATCAAAAAGAACCGCTATCAGCTCAGCAGAAAATTCAAGAGTCAATTTTTCAACATACTCAAGCTCAACATCGCTCATTTCTTCAACTTCAAGGAACTTCTTTATGGCTTTTTCACCTCTTCTTTTCGCCATAGCATATAAACTACATAAGCGAACATATCCTATAAAATCAGAAATATATGAACGGACATCTATGCTGGAAGAAAACGCCTCAGATAATAACTCAAGAGCATCAGTGGATTCTCCACGCAGCAAGTGCCCCACTATCTCCACAAAATGGGAGACATCAAAAGCACCAAGAATCTTTCTGACGGACTCAAAGGTAATTTCGTCAATAGAACTTGCCGAAACTCTATCTAAAAGTGTAGTGGCATCCCGCATACCACCATCTGAGCGTTTTGCAATAAGATGGAGCACCGACTCTTCTATAGTAAAACCTTCCTGAGCAACTATTCGCTTTAATTGCGTGACCAGGGTTGTTACCGGGATACGTCTAAAATCGTGTTGCTGACACCTCGACAAAACAGTATCCGGAATTTTGTGCGGCTCGGTTGTTGCGAAAATAAAAACGGTATTTTTCGGGGGCTCTTCAAGACTCTTAAGAAGTGCGTTAAACGCAGCCGTAGAGAGCATGTGGACTTCATCAATGATATAAATTTTATACTTTACTCCGGGAGGGGGGGCAGTATAGAGCGTATCAATAAGCTGCCGAACATCATCAACACTGTTATTGGATGCTCCGTCCATCTCAAAAACAGCAAGACTTACTCCTTTTGTAATCTCCATACAGTTTGAGCATGTTCCGCATGGCTCAAGTTGATGCAGGAGTTCCGGATTATTTCTGATTTCTTCAGATGATGGAATAACTCTTCCAACACAGTTCAGAGCTTTTGCGATAACTCGGGCTGAGCTTGTCTTCCCTACTCCGCGAGACCCCGTAAATAAAAGAGCGTGTGGAACACGATCTCTCACAAGAGCATTACATATGGCTTTTGTTATATGTTCCTGACCAATAATATCAGCGAAAGTTTGTGGGCGATACTTTCTTGCTAGAACTAGATACGACATCGGGTGCTTTTCTATAAAATAATTTTTTCGTCACATGAAAAGTGGCCGAGAACCACAACACAGAGAGTAAGCGCTACCGTTGCTTCGTTTCCGACCTGGCGGGGTTCACGCGCTCTCTTGTGTGGACTCGACCATATAAAGTCCTAAAATTCGCTGACATATTTATCAGGATAATAATTTTATACAAGCGGTAAAAGAGAGTAGAAAGATGGGGAATTTTTATGTTTGCCACCACTCCAGGAAGAGAGGCTGGGAACGCCTTTCCTCGAATGGCTCCCTCGAGCTGTATATATCGGGTTCAGGTGCCAGTGCCTATGCTCTCAGTCCGCTTGAGTTCTCCGAAAGGCGTTCCCAGCCTCTCTTCCTTCTCCCAACCCCCCGAATCATAGACGTGATAAAAATAGAGGAGAGAGAGGGGGGAGCCTGGCGGAGAGGGGGGGATTCCCGTGTATTTTGCTTCACTACGCTGAAGCTTCGCTCAGTGGTTCTCATCCCCCTACTATTGCTTCTCGCAATAAATTTATTCGCATTTGCGAATAAATGTCTCCTGGCGGAGAGGGGGGGATTCGAACCCCCGGTACGTTTTTGACGTACACACGCTTTCCAAGCGTGCACCTTAAGCCACTCGGACACCTCTCCCGGGAGCTGGTTTAGTAGCATATAGTTCGGCGTAGTGGAAATATTAGGGGTGCTTTTTTATGGTTTTTTTGAGAGTTTGAGAGTTAAACGAATAACTTTGAGGTATTGTTTTGAAAGTCAGGCTGGGGGTACTGCTGTTTATTGTACTAATAAGCGGTTCTTTGCTGCTTATATTATCATTGGGAAACAAGCCTGTCGGGTATCTCCATAGCTGGAACCAGGTTACAACTCTCAGTCACATTCGGGAAATTGCTCGAGACCCCGAAATGTGGAAAAACCCGATAGATGTTGTAACAAGATTAAGCGCCCACCCAGTGCCAAAACTGATCTCTCTGGAAGCACCTTATTCAGATTTTAGAATATATGAAGAATTTCCGCTCTATCACCTCCTGAGTGCTCACCTAAGTAAATCAGGCATCTCTCTTGAAAACAGTAGCAAGATAATTTCCATTCTTTCATTCTTCATTGCGAGTTTTGGAATATATTCATTAACAATGGCTGTTTCTTCATATCAGTCCTCTATCACTGCTACCATACTGTGGTGCATTTCTTTTCCTGTGCTTTATTATTCTCAGGCAATAATGAGCGATATAGGCATGACTGCCTTTACGATCTGGGGGCTTTACTTTCTTGTAAAATATATAAGAAATGAGAGTTACAAGACTGCGATCTCTGGTCTGATCTGTATAGCAATATCTTCGCTGTTTAAATCATATGGCTTACTCTTTATGATTTCCTGGGTGTATATATTTTTTAGAAAAAAGAGGTTCCTGTCAGGTCTATTTTTATGCGCACTCTTCTCTTTACCTGTTCTTTCCTGGCATATATGGACGCTACTTCAGGAAGGACATCAGGAAATCACATCGCACAACATAAGTGATAAAATAAAAATACTTTTTTCGGCTCAGTTCTATCTGACACTTCAAAAATATTTATTCAGGTACCTTGGTATTCTTCCGGGGATAGTACTGCTCATATACCTGCTACAGTTTCTTGGAAAAAAATCAAAAGTAAATCCAAATGAGTTTTTACTGTTTTTGTTATGGGGAGTACCTTCATTTATATATCTGATTTTTACGGCAGAAAAACTTCCAGATCATGATTATTATTTTCTACTGATTGCACCTGGATTCTTTGTTATGAGTGGTCTCGCATTAAATTATTTCTGGAATAGCTATAATTCTAAAAACTATCAAAAATACTTATTCATTGGATATGTAGTAATAGTCCTAAGCCCCTTACCACAGACTTACCTTTCATTGAAAAAATCTTTAAAAGAGAATCATGATGTTATAGTTTGTTCCGATACGATTTCTCAAATGGTACCAGAGAAAAATCTGGTGGGATATTTATCTGATGTATCGAGATATAATTCACTTGCGTACTACGCGGGTCGCTTTGGTTTGATCATTGAAGATCAAAACTTTCCCCTCTCCCATTACCTTGGGTATGGAATGAACCATATTGCAGTTAACTTACCGGACGAAGATTTTGAAGTATTTTCAAACTGGTTGAATCAACAAAAAGATATTGAGACAAAAAAAATTATACACCTTGATACCCTCCTCGACTTCAAATCCAGAAAGAGAAATTGTGGTATCTGGGAAATTCATTAAGATTGCACCCGGAGCGATTCGAACGCCCGACCTTCTGGTTCGTAGCCAGATGCTCTATCCAACTGAGCTACGGGTGCATAAAAGGATAGAATTATACTAAGTTTTTAATACTATGTGTATCATCTAACTTTTTATCAAAAAGCAATCAATACCTTAAAGACAATTTATTTACTACCAAGGTCAAAAAACAGCTCCCAATGAACTAAAACCCCTTGATTAAGTCCCCTTAAACAAGTATTTTCCCCCTCTAACAGTATGGGGGGTAACTCGCATACTGTCAGGAGAGATGACCGAGTGGCTGAAGGTGCTCGCCTGCTAAGCGAGTGTACGGGTAACACTGTACCGAGGGTTCGAATCCCTCTCTCTCCGCCAGGAGAGGCTTATGAGCGAAAGCGAATGCTATAAAGAGGGATGAGAACCACTGAGCGGAGCATACGCGAAGTGAAGCAGAATATGCTGGAATCCCTCTCTCTCCGCCAGGAGAGACTTGTTTATACAATTTTTCTCCTGAAAAATTTGATCTACTAACGGAGAGGTGGCCGAGTGGTTTAAGGCACCGGTCTTGAAAACCGGCGACTCTTAACGGGGTCCGTGAGTTCGAATCTCACCCTCTCCGCCATTTTTTGGTGCTTGCATACTCCCACAAAATTGAAAATGTAGGCATCGCCTATTTTTTATTAAAACGCTTAAAGTAGTCGTCAATTTCACCACGGAGCTCAATTCCTACTCTTTCAAAACAATCTAATAAGTCCTTGTAAGTATTTTTACCACCAAGGAAATCCCAAAATTCGTCAGCCACTTTAAGCTCATTATCTAAATCCAACATTCCTCTCATTGTCCATCTTGTGTAAGGTTCCGGTTCGTATGGGTTGTAAGGAATCGCAATAAAGGTGTGTACATCCGCCTCTGGATTCTTTGCCAAAACTACGGCAACCCATTCAAGCAGAGTTCTTTTAAATTCCTTAAATCCACCAGCATTCGGTTTGGCAGTTTTAATATCGAATAAGTAATAACTCCCATCTTTTGACTCAAACATCAAATCTACTTTTGTGGGTTTTACTTTTATCATTTCACCGGATTGACAAACTTTCTTTATTCTCGCTATTTCTTCTTTTTTATTCGGTGATGAGGTCGCTGTTGTTAGCCCATCAATAATTTTCTGTATTTCTGCTTGCGCTCCAGTGCTGATATGATTACCGGCAGTAGATTGAGAAGTAGCCATTTTGAAATTCTTTTGAGCCAAAGCAAGGCCTACTGGTTCAAAAATGCTCGTTCCAAAATTTGTATTCAGCGAATGAATAAAAGCGTAAAGAGCCAACCTGTCTTTACCTAAAAGACGAGTATGGAAAGGCATTGAAGCTGGTTCAGGTTTATATTTCTGAAACTTATTCTTAAGGCTTGTCTTTAACACATCCTCAACATTTTTAATTTGTTCTTTTGATAAGGCCATAGAATTATACTGATTTAAAGTGAAAAATAATCTCAGAATATGGATTCCTATCCCGTTCTGTCCTATTCAACACAGGTCTTTTAAACTGATTCACAATCTTCATTCCAGATTTTTCAGCAATCTCTGGATAAAGGTTATATTTGTCATTGGCGACAAGAAAGACATCGTAATCTTCTTTTAGATATTTTTTACAATTATTCAACACGTCAGCTATACCTTTAACATAGGATCGTCTGGCTTCTTGTCCTTGCCCTTTATAAAGCGGACCGATTTCTAAATCATCCTTTCTCTTAAAACCCAATAAATCATAGGCGTAGGCATGTTGTTCGTGATAGTCAATTTGCCCAACATATGGAGGAGAACAAAATATTCCAGCAATTTTTTGTTTTTGTAGAACCTTACAAAACTCTGGGTTTTGCTTCTCAACTTTTTTTAAAATATCAACTGTTCGCGAATCACCAGCAACAGTAGAATAGTAAACTGGCTTGCGTAATCTTTCAAACTCTTTAATTCTTGCTAAAGTATCATTTGCATAGCGGTTGAGCATCGTTTTTATTGAGAATAGTGGCTTACAGATTTTCTTGTGTTTATAGCAGTAATAAGTGGTCAATTGAGGTTCCTTGAGTGTAGCAAGATCACTATGTGTTGTTGCGCGACACGAACGAATTGTCCGACTCAAAATTAAAGCTAAAATCTTTTTTGTTTTTATATCTTTTTCTTGTTTGATCATATCAAAGACATAGTCAATCTCTTTTCTCACATTGTCCATAAACCAGGTATCTAAAAACGATTCAGACTTATCTTGCTTGAGTTTTATAGAATATTTTTTGAGCAGTTTCTTATATGTAGGCAGAAATTCTTTTTCTCTCTCCAACGAAAACTTTTTCTCATCAATCTTTCCTTGGTTTATTTTGTATTTAAAATCTGAACCCGGAAAATATTTATTATTAAACTTTGCCAATTCACCCAGCAATTCTGTTTCAAATTCCTGAATCTTGCTATCATGCTCAAAAGTATTTAATACCAAAAGCATTTTTTTAACCGCTTTTTGCAGATATTCGTGGTCATAGTGCGTTGCTTTACAACTGGCAATCATGCAATTAAATTCAGACACATCAATTCCCACAGAATGAATGCCCATCTCTAACGACTGAATAATCGTTGTTCCTGAGCCAAGAAATGGATCAAGGATTACATCGCCAGTTTGAAAATAAACTTCTTGTTTGAAATCATCAGTATGAGAATCAATAAAATACTCAACGAGTTGAGGTATATATTTACCCTTGTATGGATGTAGCCGGTGAACATGTTTTGTTGTGTCCTTTTCTCTCAAATAGTCAAAGGACAACGCCCAATTCAAATCATTTCCAAGTTGTTTCTTCCAATCAAGTTTACGCTTATCTTTCCATGATTCGTAATATTTCTTTAAATCATTTAGATCGATCAGTGTTGATCCGTTCTCTCCAAGTTTTCTAACCTTTCCGTACTGAACAAGATAAGAAATATTTGTTGGTGAAACCTCTTTTTCAAGGTAGCTGGTCGCCCATTTTGATGCTTCATTTATTGTTACTAACGACATAAGTTTATTTTAAAATTCTTTTCTTAAGATTCTCACAACTTTTCCTTTTTTTCATACTCGGATTATAATACCTGAAGATAACCTAAACAAGAGTGGATTATACACTAAGACTTAGGGTAGTAAAAATAATTAAGATAAGGGAAACACATACTCATATGAAAGAACCTCATTCAACCTCTTAACTATCGCAATCGGCTCAGAAGTCCCATATATGAGAAAATACCCGGTATCAATTTCAAGATGTTCCAGCGCTTTTAGGTTTCCGTTTTTAACCATTTCTATCAGCAGTTGATCTGAAATAAATATTTTCTCATATGGTAAAACACTACATACATCAGCAATGCTTTTTACTGCCAAAGGCTGAGCCTCAAGTACTTTCTTAAGCACTACTGCATCATTTACCTCACTACAATCAAAAGCTTCACTAAGATTAAAAGGTCCAATCGAGGTTCTTGAAATCGACTCAGCTACCGCACTAACTCCAAGAAGAACACCAACATCTCTGGCAAAAGACCTCACATAAAATCCGGAAGAAACTCTTACATGATATTTCGCCGTCTTTTCATCTATAAAAGTAAAATCAAGGACTTCGACTTCGACTTCTTTTTGTTTTGGGGTAACAACTTCACCACTTCTTACTCGCTTGTAATCAGGCACTCCACCACTTTTTTTTGCAGATACCCTAGGCGCAGTTTGATTTATTATTCCAGAAAAATGATTTTTCACCCTGCCCTCAGCTTCTGTTCTAAAAGCAGGGTCATCTAAAATGCTGGTATCCGAATATGACATAACGGTACCAAAAATATCATCCGTTTCGGTTTCAAGACCAAATCGTATGTTACCCTCGTATTCTTTATGAAAGACAAGAATATGAGACTGCAACCTGCACGCAGAGCCAAGTAGGATAAGTAGCAAGCCTGAAGCCTCCAGATCGAGAGTACCTGCATGCCCAACTCTTTTTATTCCGAGTAGTTTTTTTATTTTGGTTCCTACCTTAGTAGAAGATATACCCAGGGGTTTATGTACCAGTAAGAGCGCATCCATTTGATAAAGATTTTAACCGTCGGACTAGTTTTTCAAAAACGAGGAAAGTTCCCGCTGCACTTGTTCAAGTACTTTTTCCTCACTCCCATTAATTGAAAACCCGGCAGCCGCTTTATGCCCTCCTCCACCAAACTTTTCAGCAAAAGCACTTACATCTACGGTTGAAGACTTGGAACGGATACTTCCTCTCCAGTGATCAGGGTCTTTTTCTCTTAGAAAAATTGCTACTTCTATACCTTTAACTGCACGCACCACATCAATGATTCCTTCAGAATCACCTGCCGAATGAACGTCTTCTCCTCGCATGGAAAGAGAAATGTAGGCGATAGCTACTTTACCATTATGATATGTTCCAAGTGTATCAATTGCCCTACCTTTTAGTTTTATCGCACGTAGCGGCTCCTGAAAGTAAATTGCATTCGCAATATCAGCAGGTTTTGCTCCATGTCCAACCAACTGAGAAGCAGTCTTTAAAACCTTTTCAGAAGTATTACTGAATCTGAATGAACCGGTATCATCCATGATACCTGCGTATAGTGATGAGGCAATTTGATCTGTAATTGAGATATTGAGCGCCAATAAAAGATCATATACCAGTGAGGCAGTAGCAGCTTCATCCGAGACGATATAATTTAAAGCCCCCCAGTTTTCATTGGAAGCGTGATGGTCAATATTAATTACCTGCGTCGCAGCGGAACAAAGCAGATCTGCTTCATCACCAAGTCTACGCTTTGTTGCACAATCCAGTCCAATTAACAGATACCCCTCTTCAGGGATGTTTTTTATGGCATCTTGGGCAGGAAATAATTCAAGTAAGCGTTCCGGGAAATCCTCAGGCAAGTACAAAGATACCTTCTTCCCAAGAGCCTTTAATCCATACGCCAAAGCACCGGAAGAACCAATAGCATCGGGGTCAGGTGAAACATGAGTTGCAATCACAACTCTCTTCGAATCATGTATAAATTTACGAATTTCATCGAAACATTCAGACATTCTCTAATGCAAATCCGATTGAGCTTTTTTTAACAATGAATCAATATGCTCAGACATAAAAGGAGTTTTATCAAACTTGAACGTTAGCGATGGAACAAAACGTAAATTCAGTTCTTCAGCGATACGTTTTTTAAGATAGGGTATTACTGATCGCAGTGTCGAATCTGTCGTGGCATCAGAGTGCTCCGATGGCGTTCCCGCAGCCCTGCACCAGTATAAAGTCGCATGTTTCAAATCTTTTGAAACTTTTGCACTGGTTATTGTTATCAATGAGAACAACGGCTCTTCGATAAGAGTAATCTCAGAAGCAACAAACGATCTTAAGAGCTCTTCAACCCGCTCTTTCCTGTGAGGTGATGCCATACCGCCCTTATTATCTAGTGAGGTCTGAGACTCACTTCTTCCACTTTAAATACTTCAATTATATCACCATCCTTGATATCACTATATCCTTCAATGGCAATACCACACTCATAACCAGCCTGAACTTCCCGCACATCATCCTTAAATCTCTTAAGGCTGGACATTTTGCCTTCATGTACAATAATCCCATCACGAAGAAGCCGAACCTTGGCATTTCTCGAGATGGTACCATCAAGAACATATGACCCCGCAACCGTGCCCTCTTTAGGAACCTTAAAGGTCTGACGAACTTCAACTCTTCCAAGAAGTTTTTCTTGAAACTTGGGAGCCATTCTGCCCTGCAAAGCCTCTTTAACCGCATCTACAATTTCATAGATAACCCGTGACTGAAGTATGGGTATTCCTTCACCTTCAATCAATTGAATTGCTCTGGTGTCGGGACGTACGTTAAATGCAACAATGATAGCTTTGGAAGCTGAAGCAAGCTGAACATCATTCTCACTTACCGCACCCACTCCCTTGTGAATCACTTTTACCTGTATTTCCTCATTACTTAAGTTCATGATGCTACCAACAACCGCATCCAGTGAACCCTGAACATCTACCTTGACAATAACCGGGAGGTCTTTCTTCTCGGCAGTTGTTGTAAGTATCTCCGAAAAACGCTCCATCGTAAGCGGCATACCAACAACTGAAGATGAACTGGCAAGCGCAAGTTCCTTTTTCTTCTTTCTCTGCTCACGCTCTTCAGCAATAAATCTGGCTTGCGCCTCATCGTTTGTGATAATAAAATCATCCCCCGCTTCGGCAGTAGCAGAAGCTCCGAGAACTTCCACCGGTATTGAAGGACTCGCCTGATCAACCTGAGAGCCATCATCACTTATAAGCGCTCTGACCTTCCCATATACGGAACCAGCTACGAATATATCACCTTTTTTCAAGGTACCCTGCTGAACAAGAACCGTAAGGACAGGTCCCCTGCCCCTATCAACTTTTGATTCCACAATAGTACCAATCGCAGGTCGATCCGGGTTAGCTTTCAGCTCCAGGATTTCGGACTGTAAATTAAGTGTCTCAAGTAAAGTATCAACCCCTTCACCGGATAAGGCAGAAAGTCGAACCATAAGCGTGTCACCGCCCCAGTCTTCCGGAACCAGACCAAACTCTGAAAGTTGATTAATTACCTTATCGGGATTTGCCCCCTCTTTATCCATCTTGTTTATAGCAACAATGATCGGAACTCCGGCAGCCTGAGCATGGTTAACTGCTTCAATAGTCTGAGGCATAACCCCGTCATCCGCAGCAACTACCAAAACTACAATATCCGTAACCTGAGCCCCACGACTTCTCATGGAAGTAAAAGCTTCATGACCGGGAGTATCAAGAAATGTTACAGAACCACCTGTCGGAAGTTTCACATTGTACGCACCGATATGCTGTGTGATACCTCCCGCTTCAGACCGAGTCACAGAAGTTTTACGAATCGCATCAAGCAGTGAAGTCTTACCATGGTCAACGTGCCCCATAACGGTAACAACGGGCGGTCTGTGAACACAGGACTCAGGGTCATCAGCTTTTGTCAGCTCATCAAACATGTTCTCAATACTTTTTTCAGTATTCTGAGTCTCAAAACCGAATGTTTCAGCCAATATGGTAGCAGTATCAAAATCAAGTAACTGATTGATACTTGCCATTGTTCCGAGCTTCATTAATTCCGCAATTACCTGAGAAGATTTCAGGCTCATCTGGTGCGCCATCTCACCAACAGTAACTTCACCATCAATTTTAATAGGCTTCTTTCCAGCCCTTGCGGCGATAGCTTCAGGACTCAATGGGTCGATTTTACCCTTTTTACCTTTTCTATCTTTTCTGGACTTATAAAAATCCCGCTCACCTTCATAATCAAGCAAGTCTCCCTTAGAGAGAATTTGCTTACGCTTGCTCCTTTTTTCTGCTTTGGCATCCCTGTCAGTATCATGCACATGAGTTTTTTTACCTTTCTTCTTCGCAGAAGAACGTCCATCCTCTGAATCAGATTCAACCACAGGGTCATCAGAAAGAGAAACTTCCTTTGACACGGCTTTTTTTGTCAAAACAGGTTTTACAGGAAGATTTATTTTACCGAGAATTTTGGGAGCACGTACATCAAGCCGTTTTCTAAGCTCTGCAATGCTATTCTCCGCAGAATCTCCATCATCTTCCAGCTCCGCATCTAGCTCTGAGGCTGTTTCAAAACCCTCATCTTTTGCAGTGGGATAAGACTCCCCATCATCAGTCTCAAATGACTCATTGGAATCAGCGGATACCTCAGAACTGTCTTCCCTTATGACTTTTTCCAGTTTTTGATCAATACTCTCAGATGCTGAAACCTGAGAAGTTTCAACAGAAAGTACATCCTCATCAATACCGGGTTCAAGCGGTTCATCACCTTTGATCGTTTCTGAATCTTTTTTTCTTCTTCTGATGACGTTACCACTCACACGCTTCTCTGTAACAACACCACCTTCAACCTTCAGTTCACGCTCAGTATCCACATCAGTTTTAGATTCACGAAGAAGATGCCGACGAATCTTATCCGCTTCATTATCAGATATCGCATTTGAATGAGAAGTTTTACTCTCAATCCCCAGGAGCTTACACAGCTCAAGAACTTCCTTGTTTTCCACACCAAGTTCTTTAGCAAGCTCATAAATTCGCATTTTAGACATAAATATCTACACTTCTTCTATCATTAAAAAACTTCTCTCACCTCTCAGCAGACAAAAACCTATGCAAGCCCGGAGGGGATTGACTGGGGATTTGACTGCACTCGTAAAAATGCCTCAGTTGCGCTGCATACAATCTCAGCCTCTTCAGGTCGTAAGCCCGCCTGCTCCACAAGATCATCCGGACTTAGGGGAGCAATACTTTGAATAGAATCAAAACCATTATCAACAAGCATCTCTCTGACCTCTTCAGGTAGAATAAGCTGATCAATATCAGTGATCTTTTTATGACCACTATCAAGCTCACTGCCATCCAGATTTTGCTCTTCAGCAAGTTTCTTTGCTGATTCAAGGATTTCAGAAGCACGTGCCTGATCTAAACCTTCAATAGCAAGCAGTTCATCAAGCGTTGCGTGAGCAACCTCATACACACTCCTGTATCCTTCCTGAAACAGAAGCTCAGATTCGCCAATCCCGATTCCCGATATGGATTCAAGTGCTTCTCTTGCCCGTTTTGATTCTTCTTCCGCAAGCGACTCACTTCTTACATCAATCTTCCAACCAGAAAGCTTGGTTGCAAGCTTCACGTTTTGACCTTTTCGCCCAATTGCAAGCGAAAGCTGGTCATCTGAAACCACTACTTCCATTGAATGCTCTTCTTCATCCACTATCACCCTGACCACATCAGCAGGACTAAGGGCTCGGGCAACAAAACTCGGAGCATCCGGAGTCCAGGTGACAATATCTATCTTTTCTCCACGAAGCTCAGACACCACAGACTGAACTCTTGTTCCTTTTACCCCAACACAAGCGCCCACAGGGTCAACATTTGGATCACTGGAATATACGGCAATTTTCGCGCGTTCACCCGGCTCTCTAGCCACACTCTTAATCTCAATAATACCCTCACCAATCTCTGGTACTGCCGTTTCAAAAAGTTTTCTCATAAGCTCCGGATGGCTTCTGGTAAGGACTACCTGAGGTCCCCGACTGATAGGATAGATATCAAGTATCATTGCTCTGATTCTATCGCCCTGTCTGTATCTTTCTCTCGATATCTGTTCCCTTTGGGGTAAAATCGCATCGGTTCTTCCCAGGTTTACAATGAGGTTTCCTTTTTCAAATCTCTGAACAATACCACTGACGATTTCACCTTTTCTGTCTTTGTATTCAGAAAAAATAATATCACGCTCGGCATCTCTAAGTTTTTGGCTGATAACTTGTTTAGCAGTCTGGGCAGCGATTCTCCCAAGGACGGTTGAGTCAAGCTTCTTCCCAATTTCATCACCCACTTCACAATCAGGGTCAAAGCTCTTTCTGGCTTCAGCAAGTGTTACCTGTGTTGCCGCATCATCAATATGAGACTTTTCAGCAACAACTGTTTTAAATTCGTGTACCTCTATTTCACCCACATCAGGATTGTAGGTAGCTTCAAGGTTGAGATTATGTCCGAAATGCTTTTTTGCAGCGCTAAGCACCGCTGACTCAAGTGCATCTACAAGGGTCTGCTTGTTAATACCCTTATCTCTTCCCACCTGACTGATGATCTGATCTAAATCGAATTTAATTCCCATGTTAACTTCCTTAACCAATAATATATAAGTAAATTAAAATTTTCCTCTACTCTAAAAAATCTTTTGTGCTTTTCTCACATCTGAAAATGGGATCTGAGAAACTTCAGCACTTTCAACTCCTTTGAAATACAAAGTGTTCATTTTATAATCTTCAAGAACTCCCGTAACAGCCTCCCCCTCAAGCCAAAGCTTAACCTTACTGCCAATCCCGGAAGAAAAATGCTCATCAAGTCGCATTACTCTATCAAGCCCGGGCGATGAAACTTCAAGATCGGGGCTCGCTCCAACTCCAAGCGCACTACCCTCAACCGCCAAAGCATCCATCAAGCGCCTGCACACAGTAATACAATCATCAGCATTCACTCCAGACCCTCTTTTGGAATCTCCTGCCGGAGAGTCGACCAAGGAGTCAATAAAAACCCGAAGAAGACCTTGTCTTGGTTTGATAATATCGTAGAGGGAGAAACCTTCCCCTTTTACAATATTTTCAACGAACTCCCAGAGCTTATCCTGAGGGTCAATAAATTGTTCAAGTTTTATACTGCTCATAAAATACTCAAGTTAAAAAATTCCGCCCCACACAACACGACAAACAGAAAACACAAAAAAAGGGATTTAGATAATCCCTCGTATTCAACAACGTACAAAACTAAAATGTGAGAAACCCCATAACGACCGACACAAAACTCCATAAAGTGTCAATCAAGTAAAATCTCCTACGAAGGATAAAACAAACAAAACCCCTGAAATCAGGCACCAACTACAGACACACCGATGGCAGGAAAGCTATCACAACAAAGCACAAAATTCAATATTTTTAATGATTTTTATAAGAATTATAGATAAAATCTTAAATAATATAGAAAACTACTATGTTTCTATAAATTCAACTGCCATTATTTCATACTCTTTTTCCCCGGCAGGCAGACGAACCTTTGCAAGATCACCTACTTCCTTACCAATAAGGGCTCTCGCAATAGGTGATTGATAAGAAATCATCCCCTTGGCAACATCGGCTTCATCTTCGCCAACGATCATTAATCTTCTAGATTCACCAGTATCTGCGTCCTCAATCTCAACCGTGGCTCCAAACACCACCCTTTCTCCGGAGAGTTTGGAAATATCCACAACCTGCGCAGTAGCAAGTTTTGACTCGATATCTCTTATTTTCGCTTCAAGCATTCCTTGCGCTTCTTTTGCTGCATCATATTCAGCATTTTCAGAAAGATCACCATGCGCACGGGCTATTTCAATAGCCTTTGATGCCTTTGGGCGTTCAATACCTTTAAGCCGCTGAATTTCTTCTTTGAGAAATTCATGGCTCTTTCTTGTCATGGGAGTTCTTAAAGTCATTGTACTTAACTATTTTAATACACTATGAAAGCTCTCAATATAATCCTGAATCGATTTTACATCCAGACCTTTATCATTCTTTTTATTCCTGATAGCCCTTCCGGCTGCTTCAGCCGCAGCCAGAGTGGTAAAAAGCGGGACTCTCATCTGAATAGAAGTACTCCTTATGGAACGAGAATCCAGAAGTGGCTGAGAACCCTCAGGAGTATTTATTACCATTGCTATTTTCCCCGCCTGAAGCTCATCAACCACATGAGGCGAACCTTCCCTCACTTTATTGATCTCTTCGCACTGCACATCATTATCTTTAAGAAACCTGGCACTCCCTCTGGTCGCCAGTATAGAAAAACCAAGCTCCCTGATCATTCGAATAATTGGAAGGGAAGCTTCCTTATCCTGATCTTTAACACTGTAAAAGACAACCCCGGCTTCAGGTAACTTATTTGAGCACGCAATCTGAGACCTGGCAAAAGCACCTGCCACCTCTCTATCGACTCCCATCACCTCACCCGTTGACCTCATCTCAGGACCCAACACGGCATCAATCCCCGGGAATTTTATAAAAGGAAAAACCGAAGCCTTAACAGCGACAAATGGTAATTTCTTGACAGCTTCAGTATAGTCCCTGAATTTCAGAATGGGTCCATACCCGGCAACAGCCGCAAGTTCCTCAATAGACTCTCCACTCATCACCCGTGCCGCAACTTTTGCCCAGGGAACCCCTGTAACTTTTGAAATAAAAGGAACACTTCTTGACGCACGAGGGTTTACCTCCAGTACATACAATTCACCTTGTCTGATTGCATACTGAACATTCATCAAACCCTTTACAGAACATGCAGAAAGAAGCGACTTGGTACTTCTCTCTATCTCCTGCAACATATCCAAAGAGAGGTTCTGAGTAGGCAAGCTAAAGGAACTGTCTCCGGAATGAATCCCGGCACGCTCTATATGCTCTACGATACCGCACACAATAAACTCATTTCCGTCAGAAACTGCATCAACATCAACCTCGATAGCATCATCAAGGAATCGATCAAGGAGCACCGGACGATCTTCTGAAACTTCAACACTTTCAGTAACGTAACGCTCAAGCTCCTCATCAGAATGAATAATAGCCATGGCACGCCCACCAAGAACATAGGATGGTCTCACCATCAGAGGATAGCCAATTCTTTTTGCTACATCCAGTGCTTCATCCCGATTTATAGCAGTACCACTCTCTGCCTGACGAAGTCCAAGCTCATCAATGAGCACACTGAATTTTTTCCTGTCTTCTGCAAGCTCAATTGATTTTGGGCTCGTTCCTATAATGGGAAACCCTGCTTCTTCCAGTGCCAGCGATAACTTAAGTGGAGTCTGCCCACCGTACTGCACTATCACACCATATGGGTTTTCACGATGTAAAACTTCAATCACATCTTCCAGAGTAAGTGGCTCAAAATACAAACGATCACTGGTGTCATAATCAGTCGAGACCGTCTCCGGATTACAGTTATACATAATTGCTTCAAAACCGGCATCATGAAGCGCCATTGCGGCATGCACACAACAGTAATCAAACTCAAGACCCTGCCCTATTCTATTAGGACCCCCACCAAGTATTACAACTTTCTTCTTATCTGAAGGAGCAGAATCAGACTGTGATTCGTAACTCGAATATAAATACGGAGTATCTGAGGCGAACTCGGCAGCACAAGTATCAACTTTTTTAAATGCAGGTCTAAGCCCGAGACTATGCCGATACGATCTAACCTCCGATTCTTTCGCTCCGGTAAGAAAGGCAATACGTCTGTCACTGGTACCATTCCTTTTTAATTGCAGAAGAAACTCCCTGGAAATTGAGTCTAATGAAACACCTTCAATACGTTTCTCAAGATCAACAATCTTCTTTATCTCAGATACAAACCATGGATCAAAAGTACTGTATTCAACAACCTGGGACACCGTAGCACCCAGTTCTAATGCCCGAGCTGCGAGAAATAATCTGTTTTCAGTTGGAATTTTTAAAGATTCCAGTAATGACGAAACATCTTTTTCTAAAAGTTGTTTAGCTCCCAAAAGACCATGCCTGCCTGTTTCAAGCGACCGGGCGGCTTTCTGCAGAGCTTCCGCAAAGGTTCTCCCAATAGCCATAGCCTCACCAACCGACTTCATCTGGGTGCCGAGTGTCCGATCAGCCCCAAGAAATTTCTCAAAAGTAAAACGGGGTATCTTTACAACCACATAATCAATACTTGGTTCAAAAGAAGCAGGAGTCTTTTTTGTTATGTCATTAGGTAATTCATCAAGGGTGTAGCCAACTGCCAGTTTCGCAGCAATCTTGGCAATTGGAAACCCCGTCGCCTTGGAAGCAAGAGCAGAACTTCTCGACACTCGAGGGTTCATTTCAATAACTATCTGCCTGCCAGTCTTTGGGTCTATTGAAAACTGAACATTTGAACCACCGGTATCTACGCCGATCTCACTCACAAGCCTGAGCGCCTTGTCTCGTAACAACTGATACTCTTTATCAGTCAAGGTCTGGATGGGAGCCACCGTTATAGAATCACCAGTATGCACACCCATAGGGTCAACATTTTCTATTCCGCAAATAATGACAGCATTATTTGCCTTATCACGCATGACCTCAAGCTCAATTTCTTTCCAACCAATCAGAGACTCTTCAAGTAACAGTTCCCGATTAGGACTGGCGTCAAAACCGATACGAATCTTTTCATCAAATTGATCTGGTGAAGAAACAACCCCACCTCCACTTCCTCCAAGTGTTCTTGAAGGTCTGATAATGAATGGATACCCAAGCTCTTTCACTGCTTCACGAGCCTGTTCCATGTTTGTAACAAGAAAACTCTTTGCACTTTCCAGACCCACCCTGTCGGCAATCTTTTTGAACTCATCTCTATCCTCAGCGGCTTTAATTGCAGCAACACTTGCACCAATAAGCTCCACTCCATAGCGTTCAAAAACACCTCGCTCATCCAGTTCCAGAGTCACATTCAAGGCGGTCTGACCGCCAATGGTAGGTAGCAGAGCGTCAGGTCTTTCTTTTTCAATAATCTTTTCAACAAACTCAGCAGTGATTGGTTCTATGTAGGTTACATCCGCAAAACCCTGATCGGTCATTATTGTTGCCGGATTGGAATTGATTAATATCACCCTAAACCCTTCTTCCTTCAGAGCCTTCACCGCCTGAGTACCTGAATAATCAAACTCACACGCCTGACCAATAACAATTGGTCCCGACCCAATAATAAGTATCGAATGTAAATCTTTTCTTTTAGGCATTGTTATTAAAAAATCCTTTACTGGTTTTGATATGTACTAACTCGATTAAAAAACTCTTCAAACAAATAGGAAGAATCATGAGGTCCGGGAGAACATTCCGGGTGATATTGAACAGAAAACGCTGCAACTCCCGGAATTTCAAGTCCCTCAACAGTCAAATCATTCAGATTTGTATGAGTCAGCACAACTCCTTCAGGCATCCTGCTTGCGTCAGTAGCAAACCCATGATTCTGAACAGAAATCTCCACTTCACCGGTTTTAATATTCTTTACCGGATGATTTCCACCCCGATGCCCGAACTTAAGCTTGAAAGTAGGCGCTCCAAGTGCAAGCCCAAGGATCTGATGCCCAAGACAAATACCAAACATAGGAACTTTTCCAACAAGTTCCTTTACCGTTGCCACACCATACGTTACTGCGGCAGGATCACCCGGACCATTGGAAAGAAAAACTCCATCCGGTTTTTGTGAGAGTATATCTTCAGCAGTAGTCTTTGCAGGTACCACCCTTACCCTGAACCCGGCATCAGTAAGAAGTCTCAAGATATTGTACTTAACACCAAAATCAATCGCTATTACAAAAGGTCTATCTCTGAGCTCTTCCTCTCGGTATTCTCTATACCCGACCCCGGCTACCCACGCACCCTGCGTCCAGTCATAGGGCTCAGTGCAACTTACCTGAGGCACAAGATCCTGCCCTTCAATAGAAGGTACTGCCTTAGCCCTCCCAACAAGTTCTGATTCATCTACAGAACCCGTCTTTATTATCCCCATTTGCGCTCCATGAGTTCTTAGATGAAGAACCAGCTCCCTGGTGTCGATCCCGGAAATTGCCACGATAGAATGTTTCTTTAAATACTCAGGTAGTGACTGTGTAGCTCTATGACTTGACGGAGTAAAGCACATATCCCGAACAATAAGTCCACCCACCTGCACTTTTGCAGATTCAACATCCTCATCATTTACACCCACATTACCAATATGTGGATAGGTAAATGTAATCATCTGCCCGGCATATGAAGGGTCGGTAATTATCTCCTGATATCCACTCATCGAAGTATTAAACACCACCTCTCCACACGCCTCCCCCTCAGCACCCACTGAATATCCCCTGAATATTGTTCCATCAGCAAGAGCGAGCGTGGCGGGTTTAAGTGCTTCAGTATCAAACATGTAATCTTTCCTCATCTATCATCAATTGAAAATCGAAGTTCACCATTTACAAAAGTCATAGCAGCAGTTCCACGAAAAGATTTTCCCCAGAACGGACTATTTCTGCTCTTTGATCTGTTCATATCCAAAGAATAAGTAAATTGATACGCTGAATCAAGTACTGTGATATGTGCAGGAGAGTTTTTCTTTAAAGAATTTGGCGCCAAATCAAGCGATGCCCAGGCACGACTTGTAAGGCTTTGAACCATGGTAGTAAGAGTAATCTTACCAAGCGATACCAATTCAAGAAGTATGGGAACGGTAGTCTGTAATCCCAGAATTCCAAAGGAAGCACGATCAAACTCAATATTCTTTGAGTCTTCTTCATGCGGCGCATGGTCACTTGCAACACAATCTATAGTCCCATCATTAAGCCCTACGATCAATGCATCCACATCAGCTTGGGAACGAAGTGGCATACTCATTTTTGCGCTTGTATTATAACCCTGAACCGCATCCTCTGTAAGAAAAAGATAATGAGGAGCTACTTCAGCAGTAACAGGAATTCCATCTTCTTTGGCACGACGGATAAGCGTTACTCCACGTGCCGTACTTACATGACAAAAATGGACCCTCCCTCCGGTAAGTCGTGCAAGTTCAATATCACGAGCAATCATCACATTTTCAGCAGCATCGGGCATCCCCTTTAAACCCATTTCAAGGCTAAGAGGAGATTCATTCATGGAAAATCCATCTGAAAGCATAGTATCTTCCTCGTGCACGGTAAGCACCCGTCCAAGCATCTTGCAATACTCAAGCGCACGCCTCATAATCTGGGAATTGGAAACAGGTCTTCCATCATCAGAAAATGCAATACAGCCGGCTTCACTCAGCTCAGAAAATGGAGCCAGAGCCTCCCCCTTACTTTTCATTGTAATTGCACCGATAGGGGACACGTTACAGGCAGCATTTTTTGCTTTCTCAAGGATATATTCTGTTACTGATGCTGAATCATTCACAGGCACCGTGTTGGGCATGCAAAGTATATCTGTAAAACCACCAGCTACCGCAGCTTCAGCCCCTGAGTGAATTGTTTCTTTCCAGTCCTGCCCGGGGTCTCGTA
Source organism: uncultured Bdellovibrionales bacterium (assembly GCA_964612555.1). GTDB lineage: Bacteria > Bdellovibrionota_C > UBA2361 > SZUA-149 > DAOLCO01 > DAOLCO01. Next base: position 13,075 of record CAZTBW010000001.1, on the reverse strand, counting down.
AGTGCACATGAATATCAACAAAACCCGGGGTCACTATTTTTCCGGAAACATCATACAAGGTAGCATCCTGTAGCTTGGAAAAACTTCCGGGAGAATCTACTGCGGTGATTTTCCCATCTTCAAACAACACATCATACTCACCATCCATGTTTTGCGTCGGGTCAATTACTTTTCCACCTTGCAGAACTGTTTTCATCATCAACTCTCTTAAAATTCTTAAATTTATCCTGTAATATCAGCCAAGTCAGTTATTGATTCATGAGCAGTACCTCTTGTAAGTAAAAAAAGTACTGCCATCCGTACCGCCACTCCATTATTAACCTGCTTAAGAATAAGCGAACGAGGACCATCTGCCACCTCTGAAGTAATCTCAACTCCACGTATGATAGGTCCCGGCGCAAGCACCTTTGCCTCAGGGCAATAACGTGAAAGTATTTTTTCAGAAATAATAAAGCGCTTTGAGTACTCATCAAGATTAGGAATGTAGGTATCCTTCTGATACTCATGCTTCATCCGCAGTGACATCACCACATCACTTCCCGGCAGTGCTTCTTCCATATGATGATACACAGAAACCCCCAGCTCTTTAAAATGGGGATGCGCAAGTGTTGGCGGAGCAACAACCCGTACTTTATTTCCAAATAATTTGTGAAGATAAATATTAGATCGTGCAACCCTGCTCCTGAGTGCATCCCCCACAAGAGTAATTGTCAGGTTTTCAAGCCTGCCAAAGTGTTGCAGCAGAGTAAGTGCATCAAGCAGTGCCTGAGTAGGATGTTCATGCAAGCCATCACCTGCGTTAATAATTGCCGTACCCGGTACAAATCGTTTTAATAATTCACATGCACCGCTTGACGAATGACGGATAACAACTGCATCCGGGTTCATTGACCTGATATTCAACAGAGTATCAATAAGAGTTTCGCCCTTGGTGGTGCTGCTGGAACTTCCTGATACATTAATCACATCAGCGCTGAGACGCTTCCCGGCTATTTCAAAACTTGTCCTGGTTCGGGTTGATGGTTCCAAAAACAGATTTACTATTGTTTTACCGCGAAGGGCTGGTACTTTTTTTACTTTTCTCTCCCCCACTTCAACAAACGTCTGAGAAGTATCAAGTAAAAACTGAATCTCTTCTTTTGAGTGTCCCTTGATTCCTAATAAATGGGCATCCTTATACACAAGCTGTCTCCATTATTTAGTCTTTCCAGCTCTAACATATACCGCATCCTCACCATCTTTTTCAGAGAGGCACACTTCAACAATCTCATTACGATTCGTTGGAAGACTTTTTCCCACATAATCAGCTCTGATCGGAAGCTCCCTGTGCCCCCTGTCAACCAGCACCGCAAGTTGCACAGAAATAGGTCGCCCAAAATCTATGATTGCGTCAAGTGCCGCCCTGATCGTTCTTCCGGTAAAAAGAACATCATCAACAAGAACAATATTATATTTATCAACATCAAAAGGAAGGCTTGTGCCCCGAACTAATGGCTGCTCCGGATTATGAAACAGATCATCCCGATATAAGGTAATATCAACAACACCGACAGGGATATTCACATTCTCCAGACTCTTTATCTGCTGTTCAATCCTTTCAGCAATATATTCCCCTCTCGTTCTGATACCAACCACTGCAACATTAGAAGCCCCTTGATTTCGCTCAAGAATCTCGTGCGCAATTCTTGCAACTCCACGCCTTATCCTCTCCTCATTAAGCACTTTCTTCCAGGAACTCTTATCAATTTCAGATTTGCAACAGGGAGTATTTTTTTTATCAGACATAGGCACACACTAATGATTCGGAATCATTCCTTAGTAAAAAAAAGACAAGAAAATTAACTGTAATGGTAGATGATTTTTCGAGGAGCGACGGATCTCGCTTACCAATTCTCTTATAGAACGACATTCTTTCCTTCCGAGCCTCTCTGGACTCAATTTAAAGGTTAAACCTTGAGCTTTATAGCAGCAAGATAAAAATTAATCAAGCGGTCTTTCTTAAGATAGTAAATCAAAACCTAAAATCATCAGGATATGGAGCAATAAACTCAAGTACCTCTCCGGACAAAGGGTGGAGAAAAGAAAGGGAACGAGCATGGAGCATCTGTCTTGTATATAAGGAAGAGTTCAGAGATTTTGGCACACTTGATTTTTGCGCCCCATAAACGGGATCTCCCATAATGGGGCAACCTGCAAATTCTGCATGAACACGAATTTGATGAGTTCTGCCTGTTTCAAGAGTAAATTCGATCAGCGCTAAAGAACCCTTAACCTCAAGTACTCTGAAATGACTTACTGCACGACGTGCATTTGGTGAATCAGATACCGTGTATTTGATTCTATTATAAGGATGGCGATCTATTGAAGTAGATATTGTCCCCCTAATCTGTTTTTGATCATCATCGAAACCAAGAGATATTCCAGATTTTTTTTTAGGAGCTCCAAGACATATTGCATGATAGACTCGCTTCATCGTTCTTGGTTCTTTTAACTGATCTTGCAGATTTCTTTTTGCTTTCATGGTTTTAGCTACTACCATTGCACCGGAAGTATCTTTATCAAGCCGATGTACAATCCCGGGTCGCTCAGGAGATTCATTAATTTCGTTCCCCTGAATACGATTGACAATACCATGAACAAGAGTTTTACCTTTAACTCCGGGAGCCGGATGAACCACCAATCCTGCCGGTTTATTTATCACAAGAAGCACTTCATCTTCATACAAAACGTCAAATTTTACCGCTGCATCAGGTAAAATATCAGTAGAAGGAGACTCTATGGCAATTTGTATCTGCTCGCCCCCTTTCAGGAGAAGTCCCGACTTCTGTACTGCTCTCTCATTAACGAAACAAGCCCCCTGGAAAATAGCGTTCTGTACTTCAGATCTGCTATACCTTCCTGAATCTTGACTCTCCAAAAACTCAAAAATAAAAACATCAAGACGCTTTTTCGTCTCAAGCTTTGGAACATCGATCTGAAATTCAGACTTCATATAGCATCAGGATTTTCTTACAGAAGCAATATCTTCTCTGATTTGAGAGATGAGGGCATCAACAGATGAAAATTTTCTTTCCTCTCGTATCCAGTCTGCAAATTCAAGCCGTATTCTCTTTCCATACAGATTTTTGTTAAAATCAAGAATGTGAGTTTCTACTACCTGAGTAACTGCATCTGGCTTGAATGTCGGTCGAACACCAACATTGGTAACTGAAAGATGTTTCTCTCCATCAACATAGGCAAATGTTTTATACACGCCTGATTTCGGAAGAAACTGCCTGACCACTTTTAAATTTGCGGTAGGAATACCGATAAGACCACCACGTCCATCTCCCTTCACCACTTTACCGTACACCATAAAAAGGTACCCAAGTAATTCATTTGCTTCCTTAACCCTTCCCTCTCTCAAAAAGACCCGTATCTGACGAGCACCTATTTTCTGATTCCCTTCAGAAACTTTTTTAACAACGACCACTTTACATCCAAACTCACCGGCAACTTCCCTGAGTAAATCGATAGACCCTTCCCTGTTCTTCCCGAACGACCAATCAAACCCTACTACGATAACAGACGGTGAAAACGGTTCAAAGATATATCTCACAAGAAAGTCCCCAGCCCGAACCTGAGAAAGAGATGAATTAAAATGAATAAGTCTGAGTTCATCAATACCCATCTCCTGAGCTCGAGCTGCACGAACCCGAAGCGGAGTAAGAAGGCTTTTATAGTCATCTACCGGAGATACATCAAACTCCCTCTTGACCCCAACAACGGTTCTGGGATGAGGATAAAAGGAGAGCAGTACCTGATAAGAAGGAAGATCTTTTTCACTCGATATTTTTGAGACTTCTTTTTTAAGAACATCAATTAAAACATCATGCGCTCGATGAAGTCCATCAAAAGTGCCAATTGTAAGACCACAGACAGAGGGCACTTCCTTCATCAGCTTTTCCTTTATTAAAAAGGCAGTGGAGGTTTCACGTCCGGAAGTTTTGACAAGTGTAATTTTCAAAACAGGCAAATAAAATCTTAGCGTTTTTTCGAGGAAGAAGCATCTTTAAGACGCTCTCTGGCTCGTTTAGCGTATTCTGAATCAGAATGATCATCAATCAATTTCTGCAAAGTTAAAACTCCATCATTTCCGAGACCAAGATGGAAGAGCGCATCTGCCATATGATACAGCGCCGGGGCGACCATATCTTCAGCCGGATATTTTTCAAATACATCAGAAAATTCGCCTATGGCACGTTCATAGCGATTAAGTTTCATACTGCATATTCCACTCCAGAAAAAAGCATTATCAGTGAATGCTGTTCCAGGATTTTGATTTGCAAAAGCAGTAAAAGCGCCATGCGCCTGTTCGAACTCTCCAGTCCGCAAATTCCTCAGTGCTTCTCTATAGGTATCAGCAGCTCCTCCCTGAATAGGGGCGATTCGCTGTTCATCAAGCGCAAGAAGTTTAGCAGGCACCCCGGTCGGCGGCGGCACCCGAGAGCCTAACTGTTCAATTGCACTCTCAAGAGCGGTAGTCCTTCCTTTAGTCTGATGTTGAATTTCATCAAGCCTTCCTGTGAGTTCACGAATATCATGACGCATCTCTGTAATGGCAGCAGTCTGTTCTGCCTGAATTGAACGCATCTCTCGCAACTCCCTATCCATCCGCTGTTCAAGACCAGCACTGCAAGCAGACAACAAACACAAAGCACCAAGAAGAATAGATATATTTTTCATCTGTATAAATAAGACTTAATCTGGTTATTTCAATTCAAATGATGAATTAAACAGGAAAAACAAGGAAATGACAATCAATCATTTAGAAATTAAGGTAATTTTGTAGGGAATTACACACTCTACACCCTACTCTTTCTTCAAAATATGTTCGGTTTATCCATATATTCAGAATATGTTTAGGGTTCTGTCTTTTGTCGAACTCAAGCGGACTGAGGGCAAACCAACGATCAATATAAACCAGATATTATTCTGCCCGAGGGAGCCATTTGACAAAAGGCAGAACCCTAAACATATTCCGCTCGCCTGCTGCTAAATTAGAACACCTTCTTCCTTCTGCTGGAAGAAAGAATCCCACACATCTCACGATATTTTGCAACGGTTCTTCGAGCAATCTCAAGCCCTTCGGCTTGCAGAATCTTCACCAGTTGCTGATCACTTAAAGGTTTTTTAGGGTCTTCTTTGGAAATAATATCCCGAATTCGTTCCTTCACAACTTCTGAGGAAACATCACCACCACCTGAACTGAGTCCTGAGCTAAAAAAGAATTTCAGTTCATACACACCATGCGGGGTGTGAACATATTTATTGGAAGTTACCCTGCTAATAGTTGATTCATGAAGCTTTACATCTGCCGCGATCTCTCTAAGAACCAGTGGTTTAAGTCCGGAAATACCCTGTTCAAGAAAATCTTTTTGGTGATTCATTATACTTTCTGTGACTTTGTAAATGGTCTGCTGTCTTTGAAGAATACTCTTGATCAACCATTGGGCAGAGCGGACTTTGTCCATAAGATATTCTTTCTCAGCTCCCTGGAGCCCATTTCCTTTCTCAAGCAGTTCCTGATAAGCGGGATTAATCTTCAAACGAGGAAGACCTGCCTCATTAAGAGAAATAACATAATCTCTACCGACTTTTTTTATGTACACATCAGGAGTGATATATTGATCTGGTTCAGTAGCAAAAGATCGTGCGGGTCTTGGTTCAAGCTTTTGAATGCCTCTGATTGCATCAAAAACCTCTTCCTTACTTGCCCCGGTTTGTTTTGAAATAACATCAAAATTTCTTAGCTCAATTTCCTTAAGATGCACATCAACAATTTTCCAAAGGAGGGTATCTTTAAGACCATTATAATCGAGCTGAACAAGAAGACACTCTCTGAGGGAGCGTGAAGCAACTCCAACGGGATCGAGGTGTTGAACTATTTCGAGAACTTCTTCAACAAGTGCTTCAGTTACTTCACACTCTTCTGCGATTTCAGAAGTCTCAATAGCTAAAAAACCATTATTATCAAGATTGCAAACGATATGTACCGCAACCTTCCTCATCTCCTGTGATAAATCATAAGTTTGCAGCTGCCACAAAAGGTGAGAAGACAAACCTTGAGGAGCGGAGATACTCCCTTCAAGTGCCGAAACTGCATCATCCGGAGCATTGCCTTTTCTGGCTTGTTCATAATATAGACCGTTAAATTCAAATTCTTCAGTCTTATTTTCTCTTCTTATCTGAGAGGTATCTTCTTCTACTGAATCACGAAAAGAGATTTCGCTGTGATCAGACTCAGCGTAGGTGTTCTCTGTAGTATCTTCGGAATTTTTTCCAGCCCTATCCTCTCCCCCCTCCTCTTCAAGTGTCGGGTTTTCAAGGAGCTCATTTGTGATGACTTCAACATAATCCTGATGACCCAGCTGGAGCAATTTTATTGCCTGCTGCAACTGAGGAGTCATTACCAGCGACTGAACCTGCTTTTGCTGTAACTTGATTTCTAAAGCCATACTGTTTCTTTATCTTTTTACTATTACATCTTATCGACACCTACAGATTAAAGATGACAATCTCAGCCTTAAAAGTGCAAAAAACTTGCCAAAAACCATGCCAAGACTAACATTACCCACTAAACAAGTAAAATTTAAAACCTCTTGTAACAATAATTACAAATACTTAATTATTAAATCAGAAACTAAAAACCTTGAATTTAAGCTCCATGATACATACAATAAAAAAATGAAAAATATCTCTCTTGATTCTATTCAGAAACATTTTCAGGCACTCCTGAACATAGGAAATCTTGGTCAGAGACTGGAAGACGGGTTTTTCCGGGCGCCCTGGTCTGATGAAGAGTCTGAAGCCTTAGCTTACTTTGCAAAAGTCGGAAGAGAAAGTGGCTTTGAAAGCGAATATGATGCTGTGGGGAATCTGTTTCTACGCATTAATGGCAGAAGTAAAAATACAATTCAAATTGGTTCACATCTTGATACCGTTCCAAAGGGGGGACTCTTTGACGGGGGTGCTGGTATAGTTGCAGGGTTTGAAGCTATTAAGTTAGTAAAAGAAGAACTTGGTTCTCCTGAAGCAAACCTTGAGCTTGTTATATGGAGAGGAGAAGAGGCTGCGACTTTTGGATCTGTGTACATGGGAAGCTCTGCTGCATTTGGCATTTCAGACCCAAAGATCCTTACTTTGACCTATGGAGGAAGAACACTTGAAGAGGCGATTATCAGTCAAGGTTATTCTCCCGAGCCAATACGTAATTCTAAAGCGACAATCACTCAGGAAAAGCTGGACTCTATCATCGCTCACTTTGAACTTCACATTGAACAGGCTACCCGGCTCGAATCCGGAAATACTGACATTGGAATTGTCACCTCAATTCGCGCAAGCAGGCGTTTTAAAGTAATCATCAGAGGAGAAAGTGCTCATTCAGGTGCCACTCCAATGGGAATTGAATTTAGAAAAGATGCGGTACTCACCTTTGCGTACATTCAAACACGACTAAACGAAGCAATAACCAGGAAAAACTTATCAGGTAGCGACCTGGTACAAACCATTGGTATCGTAAACAACCATAAAGTAACAAACAAAGAACTACCTGAAATATATGACGCCTCAATAACCAAAATCAGCGAACTCTGTTATTTCTTTCTTGATATCCGAAGTAACAAAACATCAGAGTTGAACGAGTATCAGGAAATTGCACTTTCCATTATCAAAGATACCGCAGAAGAGTTTGAAACAAAGCTGAAAATATCACAACTTTCATTTGGAGAACCGGTAGAAAGCCTTGATACGAATCTTCAAAAGATACTCGGTGAATCATGTGAGAACTTGGATTTAAGTTATATCTCACTGGCAAGTGGTGGGGGGCATGATGCAGGTATTGTGTCAAAACAGAAAAAATCAAATGGTAAAAACATTCCCGCTGCCATGATTTTCATCCCTTGCAGAAACGGAATCAGCCATAATCCCCTTGAATATACTTCCAACGAAGCAGTGCAAAAAGGAGCAATGGTTCTGGCTCATAGTCTTTTAGAGATGCGGTAGGTTTACCTTATGATTGGCATAATCTCTGCACTTGTCAGCACTATTTTTGCAACATCAAAAGACCTGCTCAGTAAAAAACTTGCTGGGCTTGTCCATGGTAATGTTTCTGCCTTTGCTTCTTTTCTCTATGCCATTCCCTGGTACATACTGTTTCTATCTATTGCATATGCAGCAGGATTTCCTGTTTTTGAATTCAGTTCATCATTTTTTCTTTTTGTGCTCCTTAGAGCCATCACAGATACCTTTGCTGAATTTTTCAAGATGCATGCTCTTGCAAAGGGAGATATTTCATTTATTGCAAATTTTCTATCTTTAGCACCTGTGTTTCTTCTCTTCACCGCTCCTTTAATTACTGGTGAATCTATTTCGGGGCTTGGTCTTTTTGGGGTAATTCTGATTTGTATAGGCACGATTGCTTTTGTCTATCACCCGATGGAACGAAAAGCGGGAATCCCCTGGGCGGGAGTTGGGTTTGCAATTCTCTCTTCAATCTTTTTTAGTCTCAACTCATGTTTTGACAGACTCTCCGTACAGGAAGGAAGTCCTCTCTTTTCAGGATTCAGCATGACGGTATTATCAATGCTATTTCTTTCACCCACATTATTATTTGTAAAAAACAAAGCCACACAGTTTAAATCAAACAGCACCATTTTTCACACAAGAGGACTCCTTGAAGTACTCTTTATGACTGCAAAACTCGTAGCAATGCAATACATGGAACCACAATACGTAGTAGGTATCGGCAAACTCGGACTTGTCATGTCAATTCTTGGTGGAGGATATTTCTACAAAGAAAAAGGAATGCTCAGACGTTTCCTAATTTCCACAATAATCCTAAGCGGATCCATAATGATCATCATTTCAAAAATATAATTATCCTTTTCCCTCTTCCTTTATTCTTCATTTTGCCTCAGAGGCTATAGCAAAACATAAAAATTTAATCTGCCATCACCTAACATTAATCCTGTTTTTCTGTTCCAATTGCTATCTGCGATGGTCTTTATTTCTATATAAAGAAGCCAAAATAGAAAAAATCTCCCTCTTTAGACAAAGCTCTCTGGAGCCCTTAGATAGAAGAGCCAAAAAATAGTTGATATTTTACTATACGCTGAACTTAACAAAACACCGGAGGCGCACAAGTTCCCTCAGGAAACACCACACTCCTGTCCCCAGAAAGAAAGGCTGAGGAAGCTCTCTTGAATGCTATCAGGGTAGAAAAGTAATATTCAAGAAAAAACTTACGCCTCTCCATACACAGACTTAAGACTAAAGGCATAGCAGAACCCTTACTGCTCCTTTTAGGGTTTTTAGCTGCATCAGTTGACCTCGTCCTCCTCAAACTCTGAGGAGAAGCCCACACATGACCATTCTTCTCAAACTCCTCTACCACCAACACCCTCCTCCTCTCATACTCTTCAAGAAGCATTTTACGGTACTCAGCCTGACTCATATGCTCAAAACCAGGTAATCTCTTGAATATAATCTGGTATTTCTCTATGAAATCAGCTGGGTCTGCATCAGGATCTCTCCTTCTGGCTCTGCTATACTCGCTCCCCTTAAAGAACTCCACCTCGAGGGGTTTTCCACTAAGGATGTACTGAAAGGAGTTAAATCCCGGATAGTCTGAAAGGTTCTTGCAGAGTCCTGCAAGGATGGGTTGCATGACGGTGTACATGAGTCTATCAAGGTGGCTTGCAGAGTCCTCAGTAATTGCCTGTTCTCTTGGTCTTGATTCCATCACTGAACCAGTGCCAAAGTCAGGGACGAACTTCTTTACTGCTTCAGCCGTTCTTGCTCCAAAGTCTCTAAGGAAAGCTGATTTTGTCTTTGGGGAGAATTCGATCATTGGGTGATCGTGGCTGCCGAATATGGTGAAAGCGTAGATATTGGCATTGTATTTCTTGAGATATTTTCCCAGAGAACCTAGAACTCTATATTCCAGTTTTTTGTTATTTGCATAACAGAGCTGTGAGTTCCTGAATCTTCTGGTGATAAAGGAACTCATGCCGGCTGGGTAGTCTATACGTAAGGGTTGGGACATCTTCATACTCTGTTTTTCCTCGTTTTCCTTATTTACTTCTCGTTATCGCTCGAAGAATCGACTTGTCCCGCTTCAGAGGGGAGTTTTTTAGGGCTGGAGTATAAAGGGGATGGTTTAAAGGGGTTAAAGCAGGGATTTGGAGTGGGCTCTGAGGAGAGGGTCTGTTATAAGGGAGATAATTTAAGTGGTTTAAAACAGGTACTGGTATACGCTCTGAGGAGAGAATGTAGAGTAAGATGTAGAAAATTTACTATGATTTTTGAATTTCTTGATTCTAATGGGATTTTATATGAACGAATTGATCATCCTCCTGTTTTCACATGTGAAGAAGCGAAACGCTTGGTTCCCACTCTTGCAGGAGCTGAAACCAAGAATTTGTTTCTTCGGGATGCAAAAGGGCGAAAGCATTTTTTACTTTCTGTTCCGGCGGAGAAAAATGTCGATCTAAAAATACTTTCAATGGTTATCGGGGTCAATGGGCTTAGCTTTGCCTCGCCTGAGAGACTTAAAAAATATCTATCTCTTGATCCGGGATCTGTGACATTACTTGGTGTAATCAATGATACTTCAAAAGAAGTTGAAGTTTTAATCGACCAAGACCTTTGGGAGGCGAAAGCTCTTTTATGTCACCCGCTTATAAATACTAGTACTTTGATAATCCCCAGAGACGCCTTAGCAAAGTTTTTTGAGCTAACGGGACACGTTCCCAAAGTGATTGCAATTCCTTCACGAAATACAGTATAACAAACCTGCATACAAGAAGCTGTGACTATGAGTGGGGGGTTGTTAGAAGATTTGAAAATGATATAATCGCCTTATCCCTAAGAGTTATATTTCTACTTCGTCAGATATTAAAAGGTATTTATCAATCTGGATTTAAATCAAAGCCATATGCTACTTCCTGCCAGCGATGCAACTAATATTCATTTACTTATATGCGGAGGTACAATTGATAATATAGATCTAGACACAGGAACTCGAAATAATACCAGTAATGTCGAAACGTATCTTAAAAATTATGTAAAACCGTATTTCGGGTTAACTCGCGAAATGCTTTTCATGAAAGACTCTCGAGAAGTTACAGATAAAGATCGTGCCTTATTGTCGCAAACTATTAGCGAAAGCCCCTATCAAAGATTTCTTGTAACGCATGGTACTTTTACAATTGTTGAAACTGCACAGTATCTCGAAAAACATATAGATCCGGCTCAAGGAAAATTAGTTATTTTGGTTGGATCGATGATACCACTTGGAGAAGAGAACTCTGATGCTCCATTTAATCTGGGATATGCATGTGCAATGTTAATGACGCTCCGAGAAAGCGGCGTTATGATAGCATTTAATGCAAAAAATTGGCACCCAAGTGGTGTAAAGAAAAATATTGAAGGGCTTAGATTTGAGGAAACATAATAAATCAATCTTGCGAAGTCTTAGCACTCGCAAGTTTTTACCATTATACCCATTTAAAGTATGACAAGTACATATACTAACCACGCACATGTCTGTGCTAAATTCTACTCACTGACACTTAATCCAAAAGAAACAGCTGATTTTGTTTTCAAAAATAGTCGAGCAGTATCAGGTCAACATGCCCTGTTTGTTGGAGGAATGTTCGATATTGCCAAGGCTCTAAAAGAACGAGGGGTTATTATCACTCTGGTAGATTACACAGATGAAATGATAGAAATTGGTAAAGAAAAACTGCCTGGAGTTTCTGTCTTTAAATCAGACTTAAGAGAACTTCCATTTAGTGATCAATTTGATATTGTCTTTGTGATAGGAAGGGTTTTTACCCATATGATTTCAAACGACGATCTACGAAAAGCAATAGTAAGCTGCAAAAATTCTCTTAAAGTACATGGATCTATATTCGCAGACAATTATGAAGATAGTCGAATACAAACCACTGATTATTTCAATGGACGCATTGAGTGCGAAGATTCAACTTGTAAAATAACACGAGATTCAACGACAATTAAATTAAGCGATTCTCCCCGAATCATACAGTGGGACGCTGATTACAGCGGTCATATGGAGGGAGTCAATTTTAATTTCAAAGATTCAATGAATCATAGAGCTTTTTCACGTGAGGAATTTGCTTCCGAATTAAAAAGATACGGCTTCGTAATAGAAGAACAAAATGATAATTTTGATAAAACTAGTTTTTTTACTTTGGGAAGGAAAGTGATATAATAATTTACATTACAATAATTTCATCGTGCACGTGTTAACTTTAAAAGTAAGTCTTAAAGATGCGAAAACCGTTCAAGAAAACCCTGGAAGATATCCCAAAAGAAGAAGCCCATGGAGGTAGTGGTGCTCGTCAGTTGATACTCTCCGAATCAGATGAAGTTTCACCTTATTTTCAGGCAATGACAAAAGGTTTCCTGGCTCCGGGAGGAATCTTTGACTGGCACAGTCACGATGGAATAGATGAGTTCTTTCTTGTCATACAAGGTGAAGGAGTTATCAGATTTCAAAACGGAGCGGAAATGAGCTACCAGCCAAATGATGTTATCTATATCCCTGCAAATCATGAACATCAGATAGAAAATACAGGTAAAGAAGAAAATCAGTTTTTCTTTATTAGATTAAGTGCTTGATTTTTAATATAAATGCTAACAATCTAATCTATTTGGTAAAATTACCTTAATAGGAAACTTCCCATTGTTTTTTTAGCCAAGCAGTGTTTTTTTAAGCACACCATGATAATATTCATCATAAATAAGTAAACTAGCTAGTTTAAGATTTTTCTCTTTATCACTACAGCAAACTGGAAGACGTATTGTTTTTCTTAATAAAGAAGGACAGCACCTAAGACTGAGTTTTAAAAATTTAAGGGTTGATATTACTTCAGTATGTCTTTTGCTCCGTTTAGCCTTATGTGGGCTGGAGGAAGCAAAAGCGCTGCTTTTGTCCGTTAAGGTTATTTCTTTTTGGGGCTGAAGTAGCTAAGACCGAGATATAGGTCTAAAGTGGCTATAATGAGAC